>NZ_JAJOZK010000004.1 GCF_022419185.1 Thermomonas flagellata | reverse complement strand
GGAGTACAGGTTCACGTTCAAACAAGAAAATGGTCGGGCTGTTGTCGTGCAGGGCCCATGACAGCTAACAATTCATTCAAGCCGACGCCGCTTCGCGGCGCGGCTTAACTCAGGTGTTAGGGAGCAAAACAACATGGTGCAAATGATCATCGCAGCAGTAGTTGGCTATTTTTTCGGGTCACTTCTTCGGACTACTGCATTTTCAGATAGAGGTGGCGCTGGATGGGGCGTCTCGCTTGGAATAGCTATCGCTTCATGGCTGGTTGCGGTTCTAGGGTTAACGATATTCGCTCAAACACAACTTGGTGCAACCGGGCAACCCGTCTGGGTTGGAAGTACATCCCTCTTCTTCGCAGGCGGCCTTTTTTATGGCGTGAAACGGAAGGCCCAGAAATAGTGGCACCAACGTTTGCCCACTCAACTCAGGAAGGAGCAATCATCATGCTTTCAAACGAAGAAATTTGTAAGTTTGTGCAGACGGCATTTTTACCAAGGCGCTGTGTTGCAGAATCTGGCTTCGCTCACCAGCACGGCTGTTTCCGGAAATCTAAGTGATCTAATGAGAAATGCCACATTGGTGCGGGTTAGCATTCCTAGCCCGCACAAGTCCCCTACATGCGCCGAGCCTAGGCAAGGCGCCAGTGCAAACGTAGTCGAAGGCTAAGAAATAATCGAACATGAGAGGAATGCAGCCTCTGCCGCGCGTCTGGCGACCAGCCCAGGCAGCATTTTTCCTCCGCCATAGACCCAGCGGCGCAATTCCTGACTGGCCGCAACCCAATCTCGCTGGTTCACCCGCCGCCGCAGCGTCGACGTCTGCAGCCGCCCGGCGCCGAGGTTGAAGGTGAAGTCCACGATGGCGGCGAGCCGCCCCTCCGGCTCGGTCGCCAGCACCGGGCAGTAGCGCAACGTCGCAGCCAGCGCGATCCTGAGGTCTTCCGCTAGGTAGCGCTCCGCCAGGGCCTCTGTAATCGGCGGATGCTTCGGATCGCAGAGGTGGCCGTAGCCGATGGTCCAATAGCCGGCCGGGCAGACGTAGGGATGCGCGCGGCCGGGGTCATGCTTGGGCACGCGATGGAAGCCCTCGAAGCGCTTGGCCAGCTCAATGGCTTGTGGAGGAATACGCATCTCTGGATCTGAACTTGTAAGCAACACTTACCAGTTCGTGGGTCGCACCCGTTCGAACACCCGGCCCAAGAACCAGAAATTCAGCACGCCGGCCCATAGCGCTTGGTCCGCCTCGGTCCAGGCGGCCTGGATGGCGGGGATCCACTCTACCCCGGCATCGACCGCGCCCACGAACGCCGCGGTCTTGGCGGCGCAGTACAGCGCCATGAACCAGTAGGTAATCACCGGGCGGACGCTGACCGACAACGCATCGGCCCATCGAACGCGAGAGCGCTGGCCCTGGGCGGCGACCGACTCCCGCAAGGCCTCGATGGCCCCGGTGTTCCACGCGGCGTCCGCGGCCGCACCGATCTCGGCCATGCGCTGCGCGCCACGCAGCTTCTCGAACTCCAGCGCCTTGTCTTGCATCGCCAGTTCGTGGCCGCGTTCGCCCTTGCGATCCAACCACTTCAGGACCTCGGGCGCCAGGCGGAAGGCCCCGCCGAGGAGACCACCGAGCAAGGTCTCGATCATTGCGGGCCCCCCATCAGTTTGAGCTTGATGGCGGCACCGACCAGCAGAGCGGCCAGGATGCCGGTGGTGATGACCTTGACGGTGGTCTGCCAGGCCGTGCGCCGGGCATCGCGCCAGGCTTCCAACAGATCGCGCAGTTCGCGAATGTCCTTCGCGGCACTGCCGTTCTCCAGCCCGAGATGGGCAAGGCAACGCTCGGCTCCTCGTTCAGCGGCGCGGTCCAGCAGTTCGTCGAAGTCCTCGCGGCGCAGAAGCAGCATGTTCTCGACGAGGGCGGGCGGTTGTTCGGGTTCGGTCATGGCAGGTCTCCCAAAAATGCGACCAATCCGCTAGGAGCGGATTGGCGCGTTAGCCCCGAAGGGGTGAGTTCCAGGGATGGAACGAACAAACCCGCCTGATGCTCGTCGCACCAAGGCGGGTCCAGGGGTGACGGATCGGTGTGAGGGTCAGATGGCGATGCCAGCGCTCCAGCCGGTGGGCTTGAAGACCGTGAGCTTGGCCTCGTCCTCGACGTAGGCCAGCCATCCGATCTGGGGCGCGTGGTACTCCCAGGCGCCGTCGATCCGCACGGCGATCTGGTCGGCCTTGCCGGCCCAGGCGCCGGTGGCGCCGGCGGGGATGATGTAGCGGTCGCCGTTGGCAGGGCTGGTCGGTGGCGCGGTCAAGTCGCGGTCCTTCACGGACAGGCCGACGATGGCGCCCAGGCGCTTGAGGTTGGCGTCCATCTCGGTGTGCCAGCCGGATTCGCCCAGCGTCCAGCCGTAGGCAAGACCAAGGTTCGGGTCGGTGAATGCCATGACAGATCTCCTTGCGGTGCGTTCAAACGGGATTTCCGGCGGGTTCACACCCCGCCCCAGTGCTGTCCCCAGCGCAGGCCGTAGCCGGTGCGGTCGGTGGTGCGCGTCTGCGCCTGCCAGCTCGTGAGCCCGTCGCGCTCGGCCTCGATCTCGATGGTGACGGTATCCCCGGCGCTGCCCGCATCTGCCGCAGCGCTGGCCACGTCCCAGGTCCAGGTGTCGCCGGTAATGCCCGTTTCGCTGCGCACGAGGGTTCCATTGCGGTCACGGATGCGCACGGTGTAGGTGGTGCCGGGCTCGGGGCCGATGTCGCCCTCGTCCTGGCGCACGAGGTAGGCGGTCTGCTGGATGCGGTCGCGGTGCGCCCAGGTGAGGGTCAAGTCGCCGGCGACCACGGCGGGCTCGCGCTGGCCGTTGAGCCGGATGCGCCCGGGTGGGTACGGCCGCGCCTGGCGGCCGGCGAGCAGCAGCGGCTGGCCGTTGGCCGCGAGCACGGCATCGCCCTGGTCGGTCGAGGTGCGCGGGATGGCGGCGACGAACACCGACTCGCCCGGGGCGCGTTCGGTGGTCTCGGCGGCCAGCCATTCGCCCACCCCCACCAGCCGCGTGCCGGCGGCGTGGGCTTGCGGCGTGGTGTCGAGCACGCCGCGGGCGAGGTCCACCGTCCCGGCTACGGCGTCGAAGGCCAGAATCGCCACCGCTTCCAGGATCTGGCCAATGGCATCGACCAGGTAGGCGTAGTCGCCCACGGCCAGGCGCTGCGGCTGGCTGACAGCGGTCACCGGCACGGCCAGCGCATCGGCCTCGCTCACCGGCAGTGCGGCATCGAGCGTGAGCAGCGGCGCGTAGTCCTCCCCCACCACGGGCGCGAGATCGCCGCTGGCGGCCCCGGTCGCCAGTTGCCAGTTCAACTGCCCGGTACCACCGGCGGCGGCCAGCGCGCCGACGTAGGTGTCGGTGTCGGTGACCTGGGCCAGATCGGCCCGGCTCAGGTTGCGCGCCAGTTCCCAGTACGGCACTTCCACCGCCAGCACCAGGGCTGGCGGCAGCGCCTCCAGCGGCGGCTCCTCGACGTGCGGTGGCGGCGGCGAGAGCACGGTGTTGCTCATGCCGAACACGTCTTCCACCGCTTCGATGCGCCACTCGGCCGCGCCCAGCGCGCCCGTGTCGATGCCGGTGACGCGCACCACCATGCGCTCGATGCCGAGACGCGGCCAATGCAGCAGGAACACATCGCCCGGCAAGGGCGGGCGCTCCAGGCTGACGGGGGCGATGGTCAAGGTCATGCGGGCCAGCGGCGAGCCCAGCGCGCGCAGATCGCGCAAGGCCAGGCGCGCGGCCAGCGGGCCGTAGTTCACGCCCGGATAGTCGCGTCGCTGGTTGATGACGCCGCCTTGCAGCTGGATGGCGGCCAAGTTCTGCACCGAGACGGCGGCTTCTTTGCCCGTGGCCCAGTCGGTATAGACCACGGTGATCTCGTTCGGCAGCTCGCCCCACTGCGCGCGCTCGAAGCGCTCCATGCGCACGATTTCGTCCGGCCCCAGCCGCGGCAAGTCGTCGATCGCGTAATCGTCGCGCAGCAGCCTGAGCTCGAAGGTGCCCCGCTCGGGATCGACGTAGAGGATGCCGCCGATGTGGTCGAGCACCTGGGCGATGAAGCTCTCGATGGGCTGCTGGCGGGTCCAGATCAGGTTCAGGCCGAACTGCTCGCTGGCCAGCGTCCAGACAGCCCCCGCGAAGCTGTTGCCGATGGCGCTCAGCGGATAGCCCATGCCCCAGTGTGGGTCGGTCAGGCACTGCACCAGGATGTGCGCCGGGTTCATGCCGATGGTCTGCCAGCGGTGCGCCGTCTCATCCCAGGCGCGGATTTCGGCATCAAGCGCGCCCCAGACCTCCCCATGCCAGCCCGCCGTGAAGCGCCGCACGCGCACCGCCCAGGGCTTCAGGTACGGGTTGTTCGCGGCCACCTGCACCTTGCGCGCCACGATCGACAGCACCCCGCGGAACGCCGGGATGGATGCCCCCAGGCGGCTCATCAGGTAGTCGTTGCGGCCCTGGGTGGCCGCGCCGTCCAGCACGTCGAGATCGCCCACCACCCCGCCTTCGCGCTCGTCGCCGCCGAACAGCATGGGCGCGTGGATGTGGAGGCGCCCCAGCCCATGCCCGCGCGGCAGGACCGCGCGGCTGGCATCGCCCCAGGCGGTGCGATCGCCGACCTGGATTTCCTGCACCGCATCCACCGGCCCCTGGCACAGCACCAGGTGCAGGCCCATCCGGTAGCGGTAGCCGACCGTCTGCTTCTTGCTTTTGCCACCCATCAGCGCGGCTCCTGCTGCCGCTGGCGGGCGATTTCGACCACGCGCAGCGCCATCGCATCCCCGGTGGCCAGCATCGTCTCGGCGGCGATGCCCTCACGCAGGAAGGCGCGGAAGTCCAGACCATGCCGCGCAAACCACGCGCGCGCGCCGTGCACGCACATCCCCGCGGCGCGCACGTGATCGATGGTGACGGTCGGCCCGCTCACTTCTTGCCTCCGCTCTTCTTCTTGATCGGCTCGGCGGAAAGATCGCCATACCAAACGA
Source organism: Thermomonas flagellata (assembly GCF_022419185.1). Lineage (GTDB taxonomy): Bacteria > Pseudomonadota > Gammaproteobacteria > Xanthomonadales > Xanthomonadaceae > Thermomonas > Thermomonas flagellata. The sequence goes on along the minus strand of NZ_JAJOZK010000004.1, from coordinate 228,562 downwards.
CGTTGGCGCCGCGGATCAGCACCGCGCCGAACACGACGGGAATGGGCCGGCCTTCCTCGGCCGTGGGCGCATCGAAATCCTCCAGCGCGGCCGGCTTCGGCGCGGGCGGCTTGGGCTGGAGCGCGATCGAGATCAGCGCGGTGACGACGATGGCGACGATGTACCACATGCTCAAAACACTCCGGTCGCAAACGGGTTCTTCGACGGGATGAAGGGGAAGCCGCCGAAGTTGTCGAGGTTGGAAAAGCGCGCCGCGCACGTGGCGGTGGTGTGATCGCAGCCGGCGGCCAGCGTGACGCCCTCCCCGGGCGCCAGCGGCACCGGATACAGCAGCTCCACGCCCGCGGAGGATTCGCGCACGATCATGTGGCGCGCGCCGGCAGCGGTTTCCAGCCAGCCGCCGGCGAGCGTGCCGGCCACCGCGGCGGGCACGCCGCCCGCGAGATCGACGCTGCGCCCCGTGCTGCTGCTCACGCTGGCGCTGGCGGTGATCGGCGTCGCCCCGCACGCCGCCGAATACAGCACGTGGGAACACGCGCGGCTGTAGAGCCGCCGCAGGCCGATGCGCTTGAGGCTCACCTGGGCGGACTCGCAGCGGATGCGGGCGGCGTCACCGGCCACCTCCACCCCGAGCACCCGGCCCATCCAGCGCGTGCCCGTGATCCCGCCATCGACGGTGGCCACGCGCAGCGTCACCGCCGTGGACTCGCCGGTGATCGCGCTCGCCAGCAGATGCCGCACCAGAGCGCACTCCGGCGGCACGGTCAGGTCCAGCGCGGACTTGGCGGCCTCGGCCCCCAGCGCAAGCTCGGTGCGTCCGATCGGCAGGCTCGCATACCGATCCCCGTCCAGCACGACCTCGGGCTCGTGCGGGGTGAGGCGGAACGTGGCGCTGCTGCCCGCGAAGGTGTACAGCTCGATCTCCATCAATATTCCTCCCGGGGCGGCGCCTCCTGCCCGCGCGGTTCGGGCAATCGACGCGCCGTGACGGGTATCTCGACCAGCGTGGGCGTGTGCCAGTAAAGATCGACGGCGTCGTGGTCGAGGCGGCAGCGCGCAAGCCGCACCACGCGGCTGCCGGCGGGCACCGGCGCGTCCAGCCCGGAGCGCAGCACCAGCACGCCGCCCGCATCATGATGGGCCGTGGCCGTGAGCGCGTGCTGGCGCGTGCCGTCCGGGTGCAGGATCAGGCAAGCGGCTGGGCGGTGCCAGAAGGCCGAAACCTCCTCGCCCGTCACCCGCAGGAAGCCATCATCGGGGTCAGCCTCTGCCGTCACCCGCAGCACCGGCGCCAGGCCATCGGGCAGCCAGAAGGCTTCAAGGCGGCCCTGCGTGCGCCACAGCCGCGCGCGCCAGCGCTCGATCTCCTCTGCGCCGGCCGCCAGATAGCGCCGCTGGAACGTCGTCGTCGGCCACGGGTCATCGCGGCGCGCCCACGGCTCGGCGGGCGAGAGGTCTTGCCGGGTGAGCGCGCCCTGCGCCGTGACGGAAGGGTCGTCGCGCCAGTTGCCATCCGGCCAGACCGGAATCTCGTCGAGCCAGGGGTCGTCGAGCACATCCGGGTCCGGTGGCGGCGCGGGCTGAAGCTGGGCCTGGACGCTGCCGCCCGCCATGCCCGGCACCCACTGCGCCAGATCGGCCGCCTCCAGCGCCCGGCCCCACACCAGCGGCATGACTGCCGCGCCTGCCGGCACCGCGCGCGTCAGCGGCACGTCCAGCCAGAGCAGGTCCGGCTCCACTTCGGAGATCGCCACCACCTGCCAGCCATCGGCGGCGATCACCAGCGCCTGCGGCATGGCGGTGTCCACGCGCGCAAGGCCGAAGTCCGTCAGGCGCAGCTCTGCCGTCGGCGGCTCCCACCAGGCCGCGTCGAACGCCGTCACGGCCAGCGCCTTATCCCCCGCCTGCGCCGGCTGCACGAGCGCGCACGCCCGCTGCGGCAGCGGCCACAGCGCCAGTTGCCCGAGATGGTCGGCCAGCCAGTCCGCGACCAGCGCATCGCTGGCGCGCCCATGACCGACGTGGTAGGTCAGCGTGCGGCGCGGCACCAGGCGCAGCGCCTGCCGCGCCTCGTTGCCGCTGGCCAGACGCGCGACGGCCGTCTGCCACTGCAAGCGTTCGATCAGCGGCTCGGCCCAGTCGTGGCGGAAGGCGAACACCCCGCGCTGAGCATCCGGCCACGGCGCATCGCCGAAGGCGTCCATGCCGGTGGCGACGATGGCGGCCGCGGCGGTGTCGCGGCGCAGCACCTCGACCACCAGCGCGGCCAGGGCGTTGCCGCTCTCCGGCGCGGCGAGCGCCTCGGCATGCAGAGCGCTGGCCGCCGCACCCGGCATCGGGGCCGCCATCGTCTCGGCGCGCAGCGCGGCCAGCGCCGCGCCCGGCGACGGCACGGCCGCGGTCTCGGTCAGCCCGGTGGCGATGCGCCGCTGCGTCATCCCGCTTCCACCCCGAACTCGGCCGCATTCAAGGCGGCTTCACTCCACGCCGAACCGGCATTCGGATCGGCTTCGAACAGCGCCGTGTGCCAGGCCAGCTGCTCTTGCAGGATGAGGTCGGCGCTCACGGCGGTCTGCGACCCGCTGACCGCCAGACCCCGCACCTGGCCCGGCCCCGCATCGGTCTTGCGCGCCAGCAGCGTCACCTGCACGCCGTGGATGGCGGGCGTGGCCATCGCCGGCAGCGGCGCGATGTCGAAGCTCTGGCGCAGGCCGGCCGCATCCGCGCGGATGCCGCTGGCCTCATCGCCGTCGCTCACCGCAGCCCAAGCGCTGGATGCGCCTTCGACCGTCCACTCGGTCAGGCTGCCATCGGCCTGGGGCGGGAGCGCATCGACCCGCACATCACCCAGGAAGGTGGTGTTGAGCGTGCCCGCAGTGTCGGCGAGGTACAGATCGTCCACATCGACCGTCACCGGGCACGGCTCACCCGGCACCGCGCCCACGAAGGCCGTCAGCAGTTGTCCGCCGCCTTGCAGCGTGTCCTGCCCGCTGAGCTGGATGGCAAGCATCCCGTTGACGCGCACGTCCAGCGTGCCGCTGCCGGTTCCCTGCACGACTTTCAGCTCGACGTAGTGCCAGCCGCGCGCCGGCGCGGTGGCGATCGAGGTCGCGAGCAGTTGGTCGTAGCTGGATTGCCGACGGTAGAGCCTGAGCCGCCCGTCCTCGCCGATCTTGACCAGGTGCGCCACCTGCGCGGAGGCGTCGCGCACGCCCAGCAGCACCGGCTCTTGATAGGTGTTTTCGAACGGCGCCACGCGCAGGGCCGCGCCGACGATCAGGCTGGCCGTGCCGGCGTCGAGGTTCTTCACATAGCCGCCGCCGCTGCCGGCTGGCAGGCGCAGCGCGTAGGACGACGGCCGACGGCCCTGGATGCGCGTGGCCTGCGGCGACAGGTACGCCGCCTTGCCGCGCGCCAGCCACGGCTGGCCGAAGTCGTCTGGCTGCTGCGGGTCGTAGTGGTCGAAGCCGTCGATGAACAACAAGGCCATGGCTTATCCCTGGAGTGCGGCACGGACCGCGCGGGCGTTCCTGCCGATGATGTTGAGGATCACCCGCTCGCCGGCGGGCGTTTGCAGGTGGTCGTGCGTCACGCCCGGGTCGATGGCGTTGACGATGCGCACGGCCTGCTGCACCGGCGGCGGCGCGGGCGGTGCGCTCACCGGCGGCACCAGCCCGCCGGCGGCAAAGGCAAGGCGCTGCCCGTCCCAGACCGGCGGGGTGCGCAGGCCGTTGATGGCATCCAGGAAGGCCACGCCCACGCGCTGCACGGCCGCCGCGCGCACCACGTACTCGCCGGCCGACAGCCGCGCGGGGATGGAATCGCTGGTTGCACTGCCGGGGCCGGTGACGTAGCCGCCCGCGGCGAACTTCTTGATGTTGCCCAGCAGCGCCATGACCGCAGCCACCATCGCCACCATCGCGGCAATCGCCAGCCCCGGGCCCACGACGGGGATCGCGGCCTGCGAGGCGGCCGCCCCGGCGCCGGCTTCGGCGGCATTGGCGCTGACCTTGGCCGCCGCCTCGGCCTGCTTGGTCGCCACTGACTGCGCGGCCGCGGCGGTCTCGGCGGCCTGTTCCTGCTGGAGCAAGCCCAGCTTGACGGCGAGCATCCGCGCCTGCATCGCCACCCACTGCTGGAAGGGCTTGAGCACCATCTCTTGCAGGAAGGCGTCCGCGATGCTGCGGAAGATGTTGGAAAGCGCCTCGCGCAGGGATTGCGCGCCGCTGACGATCCCCTGCACCGCCTGCCCGAAGGCCTCGCCGATGCGGTTCCATACCGGGGCGAGTTCATCGGTGACCAGCCGCGTGCGCGTAAGCTCGTTGCGCCAGGCCTGCACCCGCAGCACCGCCTCCGGCCCGATCGCCTGCGCGGCCTGCTCCAGCGCTGGCAGCAGGCGCTGCATCTCGGCCGCCGAGTCGCGCTGCAAGGCCACGATCTGCTGCCGCGCCTGGGCTTCGGTGAGCAGCCCGGCCTGCTGCTGGATCTGGATGCCCTCCTGCGCGTTGCGCAGCCGCTCGGTGACCTGCCGCCACTGCGCTTCGAGCGCCTCGAGGTTGGCCTGCGCGGCCTTGACGTCGATCAGGCGGTCGATGATCGCCACGCCATCGGCATCGCTCTCGGCCAGCAGGCGCGCGCGCAGGTCGCGGTAGCTGCGCTCGATCGCGGCGCGCCGGTCTTGCGCCGTGTCGGTGCCGGTGAGCCTGGCCAGTTCCTCGCGGGCCTGTGCCAGCGCATCGGCCAGCTCGCGCTCGGCCTTGGCCGCGGCTCGGGCGTTGCTCTGCTCGACGTCGGCGCGCTTGTTGTTGAGCGCGATCAGCTCGGCCTCGAGCCTGGCGACCTCGGCCTTGCCGCGCAGGCGCTCGTCCTCGCTGCCGCCGCTGGCTGCCACCTGCCGGCTGCGCGCAAGCGCCTGCTGCGTGAGCGCGATCTCGGCGTCGAGCTCCTGCTGCTCGAGCGCGGTCTTGCGGGCGTAGTAGTCGCGGACGGAAATGAGCCGGTCTTCGAGCGCGGCGTCGAGCGCGGTTTGTTGGCGGCGCAAGCCGTCTTTGAGCAGGGTGAACTCGGCGTCGAGCCGGGCCTGCATCCACGCAGCCTGAGCGCTCGCGGTGTCGCGGGTCTTGCCCGGAGCCGTGAGCCGCTGCAACAGCGCCGGGTCGGCCTGCACCTTGGGCGCCTGGACCTCGATGGGCTTGGGGTCGAACAGGCTGTCCCGGAACTCGGCCAGCTCATCGAGTCGTTTGATCAGGCTGCCTTTGAGGTCGGCGATGATGGCCTTGGCCCCGGCGGTGTTGCCGCGCAGGGCCTCGACTGCGGCGGCCATGCCAGCACCGATCGCCTCACCCAGGGCGACGAAGGCCTTGCCGACGGTGGCCGCCCCGAGCGCCAGGGTCTTGAGCACCAGCACCACGCCATCCAGGATCGCGCGCAAGGCCCCGCCTTGCTTGGCCGACTCGACCATCCCGCCGGCCATCTCGTTCATCGCCGGCAGGAAGGCCTCGATCACCCGGTTGGCGATGCTGGTGGCGGCGAGCTTGATCTTGGCCAAGGCGTCGTTGAACGCCTCGGCCTGCGCAGCCGTTTGCCCGCCGATCTGCACGCCCAGCGCCTGCATCTCGCCGGTCAATGCCGCGATGCCCTCGCGCCCCTGGTTCAGGAAGGGGATGAGCTCGGCGCCGCTCTTGCCAAACAGTTGCACCGCCAGCGCCGACTTCTGCGCGCCGTCGGGCATGGCCTGGAAGCGATCGGCCAGATCGAGCAGCACCGCGTCGGTCGCGCGAAGCGTGCCGTCCTGGTCCTGGAACGCCACGCCGAGTGCCGCAAAGCGCCGGGCGGACTCCTCCGAGCCCGTGGCCGCCTCGAGCATCGCGGTGGCGAGCTTCTTGAGCCCGGACTCGAAGGTCTGCGCCGAGACACCGGAGAGTTCGGCCGCCGGCACCAGAGTGGAGAGCGCCTCCACCGTGATGCCCACGCGCTGCGAGAGCTTGTTGAGCGCATCGGCCGACTCCAGCGCCGACTTGACCATGGCCCCGAGGCCCGCGGCCGACAGGGCCACTCCGAGCCCGGCGAGCACGCCGTTGACACTGCGGGCGGCATCAGCCAAGCCGCCCAGGCCCCGCTTGACCGAGTCGAAGGCACCGCGCGTCTCGTCGACGGCGCGGATGAGGATTTGGGCGCGGGCGGTCATGGTGCCTCCGGCCCGTTGTGACGCTGACCCGAACCCCGGTTGCTGCGATGAATGCAGTACAATAAAATGACTGCACTGATTTCAGTGTTTTGGAGTGTCGTCGTGGCCATTCTGACGGTTCGCAATCTGCCCGACGAGGTGCACCGCGCCTTGCGCCTGCGTGCGGCCCAGCACGGGCGCAGCACCGAGGCGGAGGTGCGCGCCTTGCTGGAAGAAGCTGTCAAGCCTCAAGGGCGGCTGAAACTGGGGTCTTTGCTGGCCGACATCGGCCGCCAGGCGAAGCTCACCGATGAGGAGGTGGCGCTGATCAATCAGCGGGATCAATCGCTTCCTCGCCCGGTGAACTTCGAATGATCCTGCTCGACACCAATGTGATCTCCGAGCCGCTGCGTGCGGCGCCCGAGCCTCGCGTGGTCGCTTGGCTCGACGCCCAGCCGCTGGAGACGCTGTTCCTATCCGTCGTCACCGTGGCCGAGCTGCGCTACGGGGTGGCCCGCCTGCCCAACGGTCGCCGGCGCAAGGCGCTCGTCGAACGCCTGGAGACCCAGGTGCTGCCCGCCTTCGCCGGTCGCATACTGGCCTTCGACCTGCCGGCGACTCAGGCTTACGCCGACCTGATGGCCAAGGCGCAGGCCGCCGGGCAGCCCATCGGACAGGCCTTCGGCCTGATCTCAGCGATTGCCCGAACCCATGGCATGACGGTCGCCACGCGCGACACGGCGCCGTTCGCCGCTGCGGGTGTTTCCGTCATCGATCCGTGGTCGGGAGGTTGAAGGCATGACCCGCGTCAGCAACGAGAAGAAGAACCTCAACCGCCTGGCCGGGGAATTCCTCGTCGCCTCGCGCCTGACTCAACGCGGCTACATGGTGACCCTGCAGTGGGGGACCACCATCGGCTACGACATCCTGGTGTTCGACAAGGTCGGCAATGTGGCGTTTCTCGAAGTGAAGTCCTCGGCGCAGTATTCCCGCCGCTGGATCCTGCAGAAGAAGTACGCCGAGCCCAACGCCGAGGCGATCCCGCTCGACCGTCGCTTCATCTGCTGCGTGGACTTGGCCGTGCCCCAGGGCGAGCCGCGGGTGTACGTATTCCCGGCCGCCGTGGTGGCCCGAGGCCTGCACTACTACTTCAGCGGCCAATTCCCGAACAGCGACAGTTACCACCTCTCGCTCGACTTCAGACCTCAAGGCCGCACCAAAGAGGATGGGGTACAGACGGTGGGGAAGTTCATCGACGCCGAGCGTTACATCGACGCCTACTCGACCCTCGGCATCCAACCGGTCGTTGCCTGAGGTCGGCCGCTCTCCCACGAGCCAACATCGTGGCTGGTATCGTACGGCAATTTGCCGTATAGTTCGCACCAGGAGGACCATCCCATGGCTGCCCACACCACCACCGCCCGGCTCGAAGCGCGCATCAGCGCCGACCTGCACGCGCAGCTCAAGCGCGCCGCCGAGTTGCAGGGACGCACGATGACCGATTTCGTGGTCTCGGCCGTGCAGGAGGCCGCCCAGCGCGCCATCGAGCAGGCGGCCGCCATCCGGCTGTCGGTGGCCGACCAGGAGTGCTTCGCCCAGGCCTTGCTGTCGCCGCCCACCGCGGCCCCGGCGCTCAAGCGCGCCTTCACGCGTCGCCGCAAACTGCTGCGCGCTGAATGAGCCGGGCGCCGTTTCGCGTGGTGCCGCTGGACGCCACGCACGACCGCTCGGCCTTCGATTGCGACAGCCCGGCGCTGAATCGCTACCTGCGCGAGCAGGTTTCGCAGGACGTGCGCCGCCGCGTCGCGGCCTGCTTCGTGGTCGTCACCGATGAGGGCCGCATCGCGGGCTACTACACCTTGGCCTCGGCGAGCCTGTGGTTGGCCGATTTGCCGCCGAGCACCGCGAAGAAGCTGCCGCGCTATCCCACCGTTCCCGCCGTGCGCATGGGACGTCTGGCGGTCGATCGCTGCTTTCAGGGGCAGGGGCTGGGCGGCGCGCTGCTGGCCGACGCGCTGGCGCGCGCAGCCCATGCCGAGATTGCCGCCTATGCGCTCACGGTCGATGCCAAGGACGAGACGGCTGCGGCCTTCTACCGGCACCACGGGTTCATCGACTTGCCAGAGACGCCGCTGACCTTGTTCCTCCCGCTGGCAACGGTGCGCGGTCTGCGCTAACCCTCAGAGCCTGTCCAGCTCATGCCGGATCGCGGCAGCGAGCTTGGGCAGTGCGCCTCGGACGCCTGCCGCGAGATCGAACCGGCGCTTCAGATCCACCCGCCGCACCAGCACGGCGATCGCAATCTCCTGCCCGCGCTGCAGGCGCTTGACGCCGGATCGCTGCCGCTCGGCGCGCTTGAAGCGGGCGAGCTGTGCGGCGTTTTCCTGGAGGTTTTCGGCCATCAGCAGCACGCGCCCGTCCTTCTCGACGAAGAAGGCGTTGCCCGAGCGCATCAGGCCGTCGATCACGGCCTTGAAACGCTTGGGACCGATACGACCGGGCAGCAGCGGGATCAGCAGATTGCCGCTCACGGTGCCGCCTTGGGTGTGGATGCCCAGCCAGGGGATGCGGCTGCCCACCCACAGCGCGGGCAGACGCTCGGGCTTTCGGTCGAACAGCTTGGTCTGCATCGACGAGACGAAGCTCGCGCGCCGCACCTCGAAGGCGCTGCGCATCTGGGCGCGGGCGGCCTCGCGCACCTCGCGGCCGCCCGAGGTCATCCCCTTGGCCACCGCCGCGTGGATCGCCCGCCGACGCTCCGCGCTCCAGGCCGAGAGCTTCCTTGGATCGAGCAGTCCCTCGGTGGTGAGCGTCAGTTTCATGGCCGCACGTCCTCCCACAACTCGCGCTGCAGCCGCTCGATCGCAGCCCGGTCGCCCTGCGCCGCCACGGCGTGGACAGCGAGCCGCAGGGCGAGGTGCTGCCGCTCGATCCGTGCATCGGCCTCCAGCAAGGCCCGCGCCTGCGGCAGCGTGTAGCGCATCACCTCATCGAGCCGGTGCCCGGCGCGGATCAGGCGGGCAACCGCCTGGTCCCAGCCTGCATCTGCTCCAGGATCGGCGCCAGATGCTGCGCCGCGCCCTGGATCGCCGGCACCACCCGCCCCACGAAAAAATCCGCGTTCACCTCGAACACGGCGGCGGCCAGTTGCACGGCATCCTCCAGCGACAGGTCGTTGATCCAAGCCCGCTCGCGCCGGGTGGTGATGGCCAGCAGCTCCAGCACGGCCTCGCCATGCCGTGCCAGGAGGTCGAGCCAGTCCGGCTCGGCTGAGAGATCGGCGGCGAGGGGCCGCACCGCGGCCAGCAGTCGCGGCAACTCGCCCAGCCGGATCGGCGTGAGTTCGAGCGCGGTGCCGGCCACCGTGACCACCTTGGGCACGGGCGGGAAGGTCTCGAAGTCGGGCATGGTCGCGTTCCTTTACAACAGCACCAGACGGCCGAACTGGCCCAGATCGCCACCGACCGGCTTGGTGAGATCGGCCAGCACCTGGCCGGAGAGTTCGAACTTGAGCAGCTCGTCCGTGATGATCGAGAGTTCCTTGGCCGGGTTGATGGCCACGCGATAGAGGTCGATCACCACCTCGCGGTTGGCGTCGGCGGTGTTCAGGCCCTCGAAGCGGATCCAGCGCTCGGGCAAGGCTTGCGTGAACATGGCCGTGTGGCTGGCCGCACCAAACGCATAGTCCACCGTGAAGGGCTCGGTGTACGGGCCGCCGGTGGTGGCATCCAGGATCACCAGCGACCCGTGCTTGGCGTTGACGCTGTACTGGCTGGCCGGCAGCGTCTTGGGCGGGCTGTCCGAGTCCTGCACCTGCACCGCCGAGACGTTTTGCATCGTGAGCGGATAGAGGTGCCCCGGCGTGACCGGGTTGGGCAAGGCTTCGCCGGTGACCGTGCCTGGCGTGACTTGAGTGCTGTGCCCGTAGAGCGCCAGCGCCAGGTTGACCGGGATGAGTTCCTCCAGCGTGCAGGCGAACTCGCCCTTCTTGGTCTTGATGAGCTGCAGGTCGGTCAGGCGCTGGCCGGACTGCGCCTCCTGGTGCTCGATGGTGTCCACCGACAGCGACACCTTCAGTTCCGGCACGTTGCCGACGAAGGTCAGTCCCGCCGGATTGCCGGCCGCATCGCGCGCGCCGATGTAGACGCGTCCCTGTCCAGAGAAGTAGGCCATGGTCAGTCTCCCGTGGGGGTGTGCGTGGACGGGGCCGCGACGGCGGAACCGTCACGGCGCGAGGATTTGAGGGATGGGATCGAGGACTCCGGCGTGACGAGCCGGGCCACGCCCTGGGCGATCAGCCAGCGGGCGCTGGCCTCGTGGATGTCGAGGCGCTCACCCACAGCGAGGCGCTTGCCTGCGTGGGTATGGGGTTTCAGTAGCTCGATGGAGAGATTTGGCATAAGGGGTTCATCCTGTTTGGGTGAGGTCGAGGGCATGGGTGCGGTAGCGGATCTCGTAGCGCGCCGGCAGCATCACCGTGCCGGCATCGAGGTCGTCGGCGTCCCACTCGGCGTCGAGCTCGCGCACCGCAAGCGCCAGGCCGCCCAGGTTCGGGTCGACGAGCACGGCGGCGTGGGCGGCGACGATCAGCCGATCGGCCGCGTCGAAGGCGTCCATGCCGCGCGCGAGCGCGACCAGGCGCACGGTGAGCGAGCGCTCCACCAGCCGGTTGGCATGCGCGGTGAGCGCGTCGCCCTCGACGAAGACGAGCAAGGCAGGGCCGGCCTCGCGCGGCAGCGGTGTGGCCGGCTGGCGCAGCACGGGCGCCGGGGCCAGGGCCGCCGTGAGCCGATCGACCAGGGTGCGCAGCAGGCGCTCGCGCACCGAGTTCATGGCAGCCTCGCGAGCTTGGCCCGGCACTCGCGGCCGTCGCCGAAGGCGCTGACCTCGCGCACGCGGTAGGACTGGCCGACGATGGTGACCACGTCGCCCGGCGCGAGCGCGAGGCGCGAGGCCGCGTACTCGATCTCGAAGTCGCGCGCGAGCGCCAAGCCCTCGAGCACCGTCTCGTCCGGCGCACGGAACGCGCAGTGCACGGTGGTGGTGCCCACCACGACGGGCGTCAAGAGTCCCGCGCGCTCGGCGGCGTCATACAGATCCTCCACACGCACCATCGCTGCGGCATCACACCGTGAGCTTGACCAGCACGCCCGGCCGGTGACACATCGGCAGCGGGTTGGACTGGGTGTGCAGATCGGTGCCGCGGTCGAACTTGCGCGGCTCCTGCTTGGCGTACAGCGGCTGGCCCAGGGTGTTCACGGTCTCGTTGAAGTCGGCCGGCGCGAAGTAGGTGGCGAAGGTGTCCACCGTGCCCAGCGGGAAGGCATGGGCCTCGCCCGCGGCGATGAAGCGGCGCACCGTGCCATCCGGGCTGCTGGCCTGACCGCGGTACTCCTCGAAGGTGATGCCGGCGAAGACGAAGCCGGCGCGCACGTCGTTGATCAGCATCGCGCCCTGCTGCCAGTTCGTGTAGGCCTCCTTGACCGCCTTGTGGCCGGTGAGCGCCCGGAAGAACTCGGGCGAGCACAGGACGTGCACGCCGGTCATGAACTCGCCCTTCAGGTTCTCCTCGATGTGGGCCAGCACCTCATAGCAGTGGCCTTTGACGTCGCTGTTGGCATTGGTCAGGTCGAAGGCGATGACCGCCTGGCTCAGGTCGAACTCGTCGAACAGGTCGTAGATCGTGCTGCCGTCGGCGTCCAGGATCTGGCCTTTCAGCGCGCCCATGCGCAGGTGTTCGAGGGTGATCGCGTGCTTGTTGCGCATGGTCTCCAGATGCCGCGCGAGCACGCCGGCGATGGCCTCCATCTCGGTTTCCGAGCCGAAGGCGCGGATGCCCTGCACTTCCTCGGGCAGCACCACGTCGTCGTGCGGGATGTGCGGGACGACGAAGGAACGAAGCCGACGCTGACCGCGCTCACCCACCGTGCCCGGTGCGCCCGGAGGCCGCGTGGGCAAGAGGTTGAGGCGCCCGGCGTACTCCTCGATGACGACCTGGCGCGTGCGCACGGGCTTCGGGGGGAACAGGTTCAAGGCTTCCAGCCGCCCGTAGCGGTTGGGGATGAGGTTGATGGCCGCCGTGAGGCTGGCCATCGAGAAGCCGGGGGCATCGAAGGGGTTGAGCATGGAGGTCTCCAGATATGACAAACCCGCCAGGCGGCGGGTCGCTCGAAGGGTCGGGATCGGGTGTCGGTCAGGCGCTGTCGCGCACCAGGATGCCGCGCGCTTCCAGCTGGGCGATGGCGGCGGCCTTCTGCACGGCCGTGATGCCTGCGGGCCAGACGAGCGCGCCTCGCGCGACGATGGCGTGGCGGGCGATCAGGATCGCGTCCTCGCGGTCGATCAGCGTCGCATCGACCGCATTGCCCAAGACGCCTGCGGCCACTTCCGTGCCGTCGGTGGCGCTCGGATCAAAGGCCTTGAGCTTGCCCGTGGCCGTCTCCAGGCCGACCACGGCGCCCAGCAGCAGGTGCTGCCCCGCGGCCACGGTCGAGCGCTCGCGCGAGTAGAGATTCGGCGCCTCGTATTTCAAGAGGTCGCCAAGATTGGTGGCTTGGGTGAGCGTGGGCATGGCTTACTCCCGGGTCACGAGTTTCTTGACGGCGGCGACCACCGGCGAGGCGGCCGGATCGGCGCCGGGGGCGCTCCAGTCCTGCGGGGCGTGGGTCGAGCGCACGGCGGACGCCATGCTGTGGGCGGCGCGCGCCTCGAGCAGGAGACGGCGCACCTCATCTTCGGTGCGGCCGGCGGCGATGAACTCGGCGGCGCGCTCGGGGCAGCCGGCGATCAGGCACAGTTCCGCGATCACTTTCGCGGACTGCGCCACTTCGCGGCGGGCCTCGGCCACCAGGGCGGCGGCCGCATCCGCGCCGAGGGGCTCGGGCGCGGCATCGGAGGGGGAATCGGTCATGGTGGGGGTTCCTCGCGGTAAGGTCGCCTTCCCGGTCGTGATCTGGCGCGGCGGGGAAGACGGACGCCGCGCGGCAGCAAGATGTCGGTCGAACTCGGCGAGCACCGCGGGCAGCGTGGCCACCCCGTCGGCCAGCCCCGTCTCGACGGCTTGTGGGCCGAAGAAGAGCGCGGCCTCGGTCGCACGCACCGCGTCTTCGGCCAGGCCGCGCATCGCCGCCACGTGCGCGACGAAGAGCGCGTGGAGCCGGTCCACCTCGGCCTGCAGCGCCGCGCGGGCGGCATCGGCCAGCGGCGCGTGCGGCGAGTAGTCGTTCTTGCGCGCGCCCGCGGTGATCGCGGTGTAGCGGTAGCCGTCCCGGGCGTCCTTGATCGATTGGTCGACGTGCAGCGCGATCACGCCGATCGAGCCCACGCCGCCGGTCTCGGTGACGAAGAGCCGCTCGGCGGCGCAGCCGATGGCGTAGGCCGCGGAGAAGGCGGCGTCGTTGGCCACCGCCCAGATGGGCTTCACGGCCGCCGCCTCGCGCACGCGGCGGGCAAGCTCGAAGCAGCCGCCGGTCTCGCCACCGGGCGAGTCGATGTCGAGCACGATGCCGGCCACCAGAGGGTCGGCCAGCGCCGCCTCCAGCCGCGCGCCGATCTCGGCATAGCTCACCAGCCCCGAGGCCGCCTCCAGCCCCAGCGTGCGCTTGACCAGCGTGCCGTGAACCGGGATCACGGCGATCGAACGTTCCGGAAATGCCGCAGGGTTGGAAGCCTTCGGCAGTGGCGGCGCGAGTTCGACGTCCGGCGCGGCGAGATTCAGGCGGTCGGAGAGCACGGCCAGGATCAGGTCGAGCTTGGCGCGCTGCACGAGCAGGGGCGTGCTGAACAGGCGGGCGGCGAGATGAGGCAGCATCGGTGTCAGTCCTGAAGGTCGGTCTCGTGCGCCGGCGTCGGCGATGTCGGCGTCGGTTGGTCGTGCCGCGGATCCGAGTCGAACACCAGCCCCAGTTCATCGGCGCGGGCGTTGTCCGCGGCGATCTCGCGGTCAATGTCCTCGGCGTCGTAGCCGTAGGCCGAGATCGCCTCCGAGCGGCTCATCAGTCCTGCGCGGATCGCGAGCTTCAAGGCGTTGAACTCCTTGAGCGGATCGACCCACTGCCAGCCCTGCGGGATCCACTTGGCGGCGAGGAACTCTCGGCGCCGGCGCGCAAAGCCCGGCAGCGACAGGGCGCCTTCCAGCACCGCCTGCTCCATCCAGGCCCGCCACACCGGGCGGCAGAGCAGGTGCACGATCACGCCATGCTGGATGGCCTCACAGCGGCGGCGGAACTCCAGCAGTCCCGCACGGATGCTGGAGTAGTTCACCTGGGTGAGATCACCGGTGAGCATCTCGTAGGTGATGCCCATGGCGGCAGCCACCGCCCGGAACTGCTGGCGCATGAACTCGCCGTAGCTCGAACCCACGTCGGCCGGCTGACTGAACTTGATGTCCTCGCCCGGCTCCAGGATCTGCAGCGTGCCGGGTTCGAGCCCCGCGAGCGCCACCCCCTGGGCATCGGGCAGCCCCTCGCCCATCAGGCCGTCCTCGGGGGCGAGCCGCGTGATGAAGCCGGCGAACATCGCGGCGGTTTTCTTGCGCACCAGCTCGGCGTCGTCGTACTGGTCCAGCTCGTGCAGCTTGATGAGGGCGCGGGCCAGCCACGGCTCGCCGCGGATCTGCCCCGGGCGCAACGGGCGAAACAGGTGGATTACCTCGTCTGCGGGCACGCGCACGGTGTCCAGCCCTCCTGCGGCAGCCCCCGTGCCCGACATCGGGGCCAAACTGCCGTCGCCCGGGTGCGAGCGGGTCAGGTGGTAGGCCACGCGCCGGCCCAGCCGGTCGAACTCGATGCCCGCGCGGATCGCGTGGCCGGACGGCAGGTCCCGGTTCAGGGTGGTCGGCAGGTGCTCGGGCTCGAGCAGCTGCAGCTGCAGCCCCACCGGCAGGCCATCCTCGGGGCGGCGCCAGCGCAGCCGGATCAGGCACTCACCGCCCTCGAGCATGGCCCGGCAGGCCAAGGCCTGCAGACCATAGAAGTCGGTCAGGCCCGCCGCGTCGGCCTCCTCCACCCAGTCCCACCACAGCGCGTGGATGGCCTCGCGCAGCGCGGCGTCCTGCACCATGCTCTGCGGCTTGATGCCGGTGCCGATGGCGTTGGCGACGAAGGCCTCGATGCCGGCGGCGGCCCAGGCGTTGCGCCGGGCGAGATCGCGGCTCTTGGCGCGCAGCTCGGGCTGTGTGTAAGCCAGCGCCGCCACCGCCCCGGGATTGCCGACCTGCCAGGCCAGCGAGCGGCGGCCGCCGCCTGCGCCGTCGTAGGTGGGGCTGCCGCCCAGCAGCCGGCGCTTGACGCTGTGCCACCAGCCCATCCTCAGGTCCCCTTGGCGGTGGTGATGCGAATCTGCCGCGGCGCGTCCGGCCACAGCCCCGTGGCCACGGCCTGCTCGAAGAGGCCGCGTTTCACGGCGGCGATGGCCGCTTGCAGTTCCTCCACCGAGCGGTACTCGACGGTCTTGTCGCCGAAGGTCACGCGCCGCTCGCCCTTGGCCAGCGCCGCTTGCAGGGCATCGAGGTCGGCTTGGGTGTAGGCCATCAGCGGTAGACCACGAGGTTGACCTCAAGGGAGTCGTCGAACGCGGTGGCCGTGGTGGCGCAGCTGAGGTCGACGTGCTGGGCAGTCTTCTGGTCGGCGGTGGCGCGCACGACGGCGATGCGCTGCGTGCCGCTGTTGGTGCTGCTGCGGGCCAGCGCCGTCCAGCAGTAGTCGGTATCGGGCATCGGCGTGGCAAAGCTCACGCGGTAGCGGCCGGCCGCGGTGCGGGTGACACCGGCCACGTTGTGGGCAGCGCGCACGACGATCTGGTTGCCGACATACCCGAAACACACCCAGGCCCGGGCCAGGCCGGGGTGGGTGGCGTCGATCTTGGTCCGGACCTCCAGGCCGATGCGGCCGGCCAGGGCGGCGATGCGTGAGGCCAGGCTCATCAGACGAGCGCCCCTTCGAAGACCGCGACGAAGTCGGTGTCGGTGTTGCCGACGTCGGCACTGGCCACCGCGCCGATGTTGCTGCGCGCCTGGGTGGCTTCGGCAGCGGTGAGGGTCTGCGGCGCATCGAAGCGCACCCGGTGGTTGACGGCGGACAGCAGCGCGTCCAGACCGCTGGTGCCGTTTTGCAGCAGCTGCTGGATCTCCAGCAGGGTGTCGTAGGCGGCGTCCGCCCCGCCCAGGATCTCGGCTTTGAGCGCATCGAGCAGCGTGACGATCTTGCTCGACGAGTAGGTGCTGGTGGTGGCGACCTGGGTGTCGTCGATCGCGCCGGACGCGAGCACCGCGGCCTTGAGTTCGTTGATCGCCGCCACCAGGCTCGACTTGTCGGTGGTGGTGAGGTTGGCGAGGTTGCCGGCCTTGGCGCGCACGTCGTTGAACTCCTGCGCGACGCGGATGACCAGGCTTTCGATGCGGGTGGCCAGACTCATGTTCTCTCCTTCGGGTTCGGAACAGACAGCGGGGATCAGCGCAGCCAGGGGCTGCGGATCACACGCCGGCCGAGGTTGCGGTTCGTAGAAGTAGCGAGGCCACCTCGCTGGGTGGCCTCTTCAGGGTTCAATGCAGGAATCGGTGGCGGCGCATCCGGTGGTGGCGCCAGCCCCAGTGGCCGCTCCAGCTCCCGCCAGTGGCGTTCCTCGAAACGGTCCAGGCCCGCCGCCGATGCGGCGGCGCGGGCGTAGACGTAGCAGTCCAGGGCTTCGTTGCGCTCGCGCATCTTCTGCCACTCGCGCACCGGGTAGCCGTTGCGGTCGCGCCGGGTGACGAGTTGCTCGGCGCACAGCTGCTGGATGAACTCGGCGTCGATCTTGGGCAGATGCACGAAGCCGGCCGGATAGACCGGGGTCGCGCCGTCCTCGGCCACGTCGGCGCTCTTGCGCAGGTTGTTGTAGAGCTCGAGCTTGGCGATGCCCACCGCCACGCCGTAGACCTTGATGCCCCGGCGCAGCCGCTTGCCCGAGAGCGAGACGTCCACCGCCGTCGGCGTGCCGATGAGTGCCGCCCCGCGCGGAACACCTTTGACCGCCATCACCCGCGGATCGCGGCAGGCGCGCACGAAGGCGTAGGCTTCCTGGGTCGCAAAGCCCGTGTCGAGCGCGAAGCGCGCCAGCGGCATCTGCGCGCCGCTCTCGTGCGTCCAGGTCTCGGCGACGAGTTCCGCGAGGCGCTTCCACACCGCATCGCGGGCCGTGTCGCCCATCAGCACCCGGTGCTCGACCAGCCAGGCTGCCTTGCCGCGCCCGAAGGCCCAGATCGAGGCCTCGATGCGGTCCTTCTGCACGTCGGCGCCGCCCACGAGCAGCAGGCCGCCGGCGGGCACCCGGCCCAGGGGATAGTCCTCACGCCGTTCCAGCAGCCGCTGCCAGTCGGGCGCCTCGCCCTCCTCGACCCAGGTCTCGCCCAGCTCCGTGTTCTTGAAGGTCTTGATCGCGGCAGCCGACCCGGATTCCTTGCCAACCGCTGCCTCCCAGGCGGCGGCGATGTCGCGCCAGGAGCGCCAGCCCACCGGGCTGTAGAGCGACGACAGGTGAAAGCCCGCCGTCTTGGCACCGGGGGCGCAGGCCTTCCACTCCCCTTGCTCGAGCATCCAGGTCTTGTGGTGCTCGGCAATCGACACATCGCAGGCCTCGCAGACGTAGGCCGCCGTCTGCGGCGCGCCCTTGTCCCAGCGGAGTTGTTCGAAGCGCAGCCATTGGCGGTGGCCGCAGTGCGGGCAGGGCACGAAGTAGCGCCGCTGGTCGCTCGCCTCGTACTCGCGCTCGATGGCGCTCGCGCCCGCAATCGTCGGGGTCGAGACGATGAAGATCTTGCGCCGCGCAAAGGTGCGCGTGCGCGCCTCCGCGAGCGAAATCGCATCGCCCTCACCCTCGACGTCCAGCGGATAGCCGTCCACCTCGTCGAGGAAGAGATAGCGCACCGGCATCGAGCGCAGGCCCACCGCGCTGTTGGCCCCGGTCATCACCAGCACGCCGCCGCGGAACTCTTTGGCCAAGATGGTGTTGCCCGAATCCCGGCTGCGCGCCGGGGCGATGAGTTCGGAGAGCACCGGCGACTCCTCGATCAGCGGGTCGATGCGCTGCTTGGAGTTGCGCTTGGCCATCTCCACCGTCGGCCACACCGCCATCATCGGCCCCGGCGCGTGGTGGATGACATAGCCGATCCAGTTGCTGCCCATTTCGGTGGCGCCCAGTTGCGCGGCTTTCATGAACACCACCCGCTCGACGGGCGAGGTCGGCGAGAGGCAGTCCATGATCTCGCGCAGGTAGGGTGTGCGGCTCGTGCGCCAGCGCCCCGGCTCGCTCGAGGCCTTGCTCGAGAGCACCCGATGCCGGTCGGCCCATTCGGAGACCGTCAGCAGCGGATCGGGGGTGAGCCCCTCGCGCCAGGCCCGTTCGATGTCGTCGGCGCCGTCGTAAGAATCACCCATGCCAGACATCGATGCGCTGCTCACGTAAACCCATACACCCCACGCAAAAGCCGATGTACGATCACCGGCTGTAACGAAGCGGCTTTATGTGCGGGATGCGCATTCGAGTGTCGCTTCGGGGCCGGGGGAACCCGTTAACCCGGTCACACCCCGTTTTGGATCTGCCGACGCGCGGATAAGTCCCGTTCGAGCGGCAGGCTGACTCAGGCGCCCACCCTGGGTCACCCGTGTTTGGCGGTGGCGACGTCCCGACTGGCAAACCAGAACCGCCCATGTCCGCAGCGAGTCGGCGCGTGCGGGCATTTTTGTTGGTCGAAGATGCGCAGGTGAGTGCCAGTCGCCGCGTGCTTGCTCATCGTCAGTCCACCCGCGGTCGAAGCTCGCCCAGTTCCTGCAAATGCTCGCGCACGGCCGCATCGAGCGCCACGTGCAGCGCATGCGCATCGACGTTCAGGCGTGCAGCCATCTGCGCCGAGATGCGCGCCGGCCAGTTCAGCCACGCATCGCGCTCGGTGCGCGCGAGCTTGAACACGTGAGAGACGGCCTGCGCGCGATCGACGAGCTCCCCCTTGCGCTGTGCCAGCTCCACTTTGTTGAGCTGGGCCTTGAGGACCTCGTTGACCGTGCGCGCCTGCAGCAGCGAGGTGCCGCCGGTGGGCAGCGGCGGGGTGCCGGGGTCGGGGATTACCTGTTCGGGTTTGGCCTGCGCCCTCTGGGGAGTGGGGGGCTTGTGCTCGGGTGCGCGGCGGGGCTGCAAGGTGTTGCGCGCCCACTGCGCATCGGCCGTCTCGGCATCGATCGTGCCGTCAGGCAGCGGCGTGATGCGGCCGGTGTCGATCGCCTTCTTCACGGCCACGTGCGACACGCCGCGGTGGCGCGCGTAGGCGCGAATCGAAAGTCCCATCGTCGCCGTCTTCCCACATCGGTTCGTGTTTTTTCAGATTCAGCTTGGCTTTCCTCGCAAACAGCGCGTTCATCCCATCACGCCAACCACACCGAGAGGAACACGCCATGCCCCCCATCGACCCCCTCCTCACCCAGATCGCCCAGCAGCATCTGGGCCTCGAAACCCTGCAGACCCGCCACGCCGACCGCCTGGACTTCCACGACCTGGCGGTGTGGAACCTGCGCGCCGCGCTGGAAGCGGCCTTCAAGGCAGGCGTCGAAGCGGGGGCGTCGCGCCCAAAACCCCCGGAGCCGGACGTCGCCCAGGACTGACCGGAAGGTGGTGAAGCCAGGCACGAAACGCTTGGCTTCACAGGCGAACAGCGCGTTCATCACCTCACCCGATCCACCCCCGCGAAGGAGCAGCCCATGACCCCCATCACCTTGACGCCCACCCAGCACGCCATCCTGGCCCATGCCATCGAGCACCACGGCGGCCGCATCGAGTGGTTCCCCGAGCACATCAAGGGCGGCGCGCGCCAGAAGGTGCTCGACGGCCTGTTCAGCCGTGCCCTGATCACCACCGATGGCAGTCGCTGGTTCGTCGCCGCCGAGGGCTACGACGCCCTGGGGCTGCCGCGCCCCGGCGCGAAGACGCCGAGCGCGGGCTCGTTCGAAGCCTGTCTCGATCAGATCATCGCGAACGCGGAAACTGCGACAGCCGCCACGAGCGATCCCGAATTGGAGGCCGCCGTCACTGCCGCCGAAGCCGCGTGGACGCAGGCGGAGGACGATGCGCCGCGCCGCACCCGCGCCCACAGCAAGCAGGCGCAGGTGATCGCGATGCTGCGCCGCCCCGAGGGCGCCACGATCCGCCAGATCATGGATGCCACCGGCTGGCAGCCGCACACGGTGCGCGGCACCCTGGCCGGGGCGCTCAAGAAGAAGCTGGGACTGGCCATCGTCTCCGACAAGCCCCAGGGCGGCGAGCGGGTGTACCGCATCGCCTGAACAACAAGATCGAGACAGAGGCCAAGCGGCGCTTGGCTTTTGCATCGAACAGCGCGTTCATACGGGTGTCGCCACGATCCACCCGATGGAGCCCGAGATGAGCACCACCCCAAAGACCATCACAGCGATCCCCGTCACCCAGAACGAGTCGTGGGGCTTCTGGGGCACGATGGGCGAGCACGCCCAGGCCGCCTGGCCGATCGCGATGACCGCGATCTCCCACGCCACCTGCCAGCCGTTCGAATCGGTACGGGCCTTCCTCGACAGCGTCCACGGCCGCCACTTTGCCGACGACGTCCTGAACGGGCTGCACGAGGGCAAGAACCTGGCGGACGCGATCGAGGCCGCCACCGGGCGCTGGATGGAATGGACGATCGGCCGTCAAACAGCCAAGCAATACGGCATCCCGCGCGGCTTGCCTTACCTGACGGGCTTTGTGATTCACTGCGCGATCACCGACGAGTCGCTGGCCGCCTGATTGAACGCCACGCCATCCGCCTCGCGGGTGGCCTGCTGGCCGGTAAAGTCCTGCCAGCGGCGCACGATCACATCCACGTACTTTGGATCGAGCTCGATCAGCCGGGCGATGCGGCCAGACTTCTCGGCCGCAATCAACGTCGTTCCAGAGCCACCGAAGGGATCGAGCACCACATCGCCCGGTCGGCTGGAATTGCGGATCGCCCGCTCGACCAGTTCCACCGGCTTCATCGTCGGGTGCAGGTCGTTTTTCTGCGGCTTCTTGATCTGCCACACATCGCCCTGGTCGCGGTCGCCGCACCAGTGGCGCTGCGCGCCCTCGGGCCATCCGTAGAGGATCGGCTCGTACTGGCGCTGGTAGTCGGCGCGGCCCAGGGTGAAGGTGTGCTTGGCCCAGATGATGAAGGTGGACCAGTGGCCGCCGGCGGCGCGGAAGGCCGATTGCAGCACGTCCAGCTCGCTGGAGGACATGGCCACGTAGATCGCGCCGCGGCAGTGAGCAATGGTCGGCGTCAACGCCGCCAGCAGGAAGTCGTGGAAGGCGTAGCCCAGGTTGTCGTTGAGGATCGCGCGGTCCTTGCCGCGCAGCTTGTCTCTCGCGCTGTTGGCGTAGTTGACGTTATACGGCGGGTCGGTGAACACCATGTCGGCTACCGCGCCTGGCATCAACCGCTCGTAGCTCTCGGCGAGGGTCGCATCGCCGCACAGCAGCCGGTGCGGGCCGAGGCGCCAGACGTCGCCCGGGTGTGAGATCGGGGTCGCCTCGACCTCGGGCACTGCGTCCTCGTCGGTCTGGCCTTGGACATCCGGCTCGTCGCCCGCGAGCAGATCGGCCAGCTCGTCGGCATCAAAGCCGGTGAGGTCCAGGTCAAGGCCCGCTGCCTGCAGGTCCTGCAGCTCGAGGTGCAGCAGTTGCTCGTCCCAACCAGCGTTCTCGGCGATACGGTTGTCGGCGATCAAGAGCGCCCGGCGCTGGGTGGGCGTGAGGTGGTCGAGCACGACCACCGGCACCCGTTCCAGCCCCAGTTTCTGGGCAGCGGCCAGCCGCCCGTGACCGGCGACGATCACGCCGTCGCTGCCCGCGAGGATCGGGTTGGTGAAGCCGAACTCCGCAATACTGGCGGCGATCTGCGCCACCTGCTCCTGGGAATGGGTGCGCGCATTGCGGGCGTAGGGGATGAGCTTGGCGGTCGGCCACTGCTCGATCCGCTCGGCCAGCCACGACGCCCTCATGCCGGGATTTCCTCCGTTGCCCGTCGCTCGGCCGCCACCTCCTCGAAGGACTGGCCGCTCGCAAGCATCGTCACCGGCACGCCGGGGTGGTTCTGCCGAAAGCGTGTGACCGCCACGTCCACGTACTCGGGCGCGATCTCCACGCTGCGGCAGACGCGGCCGGTACGCTCGGCGGCCAGCATCGTCGTACCGCTGCCGCCAAACGGCTCGAACACGAGGTCACCGCTATCGGTGTAAGCCTCGATCACGAACTGCGGCAGCGCCACCGGGAACACGGCCGGGTGGTCGATGCCCCGGCCAATCTTGCCTTTGTGGCGCATCACGCGGATCACCGCGTCGGGGATGCGGCTGTCTTGGGTGGGCAGCCCTTTGTGCGTCCAACCGCCGACTTCGCCATCCTTGCCGCGCATCGCGGTGGACGATCCATCGGCGCGCAGGTGGGTGTCCTGTCCGGCCCATTTGCACGGCACGATCTTGTTCGGCTTGCGGCTTTGCCGGTTGAAGTGAAAGATGAACTCGAAGGCAGGCGCCAGCCGGCCTGCCCAGTCGCCGGGCATGCCCGGCCCCTGGTCCCAGACGTACCAGGCGAAGCGCCGCCAGCCTTGCTGGCGCATCCACGCCAGCCACCCATCCCAGTACGGGATGACCTCGTTGTCGCGGTGGATGAGGCCCAGGTTCACCAGCACCTGGCCGTCGTCTGCCATCGGCAGGTGCGCGAAGACGCCGCGCATCAGGCCGTCCCAATCGGCGATGCCGCCGGTGGTGTAGTCGCGCTGGTTGCCGTAGGGCGGCGAGGTAAAGCACAACGCAGCCTTCTCGCCCTGCATCAGCGCGGCGACCACGTCCCGGTCGGTGGCATCGCCGCAGATCAGGCGGTGCTTGCCGAGCACCCAGATGTCACCGGCGCGGGCAACCGGCACGGTCGGGGTTTCGGGTACCTCATCGGCGGCGTCCGGCGCCTCGGCTTCGGGTTCCGGTTCGGCATCGACCGTCGCGTCGGCGAGCAGCGCTTCGATCTCGGCTCCCTCGAAGCCGGTCAGCGCCAGGTCGTAGCCGGCATCGGATAACTCGGCCAGCTCCAGCGCGAGCAGTTCCTCGTCCCAGCCGGCGTCCAACGCCAGACGGTTGTCGGCGAGCACCAGGGCGCGCTTTTGCGCCGGGGTCAGGTGCGCCAGTTCGATCACCGGCACCTGCTCGAGCCCGAGCCGGCGAGCCGCCGCCAGACGCCCGTGGCCGGCGATGATGCCGTTGTCGCCATCGACCAGGATCGGGTTGGTGAAGCCGAACTCGACGATGGAGGCGGCGATCTTGGCGACCTGCGCCTCGCTGTGCGTGCGCGGGTTGCGGGCGTAGGGGATCAGCGTCTGGAGCGGGCGGTACTCGACCTGAAGTGCGTTCAAGGGAGAAGTCCAAAAGCAAAACCCGCCGGGCGTTGCCGCCGGGCGGGTGGGATGAGTTCGGGTTGCGTTCGGAGTCTGGTGACGCGGTGACTGCTCTGCCGGGTGGTAACCAGGGCCGGTAACCGGGCCGGGTGGTAACCTGCTTGGCGCCCTGACGCTAGGGCGATGCCGCGCTCGCGCCCCCCGCATGGCTCGGTGCCCAGGAAGGACCCGTGGATGGCTGGGCGGCTTCCTCGACCGTCACCGCTGTCCAGACCTTAGCCGAAATGCTACCCCCAAACGGGCGGATCTGTTGCAGTGGCGAAAGCCGCATCACGCCGCAGACGCACGCGGATGCACGATCCCACCCGCCAAATCACGCCAAAACACGCAGGCGTGGTGGCGGTGCGCTCGTGCCCCGCGACTTCAGAGCACGGCCTCCAGCCCCTTGCGTTCGATGAGGTCGAGCAGCTTCTGCGAGGGACCGCTGGGCTTCTTGTCGCCCACTTCCCACTTGCGCACGGTCGAGACGCTGGTGTTGAGGACCGATGCCAGCACGGCCTGACTCAAGTGCAGGCGTTCGCGCAAGGCGCGCACTTTCTCAGCGTCGTATTCATGCACCGGCTCCAGGCACAGCGCGTCGTACTTGCGCATCTTGCGCTTGTCGATGAAGCCCAGGCGATGCAGGTCGCGCGCCGTTTCGTGAACGGCTTCGAGCAGGCGGCTCTTGGACTTAGGCTCGTTTGTCATGGCAAATCTCCTGCAATGTTCCGTCGGCAACGGATTCATCCAACTGGCGCGCGGGACGGGCCAGCAGATCGGCGGCCAGATCCTGCAGCGCTTCCAGTTCCTCGTCATCGATGTTGGCCCGCTCGTTTTTCTCGAAGCCGTAGACGAAGAACCAGCGATCGCCCTTGTTGGTGGCGATCAAGGTGCGCGCGCCACCACGCTTGCCGCGGCCAGCCAAGCCCACGCGCTTTTTCACCACGCCACCGCCCAGGTCGGCATCGATGAGGCCCGCGGCCATCTCCTCGACCGCTTGACACAACCCGGCGTCTGTCAGTTCGGTCTTGCGCATCCAACGAGCGAAGTGGCGCGTCTTGAAGACTCTTCTCATTAGCGAAGTATGCCACTTAGTGGCACCATGTGTCGAGAAGTTCCTTGCTCTCCGTTCAGACGGTCGGCCACGATCGAGAGCGCCCGCTGCCACCGCCGCCAGGCGGTGGTCCGGTCGCAGCCGAAGCGGGCGCAGATGTCGCGCCAGCGGTGGCGCTCGGCACGCATCCATACCAGGTGGCGTTCCTCTTCCTCCAGCCACAAGACCCAGCGCATGGTCTCGAGCATCCGCTCGACCGTCTCGGGTGCGGGCGGGAAGCGCCGGATCGAGGGTTCGGCCCCCAGCGTCTCCCAGGGCATGCGCCGGATCGCGGGCCAGGTGTTGAAGTAGCCCTGCACGCGCACGGGCGGCAGGCGGTGGGCGGTGATGGCCGCCTCCCGGAAGCGTTCGGCCACCCGCTCGACGGTCCACTCAGCCATGGCGCGCCTCCCGTGCACCGTAGAGCCGCTCGCCGATTCGGCGGATCAGCTCGCGCTCCACCCAGTCGAGCCGGTCGTCGTCGACGGAGACGACGAGCAGGCGTTGCTCGCGCCAGCCGCGGCGCTTGACGGCCTCCACGTCCATCGGCTCGGGCTGCAGGCGCCCCAGCGGGCAGCGGTAGCGAGGGGTCGGGATGTCCATCTCACGCCTCCTGTGCCGCGTCGTGATGCTGGATGGCCCAGTGCAGCAGGGCCAGCGCGTCGGCTTCGTTGTCGTCGGTGGGCAGGTAGCCGCGCGCGCGCATGGCCGCCATCATCTCGTCCTTGCTCGCATTGCCCTTACCGGTGACGTGCTTCTTGATCGTGCCCACCGGCACGCCCTGGTAGGGGACGCCGTGGTGCTCGCACCAGGCCGTGAGCGTGGCGAGGAACCCGCCGTAGGCGTGCGCGGCATCGGTGGAGGCGTGGCGGCGCACTTCCTCGAAGTACAAAAACTGAAGTTCAGAAACCGATGTCTGAATTTCAGAAATCCAACGGCCAAAGCGCAGGTAGCGCATGCCGCCGCCTTCGAATCGCTGTGGCTTGAAGGATTGGCTGCCGCTGGTGATGCGGCCGGTGCGGTCGCGCAGCGCCCAGCCGGTGGTGGTGCCCAGGTCGAGGGCCAGGATCGTGGTGTGCATGGTGTCAGTCCTCGTTCGGTGGGGACTGACGCATCCGACGCACGATATCGATAGTTCCCGTGAGGCGCGCGCACGCGCGCGCGCGTAGAGACTTACGATGGACAGCGTCAGATGCGTCAGTCCTGTCGGTGGTCACGGGTGTTCAGTCGTCGGCATAGGGGGTGTAGGCGGGCTGCATCGGGTGCTTGAGACCCACGCCACGGAAGCCCCGGATGCCGGCGGCGTTGCGCCATTTCTCGACGCCGCGGGTGATCAAGAGGTCGGAGAAGCGGCGCTGTGAGCCGACGAACTCGCCGGCGGCCTCCGCCCACTGCTTCCAGTCGGTGAACAGTTCGGCGGTCAGGGACTTGGCATTGGCCTCGCGCACGCAGCGCTCCTCCAGCCAGCGGCCCAGCGCGTCCTCGGCTTCGAAGTACTCCTCGGTGGCGGCCACGACCTGCGGCGGCGGATCGAGCCGGCCCAGGCGCTGCCAGGCCAGGCAGCCCTCCAGCGCCCAGGCCAGGATCCCGTCGCGCTCGGCGAGCAACTTGTGCTGCAGGTGTTTGTCCCGCCGCTCGGGCGGCACGGTGATCGTGAAGGGGATCAGGTGCAGCCGGCGCTTCATGGCCTCGTCGATGTTGCGGATGGCGGGCTTGTGGTTGCCGGCGACGAAGAGCTTGAACTGCGGCCAGAACTCGAAGAAGTCTTGCCGCATGAAGCGCGCCGAGACCTTGTCGCCGCCGGTGATGGCCTTGACCTTGGACTCGTTCCAGCGCCGGCCCTGCTCGGTCTCGATGGAGGAGACGAAGCGCGCCCCGCGCAGGCCCGCCATGTCGGTTGGATGCCGGTCGCTGCGCGTCTCCATGAAGGTGTCCATCGGCGCGCTGGCGGCGTAGTCGCCGAGGATCGTGGCCAGGGTGTTCACGAACACCGACTTGCCGTTGGCGCCGGTGCCATAGAGGAAGAACAGCGCATGCTCCTGGGTCGAGCCGGTCAGGCAGTAGCCGCTGACGCGCTGCAAATAGGCTTGCAGGTCCGCGTCGCCGCCGGTGACTTCGGCAAGGAAGCGCCGCCAGGTCGGGCAGTCGCCGCCGGGCGTGGCGGTCGTGATCTTGGTCATGCGGTCGGCGCGGTCGTGCGCGCGCATGCGGCCCGTTCGGAGGTCGACCACGCCGCCTGGGGTGTTGAGCAGCCAGGGATCGGCGTCCCACTCGGCGGTGGTCGCGGCGTGGCGTCGGTCTGCGCGAGCCAGGCGTTCGACGCCGCCGACGGTGCCGGAGGTGGCCAGCTTGGCCGCCAGCTTCGGGTTGTCGGCCTGGAGGGCCGCGTGTCGGCAGACACCGCGGATCAAGTCGGTGGCCGCCAGCGTTTCCTCGTTGCGCCAACGCCGGCCATCCCACACCAACCAGCGGCCCCAGGCCGCCACGTAGCGCCAGTCGCGGTGGTAGCGCCGGGTGAAGGCCAGCGCCAGGGCATCTTCGGTGCCCCACACCGATTCATCCGCGCCGATCACCGGCTCGCCGGGGTCCGCAAGGTCATGCACCTGCACACGCGGACCGTGGGCGAGGAAGGCCGCGACGTCGAAGCCCTCCATCACGGCGTCCGCCGCGTCCCAGCCGTCCGCCGCTTCCTCGGGCGGGTACAGGATGTGGCAGGTCTTCGCGCCCGCCGACAGAATCGCCTGGGCCGCCTGCACGGCGTACTCCCAGCCCGGCTTGTCGCGGTCGGGCCAGATCAGCACGGCCTTGCCAGCCAGCGGCGACCAGTCGGTCTTGTCCACCGGGGCGTTGGCGCCGTGCATCGCGGTGGTGGCCACGATCCCGCGCTCGATCAAGGCCTGGGCGCATTTCTCGCCCTCGACCAGCACGACCTGGGCGGCGTTGTGGATCCCCGGCTGGTTGTAGAGCGGCCGCGGCTCGGGCGGCGCCATCTTGCGGCGGCGCGCGTCCCAGGGCCGGAACTCCTTCTTGCGCCCTGGCGGGTCGTAGCGGTAGACCACGGCGATGAGGCGCCCTTGTGCGTCGAGGTAGTCCCACTTGGCGGTGGCCGGGCCGAGGTCGTCCACCGGGGCCTTCTTGGCCGCCTTGCGCGGCGGCGCCGTGAGCGCTCGGCCGACGAGGTCCTCGGCCAGGTCGAGGATGCGGGCGAAGTCGCCCTGCACGTCCACGCCGAAGTGAGCGCCGATCAGGTGGAACACATCGCCGCCGGAGCCTTCGGCGCGGTCGGTCCACAGTCCCGCCTTGTCGCCGTCGAGCACGACTTCCAGGCTGTCGCCCGGGCTGCCGAGCACGTCGCCGATGACGAACTTGCCGCGGCGCTTCTTTCCAGCGGGGAACAGCGTGAACAGCACCGACTCCAGCCTCGCGAGCAGCGCGGCGCGCACGGCCTCGCGGCGTTCGGACGCCGGGATCTCGGGCGCGGGTGCGGTGTCATTGAAGTCCAGCATCCGACTCCTCCTCGTGCCCTGCGTCGGCCGTGAGCAGGGCTTGACGTTCCTCCATCCACGCCATCAGTTCGGAGAGCTTGAAACGCAGCAGCTTGCCCACCCGGTAGTGCGGCAGGCCGAGACGTCGGCGCTCCTTCGCGTGCGTGAGCCAGTAGTGCGGCAGATTGAGCGCCAGTGCCGCCTCGCGTGCGTCGATCAGGCGCTCCCCGAGCACCGGGTGCAGTGGTCTGTCGGTCATGCCGCAGCCCTCCAGCACCGGTCCTGCCACGGGCACATCCGGCACTCGACATGGGTGGGATCGGCGAAGGCGCGTGGAAGCAGTTCGCCCGCCTCGGTGGCCGTGATGACCTTGACCGCCCGGTCGGACATGCGCTGCGCCAACGCCGCGTCGAACGGCACCAGCTCGGCGTGGATCTCCATGGTGTCGGCGTTCACCGCCGTGAACAGGGCCGGGTGCGCGTGCAGTTCGAGATAGGCCTGGTAGAGCGCGACCTGGGCGGCGTAGACGGGCTTGGCGACCGCGAGGCGATGTCTCTCCAACTCGCGCCACGACTTCGCTCCCAAGCACTTGTTCTCCCACAGCGCCGGGTAGCCGCAACCGAACCCCAGGTCGGGCCCGGCGACGAGCACGCCATCGACGTGGCCCTGCAGGCGCCCGTCCAGCGCCGAGAAGCCGAATTGCTCGCCCGCGTCGTCGCGCGTGCGCAGATCGAAGCCCGCCGCGCGCAGCCATCCGACCATGCAGTCCTCGATGAGGTGGCCGCGCTCGAAGACGCGCAGCATGCGACCGTCGGTCTCGCGACCCGGATCGACCGGGGCGTCGGCGAACTCGTACTGCAGCTGCCGCTCGCAGGTCGCCCCCAGGCGCGAGGCGCCCAGGTACGCGCGGCGAGGCTGCGCCGCGCGAGACTGCTGCATCCCGGCATCGATCAGCGCCGTGAGCTGACCCGACAGGCTCTTGGAGGCGTTGAAGTCCATCATCGCCGCGCCTCCTTGGGTGCTGCCGTGCGTGCCGTCTGCGCTTGAGCCTTCGGCTCCTCCCACGGCAGGTCGTCTGCCAGGTCCGCGAAGGGGTCGGACACGGGGTCTTTGAGCCCGCGCACCGGCGGATACTTGCTTGCCTCGTGGTGCTCGACCATCGCCTCCGTGTAGCAGGTGACGATGGCGTCGATCACCTGGAGCGCCTCGGCCTCGGAATACTCGCCCAGCGGCTTGGCAAAGCCGATCTCGCCCGCGACCTCGCCGAAGGCCTTGAGGCACTTCTTCATCGCGGCCAGTTCGACGTCAGACGGGTCGATCATGGCCACCTCCGTCTTGGGCGTGCGTCCTTCCTGCACCCGCAGCCACTGACCGTAGAGCGCATGAAACACCTGCTGGCAACGCCGCGAGCAGAACACCCAGTCGATCGGATAGCGCCGGGCGTCGCCCACCGGATGCCGAAGGTCCGAGTGGCCGTAGCCGCGCGCCTGTCGTTTGCAGACCCAACACTTCACTGACCCTCCTCTCACTGCGCCCAGGCGGGCTTGCCCGGCACGGCGGGGCGTTGCGGGGCGGGCGGCGTGGGGATCGCACGGGGCGGGGCGACCGCCGCCGGGGCGCCACCGTTGCCGGTACCGGGGGCCTTCGGCGGCACGCCCATCAGGCGGACGTAGTCCGGGTGGTCGGGCTCGACGGCGTTTCGGATGACGTTCTTCAACTCGCCGCGGCCGTCCTTCTCGACGTCGATGCGGGCCGCAAACTCGATGCCGTCGAGCTCGTGGAAGCCCTGGATGCGCCGCGCGGCGGCGGCCTGCGGGCTCATGTCCTGCGGATGGACGTTGCGGGCGGAATTGAGCACGGCGCGCACGAAGCTGCGCCCCATCTGGCCCCAAGCCGGGCCCTTCGGGGAATGCAGGCCGATGTTGCTCCAGAGCTTGCGCCGGGCGTACTCGCCCTCCAGCACGACGAACTCGGCCGCGAGATAGACGGAACCCGTCTCGAAGCTCTGGGTGGCCCAGCCGCCCGTCCAGCCCTGCGCCGGGTCGTCGTAGCCCCCGGGCTTGATCGTCATGCGCACGCGGGCGAGCGTGCCCTTGGGGATGAGGTCGAAGCTTTGCTGTTGTTCGGCGTCGTTGAAGTCGTTCCAAGCGGTCATGGCGGATCACTCCTTGAATGCGTTGAGGTCGGTTGAATGCGACAAAGCGCTGGCGTGTGCTGCGGCAGTGCGGCCGAGGCACTTGGCAATGAGCTTTCCGAGGTGGGGTTCTTCGATGGGGGCAAGCCGTCCCGAGCGGTCCTTGCTCGGGAAGCCCCAGGGGTTGTCCGCGCCGGTGACGAACGCGCGGTATGGCGTGCCGTCGTCGGCCTTCAAGATGGCCAGCGTGATGACTTCATCGAGCACACCAGGCAGCTCGGCCGAGGTCTTGGCGCCTTCGAGCTGCAGCTGGTAGATGCGGCGGTTGAAATCGTCCAGCTTCTCTTCCAGGATGCAGACGTAGATGACGTGCTTGTCCCTCACGTGCTGCAGGTGCGTGAGGGCGCCGATCATCTCGGTGCCGAGCAAGCCATAAGCGCCCCGGGTGTCGGGCTTGCCGGTCTTCTCGGAGAATGCGGCCGGCTGGGTCTTGCACCAGGCCAGGCACATCCGCGAGAGCACGGTCAAGGAATCGACGAAGTAGGTGTCGTACTTGGCCAGCTGCGCCGGGTCGCCGTACTTCTGGCAGACGTGATCAAAGTGGGCCTGCGAGAAGGCCTGCTCGGGTGTGGCGCTCGGGCTGGGTCCTGCCAGGAACACCACCAGGTCCTTGAACTCCGGCCAGGTGCGCGGGCGCAGGGTGTCACCGCCCCAGTCGAGGATGGACAGATCGCCGGCCTCGGTGTCCACCAGTAAGGTGCGTTCGGCATCGAGCGTGCGGATCTGGGAGGTCTTGCCCACCCCGGGCGCACCGACGAGGGCGACCTTGGCGCAGCGTTTTTCGACGAGTCTTTCGTTGGCCGTCACGATAGGCAATGGCATGGCCGACTCCTCATTCGAACGAGACGACCGTGAAGCGGCCGAAGGTGGGACGGAAGTCACCCACGCCGATGAGTCGGCCTGCCATGTCCAGGCTGTCCTTGATCCAGGCACGGTCGAGGTATTCGGGCAGCACCACCATCAGATCGAACTCGGCGCGCCAACCCGCACGCATGGCAGGCCGCACCCGATTGACGCCCGCGCGTTGCACCACCACGCGGCGGCGGTCTTCGTAATCCCAGCGGTCGGTCCCCAGGCTGGCCAGGTGGGTGAGCGAAACCACGCCGGCCTTGGTGATGTCCTGCGCCGATTTGCGTGGACTCCTGGGGTCCTGCTTGAACTTGGCCGCACCGATCAGCGCCTGTCGCAGATACTCCCCGGGCAGGCACAACTGGCCCTGGTTGTCGCGATAGACGTAGCTCTCGATGTCGTCGGTTTTTTTGGCGGCGCTGTTCTTGGTGGCCTTGGCCTTGGCGTCGACGGCCTCGCAGTTCCAGCGGTGGAACAACAAGTCCGCCACGCCTTCGATGACGACACGGACGCTGTACGGCGCCCCCGTCAGGACCGCCGACTCGGCACCGTTGCCGAGCGCATCCTCGTTTCTCAAAAGGGTTTTCATCGTCGAATCTCCAGAAATCGAAAGTTCCTTGCCACATCGGGCCCAGCCTTGCCTAGCCACGCCAAGCCAGTCCGAACCGAGCCCAGTCACAGTTCGCTTGGGCCTTGCCGCGGCTTGCCCCGCCATGCCATGCCACAGCGCGCCGAGCACAACCCGGCCATTGGCTTGCCAAGATCAAGGACGTCACGAGGATGAAGGGGCGTCATCACGCCACCTCCTTCAGCCGCTCGGCGACACGGGGCGGAATCGAATTCCGGCCCTTCTCTTTCACTTTCAGTTCGGTGGGCATGGTTCAGTCCTCCGAGGTCAAGGTCAGCCGAAACGTCGGCTTGCCGGGCTTGACGGTGCGCGCCGGCTCGAACTGCGCGCGCAGCGCCGCGGGCCAGTGGTTGAAGCGGGACTCGGACACCGAGTACTCGACATCGAGGTAGTCCTCGACGCGCTCGCCGGCGGCGGCGATGCGCCGGGCCATCTGCGACAGCTGCGCCTGGTCCCAGGCCACGCGTTTCGGGACATCGACGGTCACGCGCAGTGCGCCGTCGGTGAGATGCACGACGCCGAAGTCCTTGCCGGCCTCGAGGCGTGCAGCACGGGCCTGCTCGCCGTAGGCGGCCTCCAGCGCGGCGTCGAACTTCGCGCGGGCCTGCTTGAGCCAGGCGAGCGCTTCGTCGAGGTTGCGGCTGATCTCCGCCTTCTGGGCGGGCGGCAGCGCGGCCAGCTGGCCGACGGACATCGCGGCGATGTCGGCGGGGTAGAGGGTCAAATCGCTCATCGCATCCCCCTTCAGCGCGCCGCGCGCTCGGAGGTCGAGTCGTGCAGGGCGCCACGCTCGAACTCGATGACCGACTCCAGGGGGTAGCTGACGCGCTTGGACAGCTTCAGGTAGCGCGGGCCCCGCCCTTCGCTGCGCCAGCGCTGCAGGGTCTTGGGGCTCAGGCCCCAGCGCTGCGCGAGCTCGTTCTCGTTGAGGACCCGACGGTCGCCGGGAGACAGGCTGTTGATCGCATCGACCGGCGACCGGGGGATGGTGCTTGCCGTTGTCGGCATGGAAGCCTCCTATGACGCTGTTGAGGAACAGGTGTCATTGCAGGCTTCGGGTGGCGAACCTTGGAGGGACCGAATGGCGAACCACGCACAAACTTCGGGTTCGCCAATCCGCACGCGTCCATGCCAAAACGGCGAGCACGCGGCTCGCCGTTCTTGGGGACAGGGGGATGGTCAGCGGCCGGTCACAGGACGCGTGGTGGAAAACCCAGCAGCCGACGCTGCTCGCCCCAGTCGCGGGGCAGCAGATCGTGCCGGCCACGCAGGGTCTGCAGGTTCAGATGGCGGGGCTGGCGCCCGTCCAGGATGGCCTCGACGATGTCGGGGGCCAACAGGGTCAGGCGCAGCACCTCGGCCACCCAGCCGGGCTCCAACTTCAGGGAGCGGGCCAGGTCGGTCGTCGTGGGATAGCGCCCCTCCTCGAGCAGCCGCTTCCAGTAGAAGGCCTTGCCGAGCGTCTTGATCATCGACGCGTCCAGTCCTCCCGCGGCTGAGGCTGTGGACTCGGGCGTCGGCGGGATCAGGAGCTTGCGGTTCTGCCGGCGCTTGATCGTCAGGGGCACCAGGGTCACCCGCTGCCCGTCGCTGACGTAGCTGCGCGCGTCGCTGCCGACCTCGACCCGGATCGCGCGGCGGCGGGAGTTCGGAGTCGGATCGGGAGGCGACCGGGTCATGCCAAGGCCTCCTCGGCGCTCGCGCGGCACTCGTCGACCAAGGGATGCGCGCCGATCTCGGGCCCCAATCCCAGCCAGCCGTCTTCACGCCAGAGGATGTCGAGTCCGTACTCATGCAGTTGGACCCGCTCGATCAGCAGCCGCGCGATGCGTTGCTGCTCGGCCGGGAACAACTGCGCCCACACGTCGCCGATGCGTCGCATCGCCACCACCACCTGCGCTTCGTCGAGGGCGGCACCCGCCGGGTGGCGCTGGCACGCCCGCCAGGTGCCGATCAGCACCTCCGGCGCCGAGAGCGCCGCGTGGATCTGCGTCAGCACCGCGTTCTCGATCTCGGCCGCGGGCAGATGGCCGACGTCCGGGGCATCCGACGCCAGGCTCGCACCCGCGTTGCGGCGCTTGTGCAGGTAGGGGACGTAGTAGCGGTAGGTGCGTCCGCTCTTCTTCTTGACGAAGGTGTGCAGCATGCGCTGGCCGTCGGGCGCGAACAGTAGCCCCGCGAGCAGCGCCGGATGCTTGGCCCGGTGTTCACGCGGCGCCTGCTTGCGGCGCGCGATGAAAGCGTGCGCGGCGTCCCACAGGTCTCGTGGCACGATCGCTTCGTGTTGGCCGGGATACCACGTGCCGTGGTTGCGGATCTCACCGAGGTAGATGCGGTTGCGCAGCAACGCGAAGATGTATTGCTGATCGATCGGTCGGCCCGTGCGCCGGCGCCCGCCTTGGGTCACCCAGGCCTTGGTGGTGTGCCCCTCGACCGCCATCTCTCGCACCAGCCGCGCCGCCGAGCCATGCTCGGCGTAGCGCCGGAAGATGTCACGCACGAGCGCGGCCTCGCGCTCGTTGACGACGAGCTTGCGATCGACGACGTCGTAGCCCAGCGGCGGCATGCCGCCCATCCACATGCCCTTCGCCTTGGAGGCGGCGATCTTGTCGCGGATGCGCTCGCCGGTGACCTCGCGCTCGAACTGCGCGAAGGACAGCAGGATGTTGAGCGTGAGCCGCCCCATCGAGGTGGTGGTGTTGAACTGCTGCGTGACCGAGACGAAGGAGACGCCGTTGCGGTCGAACACCTCCACCAGCTTGGCGAAGTCCGGCAGACTTCGCGTCAATCGGTCGATCTTGTAGACGACCACGATGTCGATCCTGCCGGCCTCGATGTCGGCGAGCAGCCGCTTGAGCGCAGGGCGGTCGAGATTGCCGCCGGAGTAGCCGCCGTCGTCATAACCCTCCTCGACGGCGATCCAGCCCTCGTGGCGTTGGCTGGCGATGAAGGCCAGCCCCGCGTCGCGTTGGGCCTCCAGGCTGTTGTACTCCTGGTCCAGCCCTTCGTCGGTGGACTTGCGCGTGTAGACCGCGCAGCGCCTCGATGGCGTGACGGGACCTGGGGCTAGCGTGGTCGACGAGGACACGGGCCGTTGTGATCTCATGCCGGCTCCTTCTGGCCGCCCTTGGTCTTGAGGCCGAAGAACGCGGGGCCCGACCAATGCGTGCCGGTGATGTGGCGGGCAATCGCCGTCAGGCTCTTGAACCGCTGCCCCTGATACTCGAAGTCATTGGGCCCGCGCACCAGCACCCGGTGCTCGACGTCGTCGAAGATCCGCGTGAGCACGGTGCCCGGCAGCAGCCGACTCGCGTCGCGGCGCAGTTGGCGCGGCAGGATGCCCGTCTCACCGATCTCCTCGAGCTTGCGGCGGGTGGCGGGCTTCAACCCGCCAAAGGCGCGCTCCTGGATCCTGTAGGCGAGCCGGCTCTCCAGCCACGTGCGGTGGTGATGCTTGGGCCGCTCCTCGAAGTACTCGTCCCACAACGCCCAGAGGCTGTCCATCGACAGGTGGGGCAGCTGCGCGACGCGGGCGGCGATGGTGGTAGCGTCGACTGTGGGTGCGTGTGCCGTCATGGGCGAACTCCGTTGTTGTTATCGGGGTTCGCATTCACGCGCTGTGGCCCGCACAAGCCAAGGCCAACCGAGTCGCTGTCGGTGGCGATATGGCCAGATGGCGGAAAGGGGCGCGCGCGCAGCCGCAGGAGGGCGCAGGCCAGCAGATCGACGATCTCTTGTTGCGCGTGCCGAGGCCGATCAGCCTCGAGGGCCGGGGAGCGGGGTTCGAGTTCGTGCATGGTCGGCGTTTCGATGGGAAACGCCGCTCATGCTAGGAATCGAGGGTACTTCGCGTAACGGGTTCTGGCGGGGATGCGCGGGCTTGCCCTGACCGATACTTCAAATGCAACCACGCCATTTGAACGGGAGGCGCGCGCCGCTGCGGACTTTGGACTTCAGAACAACAGCCTTCCGATGTCGCTGGCTGCGTTCAGCCCACCTCGCCAATCACTACCGCTCTTGGGCAGCGTGAAGGTGTACCGAGCCGCGGCATGCTGAGACTCGCACTCGACACGAACACCCACCCAGGCGTCGGACGACGTTCTCGAAAACACGACGGTCGTCAGCCATTCCAGATCATTGTCGTGCCTGCTGTAGCGGATGCCGGCGAGATCGACGTCGGGCGAAGTGGCAAGGAGCGATTGAACTTTCTCTTTTCCGTTCTCGACATGCGCCTCGTCCTTCTGTAGCAGATCCCGAAGCATTTCGGCAGACAATCCAGTATGCGGAGACCCGGATATCCAGGTCACCATCGCCTGAAGGAAGTCCACGGTGGTTCGATCCGCTTCAACTGGAAACTCGGTGGCAAACGAAAGCATGGATGCCTCCAGAACGATCTCTACACAGCCTACTGTCGCCAATTTACGGCATCGAGAGTTTCGCCATCCTGCCAGGATCGATCCCAAGCGCGCGGCTCGGCACTTTCCAACAGCAGCAGGGTCAGGACGCGATCTCTCGAGGTGTAGCTGTGCTTGAACTCGCGCAGCTTCATGTGGGGGGCTTCCTCCGGGCACCAGATCGCGGCGGACATCTCGACGCCATCCCATGCCTGCTCGACGCTCGCGTCGGCGGCGAGCGTGCCGGGCAACGGCTCTTGCGGATCGCCGCTGCGCCGGATGCGTGCCCGGGTTCTCACGGCGCTGCTGCTGCGCCATTCGTACTTCGCGTAACCGTTGTCCCAGTAGACCAGGATCGCGCGCTGCGGGGTGAACTTGATGAAGCGGATGCACAACGCCTCGAACGAGACCTGGAAGCGCTTGGCAATGGCACTAAGGACGTGCAGATCGATGCGTCGGTTCGAGATCCACTCGCGCAGCCGATCGCCGGGCATCAGCAAATTGCTGGCGAAGTCGTCGGCTTCGCGCTCGATCAGACGCATCGTCTCGTGGCCGGAGTGGACGCTGTCCTTGTCGCAGTTGAAACGCGACTGCTGGTCGCGGTGCAGGACGAAGTGGCCCAGCTCGTGCGCAATGGTGAATCGCTGGCGCTGCGGGCTGACCGTGCCGTTGTAGGCGATACCCCAGACCTCAGGGTCACCGGGGTCCCGCGCCAGCAGGCCCTCGAAGGCATCGTCGTTGAACTGCACCGGCGGACGAATCTCCCGAACCCCTTTGCCGTAGGGCGTGGTCGGCAGCATCTGCCGCACGACATCGAGATCGACGGCCTCGGGCACGTCCGCGCCATACCAAGCCCGCAACCAGTGGTGGACTTTGTTGGCGGCGATCGCGCCGTTGAGGGCCGGGGGCGTGTTCACCTTTTGCTTTCCGGCAGATCCTTGTCCGGGAAGATGATCTTCAGCGCTTGGCGCACCCGGTCCTTCTCTGCTTCGGTCATGCCGGCATAGGCACGGAAGAAGGCCACATCCTCGGGGCTGGCCTCGGGGACCTGGGGCATGGGCTCGCCCATGATGTCCTCCATCGTGACGCCCAGCACCTTGGCCAGCGCCTGCACGCGCTCGGCCGAGGGGCGTTGACCCTCCTTCATCTCCAGTTCCCAGATGTAGGCCTTGGTGCAGCCGACCGCGTCGGCCACCTGCTGCAGGGTCAACTTCTTCGCCTCGCGCAAACGCCGCAGGCGTACTCCAAACGCCGAAGCCATGGCGATGTCCCGTCTCGAATCGACTGTCAGTGTAGGAAAACAGACCCAAAAGTATAGCCACGATATACAAAAAAGCGCCAGACGTGCCGCGATGATTGACAGGCGGAATGGGGCGGGACACAATCGCGCTGTATCTCGCTACTTTACTCCGGCGAGATGCCCGTTCGGTAACCCCGTCGCCGGCCCGCGTGCCCGATCCATCGGTCCGCAGCCCTCGACACCTCTTGCGGAAAGGACCGAGAAGATGAAGAAGACCTTCGTCGACGTGCTGCTCGAACTGCCGGTGGACACGACGCTCAGCACTTTCCTGGCCTCGCACGGCCTGCCCGTGGCCGCCGATTTCGACTGGGAGGACACGCCGCGCACCTCACAGGCGCTGGTGGAGGCCGTTCGCGCCTGGCCCGACGTCGCCGCCCGCGACCGTCTGATCGGCAACCTCATGGCCAGCATCCAGTTGGCCGACCCGGCCGGCAAGCAGGCGATGTTCCAGGCTGCCGCCGGGGACGGCGCCGCGCTGCTGGGCCTGGTGGGATGCCGGAGCGATACCCACCGCTCCTTCTGGCTGTATGCCAACCACCCGGCGCTGTTCGAGCGGGCCTGTGAGTTCGACTACCTGGAGCGCCACGGATCGCAAGCCCAGCAGCACGACCTCGGCGTGAAGCGTCGGCCGAACACCTCGGATGCCGCTCTGGCCGCGCTGCGCCAGGCCATCTCGGCCTTCTATGAGCGCGAACTGCAGTGCGGCGACGGCAGCGTGGCTTACCTGGTGGAACGCCGCCCCGGCGTGTTCCTGCTGACGGTCCACGTCAAGGACCTGGCCATGCTGCGCCTGGAGTTCGAAGGGGCGACGCTTACTCGGCGCGTCGGCAATCCGAACATCCACATGGTGCTGGAGTACGCCGTCGCCACCGGGGTCGTTCGCACCCTCGTGCGCGGGGGCGCCAAGTACCACCAGATGCTCGTGGACGCCTTCGCCGAGCACCTGCTGGGCGTCAAGGTGGACGCGCACCGTATCAAGCCGCCGACGCTGGACCTGTCGGTCTTGCGCCTGGGCTTCGATGTGCCGCAGGCCGTGGCGGACGGCTTCGTGGCGCTGCAGGTCAAGTCCATCTCGATGTTGAGCCCGAGCACGGCACTGAAGCTCGATTGCACGGCGATGGCCTCCAGCGAGCAGCGCTGCGTCACCGAACTGCTGCGCGAGGAGTTCCCTGGTGAGGACCCGCTGGCCCGCGGCTGGTTGATCACGGCGGCACGCATCAACCTGTACTACCCGCCCGAGGCCGGAAAGGCTCGTTCCAAGGTCGTCACGGTCGAGGTGACGCGTCGCGGACGGCTGAACCTGCACAAGTTCGATGCCGCGTTGCAGGCGCAGTTGGAGGGCTACCTGGTCTCGCTGGGCATCTTGCAGCCCGGCCAGACGCTGAACGTCCGGGAAGCGCCGCCGGAAGCGGGAACTGCCAATCCTGAGCCGCATCCCTCCACGATTGGCGAGGACTAACCGGTGGCCACGCACGACGCCTGGGCCCTGGTGTGCCGCTTGTTCGCGGGCGGCACGCCCATCCTTCGAGCCGCGCTCTCTCCCCGCGAGAGCGCCGCCTTGCCGGCCCTCGGGCAGGCGGTGAAGCCCACGACCCTGGACCAGCGATTCGTGCTGTGTCCCTACTGCCACCAGCACCGGGCGCAGGTCTGGGGCGGCGGGCGCCGGGGGTGTAGTTGTCAGTGCCCCGAGTGCGGGCCGGTGGCCGTCGAGGCCGACGACATGGCCGCGTTGGCGCTGGACGAGGAGTGGCTGCGCCGAAAGCTGCGGCTGGCGCTTTCGATCGAGAGCCGCGATGGCATCGACGCCCTCGGCGATGGCGTGTGGCGCCTTGGCGATTCCCGGTGCTCGCCAGTCCTGCTGGCACGCGATCTGATCCGGCTATGGCGCGAGCCGGCCCTGCTGGAGCGGGTGCGGGTCGCAGGCGGGCCGATCCGCGTCATCACGCCGAAGCCGCGCGAGACGCGCGGGGCGCCCTTCGGCCCGGCCGTGGAGTGGTTGGCTCTGGAGGATCGCTTCGCCTTCTACGGAGGCGGCATCTCGTTCATCGCCCCGACGGGAGAGCCGCCAGCACCGCAGGCCAGCGATCCAAGGACGCCGGTGAAGGGGCCTTTCTCGGCGGATTTCCGCTGGGTCACGCTGCCCGACTGGCCGCACGGCCCGATCCGGCTGACCGAGGCTCAGGCAGCAGTGTTCGAGGCCCTGTGGTCGTTCAAGGGGGAGCCCCGCACCGCCGAACAGGTCATGCGGCGTGCCGGGCTCGACAGCGCCAAGCCCATCGACGTGTTCAAGGTCAAGACGCGCGACAAGGGCAAGCCGGAAGCCGAAGGGCCACTCGTTGCATACCGGGCCCTCGTCCAGGTCGTGCAGGGGCGCCCGGGGCTGTACTCGATGCCCTGTGCTGCAGCATTGAGCCCCGTGCAGGCTTGATGCCTTGCTCATCCAAGCACGATGGACAACCGATGGCAGTGACGCACGTGCAAGTCATTGACGTACGAGGCCGCCTGCGTGCGCTTCCGCCAAGAAGTTGGCGCCGGTTTTGAGAGAAGAGAGAGCAAAAGAGAGTCGAACTGGGCGACTTTCGGGCGGTGCGGCTTCACTGCGTGGCACACGCAGAACGCCGCCGAACCCCGCGCGGCGTCGGGGAACCCGGAAACGAAAACGCCCAACCGATAGAGGTTGGGCGTTGAAAAGTGGTGGGCCGTGTTGGAATCGAACCTGCGACCGGCGGGTTGAGTCCGATTCGGAGACCGGTTGCCGCACGGAAATGGTGGGCCGTGTTGGAATCGAACCAACGACCAGCGGATTAAAAGTCCGATGCTCTACCGACTGAGCTAACGGCCCACGGGGCGCCGCGCGGCGCGCGGGGCGTGCATTCTAGCGCAGGCCGGCGGGCGCGGCCGGCGCGTCGCGGTAGCGGGTCGGATCCGGCACGCCGGCCTCCGCGAAGCCCTGCGCGCGCAGGCGGCAGGCGTCGCAGTGGCCGCAGGCGCGACCGTCGGCATCGGCCTGGTAGCAGCTCACCGTCAGCGCGAAGTCCACGCCCAGGCGCAGGCCTTCGCGCACGATCTCGGCCTTGCTCATGCGCAGCAGCGGTGCGTGCACGCGGAAGCGGCGGCCCTCCACCCCGGCCTTGGTGGCGAGGTTGGCCAGCGCCTCGAACCCGGCGATGAACTCCGGGCGGCAGTCCGGATAGCCGGAGTAGTCCACCGCATTGACGCCGCAGAACAGGTCGCTGCTGCCCAGCACCTCGGCCCAGCCCAGCGCCACCGAGAGCATGATGGTGTTGCGCGCGGGCACGTAGGTGGACGGGATGCCCTGCCCGATCACGTGGCCGTCGGCATCGGTGGGCACCGCGATGTCGTCGGTCAGCGCGGAGCCGCCGATGCTGCGCAGGTCCACGTGCACGGTCTTGTGCGCCACCGCGCCCAGCGCGCGGGCGACGCGCGCGGCGGCGTCCAGCTCGGAGGTGTGGCGCTGGCCGTAGCGCACGCTCAGGGCATGCGGGGCGAAGCCGGCCGCGCGCGCGAGGGCGAGCACGACGGCCGAATCCATGCCGCCGGAGACGAGCACGACGGCAGGTGGCGCGGACGGGGACATGGCGGGAAGCGGCTCCTGTTGCGGGTCAGCGGCCCGGTTCGTCGTTCCACAGCAGCTTGTGCAGCTGCACCTGGAAGCGTACCGGCAGGCGGTCGGCCACGATCCAGTCGGCCAGCGCGCGCGGGGCGAGTTGGCCGGCGCTGGGCGAGAACAGCACGTCGCAGACCTCGGGCAGGCGATGCTCGGCCAGCACCGCGCGCGCCCAGTCGTAGTCGGCGCGCGAGCAGATCACGAACTTGACCTGGTCGCGCGCGGTCAGCAGCCCCAGGTTCGCCCACAGGTTGCGCTGCACCTCGCCGGAATCGGGGGTCTTGATGTCCAGCACGCGCGACACCCGCGCATCCACGCCGGCGATGTCGAGCGCGCCGGAAGTCTCCAGCGAGACCAAGTAGCCGGCGTCGCACAGCCTCTCCAGCAGCACGAGGCAGCGCTTCTGCGCCAGCGGCTCGCCGCCGGTCACGCACACGTGGCGCGCGCCGTGGCGGGCCACCTCCTGCAGGATGGCGTCGATCTCCCACCATTGCCCACCGTGGAAGGCATAGGGGGTGTCGCAGTACTGGCAGCGCAGCGGGCAGCCGGTCAGGCGCACGAACACCGTGGGCCAGCCGCTGTCGCGGGCTTCGCCCTGCAGCGACAGGAAGATCTCGGTGAGCTTGAGCCGCGCGGGCGGAGCGGGCTCCGCCGCGGCGATCGGGTCGGCGACGGCCTGCATGCGCGGATTGTAGCGGCGCGCGCTGCCCCCCTGAAAATGCCGGTCGGCGGGCTCAGCGCCCGCCGACCAGCGCCAGCGAGCGCAGGCGGTCGTCCGCGGTGCGCGCCACGTCGGTGCCGGGGTAGCGCTTGACCACCTGGCGCAGGGTGGCCTCCGCCTGCGGGTACTGCTTGAGCCCGTACTGCGACAGCCCGAGCTTCAGCAGCGCACCCGGCGCCTTGTCGTGGCTGGGGTAGCGGTCCAGCAGCAGCTGGAACTGCTGCGCGGCCAGCGCGTAGTTCTGGGTGACGTAGTAGCTCTCGCCCAGCCAGTACAGCGCGTTCGGGGCCAGCGCGCCGGCCGGGAAGGCGGCAAGGAAGTCGCGGAAGCGGCGCGCGGACTCGACGTAGTCGCCGTCCTTGAGGGCATCGAACGCGCGGTCGTAGGCGGCGCGCTCGTCCTGCCCGCCGCTGGCGGGCGGGCTGGCGGGCGACACCGGCGTGGCCGGCACAGGGGCGGTCGCGGCGGGGGCACCGGCAGCAGGCGGACGCGCGGGCGACGCCGCCTGCATCGGCGCGGTCGCCGCCGGCGCTGGCGCCGGGGCGAGCGCGGAGGCTCCGGCACCGCCCTCCAGCCGCTGCAGGCGGCCGTCGGTGTCCAGGTACTGGGTGCGCTGGGTCTGGCGCAGCTGCTCGAGCTGCTGCTGCAGCTGTTCGATCTGGCCGCGCAGGTCCTGCACCTCGCTGCGCAGCTGGCCGATCTGGTTGACCAGCTCGGTGGCGCCCTGGTCGGCAGCGGCGCGCGCCTCCAGCGCCGCCACCCGGTCGGCCAAGCTGGCGCGCTGGGCCAGCGCCGGCGACGCCGCGACCAGCAGCGCCGCCGGCAGCGCGATGGCGATCGGCGCGCGCATCACTTGGCGGTGTAGACCAGTTCCACCCGGCGGTTCTGCGACCAGCAGGCCTCGTTGGACTCGGTGCAGACCGGGCGCTCCTCGCCGTAGCTGATCACGGTCAGCTGGGTCGGCGAGGCGCCGTTGGCCTGCAGCGCGGAGGACACCGCGTTGGCGCGGCGCTCGCCGAGGCCGAGGTTGTATTCGCGGCTGCCGCGCTCGTCGGCATTGCCCTCCAGACGCAGGCGCGCGGACGGCCGGTCGCGCAGGTACTTGGCATGGCAGGCGATGATCGACTGGAACTCCGGCTTCAGCGCGTCCTGGTCGAGGTCGAAGTAAACCACGCGCTGGCGCAGGCAGCTGTCGGTCTCGAGGTCGGCCGGGGTGTAGGCGCCCGGACGCGGGGTCTCGGCGATCGGCGTGGTGCTCGCCCCGCCGACCGGGCCGGTCTGCGCCGGCGGCGGCTCCTTGACCGTCTTCTTGCTGCAGCCGACCGCGGCGGTGCTGGCCAGGGCGGCCACGAACAGCAGGCGAACCACGTGCTTGGCGGAAGTCTTCATCGGATCCCTCGTCCTGATGGTGTGGCGGAAACAGCGTGTGGTGGCAGTCTACCCATGCCCGGCCGCGGCGGGCTATCGCTTGCGCAACGGCGACCATGCCGGCTCGCGCACGTCGCCCTCGGCCAGCACCAGGCGCTGGCGCACCCGGCCATCGGTCGACACCGCGTACAGCACGCCGCGCCGGCCCTCGCGCGCGGCGTACAGCAGCATGGCGCCGTTGGGGGCGAAGCTGGGCGATTCGTCGAGCGAGCCGGGCGAGAGCAGGCTCCAGCGCGGGCTACCCAAGCTGCGGTCGAGCAGGGCGATGCGGTAGGTGTTGCCGGCGCCCTG
The DNA here is from genome assembly GCF_022419185.1 of Thermomonas flagellata. Classification (GTDB taxonomy): domain Bacteria; phylum Pseudomonadota; class Gammaproteobacteria; order Xanthomonadales; family Xanthomonadaceae; genus Thermomonas; species Thermomonas flagellata. Next base: position 184,948 of record NZ_JAJOZK010000004.1, on the reverse strand, counting down.
CGCGACCGCCAGCTTCTTGCCGTCCGGCGACACGCTGGCGCTGGCGTTGTAGCTGCCCTCGAAGGTCACCCGGGTGGCGCCGCCGCCACTGGCCGGCACCTGGTAGATCTGCGGGCGGCCGCCGCGGTCGGAGGTGAAGTAGATCGTGGCGCCGTCCGGGCTCCACACCGGCTCGGTGTCGATCCCGAAATGGTTGGTCAGCTGGGTCAGGTGGCGGCTGGCCAGATCCATCACGTAGATGTCGGGGTTGCCGCCCTTGGACAGGCTCATCGCGAGCTTGCTGCCGTCCGGGGAGAACGCGGGCGCGCCGTTGATGCCGCGGAAGCTGGTGATGCGCTCGCGGCTGCCGCTGGCGATGTCCTGGATCCAGATGCCGGAATTGCCGCCCTCGAAGCTGACGTAGGCCAGCTTGCGCCCGTCCGGGCTCCACGCCGGCGACATCAGCGGCTCGCTGGAGGTCACCACCGTGCGCGGGTTGTAGCCGTCGGCATCGGCCACCACCAGCGCGTAGCGCGCGTTGCGGCCGAGGCCGGTGGCGGTGACGTAGGCGATCCGGGTCCAGAACGCACCGGGGGTGCCGGTGATCTTCTCGTACACCGCGTCGCTGATCTGGTGGGCGACGTCGCGCATCGACGCCGCCGGCGCAGTCAGGGCGAAGCCGAGCAGGCGCTCCTGCTTGGCCACGTCGAACAGCTCGTACTCGGTGCGGTAGCCCTCGCCCTCGGGCAGGCAGCGGCCGACCAGCAGGAAGTCCTGCTTGAGCATGCGCCAGGTCGGATAGGCCACCTCGCTGCCGCGGGTCGGGCGCTCCGGCAGGCTGGCCGGATCGAGCGGGCGGAACTGCCCGGAGCGGGCGAGGTCGGCGCGCACCACCCCGGCCACGTCGGTCGGCCCGCAGTCGCCGCCGAACGGCACCACCGCGATCGGCAGCGCCGCGGCGCGGCCGCCGATCACGTCCAGCTCGAGCATGCCGCTCTGCTGGGCGCCGGCCAGCGGGGCCAGCACCAGCAGGAGGGCGGCGGCGAACAGACGCAGGATGCGGGGCATGGCGGTCCTCATCGGCAATGGGGCGGAACTGTCGCGCATGCCGCGCGCGCCGGCATGAATCCTGCCATACCGGCGTTCATTCCGAAGGCTCGAACCACAGCACCAGGCGGCGCTGGAACACGTCCTCGTAGCCGGCATACGGCAGCGGCGACGCCTTGAGGATCGCCGCCTCCAGCGAGCGCCGGCCGAGCTCGTCGTACGGGCAGCCGGGCGCGATCTGCACCTGTACCACCTCGCCGCCGGGCACCTGCACGATCAGCACCTGGCAGCGCTGGCCGGGGCGGATGCTGTCCGGGCGCAGCCACTGGCGCTCGACCGCGGTGGTGATCGCCACCCCGTAGCTGGCGCGCTTGGCATCGAGGCTGTCCGGGCGCCCCGGCGCCGGCAGCGGTTCGCGGCTGGCCTGGGCGCGCGCGTCCGCCAGCTGCTGGGCGCGCATCTCGGCCTGGGTGCGCTCCTGGCGCACCTGCTCGAGCTGGCGGCGCACCTCGGCGAGCTGGCGCTGGCGCTGCTTCTCCAGCTCGGCGCTGCGCTGCGCGTCCAGTTCGGCCTGGTCCGGCGCGCGGCGCTTCTCCTCCTGCTCGCGCGGCACCTTGGCCGGCGTCGGGGCCTGGCCGTCCTTCTGCACCTTCTCCTGCGCGACCGGCGCCGGTTCCGGGACCGGCGGCGGCAGGCTGCGCACCGGCGCCGGCGGCGGGGTCGGCTCCGGCAGCGGGGTCGGCAACGGTTCCGGCTTGGGAGGCGGCGGCTTCGGCGCCTCCGCCTGCGGGCTGCGCTGCAGCGCCCGCTGCAGGGCCGGGCTGAGCTGGCCCGGCGCGATCAGGTCGGCCTCGACCACGTCCCCGCGCGGGGGCGCCGGCGGCGGGCGCGCGACGCGCAAGCCCACCAGCAGCAGCGACAGCAGCACCAGGTGCAGGCCGATCGCCTGCATCAGGGCCAGCCGGGTGTCGGCGCGGGTCTCCCTCATCCGGCCCCGCTCAGCGCCCCGCGCCGGCGTCGGCCGGCACGCCCATCAGCCCGGCGCGCGCGACCTTGGCCTCGCGCTGGAGCAGCGTCAGCACCTCGTACACCGCCTGGTAGCTGACGTCGCGGTCGCCGGCGACGTACACCGGCAGCTGCGGGTCGGCGGCGACGAACGCGCGCACCCGCGCCACCAGGGTCGCGCGGTCGGCCGGTTGCGGGCGCTTGAGGCCCTCGTAGGTCAGGGCCAGCGCGCCGTCGCGGCCGACCTGCACCACCACCGGCTGCTTCTTGCTCTGCTCCAGCGGCTTGGCGTCGGACTGCGGCAGGTTCACGTCCACCCCGACGTTCAGCAGCGGCGCGGTGACCATGAAGATGATCAGCAGCACCAGCATGACGTCGATGTACGGAACGACGTTGATCTCGGCCTTGAGCTTGCGCTTGCGCAGGCGGCGGCAGGAAGCGGTGGCCATGCGCGCCTCAGTCGTCCAGGTGCGCCTGGCGCTGCAGGATCGAGGCGAATTCCTCGCTGAAGGTGTCGTAGCGCACCGCCATCCGCTCGGTGCGGGTGGCGAAGCGGTTGTAGGCCCACACCGCCGGGATCGCCGCGAACAGGCCCATCGCGGTGGCGACCAGCGCCTCGGAGATGCCCGGGGCGACGGTGGCGATGGTCGCCTCCTTGACGTTGGCCAGGCCCTGGAACGAGATCATGATCCCCCATACGGTGCCGAACAGGCCGACGTAGGGGCTGATCGAGCCGACGTTGGCGAGGAACTCGAGGTTGCGCTCCAGCCCGTCCAGCTCGCGCGAGGCGGCCGCGCGCATCGCCCGCTGCGCGCCCTCCAGCTGCATCCGCGCGTCCACCCCGCGGCGCTGGCGGATGCGGTTGAACTCGCGCATGCCGCCCTCGAAGATCGCCTCCAGCCCCTCGATGCTGCGGTTGCGCTCGCTGGCGGCGGCGTACAGCTTGGGCAGCTCGACCCCGGACCAGAACGTCTCCTCGAAGCGGTCGGCCTCGCGCTCGGCGCGGTCGAGCACGCGCTTCTTGCGGAAGATGATGACCCACGACGCCAGCGAGGCCAGCAGCAGCAGCGCCATCACCAGCTGCACCGGCAGGCTGGCGTGCAGCACCAGCTGCAGGATGTCCAGGCTCTGGGCGTGCGCGGCGGCGGGGGCGGCGGCATCGCCGGCCAGCGCGGTGGCGTGCGCCGCGTCCGGCTCGGGCAGGGCCTGGGGCAGCGATTGCAGCAGCGACAGCGACATCAGGGGGTCTCCACCAGGGGTTGCAACAGCGCCCGCAGCGGGCGCGGGATCGGGCACGGCCGGAAGCTGGAGGCGCGCAGCGCGGCGATCCTCACCCCCGCCGCGACCAGCGCCTGCCCCGCGCGCTCGACCTGCTGCGCCAGCGCGAGGCTGGCGCCGCCGCATTCCAGCAGGCGCACACTGACCGCAAGCTGATCGTCCAGCCGCGCCGGGGCGTGGAAGCGCAGGTCCATCGCGTGCACCGCGAACACCAGGTCGTGCTCGCGGCGCAGCGCCTCCTGGCCGAGCCCGAGCGCGCGCATCCACTCGCTGCGCGCGCGCTCCAGGAAGGCCAGGTAGCGGGCGTGGTAGACCACGCCGCCGGCGTCGGTGTCCTCCCAGTACACCCGCGCCGGCCAGCGGAACGGCTCAGCCATCGCCGTCCCCGAACAGGCCGGCGGCCGGCGCGCGCGCGGCCAGGCCGAGGTGGCGGTAGGCCTTGGGCGTGGCGACGCGCCCGCGCGCGGTGCGGACCAGGAAGCCCTGCTGGATCAGGTAGGGTTCGATCACGTCCTCGAGGGTGCCGCGCTCCTCGCTCAGCGCGGCGGCCAGCGACTCCACCCCGACCGGCCCGCCGTCGAAGGCCTCGATGATGGTGCCCAGCAGGCGGCGGTCGAGCTCGTCGAAGCCCTCCGGGTCGACCTTGAGCATGTCGGTCGCGGCGCGCGCGCAGGCGGCGTCGATCGCCCCCCCGCCGCGCACCTGGGCGTAGTCGCGCACCCGCCGCAGCAGGCGGTTGGCGATCCGCGGGGTCCCGCGCGAGCGCCGCGCGATCTCCGCCGCGCCCTCGCCGTCGCAGGCGATGCCGAGGATCTGCGCGGAGCGGCGCACGATCCGGGTCAGCTCCTCGGCCGAGTAGAACTCCAGCCGCTGCACGATCCCGAAGCGGTCGCGCAGCGGCGCGGTCAGCAGGCCGGCGCGGGTGGTGGCGCCGATCAGGGTGAACGGCGGCAGGTCGAGCTTGATCGAGCGCGCGGCCGGGCCCTCGCCGATCATGATGTCGATCTGGTAGTCCTCCATCGCCGGGTAGAGGATCTCCTCGACCACCGGCGAGAGGCGGTGGATCTCGTCCACGAACAGCACGTCGTGCGGCTGCAGGTTGGTCAGCAGCGCGGCCAGGTCGCCGGCCTTCTCGATCACCGGGCCGGAGGTGACCCGCAGGTTCACCCCCAGCTCGTTGGCGATCACGTGCGAGAGGGTGGTCTTGCCGAGGCCCGGCGGGCCGAAGATCAGCACGTGGTCGAGCGCCTCGCCGCGGCCCTTGGCGGCCTCGATGTAGATCTGCAGCTGCTCGCGCACCGGCTGCTGGCCGAGGTAGTCGGCCAGGCGGCGCGGGCGGAGGCTGGCATCCAGGGCGTCGTCCTCGCGGCTGGCGGCCGGGGCGACGAGGCGGTCGGCGGTCATGCCGGCATTATCGCCGGATCGGCCGCGGCATGGGCGCCGCGGCGCGGCCCGCGCCGGCTCAGATCTGGACCTGGGTGCCGAGCTCGACGATCCGGTTGCCGGGGATGTGGAAGAAGCTGGTCGCCGGCGCCGCGTTGCGGTGCATGAACGCGAACAGCTTGTCGCGCCAGACCGGCATGCCGCGGTGGGCGGAGGCGACGATCGTCTCGCGGCTGGTGAAGTAGGTGGTGTCCATCGGGTCGATCACCAGGTCGCACTGGTCGCAGGTCTGCATCAGCGCGCGCGGCACGTCCGGGGTCTCCATGAAGCCGAAGCGGATCACCACCCGGTAGAAGTCGTCGCCGATCGAGGTGATCTTCAGCCGCTCGCCCTTGCGCGCGTACGGCACCGCGAGCGTCTCCACGGTCAGGAAGATGTTGCGCTCGTGCAGCACCTTGTTGTGCTTGAGGTTGTGCAGCAGCGCGTGCGGCACCACGCCCTTGTCCGCGGTCATGAAGATCGCGGTGCCCGGCACCCGCACCGGCGGCGACAGCATCAGCCCGGGCAGGAAGGTGTCCAGCTGGATGCCCTCCTTGCGCACCTCCTGGTGCAGCAGCTCGCGCCCGCGGCGCCAGGTGCGCAGCATGGTGAACACCACCAGCCCGAGCACGATCGGGAACCAGGCCCCGTCGAAGAACTTGGCGCCGTTGGCGATCAGGAAGCCGAGGTCGATCACCACCACCACCGCCGCCACCGGCAGCACCCACCAGCGGTCGCGCGTCCACTTAGCCTTCGCCAGCAGCGCCAGCAGCAGGGTGTCGATCAGCATGGTGCCGGACACCGACACCCCGTACGCGGTGGCCAGCGCGGTCGAGCTGCGGAACGCCAGCACCAGGGTGATCACCAGCACCATCAGTAGCCAGTTGACCCCGGGCACGTAGATCTGGCCGATGGTGTCGCTCGAAGTGTGGCGGATCTGCATGCGCGGGATGTAGCCCAGCTGCATGGCCTGGCGCGCGACCGAGAACGCGCCGGTGATCACCGCCTGCGAGGCGATCACGGTCGCCGCGGTCGCCAGCGCGATCATCGGCCAGCGCGCCCATTCCGGCACCCCGACGTAGAACGGGTTCTTGACCGCGGACGGGTCCTCCAGCACCAGCGCGCCCTGGCCGAGGTAGTTGAGCATCAGCGCCGGCAGCACCACGGTGTACCAGGCGTAGCGGATCGGACGCTTGCCGAAGTGGCCCATGTCCGCGTACAGCGCCTCGCCGCCGGTGACCGCCAGCACCACCGCGCCGAGGATGAAGATGCCGTGCCAGCCGTGGGCGAGGAAGAACTTCACCGCCCACCACGGGCTGAGCGCCTTGAGCACCTCCGGCGAGTGCAGGATGTTGACCACCCCGAGCACCGCCAGCGAGGCGAACCAGACCAGCGTGATCGGCCCGAACACCTTGCCGACCCGCGCGGTGCCGTAGCGCTGGGTGGCGAACAGCGCGACCAGGATCAGCACCGCCAGCGGCACGATCCAGTGGTGCAGGCTGGGCGCGGCGACCTCGATGCCCTCCAGCGCCGACAGCACCGAGATCGCCGGGGTGATCACCCCGTCGCCGAAGAACAGCGAGGCGCCGAAGATGCCGAGGATGCCGACCGCGTAGGCCGAGCGCGAATCGCGCGGCAGGGTGCGCTGGGCCAGCGTCATCAGCGCCATGATCCCGCCCTCGCCCTCGTTGTCGGCGCGCATGATGATCACCACGTACTTGAGGGTGACCATGATCATCAGCGCCCAGAAGATCAGCGACAGCACGCCGAGCACGGTGTCGTGGTCGGGTACCAGGCCGTAGTGCGGGATGAAGGCTTCCTTCACCGTGTACAGCGGGCTGGTGCCGATGTCGCCGAACACCACCCCGATCGCGCCGACGATCAGCCCGGCGAGGCCGCCGGCGGCAGGCTGGCCGTGGCCGTGCCCGTGACGACTGCTGGCGGAAGGCGCAGGCTGGCTCATGCGCGCGAGGTCCGGTGGGGAAGGGGCATGGTAGTCCGGCCGCGGCCGGCACGGGCGGGCGGGCGGGTCATCGCAGCGCCTGCTGCAGGGCCTTGCGGATGATGGCCTCGGGCGGATCGCCGTCGCCCGCGGCCTTGCGCGCCATCCGCTCGGCCTCCGGCGCGCGGTAGCCCAGGGCCTGCAGCGCGGTGATCGCCTCCGCGAGCGGATCCCCCGGCGGCGGCGGCGCGCCGCCCGCGGGGCCGGCGGCGAGGTCGGCGGCGCGGTCGCGCAGCTCCACCACCATGCGCTCGGCGGTCTTCTTGCCGATCCCGGGGATGCGGGTGAGCGCGGCCACGTCGGCCGACTGCACCAGCCGCGCGAAGGCCTCCACCGACACCCCGGAGAGCACCGCCAGCGCGATCCGCGCGCCGATCCCGGAGACTTTCTGCAGGTCGCGGAACAGGCGCCGCTCGTCCTCGCGCAGGAAGCCGTACAGGGCGACGCTGTCCTCCTTCTGCGCGTAGTGGGTGAACAGCGCCACCTCGGCGCCGACCGCGGGCAGGTCGTAGAAGGTGCTCATGGGCGCCTCCAGCTCGTAGCCGACGCCGTGCACGTCGATGACGATCCACGGCGGCGCCTTGTGGATGAGGGTGCCCCTCAGCCGCCCGATCATGGCGCCGCTCCATGCCGCAGCCGTCCATGGCGCGACCGCATCGCCCCGGCAAGCACCCGCCCGGCCCTCCCCGGCCGGGCGCCCAGCGTCGCGCGCGGCAATGCCTGGCGATCGCGTCGCTTCGGCCACGGCGGCACCTCGTGCACCAGGATGCCGCGCAGCCGCCCGATCATGGCCGCGCCTCCGTGCCTTTCCCCGCGCCCGCGCAAGCCCGCGCGCGCCCTGCCGCCGCTGCCGTCATCGCATCCCCCTGCCCTTGCGTCCCCACGCCTCGCGCGCGGCCACCCCCAGGCGCCCGGCGCTGGCGCGCACGTGGGCGTGGGTGATCGCGACCGCCAGCGCGTCCGCGGCGTCCGCCTGCAGCCGCCCGTGCAGCCCGAGCATCAGCCCGACCATGTGCTGCACCTGGCGCTTGTCCGCGCTGCCGGTGCCGACCAGGCCGAGCTTGACCTCCTTGGCCGCGTATTCGCTGACCGGCAGGTCGCGCGCGACGCAGGCGGCGAGCGCGGCGCCGCGCGCCTGCCCGAGCTTGAGCGCGCTCATCGCGTTGTTGGACAGGAACACCTGTTCGACCGCGACCTCGTCCGGGCGGAACTGCTCGATCAGCGCCCACAGCCCGTCCAGCAGCGCGCGCAGGCGCAGCGGGAACGACCCGGCCGCCAGCAGCACCAGCGGCTGGTGGTGGACATGCGCGATGCGGCCGTCGGCGGCGACGTCGATCAGCCCCACGCCGGTGCGCTGCGAACCCGGGTCGATGCCGAGGATCCTGGTCACGGCGCGCGCGGGCGGGGCCCGGGTCCTCAGCCGGCGGCGCCGAAATCGGCGTTGGAATACACGTGCTGGACGTCGTCCATGTCGGCCAGCCAGGCCAGCAGCTTGCGCACCTGCTCGGCGGTCTCGCCGGACACCGGCGCGTCGGTGTCCGCGCGCAGGGTGACCTCGGCGAAGCCCGGGGCCAGGCCGGCGGCCTCCATCGCCGCCTTGACCTGGGCGAACGCCTCCGGCGCGGTGATCACGTCGATCGCGCCGTCCTCCGGGTACACCACCACGTCGTCGGCGCCGGCCTCGATCGCCGCCTCGGTGATGCGCGCCTCGTCGGCGCCGGCGTCGTAGCTGAGCACGCCCAGCTTGCGGAACAGGAAGCTGACCGAGCCGTCGGTGCCGAGGTTGCCGCCGAACTTGGTGAAGGCGTGGCGCACGTCGGCCACGGTGCGCACCTTGTTGTCGGTCAGGCAGTCGACGATCACCGCGACCCCGCCGGCGGCGTAGCCCTCGTAGCGGATCTCCTCGTAGCTGACGCCCTCCAGCTCGCCGGTGGCCTTCTTGATCGCGCGCTCGATCACGTCCTTGGGCATGTTGACGTCGAGCCCGCGGTCGATCGCGGCGCGCAGGCGCGGGTTGCCGGCCGGGTCGCCGCCGCCGGCGCGCGCGGCGACCGAGATCTCGCGGATCACCTTGGTGAAGATCTTGCCGCGCTGCGCGTCCTGGGCGTTCTTGCGCGCTTCGATGGAGGGGCCACGTCCCATGCGGTCGTCGGGGGCTGCTGCGAGGGCGCGGATTATACGTCCGCGGCCGCCGGGTCGGGCCGGAAGCGGCCGTCGCGCAGGAACGCCAGCGCCTGCGCCAGGGCCTGCCCCGACCACAGCAGCCCGCTGTGGCTGGCCGCCACCGTCACCCGCGCGGCCAGGCCCGGCAGCGCGGTCTCCACCAGCGCCACGGTGCCGTCGTTCGGACGCGGCAGGCGCGCCACCACCCGCCCCAGCCCGTGCGCGCGGATGCCGGCCACCATGCCCACGCACAGCCCGTCCGGCACCGCGGGCAGGCCGCGCTCGAGCAGCGCCCGCTGCGGCCCGAGCAGGCGCGCGCCGCCGGGCAGGCAGGTGGCCAGCGCGGTCGCGGCGCGGCTGCCGGCCAGCGGCGAACCGAGGCAGACGATGCGGCCGGCGGCCGCGGCCACCCGCGCTGCGGCGCACACCGCGAGCAGCCCGCCGAGGCTGTGCGCGACGATCGCAGTCCCCGGCCGGGCCGCGATCGCGGCGGCCAGGCGCGACGCGATCGCCTCCGGCGCCTCGCGCAGGCTGTGGTAGCCCACCACGTCCGGCGAGAACCCGTGCAGGCGCAGGCGCTGCGCCCACCAGCGCATCGCCAGCGGCTGCATCCACAGGCCATGCACGAGCAGCAGCGGCTGCGCCATCCGCGTCCCGATCACGCGGGCGCCGCCGGGCGCCGGTAGATGAACTCGCGGTCGCGCTGGCGGCCGACGATGAAGGCGTACTCGCCGGCGAAGGCGAACCCGTAGCGGGCGTAGAAGCGCTGCGCGCCGAAGTTCTCCGACCACACGCTGACCCACAGCGGGCGCGGGCCGTCGCGCAGCAGCCAGGCCAGCGCGGCGTCCATCAGCGCGCGCCCGGTGCCGCCGTTGTGGTGGCCGGCGCGCACGTACAGCCGCTTCAGTTCGCCGTCCCCGGGCCGCACGTCGGCATGCGGCAGCCCGCACGGGCCGGCCTGGGCATAGCCGATGGCGCGGCCCGCCGCGTCCTCGGCCAGCCAGAGCGCATAGGCCGGGTCCGCCAGCGCCCCGGCATAGGCCGAGACGCTGTGGCTCTCGTCCAGGAAGGCGCGCAGGTCCTCGGGCGCGTACAGGTGCCCGAAGGCCTCGACGAAGGTGGCCGCGCCCAGCTCCGCCAGCACGGCGGCATCGGCGGGCGCGGCGCGGCGGATCGTCGCGCTCACGCCTGCGGCCGCACCTGCACGTGCACCTCCGCGAGCTGCGCGTCGTCGATCGGCGAAGGCGCGCCGGTCATCAGGCACTGCGCGGTGGTGGTCTTGGGGAAGGCGATCACGTCGCGGATCGACTCGGTGCCGGCCATCAGCGCGGCGATGCGGTCGATGCCGAACGCGATGCCGCCGTGCGGCGGCGCGCCGTACTTGAGCGCGTCCAGCAGGAAGCCGAACTTGGCGCGCTGCTCCTGCGCGCCGATGCCCAGCAGCTCGAACACCGCCGCCTGCATCTGCGGGCGGTGGATGCGGATCGAACCGCCGCCGATCTCGTTGCCGTTGAGCACCATGTCGTAGCCGCGCGACACCGCGGTCCTCGCGTTCGCGCGCAGGTCCTCGATCGAATCCACCGCCGGCGCGGTGAACGGGTGGTGCAGCGCCACGTAGCGCTGCGCCTCCTCGTCCCATTCGAACATCGGGAAATCCGTGACCCACAGCGGCTTCCAGCCGTCCTGCACCCGATCGAAGTCCTTGCCGGCCTTCAGGCGCAGCGCGCCCATGAAGTCGGACACCTTGGCGTAGGCACCGGCGCCGAAGAACACGATGTCGCCGTTGCCGGCGCCGACGTGCCGCAGCAGCGCGGCGAACGCCTCCTCGGCGAAGAACTTGGCGATCGGCGAGGTGACCGCGCCGGCCTCGTCGATCTTGGCGTAGGCCAGGCCCTTGGCGCCGAACTTGGCGGCGTGCGCGGCGTACTCGTCGATCTGCTTGCGCGACAGCGCCGCGCCGCCGGGGATGCGCAGCGCGGCCACGCGCCCGTCGGGGTCGCTCGCGGCCGCGGTGAACACCGCAAAGCCGCAGTCCTTCACGAGGTCCGCCACGTCCACCAGCTCGAGGTCGATGCGCAAATCCGGCTTGTCGGAGCCATAGCGGCGCATGGCCTCGGCATAGGTCATGCGCGGGAACGGGGCCTCCAGCGCGACCCCCGCCACTTCGCGGAACACGTGCCGGATCATGTCCTCGGTCAGGTCCTGCACGTCGCGCTCGGACACCCACGCGAACTCCATGTCGAGCTGGGTGAACTCCAGCTGGCGGTCGGCGCGCAGCGCCTCGTCGCGGAAGCAGCGCGCGATCTGGTAGTAGCGGTCGAAGCCCGCGATCATCAGGATCTGCTTGAACAGCTGCGGGCTCTGCGGCAGCGCGTAGAACTCGCCGGGATGCATCCGCGCCGGCACCAGGAAGTCGCGCGCGCCCTCGGGCGTGGCCTTGGTCAGGATCGGGGTCTCGATGTCCTGGAAGCCGCGCGCATCGAGGTAGTGGCGCAGCGCCGACACCAGCCGGGTGCGCGTGCGCAGCTTGCGCTGCATCTCCGGGTGGCGCAGGTCGAGGTAGCGGTACTTCAGGCGAACGTCCTCGCCCGGGTGCTCGTGGTGGTGGAACGGCAGCGGCTCGGCCTTGTTCAAGAGCTCGATCGTCTCGGCCACCACTTCCACCCGGCCGGTCCTGAGCTTGTCGTTCACCGCCTGGCGGCGGCGCACGCTGCCGGTGATGCGCAGGCAGTCCTCGTAGCCCACCGCGGCGGCGGCGGCCAGCATCGCCGCGTTGCCGGCGGCTTCGGCCGGCTCGGCCACGACCTGCACGATGCCCTCGTGGTCGCGCAGGTCGATGAACACGATCTGGCCCATGTTGCGGGCGGCATCCGCCCAGCCGCACAGGGTCACGCTCTGGCCGATCAGGGACTCGTCGATCAGGCCGCAGAAATGGGTACGCATGCAGGCTCCGGCTGGCCGCGCGCGCCGCACGGGCGCGTTGCAGGGGGGTGGGAAAACGCCATTTTAACGGGGCCGCGCGCTAGCGTGCCCGCAAGGGGTTCCCCACGCCGTCCGTCCCACCCACCCACCTCCCGGAGGCCGCCATGCACCGCCCGTCCGCCCCTGCCCTGCTGTCCGTGCCGCTGCTCGCCGTCGCCCTCGCGGCCGGACTGGCGGCCCTGCCCCGCCCCGCGCAGGCGCAGGTCCAGCGCGCCTATGCGCCGGAGGAGCTGTGGACCCTGAGCGTCCCCGACCAGACCCGGGTGATCTCGCTGGAATACCGCGAGCAGTCGCGCGGGCGCGAGATCCCCAACGACCAGCTGCGCTTCTACCTCGACCAGGTGCGGCTGTCGCGCTGGACCTTCAGCCAGGTCAAGAACGACATCGCCCGCTCGCTGGGCGGCAGCGGCGGCGGCTGGGGCCCGACCCCGCCGCCCCCGCCCCCGCCGCCTCCGGTGGGGCAGGACAGCATTCGCTGCGAAAGCCGCGACGGCCGCATGCGCGTGTGCGACACCCCTTGGCGCGGGCCGTCCCGGCTGACCCGCCAGCATTCCAGCGCCGCCTGCGTCGAGGGTCGCAGCTGGTTCAACGGCAACGGCCGGGTGACCGTGACCGGTGGCTGCCGCGCCGATTTCGGCCCGGCCGGCGGCGGCTGGGGCGGCGTCGGGCAGACCGTCACCCTGCAGTGCGAGAGCGACAAGGGCCGCTACACCACCTGCGGGCAGGGCGTGGTCGGCATGCCGCGCCTGGTGCGGCAGCTCTCGCGCCAGCGCTGCACCTACGGCGAGAGCTTCGGCGTGCGCGGCGGCCAGCTGTGGGTGGACCACGGCTGCCGCGGGGTGTTCGAGGTGCGCACCGGCCAGTGGGGCGGCTCCGGCGGCAGCGACTACAGCGTGACCTGCTCGAGCGACCGCAACCGCTACAACAGCTGCGCCTGGAACAGCCGCTACGGGCGCCCCTACCTGATCCAGCAGCTGTCGCGTGCGCAGTGCCGCGAAGGCTATTCCTGGGGGTACGACGGCCGCACCCAGCTGTGGGTCAACCACGGCTGCAGCGCGCGCTTCGGCGCGCGCTGAGTCCCGGTCGCGTCAGCCGGCGGCAGGCGCGGCCGCCGGCGCCGCAGGAGTGGATGCCGCCGCCGGCTTGGCGGCGCCGGAGTCCGCCGGCTTGGCCTCCGCCGCCGGACGCGCGCCCTCCCCGCCCTCGCCGGCGAGGTTGCGCTTCTTGTCGCCCTCCTTCTTGAAATCGGTCTCGTACCAGCCGCTGCCGGCCAGGCGGAACTGCGGCGCGGTCACCTGGCGCCGCACCTGGCCTGCGGCGCCGCAGGCCGGGCAGCTGGCGGGATCGGGGTCGGACAGTTTCTGCAAGCGGTCGAAGCGGTGGCCACAGGCCGCGCAGGCGAAGGCGTAGATCGGCATCGGTCGGTCAGCCTCGGAACGTGACAGTGGTCGGCCATACTGGGGGCCGGCGCGGCCGTTTCAAGCCGGCCCCTGCGTGACCACCTGCAACCCCCACTCCTCAAGGACCCCCGCATGCAGCCGCGCACCGCCCTCGCCGCCCTCCTGATCGCCCTCGGCCTGGTCGGGGCCGGCTGGTTCGCCGCCCGCGGCATGGCCGCGCTGCGCACCGCCGACCGCTACGTCACCGTCAAGGGCTCGGCCGAGAAGATCGTGGACGCCGACCTGGTGGTCTGGCCACTGGCGCAGACCGTCAGCGGCAACGACCTGGCCGCGGTGCAGGCCCAGCTGGAGGCCAATACCCGCAGCATCCGCGACTTCTTCGCCCAGGCCGGGTTCAAGGACGACGAGACCGTGGTCAGCCCGCCGCGGCTGGAGGACCGCTGGGCCTATTCCTACGGCGACAACCGGCCGCCGGAGCGCTACCGGTATTCCAACACCGTGACCCTGCGCACCCACCGGGTGAAGGAGGCGCTGGCGGCGGTGCGCCGCAGCGGCGACCTGGTCGCGCGCGGGGTGATGCTCAATACGGAGGATGGCAGCGGCCCGCAGTTCGACTACACCCGGCTCAACGACATCAAGCCGGGGCTGATCGCCGAGGCGACCGCCGCCGCGCGCCAGTCGGCCGAGCAGTTCGCCAAGGATTCCGGTGCCCGCCTCGGCGGCATCCGCACCGCCAACCAGGGCGTGGTGAGCATCGAGAACCGCGACGCCGGCAGCCCGCAGATCAAGAAGATCCGGGTGGTCAGCACGGTCGAGTATTTCCTGACCGACTGATCGCCATCTCGCCCGGCCGGGCGGGCCCGTCTGGTCCGTGGTTCGACAGGCTCACCACGCGTGGGAACGGGCCAGCCGCGAACGCCGGCTCAGGTGGCTTCGTACAGCGCCAGCAGCTCCGCTTCCGCCGCGTCCAGTTCCGCCCGCAGCTGCAGTTGGGTGCGGCCGAGGTCGGCCAGCCGGCCGGGATCGGCATACACGGCCGGATCGGCCAGCTGCGCCTCGCATTCGGCCAGCTTGCCCTCCAGCCGCGCGACGCGCTCCTCGGCCTTCTGCAGCTTGTGCGGGTTGACCTTGGGCCGGGCCGGCGCAGGGGCCGGTACCGGCTTGGCGACCGCCGGCGCCGCCTTGGGTTCCGGCGTCTTCGGATAGTCGGCGCCGGGACGCGAGCGCAGCCACGCGGCATAGGCGTCCAGATCGCCGTCGAACAGCTCCACCCTGCCGCCGGCCACGCGCCAGAAGCGGTCGCAGACCAGGCCGATCAGGTGGCGGTCGTGGCTGACCATCACGATCGCGCCGTCGAAGTCCGACAGCGCCTCGGCCAGCGCCTCGCGCATCTCCAGGTCGAGGTGGTTGGTGGGCTCGTCCAGCAGCAGCAGGTTCGGCTTGTTCCACGCCAGCAGGGCCAGCGCCAGCCGCGCCTTCTCGCCGCCGGAGAAATTGTCGATCACCTCGAAGGCGCGGTCGCCGGGGAAGTTCCACTTGCCGAGGAAATCGCGCAGCGCCTGGTTGGGCACGTCCGGCGCCAGCGCGCGCAGGTGGTCCAGCGGCGTGGTGCCGGCCACCAGCGATTCCACCGTGTGCTGGGCGAAGTAGCCGATGCGCAGGTCCGGATGCGCCTTGCGCTCGCCCGACAGCGGCGGCAGTTCGCCGACCAAGGTCTTCACCAACGTCGATTTACCGGCGCCGTTGACACCGAGCAGGCCGATGCGGTCGCCGGCCTCCAGCCCGAAACCGACCTTGCGCAGGATGGTGGCGCCCGCGCCGTAGCCGCAGTCCACGTCGCGCAGCGACAGCAGCGAATTCGGCAACTTCGCCGGCGCCGGCAACTGGATGCGGACCCCGCGCTCGACCCGCACCGCCTCGGTGCCGGCCAGCTTCTCCAGCCGCTTCATCCGCGACTGCGCCTGCCGCGCCTTGCTGGCCTTGGCCTTGAAGCGGTCGATGAAGCTCTGCAGGTGGGCGCGCTCGGCCTGCTCCTTCTCGAACGCGATCTGCTGCTGGCGCAGGTGCTCGGCGCGCTGGCGCTCGAACGCCGTGTAGTTGCCGACGTACAGCTTCGCGGTGCCGCCGTGCAGGTGCAGGATGTGGGTGGCGACGTTGTCGAGGAACTCGCGGTCGTGGCTGATCACCAGCAGGGTGCCGGCGTAGCGCTTGAGCCATTCCTCCAGCCAGACCACGGCATCCAGGTCGAGGTGGTTGGTGGGCTCGTCGAGCAGCAGCAGGTCGGAGGGCGTCATCAGCGCGCGCGCCACGTTCAGGCGCACCCGCCAGCCGCCGGAGAAATCCGCAACGGGCTTCTCGTGGGTCTCCGCGGGGAAACCCAGGCCGTGCAGCAGGCGCGCGGCGCGCGCGGTGCCGTCGTAGCCGTTGACCTCCTCCAGGCGCTGGTGCGCCGCGGCCACCGCTTCCCAGTCCTCGGCGGCGAAGGCGTTGGCCTCGGCCTGCAGCGCCGCATGCACCTCGGCATCGCCGGACAGCACGAAGTCGAGCGCCGGCGCCGGCAGCGCCGGGGTCTCCTGCGCCACGCTGGCGATCCGCGCCTTGTCGGGCAGGTCGAGGTCGCCGCGGTCGGCCTCCACCTCACCCATCAGCGCGGCGAACAGCGAGGACTTGCCGGCGCCGTTGCGGCCGACCACGCCGACCCGCCAGCCGGCGTGCAGGGCCAGGTCGACGTTCGCGAGCAGCAGGCGCTCGCCGCGGCGCAGGGCGAAGTGGCGGAAACGGATCACGGCGGCGCGCGCAGGCGGTGGGGGTGCGCAGTCTAGCGGCTGCGCGCGCATCCGATCGATTCGTTAAGAAACGGTTGACACGCCAGTGCCGTTCGGGCTAATTCCGGGTGACGCAGTGCACAAAAACGATTGCCGCTGCAACCATCCGGGGAATCCACCATGACCGTCCGACCGACCCGCATCGCCTTCGCCATCACCCTCGCCCTCGCCGCGGCGCCCGCCGCGTTCGCGCAGGAGACCGCGCCCAAGGACCGCGCCAAGACCCTCGACACCCTGATCGTGACCGGGACCCGCGTCACCGACCGCACGGTGGCCGAGTCGCAGTCGCCGATCGACATCATCACCCCGGAGGCACTGGAGGCGACCGGCACCACCGAGCTGGCCACCGCGCTCTCGCGCGCCCTGCCCTCGCTCAACTTCCCGCGCGCCGCGATCAACGACGGCACCGACGCCATGCGCCCGGCGCAGCTGCGCGGTCTGGCCCCGGACCACGTGCTGGTGCTGGTCAACGGCAAGCGCTACCACCTGGGCGCGCTGGTCAACGTCAACGGCAGCCAGGGCCGCAGCTCCTCGCCGGCCGACCTCAACAGCATCCCGATCGCCGCGATCGAGCGGGTCGAGGTGCTGCGCGACGGCGCCTCCGCGCAGTACGGCTCGGACGCGATCGCCGGCGTGATCAACATCGTGCTCAAGGGCGCCGACCACGGCGGCAGCGTCGGCGCGACCTACGGCAAGTACAAGGAGGGCGACGGCGGCAAGTACCAGGTGATGGCCGACGCCGGGCTGCGCCTGGGCGAGCACGGCAAGCTGCACCTGGCCGCGCAGTTCGGCCACCAGGACCAGACCAACCGCGCCGGCCCCTACGGCGGCCCGCAGACAGCGACCTCGCCGCCGGTCGGCCAGGTGGTGCAGCGCCTGGGCGACCCGGAGATCGACAACCGCTCGCTGGTCTACAACTGGCAGCAGGATGAGACCGACTACCTGACCTTCTATTCCTACGCCATCTACACCCACCGCGAGACGCTCTCCAACGGCTTCTTCCGCGCCGCCGGCGACTCCCGCAACATCCCGTCGATCTACCCGAACGGCTTCCTCCCCAAGATCTTCAACACCAGCAACGATTACCAGTTCGTGATGGGGATGCGCTCCTCGATCGGGGCGACCCAGTTCGACGCCAGCTACACCTACGGCTTCAACGACCTGCGCTTCGACATCAAGGACTCGCTCAACCGCAGCATGGGCACGGCCTCGCCGACCCAGTTCTACGCCGGCATCCTCAAGTACCGCCAGCACGTGCTGAACCTCGACCTCAGCACCCCGCTGGAGCTGGGCCTGCGCTACCCGGCCACGCTTTCTTACGGCGTGGAATGGCGCGGCGAGAAATACGAGATCGGCGCCGGCGAACCGGCCTCCTACATCAACGGCGGCGTGCTGCTCAACGGCCAGCCCACGCCCTCCGGGTCGCAGGTCTTCCCGGGTTTCCGCCCCAGCGACAGCGGCAGCTTCGACCGCCACAGCACCTCGCTCTACGTCGGCCTGGAGGGCGATTTGAGCGAGCACTTCTCCGCCGGTGCCGCGGCGCGCTACGAGAAGTACAGCGACTTCGGCAGCACCACCACCGGCAAGCTGAGCGCGCGCTACGCCTTCAGCGACGCGGTGGCGCTGCGCGCGACCGCCAGCACCGGCTTCCATGCGCCGTCGCTGCAGCAGCAGTACTACCAGACCACCTCGACCAACTTCATCGGCGGCATCCCCTACGACATCGTCACCTTCCGGGTGACCAACCCGGCCGGCATCGCGCTCGGGGCCGAGCCGCTCAAGCCCGAGAAGTCGCGCAACCTGAGCCTCGGCCTGGTGCTGACCCCGGCCGACGGGCTGTACCTCACCGCCGATGCCTACCGGATCAAGATCACCGACCGCATCACCCTGTCCGAGAACCTGACCAGTGCGGCCGTGCGCAACTACCTGAACGCCAACGGCTTCCCCGCGGTCGGCGGCGGGCGCTACTTCACCAACGCGCTGGACACCACCACCACCGGCATCGACGTGGTCGCCACCTACGCCTGGCAGCTGGCCAGCGCCGGTCGCATCGACTGGACCCTCGGCTATAACTACAACAAGACCAAGATCGACCGGGTCGCACCCAACCCGCCGAAGCTGACCGCAATCGACCCCAATGCGCTGCGCATCGGCCGGGTCGAGCTGGCGCGGTTCGAGGTCGGCGCCCCGCGCGACAAGTTCCAGCTCGGCGGCACCTGGAGCCTGGACGCCTGGCGCATCAACGCGATGGTCAGCCGCTACGGCCAGTTCACCATCCGCAACGCCAACCCGGCGCTGGACCAGACCTTCGGCGCGAAGTGGCTGACCGACGTCAGCGTGGCCTGGCGCCATGGCGGCTGGGAGCTGACACTGGGCGCGGACAACCTGTTCGACACCTACCCGGACCGGGTGATCCCGGCCAACAGCAATTCCGGGCAGCTGCCGTGGCCGACCCAGAGCCCGTTCGGCTTCAACGGCGCCTACTACTACGGCCGTATCGGCTATCAGTGGTGAGCCCGCGCCTGCACTGAAGCCGGCCCGCCGGCCCGTCCGCGACCCCGCTCCAGCGGGGTCGCGGCGTTTGCGGCATGCGATGATCGGCGCAGTCCGGGGGAGCCTGCATGCCGCACTCGACCTCGCTGATCGCGCTGCTCTGCATCGGCTTCGTCGCCGCCTTCGCGCTGGGACTGGTGGCGCGCAGGCTGCGGCTGCCGCCGCTGGTCGGCTACCTGCTGGCCGGGGTGCTGGTCGGGCCGTTCACGCCCGGGTTCGTGGCCGACCAGACCCTCGCCCCGCAACTGGCGGAGGTCGGCGTGATCCTGCTGATGTTCGGGGTCGGGCTGCACTTCGCGCCGCGCGACCTGCTGGCGGTGCGCGCGATCGCGGTGCCGGGCGCGCTGGCGCAGATCGCGGTGGCCACCGCGATGGGCTGGGCGCTGGCCCACTACGGGCTGGGCTGGACCCACGCCGCCGGGCTGGTGTTCGGGCTGGCGCTGTCGGTGGCGAGCACGGTGGTCCTGCTGCGCACGCTGGAGGACCGGCGCCTGCTCGACACCGGCCAGGGCCGGGTCGCGGTCGGCTGGCTGATCGTGGAGGACCTGGCGATGGTGCTGGCGCTGGTCCTGCTGCCGGCGCTCGCGGCCGGGCTCGGGGGCGGCGGCGCGGGGCCCGCCGGGATCGCCGCCGCGCTCGCCGTCACCCTGCTCAAGGTCGCGGCGTTCGTGGCCGTCATGCTGGTGGTCGGGCGCCGCCTGATCCCGCGCCTGCTGGCGGAGGTGGCCGCGCTCGGCTCGCGCGAGCTGTTCACCCTGGCGGTGCTGGCGATCGCGCTCGGGGTGGCGTTCGGCGCGGCCCTGCTATTCGGGGTGAGCTTCGCGCTGGGCGCGTTCTTCGCCGGCATGCTGCTCAACGAATCCGCGCTCAGCCACAAGGCGGCCGCGGACTCGCTGCCGATGCGCGACGCCTTCGCGGTGCTGTTCTTCGTCTCGGTCGGGATGCTTTTCGACCCGCGGATCCTGCTCGCGCACCCGCTGCACGTGCTGGCCACGCTGCTGATCATCGTGCTCGGCAAGTCGCTGGCGGCATGGGCGATCGTGCGCGCGTTCGGCCGGCCGGAGGCGACCGCGCGCACGATCGCCGCCAGCCTGGCGCAGATCGGCGAGTTCTCCTTCATCCTGGCCGGGCTCGGCGTCGCGCTCGGGCTGCTGCCAACCGAGGGGCGCGACCTGGTGCTGGCCGGCGCCCTGCTGTCGATCCTGCTCAACCCGCTGCTGTTCGCGTGGGCGCAGCGGCGCGGCGCCGGCCAGGGCGCGGATGCCGCGGGGGTGCCGGGCGACCTCGCCGGGCACGTGATCCTGGTCGGCTACGGCCGGATCGGCAGCCATCTGGCTGGGCTGCTGCATGCGCGCGGGGTGCCGCTGGTGCTGGTCGAGGCCGACCGCGACCGCGCCGCGCTCGCACGCGCACAAGGGCTGGCCGCGGTGCACGGCAACGCCGCCGACCCGCGCGTGCTGCAGGAGGCGCAGCCGCAGCGCGCGCACCTGGCCATCCTGGCGGTCCCGAACGCGCTCGAGGCGGGCGAGGTCGTGGCGCGCCTGAAGGCGGCCAACCCGGCGCTCAGCGTGCTGGCGCGCGCGCACGGCGAGGCCGAGGTGCAGCACCTGCTGGCCCAGGGCGCGGACGCCGCGGTGCTGGCCGAGCGCGAGCTGGCGCACTCGCTGGCGGACATGGTGCTGGCCACCCCGCCCTACCGCCGCCCGCGCGTGGCGCCCGGGTGAGGCTCAGGCCGCGGCGGCGAGCGCCTGGTCGAGGTCGGCCAGCAGGTCGTCCACGTGCTCGATGCCGATGCACAGGCGCACGGTGTCCTCGCCCACCCCGGCCGCGGCCAGTTCCTCCGCGGACAGCTGGCGGTGGGTGGTCGAGGCCGGATGGGTGGCCAGCGAGCGCACGTCGCCGATGTTGACCAGGCGGGTGAACAGCTGCAGGGCGTCGAGGAAGCGCGCGCCCGCGGCGCGCCCGCCGGGCAGGCCGAAGGTCAGCAGGCCGGACGCCCCGCGCGCCAGGTAGCGGCGCGCCAGCGCGTGGTCGGGGTGGTCGGGCAGGCCGGCGTAGCGCACCCAGGCCACCTGCGGATGCCGCTGCAGGTGCTGCGCGACCGCCAGCGCGTTGTCGCTGATGCGCTGCATGCGCAGGGCCAGGGTCTCGATCCCCTGCAGGATCAGGAACGCATTGAACGGCGACAGCGCCGCGCCGGTGTTGCGCAGCGGCACCGTGCGCGCGCGCCCGATATAGGCGGCCGGGCCGAGCGCCTCGGTGAACACCACCCCGTGGTAGCTCACGTCCGGCGTGTTCAGGCGCGGGAAGCGGGCCGGATGCTCGGCCCACGGGAAGCGGCCAGCGTCCACGATCGCCCCGCCCAGGCTGGTGCCGTGCCCGCCGAGGTACTTGGTCAGCGAGTGCACCACGATGTCGGCGCCGAAATCGATCGGGCGCAGCAGGTAGGGCGAGGGCACGGTGTTGTCGACGATCAGCGGCACCCCGTGCGCGTGCGCTACCCCGGCGATCGCGGCGATGTCGGTCACGTTGCCGAGCGGGTTGCCGACGGATTCGACGAACACCGCCTTGGTACGCGCGTCGATCAGGCGCGCGAAGCCGGCCGGATCGCGGTGGTCGGCGAAGCGCACCTGGATGCCGAACTGCGGCAGGGTGTGGGCGAACAGGTTGTAGGTGCCGCCATATAGCGCGCTGGCGGAGACGATGTTGTCGCCGGCCTCGGCGATGGTCTGGATCGCGTAGGTGATCGCCGCCTGCCCCGAGGCCAGCGCCAGCGCGGCGATGCCGCCCTCGAGCGCGGCCAGGCGCTGTTCCAGCACATCGGTGGTCGGATTCATGATCCGGGTGTAGATGTTGCCCGGCACCTTGAGGTCGAACAGGTCGGCCGCGTGCTGCGCGCTGTCGAAGGCGAACGCCACGGTCTGGTAGATCGGCACCGCGACCGCGTGGGTGGTCGGGTCGGGGCGGTAGCCGGCGTGCACCGCGAGGGTCTCCGGCTTCCAGTCGGGATGGTCGGGCATGGCAGCGGTCTCGGCGCGCGGACGGGCCCCCACGATAGCGCCGCCCGGCGCGCGCGCGGGCGCCCCGGACATGACGATCGGGCATGTGCGGATGCCGGGCCCGGCGCCGGCGCGTGGGCGCCGGCGCCGGCCGCGCTCAGCCGGCGGCGAACACCAGCTTGCCGCCCTCGGCGTCGACCTTGACCACGTCGCCGCTCACGTAGCGGCCGGCCAGGATCTCCTGCGCCAGCGGGTTCTCGATCTGCTGCTGGATCGCGCGCTTGAGCGGGCGCGCGCCGTACACCGGGTCGAAGCCGACGTTGCCCAGCAGCTCGTAGGCGCGGTCGGACAGCTCGATCCGCAGCCCGCGCTCGGCCAGGCGCTTCTCTAGCCCGGCCAGCTGGATGCGCGCGATCTGCTTGATCTGCGCCTTGTCCAGCGGATGGAACACGACGATGTCGTCGAGCCGGTTGATGAACTCCGGGCGGAAGTGCGCCTGCACCACGCCCATCACCGCCGCCTTCATCTTGGTGTAGCCCTCCGGCGAGTCGTCCCCGGCCAGCTCCTGGATCATCTGGCTGCCGAGGTTGGAGGTCATCACGATCACGGTGTTGCGGAAGTCCACCGTGCGCCCCTGGCCGTCGGTCAGGCGGCCGTCGTCCAGCACCTGCAGCAGGATGTTGAACACGTCCGGGTGCGCCTTCTCCACCTCGTCCAGCAGGATCACGCTGTACGGCCGGCGGCGCACCGCCTCGGTCAGGTAACCGCCCTCCTCGTAGCCGACGTAGCCCGGGGGCGCGCCGATCAGGCGGCTGACCGCGTGCTTCTCCATGAACTCGCTCATGTCGATGCGCACCATCGCATCGCTGCTGTCGAACAGGAACTCGGCCAGCGCCTTGCACAGCTCGGTCTTGCCGACGCCGGTGGGGCCGAGGAACAGGAATGAGCCGCTGGGGCGGTTGGGGTCGGACAGCCCGGCGCGCGAGCGCCGCACCGCGTCGGACACCACCCGGATCGCCTCGTCCTGGCCGACCACGCGGGCGTGCAGCGCCTGCTCCATCTTCAGCAGCTTCTCGCGCTCGCCCTCCAGCATCTTGCTGACCGGGATGCCGGTCCAGCGGCTGACCACCTCGGCGATCTCCTCGGCGGTGACCTTGTCCTGGAGCAGGCGGAAGCCCTTCTGCTCGGCCTCCTGCGCGGCCTTGAGCTGCTTCTCCAGCTCGGGGATGCGGCCGTACTGGATCTCGCTCATGCGGGCGTAGTCCTGGCGCCGCTGCGCGGCCTCCAGCTCTAGCTTGGCCTGCTCGATCTGCTCCTTGATCTTGGTCGCGCCCTGCAGGGTCGCCTTCTCGGCCTTCCAGATCTCCTCGAGGTCGGCGTACTCGCGTTCGAGCGCGTCGATCTCCTTCTCGAGGTCGGCCAGGCGCTGGCGGCTGGCCTCGTCCTTCTCCTTCTTCAGCGCCTCGCGCTGGATCTTGAGCTGGATCAGCCGGCGCTCCTTGCGGTCGAGCTCCTCCGGCTTGGAGTCGATCTCCATGCGGATGCGGCTGGCGGCCTCGTCCATCAGGTCGATCGCCTTGTCCGGCAGCTGGCGGTCGGGGATGTAGCGGTGCGACAGGGTGGCCGCGGCCACGATCGCCGGGTCGGTGATCTCCACCCCGTGGTGGACCGCGTACTTCTCCTTCAACCCGCGCAGGATGGCGATGGTGTCCTCCACCGAGGGCTCGCCCACGAACACCTTCTGGAAGCGGCGCTCGAGCGCGGCGTCCTTCTCGATGTACTTGCGGTACTCATCCAGGGTGGTGGCACCGATGCAGTGCAGCTCGCCGCGCGCCAGCGCCGGCTTGAGCATGTTGCCGGCGTCCATCGCGCCCTCGGCCTTGCCGGCGCCGACCATGGTGTGCAGCTCGTCGATGAACAGGATGATCTGGCCCTCGTTCTTGGCCAGGTCGTTCAGCACCGCCTTCAGGCGCTCCTCGAACTCGCCGCGGAACTTGGCGCCGGCGATCAGCGCGCCCATGTCGAGCGCGAGCAGGCGCTTGCCGCGCAGGCCTTCCGGCACCTCGCCGTTGACGATCCGCTGGGCCAGCCCCTCCACGATCGCGGTCTTGCCGACGCCGGGCTCGCCGATCAGCACCGGGTTGTTCTTGGTGCGCCGCTGCAGCACCTGCACGGTGCGGCGGATCTCCTCGTCGCGGCCGATCACCGGATCCAGCTTGCCGGACTCGGCGCGGGCAGTGAGGTCGATGGTGTATTTCTCCAGCGCCTGGCGCGCATCCTCGGCGTTCTCGTCGGTCACTTTCTCGCCTCCCCGCAGTTTGTCGATCGCCGCCTCCAGCCTCTGCCGCTGCGCGCCCGCGGCCTTGAGCGCGCGCCCGGCCTCGCCGCCGTCCTCCAACGCCGCCAGCAGGAACAGCTCGCTGGCGATGTAGGCATCGCCGCGCTGCTGGGCCAGCTTGTCGGTCACGTTGAGCAGGCGCGCGAGATCGTTGCCGACCTGCACGTTGCCGGCCTGGCCGCTGACCTTGGGCAGGCGCTCCAGCGCCTCGGCCAGGCGCTCGCGCAGCACCGGGACGTTGACGCCGGCCTGCGCCAGCAGCGGGCGGGTGCCGCCGCCTTGCTGGTCGAGCAGCGCCAGCAGCAGGTGCACCGGTTCGATGATGCTGTGGTCGCGCCCCACGGCCAGCGACTGCGCGTCGCTGAGCGCCTGCTGGAAGCGCGAGGTGAGTTTGTCCATGCGCATGGTCGGAAGATCCTGTTCTGTGGGGCCACCCCGTGGCCAATGTGCGCCAGATGCGGTTGCCGCGGCGTGATTCAAGTCAAGCCGGCGGCGGCCGGTGGGCTGCGGTATGGTCGGCGCCAGCCCGCCCATCCGGAGCCAGCGATGCCGCGCCCCGCCCGCCTGCCCGCCCTGCTGCTCGCCTGTGCCCTCGCCGCGGGGGCCGCGGCACCTGCGGCACACGCGGCCGATCCGACCGAGGCGCGGATCGCCGCCGCGGTGCAGGCCGGCGCGCCGGCGACGGTGGACTGGCTGCGCACCCTGGTCGAGCAGAACAGCGGCACCTTCAACCCGGCCGGGGTGGAGGCGGTGGCGGCGCTGGTGCGCCCGCGGCTGCAGGCGCTGGGCTTTGCGGTGCGCTGGATCCCGACCCCGGAGACCGGGCGCGCCGGGCACCTGGTCGCCACCCACCGCGGCGACGGCCGCGGCAAGCGCATCCTACTGATCGGGCACTTGGACACGGTGTTCGAACCCGAGCACCCATTCCGCGGGTTCCGCATCGAGGGCGGGCGCGCGATCGGCCCCGGGGTCGGCGACGACAAGGGCGGGATCGCGGTGATGGTGCTGGCCCTGCAGGCGCTCCAGCAGGCCGGGGCCCTGGCCGGGGCCGACGTCACGGTGGTGCTGACCGGCGACGAGGAGGAGGTCGGCCAGCCGGTGGCGCAGGCGCGCGCGGCGCTGGTCGCGGCCGGGCGCCAGGCGGACGTGGCGCTGGACTTCGAGAACCTCTCGCGGGTGGACGGGCGCGACATGGGCGCGGTCGCGCGGCGCTCCTCCAATACCTGGACGTTGCAGGTGGAGGGCGAGGCGGCGCACAGCTCCGGGATCTTCTCGGCGGCGGTCGGCGCCGGCGCCGGGTTCGAGCTGGCACGCATCCTGGACGAGTTCCGGCGCGAACTGCCGGAGCCGAACCTGACCTTCAGCGTCGGCCTGCTGGCCGCCGGCGAGCAGGTCGCGTTCGACGGCCCCGACCAGGCCCGCCTGCGCGCCAGCGGCAAGGACAACATCGTGCCGGCGGTGGCGCTGGCACGCGGCGATGTCCGCACCCTGAGCGCGGAGCAGACCCGGCGCGTGGCCGCGAAGATGCAGGCGATCGTGGCGCGCCACCTGCCGCGCACCCGCGCCCGGCTGGAGTTCGCGGAGCACTACCCGCCGATGGCGCCGACCGCCGGCAACCGCGCCCTGCTGGCGCTGTTGAACGCGGTCAACCACGACCTCGGGCTGCCGCCGATGGGCGAGGTCGATCCGCTGGCGCGCGGCGCCGGCGACATCAGCTTCGTCGCGCCGTGGGTGGACGGCCTGGTCGGGCTTGGGCTCGCCGGCGGCAACAGCCATGCCGACGGCGAGTACGTGGAGCTGGACTCGCTGCCGCGCCAGGCCACCCGCGCCGCGGTGCTGATCCACCGCCTGGCGCGGCTGCCGCGCGCGCAGCCGCTGGCCGCGCCCGGGTCCGAGCCCGGACCCTAGCCGACGCCCGCGCCGGGCGCGATCCAGGCCAGGGTGGCCATGCGCCCGCTGCGCCCGTCGCGGCGGTGCGAATAGAAGCGCGCCGGATCGGAAATGGTGCACAGCCCGCCGCCGTGGAGCGCATCGGTCGCCAGCCCGGCCGCGGCCAGCCGCCGCCGCGCCAGCGCGTACAGATCCACCCGCCAGTGCCCGGGCCGGGTCGCCACGAAGGCCGCGGCGGCGCCGGGATCGCGCTCGACGAACGCCGCGCGCACCTCCGCGCCGATCTCGTAGGCCTGCGGCCCCGCCGCCGGCCCCAGCCAGGCGATGAGGCCCGCGGGCGGGGTGCGCATCGCCGCCACCGTCGCCTCCAGCACGCCGGCCGCCAGGCCGCGCCAGCCGGCGTGGGCGGCGGCGATCTCCGAGCCGTCCTTCGCCGCCAGCACCACCGGCAGGCAGTCGGCGGTGAGGATGGCAAGCACCCGGCCCGGGGTCGCGCTGACCGCGGCATCGGCCTCGGGCTCGTCCTGCGCGGGTTCGACGGTCACGGCCACGCCATGCACCTGGCGCAGCCAGCGCGGCGCGGCCGGCAACGGCAAGGCCGCTTCCAGCTGGCGGCGGTTCTCGGCCACCGCCTCCGGCGCATCGCCGCAGCGGGCACCGAGGTTGAAGCTGTCGAACGGCGGCGCCGACACCCCCAGGCCGTGGCGGAGCGTGGTCAGCGCGTGCACGCCGGGCGGCGCCGGCCAGTCGGCGCGCAGGAACGCACTCATCGCCGCGCCCGCTCCGCCTCGGCGTGGGCGGCGGCGTCCTCGCGCAGCAGGCGCATCAGCGACTGCATGTCCTCCGGCGCCGGCGCTTCGCAGCGCACCGGCGCGCCGGTGACCGGGTGCGCGAACTCCAGCACCTCGGCGTGCAGGGCCTGCCGCTTGAAGCCGCGCAGCGCCGCGATCAGCGCGTCGGAGGCCCCCTTCGGCAGCTTCAGCGAGCCGCCGTACAGCGGGTCGCCCACGATCGGATGCTTCAGGTGTGCCATGTGCACCCGGATCTGGTGGGTGCGCCCGGTCTCCAGCCGGCATTCCAGCGCGGTATGGGCGCGGAAGCGCTCGCGCAGGCGGTAGTGGGTGACGGCGTCCTTGCCATCCTCGCGCACGGCCATGCGCAGGCGGTCGCGCGGGTGGCGGTCGATCGGCGCGGCGGCGGTACCGCCGGACACCAGCGCCCCGACCACGATCGCCAGGTACTGCCGGTGCACCTCGCGCGCGGACAGCTGCGCGACCAGCGCGGTCTGTGCCGGCAGGGTGCGTGCCACCACCATCACTCCGCTGGTGTCCTTGTCCAGGCGGTGGACGATGCCGGCGCGCGGCAGCTTGTCGAGGCCGGGGTCGCGGTGCAGCAGCGCGTTCACCAGGGTGCCGGCCGGGTTGCCCGCGCCGGGATGCACCACCAGCCCGGCCGGCTTGTCCAGCACGAACAGGTGTTCGTCCTCATACAGCACGGCGAGCGGGATGTCCTCGGCCACGGCGTGGGTCTGCACGTCCTCGACCACGGCCAGCGCCACCGTCTCGCCGCCGCGCACGGGGTCGCGCGGGCGCGCGGGCGCGCCGTCCACCCGCACGTCGCCGGACTTGATCCAGGCGGACAGGCGCGAGCGCGAATAGGCGGGGAACAGCTCGGCCAGCACCGCATCCAGGCGGCGGCCGGCGGCCTCGGCGGGGATCACGGCCTGCAGGGACGGGACGGCGGTCATGGGCGGGCCTGCGCGCGGGCGCGGCGTTGGGCGGCGGTTCGGACGGGGCTGGTATTATCCGTCGTTCATGCCCCCGGCGCCCGTCCGCATGCCCATGTCCCCGCGTTCCCTCCCGCTGCGCCCGCTCCTCGTCCTGCTGCTGGCCGCCGTCGTCGCCGGCAGCGGCTGCGCCCGCATGAAGGGCATGTTCAAGAAGCAGGACCAGAACGAGGGCCTGCCGGTCGGCGTGCTGTACGACAAGGCGCACGGCTACATGGAGCACGGCCGCTGGAGCAGCGCCGAGGAAGTCTGGCGGCGGCTGATCGCGCAATATCCGTACGGGCCGTACGCCGAGCAGGCGCTGATGGAGATGGCCTACGCCCAATACAAGGCCGGCAAGTTCGACGATGCGGTCTCTACCATCGACCGCTTCATCCGCACCTACCCGACCCACCGCAACATCGCGTACATGTACTACCTGCGCGGCCTGTCCAACATGAGCCGCAATGCGGTGTTCATGGCGCGCGCGTTCAAGCTCGACATGAGCAACCGCGACCTGCAGGCGCCGCAGCAGGCCTACAGCGACTTCAACACGGTCGTCACCCGCTACCCGAACAGCCGCTACGCCGCCGACGCCCGCCAGCGCATGGTGTGGCTGCGCAACCAGTTCGCCCGCTTCGAGCTGAACACCGCGCTCTACTACCTGCGCCGCGGGGCCTGGCTGTCGGCCGCCGAGCGCGCCGACTACCTGCTGGCGACCTACCCGCAGAGCGAGTCCCAGAACGACGCGGTGGCGGTGCTCGGCGAGGCCTACACCCGCCTCGGCGAGACCCGCCTGGCCGCCGATGCCCGCCGCGTGCTGGAACTCAACGACCCGCAGCACCCGTGGCTGCACGGGCACTGGCCGAAGGGCGTGCCGCTCTACCAGCGCCTGAACCCGTTCGGCGGCGACCTGCGCTGATGCGGCGCGCGCCGCCGCTCAGCCGCGGTAGGCGTTGCTGATCGGGTAGCGGCGCTCGCGCCCGAACGCGCGCCGGCTGACCTTGGGGCCGGGCGCGGCCTGGTGGCGCTTCCATTCGGCACCGCGCACCAGCCGCACCACCCGCTCCACGGTGGCGGCATCGAACCCGGCGGCCACGATCTCCGCCGCCGACTGCTCCTGGTCCACGTAGCGCAGCAGGATCGCGTCGAGGACGTCGTAGGGCGGCAGCGAGTCCTGGTCCTTCTGGTTCTCGCGCAGCTCCGCCGACGGCGGGCGTTCGATCACCGCCTCCGGCACCACCGGGTCGCCGACCGTGTTGCGCCAGCGCGCCAGGCGGTACACCTCGGTCTTGTAGAGGTCCTTGATCGGCGCGTAGCCGCCGCACATGTCGCCGTAGATGGTGGCGTAGCCGACCGCGTACTCGCTCTTGTTGCCGGTGGTCAGCAGCAGCCCGCCGAACTTGTTGGCCAGCGCCATCAGCAGCGCGCCGCGCACGCGCGACTGCAGGTTCTCCTCGGTCACGTCCGGGGCACGCCCGGCGAAGCTCTCCGCCAGGGTGTCCAAATAGGCCTGGAACGGCGCCTCGATCGGCAGGGTCAGCAGGCGCACGCCCATGCGCGCGCACTGCTCGGCGGCCAGGTCGTTGGACAGCCCGGCGGTATAGCGCGAGGGCAGCCGCACCGCGGTCACGTTGTCCGCGCCCAGCGCGTCGGCCGCGATCGCCAGCACCAGCGCCGAATCGATCCCGCCGGACAGCCCGACCCAGGCGCGGGCGAAGCCGTTCTTGCGGGCGTAGTCGGCGGTGCCGCGCACCACCGCGCGCCAGGCCAGCGCCTCGCGGCTCTCGTCGCCGTCGTCGGTCCAGCGCACCGGGGCGAACGCGCGCCGCGCCGGGTCGTAGTCGACCACCAGCCACTGGTCGCTGAAGGCGGCCGCGGCCGGCTGCACGCGGCCATCACCGTCGGCCACCACCGAGGCGCCGTCGAACACCAGCGCGTCCTGGCCGCCGACCAGGTTGAGGTAGGCGATCGCCGCGCCGGTCTCGCCCGCGCGCTGCGCGAGCAGGGCGTCGCGCTGGGCATGTTTGTCGTGCTCGTAGGGCGAGGCGTTCGGCACCAGCACCAGCTCGGCGCCGGCGGCCACGGTGGCCGCGATCGGCTCCGGGAACCACAGGTCCTCGCAGATCAGCAGGCCCACCGGCACTCCGGCCACCGCGAACACGCAGTCGCCGCCGTCCGGATCGACGTCGAAGTAGCGGCGCTCGTCGAACACCGCGTAGTTGGGCAGCTCGCGCTTGCGGTAGGTGTGGGCGATGGCGCCGTCGCGCAGCACGCTGGCGGCGTTGTAGACCACCGCGCCCGCGGCCTGCGGCCAGCCGACCACCGCCACGATCCCGCGCGCGGCCGCCGCCACCTGCGCGATCGCCGCCTCGCAGTCGCGCAGGAAGGCCGGCCGGTACAGCAGGTCCTCCGGCGGATAGCCGCACAGCGCCAGTTCCGGGAACAGCACCAGGTCGGCCGCGAACTCGTCGCGCGCCTCTGCGATCATCCGCGCGATCCGGTCGGCGTTGCCGGCCACATCGCCGACCGGGAAGTCGAACTGGGCCATCGCGATGCGCAGGCGTGCGGTCATGGTCGGCTCCGGGCGGCGGGGACGCCGCAAACGCGCGGGGGCCGCACGCGGCGGCCCCCGGGCTGGGCGTGCGCGGGCAGTTTACTTGCCCAGCCGCGCCGCCATCGCGCGCCCGAGCTCGCCCGGGCTGCGCACGGTGGTCACCCCGGCGCGCTCCATCGCCGCGAACTTGCCCTCGGCGGTGCCGGAGCCGCCCGAGGCGATCGCGCCGGCATGGCCCATGCGCTTGCCCTTGGGCGCGGAGGCGCCGGCGATGAAGCACACCACCGGCTTGCTGACGTACTTGGCGATGAACTCGGCCGCCTCTTCCTCGGCGCTGCCGCCGATCTCGCCGACCAGGATGATGCCCTCGGTCTGCGGGTCGTCCTGGAACCAGCGCAGGGCGTCGATGAAGCTGGTGCCGTTGATCGGGTCGCCACCGATGCCGATGCAGGTGCTCTGGCCGAGGCCGACGTCGGTGGTCTGCTTGACCGCCTCGTAGGTCAGGGTGCCCGAGCGCGAGACGATCCCGATCTTGCCCGGCATGTGGATGTGGCCGGGCATGATGCCGATCTTGCACTCGCCCGGAGTGATCACGCCGGGGCAGTTGGGGCCGATCAGCACCGTGTGCGGGTGCGCCTTGAGCACGTTCTTGACGCGCAGCATGTCCAGCACCGGGATGCCCTCGGTGATCGCCACGATCACGCGGATGCCGGCGGCGATCGCCTCGAGGATGGCGTCCGCGGCGAATGCCGGCGGCACGTAGATGACCGAGGCGTCGGCGCCGGTGGCGGCCACCGCCTGCTGCACGGTATCGAACACCGGCAGGCCGAGGTGCTCGCTGCCGCCCTTGCCGGGGGTGACGCCGCCGACGACCTGGGTGCCGTAGTCCAGCATCTGCTGGGCGTGGAAGGTGCCCTGCGCGCCGGTGAAGCCCTGCACGATGACCTTGGTGTGCTTGTGGATGAGAACGGACATGGATCGTTTCCTTCGTGCAGGGGATCAGGCGGCGGCGCGGACGGCGGCGACCGCCTTCTTGGCGCCGTCGTCGATGTCGTCGGCGGGGATGATGGCCAGCCCGGAGTTGGCCAGCAGGGCCTTGCCGGCCTCCACGTTGGTGCCCTCCAGGCGCACGATCACCGGCACCTGCACCCCCACTTCCTTGACCGCGGCGATGATGCCCTCGGCGATCATGTCGCAGCGCACGATGCCGCCGAAGATGTTGACGAAGATCGCCTTGACCTTGTCGCTGGACAGGATCAGCTTGAACGCCTCGGTCACGCGCTCCTTGTTGGCGCCGCCGCCGACGTCGAGGAAGTTGGCCGGGGCCCCGCCGTTGAGCTGGATCACGTCCATGGTCGCCATCGCCAGGCCCGCGCCGTTGACCATGCAACCGATGTCGCCGTCCATGGTCACGTAGTTGAGGTCGTGCTGGCTGGCCTTGACCTCGGTCTCGTCCTCCTGGCGGATGTCGCGCATCGCGGCCAGCTCCGGGTGGCGGAAGCCGGCGTTGTCGTCGGAGTTGATCTTGCCGTCGAGCACCGCCAGGCGGCCGTCGGTGAGGATCGCCAGCGGGTTCAGCTCGACCAGCGCCAGGTCCTTGTCGTTGAACAGCCGGAACAGGCCCAGCATGATCGTGGTCAGCTGGCCCACCTGCTTGGCGTTCAGGCCGAGGGCGAAGCCGAGGTTGCGGCACTCGTACGGCTGCAGGCCCTGGACGTAGTTGACGTGCAGGGTCTTGATCGCCTCCGGCTTCTCGCGCGCGACCTGCTCGATGTCCATCCCGCCCTCGGCCGAGGCGATGAAGGTGATCGCCTTGCTGCCGCGGTCGACCAGCACCGACAGGTACAGCTCCTTGGCGATGTCGGTGGCCTGGGTCACCAGCACCGCGTCCACCGGCAGGGCGACGCCCGCGGTCTGGTAGGTGGCCATCCGGGTGCCGAGCATGGCCTTGGCGTGCTCGCGCACCTCCTCGAGGGTCTTGGCCAGCTTCACCCCGCCGGCCTTGCCGCGGCCGCCGGCATGGATCTGGGCCTTGACCACCCAGAAGTCGCCGCCGATCGCGCGCGCGGCGTCGACCGCCTCCTCGGGCGTGCGCGCGACGCGCCCGGCCGGGACCGCGATGCCGTACTCGGCGAACAGCTGCTTGGCCTGGTATTCGTGGAAATTCATGGATCACCCGCGCTTCAGGGAAGGGAACCGCGCCGGCGGCGCAGGCCGCCGCGCACAGACAGACAAGTGTATCGTGTTGCGATGCATCATGCCGGCGCGCACCGGGGCTGCCGCATACTGCCGGCATGCTCGCGCGCCTGACCGCCCTCGTCCGCAGCCCCGCCACCCAGCGCCGCGAGCTGTACTACCTGACCCTGTACCGGCTGCTCGAGGCAGCACTGCTGTGCCTGGTCGTGTTCGGGCCGGCCCAGGTGCTGCTGGCGCCGCCGCGCGACCCGCGCCTGGCGATGGGGGTCGCCGCCGGCTACCTGCTGGCGGCGACACTGCTGTTCCTCAGCGGCCGCCACGGCCGGATCGGCGCCCAGGCGCAGCGCGGCGTGCTGATCGACATCGCCGCCGCGGTGCTGGCGATGCACGCGCTGCCCGAATCCAGCGCCGGCATCGCGATGATGCTGCTGTTCAACGTCGGCGCCAGCGCGCTGCTGCTGCCGCTGCGCACCGCGCTGGCGGTGGCCGCGCTGGCCAGCCTCGGGTTCGCGCTCGAGTACGGCTGGGCGCTGCTGACCGATCTGACGCCGACCCATTCGCTGGCCGAGCTGTCGATGTTCTCGGTCAGCTACCTGGCGATGGCGACCCTGACCCACCTCCTCGGCCGCCAGCTGCAGGCCGCGGAGGCGCTGGCCGCGCAGCGCGGCAGCCAGGTTGCGGATCTGGCCCAGGTCAACGAGCTGATCATCCGCCGCATGCGCACCGGGGTGCTGCTGGTGGACGCCGCCGGCCAGGTGCGGCTGGCCAACGAGGCCGCCGCGCTGCTGCTGGGCAGCCAAGTGCTGGAGGGCCGCCCGCTGGCGCAGGCCGCCCCAGCCCTGGAGACCCGCCTGCGCCAATGGCGGGCCGAGGGCCGCGAGGACGCCTCGCCGCTGCAACTGGCCTCCGGGCTGCCGGACGTGGTGCCGCGCTTCGCCCGCCTGCAGGCCGGCGGCGAGCAGGCGCTGGTGTTCCTAGACGACACCCGGATCGCCACCCAGCGCGCCGAGTCGCTGACCCTGGCCACCCTCGGCCGGTTCGCGGCCAGCCTCGCGCACGAGATCCGCAACCCGCTGGCGGCGATCACCTACGCCACCCAGCTGATGGAGGAGTCGCCCGACATCCCGGCCGCCGACCGCCGCCTGCTGGAGATCATCCTGCAGCAGACCCAGCGCATGAACGGCATCGTCGAGAACGTGCTGGGCCTGGCCCGGCGCGAGCCGGCGCGGCCGGAGCACGTCGAGCTGGGCGAGCTGGTGCGCCAGTTCGTGGCCGAGTACCTGCAGTGCCATCCGCTGGACGGCGACCAGCTGGACGCCGTGGCCCCGCCGACCCCGCTGCTGGGCCTGGTCGACCGCCGCCAGCTGCAGCAGGTGCTGACCGCGCTGGTGCAGAACGCCCTCACCTACGGCCGCCTGCCGGGGCAGCCGGCGCGGGTGGCGGTGCGCGCGCACGCCGATCCGGACGGCACCCCGCTGGTGGACGTGGCCGACCGCGGCCCCGGCATCCCGGAGGCGGTCGCCGCCCAGTTGTTCAAGCCGTTCCACACCACCTCCCCGCACGGGACCGGGCTCGGGCTGTACATCGCCCGCGAGCTGTGCCTGGCCAACCAGGCCCGCCTGGACTACGTGCCCCTGCCCGGCGGCGGCGCCTGCTTCCGGATCCGGCTGGTCTCGCCGGCGCGGGTGCTGGCCCCGGCCTGAGCGGGGGCTGGCGGGCCGCCAGCCGGCCCGGTATGGTGACGCTCCATGGCAACTTCCGACAAAAATTCGCAGCGCGACCTGCCCGCCCTGGTGGTCGACGACGAGCGCGACATCCGCGAGCTGCTGGTGCTCACCCTCGGCCGCATGGGCCTGCGCTGCGACACCGCCTCCACCCTGGCCGACGCCCGCACCCTGCTGCGCGGGCAGCCGTACGCGCTGTGCCTGACCGACATGCGCCTGGCCGACGGCTCCGGGCTGGAGCTGGTGCGCGAGATCGCCCAGCTGTACCCGCGCACCCCGGTGGCGATGATCACCGCCTACGGCAACCAGGAGGCCGCGGTCGAGGCGCTCAAGGCCGGCGCGTTCGACTTCGTCAGCAAGCCGGTGGACATCGCCGTGCTGCGCGGGCTGGTGCAGCACGCGCTCAAGCTCAACGCCCCGCCGGCCGCCGCGCCGCAGGCCGCGGCCGGCGGGCCGCGCCTGCTCGGCGACTCGCCGGCGATGCAGGCCCTGCGCGCCACCCTGGCCAAGGTCGCGCGCAGCCAGGCCCCGGTCTACATCGCCGGCGAGTCCGGCAGCGGCAAGGAGCTGGTGGCGCGCACCATCCACGCCGAAGGCGCGCGCGCCGCCGGCCCGTTCGTGCCGGTCAACTGCGGCGCGATCCCGGCCGAGCTGATGGAGAGCGAGTTCTTCGGCCACAAGAAGGGCAGCTTCACCGGCGCCCACGCCGACAAGCCCGGCCTGTTCCAGGCCGCCGAGGGCGGCACCCTGTTCCTGGACGAGGTGGCCGAACTGCCGATGCCGATGCAGGTCAAGCTGCTGCGCGCGATCCAGGAGAAGTCGGTGCGCCCGGTCGGCGCCAACGGCGAGGTGCCGGTGGACGTGCGCATCCTCTCGGCGACCCACAAGAACCTCGCCGCGCTGGTGGAAGAGGGCCGCTTCCGCCACGACCTGTACTACCGCATCAACGTGATCGAACTGCGGGTGCCGCCCCTGCGCGAGCGCCGCGAGGACCTGCCGCTGCTGGCCGAGGCCATCCTCGCCCGCCTTGCCGCGGCCCAGCAGCGCGCGCAGCCGACCCTGCACCCGGACGCCCTGGAGGCGCTGGCGCGCTATCCCTTCCCCGGCAACGTGCGCGAGCTGGAGAACATCCTCGAGCGCGCGTTCGCCCTGGCCGAGGACAGCGGCATCCACGCCGCCGACCTGCACCTGCCGACGCCGCGGCCCAGCGCCGCACTGCCGCCGCTGCCGCCGCCCCCGCCCGGGATCGACCCGCGCCGGCTGGACCCGCGCGACTCTGCCGCCAGCGCCCTGCCCAGCTACATTGAGGAGATCGAGCGCCAGGCCATCGAGCAGGCGCTGGTCGCCAACCGCTACAACAAGACCAAGGCCGCCGCCCAGCTCGGCATCACCTTCCGCGCCCTGCGCTACAAGCTCAAGAAGCTCGGGATCGACTGAACGGCTGGCAACGATTGCCAATTTGCGTCAAAGAGTGACGCAAATTGGCACGCTGTCGCTTCGCATACCGCAGGAAGCGTGAACCCGTCCGGCAAAACCCGTCGCGCCACCCGGCTGGCCGCTCATGGCACACATCCTGCGTGTATGCTCGATGCACGCTCCCAGACGCCGCAGCGTTGAAGGACCAGCGAGTGCACCTATGGGCGCGTGGCACTTCACACCTCCAACCCTAGGGGAGTTTCCACCATGAAGAAGCAGTCCGGCTTCACCCTGATCGAACTGATGATCGTGGTCGCGATCATCGCCATCCTGGCCGCCATCGCGCTGCCGGCCTACAACAACTACCGCATCCGCTCGGCCGAGGGCGCCTGCCAGGCCGAGGCCAAGGCCTACATGAACTCGGCCGTGGCCGCGGTGGTCTCGCAGTTCTCCACCATCCCGGCCCCGCCGGCCAAGGCCTGCACCGCGCCGACCGCGGCCCTGACCTCGGCCCAGGTGACCAGCAGCGCGACGATCAGCTTCACCCCGAAGTCGCCGGGCGTGGCCTCGACCGTCTGCCAGGCGGATTCCGCCACCTGCTCGATGACCCCGTCGGTCTAACCACCTCGCGGACTATCGCTTCCAGAACCCCTCCTCGCGAGGGGTTCTTTTTTGCAGCGCACCGCCAAACACGCCAGAGACGAATCGCGCATCCCGTCACAGGCCGCGCACCGGGTCGAAACTCACCTCCGGAGTTGGCGCGGAGCTTGCGTGAAAAATTACACCCAGCATGACCGCCGGAGGGGGATAAGCATGCACGCACGCAACCGCGGCTTCACCCTGATCGAACTGATGATCGTGGTCGCGATCATCGCCATCCTGGCCGCCATCGCGCTGCCGGCCTACAACAACTACCGCATCCGCGCCGCCGAGGGCGCCTGCAACGCGGAGGCCAAGGCCTACATGAACCAGGCGGTGGCGGCGGTGATCGGGCAGTACTCGGGCTTCCCGGCGCCGGCCAACAGGGCCTGCGCCTCGATGACCGGCACCATCGACTCGGCGGCGGTGGCCAGCGGTGCGACCATCACCTTCACGCCCCGCGCCCCCGGCACCGCCTCGACCATCTGCAAGGCCGATACCACCAACTGCTCGTTGACGCCCTCGGTCTGAGGGGCCCAGCACCCAGCACGCTGCGGCCTCCTGAGAAATGCGCAGGGGATGCAGGACAGCGCCCGCGCTGCCGGCTTAGACTGCCGCGATGACCCGCCGCCTGCCCGCCGAACTGCTGCGCTACTTCCTGGCCTCGCTGCTGGCGCTCATCGCCGACACCGCGACGCTGTCGGCCAGCCTGCGCCTGTTCGGGCTGAGCCTGGCCTGGTCGGCGACCCTGGGGTTCGTGGTCGGCGCTGTGGTCGCCTACTGGCTGAGCATCCGCTGGGTGTTCCGCGAGCGCGCCTTCGCGCGTGTGCCGGCGCTGGAGTTCCTCGGGTTCGTCGCGATCGGGATCGCCGGCCTCGGCGTCACCCAGGCCGTACTGTGGGTCGGCGTGACCGAGCTGCACCTGCTTCCGGAAGCGGTCAAGCTGGCCGCGGCAGTGGTCACCTTCGCCTTCAACTACGGCGTCCGCCGCAGCCTGCTGTTCGCCCGCCGCCGCTTCGCGACCGCCCCGGAGACCGCTGCTTGACCCCTGCCGTCGTCATCATCGGCGCCGGCCCGGCCGGCCTGACCGCCGCGCTCGAACTGCAAGCCGCCGGCATCCACGATGTCACCGTGCTCGAGGCCGACACCCAGGTCGGCGGCATCTCGCGCACTGTCGTCCACCACGGCAACCGCATCGATATCGGCGGCCACCGCTTCTTCTCCAAATCCGACTGGGTGATGGACTGGTGGCGGGCATTGCTGCCGGTGGCGGCCCCCGCCGATCCCGCCGCGGCGCGCGAACTGCGCTACCAGGGCGCGAGTGCCGACGTACCGGCCGGCACCGCCTCTGAATCCGACCATGATGTGCTGCTGGTGCGCAGCCGGCTGTCGCGCATCTACTTCAACCGCCGCTTCTTCGACTATCCGCTCAAGCTCAATCCGGACACCCTGCTCAAGCTCGGGCCGTGGAAGACCTTCACCTTCGGGCTGAGCTACGTCTGGGCGCGCCTGCGCCCGCGCAAGCCGGAAGCCTCGCTCGAGGATTTCCTGATCAACCGCTTCGGCCAGCGCCTGTACCGGCAGTTCTTCAAGGAATACACCGAGAAGGTCTGGGGCGTGCCTTGCAGCGAGATCAGCGCGGCCTGGGGCGCGCAGCGGATCAAGAGCCTGTCGGTCACCAAGGCCATCGCTCATGCCCTGAAGAAAATGCTCGGATTGGGCGGCAAGGCCGAGCAGACCTCGCTGATCGAAAGCTTCCTGTATCCCAAATACGGCCCGGGCCAGATGTGGGAAACCGCGGCCCGCCGTTTCCAGGCCCAGGGCGGACGGTTGCTGATGCAGAGCCGGGCCACCGCGATCGAACTGGAAGACGGACGTGTGGCCGCCGTGCGCTACCGCGACCGCGATGGGCAGGAGCATCGCCTGCCCTGCACGCACCTGCTGTCCACCATGCCCATCCAGGAACTGGTGGCCGCCGCCGGCGATGCCTTCCCGCCGGAGGTGCACGCGATCGCACGCGGACTGTCCTACCGCGACTTCATCACCGTCGGCCTGCTCTATCCGCGCTCAGCGCTGCCGCGCCCCTTGGCAGACAACTGGATCTATATCCAGGAACCCGGGGTCAACGTCGGGCGGGTGCAGGTTTTCAACAACTGGAGCC
This sequence comes from Thermomonas flagellata, assembly GCF_022419185.1. Lineage (GTDB taxonomy): Bacteria > Pseudomonadota > Gammaproteobacteria > Xanthomonadales > Xanthomonadaceae > Thermomonas > Thermomonas flagellata. Next base: position 146,607 of record NZ_JAJOZK010000004.1, on the reverse strand, counting down.
CGTACCTGGTCGCCGACCCGGACACCGTCTGGATGGGGCTGGAATTCTTCTGCCGGGAACAGGATCCGCTGTGGCGGATGGACGATACCGCGCTGCAGGCGCTGGCCCACCGGGAAATGGTGCAGATCGGCCTGGTGCAAGCAGACCGTCCGCTGGACGCGGTCGTGCTGCGCGTGCCAAAAGCCTATCCCGGCTATTTCGGCGAGGCCTATGCCCGCTTCGGCGAGCTGCAAGCCGCGCTGGATGCCATCCCCAATCTGTTCCTGATCGGCCGCAACGGCATGCACCGCTACAACAACCAGGACCATTCCATGCTGACCGCGCGCGAGGCGGCGCGGCAGATCGCCAGCGGCCAGGTGGACAAGGCCGCGATCTGGGCGATCAACGTGGATGACGAGTACCACGAGGAGAAGTCCTGACGTGACAACTACGGCCCCGACCGCCACCCGGCAGCCGCGCGGTCTGCTGACATTGACCGTCGTCCTGGCGGCGCTGGCGCCCGTGGCTCTGTGGCTAGGACGGCTACCCGGCCTCGGCGCACACGACTACCTGATCTACTACCGGCTGCTGTTCTACAACGACGTCGGCAACGGCCTTGCGATGCTGGTGGCGCTGCTGGCTGCGCTTCTGATCCCGAGCCTACGGCGTGCAGCGGCGCGACTCGCCGACGAATTGTCATGCCATCCGGTCGCAGGCAGCGTGGTCGCATTCATGGGATTGGCGCTGCTGGCGCGCATCGTCTATCAGGGCTTTCCGCTGGCCATGGACGAATACGCACCGGTGCTGCAGGCGCGGATCTTCGCCGATGGGGAACTGGCGATCCGCTACCCGCCGACGCTGCTCGACCGGGTCGTACCGAAGGGCTTCCAGGGCTGGTTCATCCTGGTCAACCCGGCGACCGGACAGGCCGCGTCCGCCTATTGGCCGGGGTTGGCCCTGCTGATGGCGCCGTTGGCGCTGTTCGGCGGCGAGTGGCTGCTCAACCCGCTGTTCGGGGCGCTTGGGCTGTGGCTGCTGGGCGATCTGGCCGTGCAGGCCAGCCGCCAGCCGCAGGCCCGCGGCTGGGCGATGCTGGCGGCACTGGCCAGCCCGCAGTACACGGTCAATACGCTGTCCTACTACGCGATGCCGGGGCTGCTGACCCTCAACCTGCTGTTCCTGTGGCTGGCGCTGCGGCCAAGTCACAAGTCGGCGGCACTGGCCGGCGCCGTCGGCAGCCTGGCGCTGGTGCTGCACAATCCGGTCCCGCACGCGCTGTTCGCACTGCCGGTCCTGCTGTGGCTGGCATGGGATGCGCAGCGCCGCCGGCGCCTTCCCGCGCTCGTGCTCGGCTACCTGCCCCTGCTGCTGGTGTTGCTGCTCGGCTGGGTGCTGGCGACCGACGCCATGGGGCTGCGCCAAGCGTCCACCGGTACCGAGCACCTGACGCTCATCGAAGCATGGACACACAAGCTGGGCGGCCTGTTCGTGCTGCCGACCCCGGCGCTGCTGACGGTACGCGCCTACGCCCTCTGGAAAACCCTGATCTGGACGGCGCCCGGGCTGGTGCTGCTGGCTTGCCTGCAGCGGCCGGCCTCGGCGATCGAACGCCTGCTGCTAGCGGCGTTCGCCCTGATGTTCGCGTTTTATTTTTTCATCCCGTTCGACCAGGGGCACGGCTGGGGCTACCGCTACCTGCACCCGGCCTGGGGACTGATCCCGGTGGCCACCGCGGTCGCCGCCATCCGCGCCACACCTGGCAAGATCGCGCTGCCGGCGGTCGCGCTGACCGCCGGCCTGCTGGCCACCCCGGTCTTCCTGTGGACGACGCGCGCCACGATTTCCGAAGCCATCGCGATGCAGCCACCGGTCTCTGGCGACGGCATGTCCTATGTCTTCGTCGCCGACCGCCCCAACCTGTATACGATGGATCTGGTGCGCAACTATCCCGCCGACCGCGGGCACGTACTGCGCATGGTCGGTACCGACTTCGCCGCGGATCGCGCGCTGGTGCGGAAGCTGGCGCCCAACGCCACGCTGCAGCACGCGGATGAACGCGGCGCCACCTGGTCTGCCCCCGCCGCCCGCGACACGCCCTCCCATGCAGACTGACGACAGCCTCGAACTGACCATCCTGATGCCCTGCCTCAACGAGGCGGAGACGCTGGCGACCTGCGTCCGCAAGGCCCGATCCTTCCTCGCCCGCGCCGGGGTGGACGGGGAGGTCTTGATCGCCGACAACGGCAGCAGCGACGGCTCGCAGGCGATCGCCGAGCGGGAGGGCGCGCGCGTCGTCGCAGTCGCCGAGCGCGGCTACGGCGCCGCGCTGATCGGTGGGATCGCGGCTGCGCGCGGGCGTTACGTGATCATGGGCGATGCCGACGACAGCTACGACTTCTCCCGGTTGGACGGGATTCTGGGCAAGCTCCGCGAGGGGCATGAACTGGTGATGGGCAACCGCTTCCGCGGCGGGATCGCCAAGGGTGCGATGCCCTTCCTGCACAAATACCTCGGTAATCCGGTCCTGAGCTTCCTCGGCCGGCTGTTCTACCGGATCCCGGTCGGTGACTTCCACTGCGGGCTGCGCGGCTTCGACAAGGCGGCGATCGCACGCCTGGGCCTGCGCACGCCGGGGATGGAATTCGCCAGCGAAATGATCGTGAAGAGCGGGTTGCACGGGTTGCGCATCGCCGAAGTCCCGGTCACCCTCTCTCCCGACGGGCGTTCACGCCCGCCGCACCTGCGCACCTGGCGCGACGGCTGGCGGCATCTGAAATTCCTGTTGCTTTATAGCCCGCGCTGGCTGTACCTGCTGCCCGGCAGCATCCTGTTTGCGGCCGGCGGCGTCGCCATGGCCCTGATTGCGGCACACCGGGTCGCACTCGACATCCACACCATGGCCTATGCCGGGGCTGGCATGATCCTGGGATTCCAGATGCTCCTGCTGGCGGCATTCACGAAATTTCTGGGGATGCGCGCCGGATGGTTGCCCGTCGATGCGGGGCAGGAGCGCTGGGCAGCACGCTTCACCCTGGAACACGCGCTGATCGCCGGGGGCCTGCTGTTCCTGGCCGGGCTGGGGATGGCGCTGCACGCGCTGCAGCTGTGGGCCGGTGTGGATTACGGTGCACTCGATCCGCGGGCGACGATGCGTTGGGTCGTGCCCTCGGTGACCGCGATGGCCATGGGTGGGGAACTGGCGCTCGCCGGCTTCTTCTTCGAGGCGCTGCGCCTGATCCCGGCAAAACCACTCTGATGTCGCTGCGGCATGCCTTCGTCGTCGCCGCCTATGGGCATTCGCCCCACCTCGAGGACTGCCTGCGCTCGCTGGATGCACAGCAGGTCCGCTCCCCGCTCGTCATCAGCACCTCAACGCCGTTCGCAGGCCTGCACCAACTCGCCGCCCGCCATGGGGCCGCGCTACACGTACATGCCGATCGCGGCGGGATCGGTGCCGACTGGAACGCCGCGCTGACCGCCACCGATTGCGCGCTGGTGACCATCGTCCACCAGGATGACGTGTACCTGCCGGAATTCGCGGCAGCGGTAATCGCCGCCCATGCACGGCATCCGGATGTGGCGCTGTCCTTCGGCGATGCACGGGAAATCTTCGCAGACGGCCGCCCGCGCCGCGGGCGGCTGAACCAGTGGGTGAAGTCGGCGCTGGTGGGCGCCGCCAGCCTGGGCAGCGATCGGATCGATGGGGCCCTGCGCCGGCGCCTGCTCTTGGGATTCGGTAACCCCATCCTATGCGCCGCGGTCACCTTCAACCGCGCAGTCGCACCGGACTTCCGCTTCCGCCGGGACCTGCGCACCAACATGGACTGGCTGGCTTGGATCGAACTTGCAAGGCAGCACCCCCTGCTCAGGATTCGCAAGCATCTACTATTGCGGCGGGTGCATGCCGCCAGCGAAACCCAGCACTGCATCCAGGACGGTGCTCGCGAACGGGAGGACCGTCTTGTCTTCGAGCAGCTATGGCCGAAACCGGTCGCCCGGGCGCTGATGGGGCTGTACCGTTTCAGTTATCCAGCCTATTCGAAATGACATGGCGTACGCCGAGGCCCGCCCGATGGACAGCAGGACATTGCGCTATACCCATTTCGAGCGCCTGCCCGTGCGCGCGCCCGTGGATCGCATCGCTTATATCGCCGAGCGCTGCCGCGGGCGGCGCGTACTCGACCTGGGTTGCCTGGACGAAACCGCGCTGATCAAGCGCGACACCCAGCACTGGCTACACGGGCGGATCGCCACGGTTGCCACCGAAGTGCTCGGGCTCGACCTGTCGGAAAGCCTGCCCAGTGACGGCCTACGCACCGCGGACAACGCAAGGATCCTCCGTGCGGACGCGAGTGATCCCAGCCCGGCAGCAACCGGTGGATTCACGCCGGAGGTGATCGTCGCCGGGGAGTTCATCGAGCACCTGCCTAGCCCGCTGGCGTTCCTGACGTCGATCAAGCGCCATTACCCCGGCAAATCCCTCATCCTCTCCACGCCGAACGGCTGCAGTCTGCCGAACTGCCTGCTCGGCATCCTGCGCCGCGAGGTGCAGCATCCTGATCATTTGCAGGTCTTCACCTTCAAGACATTGAACACGCTGTGCGTGCGTGCCGGCTTTGCCGGCTGGACGATCCTGCCCTACCAGTTCTTCGCCACCGAAATGATCCTGCGCAGCCGACCGCCATTACGGCAGGTCGCGATCATCGCCGAAAAAACGCTCCGCGGACTCGAGCGGATCGTCCCTGCACTGGGCTTCGGTTACATCGTCGACATCCACGTCTAGGACACCGCATGACAGTCGGCTCTTTCATCCGCGGGCTCGCCGGCCCCCTCGAGCGGCCACTTTGCGATGCCTATCGCGCCCTGTTCATGAACGTGGGTCGGTGCGCGCAACAGCTGCAGGCCGCAATCTCTTCCGACTGCCATCTGATTGACGTCGGCGGCGGCGATGGTGCGGTGCTCGATGCCATCCTCCGCGTGCGCCCGGACTTGACCGCCACCATGCTCGATCTCAAGACCGAGGTCGGCAAATTCTTGGCTCCCGAGATCGCACCGCGCGTGGAAATCCGCGCCGGCACCAGCATCCAGGACTACCTGGCCCAGGGCGGTGCGCCGGCCGCCTGCGTCCTCGTCAGCGACGTCGTCCATCATGTCCCGGCCGATGCGAGAACCACATTCCTGCACGACTGTGTGCGTCTTCTGCAGCCGGGCGGGACCTTGATCATCAAGGATGTGGCACCCGGCCACCTGGTGTCGCTGGCGAGCATGTATGCCGACCGTTACATTACCGGCGATCGCCACGTCCGACTGATCGCTCCGGACGATCTGGTCGGGCTGCTCCGCGGGCTCGGCCTGCACGCCTCCGCACCGCTGCTCGCGCCAACCGAGCGCCCGAACTACGCTTTCGCGTTCCGGGCCGTGGGCAACCTGCAGCCGCACCCATGAAACCCGATCTGCCCATGCGCCATTCCAACCCGGCCGGAAGTGATGGCCGCCCATCGCGCACGACCGGCATCGCATCGCCACCGCGGCAACCCGGATCCGTCCACGGCTACCTGCGGGGACTGTTCCATCTCGGTCTGACGCGATTCGTCCTGATCGGTGGCCTGTCTGCGGCGCTCTCCATCTCCCTGCTCTACGTCGCCGTCGACCTGCTGGGCATTCCCTACCTGCTGGCCTTCGCCGCGATCTTCATCGGCATCAACACCGTGGCCTACCTCGCCTCGCGGCGGATGGTGTTCGCGTCCACCCGGGTCGGCCTGCACAGCGGCCTGCTGCGCTATTTCGGCGTATCCGGGGTCAGCCTGGCGATGAACTCGCTGGCTCTGGTGCTACTGGTCGAATATGCAGGGCTTCGGCCAGTCCCTGCGAGCATCCTCCTGAGCCTGGCCAATGCGCCTCTGAGCTACCTGCTGCACGGGCGCGTCACCTTCCTCCTGCGCCACCAGTCCGTTGGCCGCGAACACCGAGGTGAGCAATGATCACTGGTGCTGCCGATCGCTGCTGTGCGGCCCACGCATGCCGGCATACCCGGCATACCACTCGGGACATGGAATTAGGCCGCCCCGTGGATGGCCGGCGGCTCGGGATGGCCTGCCTGCGTCCACCGCACGGCGCCGCCGGGACAGGCATGCCCCGGACAGCGACCCGTGGCGGCAGCGGCGTCCCTGGCGCATCAGTCCAGAACATCGCGATCAGCAAGAGCAGCCAGTGCATGCGGCCCCGTCGCGCCGGCGATCACAGCGACAGCTTTCTGCCGTGGGCAAGGAACCGCGCATGACCACGCCTGCAGCGCGCATGACCGGGCACCCTGGCCAGTTGCAGGCCGCCGCAGCCGCCGCCACCGGCATCGGCATGCTGCTGCTGATCCGACGCTATCCCGGCATCAACCACGACAGCGGGCTATACCTCGGGCAGGCCCTGCATCGCCTGCATCCGGATATCTTCGGACGCGACTTGTTCTTCGCCTACGGCAGCCAGGACAGCTACACCCTGCTGCCGGAACTGGTCGCGCGGCTGCATGCCTGGGCCAGCCTCCCGGCGATCTTCATGGCGGGCAGCCTGCTCGGCCTGCTTGCCTTCGCCGCCGCCGCCTGGTTCTGGCTCGGCCGCTGGCTGCCGCGCGGAAGCGCCTATTGGGCCTGGCTGGCCGTGCTCTGCCTGCCAAGCGCCTACGGCACGGTCCGGGTCTTCAGCTATGCGGAGCCCTTCCTGACCTCGCGCCCATGGGCCGAGGCGCTAAGCCTGTTTGCATTCGGCTGGCTGGTCCGGAACCGCGTGCTGCTGGCGGGGCTCTGCGTGCTGCTGGCGGCCACGCTGCATCCGCTGCAGGCCATCGCGGGTGCATTGTTCGGCTGGCTGTGGCTGGTGCAGCAGGATCGCCGCTGGCTGCACCTCGCCTGGCTCGGGCTGCCGATCCTGCTGCTCGGATTCACCGGGATCCGGCCGTTCGACGGCCTGTACCGGGCGATCGATCCGGCCTGGCACCAGGACCTGAGCGACTTCACCCCCCAGCTTTACCTCACGCTGCGGACCCCGCAGGACTGGGCGGCGCTGGGCTTCGAGATCGCGATGCTCGCGCTGGCAGTCGTGTACTGGCGAGCGCAGCCCCGCATCGCCAGCGGGTTCCGTGCCGGCCTGCTGGCGATCGCGATCGGACTGGGTGCCAGCCTCGCACTCGCAGACTGGCTGCAACTGGCGTTGCCAACCGCGCTGCAGCTCTGGCGGGTGCAGTGGGTGGGGCAGGTGCTGACCAACGGGGCCGTTGGCGTTTTGCTCTACCGCGACCTGTCCACGCGCCAGTGGGAGCGGGCTTCGATCCTGGCGCTGGCCGCGGCGATGGCGGCTAGCGGCTTCCTGTGGGCCTGGATTCCGGTCCTGGCCGTTTATGCCGTGTGGCCATGGCTTTCCACGCACATGAGCCCCGGCTTCCGGCGCGCGCTAGGGATGCTGGCCTGGGTCGCTCAGCTCGGCCTGCTGGCCGCCTACATCGCAGAAGAATGGCTGCCATTCCGCATCGCGCACTTCCAACTGGAGTGGTACGCCTTCGACCGCCGCCTGCTGGCCTATCCATTGCTCGCACTCGGCCTGCCCCTGTTCGGCGTGTGGCTGTGGCAGACCACCCCCAGCCGCTTCGTACACCTGCTACTGGCAGGATTGGCGCTGCTGCTGCTCGCGGCTGGCCTGTGGCGCTGGGACGCGCGCTCGCCGGTCGCGCGCGCACTGGAAGCGAACGCCTCCGCCCCCGCCCTGTTCGGTACAGCACTGCCCCATCACGCCCAAGTGTTCTGGGCCCCGCCGCTTTACCCCGCGGTGTGGACGACGCTGACGCGCGCGGACTACTTCAGCCCCTGGCAGCTGGCGGGCTCCGTGTTCAACCGCGGAACCCCGCGCGAGGGCCGCCTGCGCCTGGAACGGATGCGCCCGGTGATCGAGGAGGACATGTACTGCCAGGATCGTTCGGTGCCGGCGCAGGAGCGCGCACACTGCCGGATCAGCGAAGCCACTTTGCGCCATGCCTGCGCACCCGGTACTCCAGCACCGCCGGATTTCCTGATCCTGCCGTACCGGCAAGCGCAGGCCCCGCTCGGGCATTGGCAAGTGAAGGACCCGGCAACCGGTGAGACCGCAGTGGAATTCTGGCTGTATGCCTGCCCGGCGATCATGGCCGATCTGGACAGGCATACTCCTCAATGAACGCCCCGACCATTCGCCACGCTCCCGATCCATTGACCGTGGCCGCCGCCGCATTGCTGGGTCTCACCCTGCTGTTCATGGTCCAGGGGTATTTCGGGATCGACCACGATGCCGTGCTGTACCTGGGTGAGGCGTTGCGCCTACGCCTGCCCGGCATCCTCGACCGCGACCTGTTCTTCGTGCATGGCAGCCAGGGCCAATACACCCTGTTCCCGCATCTTGTGGCGTGGGCGCTGGATCGGATCGATGCCGGCGCCCTGTTCCTGTGGGGCACGGCGGTAGGGCTGCTGTTCTTCGCCGCCGCCAGCTGGTATGCGCTGCGCAGCCTGCTGCCATCGGGCCAGCGCTGGCTGCCGTGGATGGCGCTGCTGTGCCTGCCGACTGCCTATGGCGCCTACCGCATCTTCGGCTACGCCGAGCCCTACTTCACGCCGCGCCTGTACGCCGAGCCACTGTGCCTGCTGGCGATCGCACTCTTGACGCGACGCCACTGGGCGCGCGCCGCCGCTTGCCTGCTGCTGGCGGCACTGCTGCACCCGCTGCAGGCCCTGGCCGCCGTATTGATTGCCTGGCTCTGGCTGCTGCTGGGGGATCGGCGTTGGCTGCATGTGCTATGGGCATTGCCGATTCTCGCTGCGCTCGGGCTGGTGGGCGTCCGGCCCTTCAGCGGCCTGTTCTTACGCATGGATCCCGCCATGCAGCAACTGGCACACGAAGTGACCGGGCAACTGTTCCTCGACCGCTGGCGCACGGCCGACCTGCAGGCCGTGGGCTTCGATGCAGCGGTACTGCTCTATGCCGCGCGGCAGTTCGCCGGGGATGCGCGGCGCTGGAGCATGGGGGCCCTCCTGGGCCTGGGATTGGCCCTGCTGGCAAATCTCGTGCTGGTCGACGTCCTGCGGCTGGCGCTGCCAGCCGGCCTGCAATTCTGGCGTGTGCACTGGCTGGCGCACTGGTTTGCCATGGCCTGGATCGGCGTACTGCTGCAACGCGACACCGCAGCCCGTGACTGGCCACGCCTGGGCCTGCTCGCCCTGGCACTCACGCTGGCCTATGGCGTGCCCGGCTGGTCCTGGGTGCCGGTCGCGCTGGTCTATGCTGGGTGGCCACGGCTGCAACCTCGGCTGCGGCCCGTCATGCGCGTCCTGCTCGGCGGTGCGGCAGCGCTGGCCGTGCTCCTCGTCTTCTTCGATTACCTCGGCCAGATCCGGGAGGCATTCCGCCTGGCCCGGTTCCAACTGCTGGCCTTCCCGTTCGATCGCGCCCTGTTCACCTTCCCGGCCGTGACCTTGGCAGTGGTGCTCGGCTTGGGTGCCCTCTGGCGGCGGTCCGGCCGGGTCGTGCACTCCGCGCTTCTGGTTTTGCTGCTGCCGTTCGCGGCCTACGCCGGACTGCGATGGGACTCCCGCCCCGCGCTGCACCGAGCCTTGGAGGCCCATTCCTTCCAGCCAGAACTGTTCGGCCCGGTGCTGCCGGAATCGGCGCAGGTCTATTGGGAGCAGGCCAGCTCGGTGGCCAACTGGCTGGTCATCAACCGCGCCGATTACTACAGCCCCCAACAGTTGAGCGGCCTGGTCTTCAGCCCGGGGGCGGCGCAGGATGCACGGGCACGCATGGATCGGATGCGCCCGCTGCGCGAGGAGGCCGACCGCTGCATGCTGGCTGCCGCGTCCTCGGCCGATTCTTCGCCGCCTGCCCCATGCCAAATCTCCGACGCCGCCATGCGGCAGGCCTGTGCCCCGTCCGCAGACAGCCCGCCCCCCGATTACCTGGTCCTGCCGTACCGGCAGCCGCAGCCTGCCCGCGGGGCCTGGTCGTTCCGCGACCCACTCGCCACCCCGCCGGTGCGGACGTTCTGGCTGTATGCCTGCCGGGATATCCTCGCCGCGACCCCGGCCGTCCCGCCCAGAGGGGTTCCGTGACGTCCATCGCGCGCCTGCACCTGCGCAGGATCAAGGCGTTACGCTAAAGTCTCGGCATCCGGGGAGGTCGACGACCATGGCAGCCACTGCACCCAACCTCATGGGCATCACCGGCATCGCCCGCCGCCTGGTGCTGGACGGCGCGCTGGACGAGGCCGCCGCGCGCCGTGCGATGGACGCGGCGATGGCGGAGAAGACCCCGCTGGCGCAATACCTCGCCGAGCGCCGGCTGGTGCCGCCGGCGGCGCTGGCCGCGGCCAATGCGGTCGAGTTCGGGATGCCGCTGGTGGATGCGCTCGAGATCGACCCGGCGCAGACCGCGATGGCCCTGGTCAAGGAGGACCTGCTGCGCAAGCACAACGTGCTGCCGCTGTTCCGGCGCGGCAACCGCCTGTTCATCGGCACCGCCGATCCGACCGACAACCGCGCGCTGGAGGAGATCAAGTTCCACACCAACCTCGCGGTGGAACCCATCCTGGTCGATGCCGAGCGCATCCGCCGCTGCCTCGACCAGTGGCAGGAAGCGGCCGAGGCGCTGGCCGACGACCTCGCCGACGCCGAGGGGCTGGAAGGGCTGGAAGTCAGCGGCGGCGAGGACGAGTTCGGCGGCGACGCCGGGGTGGACGCCAAGGGCGAAGACACCCCGATGGTCAAGTTCGTCAACAAGGTGCTGGTGGACGCGATTCGCAAGGGCGCCTCGGACATCCACTTCGAGCCCTACGAGACCGAGTACCGGGTGCGTTACCGCATCGACGGCATCCTCAAGACCACCAAAAAGGCCCCGGTCAAGCTGAACGCGCGCATCGCCGCGCGCCTGAAGGTGATGGCACAGCTGGACATCGCCGAGAAGCGCGTCCCGCAGGACGGCCGCATCAAGCTCAACCTGTCCAAGTCCAAGCAGATCGACTTCCGCGTGAGCACCCTGCCGACCCTGTTCGGCGAGAAGGTGGTGCTGCGCGTGCTGGACGCCAGCGCGGCCAAGCTCGGCATCGACAAGCTCGGCTACGAGCCGGAGCAGCAGCGGCTGTTCCTGGAGGCCATCCACAAGCCCTACGGCATGGTGTTGGTCACCGGCCCGACCGGCTCGGGCAAGACCGTGAGCCTGTACACCGCGCTCGGCATCCTCAACGACGAGACCCGCAACATCAGCACGGTCGAGGACCCGGTCGAGATCCGCCTGCCGGGCGTCAATCAGGTGCAGCAGAACGCCAAGCGCGGCATGACCTTCGCCGCCGCGCTGCGCAGCTTCCTGCGCCAGGACCCGGACGTGATCATGGTCGGCGAGATCCGCGACCTGGAGACCGCCGAAATCGCCGTGAAGGCCGCGCAGACCGGCCACATGGTGCTGTCCACCCTGCACACCAACGACGCCCCGCAGACCATCGCGCGCCTGATGAACATGGGCATCGCCCCGTACAACATCACCAGCTCGGTGACGCTGGTGATCGCGCAGCGGCTGGCGCGCCGCCTGCACGACTGCAAGCGCGCGGTGCACCTGCCCGAGCACGCGCTGCTGGCGGAGGGCTTCACCCCGGACGAGGTGCATGCCGGGATCACGGTGTACGAGCCGGTCGGCTGCCCCGACTGCACCGACGGCTACAAGGGGCGGGTCGGCATCTACCAGGTGATGCCGATGACCGAGGAGATCCAGCGCATCGTGCTGGCCGGTGGTAATGTGCAGCAGATCGGCCAGGCGGCGCTGGACAGCGGGGTCCGCGACCTGCGGCGTTCCGCGTTGGACAAGGTGAAACAGGGGATCACCAGCCTGGCCGAGATCAACCGCGTCACCAAGGACTGAGGGAACCGACATGTCCGCACGCAGAGCCGCGATCAACAAGGCGCGCAGCCAGGCCGAGGCGCGCCGCCTGAACCCCCTGGTGGAATTCGTCTGGCAGGGCCGCGACAAGCGCGGCAAGGTGATGAAGGGCGAGCAGATGGCCAAGAGCGCCAACCTGCTGCGCGCCGAACTGCGCAAGCAGGGCATCACCCCGACCGTGGTCAAGCCCAAGCCCAAGCCGCTGTTCGGCGGCGCGACCAAGCGCATCAAGCCGCAGGACATCGCCGGCTTCAGCCGCCAGCTGGCGACCATGATGAAGTCCGGCGTGCCGATCGTGATGGCGCTGGAGATCATCGCCGGTGGCCAGAAGAACCCGGCGATGAAGAAGATGGTCGAAAACATCAAGGCCGACATCGAGGGCGGCTCCTCGATCTACGAGGCGCTCAGCCAGTACCCGGTGCAGTTCGACGAGCTCTACCGCAACCTGGTGCGCGCCGGCGAGCAGTCCGGCGTGCTGGAGACCGTGCTCGACACCATCGCCACCTACAAGGAAAACATCGAGAGCATCAAGGGCAAGATCAAGAAGGCGCTGTTCTACCCGACCGCGGTGATCGCAGTGGCGATCCTGGTATGCGCCTTCCTGCTGATCTACGTGGTGCCGGTGTTCAAGGAGACCTTCCAGAGCTATGGCGCCGACCTGCCGGCGTTCACCGAGATGGTGTTCGGGCTGTCCGAATACATGGTCAAGTGGTGGTGGGCGGCGCTGATCGTCGCCGGCATCGGCTTCGCCGTGTTCATGTACTTCTACCGGCGCTCGACCAAGCTCAAGCACTTCATCGACCGCATGCTGCTCAAGATCCCGGTGATCGGCAAGGTGCTCCACGAATCGTCGATCGCGCGCTTCGCGCGCACCCTGGCGGTCACCTTCAAGGCCGGCGTGCCGCTGGTGGAGGCGCTCGGCAGCGTCGCCGGCGCCACCGGCAACACGGTGTACGAGCAGGCGGTGCTGAAGATGCAGGAGGACGTCGCGGTCGGCTACCCGGTCAACGTGGCCATGAAGCAGACCAACCTGTTCCCGAACATGGTGGTGCAGATGACCGCGATCGGCGAGGAGGCCGGTGCGCTCGACAGCATGCTGTTCAAGGTCGCCGAGTTCTACGAGGAGCAGGTCAACAACACCGTGGACGCGCTGTCCAGCCTGATCGAGCCGATGGTGATGGTGATCATCGGCACCCTGGTCGGCGCGATCGTGGTCGCGATGTACCTGCCGATCTTCAAGATCGCCATGACCGTGATGTAACCGGCGCGCCCGCGGCAGATGGCCTTCCTCGACGCACACCCCGGCCTCGGCTATCCCGCCGCGGCCGGCCTCGGGCTGCTGGTCGGCAGCTTCCTCAACGTGGTCATCCTGCGCCTGCCGCGGCGACTGGAATGGCAGTGGAAGCGCGATGCGCGCGAGATCCTGGAGATCCCCGACCTGTACGACCCGCCGCCGCCGGGGATCGTGGTCGAGCGCTCGCACTGCCCGCACTGCGGGCACCGCCTGGCCTGGTACGAGAACATCCCGGTGCTGAGCTGGCTGGCGCTGCGCGGCCGCTGCCGCAGCTGCAAGGCGCCGATCTCGCTGCAGTACCCGCTGGTGGAGTTGCTGACCGCGCTGCTGTTCGTGGTCTGCGTGTGGCGCTTCGGCTTCGGCTGGAAAGGCTTCGGGGCGATGGTGTTCACCGGGTTTTTGGTGGCGCTGTCCGGGATCGACCTGCGCACCCGCCTGCTGCCGGACCAGCTCACCCTGCCGCTGCTGTGGCTGGGCATGGTGGCGGCGGTAGAGAACCTGTTCGTCGGCCAGAAGGCGGCGATGACCGGGGCGATGGTCGGCTATCTCAGCCTGTGGTCGGTGTACTGGGTGTTCAAGCAGCTCACCGGCAAGGAAGGGATGGGCCACGGCGACTTCAAGCTGCTGGCGGCGATCGGGGCCTGGACCGGGCTGCACGGAATCCTGCCGACCATCCTGCTGTCCTCGCTGGTGGGCGCCGTGGCCGGTTCGCTATGGCTGCTGGCCAAGGGCCGCGACCGCGCCACCCCGATCCCGTTCGGGCCGTACCTCGCGTTCGCCGGCTGGATCACCTTCTTCTGGGGCCAGGACCTGGTGGGCGCCTATCTGCGTCTGGCCGGACTGGCCTGATGCGCTGGGGACCGGCATGGCCCGCTACGTGGTCGGACTGACCGGCGGGGTCGCCGCCGGCAAGAGCACGGTCGAACGGCTGTTCCGCGCGCGCGGAATCGCGGTCGCGGATGCCGATGCCGCCGCGCGCGATGCGCTCGCGCCCGGCAGCCCGGGCCTGCAGGCGGTGGTCGCCGCGTTCGGACCGCAGGTGCTCGCCGCGGATGGCGCTCTGGACCGCCCCGCGATGCGGCGGCGGGTGTTCGCCGACGACGCGGCCCGCCGCACGCTGGAGGCGATCGTGCATCCATACGTGCGGCACACGCTGCAGGCAGCCTGCGCCGCGGCGGCGGGGCCGTACGCACTGGCCGCGATCCCGCTGCTGGCCGAAGGCGGGCGCGCGGCCTGGCCGTGGCTGGCACGGGTGCTGGTGGTGGACGTGCCAGCGGAGGTCCAGCTGGAACGGCTGCGCCGGCGCGACGGGATCGACGCCGCGCTGGCGGCGGCCATGCTCGCCGCGCAGGCGGGCCGCGAACAGCGCTTGGCGATCGCCGACGACGTGCTCGCCAACACCGGCACGGAGGCCGCGCTGGACGCGCAGGTCGCCGTGCTCGACCGGCTGTACCGGCATCTGGCCGCGCTCGCGGAAGCCGACCCCGGCCCCACGCCCGGCGCCTAGCCGGCGGGCGCGACCGGCGCGGGCCACAGCGCGCGGATCGCGGCGATGCCCTGCGCGCCATGCAGACGGGCGATGGCGAGATCCGCTGGCGTAAGGCCGCCGATCGCATAGACCGGCAGCGCCGCCTGCGCGCGCAGGGCAGCGAAGGCCGACCAGCCGAGCCCGGGCTGGCCGGGATGGCTGGCGGTCGCGGCCACCGGGCCGAGCACCGCGAACGCGCAGCCCAGGGCCTCGGCCGCGCGCAGCTCCTCGGCAGCATGGCAGGAGGCGGCCAGCGGCCGTCCGCTGGCGTGCACCGCGGCCGCTATCTCTGCCGTGCGCGGATCGGCGAGCTGCGCCGCGCGCAGGTGCAGGCCGGCGTGCAGCCGCTGCGCCAGCACCGGATCGCCGTTGACCAGCACCTGCGCCCCGGCCGCACGGGCGCGCTCCACCGCCGCCGCGGCCAGCGCCGCCCAGCGCGCCGGTGCCAGTCCCGGCGCGCGCAGCTGCAATCGACGCACGCCGGCGACGAGCGCGGCCTCCAGCGCCGCCAGCCAGGCCGCATCGTCCGCGCCGGGGACGGGCGTGACCAGATAGTGCGGCGGGTCGCAAAGCGCTGCCGCCACCGGGCGGTCGGCCGGCGGCATCGGCCGCTGCAGCAAGGCTTCCGGCGCGACCCAGGCCAGCGCCTGCCCTTCCAGCGCGCGCGGGGCGGCGTCCGCCCCGACCGCGAACACGTCCAGCCACAGCCGGCGCCCGTCCGCGCGCTGCTGCGGCACCCGGATCAGGCGCGCGCCGGGCCGCACGTGCAACCCGAGTTCCTCGCGCAGTTCGCGCGCCAGCGCCCGCGCCGGGGCCTCGCCGGGCTCGACCTTGCCGCCCGGAAACTCCCACAGCCCGGCCAACGGCTTGCCCGGCGGGCGCTGCGCCAGCAGCACCCGCCCGTCGCCATCGCGCAGGACCGCGGCCACCACGTGCAGGTCGCCGGGCGCGGGCGCGGCGGCGCTCACCGGCGCGCCCGGCTCAGGCCAGCTGGCCGTGGCAGTGCTTGTACTTCTTGCCGCTGCCGCACGGGCAGGGATCGTTGCGGCCGATCCGGCGGTATTCCTCGCCGTAGCCGGTGGGCGCGACCCCGGCCTGGACCGCGGCGGCCTCCTCGTCGGCACCGAAGCCGCCGGCGCTGGCATGCTGGAACTGCATCTGCCGCGCCGCCTGCTCAGCCTGCGCGCGCTCGGCCTCCTCGATCCGCGCGATCTCCGCCTCGTCGCGGATACGCACCCGCGCCAGCAGCGAGATCACCTCGCGCTTGACCCGCTCCAGCAGCTCGGAGAACAGCTCGAACGCCTCGCGCTTGTATTCCTGCTTGGGCTGCTTCTGGGCGTAGCCGCGCAGGTGGATGCCCTGGCGCAGATAGTCCATCCGCGCCAGGTGCTCCTTCCAGTTCTGGTCGAGCACGTTCAGCATCACGTGCTTCTCCAGCATGCGCATGGTCTCCGCGCCGATCTGCGCCTCCTTGGCCGCGAACAGCTCGGCCACCGCGTCCTGCACCCGCTGCTGGATCTGCTCGGCGTCCAGCTCGTCGCTCTGCGCGTGCCACTGCGCGACCGGCAGCTGCAGCCCGAACTCGGAGGCCAGCTCCGCCTCCAGCCCCGGCAGATCCCACTGGTCGTCCACCGAGTTGGCCGGCACGAAGCGCTCGACCAGCGCGGCGACCACGTCGGCGCGGATGGCGTCGATGCTGTCCTTGATGCTGTCGGCCTCCAGCAGCTCGTCGCGCTGGGCGTACACCACCTTGCGCTGGTCGTTGTTGACGTCGTCGTACTCGAGCAGGTTCTTGCGGATGTCGAAGTTGTGCGCCTCGACCTTGCGCTGCGCGTTGGCGATCTGCTTGGTCACCAGCGGCGATTCGATGATGTCGTCCTCCTTCAGCCCCATCCGCGCCATCACCTTCTGCACCCAGTCGGCGGCGAAGATGCGCATCAGGTTGTCTTCCAGCGACAGGTAGAAGCGGCTGGAACCGGGGTCGCCCTGGCGGCCCGAGCGGCCGCGCAGCTGGTTGTCGATGCGCCGCGACTCGTGGCGCTCGGTGCCGATGATGTGCAGGCCGCCGGCGGCCACCACCGCATCGTGGCGCTGCTGCCACTCGGCGCGCACGCGGTCCTTCTCGGCCTGCGGCGCGTCCTCGCCGAGCGCCGCCAGTTCCGCCTCCAGCGAGCCCCCGAGCACGATGTCGGTGCCGCGCCCGGCCATGTTGGTGGCGATGGTGACCGCGCCCGGGCGCCCGGCCTGGGCCACGATGTGCGCCTCGCGCTCGTGCTGCTTGGCGTTGAGCACCTCGTGCGGGATCCCGGCCTTGCGCAGCTGCTCGCTGAGCAGCTCGGAGACCTCGATCGAGGTGGTGCCGACCAGCACCGGCTGGCCGCGCGCCACGCACTCCTGGATGTCGCGCACCACCGCGCGGTACTTGCCGGCCTTGTTGAGGAACACCAGGTCGGAATGGTCCTTGCGGATCATCGGGCGGTGGGTCGGGATCACCACCACCTCCAGCCCGTAGATGTTCTGGAACTCGTAGGCCTCGGTGTCGGCGGTGCCGGTCATGCCCGCCAGCTTCTTGTACATGCGGAACAGGTTCTGGAACGTCACCGACGCCAGGGTCTGGTTCTCGCGCTGGACCGGCACCCGCTCCTTGGCCTCGACCGCCTGGTGCAGGCCGTCCGACCAGCGCCGCCCGGGCAGGGTGCGCCCGGTGAACTCGTCCACGATCACCACCTCGCCGTCGCGCACGATGTAGTCCACGTCGCGCTGGTACAGCGCGTGCGCGCGCAGCGCGGCGTTCAGGTGGTGCACCACGTGGATGTTCTGCGGCGCGTACAGGCTGTCGTCGGCGCCGAGGATGCCGGCCTCGCGCAGCAGTTGCTCGGCGTGCTCCTGGCCGGCCTCGGACAGGTGCACCTGCTTCTGCTTCTCGTCCACCCAGTAGTCGCCCGGGCTGTCCTCCTTCTCCTGCCGGGACAGGCGCGGCACCACCGCGTCGACCTTGACGTACAGCTCGGGGGATTCGTCGGCCGGACCGGAGATGATCAGCGGGGTGCGCGCCTCGTCGATCAGGATCGAGTCCACCTCGTCCACGATCGCGTAGTGCAGGCCGCGCTGGTAGCGGTCCTCCTTGGCCAGCGCCATGTTGTCGCGCAGGTAGTCGAAGCCGAACTCGTTGTTGGTGCCGTAGGTGATGTCGGCCGCATAGGCGGCATGCTTGTCGCCGTGCGGCATGCCCGGGTACACCACGCCGGTGCTCAGCCCGAGCCAGGCATACAGGCGGCCCATCTGGGCGGCGTCGCGGCGGGCCAGGTAGTCGTTCACGGTGACCACGTGCACGCCCTTGCCTTCCAGCGCGTTGAGGTAGACCGGCAGGGTCGCGGTCAGGGTCTTGCCCTCGCCGGTGCGCATCTCCGCGATCTTGCCCATGTGCAGGACCATGCCGCCGATCAGCTGCACGTCGAAGTGGCGCATCCCGAACACCCGCACCGAGGCCTCGCGGCAGACCGCGAACGCCTCCGGCAGCAGCTTGTCCAGCGACTCGCCGTTGGCGATGCGCTGGCGGAACTCCGGGGTCTTGGCCTTGAGCGCCTCGTCCGACAATGCCTGCATCTGCGGCTCGAGCGCGTTGATCTTGCGGACGATGCCGCCGAGCTGCTTGAGCAGGCGCTCGTTGCGGCTGCCGAAGATGCCGGTGAGCAGGGAGTTGAGCATGGGTCTGGGGTCTCCGGGGGATGCGCGCCGGCGGCGCGGCATCGGCATGGCATGACAACGAAAACGGGCGCCCGGCGCCCGTTCGAGGGTCGTTAGTGTAGCTGGAGGCGGCCCGCGGCGGACGCAAGCCCCTGCGCGTTGTCAGCCGCGCTGCGGCCCGTGCCTGGCGAGGGCGTCGTTGTGGCCGAGGAACTTGCGCGGGTTGACCACCACCCCGTCCTGCCAGACCTCGAAGTGCACGTGCGCCCCGGTCGAGCGCCCGCTGGAACCGGCCTTGGCGATCTCCTGCCCGGCCCGGACCAGGTCCCCGACCTGCTTCTCCAGGCGCGAGTTGTGGGCATAGCGGGTGACGTAGCCGTTGCCGTGGTCGATCTCGATCACGTTGCCGTAGCCGGAGCGCACCCCGGCGAAGCTGACCACGCCGTCGGCCACCGCCAGCACCGGGTCGCCGATCCGCGCCTCGAAGTCGATGCCGCGGTGGAATTGCCAGCCGCCGCCAAACGGGTCGGCGCGGCCGCCGAAGCCGGAGGTGACGTAGCTGCCGGCGATCGGCGCGCGCGAGGGCAGCGCGGCCAGGTCGAGCTGGCGGTTGAACAGCAGCGATTCCAGCACCGACAACTGGGTGTCGGCGCGGCGGTAGTCGTCCTCGAGTTGGTCCAGTTGCTGGCGCAGTTCGGCCGCCGGCATGTCGCGGCTGGTACCGCCGCCACCCTGGCCGACCGGCTTGTCGAAGTCGAATTCGCCGTCGGCCAGCTCCCCGGCACGGGTCAGGCGCGCGCCGAGGGCGTTCAGGCGGTTGGCCTGCGCCTGCAGCTCCGCCAGCCGCGCGGCCAGCGCATTCACCTCGCGCTGGGCGTCGCGCCGGATGCGCGCGACCTCGCCCTGGCGGGCCGCCTCGGCGGCCTGCAGCGCCTGCAGCTGGGCCATGCCGATCACGCTGCGCGCGCCGGCGCCGAGCAGCGCGCCCAGCGCCAGCAGCACACCGGCGGCCGCCAGCGGCCGCCGCAGGGCCTCCGCGCGCACCCGGCCGACGAGCATCCGCAGGCGCTGGCGGGTATCGTGGTGCGGCTTCGGAGTGTCGTCGCGCATGCCCATGTCCCGTTCTGGTTCCGCGCCCCCGCAGGACGCTGCTACCCCGCCGGCCGGGCCGCCCACCGCGCTGGACGCGCTGCTGGCGGACGCCGCCGGCGACCCGTTGCGCCGGGCGCAGTGGCTCGACGCGCTGGACCGATCGTTGCGGCCCTGCCTGCCGCCCGCGCTGGCCGCGCATGCACGCCTGGCCAACGTCCGCGACGACCGGCTGGTGTACCTCGTCGACCATCCGGCCTGGAACGCCCGCCTGCGGCTGGCGGCCCCGGCCCTGCTCGACGCTGCCCGGTCCCTCGGGCTGGGCGTGGCGGGGGTGACGATCCGGACCTGGCAGGGACCGCTCCCACCGGCACCGGGCACGCCCCCGGCACCACCCGCGCGCGGGCGGCGTCCATCTGCGCTGGACACCGCCCTCGCCCTGTTGCGGTCGGACACGCCCGAGGCGGGCGCCGGGGGAGACCGCGGCTCCGGTCGGCGGGGCTTGCGGCCCGTCCGCCCCCCGGAGGAGGGCGCATCCTAGCCGCACAAGTCCGTGATTTTGTTAAACAAACCGTAAGCAGGCCGGCCCCGGCGTGACCGCGTCCGCGAAACGGCGCGGCAGGCGCCGCGCAGACGCACCGTGATCTGCCGCTGGAGAAACGCGCGGCGGCGTGCGCAGGCGCGTTGACGGAGGCCGGCGCGTCCGGGTCCGGTTCAGGCCAGCGCCGGCTGGCGCAGGCCGTACAGGGCCGGCGGGGCCTGCACCGGATCGGCGAAGGTGACCTCCTCCCACGCCGCGGCGTCCGCCAGCAGCGCGCGCACCAGCCGGTTGTTCAGCGCATGCCCGGACTTGTAGCCCTCGTAGGCGCCGATGATCGGATGCCCGGCCAGGTAGAGGTCGCCGATGGCGTCCAGGATCTTGTGGCGCACGAACTCGTCGGCGTAGCGCAGGCCGTCCTCGTTGAGCACGCGGAATTCGTCGAGCACGATCGCGTTGTCCATCGACCCGCCGAGGCCGAGGTTGCGCTCGCGCATGTACTCGAGGTCGCGCATGAAGCCGAAGGTGCGCGCACGGCTGACCTCGCGCACGTAGGCCTCGCTGGTGAACTCGACCTCGGCGCGCGAGAGCGCCTCCGGGATCGCCGGATGGTCGAAGCGCACCGTGAACGCGAGCCGGAACCCGGCGTGCGGGGTGAAGCGCGCCCACTTGTCGCCCTCGCGCACCTCGACCGGCTTGCGGATCCGGATGAAGCGCTTGGGCGCGTCCTGCTCGACGATCCCGGCCGACTGCAGCAGGAACACGAAGGGCCCGGCCGAGCCGTCCATGATCGGCACCTCGGCCGCGGTCAGCTCGACGTAGGCATTGTCGATGCCCAGCCCGGCCAAGGCCGACAGTAGGTGCTCGACGGTCTGCACCTTGGCCGGCCCACAGGTCAGGCCGGTGCACAGCGTGGTCTCGGTAACCAGGCCGGCGTCCGCCGGCACCTCGACCACCGGATCGAGGTCGGTGCGGCGGAACACGATGCCGGTGTCGGCCGGGGCCGGGCGCAGGGTCATGAAGACCTTCTCGCCGCTGTGCAGGCCGACGCCGGTGGCGCGGATCTGGGTCTTGAGGGTGCGTTGGCGCAGCATTCGTTCAGATTAGCATGCAGGCGGCTGAACCGCGCCGTGATGCAGCGTTGCAGCCGCGGATCGGCAGGCGGGCCGCGGCCCTGCCGGACATGCCGCGCGGCACGCCCTCTCCGGTCGGCAGGCGGCCAGCGGCCCGCGATCGGGCATGGCAGGTCCCCGGCCGACCGCCCCGCAGTGCGCGTGCGCGGCGATCGATCGGGCGCCGCCGCATGCCCGCCCCCGTCGAAGCCGCCGCGGACGCCCACGCGCCGGACTGGCCCCGCCGGTCCCCGCGCCCGGCCACGGATGGCCGGGCGGGGTCATCCGGAGTCGATTTGCTGCGCCATGGAGGGCCTTCAGTCGGCCTGACGGCGCAGGGCGAGGCCGCGCGCTCGCGGGGCATGGCCCCGCGCGTGGCGGAGCGCCCGGCCACGGATGGCCGGGCGGGGCCATCCGGAGTCGATTTGCTGCGCCATGGAGGGCCTTCAGTCGGCCTGACGGCGCAGGGCGAGGACACGTACTCGCGGGGCATGGCCCCGCGCGTGGCCGAGCGCCCGGCCATGGACGGCCGGGCGGGGCCATCCGGCACCGGCCGCCTACGCCCGGGAAGGCCGTCAGTCCGCCTGTCGGCGCAGGAACGCCGGAATGTTCAGGTAGTCGTCCTTCGGCAGCTCGGCCGCGGCCGGCGCGGCATCCGCGTTGCGGCGCAACCCGGCGGCGATCCCGGCGCCCCCGCGCAGCGGCGGCGCGAACGGATCGGCCACGCTGTCGATCATCAGCCCGGTGGTGCCGTCACGCTTGGCCTGGGTGTTGATCAGCTGCACCTGCGGCCGGCGCGGGGCCTCCTGCGCGGCCTCGAAGCGCGGCTCGCCCTGGCCGCGGCCCAGCCCGCGCACGCCGGTGGCGCGGTTCAGGCCGGTGGCCACCACCGTCACCCGCACGTCGTCCTGCATCTCCGGGTCGAGCACGGTGCCGATGACCACGGTGGCGTCCTCGGAAGCGAACTGCTCGACCGTGCGGCCGACCTCGTCGAACTCGGCCATGGTGAAGTCCGGGCCGGCGGTGATGTTGACCAGGATGCCGTTGGCGCCGGTGAGGTTGACGTCGTCCAGCAGCGGGTTCTGGATCGCCGCCTCGGCCGCGGCCTGGGCGCGGTCGTCGCCGCGCGCGCTGCCGGTGCCCATCATGGCCAGGCCCATCTCGCTCATCACCGTGCGCACGTCGGCGAAGTCGACGTTGATCAGGCCCGGGCGCACGATCAGGTCGGCGATGCCCTGCACCGCGCCGAGCAGCACGTCGTTGGCGGCGCGGAACGCCTGCAGCATGGTCGCGTTGCGGCCGAGCACGGTGATCAGCTTCTCGTTCGGGATGGTGATCAGCGAGTCGCAGTGTTGGCTGAGCTCCTCGATCCCCTTGAGCGCGACCTGCATGCGCCGGCGGCCCTCGAACGGGAACGGCTTGGTCACCACCGCCACCGTCAGGATGCCCATCTGCTTGGCCAGCTGCGCCACCACCGGCGCCGCGCCGGTACCGGTGCCGCCGCCCATGCCGGCGGTGATGAACACCATGTCCGCGCCCTGCAGGGCGTCGATGATGGCGTCGCTGTCCTCCAGCGCGGCCTGGCGTCCGACCTCCGGGTTGGCGCCGGCGCCGAGCCCCTTGGTCACGCTGCCACCCAGCTGCAGCTGCACCCGCGCGCCGCAGTTCTTGATCGCCTGCGCGTCGGTGTTGGCGGTGATGAACTCCACCCCCTCGACGCTGCTGTTGACCATGTGCGCGACTGCGTTGCCGCCGCCGCCGCCGACCCCGATCACCTTGATCACCGCGTTCGGGGCCACCTTCTCGATCAGTTCGAAATGCGCCATGTCCGTGTCCTCCTGCTTGTTATGGATGTCTGTGCCCGTGTTGGATCGCCCGTCTCGCCCACCTGCCCGCCCGGCCGGCGCGCCCTCGCGCCGGCCCTGGTTCAGAACGCACCGCCGTACCAGTCCTTGAGTTTCTTCAGCAGGCCGCCGGCGCGGCCGCCGCCCAGCACCGCGCGCGGCGGCGCCTTGATCTGGCTGCCCATCAGCAGCAGCCCCACCCCGGTCGCATGCACCGGGTTGCCGACCACCTCGCCGAGGCCGGTGACGTGCTGCGGGATGCCCACCCGCACCGGCATCTGCAGCATCTCCTCGGCCAGCTCGACCACGCCCTCCATCTTGGCGGCGCCGCCGGTCAGCACCATGCCCGCGCGCACCAGCTGCTCGAAGCCGGAGCGGCGCAGCTCGGCCTGCACCAGCTCGAAGATCTCCTCGTAGCGCGCCTGCACCGCCTGCGCCAGCGCGTGCCGCGGCAGCCGCCGCGGCGGGCGGTCGCCGACGCTGGGCACCTGGATGCTCTCCTCGGCGCGCGCCAGCTGCGCCAGCGCGCAGGCATAGCGCACCTTGATCTGCTCCGCCTCGGGGGTCGGCGTGCGCAGCATGTGCGCGATGTCCTCGGTCACCTTGTCGCCGGCCACCGGCAGGCTGGCGGTGTGGCAGATCGCGCCGTGCACGAACACCGCGATGTCGGTGGTGCCGGCGCCGATGTCCACCAGCGCCACCCCGAGCTCCTTCTCGTCCGCGGTCAGCACCGCGGTGCTGGAGGCGAGCGAGGACAGGATCAGCTGGTCCACCTGCAGCCCGCAGCGCTGCACGCACTTGCCGACGTTGGCGGCGGCCGACTTGGCGCACACCACCAGGTGCGCATGCACCTCCAGCCGCACCCCGCTCATGCCGACCGGGTTGCGGATGCCTTCCTGCGAGTCGTCGAGCACGTAGTCGCGCGGGATCGCATGCAGGATCTCCTGGTCGGCCGGGATCGCCACCGCCTTGGCCGCTTCCAGCACGCGGTCGAGGTCGGCATGGCTGACCTCGCCGTCGCGGATCGGCACGATCCCCGGCGAGTTGCGGCACTGCACGTGGTTGCCGCTGATCGACGCGTACACCCCGCGCACCTCGCAGCCGGCCATCAGCTCGGCCTCCTCGACCGCGCGCTGGATCGACTGCACGGTGGAGTCGATGTCGACCACCACCCCGCGGCGCAGGCCGCGCGATTCGTGGGTGCCGATGCCGATCACCTCGATCGGCTCGCCCGGGGCGTACTCGCCGACCAGCGCGGAGACCTTGGAGGTGCCGATGTCGAGGCCGACGATCAGCGTCTTGTCGCCCTTGCGGTTCATGTCCGTCCTTGTGGCTGCAGGCGCGGGTGCGGCAGGGCCGCGACCGGCGCCGGGAGGGGGGAAGCGGGGCGCGCCGCCGGGGCGGGCGCCGCCGGCGCGCCCCACAGCAGCGAGAAGCCGTTGGTGTAGCGCAGGTCGGCGCGCACCAGCGGGCGCGCGCCGGGCTGCGCGCGCAGCCGCGGCAGCAGCGGCGCGAAGCGCGCCAGCCGCGCCTGCGGCTGGTCGCGGCCGAGCACCACCTGTACGCCGTCGGCCAGCTGCACGCTCCAGCTGCCGCGCGCGTCGAGGGCCACCCCGCGCACGCCGGGCAGCAGGGTGCGCGCCTGGCGGTACAGCGCCAGCACCTCGCCGGCGCGCGCGTCGGGGCCGTCCAGCGCGGGCAGGCCGGGCGGCAACGGCAGCCCGGGCAGGACCGGGAACGGCTGCCCGCCGACGGAGAGCAGGCGGTCGCGGCCCCAACGCGCGACCGGGACGCGCTCGCGGATGCGCACCTCCAGCACGTCCGGCCAGTGCTTGCGCACCTCCGCATGCTCGACCCACGGCAGCGCCGCGACCGCGGCGCGCACCGCATCCAGATCCACTGCGAAGAAACCGCGCTGCGCATACGGCCGCACGACCTCGCGCAGGCGCGCCTCGTCCACCCGCTCGGCCCCCTGCACGCGCAGGGTGCGCAGCGGCCAGTGCCCGGCGCCGATCCAGCCCTGGACCACCGCCACCACCGGCAGTGCCACCAGGAACAGGGCCAGCAGCCAGCCCAGCGGGCGCCACAGCGCGTTCATGCGCGCGCCTCCAGGGTCTGCTCCAGGATCCGCCAGCACAGCTCCTCGAACCCGATGCCCAGCTGTGCCGCGGCCTTCGGCACCAGCGAGTGGCTGGTCATGCCGGGGGCAGTGTTGACCTCCAGCAGCTGCAGGCGGCCGTCGCCGGCGCGCATCACGTCCACCCGCCCCCAGCCGCGGCCGTCGACCGCGCGGAACGCGGCCAGCGCCAGCGCGCGGATCGCCGCCTCCTCGGCGCCGGTGAGCCCGGGGCACAGGTACTGGGTGTCCTCGGCCACGTACTTGGCCTGATAGTCGTACCAGCCGCCCTTGGGCACGATCCGGATCGACGGCAGCGCAAGCTCGCCGAGGATGCCGACGGTCAGCTCGTCGCCGACGACCATCTCCTCCATCAGCATCTCGCCGCCATAGGCCCGGGCCACCGCCTCGGCGGCGGCGAGGTCGGCCTCCGCCTGCACCCGCGCCACGCCGACGCTGGAGCCCTCGCACGAGGGCTTGACGAACACCGGCAGGCCCAGCCCGCGCGCGGCGGCGCGCAGGTCGGCACCGGGCGCCAGGCGCACGAAGCGCGGGGTGGGCAGGCCGGCCGCGATCCACACCTGCTTGGTGCGCACCTTGTCCATGGTCAGCGCGCTGGCCAGCACCCCGCAGCCGGTGTAGGGCACGCCGAACGCCTCCAGCAGCCCCTGCAACACGCCGTCCTCGCCGCCGCCGCGGCCGCCGTGCAGGATGTTGAACACCCGGTCGATGCGGCCTGCGACCAGCGCCTCGCGCAGGGCCGGGATGCCGTCCACCGGCTGCGCGTCGATCCCGCGCGCGCGCAGGGCCGCCAGCACGTTGCGGCCGGAATCGAGCGAGACCTCGCGCTCGGCGCTGCTGCCGCCGAGCAGGACCGCGACCCGGCCGAACGCAGCCGGGTCGGCGGTGCGCAGCGGCGGCAGGGCGGCCGCGCTCATGCGCCGCCCTCCGCCAGCCCGGTCCGCGCCAGCTGCTGCGCGGCGGCGCCGATGTCGCCGGCGCCCATCATCAGCAGCAGGTCGCCGTCGCGCAGCACGTCCGGCAGCGCCGCGGCCAGCTCGGCCGCGCCGCCCACCAGCACCGGCTCGACCCGCCCGCGGGTGCGGATCGCGCGCGCCAGCGCCTTGGCGTCCGCACCCGCGATCGGCGCCTCCCCGGCCGGGTAGACCTCGGTCAGCAGCAGCGCGTCCGCAGTGGACAGGACCGCGGCGAAGTCGTCGAACAGATCGCGCGTGCGCGAATAGCGGTGCGGCTGGAACGCCACCACCAGGCGCCGCCCCGGCCAGCCGCCGCGCGCGGCCTCGAACACCGCCGCCAGCTCGCGCGGGTGGTGGCCGTAGTCGTCCACCAGCACCGCGCTGCCGCCGCCCGGCAGGGCCAGGGTCGCCAGCTGGTTGAAGCGGCGGCCGATCCCGGCGAAACGCTCCAGCGCCGCGGCGATCTGCGCCTGCCCGACCCCGAGCTGCCAGCCGACCGCGGCCGCGGCCAGCGCGTTCTGCACGTTGTGGCGGCCGGGCAGCGCGAGGGTGCAGGCGGTACGGCTGGCGTCCGGCAGGCACAGGGTGAAGTGCATGCGCGCGCCGTCCTGGCGCACGTCCTCGGCGCGCACGTCGGCCTGCGCGGCGAAGCCATAGGTGACGACGTGGCGCGGGGTGGACTCGGCCAGCGCCGCCACCTCCGGGTCGTCCACGCACAGCACCGCCAGCCCGTAGAACGGCAGCCGGTGCAGGAACTCGGCGAACGCCGCGCGCACCCGCGCGAAGTCGCCGCCGTAGTTCTCCAGGTGGTCGGCGTCGATGTTGGTCACGATCGCAATCACCGGGTTCAGGCGCAGGAAGCTGCCGTCGCTCTCGTCGGCCTCCGCCACCAGCCACGCGCCCTTGCCCAGGCGCGCGTTGGCGCCCGCGGCCAGCAGCTGGCCGCCGATCACGAAGGTCGGATCCATCCCACCCTCGGCCAGCACGCTGGCGGTCAGCGAGGTGGTGGTGGTCTTGCCGTGGGTGCCGGCCACCGCGATCCCGTGCTTGAAGCGCATCAGCTCGGCCAGCATCTCCGCGCGCGGCACCACCGGGATGCGCTGCGCGCGCGCCTCCAGCAGCTCCGGGTTGTCGGCGCGGATCGCGCTGGAGACCACCACGCAGTCGGCGTCGAGCACGTTGGCGGCGGCATGGCCCTTGTGGATCACCGCGCCGAGCGCGGCCAGCCGGCGGGTGGTGGCGTTGTCGGCCTGGTCCGAACCGCTGACCTGGTAGCCGAGCGTGCACAGCACCTCGGCGATGCCGCTCATGCCGACCCCGCCGATGCCGACGAAATGCACCCGCGGGAAGGCGCGCGCCAGGTCGCGCAGTTGCTGCAAGCGCTGGTGGTAGGTGGGCAGGCTCATCGCCGGGTCTCCTCGATCGTGGCCAGCACCGCATCGGCGACCTCCGCCGCCGCCTGCGGGCGCGCCAAGGCGCGCGCGGCCTCGGCCATCGCCAGCCGTCGCACCGGGTCGGCGGCCAGCTCCGCCAGCACCGCCTGCAGGCGCGCGGCAAGCTGCTCCGACTGCGGCAGCAGCAGCGCGGCGCCGCGCTCGACCAGGTACTCGGCGTTGCGGGTCTGGTGGTCGTCCACCGCCTGCGGGAACGGCACCAGCACGCTGCCGACCCCGGCCGCGCACAGCTCGGCCAGAGTCAGCGCGCCGGCGCGGCAGACCACGAGGTCGGCCCAGGCATAGGCCGCGGCCATGTCGGCGATGAACGGCTCCACCCGCGCCGGCACCGCGGCCGCGGCGTACGCCGCGCGCGCCTCCTCCAGCAGCTTCTCGCCGGCCTGGTGCCAGACCTCGACCGCCGCCTGCAGCGGCGCCAGCGCCTGCGGCAGCGCGGCGTTGAGGGCGCGCGCGCCCTGGCTGCCGCCCAGCACCAGCAGCCGCAGCGGGCCGGCATGCGCGAACTGGCGCGCGGCCGGCGGCGGCAGCGCGGCGATCGCCGCGCGCACCGGGTTGCCGACCACCTGCTCGCGCGCGAATGTGCCGGGGAAGCCGACCAGCACCCGCCGCGCCAGCCGCGCCAGCACCCGATTGGTGAGGCCGGCCGCGCGGTTCTGCTCGTGCACCAGCAGCGGGATCCCGGCCAGCCGCGCCGCCAGCCCGCCCGGCCCCGCGGCGTAGCCGCCGAAACTGAGCACCGCCTGCGGCGCGCGCGCGCGCAGCACCGCGCCGGCCGCGCGCACCGCGCGCAGGATCCGCAGCGGCGCGCCCAGCAGCGCGGCCGCGCCCTTGCCGCGCACGCCGGCGATGGCCAGGGTGTCCAGCGCGATGCCCTGCGCCGGCACCAGCCGGGTCTCCATCGCCCCGGCCGCGCCCAGCCAGGTCACCTCCGCCCCGCGCTCGCGCAGGGCCTGCGCCACCGCCAGCCCGGGGAAGATGTGGCCGCCAGTGCCGCCGGCCATGATCAGCACGCGCGCGCCCGTCCCGCTCATCGCGGCCTCCGCGCCGACAGCGCGTCGGCAGGCGCGGCGAACACCGGCTCCACCCGCGGCCGGCGCAGCGCCGCGGTGCGCACCGGCGCGTCCGCCAGCGGCGGCTGCGCGGTGTGCGGCGGCTGCCCCACGCTCGGCTGCTGCGCCTGCGCCTGTCGCTGCGCGACCCGGCGCACGGCGCGCTCGTACTCGTACGAGACCCGCAGCAGCAGGCCAAGCGCGGCGCAGGTCATCAGCACGCTGGAGCCGCCGGAGGACACCAGCGGCAGGGTCAGGCCCTTGGTAGGCAGCAGCCCGAGGTTGACCCCGATCGACACCAGGCTCTGCAGGCCTAGCCACAGCGCCACCCCGAACGCGCTGTAGGCGGCGAAGTGGCGGCCGCGCTCGACGCACTTCAGGCCCAGCCACAGCGCGCGCCCGACCAGCAGCGCATACAGCCCGATCACCGCGACCACCCCGACCAGCCCGAGCTCCTCGGCGATCACCGAGAAGATGAAGTCGGTGTGCGCCTCCGGCAGGTAGGACAGCTTCTGCACCGAAGCGCCGAGGCCGACCCCGAACCACTCGCCGCGGCCGATGGCCATCAGCGCGTTGCTGAGCTGGTAGCCGGCGCCGAGCTGGTCCTGCCACGGGTCCATGAACGAGGTCACCCGGCGCAGGCGGTAGGGCTCGAGCACCACCAGCGCCACCAGTGCCGGCAGCAGCAGCAACACCGGCGCGGCGATCCGCCCCACCGGCGCGCCGCCGAGCACCAGCAGGCCGGCGGTGATCCCCAGCAGCAGCACCGAGGAGCCGAAATCCGGCTGCACCAGCAGCAGCAGCACCAGCAGCCCGACCACCGCGACCGGTTTGAGCATCGCGCCCCAGGTCGCCACCACGTCCTCGTTGAAGCGCTTGAGATAGCTGGCCAGCCACAGGATGTAGAGCAGCTTGACCGCCTCCACCGCCTGGAAGTTGGCCACCCCCAGGTTGAGCCAGCGGCGCGCGCCGTTCACGGTCTTGCCGATGCCGGGCACGTAGACCAACAGCAGCAGCACGACCGCGGCCAGCAGCAACCACTTGCTGTGCGCCTCCAGGTCCTTGAGGTCGGTACGCATCAGCCAGCCGGCCAGCCCGAGGCCGATGGCGAGGAACACCAGGTGGCGGCTGAGGAAGTACCACGGGCCGACCTCCATCCCGGCACCGGCGATCGCGGCCGAGCCGACCATCACCACCCCGAGGCAGGCCAGCGCGACCGACGCGCCCAGCAGCCACGGGTCGAAGCGGCCCGGGATCTCGTGGGTCGGAGTGGCTTGGCGCAGGCGGTCCATCAGCGCACCTTCAGGGTCGCCAGGCCGATGAGCACCAGCACCACGCTGATGATCCAGAAGCGCACGATCACCCGCGGCTCCGGCCAGCCCTTCAGTTCGAAGTGGTGGTGGATCGGCGCCATCCGGAACACGCGCCTGCCGGTCAGCTTGAAGCTGGCGACCTGGATCATCACCGAGAGGGTCTCGACCACGAAGATCCCGCCCATCACCACCAGCACCAGTTCCTGGCGCACGATCACCGCGATCGTGCCGAGCACCGCCCCGAGCGCGAGCGCGCCGATGTCGCCCATGAACACCATGGCCGGGTAGGTGTTGAACCACAAAAAGCCGAGGCCGGCACCGGCGATCGCGGTGCACACGATGATCAGCTCGCCGGCGCCGGGCACCCGCGGGATCTGCAGGTAGTGCGCGAAGGCGGCGTGCCCGGAGGCGTAGGCGAACACGCCCAGCGCGCAGGCCACCAGCACGGTCGGCATGATCGCCAGCCCGTCGAGACCGTCGGTCAGGTTGACCGCGTTGGAGAAGCCGACGATCCACAGGTAGGCGATTGCCACGAACCCGACCCCGGCCAGCGGCAGCGCCACCGACTTGAACAGCGGCACGTAGAAGGTGGTGGCCGCCGGTACGTCGGCGAACGCGTACAGGTACACCCCGGCGGCGAGCCCCAGCAGCGATTGCAGCGCGTACTTGGTGCGCGAGCGCATGCCGTTGGGGTCGCGCCGGACGATCTTGATCCAGTCGTCCCACCAGCCGATCGCGCCGAAACCGAGCATCACCGCCAGCACGACCCAGACGTACTTGTTGCGCAGGTCTGCCCACAGCAGCACGCTGGCGGCGATCGCCAGCAGGATCAGCGCGCCGCCCATGGTCGGGGTACCGGCCTTGGAGAAATGCGACTGCGGGCCGTCCTGGCGGATCGGCTGGCCGCCGCTCTTGAGCCCGGCCAGGTAGCGGATCATCCCCGGCCCCCACCACAGCGAGAACGCCAGCGCGGTCAGCGCGGCGAGGATGGCACGGAAGGTCAGGTAGCCGAACAGGTTGAAGTGGCCGAACCACTTCTCCAGCCACAGTGCCAGTTCAAGCAGCATGGGAGCCTCCCTCGCCCGTCGCGGGCTGGCGCTCCAGCAGCGCCGTCACGATCCGATCCATCGCGCTGCCGCGCGAGCCCTTGACCAGCACCCGCACGCCCGGGTGCAGGGCCTGCTGCAGCGCCTGCGCCAGCGCGGCGTGGTCGGGATACACCTGCGCGCCGGCGCCGAACGCTGCCGCCGCGTGCGCGCTCAGCGCGCCCAGCGCGAACAGCCGCACCACTCCGGCGGCCTTGGCGTGCGCGCCGGCCTGCGCGTGCAGCGCGACCTCGTCGCTGCCTAGCTCGCGCATATCGCCGAGCACCAGCCACGGCTCGCCGCCGGCCGCCACCAGCGCCTCCACCCCGGCCGCGAGCGAGGCCGGGTTGGCGTTGTAGCTGTCGTCGATCAGCCACGCGCCGCCGGGCAGGCGGTGCTGCTGCTGGCGGCCGGCGACCGGGCGCGCATCGCCCAGGCCGGCGGCGATCTGCTCGGGCGCGAGCCCCAACGCATGCCCGATCGCCGCCGCCGCCAGTGCATTGCGCACGTTGTGGCGGCCCGGCAGGGCGAGCGCGACCGCGGCCTCGCCGGCCGGGGTGACCAGCACGAAGCGGCTGCCTGCGCCCTCCAGCACGAGCGCGCGCGCGCCGACCTCGGCGTCGCTGTCCAGCCCGAAGCGCAGCCGCGCGTGGTCGCCGGCCTGCGCCGCGAAATAGGCGGCGAACGCATCGTCGGCATTGATCACCGCCGTGCCGCCCGGGCGCAGGTCGGCGTACACCGCGGCCTTGGTCGCGGCGATCCCGAGCAGGCTGCCCATGCGCTCCAGGTGCGCCGGGCCGATGTTGTTGACCAGGCCGACGTCGGGCGGCGCGACCGCGGTCAGGTAGGCGATGTCGCCGGGCGCGCCGGCCCCCATCTCGTACACCGCGAAGTCGGCGTCCTCCGGCGCCTCCAGCACCGCCAGCGGCAGCCCGATCTCGTTGTTGCGGTTGCCCGGGGTGGCGTACACCCGCCCGGCACGCGCCAGCACCGCGGCGGTCAGGGTCTTCACGCTGGTCTTGCCGTTGCTGCCGGTGATCGCCACCACCCGCGTGCGCGTGCGTTCGCGCTGCACCGCGCGCGCCAGGTCGGCCAGCGCGCGGCGGGTGTCGGCCACCACCACCTGCGGCAGGTCCGACGCCTGCGGCCGCGCCACCAGCGCGGCCACGCAGCCGCCGGCCGCGGCCGCAGCGAGGTGCGCGTGCC
This sequence comes from Thermomonas flagellata, assembly GCF_022419185.1. Lineage (GTDB taxonomy): Bacteria > Pseudomonadota > Gammaproteobacteria > Xanthomonadales > Xanthomonadaceae > Thermomonas > Thermomonas flagellata. The sequence continues at coordinate 114,402 of NZ_JAJOZK010000004.1, read as the reverse complement.
CGTCGAAGCGTTCGCCGGCCAGCGCCACGAACAGCGGCGCGCCCGCCACCGGCAGCGCGCGGGTGTCGGTCGCCACCGCGTCCACCGTGCGGTCGGCGCCGTGCAGGCGGCCGCCGGTGGCGGCGGCGATCCACGCCAGCAGGCGCGGGGTCATGGCCGCCCCTCCAGCGCCGCGCGCGCGACCTGCACGTCGTCGAACGGATGCCGCACGCCCGCGATCTCCTGGTACGGCTCGTGGCCCTTGCCGGCGATCAGCACCACGTCGTCCGCGCCGGCGCCCGCCACCGCCTGCGCGATCGCGGCGGCGCGGTCGCGCTGCACCTGCACCGCCTGCGGGCGCGCGAAGCCGGCGACGATGCCGGCCACGATCGCATCGCCGTCCTCGCCGCGCGGGTTGTCGTCGGTCACGATCACCACGTCGGCCAGGCGCTCGGCGATCGCCGCCATCTGCGGGCGCTTGCCGGCGTCGCGCTCGCCGCCGCAGCCGAACACGCACCACAGGCGGCCGGCGGTGTGCCCGCGCAGCGAGGCCAGCGCCTGCTCCAGTGCGTCCGGGGTGTGCGCGTAGTCCACCACCACCAGCGGGCGGCCGTCGCCGCCCAGGCGCTGCATGCGCCCGTCCACCGGCAGCAGCTGCGACAGGGTCTGCGCGACCAGCGCCGGCGCCATCCCCAGCGCGTGCAGGGTGGTCGCCACCGCCAGCAGGTTGTCCACGTTGAAGCGCCCCAGCAGCGGCGAGCGCACCGGGTGCGCCTGGCCGCCGGCATGCAGCAGGAAGCCGATGCCGTCGGCGTCCAGGCGCAGGTCCTCGGCGCGCACGCTGGCGCCGGGCGCCCCGCGCGAAGAGAAGCCGAACGCACGCACCTTGCCGCGCACGCGTTCGTACAGCTCGCGGCCGAACGGGTCGTCCAGGTTGACCGCCGCCGCGCGCAGGCCCGGCCAGTCGAACAGCTTGGCCTTGGCCGCGCCGTAGCGGGCCATGTCGCCGTGGTAGTCGAGGTGGTCGCGGGTGAGGTTGGTGAACACCGCGACGTCGAACTGCACGCCGTCCACCCGGCCCTGGTCGAGGGCGTGCGAGGACACCTCCATCGCCAGCGCCTGCGCGCCTTCGTCGCGCAGCTGCGCGAGCAGCGCGTGCAGGCGCAGGACCAGCGGGGTGGTGAAGCCGGTCGGCACCGCCTGCGGCCAGATCCCGGCGCCGAGCGTGCCCAGGGTGCCGGCCTTCTGCCCGCGCAGGGTCCAGGCCTGCGCCAAGAGCTGCACGGTCGAGGTCTTGCCGTTGGTGCCGGTGACGCCGACGGTGGTCATCGCCGCGCTGGGATGGCCGTGGAAGGTGTCCGCCATCGCGCCCAGGCGCGCGCGCAGGCCGGGGACCGGGATCGCATCCGGCGGGGGCGGCAGCTCCGGCGGCGCCGGCGGCTCGTACAGCACCGCGGCCGCGCCGGCGGCCTTGGCCGCATCCGCGAAGTGCAGCCCGTGCGCGCCGAACCCGGCGATCGCGACGAACGCATCGCCCGGGCGCACCTCGCGGCTGTCCTGCACCAGCCCGGTGACCGCCAGTTCCGCGGCCAGGCCCTCCAGCTCCGGCAGCAGTTCGCCGAGCAGCATGGCGCGCGTGGTCATGGCGCCCTCCCGCCGGCGGCCGCTGCCAGCGGCGCCTTCTGCCGGCGCGCCTCGGCCTGCGCCTGCGCCGCGAGCCAGGCATCGAGGTCGTCCGGCGGCACGTCCATCAGCCGCAGCGCGCCTTCCATCACCGCGCGGAACACCGGCGCGGAGACCACCCCGCCGTAGTAGCCCTTGCGCGCCGGGTCCGGGTCGTTGACCGCCACCACCATCGCAAAGCGCGGGTGCGCGACCGGCACCAGCCCGGCGAAATAGCCGATGTAGCGGCGCGAGTAGCCGCCGGCGCTGGCCTTGCGCGAGGTGCCGGTCTTGCCGGCCACGTGGTAGCCGAGGATCGCGGCCTGGGTCGCGGTGCCGCCCGGCTCGGTCACGGTCTGCATCATGCGCAGCACCTCCTGCGCGACCTTGGGGTCCAGCACCCGCCGCGGCGGGGTGTGCTGGCCCTTGACGAAGGTCGGCTGGTGCAGCAGGCCGCCGTTGCCGAGCGCGGCATAGGCCACCGCGATCTGCAGCGGGGTCACACTCAGGCCGTAGCCGTAGCTCATGGTCTGCTTGGTGGTGCCGCTCCAGCGCGCCGGGGGCGGGAACAGCCCGGCCGCCTCGCCGGGGAAGCCGCTGCCGGTGCTGCGGCCGTAGCCGAACCGGCGCAGGAAGGCGTCGAACTGGGCGTCGCTCAGGCGGCGCGCGATCAGCGCCGCGCCGACGTTGGAGCTCTTGCGGATCACCCCGGTGGTGTCCAGCACGCCGTAGTTGTGGGTGTCGGTGGTGCGGTACTTGCCGTTCGGGATCCAGCCCGGGTTGGTGTCGAACAAGGTGTGCGGGGTGATGACCCCGGCCTCCAGCGCGGCCGCCACCGTCAGCGGCTTCATGGTCGAGCCCGGCTCGAGCAGGTCGGTGACCGCGCGGTTGCGGTGGGCGTCGCGCACGCTGCCGTTGACCGCGTTCGGGTTGAAGCTGGGCAGGTTGGCCATCGCCAGCACCTCGCCGGTGGCCACGTCCAGCACCACCGCCGAGCCGCTGCTGGCGCCGGTCTCCAGCAGCGCGTTGCGCAGCTCGCGGTAGGCCAGGTACTGGATGCGGCGGTCGATGCTCAGGACCAGGTCGCGGCCGGGCTGCGCCGGGCGCACCAGGTCCACGTTCTGCACGATCCGGCCGCGGCGGTCGCGGATCACCCGCTTGATCCCGGGGGTGCCGCGCAGCCAGTCATCGAACGCGAGCTCCAGGCCCTCCTGGCCGCGGTCGTCGACGTTGGTGAAGCCGAGCACGTGCGCCAGCGCCTCGCCCTGCGGGTAGAAGCGGCGGTACTCGCGCTGGCTGGCGACGCCGGGGATGTCGAGCGCCAGGATGCGGCGCGCCTCGTCCGGGTTGATCCGGCGCTTGAGGTAGACGAACTCCTTGTCGGCGCGCTGGCTCAGGCGGGTGGTGAGCTCGTCCAGCGGCATGCCCAGCGCCTGCGCCAGCGCCGGCAGGCGGTCGGGCACCTTCAGCAGCTCCTTCGGGTTGCCCCAGATCGACTCGACCGGGGTCGAGATCGCCAGCGGCTCGCCGTTGCGGTCGCTGATGGTGCCGCGCGAGACCGCGATCGGGATGTCGCGCAGGAAGCGGGCGTCGCCCTGGCGCTGGTAGAAGTCGCTGTCCACCACCTGCAGGTCGACCGCGCGCACCAGCAGCGCGACCGAGCACAGCCCGAGCAGACCGCCGACCAACAATACCCGCCGGCGCAGGTCGGGCCCGCGCGCCGGGGTACGCGGGCGCGGCGAACCGGCGCGCGCGCCCTCGCGGCGCGGCGCGGCCGCCGCGGGGCCGCGGCCGATCCAGCGCTGCAGGAAGTCCGGCCGCTTCATCGCCGCAGCACCACCGTGTCCTCGCCGCGCGGGAACAGCATCCCCAGCCGCTGCCGGGCGACCTGGTCCACCCGCGTGCTCTCGGCCCAGGTCGCCTGCTCCAGCTGCAGGCGGCCGTACTCGATGTTCAGCTCGTCGCGCGCGCGCTCCAGGCGGTTGAGCGCGATGAAGGCCTGGCGGTGCTCGTGGCGGTCGCGCACCAGCAGCAGCGCGCTGGCCACATTGGCCAGCACCAGCAGCGCGAGCAGGACGCCACGCAGGCTCATGCCGCCTCCCCCAGGCGCTCGGCGACGCGCAGCACGGCGCTGCGCGCGCGCAGGTTGGCCGCCACTTCCGCCGGCGCCGCCTTGCGCGCGCCGCCGAGCAGGCGCAGGGTCGGGGTGAACGCGGCCGCCACCGGCAGCCGCCGGTTGGCCGGCGGCGCCTTCGCATGCCGGGCCATGAACTGCTTGACGATCCGGTCTTCCAGCGAATGGAAGCTGATCACGACCAGCCGCCCGCCCGGCTTCAGGCGCGCCAGCGCCGCGTCCAGCCCGGCGGCGAGGTCGTCCAGCTCGCGGTTCACGTGGATGCGGATGGCCTGGAAGCTACGGGTGGCCGGATGGATCCTGCCGTCGCCGCGCGGCACCACCTGCGCGATCAGCGCGGCCAGCTGCGCGGTGCGCACGAGCGGCTGCTCGCCGCGGCGGGCCACGATCGCGCGCGCGATCCGGCGCGCGTGGCGCTCCTCGCCGTAGGTCCACAGCACGTCGGCGATCTCCTGCGCGGAGGCGCGCGCCAGCCACTCGGCCGCGCTCTCGCCGGCGCCGGGATCCATGCGCATGTCGAGCGGGCCGTCCTTGCCGAAGGCGAAGCCGCGCGCGGCCTCCTCCAGCTGCGGCGAGGACACGCCGAGGTCGAACAGCACCCCGTCCAGCCCGGCGGCGGTGGCGTCCCAGCCGGCGAGCGCGGCGAAGCTGGCGTGCCGCCAGGCCACCCGCGGATCGGCCTCGGCCAGCGCCGCGGCCACCGCGATCGCGTCGGGGTCCTTGTCCATCACCAGCAGGCGCCCTCCGGGCCCGAGTCGTTGCAATACCCCGCGGGCGTGCCCGCCACGCCCGAACGTGCCATCCAGATACGTCCCGTCCACCTTCACCGCGAGGCCCTCCATGACCTCCGCGAACATCACCGGCAGGTGGGCGGACCCGGCGTCCGCGCCACCGCCGCTCACAACGCCAGATCCCGCAAGTCGTCGGCGAGGTCGGCATCCCCCAGGGTCTGCCGCATCTGCGCCAGGTGCGCCTGCTCGCTCCACAGCTCGAACCGGTCGCCCATGCCCAGCAGCACCGCGCGCCGCTCGATCCCGGCGGTCGCGCGCAGGCTGGCCGGCAGGCTGAGGCGCCCGTTGCCGTCCGGCTCCAGCACCGCCGCCGCGGCCACCAGCTTGCGGCGCAGCATGCGCACCTGCGCCGACTGCATGCCGCGCGCATTGAGCTGGTCGCGCAGTTGCTCCCAATGCGGCAGCTGCAGCAGCCACAGGCAGCCGTCCTCGTAGGGGTTGTAGGCCACCACCAGGCGGTTGCCGCAGGCGCGCGCGACCAGATCGCGGTAGGCGGTCGGGATCGCCAGCCGGCCCTTGTCGTCGATGGTGATGGCGGTCTCGCCCTGGAACATGGCCCTGCCTGGGTCCCCGTCTGGCGCGGAGTTGATCGGGAGGAAAACCACGGATTCCCCGGTTTTCCCACTTGCTCCCACCTTAGGCCTGCCACCCCCGACTGTCAACAACTTCCTGCAGGAACTTTCACCTTTGCCGTCAACGACTTGCGGCAATCTTCAGAGACTTGTTCAAAGCTTATCCACAACCCCATGTTTTGTCTCAAATTTTGAGACTGGGGTCGAAAATCGGCCGCCGCAGCGCCACCCGCGCGGCCCCTGCCCGCCGCCGCAATCGCCTGCCGCCCCCGCGGGATCGCGCCCACCGGGCGTGATGCCCGCACTCCGGCGGCGCGGGTTGGCCAACGGCAGCGGGCGCACCCGCCTGCATGGGATGCCCCGCGCTCGCCGCCGCGCCTGGGGCGGGCGCGCGTGACCGGGCAACCAAGGTGCGGCATCGACGGCCTGCGGCGGACCCGCCCGCCCTGCCGCCGGCCCGGCAGGCGGGGGCCCCGCATCGCGATCGGCCGCATGCGGCGCTTGCGCGCAGGGGATCGGCGCGGCGGCCCGGTGGACGCGCCCCAGGCGAGCGCGCGCGTCCTTCGAAGAAGTGGCGGAGCCGGCCGATAAGCCGGGTTCTGTCGGCACTTGCGCGCCGCGGCAGTCATTCCTCTCGGCGCGGCGTCACCGCCGCGCTCCAGCAGCCTACCCGGATCCGGCGCGGGCCACGCCATCGGATCCCTATTTGGCCTTGCTCCCGGTGGGGTTTGCCGTGCCGGTCGGTTACCCGACTCGCGGTGCGCTCTTACCGCACCATTTCACCCTTGCCTGTGCCCTGCCACCCCTTTGCCGCCTGTGCAGGGGACTGGGTCGGCTGCGCCGCCCAGTCCGACTGCGGACCGCATGGGTCCATGGCGGCAAAGGGGTGGCAGGGCCATCGGCGGTATCTTTCTGTTGCACTTTCCGTCGGCTCGCGCCGCCCAGGCGTTACCTGGCACCGTGCCCTGTGGAGCCCGGACTTTCCTCGGCATCCTCTCGGATGACGCGACTGCCTGGCCGGCTCCGCCGGGGCGGATTGTCGCACGCGCCGGCGGCGTGCGCCTCAGCCGCCGTACAGCGCCTTGCGCGGCGCGCCGGACAGCTCCGCGGCGAGCTTGGCCGCGGTGGACGGCGGCAGGTGTTCCTTCAACCGGGCGTACAGGCGCAGGCCTTCGGCCACCTTGGCGTCACCGTCCTCGGCGGCGCCCTGCACCAGCAGCACGAACTCGCCCTTGCGCTGGTCGGGATCGGCCTCGAGCTGCGCCAAAAGGCCGGACAGGCTGCCGTCCCGCACGGTCTCGAACAGCTTGGTCAGCTCGCGCGCCAGCACCGCGGGGCGCGCATCGCCGAAGATCGCCGCCATATCGGCCAGGGTCTCGACGATGCGGTGCGAGGATTCGTAGAAGATCAGCGTGCGCGCCTCGCCGGCCAGCGCCTGCAGGCGTTCGCGCCGGGCCGCCGCCTTGGCCGGCAGGAAGCCCTCGAACGCGAAACGGTCGCTGGGCAGCCCGGCCACGCTGAGCGCGGCGATGAGCGCGCTGGCACCCGGCACCGGGCTGACCTTCACCCCCGCCGCGCGCGCCGCGCGCACCAGCCGGAAGCCGGGATCGGACACCAGCGGGGTGCCGGCATCGCTGACCAGCGCCAGCGACTCGCCGCCGAGCAGGCGCGCCACGATCCGCTGCGCGACCGCCTCCTCGTTGTGCTCGTGTAGCGCCAGCAGCGGGGTGGCGATGCCGAACTGCGCCAGCAGCTGGCCGGTGCGGCGGGTGTCCTCGGCGCAGATCGCCGCCACCTCGCGCAGCACCTGCTGCGCACGCGGCGAGAAGTCGCCGAGGTTGCCGATCGGGGTGGCCACCACGTACAGGCATCCCGCCGCTTGCGCCATCACCCGCCGTCCCGTGTTGCCTGCATGGGTAGAATCCTAGCCGGTTCCCGACCGAGCACCCGCCCGTGACCCTGCGTCCTCTCCTGTTCCTGCTGCTGGCGGCGCTCCTGGCCGGCTGCGCCGGCCCGCGCGTGCAGCCGGCACCGGTGGTGCGCGAGCATCCGCTGATCGGCGAGGCGCGGGCGCTGGCGCGCGAGCAGCAGGCCCTGCACGGCCCCGCGCGGCGCGCCGCCGCCGGCCGCATCGAGGCGCTGCTGGCGCAGCTGGACGACGCCACCCTGGCGCGCGAGGCCGCCGCGCTGCCGGCCGGGGATCCGCTGTATGCCTTCGCCGGGCGTGCCCTGCTCAACCGCGGCCTGCCGCTGCCGCGCCCATTCGACCGCAGCCAGTGGAAGCTCGACAGCGCCGACTGGCCGCCGGCCGAGCGCGACGGCTACCGCCCGCCGACCGAGGTCGCGCTGCTGCTGCCGCTGTCCGGGCCGCAGGCGGCGGTGGCCGCGGCGGTGCGCGACGGCTATCTGGCCGGCTACTACGACGAGACCCGGCGCCGGCCGCAGCTGCGCTTCTACGACACCGCGAAGGCCGGCGGCGCCGGCGCGGCGCTGGCGCGTGCGGTCGCCGACGGCGCCGATCTCGTGGTCGGCCCGCTCGCCCGCGAGGAGGTGGATGCGGTGTTCGGCGGCCGCGAGCCGCCGCTGCCGGTGCTGGCGCTCAACCGCGGCGAGCACCTGCCGCCGGCCGGCGATGCCAGCTTCTCGCTGTCGCCCGAGGACGAAGGCGTGGCCGCCGCCGAATTCCTGCTCGAGCGCGGCGCGCGCCGGGTGCTGGTGGTCGCCGGTAGCGAGGACGTGCAGCAGCGCGCCGCGCGCGCGCTGCAGGAGCGGCTGCAGGCGCGCGGGGCGCAGGTACTGGGGCCGCTGGCCTACCGGCCGGGACTGGCGTTGGCGCCGCAGACCCCGGCGCCGGACGCGGTGTTCCTGGCCCTGAAGGCGGCACAGGCGCGCGAGCTGGCGCCGCGGCTGGCGCGGGCCGGGCTGGCCGGCATCCCGCGGGTCGCCACGTCGCAGGTCGCGCTGGGCACCGGCAAGCCGGCCGAGGACGCCGCGCTGGACGGCCTCGTGTTCCCGACCGAGACCTGGAGCGTGCGCCGCCTGCCCGGGCGTCCGACCCCGGAGGACGCCGCGGCGCGGGTGGCCAGCGCGCGCGGCCCGGCGGCGCGCCTGTTCGCCTTCGGCTACGACGCCTGGCTCTTGACCGCCTACCTCGAGCACCTGGCGCTGGACCCGAATGCACGGGTGCAGGGCCTGACCGGGCGGCTCGGCCTCGACGGCTTCGGCTACGTGGTGCGGCAGCCGAGCTGGAGCCGCTTCCAGGGCGGCCGCGCGCTGCCGCTGGACGAACGCACGCCATGACCGCGCGGGCGCGCGGCGCCGCGGTCGAAGCCGCCGCCCTCGCCTGGCTGCAGCAGCAGGGCCTGCGCCTGCTCGCACGCAATGCCCACAGCCGCGGCGGCGAGCTGGATCTGGTGATGGAGGACGCCGGCAGCCTGGTGTTCGTGGAGGTGCGCTACCGCGCCGGGCGCGGCTTCGGTGGCGGCGCGGCGTCGGTGGATGCCGGCAAGCGCCGGCGCCTGGTGCAGGCGGCCGCGGCCTGGCTCGGCGCGCACCCGGCGCTGGCCATGCGCCCATGCCGGTTCGACGTGGTGTTGGCCAGCGGCAACCCGCACGCCCCGCGGTTCGACTGGCAGCGCGCCGCGTTCGACGCCGACGAGGGGTGACCCGCCCCCCGCTCGCCGCCGCATCCGGCGCGCGCCTGCCACTCGGCGATCCGGAAACCCTTGCGCGCAGCGAAGCGCGTTTCGACCCGGATCGCACCTTCCATCCGAGCCAGCCACCCCGCCGCACTGCGCGCGACGGCGCCCGCACGCGCCCACTCCCCGCCGCCTATGACGAGCCGCGAACAACGGCCTGCATCCGCTGGCCGTTATTTTGCAGACACGCAAGGTCATCAACCGCTAGCGGGCGGCCTGCAACACGAGCCGCATGCGCAGCATTCCATGGCGCCGCAACAGGTCATGGTCAGGCCAGAACCATCGGCGCATCCAGTCGTGCAGCAATTGGAACCTTGGCGAATGCCGACGATCGGGAGCGGCGCATTTGTCGCCACCGGAACCGTCAAGGCCTGGCAAGCTCCGGTTTTGACGCTCGTCGCTTCTCGGTCGAACTCTGGCGTTGCCGTGGCGCTGACCCTGAAACCGCCGCCAGGGCCCGACAACTCCATGGAAGCAGGCTGGCCCTCGTACGCGACGAGCGACGGCTCGCCCAGGATCACCCATGCCCCCGAGATCTGCTCCATGACAACCATATCGATGCGCACCGTGCCCTTTCCTGCGGGGCCCTTCCCGCCGGGAGCAGCGGTTGCCTGGATGCGATAGGCGCCGCTGTTCTTCTTCGCATCTGCAATGACCACGACCGCCGGCGAACCGAAGGCCACCGTGAATTTGGGGGTTGCAACCCTCGCCCCACCCTTCTCGACGGCGATGTCGAGCCTGTAAACATTCGGGCTTTCGCGGTTGCCCGCATGGGCGGCAGCAATGCCGAGCAAGGCCAGCAGCCCACCTGCCACGACGGCCATCCCCCGTCCGCGGATGTTCATGACGCCCCCATTCAAGCCCGGTCGAACCTGCCGCTCAAGCGGTCTAGCGGATGCTATTTTTGGCGAGGTGTCTTTTCAACGACGTTGCTGGCGGATCATCTGCGCATTTGGTTTTCGCAAGCGCTCGCGGCCCGCCCCATGCTGGCCTTGGGCGTACAGGCCATGCGCAAGCGGTAACGGCGGGTGACGCGCCGCGAGCGGGCGCGCGCACCGTTCGCCCGCGACCGGCCGAGCAGCAACAGGGAATTCCCGAATCGCCCTATGCGAAATGCTGGTAACCCGGCGCCAGCGGGCCGAAGCCGTCCAGGCCGGTGCAACGCACTTCGCTGCCGGCGACGATCCGGCCGATCCGCGCCAGCGGCAGCCCCAGCCGCGCGCCCAGCGCCTGCACGGCCTCGCGCTGCGCGGCCGGGGCGGTGAAGCACAGCTCGTAATCGTCGCCGCCGGTGGCCTGCAGCACGCGGCGGCGGTCGCCGGCGAACGCGGCCTGCAGCGCGGGGCTGGCCGGCAGGGCGTCGGCCGCGATCTCGGCACCGACGCCGCTGGCGCGGCAGACATGCGCCAGATCCGCCAGCAGGCCGTCGCTGATGTCGATGCAGCTACTGGCCACCCCGCGCAGCGCCAGCCCCAGCGCCACCCGCGGCATGGGGCGGTCCAGCCGCGCGCGCAGCGCCGGCGCCATCGCATGTCCCGCCCGCCATTGCGCCAATGCAGCGGCGGCATCGCCCAGGGTGCCGCTGACCCACACCTCGTCGCCGACGCCCGCCCCATCCCGGCGCAGGGCCGCGCCCGCCGGCACGCAGCCATGCGCGGTGACCGTGATCGCCAGCGGGCCGCGGGTGGTGTCGCCGCCGACCAGCGTCATGCCGTAGTCCTGCGCCAGCGCCAGGAACCCGTCGCAGAACGCGTCCAGCCACGCCGCGTCGGCCTGCGGCAGGCTCAGCGCCAAGGTGCACCAGGCCGGCTGCGCGCCCATCGCGGCAAGATCGGACAGATTGACCGCCAGCGCCTTCCAGCCAAGGTCGGTAGGCGCGGTGTCGGCCGGGAAATGCACCCCGGCGTTGAGGGTGTCGGTGGTGACCGCCAGCAGCATGCCCGGCGGCGGCGCCAGCAGCGCGCAGTCATCGCCGATCCCCAGCACCACGTCGGCACGCGCCGCCACGCGCCGGCGGATGCGCGCGATCAGGTCGAATTCGCGTTCGGACATGCGGCGTGCGTCACGGCCCGCGCGGGACGGATCATTTCTTCGCTTCCACGCCGCGCAGGAGCGCGGCCGCCTGGTCCAGCACGCCGTTGACGTAAGTGTGGCCGTGCTCGGAGCCGAAGCGCTTGGTGGAATCGATGGCCTCGTTGATCACCACCCGGTACGGCACGTCCGGCCGGTGCAGCAACTCGTAGGCGGCGATCCGCAGGGCCGCGCGCTCGACCGGGTCGACCTCGGCGATACTGCGGTCCAGGTGCGGGGCCAGCGCCTGGTCGACCTGCGCCAGGTGGCGCAGCACGCCGCGCACCAGGTCCTCGAAATATTCGAGATCGGCCGCCTCGCGCGCCTGCTCGTGCGCGAACTGCGCCAGCAGCGCGCGTTCGTCCTGCGGGTTGGCCTGCCAGGCGTAGATCGCCTGCAGCGCGCGCCGGCGCGCGCGCGCGCGCAGCACCGGGTCGATGCCATCGGGTCGGCGGCGATGCGTGCTCATGCCAGCTCCTGCAGCTTGCGGCGCAGGTCGGCCATCTCGATCGCGACCAGCGCGGCCTCCTCGCCCTTGTTGCCGTGGCTGCCGCCGGCGCGGGCCGCGGCGTCCTCGAAGCGTTCCACCGCGAGCACGCCGTTGGCCACCGGTACCCCGGTGTCGAGCGCGACCCGCAGCAGCCCCTGGGCGGCGCCATCGGCGATCTGCTCGTAGTGGCGGGTGTCGCCGCGCACCACGCAGCCGAGCGCGACGATCGCCGCATAGCGGCCACGCAGGGCCAGCTCGCGCGCCGCCTGCGGCAGCTCCCACGCGCCCGGCACGCGCACCACGTCCACCTGCGCCTCCGGCACCCCGTTGGCGAGCAGGGCCGCGCGCGCGGACGCCACCAGCGCGTCCACGATGCGCGGGTTCCAGCGGCTGGCGAGGATGGCGAAGCGGGCGTGCGCGGCGGCGCGCAGGTCGCCTTCGAGATGCGGCATGGCGGTCGGATGCGGCGGAGGGCCTGCAGTTTAGCGCGCCGGCAGCGGCAGGTACTCCACCACCTCCAGGCCGTAGCCGGCCAGCCCGACCTGGCGGCGCGGGGTGCCCAGCACCCGCAGCCGGCGCAGGCCGAGGTCGGCCAGGATCTGCGACCCGGCACCGGTGCGCCGCCACTGCGCCAGCGCGCCGGCCTTCGTCGGCGGCGGCGCCGGCTGCTCGCGCAGGCGCGCCAGCAGCGCCTCGGGGTCGCTCGCCTCGCCGAGCAGCACCAGCACCCCGCGCCCTTCGCCGGCGATCATCGCCAGCACGTCGCCTACCAGCGGGCCGAAGTCGGCGCGCCGCCAGTGCAGCGCGTCCGCCAGCGGGTTCTGCGCCTGCACCCGCACCAGCACCGGGTCGGCCGCGTCCCAGGCGCCGCGCGCCAGCGCGAAGTGCAGGCCGCGGCTGAGGCGGTCGCGGTAGGTGTGCAGGGTGAACGGCCCGTGGTCGGTCGCGATCGGGCGGCTGTCGATCCGCTCCACCGTGTGCTCGGTTTCGAGGCGATGGCGGATCAGGTCCTCGATCGAGCCGATCTTCAGCCCGTGTTCGCGCGCGAACACCTCCAGCTCGGGCCGGCGCGCCATCGTCCCGTCGGGATTGAGGATCTCCACCAGCACCCCGGCCGGCTCGAAGCCCGCCAGCCGCGCGAGGTCGGAGGCCGCCTCGGTATGCCCGGCGCGGGTCAGCACCCCGCCCGGCTGCGCCATCAGCGGGAAGATGTGGCCGGGCTGGCGCAGGTCGGACGGCCGCGCGTCCGGACGCACCGCGGTGCGGATGGTGTGCGCGCGGTCGTAGGCGCTGATGCCGGTGGTGACGCCCTCGGCGGCCTCGATGCTGACCGTGAAGTTGGTGTGGTGCGGCGAGGTGTTGTCGCGCACCATGGGATGGAGGTCCAGCTGGGCGCAGCGCTCGCGGGTCAGGGCCAGGCACACCAGCCCGCGCGCGTGGGTCACCATGAAGTTGATGTCCGCGGGCCGGACCAACTCGGCGGCCATGATCAGGTCGCCCTCGTTCTCGCGGTCCTCGTCGTCGACCACCACCACCATGCGTCCGGCGCGCAGCTCGTCCAGCAGTTCCGGGATGCCCGCGAAGCTCATGCCCAGCCCTCCGTCTGCCGCAGGCGTTCCAGATAGCGCGCCAGCAGGTCCACCTCGAGGTTGACCGCCGCGCCGACGCGCAGGGCGTGGAAGGCGGTGTGCACCACCGTGTGCGGGACCAGCGCGACCTCGAAGCCGGCCTCGTCCACGGCGTTCACGGTCAGGCTGACGCCGTCCACGCACACCGAGCCCTTGTGCGCGATGTAGCGCAAGAGCCCGCGCGGCGCGGAGAAGCGCCAGCGCACCGCGCGCGCGTCCTCCCAGCAGGACTCCGCCTCGCCCAGCCCGTCCACGTGGCCGCTGACCAGGTGCCCGCCGAGGCGGTCGGACGGCCGCAGCGCGCGCTCCAGGTTCAGCGGCGCGCCGAGCGGCAGCCGCCCCAGCGTGGTCAGCGCCAGCGTCTCGTTGGAGGCATCCACCGCGAAGCTGCGCGCATCGAATTCGACCACGGTCAGGCAGCAGCCGTTGATTGCGATGCTCTCGCCCAGCCGCACGTCCTCGAAGGGCAGCGTGCCGGCCTCGACCACCAGGCGCGCATCGCCGCCGCGCACCTCGCGCGCGCGCAGCGCGCCGACGCCCTCGATCAATCCTGTGAACATGTCCACAAGTCTCCCGCATGGCACGGGAAACGCCCGCAAGGCGCGCGCAGACGCGCGGCGGAGGCCGCGCGGGTGCGTCTTCTTCCTTCCGGACTGTGACCGTCGGCCCCGGCCTGCGACCGGGTCTGCTGACCTTCCCGCCGGCCCGGCCGGGAAGCGCTCGCGGGCTCGCGCGGGCCGCCCCTCGCCGAGGGAACGCCGCGCCTACCGCCGGTGGGGACTTCCACCCCGCCCTGAAGACGTTTCGTGAATGATGTGGTGCCGGCGAACCGGCCCGGGAAGTCTAGCACTGCGCGGCGCGGACCCGGACATGGCGCAAACCTGCCGGCACGCCGGCGGGGGATCAGCGAACGCAAACGCCTCAGCGGTCATCCGCGGCGCGATGGCAATTTGCTAAATTGCAATCAACCCGGCATGGCGAGAACCCCTACGATGCGCTCCGTGACCATCCGAAATCTGCCTGAGGAGGTGCACCGCGCGATCCGTGCACGCGCCATGCGGCACGGGCGTAGCGTCGAAGCCGAGCTGCGCGAGATCCTGGAGGCGGCAGTGCGTCCGCGCAGGCGGGTCGAACTGGGCTCCCGACTCGCCGCGGCCGGTCGCAAGGCCGGGGTCAGCGAAGCCGAGGTTACCGCCCTTAGGAGCATGCGTGGCAACAGTCCGGCCCGGGCGGCACGCTTGGAATGATCCTGCTGGACACCAACGTCGTGTCGGAACCATTGCGGCCCGCACCCGACGCCGGCGTCATCGCCTGGCTGGACGCCCAGCCGCTGGAAACGCTGTACCTGTCAAGTATCACGGTGGCCGAACTGCGCGCTGGGGTGGCGCTGCTGCCGAAAGGCAGGCGTCGCGACAGGCTGCATGTGACCGTCGAGCGCGAGGTGCTGCCGCTCTTCACCGGGCGCGTGCTGCCGTTCGACCTGTCCTGCACCCAAGCGTATGCAGACGTGCTGCTCGCCGCCCGGCGTGCCGGCAGCCCGATCGCGACGGCCGATGCGCTCATCGCTGCTGTCACAAGCACCCATGGCCTGCTGGTGGCGACCCGTGATGCCACGCCGTTCCGGACCGCCGGGCTGACCGTGATTGATCCATGGAGCACCGAGCGCGGTTAGGCAGCAAAGACTGCCCTGATTGAACAGCATGCAGGCGGCATGCATCCGCGCAATGCCTCCACTCGCCCATCGTGTGCTTCTGGGGCCAGAGCGCGCAGACCGCTCAACCGGACTGCCCCTGACCATCGGCATGCGGCTGCAGGCGCAGGCGCAGGTCGTCGCCGAGCGCGAGCGATTCGACGATCCGCAGCTGGAAGCGCTGCGCCATGCGCTCGACCGAGAGGCCGGCGAACAGCGGGCGGGCGTCCTCGCCGAGCAGAACCGGGGCGACGTAGAGCAGCAGTTCGTCGACCAGGCCGGCACCGAGGAAGGCGCCGGCGAGGGTCGGGCCGGCCTCCACCTGCACCTCGTTGACGCCGCGCGCGGCCAGCAGGCGCAGCACGGCGTCGAGGTCGAGGCGGCCGCCGCGCAACGCCACCGCGGCGAATTCCACGTTGGCGGCCGCGACGCCGGGCGGCACGACGGCATCGGGCGCGTGCAGGTACAGGGTGGGCGCCGCGCCGTCGCGCACCCGTGCGCGCGCGAGCGAGCGCAGCTGCGCATCGAGCACCACCCGCAGCGGCGGCACCACTTCCTCGTCTCCGTCCAGCCGGACGGTGAACTGCGGGTCGTCGGCCAGCACGGTGCCGGCGCCGGTCAGCAGCGCGCCGCTGCGCGCGCGCCAGCGCTGCACGTCGCGGCGCGAGGCCGCGCCGCTGATCCACTGCGATTCGCCGCTGGCCAGCGCGGTGCGGCCGTCCAGGCTCATCGCCAGCTTCAGCCGCAGCCACGGGCGGCCGCGCTCGATGCGCGACAGGAAGCCGCGGTTGAGTTCGCGCGCCTGGGCCTGCATCAGTCCGGACTCGACTGCGATCCCGGCCGCGCGCAGGCGTTCGAACCCGGCGCCGTCCACCTGCGGGAACGGATCGCGGATGGCCGCCACCACCCGCGCCACCCCAGCCGCCACCAGTGCGTCCGCGCACGGCGGGGTGCTGCCGTGGTGGGCGCAGGGTTCGAGGGTGACGTAGGCAGTGGCCCCGCGCGCGGCCGCGCCGGCCGCGCGCAGGGCGAACACCTCCGCATGCGGCCCGCCCTTGCGCTGGTGCCAGCCCTCGCCGAGCACCGCGCCGTCGCGCGCGATCACGCAGCCGACCATCGGGTTCGGGCGGGTGGTGAAGGCGCCGCGCTCGGCCAGGCGCAGGGCGCGCGCCATCAGCGCATGGTCGGCGGCGGAGAAGCTCATCGCCGGCGCGGCCGCTCGGGGCCGCGCGCGGCCGCGGCGGGGGCATCCTCCAGCAGCGGCAGCTGGGCCTCGCCCGGCAACTCGCGCTCGAGGCGGTCGAGCTCCTCGCGGAAGTCGGCAACGTCCTCGAAGCGCCGGTACACCGAGGCGAAGCGCACGTAGCCGACGTGGTCGAGCTTGCGCAGCTGCTCCATCACCAGCTCGCCGACCCGGCGCGCGG
The DNA here is from genome assembly GCF_022419185.1 of Thermomonas flagellata. Classification (GTDB taxonomy): domain Bacteria; phylum Pseudomonadota; class Gammaproteobacteria; order Xanthomonadales; family Xanthomonadaceae; genus Thermomonas; species Thermomonas flagellata. The sequence goes on along the minus strand of NZ_JAJOZK010000004.1, from coordinate 98,264 downwards.
GCAGCTCGCGCTCGCCGCTCATGCGCACCGCGTGCACCACCGCGTGCACGGCGCGCTCCACGTCCTCCTCCGCCACCGGCCGCTTCTGCAGGGCGCGGTCGAAGCCGGCGCGCAACTTGCGCGCGTCGAACGGCTCGCGGCGCTGGTCGCTCTTGATGATGGCCGGCAGCTTGAGGTCGATGGTCTCGACGGTGGAGAAACGCTCGCCGCAGGCCTCGCAGGCGCGCCGGCGGCGGACGCTGGCGCCGTCATCGCTGACCCGCGAGTCGACCACGCGGGTGTCGGCGTGCTGGCAGAACGGGCAGTGCATCGCGCCGGCCGGCCGCGCTCACTCCTGGTCGCTGTTGCCGCCGCCGCCACCCTCGCTGCCGCCGCCGCGCTTGCCGGGGCGGAACACGATCGGCACCGCCAGCACGCTGGTGACCGCCTGCCCGTCGACCCGCGCCGGCTCGTAAGTGGAATTGCGCAGGACGCGCTTGGCGGCGGTGGCGAACGCCGCGTCGCTCATGCACACCGCCTCCTCGGCGAGGCCCCTGCCGTCGGCGCCGACCAGCACCGCCACCACCACGGTGGCCGGCTTGCCCTCCAGCCCGCGCGGCGGCACCAGCTTGCTGCGGGTCAGCACCTTGGGCGGGGTGTGCGAAGTGGTGGCGGCCGGGGTCGCCGGCCAGGCCTCGCCGAACACCTCGCCCATGGTCTTGCCGGCGAACGGCTGGGCGTCGCCCGGCTTGCAGGTGACCGGCAGGTCGCGCGCGCCGGGCGCGCTGTAGTCGGTGTTGCTGCTCAGGCGCGGCTCGGCGGCGTGCGCGGCCAGCGGCAGCAGCAGGGCGAGGGCGGCAGTCAAGCGGATCGCGGGCATGGCGGGGGTCCTCAGCGGTAGACGGGGAACTGGCGGCACTGCAGTTCGACATTGGCGCGCACGCCGGCGATCACCTCCTCGTTGTCGGGGGCGTCGAGGACGTCGCAGATCCAGTGCGCGAGCGCCACGCACTCGGGCTCCTTGTAGCCGCGGGTGGTGACCGCGGGGGTGCCGATGCGCAGGCCGGAGGTGACGAACGGCTTGCGCGGGTCGTTCGGCACCGAGTTCTTGTTCACGGTGATGTGGGCGCGGCCGAGCGCCTCCTCGGCCTGCTTGCCGGAGACGTCCTTGCCGATCAGATCGACCAGCATCAGGTGGTTGCAGGTGCCGCCGGAGACGATCTTGTAGCCGCGCGCCTGGATGACCTGCGCCATCGCCTGCGCGTTCTTCACCACCTGCTGCTGGTAGTCGCGGAACTCCGGCTCCAGCGCCTCCTTGAACGCCACCGCCTTGGCCGCGATCACGTGCATCAACGGACCGCCCTGGATGCCGGGGAAGACGATCGACTGCAGCTTCTTCTCCAGTTCCTCCGCCTGCTCGCCCATGCCGGCGCGGCTGGCGACGATGATCCCGCCGCGCGGGCCGCGCAGGGTCTTGTGGGTGGTGGAGGTCACCACGTGGGCGTGCGGCAGCGGGCTGGGATACACGCCGGCGGCGATCAGGCCGGCCACGTGCGCCATGTCCACGAACAGGTACGCGCCCACCTTGTCGGCGATGGCGCGGAAGCGCGCCCAGTCCACCACCTGCGAGTAGGCGGAGAAACCGGCCACCACCATCTTCGGCCGGTGCTCCAGGGCGAGGCGCTCGACTTCGTCGTAGTCGATCAGGCCGGCATCGTTGACGCCGTACTGCACCGCGTTGAACAGCTTGCCGGAGGCGTTGACCTTGGCGCCGTGGGTCAGGTGGCCACCGTGCGCCAGCGACATGCCGAGGATCGTGTCGCCCGGCGAGAGCAGCGCGAAATACACCGCCTGGTTGGCCTGCGAGCCGGAATGCGGCTGCACGTTGGCGTAGTCGGCGCCGAACAGCTGCTTGCAGCGGTCGATCGCCAATTGCTCGGCGATGTCCACGTATTCGCAGCCGCCGTAGTAGCGCTTGCCGGGATAGCCTTCCGCGTACTTGTTGGTGAGCTGGCTGCCCTGCGCCTCCATCACCCGGGGGCTGGCGTAATTCTCCGAGGCGATCAGCTCGACGTGGTCCTCCTGGCGGCGGACCTCGCCGGCGATCGCGCGCGCGAGCTCGGGGTCGAAGGTGTCGATGCGCAAGTCGCGGGAATACATCGGATCTCCGGGGGCGGGCCGCGGCGCGGGCGGCCGCCGGCGGGAGCGCGATTGTAGCGCGGCCGCCGGCGGCGGCCGGGCTCAGGCCGCGTCCGCGGCGAGGCCGTCCAGCAGCGCCGCCAGCGCCGGGCTGCGGTAGTCCTCGCGCCGCCACGCCAGCCGTAGCTGGCGCTCCAGGGCGAGGAACGGGGTCGCCAGCACGCGCAGGCGGCCGCAGGCGACTGCATCGCGCACCGCCACCTCCGGCAGCCAGGCCAGGCCCAGGCCGGCGGCGACCGCCTGCTTGACCGCCTCGGTCTGGTCCAGCTCCAGCACCGCGGCGGGCGCCGGCAGGGCCGCCAGCGCCTGCTCGCCCAGCTGGCGGGTGGCCGAGCCGCGCTCGCGCAGGATCCAGCGCTGCCCGGCGAAGTCCTGCGCGCGCAGGCGCCGGCGCCGGGCGAGCGGATGGTCGGGCGCGGCGCAGACCACCAGCCGGTCGCGCCGCCACGGATGGCTGGCGAGCGTGGGCGCGGCCACCGGTCCTTCCACGCACGCCGCGTCCAGCCGATGCTCGGCCAGCGCGGCCAGGATCGCCTCGGTGTTGCCGACCTGCAGCCGCAGCTGCACCTGCGGGTGCGCGCGCACGAAGCCGCCGAGCAGCTCGCCGATCAGGTAGTTGCCGACCGTGTTGCTGGCGCCGACCCGCAGCTCGCCGCCGACCGCGGTCTCGTCGTGCGCGGCGCGCACCAGTTCGGCCTGGCGCTCGAGCAGCTCGCGCGCCAGCGGCAGCAGGCGCTGCCCGCGCGGGTTCAGGCGCAGCCGCCCGCGCACCCGCGCGAACAGCGGCCCGCCGAGCGCACGCTCCAGTTCCGCCAGGGCCATGCTCGCCGCCGGCTGGGTCAGGTGCAGGCGTTCCGCGGCGCGGCGCAGGCTGCCGCTGTCGGCGGCGTGCACGAACACGTCCAGTTGCCGGGGCGGCAGGTAACGCATCAGGGAAGCTTATCAGCCAAATCAACCATTCGTAGTTTTCATGAAGATCATGGCGTCCCAGACTGGCGCCCTCCCCACTTCCGGCGCCTGCCATGCCCACCCCCGACCTCCCCGCCCTGCCCGCCGCGACCGGCGCCGCCCGCGCCCGCCCCGAGGCGCTGTGGCCCGGCCTGCTGCTGAGCCTGCTGCTGGCGGCTGCCGCGTTCGCCCTCGGCCGCGCGCTGCCGCTGGTCGGCGGCGCGGTGCTGGGGATCGTGCTCGGGCTGGGGGTGCGCAATGCGCTGCCGCTGCCGGCGCGCACCGCGCCGGGGATCCGCTTCAGCAGCAAGGTCCTGCTGCAGGCGGCGGTGATCCTGCTCGGATTCGGGCTGGACCTGCACCAGGTGCTGCGGACCGGGCTGTCCTCGCTGGCGGTCACCCTGGTCACCCTGAGCGTGGCCTTCCTGACCGCGTGGGCGCTGGCACGGCTGCTGAAGGTGCACCACGTGCTGGGCACCCTGATCGGGGTCGGCACCGCGATCTGCGGCGGCTCGGCGATCGCCGCGGTGGCGCCGATCCTGCGCCCGGACGAGCACGACACCGCGCTGGCGATGTCCACCATCTTCCTGTTCAACCTGGTGGCGGTGCTGCTGTTCCCGCCGCTGGGGCACCTGCTGGGCCTGAGCCAGGCCGGCTTCGGGCTGTGGGCGGGCACCGCGATCAACGACACCTCCTCGGTGGTGGCCGCCGGCTACCACTACGGGCAGGCGGCCGGCGACATCGCCACCGTGGTCAAGCTGGCGCGCGCCACCCTGATCATCCCGATCTGCCTGGCCCTGGCCGGCTGGCAGCTGTGGCGCGCGCGCGGCCGCGACGGCGACCGCCCGGACCTGCGCGGGATCGTGCCGTGGTTCATCCTCGGCTTCCTTGTCGCTTCCGCGCTGCGCAGCGCCGGGCCGGTGCCCGCCGCGCTGCTGGGGCCGCTGCACCTGGCCGCGGAGTTCCTGATCGTGCTGGCCCTGACCGCGATCGGGCTGTCCGCCGACCTGCGGCGGATGGCCGCCACCGGCGCGCGGCCGCTGCTGCTGGGGCTGGGCACCTGGTTCGCGGTGGCCGCCAGCAGCCTGCTGGTGCAGGCGCTGCTGCACCAGTCCTGAAGCAAGGATCGGATTCACCGAAAGCACGAAGGCGCCCGCAGGCGCCTTCGCCGTGCCCGCCGCCGCGATCGCGGTCAGTGGTGCAGCAGGATGTCGGCGATGATGCCGGTGGTGATCGCCACCAGCAGCAGGTCGCCGTTGCTGGCACGCACCCAGTGGTAGCCCGGTGGCGGGCGCCGCACCGGATACAGGCTGTAATCGTTCACCACGTAGACCGGGCCGGCGTAGTAGCGGTTGTACGGCACGCCCATCACCCAGCGCGGGGCCGGCGCCGGGCGGTACACCACTCGCTCGACCACTGGCGGGTAGACCGGGCGGTACACGATTTCGCGCTCGCGCACGTACTTCACCTTCTTCGGCGGCGGCCCGCGGTGCCAGCCGCGGTCGTCGCGCCATTCGCGGTAGTCGCGGCGGCCGTCGCGGTCATGGTCGTGGTCGCGCGCGGCGACCGGCGCGGCCACCAGCGCGAACGCCAGCGGCAGCAGGGCCAGGGCAAGCAGGGGGCGCTTCATCCTCGTTCTCCTTCGCAGGTGGACCCGGGGTCGATCATGCCCATCCGGTCTGAACCGGCACTGGCTGCATCCCCTCGCGGACCGGCGGCGACAGCCGGGATTCACCGCCGGGCCCGCAGCCGGGGCGGGGCGTATAATCACCGCATCCCGTCCTCCTCGTGCCGTCGCGACCCGCGACGGCACGCCCCCGCGCGTTTCCGGAGCCGACATGTCCTCGCAGTACATCTACACCATGAACCGGGTGTCCAAGGTGGTCCCGCCCAAGCGGCAGATCATCAAGGACATCTCGCTGTCGTTCTTCCCCGGGGCCAAGATCGGCCTGCTCGGCCTGAACGGCGCCGGCAAGTCCACCGTGCTCAAGATCATGGCCGGGGTGGACAAGGATTTCGAGGGCGAGGCCCGCCCGCAGCCGGGGATCAAGGTCGGCTACCTGCCGCAGGAGCCGGAGCTGAACCCCGAGCACACCGTGCGCCAGGCGGTCGAGGAGGGCGTGGGCGAAGTGCTGCAGGCGCAGGCCGAGCTGGAGCGCGTGTACGCCGCCTACGCCGAGCCGGACGCCGACTTCGACGCGCTGGCCAAGGAGCAGGAGCGGCTGGAGGCGATCCTCGCCTCGGGCGATGCGCACACCCTCGAGCAGCAGCTGGAAGTCGCGGCCGACGCCCTGCGCCTGCCGCCGTGGGACACCCGCATCGGCCAGCTCTCCGGCGGCGAGAAGCGCCGGGTCGCGCTGTGCCGGCTGCTGCTGTCCAAGCCCGACATGCTGCTGCTGGACGAGCCGACCAACCACCTCGACGCCGAGTCGGTGGAATGGCTGGAGCAGTTCCTGCACCGCTATCCCGGCACCGTGGTGGCCGTCACCCACGACCGCTACTTCCTCGACAACGCCGCCGAGTGGATCCTTGAGCTCGACCGCGGCCGCGGCATCCCGTGGAAGGGCAACTACACCGAGTGGCTGGTGCAGAAGGAAGAGCGCCTGAAGCAGGAGGAGAACCAGGAGAAGGCGCGCCAGAAGGCGATCCAGAAGGAGCTGGAGTGGGCGCGCCAGAACGCCAAGGGCGGGCGCAGCAAGGGCAAGGCGCGCCTGGCGCGGCTGGAGGAGCTGCAGTCGATCGAATACCAGAAGCGCAACGAGACCAACGAGATCTTCATCCCGCCGGGCGAGCGCCTGGGCAACAACGTGATCGAGTTCCGCCACGTCTCCAAGCGCTTCGGCGACCGCCTGCTGATCGACGACCTGTCCTTCATCGTGCCGCCGGGCGCGATCGTCGGCATCATCGGCCCCAACGGCGCCGGCAAGTCCACCCTGTTCAAGATGATCACCGGGCAGGAGACGCCCGACTCCGGCGAGATCGTGATCGGCCCGACCGTGAACCTGGCCTACGTCGACCAGAGCCGCGGCGCGCTGAACCCGAACCACACGGTGTTCCAGGAAGTCTCCGGCGGGCTGGACATCCTCAACATCAACGGCATCGAGATCCAGTCGCGCGCCTACATCGGCCGCTTCAACTTCAAGGGCCAGGACCAGCAGAAGCTGGTCGGCAGCCTGTCCGGCGGCGAGCGCGGCCGCCTGCACCTGGCCAAGACCCTGCTGCAGGGCGGCAACGTGCTGCTGCTCGACGAGCCGTCCAACGACCTCGACGTGGAGACCCTGCGCGCGCTGGAAGACGCGCTGCTGGAGTTCCCGGGCAACACCTTCGTGATCAGCCACGACCGCTGGTTCCTGGACCGGATCGCCACCCACATCCTCGCCTTCGAGGGCGACTCGCACGTGGAGTTCTTCCAGGGCAACTACCGCGAGTACGAAGAGGACAAGAAGCGCCGCCTGGGCGAGGAAGCCGCGCGCCCGCACCGGCTGCGCTTCAAGGCGCTGAAGTGAGGTCGACGAAACGCCGGGCCCTCCCGGCGTTTCCGTTCGGGCGCCCCCGCGGCGGCAGGCAGCCGGCTTGACGCCGCCCCGCCCGCTCGGCAAAGTAAGGAATCCTTACTCCGCCGGTGCCCGATGCTCGCCAAGCTCACCGCCAAGAACCAGCTCACGCTGCCCAAGGCCGCCACTGCCGCCGTGGGCGCGGCGGAGTATTTCGACGTGCAGGCCCGCGACGGCGTGATCATCCTGACCCCGGTGCGCCTGCAACGCGCCGACGCGGTGCGGGCCAAGCTGGCGGAACTCTCCCTCACCGAACAGGACATCGACGCGGCCATCGCCTGGGCGCGCCAGCGCGTGGCCGGGCCGGCGGCCGCCGCCCCGGCCAAGTCGCGCAAGGCCGCCAGGCCCAAGCCGTGAGCCGGCCGCCGCGCGTCGTGCTGGATACCAACGTGGTGCTGTCGGCCCTGCTGTTCCGCAGCGGCATCGCGCAGCAGCTGCGGGACGGGTGGCAGTGCGGCGCATACCTGCCCTTGGCCAGCACCGCGACCGTGCAGGAACTGCTGCGGGTGCTGGCCTATCCCAAGTTCCGCCTGTCGCGTTCCGACCAGCAGGAATTGCTGGCGGATTACCTGCCATGGACGCATGGCGTGTCCATCCCGACGCCTCCACCGCCCGTGCCTGCCTGCCGCGATCCGCTGGATGCCCCGTTCCTGGAACTGGCCGCAGCGGGGCGCGCGCAGATGCTCGTCACCGGCGATCGCGACCTGCTGGCGCTGGCTGGCCAGACCCGCTTCCACATCCTCGCGCCCGCCGCATTCTTGCCCCACGTGCAGGACACTCCGCCGCCATGACCTTCATCGACAAACTGCGCGCCCGCTGGCGGGATGCCGAGACCCTGCTGTGCGTCGGCCTCGACCCCGACCTGGCGCGCCTGCCGGAACCCTACCTCGCGGGCGACGCCGGCGAACCGGCCGAGGCCCTGTTCGCATTCTGCCGCGACATCGCCGATGCCACCGCCGAGTTCGCCTGCGCGTTCAAGCCGCAGATCGCCTACTTCGCCGCCCACAACGGCGGCGAGGCCGCGTTGCAGCGGCTGATCGCGCACCTCAACGCCGCCCATCCGCAGGTGCCGGTGATCCTCGACGCCAAGCGCGGCGACATCGGCAGCACCGCGGAGCAATACGCCTGCGAGGCGTTCGAACGCTACGGCGCCGACGCGGTGACCCTGAACCCGTACCTGGGCCGCGACTCCGCGCAGCCGTTCCTGCAATACCACGACCGCGGCTGCATCTTCCTCTGCCACACCTCCAACCCCGGCGCGCGCGACTTCCAGGAACTGCCGGTGGACGGCGAGCCGCTGTACCGCCGGATCGCGCGCACCATCGCCGGCGAGTGGAACGCCGACGGCAACTGCGCGCTGGTGGTGGGCGCCACCTTCCCGCGCGAGCTGGCGGAGATCCGCGCGATCGTCGGCGACATGCCGCTGCTGGTCCCCGGCGTGGGCGCGCAGGGCGGCGACGTCGCGGCCGTGGTGCGCCATGGCAAGGCCGCCGACGGCAGCGGGCTGATGATCAACGCCTCGCGCGCGATCCTGTACGCCTCCGCCGGGCCCGACCACTGCGCGGCCGCGGCGCAAGCCGCGCGCGCGCTGCGCGACACGATCAACCGCTGGCGCTGACCGGCGCGCTGGATCAGCGCGCCGCGCGCATGCGCCAGGCGGCGCGCAGCGCGGCCAGCGGGAAGCGCGCCCAGACCAGCGCGAACACCGCGGCGCGCTGCCACGGCGCGCACTGCGCCGCCTCGTAGGTGCGGAAATAGCGCCACAGGCCGCGGTGCTTGTGCCATTCCACGAACAGCGGCCGCCGCCGCGAGGACACCCCGCGCAGGTGCAGCACACACACGTCGTTGGCGCAGGCGACCGCGGCGCCGGCCTGGCGCACGCGCCGGCACAGGTCGAGGTCCTCGGCGTGCAGGCGGTAGCCCGCATCGAACCCGCCGACCCGGCGGAACAGCGCGGTCGGCAGCAAGAGCAGCGCGCCGGACACCGCGGCCACCGGCTGCAGCGGCGCATGCGCGTCGCGCGCGATGGCCAACTGCGCCCGGCGTGGGTCGCGCAGCATCGCGCAGAACTGCGGGTCGCGGCGGCGCGCGGCGGGATCGTGGCGGCCCTGCTCGTCCACCAGGTCGGCGCCGACCAGTCCGCCGCCGAGCGCCTGCGCATGCGCGCGCAGCCGCGCCAGCGCGTCCGGCTCCGGCAGGCAGTCGGGGTTGACGAACGCCAGCCACGGCGCGGTCGCATCGGCCGCGCCCTGGTTGCAGGCGGTCGCGAAGCCGGGGTTGTCGGGATTGGCGATGAAGCGCACCCGCGCATCCGCCAGCGCGTGGCGCTGCACGATCGACAAGGTGGCATCGGGCGAGGCGTTGTCCACCACCCGAATCGCGACCACCCCACGGCTGGCGCGCAGCCGCTGCAGGCACTCGTCGATGCTCTCCTCGCTGGCGTGGCTGACCACCACCGCGTGGATGCCGCCGTCCTCCGAGGCGCCCGCGCTCATGCGAACAGGTCGGGCTGCGGCCCGGCCGCCGCGTCCAGCGCCGCGGCCAGGCGCGCGCGAAGCACGCGCAACGGGTCGGCCATCAGGGTGCCTGCGATCTGCGCCTGCCAGCCCGGCCAACGCGCGGCCAGCCGCGCCGGGTCGCCGGGGGCGATTGCGGATTCGCGCGTGCGCAGCACGAATACGTCGGCCGCCAGCAGGTTGTGCCAGCCGAGCCCGGCCAGGCGCAGCGACAGATCCACCAGCGCCGCCGGCCAGCTGCGGAAGCTGGCCGCGTCCACCCCGCCGGCCGCACGCAGCGCGCCGCCGCGCAGCAGGACCGCGTGCGCGACCGCCGCGGGCAGCGGCGGGTACTCGTCCTGCAACCCGGCGCAGGCGCGCGCCAGCGCCTCCGGCGCGAGCGCCAGCGGGGTGATCTCCCCCAGTCGCGGCCAGGCCGCGACCTCGCCGGCGTTGCACCAGGGGGTGAGGGTGGCCGCGCGCGGCTGCGCCTGCAGCCCGGCCGCGAGCCGCTCCAGCCAGCCCGGGGTCGGGCGCGCGTCCGCCGCCAGGACCAGCACGTCGGCCTCGCCGCAGGCCGCCAGCGCCTCGGCCAGATGCGCGGCCTCGCCGATCGCCGTGGCGCGCCGGGTATGCGCGGCCTGCAGCCGGGTGCGCGCCAGCCAGCGCGCGATCAGCGCCTGCCCGCGCGGGCCGGCCTGGGCATCGTCGGCCAGCCACACCCGGGTGCCGGCGGGAGTGTGCGCCTCCAGCGCGGCCAGGGTGGCGTCCAGCGCGTCCTCGTCCGGCCCCACCGGCACCAGCACGATGGGCAGGCGGGCGGACGCGGCGGCGCCGGCGCTGCTCACTTCTTGGGCGCGTAGATCGGGTCCAGCGCGCGGAACCGGCGGCCGTACTCGTCGGTGAGGTCGCGCGCCTCCTGCGGGTTGCGCACCACGGTCGGGGTGATCAGCACCACCAGCTCGTCGCGGGTCTTGCTGTCGCCCTGCAGGCCGAACAGCCCGCCCAGCACCGGGATCCGCGACAGCCCCGGCACCCCGGTCGCGCTGCGGTTGTTGCCGTCGCTGATCAGGCCGGCCAGCACCACCGTCTCCCCGCTCGGCGCGACCGCGGTGGTGGTGACCTTGCTGGTGTCGATGCGCACGTTGCCGTTGGCGTCGGCGATCCCGGTCGGCTTGCTCACCTCCTGCACGATGTCCAGGAACACCATGCCGTCGCGGGTGATGCGCGGGCGCACCTTGAGGATGATGCCGGTGTCGAGGTACTGCACCGAGGTGTAGGTGCCGTTGCCGGAGCCGGTGCTCGGATTGAAGCTGACCGAGGCGATCGGGATGCGCTGGCCGACGTTGAGGGTGGCCTCCTTGTTGTTCTGCGCCATCACCGACGGCGCCGACAGGGTGCGCACGTCGGTCACGCTGTCCAGCGCCTGCACGATCGCAGCCGCGTTCTTGCCGAGGAAGGTCCAGCTGAGCAGGTTGCCGGCGCCGTTCGGCAGCGGGCTGATGCCGCCGCCGTAGCTGCCGAAGCTGTTGCGCCCGGTCGGGTACGGCAGGCCGGCGGTCGCCAGCGCATTGTCGAAGAACCAGCTCACGCCGTACTGCAGCGCGCCCTTGAGCGCCACGCTGAGCACCTGCGCCTCGATGTGCACCTGCAGCGGCATCACGTCCAGGCGCTCGATCACCTCGCGGATCGCCTTCCATTGCGCCGGGCTGGCGCGCACCAGCAGCGAATTGGTGTCCTCGACCGCGGACACCCCGACCTCGGCGCCGTCCACCTTCAGGGTGACCCGGGTGTTGCCGCTGCGCGCCGGCGGCAGGGTGCCCTGGCCGAGGCCGGTGTTGACCGGCGCGTTCGACACCCCGGAGCGGTCGGCGATGCCGCCGTCGCGAATCTGGGTCACGTCCACCCCGGGCATCAGCGAGACGTCCTGCTCGGCGCCGCCGGCCGCACGCCCGCCGAACACCTCGGCGAGGCGGTCGGCGAGGTCGCGCGCGCGGATGTACTTGAGCTCGTAGGCGTACAGGCGGCCGTCGCCGCCGCCGCCCTCGATGCGGTCGATCCACTGCTGGACGTCGTCCAGGTACTTGGGCTGGCTGGCGATCACCATCACCGCGTTGGTGGACTCCAGCGGCATGAAGCGCAGCATGCCGGCGACCGGCGACTTGCCCTGCTCGCCGAACACGCGCTCCAGCGCCTGCACCACGTCGGCCGCGCGCCCGGCGCGCAGCGGATAGACCCCGACCGACATGCTCGCCATCCAGTCCACGTCGAACACCTGGATCGTGCGCAGGTAGTTCTCCAGTTCGGTGCGGCTGCCGGCGACCGTGATCAGGTTGCGCGCCGGATCGACCGCGACGATCGCGTTCGGGCGCGCGTAGGGCTTGAGGATCTTCTCCATCTCGGTGGCGGCGACGTAGCGCAGCGGCACCACCCGGGTCTCGAAGCCGCGCGCCTGCGCGGGCGAGCCGGTGCGCGGCACCACCCCGCTGGTCAGCGCCTGGTCGGCCGGCACGATGTTGTAGCGGCCGTCGCTGTAGACCATGCGCGCGCCGTTCTGGGCGAGCACGGTCTCCAGCAGCGCCAGGGCGCCGGCCGGGCCGACCGGCTTGGCGGTGGACACGGTCACCGTGCCCTGCACCCCGGGCGCGATGCTGTAGTTCTGCCCGAGCATGTCGCCGAGGATGGCCTTCACCACCGCCTGCAGCGACTCGCCCTCGAAATTGAAGCTGGCCTGGCCGGAGCTGGGGATGGTGGGCGGCGGCGCGGCAGCGGCGGCCTGGTTGAACGGCGGGGTGGCGGCGCGCCGGATCACCGGGCGCGGACCCTCGCCGCCGAGGGGTTCCTGACGCACATCGCCAGCCTCCGCAGTACCCGGCTGCAGGGCCTGCGCGGCCGGCAGGCGGTCGGCGCGGTGCAGCTGCGGCTCCGGCGCGCTGGCGCAGGCGGCCAGTAGGCCGAACAGGGCGGCGGCGAGCAGGGGACGGACGTTCATGCGGGACGGCTCCGGGTCATGGCGGCGGCGGGCTCGACGAAGACGAGGCGCCGGCGGCGTTCTGCTGCTGCGCGCGGATCTGCGCGCGGCGGGCTTCGATGCGCTTGCGGATCGCTTCGATCCGCTCCTGTTCGGTCTGCGGCGGCGGTGCGGCATCCGCGGCGGGGGCCGCAGGGACCGCAGGAGCCGGTGCGGCGGCGGCATCGGCCGGTCCTTTGGGCATCCCGGCCGCGCCGAAGGTGCGCAGCTCCAGTGTGGTCTGCCCGCCGGGTCCGGCGAAGGTGGCGCGGCGCGGCTCCAGCGCGACCAGCCGCCAGCCGGCGGCGCCGTCCGGCGCCTTGCCCTCGCGCACCCGCTGCGACGCCCCGCCGCCGCTGGGCTGCAGGATCGCAAGGCGCACCTGCGGGCTGAGCAGCACCCCGGTCAGCACGAAGTCCAGCGATTGCGCGGCGGCGGCGCCGTCGGCGGTCTCCGGGGCGGTGGCCAGGAAGCTGCGCGGGCGCCGGTCCTCGGTGAACAGCGGGCGCGCGGCCGCTTCCGCATACTGCGCCAGCGGGCCGATGCGGTCGGGCCCGGGCGCCTGCGGCTGCGGCAGGGGCTGCGCCGCCGGCAGCGGCAGTTGCGGCAGGTGCCGGCCCATGCCAGCCAGCGCCGCCAGCCACGCCAGCAGCGCCCAGCCGGCCAGCACCGCCAGCAGCCAGGTCAGCGGCCCCTGCTGCAGGAACCGGTCGGGCCAGCCGCGCTCAGCCGCCATCGCCGCCCTCCGCGGCCGCCGGCCGCAGGTAGCCGTAGAGGTTGAAGCTCACGTCCAGCCCGCCTTCCTGCGGTAGCTGGTTGCCGGGGATGGCGAAGTAGCGCTGCGCGGTGATGCTCAGCGCATCCACGAACAGGTACGGCCGCCCGGACTCCAGCGCGTGCAGCACCGCCACCGTCTCCGCGTTGCCACAGCGCAGGCGCACGTTGATGCCGACCTGGCGGTAGCGGTCCGGCGGCGGCTCGCCGGTGATCGGCGCGCGGTTGGTGATGGCGCAGCCGCGGCTGCCGGGGCTGACCTGCTCGATCACCTGCTGCAGGCGCTGGATCAGCGCCGCGGTGGCCAGTTCGGTGGTGGCCTCCGGCAGGAATCCGGCATCGGCGCCGCTGGCCTGCAGCTGCGCCAGTCGCTGGCGCACCTGCGGCTGCTGCGCCAGCAGCGCGCGCATGCGCACATCGCGCTGCTGCAGCTGGGCGATGCGCGCATCCAATGCGCGCAGCGGCTCGGTGAACGCCGGATGCACGAACACCAGGTAGCCCAGGCCGAGCACTAGGGCCAACAGCCCGAGCGCGCTCCAGCGCTGGCGGTCAGCGGGCGCCATCGGGACCTCCCGGGGCCGCGCCGGTTGCCGCGGCCGGCGCGGCGGCATCGCCGAGCTGGGCGACCAGGGTGAAGCGGTCGCTGCGGGTGCGCGGGTCCTGCTGCAGGGTGCCGCTCAGCGCCGGCGCCCGCCACAGGCGCGCGCCTTCCAGCCGGCCGACCAGCGCCGGGGCCTGGTTGGACAGGCCGATCAGGGTCAGCTGGTCGTTGTCGATGGTCAGCTTCTCGAGGAAGGTGCCGTCCGGCAGCCGGCGTGCCAGTTCCTCCAGCACCTCGACCGCCGGCGGGCGCGCGTTGCGGCGCGCCTGCAGCCAGGCGCTGCCCTCCACCGCATCCAGCAGGCGCTGGCGTTCGGCGGCGGCGGCGCGGGCGGCGCCGCTGCGCGCGGCCAGCGCCGCCTGCAGGGCATCGGCGGCGGCGCGCCGGTTGGCCAGCACCTGGTGCCCGGCGAGCCCCAGCAACAGGGCTGCGGCAGCCGCCAACGCCAGCTGCAGCGGCCAGCGCGGGCGCCCGAGCCGGCGCCGCTGCGCCGGCGGCAGCAGGTTGACCCCGAGCGGACGGCCGCCGCCGTCCAGGTCGACCCCGGCCAGCCACCCGGCCAGCGGCCCGAGGACAGCCAGCGCGGCGTCGAAGCGGGCCTTCGGCACCACCACCAGTTCCACCTCCAGCTGGCCATCGGCGCGGCTGCGCAGCAGGCGGCCGGCGTACACCACCTCGGCGGCGGCAAACGGCGTCTGCCGCTCGATCTCGAAGCCGAGCACGTCGTGCAGGCGCTCGCGCGCGGCCGCCGGCAGCAGCAGCGGCCGGCGCAGGCCGGCCGCGGCGGGCAGGCGCAGCCAGCGCGGCAGGCGCGCGCCGGTTTCGCGCAACACACCGGCCAGCGGGTCGCTGCCGAGGCTGGCCGCCGGCAGCGGCAGCGGCAGGCGCGCCAGTTCCTGCTCACCCTGCGCGTCCTGCCGGCACAGGCGCAGGCCGTCGGCCTCCGCCTGCAGCCACAGGCGCTCGCCGGAGGCGGCCAGCGCGCGCCGCCAGCCGGCCGGCAGCCAGGCGCGCAGCCCGTCCGCCCACCAGCCGAAGGCGTCGCGCGCGCGGCCGAGCAGCGCGCCGGCGCGATCCAGCGTCGGCCAGGCCGCACTCATGGCGACAGCGCCTCGTCCTGCCAGCGCAGGGGCGTGTACGTCGAGCCCGGCAATGCGTTTCCCCCCACGCGGACGACCACCGAAAGATGCGCACTGCGACCATCGGTCAGTCGTGCACGGCTGTCGATACTATACGTGCCGCTGCCGCCGACGGGCAGCGGGCCACCCGCGGCCGCCTCCACCGGCGGCAGCCCGAGCGCGGCGCGCACCACCGGGTCGGCGAAGCGTGCGTCCGGGCGCGCATTCCCGGAATGCACGGTCAGGTGCGGCGCGGCGCGCGCATACAGCTCCGGGCGCATGCCCAGCACTTGCTCGACTTCCGCCACCGTCTCGAACGGCGCATCCTTGGCGCCGCCCTCCAGCCCGGCTGCGGCATAGTCGGCATCCTCGGCGCCACCGCCGGGCTGGGTGAGATTGTCTGGGTCGCGCCAGTCCACGATCGCCCCGGCCAGCCGGGTGGCGGCATCGCGCGGCTCGCCGAGCTGCTCGAACAGCCGTGCCAGCAGGTCCAGCGGGGCGGCATTGAGGTCGATCTTGGCGCTTTCGTCGCGCACCGCGACCACGACCTCGGCATCGCCGAGGGTGAAGGCATGCGGGCTGCCGTCCGGCGTCCAGCGCCGCTGCGGGTCCGGGTCGCTCATGCGCGCCACCGCCAGCTCGATCCCGGCGCGCGCCGCCTGCGCCGCGCGCACCCCGCGCGCCAGGCCGTTGCCGGAGGTGGATTCCACCCGCGCGCTCAACGCGAACGCCGCGACCACCCCGGCCAGCAGCAGCACCAGCCACAGCACCAGCAGCAGCGCCACGCCGCGCATGCGGACCGGCCGGTTCCGCCGCAGCGCGCTCATCCGCCCATCCTCGTGCCGAAGCTGCCGGCCAGCGGCAGCGCCACGACCAGGTCCGGCCACGGCCCCTGCGCGTCGGCGATCCGCACCCGCACCTGCAGCGGCAGCGCATGCGCCTCGGTCCAGGCCGGCAGCCACGGCCCCGGCTGGCCGTCCATGCCGAGCGTGCGATAGGCGAACTCGACCCGGGTGAGGTCGCGCGCCAAGGGCTCCGGCGGGCGCGGCTGCCGGGGCTCCAGGATGCGCCCGCCCTGCACCCGGCGGAAGTCCACGGTCAGGGTGCGGCCGTCGGTCGCCAGCAGGTGCAGGTAGGGACCGCCGCGCCCGAGGTAGTCCGGCAGGTCGGCCACGAACTGCATCTGGCGGGCGTCGCCGACGAACCGGCGCGAGGCCCCGGTGGCCGGGTCCAGCTGGTACACCATGCCGCGCGCGCCGCCGATGCGCCGGCGCAGGAAGGTGGAGACCGCGCGGATGCGCTCGTTGCGCTCGGCGCTGGCCTCGCTGCGCGCGACCGCGCTGGTGGCCGCGCGCAGGCTGGCATAGCCGACCGCCAGCCCGGCCGCCAGCAGCGCGGTGGCCAGCAGCACCTCGAGCAGGGTGAACCCGGCGGCACGCCTGTGGTTCATGGCGCCCCCCCCGGACGCGGCTGCACCAGGCGCAGGGTATCGACCTGCAGCTGCTGCTCGGGCCCGCGCTCGCCCCAGTCCACGGTCAGGCGCAACCGCAGCAGGCGCGCCGCGTTCGGGTCGCGCGGCGCGCCGCCGCCCCCTGGATCGGCCCACGGCGCGACCTCCAGCCGCCAGTGGTAGCGGCCGTCCTCCAGCGTGCCCTGCTGCACGCCCGGCTGCGGCAGCAGCGCGACGTCGTCCAGCAGGCTCTGCGCGTGCAGGGCCGCGCGCCCGGCGTCGCCGGCCTGGCGCACCTGGCGGGTGCCACCGGACAGGGTGCCGAGCAGCAGGGTCAGGCCGAGCGCGAGCAGCGCGAACGCGGCCAGGATTTCGATCAGGGTGAAGCCCGCCACCCGCCGCGGCGCGTTCATGGCGCCTCCCGCGGCCAGCGCTGCAGGCGCACCTCGCCAGTCAGCCAGGCGATGTCCACGTCCCAGCCCGTGTCACCGTCGCGCAGGCGGATGCGGCCGCCGGTGGCGGCACCGTCCGGGAAGAACCGCACGCTCCCCTGCCCCGGCTGCGGCCGGGTGGCGCGCGCGCCGATGAACTCCACTTCGCCGGCCGCCGGCAGGCGCCCATGGCGCCCGGCGGGCCCCTGCCAGGTGCGCGCGTGCGGATCCAGCACCAGTTCCTGCGGCTGCCCGCTGCTGACCGCCAGTGCGCGGGTGAAGCGCAGCTGCGCGGCCAGCTCGCGCGCGCCGTCGCGCAGCTGCAGATTGCGCAGGCCGCCGCCGTAGGCGGCCAGCGCCAGCAGACTGGCGGTGGCGATCAGCGCCAGCACCAGCAGCATCTCCAGCAGGGAGAACCCGCGTGCGCGCATCGGCGGAGGCCGCGGGTTATTCGTTGCGGATGTCGGCGTTCACGCTGTCGCCGCCCGGCTGGCCATCCGCGCCGAGACTGGTGAGCTCGAACGGCCGCCCCTGCCCGGGCACGGTATAGACGTAGGGATGGCCCCAGGGGTCGTTCAGTTCGGCCGGCTTGGCATACGGCCCGAGCCAGCCGCTGGCGCCGGCCGGCTTGCTGACCAGGTCGTCGAGCCGTGCCGGCAAGCGCCCGGTGTCCTGGCGGTATTGGTCGATCTTCTCGGCCAGGGTCTGCACCTGGGCGCGCGCCAGGTTGACCTTGGCGCGGTCGCCGCCGCCGAGGATGCGGCTGGCGGCGAAGGCGACGATGCCGCCGATCAGCACCACCACCAGGATGATCTCGATCAGCGAGAACCCGCCTTGGGCGGCAGCGGGCGAGGAAGGGCCGGAACGGGAGAAGCGCATGGGCGGTACCGTGGAGGGAATGGACTGCGGCGGGGACGATGGCGGGCGGAGGGATTGTCGCCGACGGCGGCGCGCCGCGGGCGCGGCTAGCCGACCACGCTGGTGAGGTCGTAGATCGGGGCCAGCACCGACAGGATCACCAGCCCGACCACCAGCGCCAGCACCAGCGTCACCGCCGGCACCAGGGTCGCCAGCAGGCGGTCCAGCGCCAGCTGGCTCTGCTGCTCGAAGGTGTCGGCCGCCTTCAGCAGCATGGCGTCGAGGGTGCCGGACTCCTCGCCGACCTGCACCATCTGCAGCGCCAGCCGCGGGAAGCGCTTGCCGCGCGCCAGCGCCACCGACAGCCCGATGCCGTTTCTGACCTCCTCGGCGGCGGCGTCCACGTCCGCGGCCAGCACCCGGTTGGCGAGCACGTTGCGCGCGATCCCGAGCGCCGCCAGCAGCGGCACCCCGTTGCGCAGCAGGGTGCCGAGCGTGCGCGCCAGGCGCGCGGTCTCGAGCCGGGCCAACAGCGGGCCGGCCAGGCGCTGGCGCAGCAGCCAGCCGTCCAGCCGCCACTGGAACGCGGGGTCGCGCCGGCGCCGTTCCAGCCACAGCAGGCCCAGCACCGGCACCGCCAGCAGCAGCAGCCACCAGCGCCGCACGAACTCGCCGGTGGCCAGCACCAGCTGCGAGAACCACGGCAGGTCGGCGTCCAGGCTCTGGTACATCGCCGCGAACTGCGGCACCACGTAGCCGAGCAGGAACAGCAGCGACAGCCCGACCAGCGCCAGCAGGATCGCCGGGTAGATCAGCGCATTGACCACCCGCGTGCGCAGCGCGCGGCTGCGCTCGAGGTAGTCCGCCAGCCGCTGCAGGGTGTCGTGCAGGCTGCCGCCGGCCTCGCCGGCGCGCACCATGTTCACGTACAGCCGCCCGAACACACCGTGCTGGCGTTCCAGCGCGGCCGACAGCGAGGCGCCGCCGCGCACCGCGTCGCGCACGTCCTCCACCACCCGGCGGCTGGCCGCGTCGTCCGGCAGCTCGAGCAGGATGCCGAGCGCGCGGTCGAGCGGCTGCCCGGCCGCCAGCAGGGTCGCCAGCTGCTGGGTGAACTGCACCAGCCGCTCGCCGGCCAGCGGGCGCGGGCGCAGCCAGCCGCGCCAGTCCAACCCGGCGCCGCCGGCGTCGGCCGGGCGCGTCTCCACCGGCAGGTGGCCCTGCTCCTGCAGGCGCGCGGCGACCTCGGCCGCACTGGCCGCCTCCATCTGCCCGTCCAGCAGTTCGCCGCGCGCGTTGAGCGCCTTGTAGCGGTACTGCGCCATTGCCTCAGGCGTCCTCGGTCACCCGCAGCACTTCCTCGATGGTGGTCTCGCCGCGCAGGGCCTTGGCGATCCCGACCTCGTACATGGTCGCCATCCCGGCCTGGCGCGCGAGCCGCTCCAGCTCGTCCATGCCGGCATGCCGCATCACCGCGCGCCGCAGCTCGTCGTCCATCAGCAGCAGCTCCATGATGGTGGTGCGCCCGAGGTAGCCGGTCGGGGTCAGCTCCGACGGCCGCGGCCGGTACAGCACGATCTCGCCCTGCGGCTGGAACCGGCGCAGGCCGAACTTCTCGATCTCCTCGGGGCTGGCCGGGTAGGGCTCGGCGTGGGTCGGTTCCAGCCGGCGCACCAGGCGCTGGGCGAGGATGCCGTTCACGGTGGAGGTGAGCAGGTAGTCCTCCACCCCCATGTCCAAGAGGCGGGTGATGCCGCCGGCGGCGTTGTTGGTGTGCAGCGTGCTCAGCACCAGGTGGCCGGTGAGCGCGGACTGGATCGCGATGCGCGCGGTCTCCAGGTCGCGCATCTCGCCGATCATGATGATGTCCGGGTCCTGGCGCACGATCGCGCGCAGGGCATTGGCGAAGTCCAGCCCGATCTGCGGCTTGACCTGGATCTGGTTGATGCCCTCCAGCTGGTACTCGACCGGATCCTCGACGGTGATGATCTTCACGTCCGGGCGGTTGAGCCGGCTGAGCGCGGTGTACAGGGTGGTGGTTTTGCCGGAGCCGGTCGGGCCGGTCACCAGCAGGATCCCGTGCGGCATCTCCAGCACCCGGCGCAGGCGCGGCATGAACGCCGGGCCGAAGCCGAGCCGCTCGAAGTCCAGCACCACCGTCTCGCGGTCGAGCAGGCGCATCACCACCGATTCGCCATGCGCCGTCGGCACTGTGCTCACGCGCAGGTCCAGCTCGCGCCCCTGCACCCGCATCTGGATGCGGCCGTCCTGCGGCAGCCGGCGCTCGGCGATGTTGAGCCGGGCCATGATCTTGACCCGGCTGATCACCGCCGCGGTCAGGTTCGCCGGCGGGCTCTCGGCCTCGGCCAGCACGCCGTCGATGCGGTAGCGCACCTTCAGCCGGTTCTCGAACGGCTCGATGTGGATGTCGGAGGCGCGCAACTCGACCGCGCGCTGGATCAGCAGATTGACCAGGCGGATCACCGGCGCCTCGGAGGCGAGGTCGCGCAGGTGCTCGACGTCGTCCAGGCTGGCCTCGCCCTCGGCGGTCTCCACGATGCTGTCCATCGCGCTGCGGCCCTGGCCGTACCAGCGCTCGATCAGCTCGGCGATCTCCCCGCGCAGGCCGACCGCCGCGCGCACCGGGCGCCCGGTCGCCAGCTGCACCGCCTGCAGCGGGTACGGGTCCTGCGGGTCGGCCAGCAGCACCTCGATCCCGTCCGCATCGGCCGCCACTGGCACCAGCTGGAACTGGCGCAGGAAGCGCACGCCGAGCGCCACGTCCTCCGGCGGCAGCTCCGGCAGCTCGCGCGTGCTGCGCAGCGGCAGCCCGAATTCGGCCGCGCAGGCCTCGGCGTGGTCGCGCTCGGACACCAGCCCCAGCCGCCCGAGCAGCACCAGCAGATCGCCGCCGTCCTGCTCCTGCAACCGGCGCGCGCGCGCCAGGTCCGCCTCCTTGAGCTTGCCGCGCTGCAACAGGCGGGCCGCGACCCGGGCGTCGGCGGCGGCAGCGGCGGGATCGGGCAGGACGGCGCTCATCGGCATCACGGCGGCGGAACGTGGCGGCAGGGTAGCAGGGCCGGCCGCGGGGCGGCAGGGGCAGCCGCAACGGCGCTGGCCGCCGCCATCTGCCGCGATCAACCGGAATCGGCTGCCGCCAGTGGAACGGGCTCAGGGATGCTCGGCCTCCAGATGCGGGCGGCCGCGCAGGCGCTCGCGCCGCATCAGGTACAGCCCGCTCGTGACGATGATGGCGGCGCCGAGCCAGGTCAGCGCATCCGGCAGCACCCGCCAGACCAGGGCGTCCAGCAGCACGCCCCACAGCAGCGCGGTGTATTCCAGCGGCGCCACCTGCGAGGCCTCGCCGCGGCGGAAGGCCTCGGTCACGGTGTACTGCCCGAGCGCGCCGGCGACGCCGATCCCGGCGATCAGCCAGGCGTGCGCGGGTTGCACCGGCACCCACTGCGGCCACGCCAGCAGGCCGGCGCCGGCGGCCATCCCGACCAGCAGCCATAGGGTGGTGGCCTGGGTGCTGTCGGTGCGCGCCAGCACCCGCACCGTGATCGCGGAAACGGCGTAGCCGAACGCCGCGACCAGCACCGCCAGCCCGGCCAGGGTGAACAGCCCCTCGCCGGTCGGGCGCAGCACCACCAACACCCCGGCCAGGCCGACCGCGATCGCGGTCCAGCGCCGCGGGCCGACCCGCTCGCCCAGGATCGGCACCGACAGCGCGGCGATCAGCAGCGGGGCGACGAAGAACAGGGTATAGGCCGTGGCCATCGGCAGCCGGCGCAGGGCATAGACGAAGCTGGCGATCATCGCCACCCCGAGCAGCATGCGCAGCAGGTGCAGCGGCCAGCGCACCCGCAGCAGTGCGCGCGGGCCGGCGCTCGCCAGCGCCCAGGCCAGCACCAGCGGCAGCGAGGCCAGCCCGCGCAGGCTGGCGACCTGGAATGGCGGGTAGTGCGCGGACAGCGCCTTCAGGCCGGCATCCATCATCGCGAACAGGGCCACCGCCGTCAGCATCATCCAGGCGGCGCGGTCGGGCTGGCGGTGGGGCGCGGTCATCCCCCCAGCATGCGCTAGCCTTGCCCGCACCGCCAGCGCGCCTTGCCCGGAACCGCCATGCACGCCGCCCCCGCCTGCACTCCCTTCGACCCCGAAGCCATCGAAGCCGGCGTGCGCCGCTGGCTGGAACGCGCGGTGATCGGGCTGAACCTGTGCCCGTTCGCCAAGGCGGTGTACGTGAAGCAGCAGGTGCGGATCGTGGTCAGCGATGCCAGCACCGAGCGCGCCCTGCTGGAGCAGCTGGGCGAGGAACTGGCGCTGCTGCGCGACACCCCGGCCGCGGCCACCGACACCACCTTGCTGGTGCATCCGCGGGTGCTGGGCGACTTCCTCGACTACAACGACTTCCTCGACGATGCCGAGGCGCTGGTGGAGGCGATGGACCTGGACGGCGTGCTGCAGGTGGCCAGCTTCCATCCCGACTACCGCTTCGCCGATACCGATGCCGACGACCCCGGCAACCTGACCAATCGCGCGCCCTACCCCCTCCTGCACCTGCTGCGCGAGGACAGCGTGGAACGCGCGGTGGCGGCCTACCCGCAGCCGGACGCGATCATCGAGCGCAACATCGCAACCATGCGGGCGCTCGGCGTCGAGGGCTTTCGCGCGCTGCTGGGGTGATGCGCACGTGCACGCAGGCGGCCGGCCGGGGCGGCTGCCCGGCTTCTGCGAACCTCCTGTTCGAGGCGCCGCCGCGGGCCATCCATGGCCCGCTGTCCACAGCCCAGGCCGGCCACCTGCGTGCACCCGATGGCCGCTACTCTGCCCGCGCCGCGAACAACCGCGCGCGCGCGTCCTCGTCCAGCCGTCGCCACTGCCCGGGCGGCAGCCCGTCGAGCTCCAGCCCGCCGATGCGCTCGCGGTGCAGCGCCACCACGTGGTTGCCGACGGCGGCGAACATCCGCCGCACCTGGTGGTAGCGCCCCTCGTGCAGGGTCAGCCGCGCGCGACGCGGCTCCAGCACGTCGAGCCGGGCCGGCAGCAGCGGCGTCGTCTCGCCCTCCAGCATCAGGGTGCCGGCCGCGAACAGCGCCGCCTCGTCCCCGCGCAGATCCTCCGCCAGCGTGGCCACGTACACCTTGGGCAGCTTCGTCTTCGGCGAGATGATCCGGTGCAGCAGCTGACCGTCGTCGGTCAACAGCAGCAGGCCGGAGGTATCGCGGTCCAGCCGTCCGACCGTGGAGAGCACCGGGTCGCGCAGGCGGAAACGCGGCGGCAGCAGGTCGTAGACGAGGCGACCGGCATCCTTGGTCGAGCAGGTATAGCCGGTGGGCTTGTGCAGCATCAGCAGGAGGCCCGGCGGCGGGTCCAGCGGCTCGCCGTCCACGCGCACGTCGTCGTGGTCGAGCGGGTCGTCCGCATACAGCACCTCGCCGGCGGCGTTGGTGATGCGGCCCGCGCGGAACATCCCCTGCACCTGCTTGCGGCTGCCGTAGCCGAGGTTCGCGATGTGCTTGACCAGCTTCATGCCTTCACCGCGCGCACGATCTTGAAGCCGCCCTGCTGGGCGACGGCATCGATCTGGCCGAAGCCGGCCCCCAGCGCCTCCTCGTAGGGCAGGTGGCGATTGGCGACCAGCCACAGCACGCCCCCCGGGCGCAGCGCCTGCGCGGCCGCGGCGATGAAGGCGCGCCCGATGTCCGGGCGCTCGCCCCGCCCCAGCGCGTGGAACGGCGGATTGCAGACGATGGCATCGAACGGCCCCGCCACCCCGGCCGCCACGTCGTGCCAGTGCAGGCGCAGCGCCACGCCGCGCGCCCGTGACGGCGCGGCGAGATTGGCCTCGGCCAGCGCCAGCGCCCGCGCATCCGCCTCGAACAGCTCCAGCGCCGTCACCTGCGGGCAGCGCGCCAGCACCTGCAGCGACAGATAGCCCCAGCCCGCGCCGAGATCCGCCACCCGGCCGCGCAGGTCCGCCGGCAGTGCCGCCGCCAGCAGCGCGGACGCGGCATCCACCCGGTCCCAGGCGAACACGCCGGGGCGGGTGCGGAAGCGGCCGTCGGGCACCTCGGCGCAGGGCTGGGTGCGCGGGGCGTCGGCCTGCGCCCACTGCGCCAGCAGCACAGGATCGGCCGGCGCGTCGCCGGTCGTCCAGAACACCCGGCAGTGGTGCTTGCTAAGGGTGCTGACCGCGCCGGCCAGCTGCCTCAACTCGGCCTCGCGGGGCTTGGCCCCCTCGTCGTTGGCCACCGCGGCCACCACGCTGCCACCGTGCGCGACCGCGGCGCAGGCGCGGGCCAGCAGCGCGCGCGCCTCCTCGCGCTGGCGCGGCGGCAGCACCAGCACCAGCGGGAACTGCCGCGCCGGCAAGGCGTCCTCGTCCAGCAACCCGACGCCGAGCCGCTGCAAGCGCGCGGCCTCGGGCCGGAACGGCTGGGTCGCCTGCAACCCGCGCAGCCCCTGCGCATGCAGCGCCGCGCCCTCGCGCGCGCGCAGGAACAGCACCTGCTGCGGCCATGGCAACAAGCCGGAGGCGAAGGGATGCAGCAGGGCATCGAGGGCGGGATCGCGGTGCGCGGCGGGCATCGGCGCAGTGTAGCGAGCCGCCGCGCTATCCTTGCCCGCGACGCAACGCCCGTTCCCGCCATGTCCGACACCCCGCCCGACCGCCTGTCCAACGATCCCCGCAGCCCGTTCCACGACGCCGCCGCCCTGGAGCGCGGCATCGGCATCCGCTTCAACGGAATCGAACGCACCAATGTCGAGGAATACTGCATCAGCGAAGGCTGGGTGCGGGTGCCGGTCGGGCGCGCGCTGGACCGCCGCGGCCAGCCGATGACGATGAAGGTCAAGGGCACCGTCGAGGCCTGGTTCCAGTCGCCGCCGGCAACCGCGGCTGACTGATCGCCGCCGGTCGCGGCCGCTCGGCGCCGGCATGCGGCACACTCCGGGCGTGCCACCCCACCGGAGCTTGCCATGCGCCGTCCCGCCTCCCTGACCGCCCTGCTCGCCGGCATGCTCGCGCTGGCCGCCTGCGCCAGCGTGCCGCGCGGCCCGGACATGCTCTCCCCCGGCTACCCGCGCGCGCTGCCGAACGACGGCCGGGTCGAGATCCAGTGGGCCAATCCGGCGGACTTCACCGAGATCCGCGACAGTCCCAACCGCTACGCCGCCGCCCGCGGGCCGTGGTTCCTCGACCTCATGCGCTACATGCGCCAGCGCGCGGAAGCGATCCTGCCGCCGGGCGAGACGCTCGACCTCACCGTCCTCGACATCGACCGCGCCGGCGGCTACGAGCCCTGGCACGGGCCGGCGGCGCAGGACATCCGCTACATGCGCGACATCTACCCGCCGCGCATGACCGTGCGCTTCGTGCTGCGCGCGGCCGACGGCAAGGTGCTGGCCGAAGGCGAGCGCAGGCTGGTCGAGCCCGGGTACCTGCTCGGCGCCAGCCCCATCAGCGACAGCGACCCGCTGCGCTACGAGAAGCGGATGGTGGACGACTGGCTGCGGCGCGAGTTCGGCGCGCGGCGCTGAGCCGGCTCAGCGCCGCGGCACCGAGACCAGGGTCACGTCCTCGTACTGCTTGACCACGCGGCCGCCATGCCCCTCCACCAGCGCGAGCACGGCCGGGGCCTGCGCCCCGCCGGGGCAGCCGACCAGGTCGGCGGCATCGTCGAGCAGGTCGGCGGTGTCCGCGCTCTCCCCGATCCGCCGGCACGGGTCGCCGGCGTTGGGGTAGCCGTCGCCGACCACGACCAGGCTGGACGGCCACGCCGTGGCGGCCGAGGATGCGGGCGCGCTGGGCGCCGCGGGCGCGGCCGGCGCCGTCGGGGCGGGCGCGCTGGGTGCCGCGGCGGCCGGCGCGGCATCCGGAGTCTTGGGCTGGCAGGCCGCCAGCGCCAGCGGCGCCAGCAGCAGGAGGACGGTGGGGCGCATCGACGTGCTCCGGTGGGCGGCGGCAGGCCGCGCCGTCATCCTGTGACGGCCGCCGCCGGGCGTCAATCACCGCCGGCGCGCGCGCATCCGGCATGAACTACCTGGCGCATGCCTGGCTGGCCCGGCATTCGGACGCCGCGATCCTCGGCGCGCTGCTGGGGGATTTCGTGCGCGGGCCGCCGCCGGCGGACGCCTGGCCGGCCGAGGTGCGTGCCGAGATCCTGCTGCACCGGCATGTCGATACCTGGACCGACCGGCATCCGCGGATCGTGACCCTGCGTGCCGGCTTCGGCCCCTATCGCCGCTTCGCCGGGATCGTGCTGGACGTGTATTTCGACCACTGCCTCGCCCGCGATCCCGCGTATTGGCAGGACGAGCCGCTAGCGGCGTTCTGCCGGCGGGTGTATGGCGTGCTCGCCACCCACCGCGCGCAGTTGCCGCCGCGGTTGGCGGCGCTGGCACCGCGGATGGCCGCGGAGGACTGGCTCGGCGGCTATCGCCGCCGTGCGCAGGTGGACGCGGCGATCATCGGGCTGGCTGGGCGGCTGTCGCGGCATGGGGAGCGGCTGCGCGCCTGCCTGCCGCTGCTGCGCACGCAGCAGGCCATGATCGACCGCGGATTCGACGCCTTCTTCCCGGCGCTGTGCGCGGAGGTCGGACGGGTGCGGGCCGGCAAGGGGTCCGGCCCGCACCCGCACGACGAGGAACCGTGACCCCCTCACCACCCGGAGGCGGCCGTCGCAGGGAGGGCGCGGCGGCCGGTCGACCGGCTCCTTTCCTCTTCAACGGCAGCGGAAGTAGGAACCGGACGCGACCGCGTAGCGGCGGTTGCTGCCATAGCCGCTGCTGCTGCCGTAGCCGACCCCGAAGTCGCGTTCGCGGTGGATGCGGCCGGGGGCCGGCTGGCCGGCGTCGGCGCTGCGCGGGAAGCGGCGGCGCTCGGCATAGACCAGGGTCTGGCGCGGATCGGCGGCGGAATCGAGCAGGAACATGGCGAACTCCTGTGCTGGTGAAGTGGTGTGTTGGTAATGTAATACACCATGCCTGCGCCGCCATGGGCCGGAAGTCACGCTCCCGCCGACGCCCGTTCTCGCTAAGCTGGCGTTCAGCCCCGACCGGAGCCCGTCGATGCGCCTGCTCGTCCTGCTGACCGCGATCGCCATGCCGGTGGTGGCCTGGCTCTCGCAGACCGGCGCCTTCGGCCCGGACAACGCCACCGTCTCCGCGCGCTACCCGACCCTGCTGATCGCCGCCGGCTACGCCTTCTCGATCTGGGGCCTGATCTTCCTGCTCGATCTCGGCTATGCGGTGTGGCAGGCCACCGGCGCGCGCCGCCGTGACGACACCGTGGCGCGGATCGCGCCGTGGGCGGCCTTAGGCTTCCTGCTGACCTGCGTGTGGATGCCGCTGTTCGCGCAGGGCTGGTTCTGGCTGTGCGTGCTGGTGATCTTCGCCGCCGCCGCCTGCCTGATCCGCTGCGCGGTGATCCTGTCCGACGATGGCACGCCGCAGGCCGGGCAGTGGCAATGGGCCTGGCTGCCGCTGTCGCTGCACGCCGGCTGGCTGTCGCTGGCGGCCTTCCTCAACCTGGCGCAGGCGATCGTCGCCTACCGGCTGGCCGACACCGCGCGCCAACTGCCGTGGAGCCTGCTGCTGTACGCGCTCGCGGCGGCGCTGCTGCTGGCGGTGAACCGGCGCATGCGCGGCAACGTGGACTACGTGATCGCCGCGGTGTGGGCACTGGTCGCGGTGTACGTGCAGCAGTCCGACAGCGCGATGGCGGGCGCGGCGGTGGCCGCCTGGCTGGCGCTGGCGATCGCCGCGGTGCTGGTGCTGCAGACCGTCTGGCTGCGCCGGCGCTTCCCCGGCGGGTGGCTGCCCAATCCGGCGCGCGCGCCGGAGTGAGCGGCCCGTCCTGCCGCGAACCGGGCGACGCCGCCGCGCGCGGCGGCCACGCGCGCGCCCGGCTCAGGCGTGCAGCGGGTTGGGCTTGTCCGGGTCGAGCTTGTACAGCTTGATCGCGCGCGCCACGTCCTTGGCGGTGAGCTTGCCCTCGGCCGCGAGCGCGGCGACCGCGGCGTGCGCCACGTGGAAGCGGTCCACCTCGAAGTGGCGGCGCAGGTTGGCGCGGGTGTCGCTGCGCCCGTAGCCGTCGGTGCCGAGCACGTGGTAGCGCATCGGCACGAACTCGCGGATCTGGTTGGCGAACGCGCGCACGTAGTCGGTGGCGGCGATCGCCGGGCCCTGGCGGCCCTGCAGCTGCTGGGTGACCCACGGCGTGCGCGGCGTCTTGGCCTCCGGGTGGAAGCGGTTCCAGCGCTCGGCGTCGTGGCCGTCGCGCGCCAGCTCGGTGAAGCTGGGGCAGGACCAGAGGTCGGCCTTGATCCCGAAGTCGGCATCCAGCAGGTCGGCGGCGGCGATCACCTCGCGCAGGATGGCGCCGCTGCCGAGCAGCTGCACGCGCAGCTCGCGCTTCTTCGGGCGGCCGCCGTCGCGCAGCAGGTACATGCCCCGGATGATGCCCTCCGCGCTGCCCTCCGGCATGTCCGGGTGCGGGTAGTTCTCGTTCATCAGGGTGAGGTACCAGTACTCGTCGTGCTGCTCGGCCAGCATCCGCTGCATGCCGTGCTGGACGATGGTCACCACCTCGTAGGCGAAGGTCGGGTCGTAGCTGCGGCAGTTGGGGATCACGCTGGCGTGCACGTGGCTGTGGCCGTCCTCGTGCTGCAATCCCTCGCCGTTGAGGGTGGTGCGCCCGGAGGTGCCGCCGAGCAGGAAGCCGCGCGCGCGCATGTCCCCGGCCTGCCAGGCGGCGTCGCCGACGCGCTGGAAGCCGAACATCGAGTAGTAGATGTAGAACGGCAGCATCGGCAGGTCGTTGGTGCTGTAGCTGGTGGCCAGCGCCATCCAGCTGGCGAACGCGCCGGCCTCGGTGATGCCCTCCTCCAGCACCTGCCCGGCCGCGTCCTCGCGGTAGAACATCAGCTGGTCGGCGTCCACCGGCTTGTACTTCTGGCCCTGCGGGGCGTAGATGCCGAGCTGGCGGAACAGGCCCTCCATGCCGAAGGTGCGCGCCTCGTCGGCCACGATCGGCACGCAGCGCGGCCCGACCTGCTTGTCGCGCAGGAGGATGTTGAGCATCTGCACGAACGCCATGGTGGTGCTGATCTCGCGCTCGCCGGTGGACTTCAGCAGGCGCTCGAAGGTCGCCAGCGGCGGCACCTCGAGCGGCTGGCTGGCCTTGCGCCGGCGCTGCGGCAGGTAGCCGCCGAGCGCGGCGCGGCGCGCGCGCAGGTATTCCAGCTCGGGCGACTTTTCGTCCGGGCGGTAGAACGGGATCGCCCCGTCCTTGAGCTGGTCGTCGTCGATCGGCAGCCGGAAGCGGTCGCGGAAGGCGCGCACTGCGTCGTTGTCCAGCTTCTTGGTCTGGTGGGTCGGGTTGAGCGACTCGCCCGCCCCGCCCATGCCGTAGCCCTTCACGGTCTTGGCCAGGATCACGGTCGGCTGGCCGCTGGTCTTCACCGCGGCGTCGTAGGCGGCATAGACCTTGTGCGGGTCGTGGCCGCCGCGGTTGAGGCGCCAGATGTCCTCGTCGGACAGGTTGGCGACCAGCGCGCGGGTCTCCGGGTACTTGCCGAAGAAATGCTCGCGGGTGTAGGCGCCGCCGAAGGCCTTGCAATTCTGGTACTCGCCGTCGACGGTCTCCATCATCAGCTTGCGCAGCATGCCGCTGCTGTCCTTGGCCAGCAGCGGGTCCCAGTAGCTGCCCCAGACCAGCTTGATCACGTTCCAGCCGGCGCCGCGGAACTGGCCCTCCAGCTCCTGGATGATCTTGCCGTTGCCGCGCACCGGGCCATCCAGCCGCTGCAGGTTGCAGTTGACCACGAAGATCAGGTTGTCCAGCCCTTCGCGCCCGGCCACGCCGATCGCGCCCAGCGATTCGGGCTCGTCGGTCTCGCCGTCGCCGAGGAAGCACCACACCTTGCGGTCGGTCTTCGGCATCAGCCCGCGCGCCTCCAGATACTTCCAGCTGCGCGCCTGGTAGATCGCGGCGATCGGCCCCAGGCCCATGCTCACCGTCGGTGCCTGCCAGAAGTCGGGCATCAGCCACGGATGCGGGTAGCTGGACACCCCGCGGCCGTCGACCTCCATCCGGAAATGGTCGATCTGGGACTCGCTCAGGCGGCCCTCGAGGAATGCGCGGGCGTAGATACCGGGCGCGCTGTGGCCCTGGATGAACACCAGATCGCCCGGGTGGCCCGCGTGCGGAGCACGCCAGAAATGGTTGAAGCCGACGTCGTACAGGGTCGCCGAGCTGGCGAAGCTGGCGATGTGGCCGCCCAGTTCGCCCGGCTTGCGGTTGGCGCGCACCACCATCGCCATCGCGTTCCAGCGGATCATCGAGCGCAGCTTCCACTCCATCCCGGCATCGCCCGGGAAGGCCGGCTCGAGGTGCGGCGGGATGGTGTTGATGTATTCGGTGGTCGGCGCGAACGGCAGGTGCGCCCCGGCGCGCCGGGTCAGCTCGACCATGCCCTCCAGCAGCTGGTGCGCGCGCTCGGGGCCGGCGTGGTCGATCACCGCCTTGAGCGCCTCGATCCACTCGCGGGTCTCCTGCGGGTCGGGATCGTCGTGCAGCATGTCGTTGAGCCAGTGCATGGCGCGCTCCGGAACGGGTGGGCGCCGGCAGTCTAGCAGGGCCGGACCCCGCCGCCGCGGGAGCGATGGCGGGGTCCGGCGTATTTACCCGGGTGTTTTCAGGAGGCGCGCCGTTCGGCCCGGATCTGGGCGTCCACCGCGGCGATCGCGGTCATGTTCACGATCCGCCGCGCGGTCGCCGCCGGGGTCAGGATGTGCGCCGGCTGGTCCAGGCCCATCAGGATCGGGCCGATCGCCACCCCGTCGGTGGCGACCCGGATGAGGTTGTAGGCGATGTTGGCCGCGTCCAGGTTCGGCATCACCAGCAGGTTGGCGCGCCCGCGCAGGGTGGTGTTGGGGAAGATGCGCTGGCGCAGCGCCTCGTCCCAGGCGGTGTCGGCCATCATCTCGCCGTCGATCTCCAGCTTCGGCACCCGCCGCCGGATGATCTCCAATGCGCGCCGCATCTTGGCCGCACTGGCGTCGTTGTGGCTGCCGTAGTTGGAATGCGACAGCAGCGCCACCCTCGGCTCGATCCCGAACAGCTTGAGGCGGTAGCTGGCCTGCAGGGTGGCCTCCGCGATCTGCTCGGCGGACGGATCCACCTGCACGTGGGTGTCGACGAAGAACCACGCGCCCTGGTCGTTGATCACGCCGGTCATGGCGGCGGTGCCGGTCACCCCCGGCTCGAAGTCGAACACGCTGCGCAGGTAGCCGAGCTTCTTGTGGTAGCGGCCGACGATGCCGGTGATCAGCGCGTCGGCCTCGCCGCGCTCCACCATCAGCGCGGCGATCAGGGTCGGGCGCGAGCGCACCAGGGTCTTGGCCGCGTCCGGGGTCACCCCGCGGCGCTCGGTCAGCGCGTGGTACTGGCGCCAGTAGGAGTCGAAGCGCGGGTCGTCGTTGATGTTGGTCAGCTCGAAGTCCACTCCGGCGCGCATGCGCAGGCCGAGCTTGCGGATGCGGCTCTCGATCACCTCCGGGCGCCCGATCAGGATCGGATAGGCCAGGCCCTCGTCGATCACCGTCTGCACCGCCTGCAGCACCACGAACTCCTCGCCCTCGGCGTAGGCGATCCGCTTGCGCTCGGCGCGCGCGCGCTCGTACACCGGCTTCATCATCAGGCTGGTGCGGTGGATGAACTGGCCGAGCCTCTCGCGGTAGGCGGCCATGTCCGCGAGCGGGCGGGTCGCCACCCCGGAGTCCATCGCCGCCTGCGCGACCGCCGGCGCCAGCATGGTCAACAGGCGCGGGTCGAACGGCCGCGGGATCAGGTAGTCGCGGCCGAAGGTCGGCACCTCGCCGCCGTAGGCGGCGCCGAGGTCGGAGGCCTCGCGCCGCGCCAGCGCGGCGATCGCGCGCACGCAGGCCAGCTTCATCGGCTCGTTGATGGTAGTGGCCCCCACGTCGAGCGCGCCGCGGAAGATG
The DNA here is from genome assembly GCF_022419185.1 of Thermomonas flagellata. Lineage (GTDB taxonomy): Bacteria > Pseudomonadota > Gammaproteobacteria > Xanthomonadales > Xanthomonadaceae > Thermomonas > Thermomonas flagellata. The sequence continues at coordinate 66,834 of NZ_JAJOZK010000004.1, read as the reverse complement.
TAGGGGAAGCACAGCGCGTTGTTGACCTGGTTCGGGTAGTCGCTGCGGCCGGTGGCGATGATCGCGTCCGGGCGCACCGCGCGTGCGTCCTCCGGCAGGATCTCCGGGTACGGGTTGGCCAGGGCGAGGATGATCGGATTGTCCGCCATCGTCGCCACCATCTCCGGCTTGAGGATGCCCCCGGCCGACAGGCCGAGGAAGATGTCGGCGCCCGCGACGATCTCGGCCAGGGTGCGCTTGTCGGTGGCGCGCGCGTAGCGCGCCTTGTCCGGGTCGAGGTTGGGCCGACCGACGTGGATCACGCCGTCGCGGTCGTAGGCGAGGATGTGCTCCGGGCGCAGCCCGAGCGCGACCAGCATGTCCAGGCAGGCGATGCCGGCGGCGCCGGCGCCGGCGGTCGCCAGGCGCACGTCCTCGATACGCTTGCCGGCCACCTCCAGCGCGTTGAGCACCGCCGCGCCGACGATGATCGCGGTGCCGTGCTGGTCGTCGTGGAACACCGGGATCTGCATGCGCTCGCGCAGCTTGCGCTCGACGATGAAGCACTCCGGCGCCTTGATGTCCTCGAGGTTGATGCCGCCGAAGGTCGGCTCCAGCGCGGCGATGATGTCCACCAGCTTGTCCGGGTCCTTCTCCGCGATCTCGATGTCGAACACGTCGATCCCGGCGAACTTCTGGAACAGCACGCCCTTTCCTTCCATCACCGGCTTGCCGGCCAGCGGGCCGATGTCGCCCAGGCCCAGCACCGCGGTGCCGTTGGACACCACCGCGACCAGGTTGCCGCGCGCGGTGTAGTCGCGCGCCTTGCCGGGGTCGGCGGCGATCTCCTCGCAGGCGAACGCGACCCCGGGCGAATACGCCAGCGCCAGGTCGCGCTGGGTCACCATCGGCTTGGTCGCGGTGACCCGGATCTTGCCCGCCGGCGCGGCGCGGTGGTAGTCCAGCGCGGCCTGCTTGAGCTCGTCGTGGTTGGGGCTGTCGGACATCGGCGGCGTCCCGCTTCGAGGGATCGGTCATGATAGCGCCGGGCGGACGGACACCGGCGCGGGAGGGACGATGCAGCGGCGGCGCGCGCGAGCAACGCAGGCACGGGGCGGGCCGCGGCAGGCCCGCGGATCGGCCGCGCGCCGGTGCGCGGCGCACGCCGCGCTGGCATCGCCCGCCGCCGGCATGGTCCGCGCATGACCCGGCCGGCCTTGCCCGCGGGCGGCGCACGCCTGGCGCTGGGGGTGGTCGTGCTGGCCCTGCTGGTGCAGTGGCCGCTGATCGCCAACCCCGGCTATTTCAGCCACGACGAGCTGCAGTGGGCGGCGTTCGCCGCGGCCGGCACGTCGCCCGGCTGGGGCGCGTTCGACACCTTCCAGTACCGCCCGCTCACCTTCGCGCTGTGGATGGCGCTCTCGCGCGCGCTGTTCGAGCTGCCGGTGCTGTTCCATGCCGCAGTGGTCGCGCTCGGCAGCCTGAATGCGGCGCTGCTGGCGCTGGCCGCGCGCGGCTTCGGCCTGCCGCCGCGGGCCTCCGCGCTCGCGGCGCTCGGCTTCGTGCTCAGCCCGTTCGCGGCGTATGCGCACGGCTGGGTCGGCTGCCTCGCCGACCTGCTGTGGGTCGCGGCCGCGCTGGCGCTGGCGCTGGCGGTGCAGCACCTGCGCCGGCCTTGGCAGGCGGCGCTGGCGGCGGCGCTGGCGACCGCGGTCGGGCTGCTGGCCAAGGAAGCGGCGCTGGCGATCCCGGCCCTGCTGGCGGTGGCCTGGATCTTCGACCGCGCGCGCCGCCCGCGCTGGCTGGCCGCGGGCCTGGCGTCCGCCGCGGTCGCCGCGCTGTACTTGGCGCTGCGGCTGCCGGCCCTGCTGCACGCCCCGCGCAGCGGCGGCCAGTACACCCTCGGGCTGGCGCAGCTGCCGTTGCGCTGGCTGGAGTACCCGCTGTTCGCGCCGCTGGTGCCGGCGCTGGAGGTCTTCACCCTGTGGCAGCGGCCGTGGGCGGTGGCGCTGGCCGCGCTGCTGTGGCTGGCGCTGCTGTGGGCGCTGTGGCGCAGCGCGCCGCGCCTGCTCGCACTGTGGCTGCTCGGCAGCGGCGCGGCGCTGCTGCCGGTGCTGCCGCTGGGCGCGGCGTGGAACCACTACGCCTATGGCGCGGCCGCACTGGCCGCCGCGGTGCTGGCGGCGGGCTGGCGGCGCGCGCGCGGCGCGGCGCGCGCGGTGATCGCCGCCTATGCGCTGCTCAGCGTGCTGCATGGGCTGATGGTGATGCTGGCCCTGCAGCGGGTCGGGCGGCTGCAGGCGGTGTTCTCGCCGGCCCTCGCGGCGGCGGTGGCGGCCCGGCCGGACGACGGCGTGCTGCGCCTGCGCCCGGCCCCGGGGGCGAAGGATTGGGTGTTCCGGCGCCTGACCCACGACATCCCGCAGTACGCCGGGGTCGCGATCGGGGCGCGGGTGGAACTGGTGCCGGCCGGCGCGCCGGCGGACTACGAGATCGGCCGCGACGGCCGCCTGCACCCGCTGCCGCGCTGACGCCGCACGCTCACAGCTCGACCACGGTCTCCGGATCGACGATCTGCTCCAGCCGGATCTGGTTGGCGAACAGCGAGAACGCCAGCATCCCGGCCAGGCCGTTGGCGCGCGCCACCCATTCCGGCAGCCAGCGCGGCGGCTGCAGCACCCCGGCGTCGAACAGCGGCTCGAACCGGCGTACGTCGGCCAGGGTCATCTTGCCGGCGAACAAGAGCCGCCCCAGGCGCAGGCGGTCGTGCTTGAGCGCCCAGCGGAAGAAAGTGTGCACCCCGATCAGCCCGCGCAGGTACACGGTGTCCTTGGTGAAGGCGCTGCCGCCGGTCACCGGCACCCCGCGGAACACCCGCTGCGCCGAGGTGAAGCTCTCCACCGGGCTCTGCCCGGCGTCCAGGAAATAGCGGAACACCTGCAAGAAGTCCGCGCCCTCCAGCGCCATCGCCACCGCCTCGATGCGCAGGCTGACCCGCTTCATGCGCTCGATGTCGATGCTGCCGGTGATGTGCTCGGCGAACACCGCCAGCCCCTCCTGGGTCGCGGTGGTGCGCGGCGAGGACAGCGCCAGGCTCGGCAGCACCGCCTGCTGCTGGCCGTTGAGCGCGGTCAGCGAGTGCACGAAGGCCTCGTGCTGCAGCAGCTGGTGGCGGTCGTAGTCGGAGAACGCGGCGCCGGCGCGCAGGCGGATCCGGGTCGGCCCGGCGGCGGCCTTGGCGATCAGCTCGGGATCCAGCTCGACCTGGATCAGGCGCTCGCCGAAGTAGGCGTCCAGCGCCGCCTGCAGCTGCAGCGACAGCGCGGTGGCCGAGATCTGCACCTGCTCGGCGGGCGAGAGCAGCTCGTGGTCGAGGTCGTTGGCGATCGCGATGAAGTGGTTGGCCGCCTCGCGGGTGCTGGCGCCGCCCGGCAGCGGCTGGTCGGGCCGCCCGAACAGCGCGATCGACAACCCGGTGACCGCCGGGCGGCCGAGGTTCTCCAGCAGCTGCGCGGCCAGGTCCCAGCTGTGCGCCGAATCGATCAGGTACTGCCCGAGCGGATGCGCCGGGTCCGCGGCGGCGGCCACCGCGGCGCATTCGCGGCGGGCCTCGGCGAAGTCGTGGCGCGGATAGGCATGCCGGGGCAGGCGCACCCGGCCGCGTTCCCAGTCGGCCAGGAAACGCTGCTGCACGCGCGCCGGCCAGCTGGCCAGGCTGAGCAGGCGCAGCGGCCTGGCCGCGCGCGCCAGGCGCGCGTCCAGCGCGGCATGGTGGGCGACCGCACGCGCGTCGGCCGGCGCGGGACGGTCCAGGTCCATCTCAGGCGCGCCCCGCCGGCGGCCCGCGCCGGCGCGCGGGCGCGGCGGCCTCGGCCTGGCGCTGCCCGCGCAGGCGCGCGGCCTGCGCGACCTCCGCCTGCAGCTTGCGCCAGTTGTCGAGGCGGCGCGCGTCCAACCGCCCCTCCTCCACCGCCGCGCGCACCGCGCAGCCGGGTTCCTGCGCATGCCGGCAATCGCGGAAGCGGCACTGCGCGGCCAGCGCCTCGATGTCGGCGAAGCCCTCGGCCACGTCCTCCTCGCCGGTCGGCTTGAGTTCGCGCATGCCCGGGGTGTCGATCAGGCAGGCCCCGCCCGGCAGCGCGAGCAGGGCGCGGTGGGTGGTGGTGTGGCGGCCGCGGCCGTCGCCGGCGCGCACCGCGCCGGTCTTCATCTTCTCCTCGCCGAGCAGGGTGTTGGTGAGGGTGGACTTGCCAGCGCCGGAGCTGCCGACCAGCACCACGCTCTGCCCCGGCCCGAGCCACGGCGCCAGCGCAGCGACGCTGGCGCGGTCCTTGGCATTGACCGCCAGCACCGGCGCGCCGCACGCCGCCAGCGCCGCGCGCGCGGCCTGCGGGTCGGTCGCGGCGCGGTCGGCCTTGGTCAGCACCACCACCGGCTGCACCCCGCCGCCGCCGACCAGCAGCAGGTAGCGCTCGATCCGGCGCGGGTTGAAGTCGGCGTCCAGGCCGCTGACCACGAACGCCGTGTCGATGTTGGCGGCGATCACCTGCTGGCGGTAGTGCTCGCCGGCGGCGGCGCGCTTGATCGCGCTCTGGCGCGGCAGCAGCGCGACGATCCGCAGCCCGCGCGGCGGGGGGCCCGCGACCAGCACCCAGTCGCCGACCGCCGGACGCGCCTCCGGAGCGAGTTCGCCGGCGCGGTAGCTGCCGGCACGCTGCCACTCCGGCAGGGACTCGGCGGGCAGCGCCTGCGCCGGCGCTTCCGCCACCCGGTAGCCGCTGCGGTGCTGCTCCACGATCCGCGCCGGGCGCGCCTGCGGATGTGCGGCCAGCGCCTGCGCCCACGCCGGCGGCAGGGTGGCGGGCGTCCAGCGCCAGCCGATGGCCGCCAGCGGGTTCATGGGGTCGGGTGCAGGCACATGCGCCGATTCTAGCCAGCCGCGGCGCGCCGGCGCGGTTTCCGCTAGGCTGGCGGCCCGTCCCGCCACTCGCGCCACCCGGATGTCGCCGCCGCTCCCGCGCCACAAGATCGCCACCCGCACCCGCCTGACCGAAGTCCGCTACGAGATCCGCGGCGAACTGGCGCGCCGCGCGCGCGAACTGGAGGCCCAGGGCCGCCGGCTGATCAAGCTCAACATCGGCAATCCCGGCGCGTTCGGGTTCCGGGCGCCGGAGCACCTGCAGCACGCGATCGCCGACCACATCGCGCAGACCGATCCCTATACCCACCAGCAGGGCCTGCCCGAGGCGCGCGCGGCGATCGCCGCGTTCCACAAGGCGCGCGGCACCCCAAACGCCTGCCCGGAGCGGGTGTTCGTCGGCAACGGCGTGTCCGAGCTGATCGACATCGCCCTGCGCGCGCTGCTCAACCCCGGCGAGGAAGTGCTGGTGCCCTCGCCCGACTACCCGCTGTGGAGCGCGGCCACCATCCTCAACGACGGCCGCCCGGTCTACTACAAGCTGGACCGCGACAACGGCTTCCTGCCCGATCCGGAGCAGATCGAGTCGCTGATCTCGGCGCGCACCCGCGCGCTGGTGCTGATCAACCCGAACAACCCGACCGGCGCCAGCTACCCGCGCGCGCTGCTGCAGCGGATCGTGGAAGTCGCGCAGCGCTACCGCCTGCTGCTGCTGGTGGACGAGATCTACGACCACATCGTCTACGACGACGCCGTGTTCCAGCCGGTCGCGCCGCTCGCCGGCGACCTGCCGTGCGTGAGCTTCGGCGGGCTGTCGAAAGTGCACCGCGCCTGCGGCTGGCGGGTGGGCTGGGCAGTGCTGTCGGGCGACCCGGTGGCCTGCGGCGACTTCCACCACGCGATGGACCTGCTGGGCGCGCTGCGCCTGTGCGCGAACGTGCCCGGGCAGTTCGCGATCGCGCAGGCGCTGCACGGCGCGGACACCATCGGCGCGCTGGTCCGCCCCGGCGGCCGCTTGTACGAGACCCGGCGCGCGCTGATCGAGGCCTGTGCGGCCAGCGAGCACCTGGCGCTGGTGCCGCCGGCGGGCGCGCTGTACGGCTTCCCGCGGGTGGTCGGGCCCGCCGCGCAGGGCTTCGACGACCACGAATTCGCGCTGGAGATGCTGGAGCAGGAGGACGTGCTGATCGTGCCCGGCACCAGCTTCAACGTGCCCTACCGCGACCACTTCCGGGTCACCCTGCTGCCGGAGGCGCCGGTGCTGCGCGAGGTGTTCGCCCGGATCGAGCGGGTGCTGGCGCGCCGCGCCGAGCAGGCCCAGCGCCCCAGCGCGGTGGCCTGAACCGGGCGCGGGCGGTGCTGCGCTACCTGGCGCTCGGCGATTCCTACACCATCGGCGAGGGCATCGCGCCGGAAGGGCGCTGGCCGCGGCAGCTGGCCGAGCGCCTGCAGGCGCTCGGCGTGCCGCTGGCGGAACCGCGGATCCTGGCCCAGACCGGCTGGACCTGCGCCGAGCTGGCGGCGGCGCTGGACGCCGCCGAACCGCCCGGGCCGTGGGACCTGGTCTCGCTGCTGGTCGGGGTCAACGACCAGTACCGCGGGCATCCGCTGGCGCAGTTGGGCCGGGACTACGCGGCGCTGCTCGAGCGCGCGCTGGCGCTGGCCGGCAGGCGCCCGGCGCGGGTGCTGGCGGTGTCGATCCCGGACTGGGGGGTGACCCCGTTCGCGCGCCGCGAGCTGCGCAGCCCGGCGCGGATCGCGCGCGAGCTGGACGCCTGCAACGCGCTCGAGGCAAAGGAATGCGCCGCGCGCGGGATCGCGTTCGCCGACGTGACCGCGCTCAGCCGCGCCGCCGGCGACGCCGCCGGCATGCTGGCCGAGGACGGCCTGCACCCGTCGGCCGCGCAGTACGCGCGCTGGACCGCCGCGCTGCTGCCCTATGCCGAGCGCGCGCTGGCCGCGGCCTGACGCGACGCGGCGTACACTGGCCGCCCCTTCCCCCGCGAGTGCGTCCCGATGTCCCTCGACCCCGCCCTGCGCGCGCGCATCGACGCGCTGTTGGCCCGCGAACCGGTGGTGCTGTTCATGAAGGGCAACCCGCAGGCGCCGCAATGCGGCTTCTCCGCGCGCGCGGTGGCCGCGCTCGACGCCGCCGGCGCGCGCTATGCGCACGTGGACGTGCTGGCCGACCCGGAGATCCGCGAGGGCATCAAGCTGTACGGGGACTGGCCGACCATCCCGCAGCTGTACATCCGTGGCGAGCTGGTCGGCGGCTCGGACATCATCGCCCAGATGGCGGCCAGCGGCGAACTGCACGCCGCGCTCGGGCTGCCGCCGCCGGACCGCACCCCGCCGGCGATCCGGATCACCCCGGCGGCGGCCGCGTTCCTGCGCCAGGCGATCGCCCAGGCCGGCGCGGACATGGCCCTGCAGGTCGAGGTCGATGCCCGCTTCAACACCCGCCTGCAGCTGGCGCCGCCCGACCCGCAGGCGATCGTGCTCGAACAGGACGGCATCCGCGTGCAGTTCGACCTCGCCAGCGCCCCACGCGCGCGCGGGCTGGTGATCGACTGGGTCGAGGACGCGCGCGGCCGCGGGCTGGTGATCGAGAACCCGAACGCGCCGCCGCGGGTGCGTGCGCTGACCCCGGCGCAGGCGGCGGAGGCGGTGCGCGCCGGCGAACTGCTGCTGGTCGACGTGCGCCCGCTGGACGAACGCCTGCTGGCGGAGGCCCCGGTGCCGTACCGCCACCTCGACGCCGGCAGCGCCGAGCTCGAGGCGCTGCCGAAGGACACCGCGATCGCCTTCCTGTGCCGCAGCGGCGGGCGCAGCGCGCAGGCGGCCGAGCACTTCCGCCAGCTCGGCTTCACCCGCGTGCACAACGTCGAAGGCGGGATCAACGCCTGGGCCCTGCTCGACCCGAACCTCCGCCCGTATTGAGGCGGCCCGATGCGGCGGCTCAGCCGCGCCGGATCGCCTCCAGCGCGGCCAGCGCCTCGGCCCGTCCGCGCGCGAGGTCCACGATCGGGGCCGGGTAGCCGCGCGGCGGCGCGCCCCCTTCCCACGGCGCATGCCGGCGCGCCGGCGGCAGCCCGGCCAGTTCCGGCACCCAGCGCGCGATGTAGGCGCCGTCCGGGTCGAACCGCTGCGCCTGCAGCACCGGGTTGAACACGCGGTGGTAGGGCGCGGCGTCCGCACCGGTGCCGGCCACCCACTGCCAGCCCAAAGTGTTGTTGGCCAGGTCGGCGTCCACCAGGGTGTCCCAGAACCAGCGCGCGCCGTGCCGCCAGTGCTGGCGCAGGTGCTTGGTCAGCAGGCTGCCGGCGATCATCCGCACCCGGTTGTGCATCCAGCCGGTGTGCCACAGCTCGCGCATGCCCGCATCCACGATCGGGATGCCGGTGCGCCCGCGCTGCCAGGCGCGCAGCAGCGCCGGGGCGTCCGCCGCCCACGGGAAGGCGTCGAAGCGCGGGTTGAAGTTCGCCTCCGGCGTGTGCGGAAAATGGTGCAGCAGGTGGTAGCCGAACTCGCGCCAGCCCAGCTCGCGCAGGTAGGCCTCGCCGCCGCCGGCGGCGGCCGCGCGCACCGCATGGGCGACCCGCCACGGCGCGATCTCGCCGAAGTGCAGGTGCGGCGACAGCCGCGAGGTGCCGGGCCGGTCCGGGAAGTCGCGCGCCTGCGCGTAGTCGGCCAGCGCCCCCTGCAGGAAGCGCGCCAGCGCCGCCTGCGCGCCGGCCTCGCCGGGGGTCCACGCCTGCCAGAAGCCGGCGTCCCAGCCGCGCGCCGGCGCCAGTGCGCGCGCCAGCGCCTGTACCGGTTGCGCCTCCGGCAGGTCGGGCGGCGGCGGCAGCGCGTCTGGCGCCGGCTGCAAGGCCGGCCAGCGCCAGGCCGCCTGCAGCGCGCGCCAGAACGGAGTGAACACCCGGTACGGCTCGCCGGCCTGGGTGCGCACGTCCCACGGCTCGGCCAGCAGCGCGCCGTTGCGGCTCTGGGCATCGATCCCGGCCCCGCGCAGGGCCTGCTTGAGGGCGGCGTCGCGCGCCTGCAGGGCCGGCTCGTAGCGGCGGTGCCAGCGCAGCACGCGGATGCCGCTGGCCGCCAGCACCCGCGGCAGCACCTCCTGCGCCGGGCCGTGCAGCACCTGCAGGCGCGAGCCGCGCGCGCGCAGGGCGGCGTCCAGCGCCAGCAATGAGCGCGCCCGCCACGCGTTGGAGGCGGCGCCCGGCGCCCAGGCGCCCTCGCCCTCGGGGTCGTGCACGTACACCGGCACCGGCGCCAGGCCCAGGCGCAAGAGTTCCTGCAGCGCCGGGTGGTCGTCCAGGCGCAGGTCGTCGCGGAACCACAGCAGGGCACGGTCCATGCGCGCGTCCGGTCAGGTCAGAAGCCGCCGCCGGCGGCCAGCCAGGCGCGCTCGGCGTCGCTGCTGCTACGCCCGAGCACGGCGTTCCGATGCGGGAAGCGCCCGAACCGCGCGATCACCTCCTGGTGCGCGCGCGCATAGCGCAGATACTCGGCATCCCCGAGCGCGGCGAACAGCGCGACCGCGCGCGCCTGCATCGCCGCGTCCTCGGCATGCTCGAACGGCAGGTAGCAGAACGCGCGCAGCTCCGGCGCGATGCGCGCGTCGTGGCCGGCCGCCAGCATCGCCTGCGCCGCCTCCAGCGCCAGCCCGTCGGTGGCAAAGGCATGCGCGCTGCCGCGGAAGATGTTGCGCGGGATCTGGTCCAGCAGCAGCACCCGCGCCAGCGCGGCCTCGGGCTCCCCGGCCCAGGCGTCCAACTCGCGCCGCGCAGCGGCGAAATGCAGCGCCTGCCAGCGCGCGCGGCACTCGGCGTCGAAGGCTTCGCCGCCGCGGAACCAGCGCGCGCGCCCGGCATCGCGCCAGAACGCCAGCAGTTCCTGTGCCGGCGCCGGCAGCGGCTCACTCATCGAAGCGCAGGTGGCGCACCGAGCGCCCGTGGCGGCGGATCAGCCGCAGCGACTCGATGCCGATGCGGATGTGGTTCTCCACGAACGCGGCCGAGACCTTGGCGTCCGAGGCCTCGGTCTTGACCCCCTCCGGGATCATCGGCTGGTCGGAGACCAGCAGCAGCGCGCCGCACGGGATGCGGTTGGCGAAGCCGGCAGCGAAGATGGTCGCGGTCTCCATGTCGATCGCCATGCAGCGCATCGCTCGCAGCTTCTCCTTGAAGGCGTCGTCGTGCTCCCAGACCCGGCGGTTGGTGGTGTAGACGGTGCCGGTCCAGTAGTCCAGTTCGAGGTCGCGGATGCTGGTGGAGATCACGCGCTGCATCGCGAATGCGGGCAGCGCCGGGACCTGCGGTGGCAGGTAGTCGTTGCTGGTGCCCTCGCCGCGGATCGCGGCGATCGGCAGGATCAGATCGCCGAGCTTGTTCTTGCGCTTGAGCCCGCCGCACTTGCCGAGGAACAGCACCGCCTTGGGCTGCACCGCCGACAGCAGGTCCATCACGGTCGCCGCGTTCGGGCTGCCCATGCCGAAGTTGATCATGGTGATGCCGTCGGCGGTCGCGCTCGGGAACGGGCGGTCGCCGCCGACCACCTGCGCCCCGGTCATCTGCGCGAACTGGGTCAGGTAGCCGCCGAAATTGGTCAGCAGCACGTGCTGCCCGAACTGGTCGAGCGGCACCCCGGTGTAGCGCGGCAGCCAGTTCTCGACGATCTCGTGCTTTTCCTTCATCGGCATCTCCTCAAGGCGAAGGCGGCGCCGGGCGCCGCGCGGCTGGGCGCGATTGTCCCACGCGGGCATGACTTCGGTCAGGGGACGCCGGCCCGCGCCGCGCGCTACGGTCGGAACAGGCCCACATGCGCCGGGGAACCGCATGAAACCCATCGCCGCCGCCGTCCTGGCGGCCCTGCTCGCCGGCTGCGCCGGCGCGCCGCAGAAGCCGGCCGCCGCCGGCAAGCCCTACGACTTCGCCGCCGACCCGTACCCGAGCACCTACCGCCCGGTGGCGTCGGCGCCGGTGCTGCTGCAGCACGCCACCGTGCTGACCGGCACCGGCCAGCGCCTGGACGATGCCGACGTGCTGCTGCGCGACGGCCGCATCGCCGCGGTCGGCCGCGGCCTGGACGCACCCGCCGATGCCCAGCGGGTGGACGCGCGCGGCAAGTGGATCACCCCCGGGATCATCGACATCCACTCGCACCTGGGCGTGTACGCCAGCCCCGCGGTCAATGCCCACAGCGACGGCAACGAGGCCACCGCCCCAGTCACCCCGAACGTGTGGGCCGAGCACTCGGTGTGGCCGCAGGACCCGGGCTTCGCCACCGCGCTGGCCGGCGGCGTGACCAGCCTGCAGATCCTGCCCGGCAGCGCCAACCTGATCGGCGGGCGCGGGGTCACCCTGAAGAACGTGCCGGCCACCACCTACCAGGCGATGAAGTTCCCGGGCGCGCCCTGGGGCCTGAAGATGGCCTGCGGCGAGAACCCCAAGCGGGTGTACGGGCAGAAAGGCGGGCCCTCGACCCGGATGGGCAACGTCGCCGGCTACCGCGCCGCGTTCGCCGAGGCCGCCGAGTACATGAAGAAGCGCAAGGCCGGCGGCAAGGAGGCCGAGGGCAAGCGCGACTACAAGAACGACACCCTGGCCGCCGCGATCGACGGCGACATCCGCGTGCACATCCACTGCTACCGCGCCGACGAGATGGCGATCATGCTCGACCTGGCGCGCGAGTTCGGGTTCAAGATTTCCGCCTTCCACCACGGGGTGGAGGCCTACAAGATCGCCGACCGCCTCGCCGCCGAGGGCGTGTGCGGCGCGCTGTGGGCGGACTGGTGGGGCTTCAAGATGGAGAGCTTCGACGGCATCCAGGAGAACATCGCGCTTGTGGACCGCGTGCCCGGCGGCTGCGCGATCGTGCACTCGGACTCGTCCGAGGGCATCCAGCGCCTGAATCAGGAGGCCGCCAAGGTGATGGCGCGCGCGCACGCGATCGGAATCGACATCCCGCCGGAGCGGGCGATCCGCTGGATCACCGCCAACCCGGCGCGGGCGATGGGGATCGACGCCCAGACCGGCACCCTGGAACCCGGCAAGATGGCCGACGTGGTGGTGTGGAACGGCAATCCCTTCAGCAGCTACGCGCTCGCCGAGCAGGTGTACGTGGACGGCGCGCGCCTGTACGACCGCCGCGATCCGGCGCGGCAGCCGACCTCGGACTTCCTGCTCGGGCAGGGCGCGGCCGCGGGAGGTGTGCGATGAGCGCGCGCCGCCTGCTGCGCGCCTGCGCCGCCGCGCTGCTGCTGGCCGCAGGCAGCGCCCCTGCGCAGGACCTGCTGATCCGCAACGCCACCGTGCACACCGCGGACGCCGCCAGCGGCACCCTGCGCGGCGCCGACGTGCTGGTCCGCGGCGGCCGCATCGCCGCGGTCGGGCGCGCCCTCGCCGCGCCCGCGGGCACGACGGTGGTCGAGGCCGGCGGGCGCCCGCTGACCCCGGCGCTGTTCGCCGGCATCAACGACATCGGGGTGGAGGAAGTCTCCGGCGAGGGCGCGACGGTGGACGCCAGCCTCGCGCTCGGCGCGAACGCGGCCGACATGCGGGTGCGCCCGGAGTTCGACGTCACCCTCGCCTACAACCCGGACTCGGTGCTGGTGCCGGTGGCACGGGTCGAGGGCCTGGGCTGGAGCCTGCTGGCGGCCGGCAGCAAGCCCGGCGGCTCATTCGTCGGCGGCCAGGGCGGGGTGGTGCGGCTGGACGGCAGCCTGGACGCGGTCGGCCCGCGCGCGCTGTTCGTGACCCTGGGCGGCGAGGGCGCCAGCCTCAGCGGCAGCTCGCGCGCGGCGCAGTGGATGCTGCTCGACCAGCTGCGCGACGAGGCGCGCGGGCGGATCGGGCCGGACTCGCCGTTCGCGCTGCTGACGCCCGCCGGGCGCAGCACGCTCGCGCGCTACCTCGGCGGCCAGGGCCGGGTGCTGGTGCGGGTGCAGCGCGCCGCCGACATCCTGCGCACCCTGCGCTGGGCGCAGGCCAATGGCGTGCAGCTGGCGCTGGTCGGCGCCAGCGAGGGCTGGAAGGTCGCCCCGCAGATCGCCGCGGCGAAGGTGCCGGTGTTCGTGGACGTGCTGGCCAACCTGCCCGGCGACTTCGACGAACTGGCGGCGACCGCCGAGAACGCCGCGCGCCTGCACGCGGCCGGCGTGCCGGTCGCGTTCTACCGCAGCGACGATGCCTCCCACAACGCGCGCAAGATCCGCCAGGTCGCCGGCAACGCGGTCGCCTACGGCCTGCCGTGGGAGGCCGCGCTGGCCGGGCTGACCACGGTGCCGGCGCGCGCGCTCGGGGTCGAGGCGCAGGTCGGCAGCCGGATCGCCCCCGGGCAGCGCGCCGACCTGGTGCTGTGGAGCGGCGATCCGCTGGACGTGGCCAGCATCGCCGAGCAGCTCTGGCTGGACGGGCGCGCGCTGCCGATGCGCAGCCGCCAGACCGAGTTGCGCGACCGCTACCTGCACCCGGATCATGGGCTGCCGCGGGCGTATCCGGAGCCCGCGCGCTGACCCCTCCGCCGCGGACGCCTGCCATGGGCCCGAACCTGGTCGACATCAACTGGTGGGCGATCCTGCTGGCGGCGCTGGCCGCCCTGCTGCTGCGCGCGCTGTGGTACCGCGCGCCGCGCGCGGGCTGGCGCACGCACGCCACCGCCTTCGCCGCGGCCTTCGTGTCCGCGGCGGCGCTCGGCATCCTGCTGCGCCCGAACCCGCCGCTGTTCATCGCCGCCCACGCCGGGTTCCTGACCGGCCTGGCCTACGTCGCGATGGCCCTGGGGCTGAACGACGCCTACCGCGGCCGCCCGCTGCGGGCCTGGCTGCGCGATGCCGGCTTCCACACCCTGCAGTTCACCCTGTACGGGGTGATCCTCGGGCTGTGGCACTGAGTCCGGCTGCCGCCCTGCGGCGTGCAGGCGGCCGCGGTTTGCGCTAGCGTCGGCTACCTGATCGGGGGGATCGGAGGACGCCCATGCGCATCGGGATCGTGGTGGATTCGGCCTGCGACGTGCCGCCGGACTTCATCGAGCGCGAACGCATCACCATCCTGCCGGTGACCGTGCAGATCGGGCAGGCGGTGCTGGCGGACATGCGCAACGAGGAGGCCACGCTCAACTTCCTGCACGACCACGTGGCCAAGCACGGCATCGACGCGGAGACCACCCCGTTCACCGTGCAGCAGGTGCACGACCTGTTCCTGGGCGAGCTGGTGCTGGACTACGACTACGTGTTCTGCATCACCACCACCCGCACCCGCAGCGGCATCCACGACAACGCGCTGCAGGCCAGCTACAGCATCCTCAACGACTACAAGCCGGTGCGCCAGGCCGCCGGCAACAACACCCCGTTCTCGCTGCGCGTGATCGACAGCCAGAACGTGTTCGCCGCGGTCGGCGTGCTGGCGATCGAGGCCGCGCGCCTGCGCGCCGCCGGCGAGCCGCCGCCGAAGATCCGCGCGCGCCTGGAGCAGCTGGCGCTGTCGCTGCACGGCTGCATGGTGCCGCCCGACCTCAACTACCTGCGCGCGCGCATCCGCAAGCGCGGCGACCGCAGCGTCAGCCTGCTCAGTGCCGCGCTCGGCACCGCGCTCGACATCAAGCCGGTGCTGCACTGCAACCGCGGCGAGACCGAGCCGGTGGCCAAGATCAAGGGCTACGAGCACGCCGCCGAGCGCCTGTTCGGGTTCGCCGCGCAGAAGGTGCGCGCCGGCCTGCTCACCCCCACCCTGTGCCTGAGCTACGGCGGCGAGCTGGAGCGGATGCGCGCGCTGCCCGGCTATGCCGCGCTGCGCGCCACCTGCGCCGAGCACGGGGTGGAGGTGTACGAGAGCATCATGGGCCTGTCCGGCCTGGTCAACGTCGGCATCGGCGCGCTGGTGGTCGGCTTCGCCGCCGACGGGCCCAAGTTCGCCTAGGCCACCACCCACGCCTCACGCGCCTGCGCTAGCCTGTGCAGCATCGCCACAGGAGGCCGCCCATGCCAACCCGCTACTACATCCGCCTGCCCGATCCGGCCAATGCCCGCGGGCCGGATCCGACCCTCGCCTTCCGCGCGCACGGCGCGCACGCCTTCGCCGAGGAGCTGCAGCACGCGCTGCGCACCGACGTGCTGTTCCAGCGCTGGCGGCAGGCGCTGGACGATCCCGACGACGCCGACCCCGCGCTCGGCGCGACCGACCCGGAGGCGCGCGTGCACGGCCACATGGACGATCTGCACGTGGACCTGGAGGTGGTCACCAGCCTGCCGTCCACCGTGCTGCGCCAGCGCCTGGACCTGCTCGCCGGCAAGCACTGGGAACTGCGCGACGTCGCCGCCGGCTGAGCGCCGATGCAGGCGCTGCTGTCCTGGAGCGGCGGCAAGGATGCCGCCTGGGTGCTGCACGCGCTGCGCCAGGCCGGCGCGGTCGAGGTGGTCGGCCTGCTGACCACCCTCACCGAGGGCTACGACCGCATCGCGATGCAGGGCATCCGCCGCGAGGTCCTGCACGCGCAGGCGCGCGCCGCCGGGCTGCCGGTGGTCGAGGCCTGGATCCCGCAGGCGGCCGACAACGCGCGCTACGAGGCCAGCTTCGCGGACGCACTGGCACGCGCGCGGGCGCGCTGGCCGGACTTGGCGCGGATCGCCTTCGGCGACCTGTTCCTGGCCGACGTGCGCGCCTGGCGCGAAGCGCTGTGCGCGCGCCTCGGCTGGACGCCGCTGTTCCCGCTGTTCGGCAGCGACACCGCGGCCCTGGCACGCACGATGCTGGCCGGCGGCCTGCGCGCGCAGCTGTGCTGCGTGGACACCCGCCAGCTCGACGCCCGCTTCGCCGGGCGCGCGTTCGACGCCGATCTCCTCGCGGAGCTGCCCGCCGGCTGTGACCCCTGCGGCGAACGCGGCGAATTCCACACCTGCGTGCAGGCCGGGCCGATGTTCGCCGCCCCGCTCGCGCTGGCGCGCGGCGAGACCGTGCTGCGCGACGGGCGGTTTGCCTATACCGACTTCGTGCTCGGCGCAGACGATCCAGCCCGCGCCGCCCCCCAGATCTCAGGCGGCATGCGGGCGAATTCCCCCGTTCGTGGCGAGCCGGTCGAACCACGGACGGGCCGGCAGGATCAGCCGGTGTTCTGGATCCCCGCGGCGATGCCGTTGACGGTCACCACCAGCGCGCGCAAGAGGTCGTCGTCCTGGCTGCCGGCCGCGCGCCAGCGCTGCAGCAGGTCCACCTGCAGCAGGCTGATCGGATCCACGTAGGGATTGCGCAGGCGGATCGACAGACGCAGGCGGTAGTCGTCGGCCAGCAGATCGGCGCGCTGCTTGAGGGCGAGGATGGCGGCGCGGGTGCGGGTGAATTCGTCGCCGATGCGGGCGAAGAAGCGCGCGTGCAGGTCGGCGCCGGCGAGCTGCGAATAGCGCTCGAAGATCGCCAGGTCTGACTTGGCCAGCAGCATCTCCACGTCGTCCAGCAGGGCTGCGAAGAACGGCCAGTCGCGCGCCATCGCCTGCAACACCTCCAGGCCGTGGCGCTCGATCCCGCGCGCGAGCGCGTGGCCGACCCCGTACCAGCCGGTCATGCCGCAGCGGTTCTGCGACCACGCGAACACCCACGGGATCGCGCGCAGGTTGGCGATGCTGCCGTCGCGGCGGCGGCTGGGGCGCGAGCCGATCCGCAGGCGCTCGATCACGTCGATCGGGGTGGCGGCGCGGAAGTAGTCCGGGAACCGCGGGTCGTCGTGCACCAGCGCGCGGTAGTGCGCGCGCGCGTCCTCCGCCAGCGCGGTGGCGATCGCCCGCCACGCCGCCTCGCGCGGTTCCGGCGGGCGCGGGCGCAGGCTGGCGCGCAGCACCGCGCCGGTGGCCTGCTCGAGGTTGCGCAGCGCCAGCGCGCGGATGCCGTAGCGGCGGTGGATCACCTCACCCTGTTCGGTCACCCGCAGCACGCCGTCGATGCTGCCGCGCGGAGCGGCGATGATGGCGCGCTCGGTCTTGCCGCCGCCGCGGCTGATCGAGCCGCCGCGGCCGTGGAAGAACACCAGCCGCACCCCGGCCGCGCGTGCCAGTTCCAGCAGCTCCACCTGCGCGCGCTGCAGCGCCCAGCGCGCGGCCAGCAGGCCGCCGTCCTTGGCGCTGTCGGAATAGCCGAGCATCACGATCTGGCGATCGCCGCGGGCGTCGAGGTGGGCGCGGTACACCGGGTCGTCGAACAGCGCGCGCATCACCTCCGGCGCCGCCGCGAGGTCGGCGACCGTCTCGAACAGCGGTGCCACGTCCAGCGGCACCCGGCCGTCGTCGTGGCAGCCGGCGATCCGCGCCAGCGCCAGCACCGCCAGCGCGTCCGCCGCGCTGCGGCTCATGGTGATGATGTACGGCCCGAACGCGGCCGCGCCCTGCGGCCCGCGCAGCGCCTGCACCGTGCGCAGGACCTCCAGGGTCGGCTGCGCGGCCGGCGCGTCCGCGTCCGCGGGCGCGGCGCCGGCGATCAGCGCATGCAGGCGGGCGATCCGCTCCGCCAGCGGCAATGCGCCCCAGTCGAGGCCGCCGGCGAGCGCGCCGAGCGCCTCGTCGTGCACCGCCGAGTCCTGGCGCAGGTCGAGGCTGGCCATGTGCAGGCCGAACGCGCGCGCGCGCCGCAGCACGCGCTGCACCGCGAAGCGGCCGGCATGCTCGCCCTGGTGCGCGCGCAGGCTGGCGTCGATCAGTTCGAGGTCGGCGATGAACTCGCCGGCGTCGCGGTAGCCGCCGGGCGCGTCCGCGGCGCAGGCCTCCAGCCGCGCGCGCATCGCCCACAGCAGCTGCCGGTAGGGCATGTCGGCCAGGCGCGGGCGCGCGCGCACCGCGCCCTCGGGCAGCAGCGCGCGGTGCGCCTGCGCGCGCGCGTCGATCGCGGGGTCGTAGCCGCAGCGGCCGCGGCTCTGGGTCAGGATGTCGCCGAGCGCGCGCAGGTCGTCGAGGTAGCAGCGCAGGGCCAGCGCGCGCTGCGCGGCCAGCGCCTCGCGCACGGTGGCGGCGCCGACGTTGGGGTTGCCGTCCATGTCGCCGCCGACCCAGGTGCCGAAGCGCAGCACGTCCGGGATCTCGATGCGCGCGCCGTACACCGCCTCCACCGCATCGGCGAAGGCCTCGTGGAACACCGGCAGCACGCGGTACAGCACCTGCCCGAGGTAGTAGCCGATGTGCTCGATCTCGTCGGCCACGCTCGGCTTCTGCGGCGGCGCCTCGTTGGTCTGCCAGGCGGTGGTCAGCGACTGCCGGATGCGCGCCTCGTCGGCGCGCCGCTCCGGCGGGGTGCGGGTGCGGTCGATGTCCGCGACCAGGCGCTCGACGATCGTGCGCTCCTTGAGCAGCAGCGCGCGCCGGATCGCCTCGGTCGGATGCGCGGTGAACACCGGCTCGATCCGCAGCCGCGCCAGCAGCGCCTGCAACTCGTCCAGCCCGACCCCGGCGGCCTTCAGCTCGCGCAGCACCGCCTCCAGCCCGCCCGGCTGCGGGTCGCTGCCCTGGCGCTGATAGTCGCGCCGGCGGCGGATGCGGTGCACGCGCTCGGCCACGTTGGTGGCGCTGAAGTAGGCCGCGAACGCACGCACCAGCGCCTCGGCCACGTCCAGCGGCAGTCCGCGCAGGTGGGTGGCCAGCGCCTCGATCGGCGCGTCCTGCTCGCGCCGCGCGATCGCGGCGCGGCGGACCTGCTCGACCTGCTGCAGGAACGCCGGCGAAACCTGCTCGGCCAGCATCGCGCCGACCATCGCGCCGAGCCGGCGCACGTCGTCGCGCAGCAGCGCATCGGTGGGGGCGAAGTCCAGCGCCTCGCGCAGCGGCAGTTCGTGGGTGCTCATGGGCGGCAGGCTAATCCGGCCTGTTGCGACGCAGCAACCGTTGCCGCCGCAACCCCGCCGCGCTCAATAGGCGAACTCGCGGAACACCGGGTCCACGCTGCCCTGCCAGGGGCCGTGGAACAACTCCAGCTTGCGCTGCGCCGGGGTCTGGCCGGATTCGGCGATCTCCAGCAACGGCGCGAGGAAGCCGGTTTCGTCGGCGCCGCAGGCATCCGCGCGGGCGCGCCGGCGCAGGCCGTCCAGCGCGATCTTCAGCGCCTCGCGCGCCAGGTCGCGCACGCGGCCATGGCGGAACGGCAGCTCCAGCGCGTGCCGCGGCACGCCGTCGCGCAGGGCGTGGCGCTCGGCCAGGGTGAAATCCTTGACCAGGTCCCAGGCGGCATCCAGCGCCGCATCGTCGTACAGCAGGCCGACCCAGAACGCCGGCAGCGCGCAGATGCGATTCCACGGGCCGCTGTCGGCGCCGCGCATCTCCAGGTACTTCTTCAGGCGCACTTCGGGGAAGGCGGTGGTCATGTGGTCGTTCCAGTCGCGCAGGGTCGGCAGCGCGCCCGGCAGCACGTCCAGCCGGCCCTGCAGGAAATCGCGGAACGACTTGCCGCTGGCGTCGTGATAGACGCCGTCGCGGTGCACGAAATACATCGGCACGTCGAGCAGGTAGTCCACGTAGCGCTCGTAGCCGAAGCCGTCCTCGAACACGAAGTCGAGCATGCCGGTGCGGTCCGGGTCGGTGTCGGTCCAGATGTGCGAGCGGTAGCTCTGGTAGCCGTTGGGCTTGCCTTCGGTGAACGGCGAATCGGCGAACAGCGCGGTGGCGACCGGCTGCAGCGCCAGCGACACCCGGAACTTCTTCACCATGTCCGCCTCGGAGGCGTAGTCCAGGTTGACCTGCACCGTGCAGGTGCGGGTCATCATGTCCAGGCCGAGGTGGCCGACCTTGGGCATGTAGGCCTTCATGATCCGGTAGCGGCCCTTCGGCATCCACGGCATGTCCGCGCGCGCCCACTTGGGCTGGAAGCCCATGCCGAGGAAGCCCAGCTGCAGCTCGTCGGCGACCGCGCGCACCTCGCGCAGGTGGATACCGACTTCCTTGCAGGTCTGGTGCAGGGTGTCCAGCGGGGCGCCGGACAGTTCCAGCTGGCCGGCCGGCTCCAGCGTCACCGAGGCGCCCTCGCGCGAAAGCGCGATCACCCGCCCGTTCTCGGCGTACGGCTGCCAGCCGAAGCGGGTCAGCCCCTTGAGCAGCGCCTCGATCCCGCGCTCGCCGTCGAACGGCGGCGGACGCAGGTCATCCAGGCGGAAGCCGAACTTCTCGTGCTCGGTGCCGATCCGCCATGCCGCGCGCGGCTTCTCGCCGGAGGTCAGCACCTCGACCAGCTGGCGGCGGTCGGTGATCGGGGTGTCGCTGGCGGTGCTCGGTCCGGACATGCGGGCGGCTTTCGAAGGCGGCCCCGCAGCATAGCCGCCTGCCATGGCCGCGGACAGCGCGGCCACGGTGCTGCAGTGTTGCGGGCGGCGACGTATTCATGGCCGCCGCCATTGCCCACCGCCGCCTGCGCGCTCTAGCCTGCACCAATGCCCACCCGCCGCCTGCCGCTGCTGACCGCCGCCTGCGCGCTGGCGCTGGCCGGCGCGGCGCCGGCCGCGGCGGTCGAGGTGGACCGCATCGAGCCGGGCAACTGGTGGGTCGGGATGCAGCACCGCCGGGTCGAGCTGCTGCTGCACGGGCGCGATCTCGCCGATGCCACGGTGGTGATCGACCGGCCCGGCGTGCGCCTGCTGGCCACCGCGCCCGGCGACAGCCCGCAGTGGCGGTTCGCCACGGTCGAGATCGCCGCCGACGCCGCGCCCGGCCCGGTGCCGATCCGGGTGTGCGCGCCGGCGGGCGGCTGCCGGGAAGTCACGTGGCGGCTGGACCCGCGCGTGCCGGGATCGGCGGTGCGCCGCGGCTTCGGCCCGCAGGATGCGCTCTACCTGGCGGTGCCGGACCGCTTCGCCAACGGCGATCCCGGTAACGACCGCGTGCCCGGCCTGCGCGAGGACCGGGTCGACCGCAGCGACCCGGACGCCCGCCACGGCGGCGACCTCGCCGGCCTGCGCCGCCACCTCGATGCGATCGCCGCGCTCGGCATGACCCAGCTGTGGCTGACCCCGGTGCAGGCCAACGACCAGCCCAGCCACTCCTACCACGGCTACGCCATCACCGACCTGTACCGGATCGACCCGCGCCTGGGCACGCTCGACGACTACCGGGCGCTGGCGCGCGAGGCCCGCGCGCGCGGGCTCGGCCTGATCATGGACGTGGTGCCCAACCACATCGGCAGCGGCCACCCGTGGCTGGCCGATCCGCCGCGGCGGGCCTGGATCCACGGCGACGGCCGGTTCCGCGCGACCACCCACCGCCGCACCACGGTGCAGGATCCGCACGCCGCGCCCGAGGACCGCGCCGCGTTCCAGAACGGCTGGTTCGTGCCGGCGATGCCGGACCTCGACCAGCGCGACCCGCAGCTGGCGCGCTACCTGCTGCAGAACACCCTGTGGTGGATCGAGACCGCCGGCCTGTCCGGGCTGCGGGTGGACACCTTCAGCTATGCCGATCCGCAGTTCCTGAGCGACTGGGCGCGCGGCATCCTCGCCGAGTACCCAGCGTTCACCCTGGTCGGCGAGGAATGGAGCACGCAGCCGGCGATCGTGGCGCACTGGCAGCGCGGCAAGCACAACCCGGACGGGCACGTGCCGTGGATGCCGGCGATGTTCGACTTCCCGCTGCAGGCGGCGCTGCTGCGCGCGCTGGGCGCCCCGGCGGACGCCGCCGACGGCTGGCTGCCGGTGTACGAGACGCTGGCGCTGGATTTCCTCTACCCGGATCCGGGCCGGCTGGTGGTGTTCGCCGAGAACCACGACACCCCGCGCCTGCTGGCCGCGCTGGACGGCGATGTCGCCGGCTGGCGGCTGGCGATGGCGCTGCTGGCCACCACCCGCGGCATCCCGCAGTTCTTCTATGGCTCGGAGGTGCTGCTGCGCGGCCCCGTGCAGCGCGACGACGGCCGCGTGCGCGCGGACATGCCCGGCGGCTGGCGCGGCGATCCGCAGGACGCCTTCAGCGGGCGCGGCCTCTCCCCCGAGCAGCAGGCCGCGCGCGCCTGGCTGGCCGCGCTGCTGCAGTGGCGCCGCCGCACCCCGCTGCTGCACACCGGCGCGCTGACCCATTACGCGCCGGAGGACGACGTCTACGTCTATTTCCGGCACACCGGCCGCCCCGGCCACCCCGACCGCGGGCCGGCAGTGATGGTCGCGCTCAACCGCGCGCCGGCCCCGCGCCAGCTCGACCCCGCGCGCTTCGCGCGCTTCCTGCAAGGCCGGCACGCGCGCGAGGCCCTGACCGGCGCGGCGGTCGCGCTCGACGCCCCGATCCGCGTGCCGGCACGAGGCCTCCTGCTGCTGGAGCTGCGCTAGCGCCCGTATCTTCAGCCGATCTGGCATTACATGCGTACATGCGGGGCATAACGCCGGGCGTTCAGCGACGTGCGCCGTGCGGGCGCTCGGCAACACACTGATTGACCAGGGAAATGGCCTTGACCGGCTGCCAGCGCGGGAGCACCATCCGGCTACGCCCCGGATTCGGGGTCTACTTGGTGTTAGGCCTCATATGTGCGACAGGTCCGCTTCATTACGAGTCATGGAAACCGATCCGATACGACAAGCCTTCACCGCTGCTGCGTTTCTCATCGCAGCTTTGTTGTTATCGCCGGCAGCCGCTACCGATTTTCAGATCAAAGGACGAACTCTTGGGATGAACGAAAGTTCAGCTTGCGGTGACGCTCCCCTGACTAACCTCCAATTAGCACTAGAAGCGACTGGGGTGAAGGGTATCGAGTTTCCTGCGACAGGCTGCGAACTAGCCCTTGATTCGGTTGCCGGCCTAACGCCTGCGGGCCCCGCTAGGCTCCTGTTTTGGAAAGGTAAACTTATTCGACTTATCGTCGAGTTCGAGCATGTGGATCTAGAGGAAGCCGCAGCATTACGAACCGCGTTCATTAGTTCCTTTGGACGGCCCGTGACAAAGCGCTCGGACCCCTTTCGTACAGACACTTGGCGCTCTAGAAAACAAGTTCTCGAGTTGGAATGGACAGATCGCATCCCCGCTGACGTAAGTGCTTATCTGACCGACTCAACCGGATGGTTGGAGTACCAGAAAGCAGAAGCAAGAGCCAGGAGCGCTATCAAGGCACTGGACAGTAAAAAGCGATCTGATGACTTGCGCAACTGAGCGAACTATCAAATGAGGCCCAACCCTGCATTCCACCCGACCGGCTTCAGCGGGCTTTGCCCGCTTCCGCCGTCGGGTGAATTTGAACGTTAGGCCGCTAGTCGAGCGAAGATGACACTCCGGGAAAGCACAATCACGGTTGTTGACCTGCTGATCTGGTGCGGAAGCGGCGCGCTTGTTCTGTTCTTCGCAACCTTAACCGCAAGAGCTTTGTGGCTCGGGCATGTCACGATCAACGGAAAGAGAGCCACAAAGCTAGATGAGCCAATTGGCTACTTGCTGGTGCTAGCTGCGTACCTCGGCTGCGGCTACTTGTTCTGGCTTGTTTTTTGGCCAGGCCTGCGGACTTGGCTGGGCTTGCCATGACCGGCGCGCGGCCTAACAATTCATTCAAGCCGACGCCGCTTCGCGGCGCGGCTTAATTCAGGTGTTAGGTCTTAGGGGGAACAATGAAGCAAGTCGGAATTTTCCTGGTGGTTATCGGTCTCATTTGGGCTGTCGTCGCCTTCAACATGGAGACCACCGTCACGACTGAAAGTCGTTACGAACAAATCGGTTCGGGCGAGTACGCGACTGGAATCAGCATTCCTTCCATGACAGTCCAGAACATCGGCCTAATGGAGAGGCGTCGCAGTCATCTAATGCTTGCCGGGTTGACCGCACTCGGAGGGGTAATCCTGATTGGCTTTGGCTCAATTCAACGTCAAAAAGCAGATGGCTTAAAACCATGCCCGAGCTGCGCTGAGATGATTCAACCCAATGCGGTCAAGTGCCGGTACTGTGGACATGAACTTCCAGCAACGTTCGCGGCTACGCCATTCGCACCAGGAATCTC
Organism: Thermomonas flagellata; assembly: GCF_022419185.1. GTDB lineage: Bacteria > Pseudomonadota > Gammaproteobacteria > Xanthomonadales > Xanthomonadaceae > Thermomonas > Thermomonas flagellata. The sequence continues at coordinate 43,014 of NZ_JAJOZK010000004.1, read as the reverse complement.
TCCCGAGAGTCCTGAGGCAGAGCAGATGTTGCATTACGGGATTACCCATAACGGCAAGTACTACGCAGCAGGCGAAATGCACTTTGACAAGCTAGACCAGGCTCTGGAGTATGCCCGCGGACTTGAGCGCCAGAGTCATCGGGCCTGAGACCTAACAATTCGTCCAAGCCGACGCCGCTTCGCGGCGCGGCTTAACTCAGGTGTTAGGCAGCAGAGCAAGGGGCACCGCACATGCAGTACAAGCAGAACCTCCACCGTCACCTGCAAGCCTGTGCCGATGAGCTCCTGGCGTTCATCAAGAGTGCTGAGTCGGCGTACCCGGAACGCTGGGTGCCAACGGTCCACACCAAAAGCGCGCTCGCGCTTAACCTTGAAGCCACACCACAGGGGTCCGCCCAGTACGGACCGAAGGGTTGGCTTTTCGCCATCTTGGCCCGCATGCTTGAAGATCAGGGCCGGCTTGAGCACAAGAAGGTCGGCAGCCGTTCGTTCTGTAGGTCACGAGCCGCTGCCTAACTATTCGTCCAAGCCGACGCCGTTTAGCGGCGCGGCTTAACCGTAGGTGTTGGGCACCTTGAAAGGAGCCGTCTTGAACGATTACTACGGATTCACGCCGGACAAGTGGGCTGCTGCGAAACGCGAGGCGAAAGACATTCTGGGGGCCCGCGCAAAATTACGCGGGCTGATCCCATACTCAGATCTCGCTGCCCGCATCGAGTCAGTCCAGCTTGCGGCCCATGACCAGCGGCTATTTCATCTGCTCTGCGAAATCTCCGAGGAAGAAAATGCTGCTGGCCGAGGCATGTTGAGTGTCATCGTCGTCCACAAAGCTGGAGACATGCAGCCTGGCCCTGGGTTCTTCGAGTTGGCGAAGCGACTTGGGCGCGACACATCGGACATATTGAAGTGCTGGGTCGATGAACTTAAGAAAGTTCATGCGTACTGGTCAGCCAAGGCATTCCCAGGCGCCCAATCAAGCAGTGCGAGCGATCTGGCGTAATAAACGGCGCCAAGCCCATAACCTTGTACTTTACCCGGCAGCCACGCATTCGCACGACTTGACAGAACGCTTTTTCGTATCTACATTTATTTCGTGCGGATCACGTGGGACCCCGCCAAACGCCGAAGGCCGCTTGAGGAGCGGGGCTTGGATCTGCTCCGCGCCAAAGACGTCTTTGCCGGCCCGCATTTCACTCGCACAGACAACCGCCAAGACTACGGTGAACCGCGTTTCATCACGGCCGGTTGGCTTGACGATCGACTTGTTGTCTTCGCATGGACGCCGCGCGGCGCCGCCAGGCGCATCATCAGCGTGAGGCACTGCCATGAGCGTGAAGCAAAAAAACTGCGGCTACTGGCGCACATCGCGCTGGTTGCCGCATGAGGCACTGTCATGAGCGTGAAGCAAAAAAACTCCGCCCCTATCTCTCGCGACCCTGACTCTTTGCCGGAGATCACAGACGCATGGATTGCCGGAGCCGACCTTTACCATGGGGACAAGCTCGTCCGTCGTGGTCGCCCCAAGTTGGCCAATCCCCGCCAGCTCCTGTCTTTGCGCTTGCCCCCTCAGATCATTGCACGCTGGAAAGCCACTGGCCCGGGCTGGCAAACCCGCATGGCGGAGGCACTGGAAAAGGCGGCTCCCAAAGCACGTCGGGCCGCTGACTAGCGATTTCGTCCAAGCCGACGCCGCCTCGCGGCGCGGCTTAACTCAGGTGGGTGTTAGAACCTCGGGCGAACCGGCTCAATTCCGGCGCCAGTCGGCACTCCCGGCCCACAGGGCGTTCTGGAGAGTTCTCGGCTAACCCTGCGCCAGCCCGAGCCAGCCGGCGACCACCGCGCGCAGGGCGTCCACGCCGTCGCGGGTCTCGGCCGAGAACGCCTGCACCCCGACCTCGGCGCCGGCGTCCTCCGCCAGCGCGCGCCGCACCGCGGCCACCGCGGCGCTGGCGGCGCCGCGCCCGAGCTTGTCCGCCTTGGTCAGCAGCACGTGCGCCGGCAGCCCGCGCTGGCGCGCGTAGCCCAGCATCTGGCGGTCGTAGTCCTTCAGCGGATGGCGGATGTCCATCACCACCACCAGCCCGGCCAGCGCCTGGCGCTGCGCGAAGTAGGCCGCGATGAACGCCTGCCAGTGCGCCTGCAGCGCCTGCGGGACTTTCGCATAGCCGTAGCCGGGCAGATCGACCAGGAACCGCTGCGGGTGCGCCGGCAGTTCGAAGTACACCAGCTGCTGGGTGCGGCCGGGGGTCTTGGACACCCGCGCTAGCGCGCGCTGGCGGCACAGCGCGTTCAGCGCCGAGGACTTGCCGGCGTTGGAACGCCCGGCGAAGGCGACCTCGCGGCCGCCATCGGCGGGCAGCTGGCGCGCGGTGTGCGCGGCCAGCAGGTAGCGGGCGGCGACGAACGGATCGGGACGGGGCATGCGCACAGGATCGCATGCCGGCCGCGCCAACCGCGGTTGGCGTGGTTTGACCGCCTCCGGCGCGCTGCCGATAATCGCGCGGTCGCGCCCGTTGGGGGTGGCGCGTCCCCGCTGACCGGAGTCGTCGTACCCATGCGCCTGTCCCGCGTCCCTGCCATCGCCGGCCTCGCCCTGCTCGCCGGCGCGGCCTTCGTCCACGCCCAGAGCACGCCGAGCGCGGCGCCGGATCCGGCGCCGGTGCAGGCCGCGCCGCTGGACGCGGCCCCGGCGACCTGGGGCGATGCCCAGGCCGGGCAGACCAAGGCCGGCGCCTGCGCCGCCTGCCACGGCCTGGACGGCAACCCGACCGACCCGCAGTACCCGCGCCTGGCCGGCATGCCCGAGCGCTACATCGCCCAGCAGCTGCAGATGTTCAAGGACGGCGAGCGCAGCGGCGGCATGGCCGCGGTGATGCAGCCGTTCGCGGCCGCGCTGTCGGCGCAGGACATGCGCGACATCGGCGCCTACTTCGCGCGCCAGACCGCTGGCGCCGGGGTCGCCGACGACAGCCTCATCGCCTCCGGCCCGTACAAGGGGCAGAAGTTCTACCAGCCGGGCGAGCGCATCTACCGCGGCGGCATCGCCGCGCGTGGGGTGCCGGCCTGCATGGCCTGCCACGGCCCGGCCGGCGAGGGCAATCCCGGCCCGCCCTACCCGGCGCTGCACGGCCAGCAGTCCGCCTACGTGGTGCGCCGCCTGCAGGAGTACCAGGCCGGCACCACCAGCGCCAAGGATCCGACCCACTTCAACCTCATGGCCGCGGTCGCCAAGCCGCTGACCGACGAGGAGATCCAGTCGCTGGCCAGCTACGTGCAGGGCCTGCACGCGCGCGCCCCGGCCAGCCCGGTGCCGGCGCAGGCGCCCTGATCCCGCCTGCGCGCCGGCCCCACCGACGCCCCACCCCACGGAAGTCCGAAGTCCCATGCGAGCCCTGCTGCTGTCCCTGCTGCTGTTGCTGACCGCCGCGCCGCTGGCGCAGGCGCAGTCGCTCCCGGGCCTGACCGAGGGCAAGGAGTACCGCAGCATTCCCGGCGGCACCCCGTTCCGCGCGGTGCCCGGCCAGGTCGAGGTGGCCGAGGTGTTCGCCTACTGGTGCCCGCACTGCGCGCATTTCGCGCCGATGCTGGACGCCTGGGCGCGGCGCCTGCCAGCATGGGCGCGGCTGCAGCCGGTGCCGCTGCCGTCCGGCCCGGAGGACGCGCTGGCGCGCGCCTACTTCGCGGCGGAAGCGGCCAAGGCGGTGCCGGTCGTACATCCGGCCCTGTTCCGCGCGATCCACGAGACCCAGCAGCTGCCGCGCCAGCCGGACGCGGCGCAGGTGCGCGCGTTCGTCGCCAAGCTGCCGGGGATCGACCAGGCCGCGTTCGCCGCCGCCCTGCGCGACGATGCCGGCATGCGCGCGCGGCTGGCGCAGGCCTACCAGTTCGCCCAGCGCAGCGACATCCCGGGCACACCCTCGCTGGTGATCGCCGGCCGCTACCTGGTGCTGGGCAACAGCTACCAGGAGCTGCTGGACAATGCCGGCAAGGTGCTGGCCGCGCTCGCGCCGGCCGCCAAGCCGGCCGCGAAGCCCGCGCCCCTGCCGGCGACCAAACCCGCGCCGGCGCGCCCGTGATCGCCTGACCCGTCCCCCGCACGCCCCCGCACGATGCCGACCATGACCGCCTCCTTCCGCCACGCCCTGCTCCTGCTCGCCCTGCTGCCGCTGGCCGCCTGCAAGCAGGACGCTCCTGCCCCGGCCGCGTCCGGCACGCCCGCGCCCGCCGAGGCCGCCGCACCGGCCGCCCCGATGGCGCAGGCCAGCAGCGAGGACGCCGCCACCCGCGCCGCCGGCGAGGCCGCCGCCAAGGCCGCGGCCGAGGCCGCCGCGAAGGCGCCGCCGCTGGTGCCCGGGGTGGACTACGTGGAGATCCCCAACGGCCAGCCGTTCGACACCAGCGACGGCCGCATCGAGGTCGCCGAGATCTTCGGCTACGTCTGCCCGTTCTGCGCCGCGGTGCAGCCGACTGTCAGCGCGATGCGCGCGCGGCTGCCAGCAGACGTGCACTTCGTGGACGTGCCGGCGCCGTTCGGGGCGATGTGGGACAACTACGCGCGTGCGTTCTACGCCGCCGAGGCGATGGGCCTGCTCGAGAAGACCCACGACGCGATGTTCCGCGCCATCCACATCGACAAGACCTTGAAGGGCGAGCGCGGGATGGACACCCCCGAGCAGATCGCCGCGTTCTACGCCGCCTACGGCGCCGACCCCAAGCAGTTCCTGAGCAGCATGGACAGCTTCGCGGTCACCACCAAGGTCAACCGCGCCAAGCAGTTCATCCAGAACGCCTTCAGCAACGGCGACCAGGCCGGCACCCCGACCTTCGTGGTCAACGGCCGCTACCGGGTGAAGGGCAAGTCGGTGGACGACATGTTCCGCATCCTCAACCAGCTGATCGTCGCCGAGCGCGCCAAGGCCGCCCAGGCCGGCGCCGCCGCCGCGCCGGCGACGCCCGCCGCCGGGACCGCCCCTGCAGCCGCGCACTGACCCCAGCCCGCCCGCGCCGGCGGCGGACACCCGCCGCCTGCGCCTGCTGTCGGCCAACATCCAGGCCGGCTCCAGCACCCGCGGCTACCACGACTACCTGGCGCGCAGCTGGTCGCACGTGCTGCCGGCCGGCAACAAGCGCGGCGCGCTGGACGCGATCGCCGCGCTGGCGCGCGGCCACGACATCGTCGGCCTGCAGGAGGCCGACCCCGGCAGTCTGCGCTCGGGCTTCACCAACCAGACCCACTACCTGGCCGAACGCGCCGGCTTCCCCTACTGGAGCCACCAGCCCAACCGCCGGGTCGGCGCGGTCGCCGGCAGCGCCAACGGCCTGCTCAGCCGGCTCGAGCCGGTGATCGTCGAGGACCACCCGCTGCCCGGCCGGGTCAAGGGCCGCGGCATGCTGCTGGCGCGCTTCGCCGACGGCGACGACGGCTTGGTGGTGGCGGTCGCGCACCTCGCGCTCGGGCCGCAGTCGCGCCGGCGCCAGCTCGACTTCATCGGCGAACTGCTGGCCGGGCACCGCCACGCGGTGCTGATGGGCGATTTCAACTGCGACCCGGAGCGCCCGGAGATGCAGGGCCTGTTCCGCAAGAGCGCGCTGCAGCCGCCGACGCAATGCCTGCCGACCTTTCCGGCGTGGCGCCCGCAACGCGCGATCGACCACGTGCTGGTCACCCCGGCGCTGGCGCTCACCGCCCTGCGCGCGGTGCCCGCCGCGCTGTCCGACCACCTGGCGCTGTCGGCCGAGCTGCAGGTCCCGGCGACTGCGCTGCGCGGCTGAGGGCATCCCCCGTCAGCGCCATGCGCTCCACGCGAAGCCGGCGCCGACCAGCAGCAGGAACAGCGCGAACACCCGCTTGAGCGCCAGCCCGCTGAGCGCATGCGCCAGGCGCACGCCGTAGGGCGCGGCCAGCACCGAGGCCAGCGCGACCCCGACCGCCGCCGGCAGGTACACATAGCCGACCGCGCCGGGCAGCGGCAGCGCCCCGGCCGGGGCCTGCAGGGCATAGCCGAGCGCGCTGCCGAGCGCGACCCACACCCCGACCGCGGAGGAGGTGCCGACCGCGCGCACCGGCGCAGCGCCGCGCGCCACCAACAGCGGCACGGTCAGGCTGCCGCCGCCGATCCCGACCACCGCGGAGACCGCGCCGATCCCGACCCCGGCCAGGCTGTAGCCGGGCCCGCGCGGGGACAGCGCCGGGTCGCCCTCCGGGCGGCGCCCCGGGCGCAGCAGCTGCAGCGCGACCAGCACGCAATAGGCCGCCACCGCGATCCGCAGCACGCGGTCGTCCAGCGCGATCGCCAGCCGGCTGCCGAGCCAGCCGCCGAGCAGCACCCCGGGCGCCATCCACGCCACCGTCGGCCACGCCACGCTGGCGCGCCGCGCATGCCCGCGCGCGGAGGCCGCGGCGGTCAGCACGATGCTGGCCAGCGAACTGGCCAGCGCCGCGTGCATCGCCGCCTCCGCCGGCACGCCCTGGCGCGGCAGCCACCACGCCAGCGCGCCGACCAGCACCAGCCCGCCGCCGATCCCGAGCAGGCCCGCCAGCACGCCCGCCAGCGCCCCGAGCAGGGGATACACCAGCCAGAACAGCATCACGCGCGACGGACAGCGGCCATGCCGGGATGCTCGGCTATAGTCCGGGCATGCACAAGCCCGCCCTGCTGCTCGCGCTGCTAGTGCTGCCGCTGGCGCCGGCCGCCGCGCAGCCGGCGCCGGTGCGCGCCGTGCCCGCGGCGACGGCACCGACGCCGCCGCCGGACCCGCTGGCCGGGCTGCCGCCGGTGCCGGCGCCGTCCCCGGCGCTGCGCGCGGCGTTCGCCCGCGCCGATGCCGGGCAGCTGGACGACACCGCGCTGGCCGCGTTTGCCAATGAACCGCTGGCGGCCTGGCTGGAATACGCCGCCCTGCGCCCGCGCCTGGCCAGCCTGCCGCTGGCGCGCGGGGCCGCGTTCCTCGCCCGCCAGGGCGACAGCGTGGTCGGCCGCCGCTTCCGCGCCGACTGGCTGGCCACGCTCGGCCAGCGCCGCGAATGGGCCGCGCTGCTGGCGGCCTGGGATCCGGCGATCACCGACCCGGCGCTGCGCTGCCTGGCCTGGCAGGCACGGCTGGCGACCGCGCCGGACGACACCGTCTGGCAGGCCGAGGCGCTGGCGCTGTGGCGCGATGCCGGCCGCCCGTTGCCGGCCAGCTGCGACCCGGTGGCCGCCGAACTCGAGCGCCGCGGCCGGCTCGATCCGGCCGTGCGCTGGCAACGCATCGACGCGGTGGTGGCGGCGCAGCAGCCCGCGCTGATCCGTGCCATCGCGCGCGGGCTGCCCGCGGACGAGGCCGCGCTGGCCGGCCGCTATGCGGCCTTCTTCGACGCGCCCGACGCCAGCGCCGCGCAATGGCCGAAGACCGCGCGCAGCCGCCAAGTCGCCAGCGCCGGCCTGCGCAAACTGGCGCGCGCCAACCCCGGCGCGGCCGAGGCCCTGCTGCCCGCGATCGCCGACGCGCTGGCGCTGGACGCGGACCAGCGCGGCCAGGTGCTGGCGCAGATCGCGCTGCAGTCGGCCGCCGCCTTCGCCCCGGAGGCCGCCGCGCGGCTGGCGCGGGTACCGGCCAGCGCCTACGACGCCAACCTGCACGAATGGCGCGTGCGCGAAGCGCTGGCGCGTGCCGACTGGGCCGCTGCGCTGGCCGCGATCCGCGCCATGCCGGAGGCGCAGCGCAGCGACAGCCGCTGGCGCTACTTCGCCGCGCGCCTGAGCGAACTGACCGGCGACCCCGCCGCGGCGCGCACGCTGTACGCGCAGGCCGCGCGCAGCGCCGACTTCCACGGCTTCCTCGCCGCCGACCGCCTCGACCTGCCGTATGCGCTGTGCCCGCTCGCGCCGGAGCTGCGCAACCCGCAGGCGCTGGCGCGCGACCCGGCGCTCGTCCGCGCCCTGCAACTCTCTGCGCTCGGCCGCCGCGAGCCGGCCCAGCGCGAATGGAACGCCCTGCTGGCGCGGCTGGACGACGCCCAGCGCCGCACCGCGGTGGCCCTCGCGCAGGCCAACGGCTGGTTCGACCGCGGCGTGTTCGGGCTGGTCAACGTCGGCGAGCGCCGGCTGCCGGAGGAACTGCGCCTGTACACCCTGCGCTTCCCGCTGCACCACGCCGACACGATCCGCCGCGAGGCCGAGCGCAACCGCCTCGACCCGGCCTGGGTCGCCGCCGAGATCCGCGCCGAGTCGATCTTCGACCCCAACGCGCGCTCCAGCGCCGATGCCCGCGGGCTGATGCAGCTGCTGCCCGGCACCGGCGCCGCAGTCGCGCGCCAGCGCGGCCTCACGTTCGCCGGCAGCGAGGCGCTGTACGACCCCGACCTCAACATCGCCCTCGGCAGCGCCTACCTGCGCCAGCTGCTGGACCGCTACGACGGCCTGCCCTACCGCGCGATCGCCGCCTACAACGCCGGCCCCGCGCCGGTCGCGCGCTGGCTGGCCGCGCGCGGCCAGCTCGACCCGGACTTCTGGATCGAAACCATCGGCTACCGCGAGACCCGCGACTACGTCGCCCGCGTGCTCGCCTTCAGCGTGCTGTACGACTGGCGCCTGCGCGGCGACGCCCGCCGCCTCAGCGACCGCCTGCGCGGGCGCGAGGACGGCCCGCGCAAAACTTTCACATGCACAATCCAATGAGATTATGAGGAACAGTCAACGAAATAGAAAACAAAGCGCCCAACCCGAACAAAACTCGCCGTGATGCAGCGAAACTTAACTCGCAATGAAGTAAATAAAAGACGCTTTGCGGAATTCCTCAAAATATCTGCTCTTGGTGGCTTTTTCTCGCTACTGTCTTTTCTATCTCTCAATTTTTTACAAAAGATGACGTTGCGAGACTGAGCATGGCCATCCGCACGCATGATGTAAGCATGGCTTTAGCCTCGATCGGTATTCGATCATCATTTTTTCTGCGCGCTAGTCACGGCATTTGTTGGGTTTATAAGCGGCGCGATCAGTATTTTTTTTGATAAAAAAATCAGAAGAGCAACTTGAGCTAGCCACCAACCCGACGGCCAAACAATGAAAATAAAACCTCCCGCCTCCGCCCGCGTGTACCTGGTCGGCGGGGCGGTGCGCGATGCGCTGCTGGGGCTGCCGGCGGGCGACCGCGATTACGTGGTGGTCGGCGCGACGGCGGAGGCCATGCGCGCGGCGGGCTTTGCGCAGGTCGGGCGCGAGTTCCCGGTGTTCCTGCACCCGCAGACCGGCGAGGAGTACGCGCTGGCGCGCACCGAGCGCAAATCCGGGCGCGGGCACACCGGCTTTGTGGTGCATGCCGACCCGGCGGTGACGCTGGAGGAGGACCTGGCGCGGCGCGACTTCACCATCAACGCGATCGCGCAGGCGGCGGACGGCACCCTGGTGGATCCGTTCGGCGGCGTGCGCGACATCCAGGCGCGGGTGCTGCGCCACGTCGGCCCGGCGTTCGTCGAGGACCCCCTGCGGGTGCTGCGCGCGGCGCGCTTTTTGGCGCGGCTGGCGCCGCTGGGCTTCACCCTGGCGCCGGAGACGCTGGCGCTGATGCGGCAGATGGCGCAGGCCGGCGAGCTGGCCAGCCTGACCCCGGAGCGGGTCTGGCAGGAGCTGGCGCGCGCGCTGCGCAGCCCGGCGCCGGGCGCGTTCCTGCGCACCCTGCGCGCGGCCGGCGCGCTCGCCGCGGTGCTGCCGGAGGTGGATGCGCTGTACGGGGTGCCGCAGCGCGCGGACTACCATCCGGAGGTGGACACCGGCGTGCACGTCGAATTGGTGTGCGACATGGCCGCACGCCTGGCCCCGGGCGACGACGTGGTCGGCTTCGCCGCGCTCTGCCACGACCTCGGCAAGGCGCTGACCCCGGCCGCGCTGCTGCCGCGCCACCCGCAGCACGAGCAGCGCGGGCTGGCCCCGCTGCGCGCGCTGTGCGCGCGGCTGAAGGTGCCGAACGAGCACCGCGAGCTGGCGCTGGCCTGCTGCGCCGAGCACCTGCACGTGCACCGCCTGGCGGAGCTGCGCGCGGCCACCGTGCACGACCTGCTCACGCGGGTGGGCGGGTTCCGCCGGCCGGCGCGGATCGCCCAGCTGGCGACCGTGTGCGAGGCCGACGCGCGCGGCCGCACCGGCTTTGCCGAGGCCGCCTACCCGCAGGCGGCGCAGCTGCGCCGGCTGCATGCGGCGGCACTGGCGGTGGACAGCACGGCGATCGCCGCGCGTGGGCTGCACGGCCCGGCGTTCGGCGCGGCGCTGCGGCGGGCGCGGATCGCGGCGATCGCGCAGGCGCGCGGCGAGGCGGTGGACACCGCGCCGGACTCAGCCGCGGAACAGGCGTGAATCCAGCGCCAGCAGCGCATCCCGCCACGGGGTGAGCGCGCTGGCCAGGCCGAGCAGCACCCCGAGCGTGTTGGCCAGTGCGTCCGCGCGGTCCATCTCGCGCCCGAGCGCCATCTGCGCCTGCAGCAGCTCCAGCCCGATCCCGAGCAGCGCCAGCAGCAGGGCGGCGGCCGCCCATGCCAGCCGGCGCGCGTACAGCTGCACCGCGCCGGCAGCCAGCACCGCGTAGGCGGCGAAGTGCTCGAACTTGTCGCTGACCGGCACCGGCGGCAGGTCGTGCGCGGGCAGCAGCGAGCCGACCACCACCCCCGCGATCGCCAGCATCCACAGCCCGGCCCACAGCGCCGGGCGGCGGAACGGCTTGAGGCTGCGCCCGAACCGCGGCATCGCGCTCACAGCCGGTGGCGCAAATCGCCGAGCGCGAACGCCGGGGCGAACTCCACCCCGCGCGCGAAGCCCATCGCCTGGAAGCGCTCGCCCATCAGCGCCGGCAGGGTCAGCTGCTTGACCTGCTGGCGCAGGGCCTGCTGCGCGGCGGGGTCGGGCGCCTGGTCCTCGGCGCGCTGCAGGTGGTCGGCCAGGCCATTGCCGAGCAGGAACCCGGCCTGGGTGCAGTAGCCGGCCAGCGCGAACCCGGCGCCGGTGCCGGCCTCGGCCAGCGCGGTGAAGTCCACCGAGGCGGTGATGTCCTGCAGCCCGGGATGGGCGTACACGTCGCCGACCTGGTGCTGGCGGCGGTAGGCGCGCAGGGTGCCGTCGTCGCGCTCGGGCAGGTAGTACTCGCCGCGCGCGTGGCCGTAGTCGATGAACAGCAGCGCGCCGCGCTCGAGGCCGCCGGCCACCGCCTGCAGCCAGTACGGCAATTGCACCAGCAGCTCGCTGCGGTAGCCGTCCGGCAGCGGCGCCGGCAGCTGGCGCAGCAGGTGCTGCACCGCGCCCTGCAGGAGCGCGTCGGCCGGGCGCTCGGCGCGCACGAAGCGGCCCTCGCCGTCCAGCGCGACGTGCTCCTCGCGCACCTGCCCGCCGCGCAGCACGAAGCGGGTGGCCGGCAGCGCGTCGAGCACCTCGTTGGCGAACAGCGCCCCGTGCCACGGCGGCTGGATCGGGCCGTCCAGCCATTCCACCCGCGCGAACAGCGCCGCCGGCAGGCGCGCCTGCAGGCGCTCGCGCTGGCGCTGGCGCAGGTCGGCGCTGGGTTCGAGCAGGGCATAGCGCGCCGGCAGCGCGCCCAGCGCGTCCAGCCGCTGCAGGCAGGCCTCGGCGAACGCGCCGCTGCCGCCGCCCAGCTCCAGCAGCACCGGCGCCGGGCCGGATTCGCGCAGCACCGGCGCCAGCGCATCGGCGACGCAGGCGGAGAACAGCGGCGACAGCTCCGGCGCAGTCACGAAATCGCCCTCCGCCCCGAACTTGCGCGCGCCGGCGCTGTAGTAGCCGAGTCCGGGCGCGTACAGCGCCAGCTCCATGAACTTCCAGAACGGCACGCTGCCGCCGGCGGCGATGATGTGTTCCTGGATGACTTCGCGCAGGTGCGCGCTGTGCGCCAGCGCATCCGCGTCGGGCGGGGGGAGCGTAGACATGCTGCAATCCGGATCGAACCGGCACAGGATACGCCAGCATGCCCACTGCCCCGTCCCGCCCGGCCGCGCTGGTCACCGGCGCCGCCCGCCGCATCGGCGCGGCGATCGCGCGCCGCCTGCACGCGGACGGCTACGACCTCGCCCTGCACTACCGCGATTCGCGCGCGGACATGGACGCGCTGGCCGCGGCGCTGGAGGCGGCCCGCCCCGGCAGCGTGCTCGCCCTGCAGGCGGACCTGGCCGACAGCGACCGCCTGCCGGCGCTGGTGGCGCAGGCGCAGGCGCGCTTCGGCCGCCTCGACCTGCTGGTGAACAACGCCTCCGCATTCTTCCCGACCCCGCTCGGGCAGATCACCGCGGCGCAGTGGGACGCGCTGTTCGCCAGCAACGCGCGCGCGCCGCTGTTCCTGGCGCAGGCCGCCGCGCCGCACCTGCGCGCCGCGCGCGGGGCGATCGTCAACCTGGTGGACATCTACGCCGAGCGGCCGCCGCGCGCGCACGCGGTGTACGCGATGGCCAAGGCCGCGCTGCGCACCCTGACCCGCGCGCTGGCGCTGGATCTGGCGCCCGAGGTGCGGGTCAACGCGGTCGCGCCGGGCGCGATCCTATGGCCGGAGCAGGGCAAGAGCGAGGCCGAACGCGCCGCGCTGCTGGCGCAGGTGCCGCTCGGCCGCACCGGCCAGCCGGAGGAGATCGCCGCCGCGGTGGCGTGGCTGGCCGGCCCGCAGGCCGGCTACGTCACCGGCCAGGTGCTGCGGGTGGACGGCGGGCGCGGGATCGGCTGAGGCCGCCCCCCCTCACTTGCCGCCGCGCTCTTCCTTGAGCACCTGCCGGCGCACGAACAGGAACACCCCGAGCGCGATCCCGACCATCAGGACACTGCCCCCGATCGCCAGCCAGCCGACCGGGCGCGCGAAGATTTCGGTGAGGATCGGATGCATGCGGCCTACTCCCCTGCTGGATACCGGGGCCAGCGTGCCGCGCCGGCCGCCCGCACGCCTTGCGCGCGATCAAACCGGCACGCGCCGGCGGCTCACAGCGGCTCGGCGGGGAAGGCCTCGGCGTGCTGCGGATGCGCGCGCCACAGCGCGGCCAGGGTCTGCCCGCTGCGCGGCTCCACCGCGTCCGGCGCGATTTCCGCCAGCGGCTTGAGCACGAACGCGTGGCGCAGCTCCGGGCGCGGCAGGCGCAGGTGGCCGGGGCCGTCCAGCACGCGGTCGTCGTACAGCACGATGTCGATGTCGAGGGTGCGGTCGCCGTAGCGCGGCCCGCTGCGGTCGCGCCCGTGCGCGTCCTCCAGCGCGTGCAGCCAGGCGTCCAGCGCCTCCGGCGGCAGGTCGCTGTCGATCACCGCGGCGGCATTCAGGAAGTCCGGCCCGGAGAAGCCGACCGCCGGGAAGCGGTAGGCCGGCGACAGCGCCAGCAGCGGGAAGCGCGCGCGCAGCGCCTGCACCGCGGCGCGCAGGTGGCGCTGCGGCTCGAGGTTGCTGCCGAGGCTGAGGTAGGCGCGGCCCATCGGCAGGCCCGGCTCAGGCGCGCCGGCGCTGGATGCACACGCCGACCGCGCGCGCGCCGCGCACCGCGCCCGGCTTGCTCAGCTTCAGCCGCACCGCGGCGACCCCGAACTCCTCCAGCACCAGCGCCGCGCAGCGCTCGGCCAGGGTCTCCACCAGCCCGAACCCGCTCTGGCCGACGTACTCGATCAGGCGCTTGCTGATCGCCTTGTAGTCCACGGTGTCGGCGATCGCATCGCTCGCGGCGGGCACCCGGTTGTCGAACTCCAGCTCGAGGTCGAACACCAGCGGCTGGCGGATCCGCCGCTCCCAGTCGTAGATGCCGATCTGGGCCTCGATCTCCAGCCCCTCGATGAACACATGGTCGCGCATGGCCACAGCATACGCGCCCGGCGTGGCGGCCGATGCGGCCGCCGCCGCGCGCTCACACCGGCGCCAGCGTCGCCATGTCCCAGCGCGGCACGGCGCGGATCGCGGCATCGTCGTGCTGGCCGGCGACCAGGCGCAGGGCGCCGGCGAACGCGATCATCGCGCCGTTGTCGGTGCACAGCGCCGGCGGCGGGAAGCAGGCGCGGCCGCCGCGCGCGGCGCACATCTCCCGCAGCCGCGCGCGCAGGCGCGCATTCGCCCCGACCCCGCCGGCGACCACCAGGGTGTCGCAACCGGCCGCGTCCAGCGCGCGTGCGCACTTGATCGCGAGGGTGTCCACCACCGCGTCCTCGAACCCGCGCGCGAGGTCGGCGCGGGTCTGGTCGGACTGGTCGCTGCCCTGCCACGCCAGCAGCACCTGGGTCTTCAGGCCGCTGAAGGAGAACTCCAGCCCGGGGCGGTCGGTCATCGGGCGCGCGAACCGGAACCGGCCGGGCACGCCGCGCTCCGCCAGCGCGGCCAGCTGCGGCCCGCCCGGATACGGCAGGCCCAGCAGCTTGGCGGTCTTGTCGAAGGCCTCGCCGGCGGCGTCGTCCAGGGTCTCGCCGAGCAGGCGGTAGCGGCCGATGCCCTCCACCGCCACAAGCTGGGTGTGCCCGCCGGACACCAGCAGGGCGACGAACGGCGGCGCCGGCGGGTCGTCGGCCATCAGCGGGGCCAGCAGGTGGCCCTCCATGTGGTGGACGCCGATCGCCGGCACCTCCAGCGCCCAGGCCAGCGCCCGCGCCACGCCCGCGCCGACCAGCAGCGCCCCCACCAGCCCGGGGCCGGCGGTGTAGGCCACGCCGTCGAGGTCGGCGGGGGTCAGGCCGGCCTCGGCCAGGGTCTGGCGGATCAGCGGCAGCAGCTTGCGCACGTGGTCGCGGCTGGCCAGCTCCGGCACCACCCCGCCGTACTCGGCGTGCAGCGCGACCTGGCTGTAGAGCGCCTGCGCGCGCAGGCCAGCCGCACCGCCGATCGCGGTGTCGTAGACCGCCACCCCGGTCTCGTCGCAGGAGGTTTCGATGCCCAGCACCTTCATGCCGGTATCTTGCGCCGAAAACCGCGGCGCTGCTATCATGCGCGGCTCGCCCACCCGACCCGGGCGCATTCTCCAGCCACGAGACCCCCGATGCCCAGCGTCAAAGTCCGCGAAAACGAACCCTTCGAGTTTGCCCTGCGCCGCTTCAAGCGCACCTGCGAGAAGGCCGGCATCCTCGCCGAGACCCGCAAGCGCGAGTACTACGAGAAGCCGACCCAGGAGCGCAAGCGCAAGGCCGCCGCGGCGGTGAAGCGCCAGGCGCGCCGCGCCTCGCGCGACGTGACCAAGCGCCAGCGCCTGTACTGAGCGCGGCGCCTGGTGGCGGCAAGCCGGCACGCGGCGAGCGTGGCCGGCTTTTCGCGTTTGTGGGGCACCCGTTCCACGCTTCCCGCCTGTTCACCCGCCCCGTCCAATCCCTCTCCTGCCACCTGATCCATCCCCGGAGTCCCCAATGAGCCTCAAGCAGCAGCTGACCGACGACATGAAGGCCGCGATGAAGGCCGGCGAGAAGGAGCGCCTGGCGGTGATCCGCCTGATCAATGCCGCGATCAAGCAGAAGGAGGTCGACGAGCGGGTGGAGATGACCGACGACCGCGTGCTGGCGGTGCTGGAGAAGATGGTCAAGCAGCGCAAGGATTCGATCGCCCAGTACGCGGCCGCCGGGCGCGAGGACCTCGCCGCGCAGGAGCGCTACGAGATGGGCGTGATCGAGGCCTACCTGCCGGCCAAGCTGGGCGAGGCCGAGATCCTGGCCGAGATCGACAAGGCCATTGCGGCCACCGGCGCGGCCTCCGCCGCCGACATGGGCAAGCTGATGGGCGTGCTCAAGCCCGCCCTCGCCGGCCGCGCCGACATGGGCCTGGTGTCGAAGCTGGTCAAGCAGCGGCTGGGCTGAGCGATGGCCGGCGCGCGCGTGCTCTCGATCCGCCCCGCCGGCGCGGACGACGTGCCGCTGATCCGCCAGCTCATCGCCGAGCTGGCCGAGTACGAAAAGCTGGCGCACGCGGTGGTCGCCACCGAGGCCGACCTGCGCGCGCAGCTGTTCGGTGCGCACCCCGCGGCCGAGGTGCTGATCGGCGAGGTGGACGGCACGCCGGCCGGCTTCGCCCTGTTCTTCCACACCTTCAGCACCTTCCTCGGCAAGCGCGGGCTGTACCTCGAGGACCTGTTCGTGCGCCCGGCCTTCCGCGGCGCCGGGCTGGGCCGGCATTTGATGGCCGCGCTGGCGCGGATCGCGCTGCAGCGCGACTGCGGCCGCTTCGAATGGAGCGTGCTGGACTGGAACCGGCCGGCGATCGATTTCTACCGCCGGCTGGGCGCCACCGGCATGGACGCGTGGACCGTGCAGCGGCTGGAGGGCGCGGCCCTGCGCGCGCTGGCGGCGCGCGACGAACTCTAGCCGGCGGCGCCCGCGCGGCCGCCCTACACTAGCCGGATGGCCCGCCTCCCCGACGCCTTCATCGACGAGTTGCTGGCGCGCACCGACATCGTCGAGGTGGTCGGCAGCCGCGTCCCGCTCAAGCGCCAGGGCAAGGAGTACGCCGCGCGCTGCCCGTTCCACGACGAGCGCACGGCCAGCTTCACGGTCTCGCCGGCCAAGCAGTTCTACCATTGCTTCGGCTGCGGCGCGCACGGCACCGCGATCAGCTTCCTGATGCAGTACGACCGCCTGGAGTTCCTCGACGCGGTCGAGGAGCTGGCCAGGCGCGCCGGCATGGAGGTGCCGCGCGACACCCGCCAGCGTAATGCCAACCCCGACGTGCAGGACCTGTACGCGGTGCTGGCCGCGGCGGCCGAGTTCTTCCGCGCGCAGCTGGCGCGCAGCGACAAGGCGGCCGCCTACGTGAAGAAGCGCGCGATCGCGCCGGAGATCGCCGCGCGCTACGCGATCGGCTACGCGCCGGACGGCTTTTCCGCGCTGCGCGACGCGCTCGGCGGCGACCCGCGCCGGCTGGCGCTGCTGGAGCGCGCCGGGCTGCTGTCCAAGAACGACCGCGGGCACGTGTACGACAAGTTCCGCGACCGCCTGATGTTCCCGATCCATGACCGCCGCGGGCGGGTGATCGCGTTCGGCGGGCGGGTGATCGACCCCGAGGACTCGCCCAAGTACCTCAACTCGCCGGAGACCGCCCTGTTCCACAAGGGCCGCGAGCTGTACGGGCTGTGGCAGGCCAGGCAGGCCAACCCGAAACTGGAACGGCTGGTGGTGGTCGAGGGCTACATGGACGTGGTCGCGCTGGCGCAGTACGGGGTGTCGCAGGCGGTGGCCACGCTCGGCACCGCCACCACCCCGGACCATGCCGAACTCTTGTTCCGCAACGCGCCGGACGTGGTGTTCTGCTTCGACGGCGACCGCGCCGGGCGCGCCGCGGCGTGGAAGGCGCTGGAGTCGGTGCTGCCGCGGATGAAGGACGGGCGGCAGGCGTTCTTCCTGTTCCTGCCCGAGGGCGAGGACCCGGACACGCTGGTGCGCCAGGAGGGCGTGGCCGGCTTCGACGCGCGCCTGCGCGAGGCCACGCCGCTGTCGGAATTCTTCTTCGCCTCGCTCTCCGCCGACGTGAACCTGGCCAGCCTGGACGGCAAGGCGCGCCTGGCCGAGCGCTGCAAGCCGCTGCTGGCGCAGATCCCGGACGGCGCGTTCGGCGACCTGATGCGCCAGCGCCTGACCGAGCTGACCGGCGTCGGCGCGCGCGCCGGCGCCGCGCAGCCGCATGCGCCCCCCCCGCGCGCCAGCGCGCCGATGCGCGGCCAGCCGGCGCACAAGCCCAGCCTGGTGCGCCACGCGATCACCCTGCTGGTGCAGCAGCCGGCGGTGGCCCTCGCGCTGCCGGGCGAGGACCGCTTCGCCGCGCTGGAACAGCCCGGCGTCGCGCTGCTGGCGGAGCTGGTGCAGCTGGTGCGGGCCCGCCCGGACATCACCACCGGCGCGCTGCTGGAGCACTTCGCCGAACGCGAGGAAGCCGCCGCGCTGCACAAGCTGGCGCTGCTGGAGCTGCCGGGCGAACCGGCGGCGCTGCAGGCCGAATTCGCGGACGCGGTCGCGCAGCTCGAACGCCAGCTGCGGCAGCAGCGGATCGCTGCGCTGCAGGCGCGCCTGGCCACGCTGGACGACGCCGAGAAGGCCGAGCTGCGCGAGCTGCTGCAGGCGCGGGTGCAGGCACCATGACCGCGCTGGCCACCCGCCTGCTGGACGCCGCGCGTCCGACCGACCTCGACGCGGCGGTGGACCTGCTGCGCGCCGGCCGCCTGGTGGCGGTGCCGACCGAGACCGTGTACGGGCTGGCCGCGGACGCGCGCCAGCCGGCGGCGGTGCGCGCGATCTTCGCCGCCAAGGGCCGCCCGCCCGACCATCCGCTGATCGTGCATCTGGCCGAGGCCGCGGCGCTGCCGCAGTGGGCATCGCACGTGCCGGCCGCGGCGTGGCGGCTGGCCGAGGCGTTCTGGCCGGGACCGCTGACCCTGCTGCTGCCGCGCCGCCCGGAGGTGGCCGCGGACGCCGCCGGCGGCCGCCCCAGCCTCGGCCTGCGGGTGCCGGCGCACCCGGTGCTGCGCGAGGTCCTACAGCGGCTGGACGGCGGGCTGGCGGCGCCTTCGGCCAATCCCTACCAGCGCCTGAGCCCGACCACCGCGGCGCAGGTGCTGGCCGGGCTGGACGGGCGCATCGACGCCGTCCTGGACGGCGGCCCGTGCAGCGTCGGGCTGGAATCGACCATCGTCGACCTCACCGCCGACGCGCCGCGGATCGTGCGCGCCGGGCCGATCACCCGCGCCGCGCTGGAGGCGGTGCTCGGCACGCCGGTCGCGTTCCCACGGGCGCACGCGGTGGCGGTCTCCGGCAACCAGGCCGTGCACTACCGCCCGCGCACGCCGCTGCGGGTGCTGCCCCGCGCCGAGCTGGAGCGGCGCCTGGCCGCGCTCGCGCCGGAGGCGCGGATCGCGCTGGCGCACCTGGACCTCGACCCGGCGCGGCTGCCGCCCGTGGTGGTGCAGGCGGTGCGGATGCCGGGCGACAAGCCGGGCTATGCGCGCGCCCTGTACGCCACCCTGCACGCGCTGGACGCCAGCGGCGCGGACGCGATCTGGCTGCAGCAGCCGCCGCAGGACGAGGACTGGCGCGACGTCAACGATCGCCTGGCGCGCGCCGCCGGCGGCGACATCTCCGCGGCCTGAGACCTGGCCGTCAGTCGGCGTCCTCGCGCTCGCGCGCCAGCAGCGCCTGCTTGCGCGCCAGCCCCCAGCGGTAGCCGGACGGCGCGCCGTCGCTGCGCACCACCCGGTGGCAGGGGATGGCGACCGCCAGCGGATTGGCAGCGCAGGCACGCGCCACCGCGCGCACCGCGCGCGGCTGCCCGAGCGCGCGCGCGATCTCGGCGTAGCTCGCGGTGCGCCCGGGCGGGATCGCCTGCAGCGCGCGCCACACCCGCTGCTGGAACGCGGTGCCCTGCACGTCCAGCGGCAGCGCGAGCCCGCGCCGCGGCGTCTCCACCAGCGCCACCACCTGCGCCACCCACTGCTCGAAGCCGGAATCGCCGCCGACCAGTTCGGCGCGCGGGAAGCGGTCCTGCAGCGCGCGCAGCAGCGCTTCCGGATCCTCGCCCAGCGCGATCGCGCATAGCCCGCGCGCGCTGCGCGCGACCAGCAGCGCGCCCAGGCTGCACTGGGCCAGCGCGAACGCGATGCGCTGGCCGACGCCGCCGCGGCGGTACTGGCCCGGCGCCATCCCGAGCATGTCCGCCGCCTGCGCGTAGAAGCGGCTGGCGGCACCGAAGCCGGCGGCGTACGCGGCCTCGGTGACCGCGCGGCCGGCCGCGAGCAGGGCGCGGGCGCGCGCGGCCCGGTGCGCCTGCGCATAGGCATGCGGGGTCAGCCCGGTGGCGGCGCGGAAGCAGCGCCGCAGGCGCGCCGGCGGCATCCCCGCCAGCGCCGCCAGCCGCGCCAGCGGCGGCGGCAGGCCGTCGCCGGCCTCCAGCGCACGGCAGACCGCGGCGATCGCGGCCGCCTCGGGATCGGGTGCGGCATCGGCGGTCGCGGCATCGGCGCGCATGGCGCGGGCGGCATCGGCGGCAGGCATGCCGCCACTGTAGGCCGGCGCGGGCCGGCGCGCCTCCCGCTTTGGCACGCCCGGCGCGCTCAGCCAGCGCGGCGCAGGGTCAGGTTCCAGCGGCAGGGCCACCGCGCCTGCGCCGCGCGCGCCAGCCGGCGCACGCCGTGGAAGCGCAGGCGGTCGACGCCGCCCCACACCACCACGTCGCCATGCGCCAGCGGCACTGCCTGCACCGGGTCGCGGCGGCGCAGCCCGCCCCACAGGAACACCGCCGGCAGGCCGAGCGAGACCGACACGATCGCCGCGCGCAGGTCGCGCTCGTCGCGGTCCTGGTGCAGGCCCATGCCGACCCCGGGCAGGTAGCGGTTGATCAGGCAGGCATCCGGGGCCGGATCGGGCAAGCCGGCGGCGGCCGCGGCGTCCGCGGCCAGCGCCCGCAGCAGCGCGGGCAGCGGCGGCCACGGTTTGCCGCTGAGCGGATCGCAGGCGGTGTAGCGGTAGCCCTCGCGACTGCTGGTCCAGCCGAGCGCGCCGCAGTTGCTCATCGCGACCCCGATCCGGCGCCCGCCCGGGGTCTGCATCTGCCGCAGCGGGGCCTGCGCGAGCACGCCGGCGATCGCGTCCAGCAGCGCCGGCGCGCGCCCCAGCGCGAACCCGGGCAGCCACCAGGCCTCGGGCCCGAGGGCGACCGGCGCGGCGGGCAGCAGCCCCGGCATCGCCGCACTCAGCCGATCCGCGCCCAGTCCAGCCAGCCCTGCGGCTGCAGGTAGGGCAGCAGCCAGTGGTCGAGCAGCAGCAGGCCGAACAGCGCCATCAGGTAGGTGATCGAATAGCGGAACACCCGCATCGCGAACCATTCGTCCGGCGGATCCAGCAGGCGCCAGGCGTACCACAGGAAGACAGCGTCCAGCACCAGCGCGCCGAACAGGTAGAACAGCCCGCTCATGTGCGCCACCCACGGCAGCACCGAGGCCACCGCCAGCAGCACCGTGTACAGCAGGATCTGCCAGCGGGTGTAGTGCACGCCGTGGGTGACCGGCAGCATCGGCACCAGCGCGCGCGCGTAGTCGGCGCGGCGGAAGATCGCCAGCGCCCAGAAGTGCGGCGGCGTCCACACGAACACGATCAGCACCAGCAGCAGCGCGTGCGCCCAGTCCCACGCGCCCTGCATCCCGGTCACCGCGGCCCAGCCGAGCAGCGGCGGCGCGGCCCCGGCGATCCCGCCGATCACGATGTTCTGCGGGGTGGCGCGCTTGAGCCAAGCGGTGTAGACGACCGCGTAGCCGATCAGCGAGGCGAAGGTCAGCACCGCGGTGATCGCGTTCACCCACAGCAGCAGCACCGCCATCGCCAGCACCGCCAGTGCCAGCGCGAACGCCAGCACCTGCGGCGGGCGCAGCGCGCCGGTCGGCAACGGGCGCGCGGCGGTGCGCGCCATCACCTCATCGATGCGCGCGTCCAAGAGGTGGTTGATCGCGGCCGCGCTGGCGGCCGCCAGCCAGATCCCGGCGGTGCCGGCCAGCAGCCGCGGCCACGGCCACGGCTGGCCCGGCTGCAGCGCCAGCAGCATGCCGATCACCGCGGTGAACACGATCAGCGCCACCACCCGGGGCTTGGTCAGCGCCCAGTAATCGCCCCAGCGTGGCCGCGGCTGGCTCATGCCGCGGGCGCGCGCACGCGGGCCAGCAGGCTGACCAGCACGAACAGCAGGGCGGTGGCCCCGGCGTTGTGGGCGACCGCGACCGGCAGCGGCAGCGACAGCATCACGTTGGCCACCCCGAGCGCGAACTGCAGCAGCACCAGCAGGCCGAGCGCGCCGCCCCAGCCGCGCAGCCCGGGCCGGCGCAGCAGCATCGCCGCCAGCCACAGCAGGTAACCGGCGGCGACCACCGCCAGCAGCCGGTGCGCGAGCTGGATCGCGATCCGCGCCGGGTTGTCGAGGATCCCGCCCTCGTAGTCCACCCCGATCCCGCGCCAGAGCACGAAGCCCTCGCGGAAATCGTGCGCCGGCCACCACGCGCCCGCGCACTTGGGGAAGTCGGTGCCGCAGGCGAGCGCGGCGTAGTTGGCGCTGGTCCAGCCGCCGAGCGCGATCTGCGCCGCCAGCAGCACCAGGCCGAGCAGCAGCCAGCGCCGCAGGCGGATCGCCTCGCCGCTGTGGATCGGCATCGCGGTCGCGCGCCAGGCGATCCAGGTCAGCAGCGAGAAGGTGGTCAGCCCGCCCAGCAGGTGGCCCATGACCACGATCGGCTTGAGCAGCCAGGTCACCGTCCACATCCCGAGCAGGGCCTGGAAGATGATCACCGCCAGCGCCAGGGTGCTGGTGCGCGCCAGGTCCACGTCCGACCAGCGCAGCACGCCCGCCAGCAGCAGCAGCTCGCCGAGCACCGCCAGTACCGAGGCGGCCACGTGCGCGCCGCGCATGTACAGCGGGATCGCCACCGCGACCAGCAGCGCCGCGC
Organism: Thermomonas flagellata; assembly: GCF_022419185.1. Taxonomy (GTDB): domain Bacteria; phylum Pseudomonadota; class Gammaproteobacteria; order Xanthomonadales; family Xanthomonadaceae; genus Thermomonas; species Thermomonas flagellata. Next base: position 20,636 of record NZ_JAJOZK010000004.1, on the reverse strand, counting down.
CCACGATCTGCAGCCAGCCGTGCGGGCGGCGGCGGGTGGCCAGCAGGGCCAGGCTGAACACCAGCAGCCCGAGCAGGCCGGCGATCATGCGGTGCACCTGCTCGCGCCAGGCGCGCTCCGGGATCACCGGGCGGATCGCGGTGGCGGCATGGTCCACCACCTGGTCGGCATGGGTCGGCCAGGTCGCGCGGCCGTAGCAGGTCGGCCAGTCCGGGCAGCTCAGGCCGGCATTGGACAGGCGCACGAACGCACCGAACACGATCACGCAGGCGGCCAGCGCGACCGCCAGCCAGGCGATGCGGTGGAAGTGCCGGTACAGGGCCGGTGCGAGCGGACGCGGGGACAGCAGCGGGGAGGAGGCAGTGGCGTTCATCGCAGGCTCAATTGATCTTCAACAGGCGGGCGAGGTCGGCGCGCAGGTCGCCGGGGGCGAAGCCGGGCCGGTAGCGCAACACGGTGAAGCCGTGCGGATCCACCACCCAGACCGGCGCGCCGGCGGCGGGCGCGCCCGGCGGCGGCGGCAGCCCCGCGCGCAGCCCCGGATCCGGGCGCAGCACGCGCACCTCGGGCGGCAGCGCCACCCCGGCCGGCGGGGAACCGACCCACAGCAGATGCACGCGGTCGGCGTCCTTGCCCATCAGCTGCCAGACCTTGTCGAGGTCGCCCAGCAGGCGCACGCACCCGGCGCGCGCCGCGCCGCCGCAGTCGCCCGGCATGACCACGATCCGCCAGGTGCGCGGGCTGTCCTTCCAGCGGTAGGGGCGGCCGTCCGCCAGCTGCGGCACCAGCGCGCGCATGTCCGGGTACGGCGCCAGCAATTCGCCGCGGTTCTTGCTGCCCTCCGGGCGCCAGCCCGAAAAGCGCAGCGCGCCGGCCAAGAGCAGCGCGCCGAAGAAGGCCAGCAGCAGCACCAGCAGCAGGCCGCGGTTGCGGCGGCGACGGGCGGGATCGCGCGGATCGGGGGGCGTTGCGTGCGTGCTCATGCCGGTGTGCGTCTGCGGAAACGGCGCCAGGTCATCGCCAGCGCGATCACCAGGGTCGCCAGCGCCAGCCCGAACCACTGCACGGCATAGCCGAGGTGGCGTTCGGGCGGCAGGGTGTTGGCCAGGATCTCCAGATCACGTCGGCCCGGCGCCAGCATCACCCCGGCGTCGCCCGCGGCGCGTGCGGGATCCAGCCGCAGCACCCGCGGCGCCAGTCCGGGGCGCAGGCCAAGGGCCGCCGACAGCGCGCCGAGGTCGGCGCGCGCCGCCAGCCAGCGCCCGCGCCCGGCCGCGGCGACCGCGGCGCCGGGGGCCAGCCCGATCGCCGGCGGCGGCGCCAGCAGCCCGCGCACCTCCATCTCGCCGGCCGGGCAGCCGAACGTCGGCAGGTCGCGCTCGCCGTCCAGCGGCCACCACCCGGCATCGACCACCAGCGGCTGTACGCCCGGCTCGGGATAGAGGATGCAGTACATCCGCACCCCCGCCTGGCCGTCGTGCTGCTGGTTGTCCAGCCACACCGTGAGGTTGGCCATGCGGCCGCGGCCGGCGGCCCAGTCGTAGGCCTGTGCCCGCGCCGGGTCGGAGGCCAGCAGCAGCGGCTGCGCCCGGCGCGCGTCCAGCACCTGCCGCGCGGCCGCCAGCATCGCCTGCTTCTGGTGCATGCGCGCCAGCTGCCAGCGCCCGAGCGCGGCGAACAGCGCGATCGCCGCCAAGGCCAGCAGCCAACCCAGCAGCACTCCGGCCCGCTTCACCGCGCGCCCCGCTGCCATAATGCCGGCGACACCGGCAGCACCGCCGCGGAGGGCCCCGTGAACCAGTCGCTCAAGACCCTGCTGATCGTCGGTGTGCTGCTGCTCATCGTCTGGAACCTGGGCGCGGGGCTGTACTACATGCTGGTGGACAAGGGCACCACCCGGCGCACCGTGAACTCGCTGACCCGCCGCATCGTGCTGTCGGTCGCGCTGATCCTGTTCGTCATCATCGCGATCTGGCGGGGTTGGATCGTCCCGCACGGCGTCGGCGGCTGACCCCGCGAACGCCGGAGGCCGGCAGCGCCGGCCTCCGTGGCGGCCTTGGCCGGCGCGCGCCGGCTCAGAGCACGTACACGAACAGGAACAGGCCCAGCCAGACCACGTCCACGAAGTGCCAGTACCAGGCCACCGCCTCGAACCCGAAGTGGTGGTCCTTGCTGAAGTGGCCGAACCAGCAGCGCAGCCAGATCACGATCAGCATCAGCGTGCCGAGGGTGACGTGCGCGCCGTGGAAGCCGGTCAGCATGAAGAAGGTCGAGCCGTAGATGCCCGAGCCCAGGGTCAGGTTGAGCTCGCGGTAGGCGTGGATGTACTCGGTGCCCTGGAAGTACAGGAACAGCGCGCCCAGCGCGATGGTCAGCCCGAGGAAGGTGAGCAGCACGCCGCGCTTGCCGGCCTTGAGCGCATGGTGGGCGATGGTGATGGTCACGCCCGAGGACAACAGGATCAGGGTGTTGAGCAGCGGCAAGCCCCAGGCCGGCACGGTCTGGAACGCGCCGCCGATGTCGGCCGGGCCGTTGGTCGGCCAGCCGGCGGCGAAGTTCGGCCACAGCAGGGCGTGGGTGGCGACGCCGTCACCCTCGCCGTTGAGCCACGGCAGCGCGAACTGGCGTACGAAGAACAGCGCGCCGAAGAAGGCGGCGAAGAACATCACCTCGGAGAAGATGAACCACACCATCCCCATCCGGAACGAGACGTCCACCTGGCGGTTGTAGAAGCCCGCCAGCGACTCGCGGATGACGTCGCCGAACCACTTGTAGAGCACCGCCAGCACCCCGGCCAGGCCGATGAAGAACACCGGCTTGCCCCAGGCGATCTCGTTGATCCAGGACGCGACCCCGAGCATGGTCACGAACATCGCGAGCGAGGCGATGACCGGCCACTTGCTGGAAGGCGGCACGTAGTAGATGTTCGGATCGGGATGCTGGGCGTGGGCCATGGCGGGTTTCCGGCGGTGTGGCGTCGTTGGCGTGGACGGGGCGTGGCGGCTACGGGGCCGCGCGGCTGCCGACGCCGCGGTGCTGCGCCTGCAGCGCCGCGGTGCTGGCGTCGTTCTTGAAGAAGGTGTAGGACAGGGTCAGGGTCTTGACCTCGGGCGGCAGGCCCGGGTCGACGATGAAGCGCACCGGCAGGTCGCGGCTCTCGCCCGGGCCGAGCACCTGCTCGGTGAAGCAGAAGCACTCGGTCTTGCTGAAGTAGCCGGACGCGCGCGCCGGCGCGACCGAGGGCACCGCGTTGCCGACGATCGCGCGGTCGCTGGTGTTGCGCGCGTAGTACAGCGCCTGGTACTGGCGGCCGACCTGCACCCGCATCGACTTCTGCTCCGGGGCGAACTGCCAGGGCAGCTTGGAGTTGACCCCGCCATCGAACTGGACCGTGACCCAGCGTGCCTGCGGCGCGGCCGCCGCCGATGCGGCGGCCACCGGCCCTTGCTCGAGGCGGATCCCGAACACCTTCTCGCAGGCCAGCCGGTACAGCGGCACCAGCGAGAACGCGAACACGAACGCCGCCAGCGCCACCCCGACCAGCTTGAGCACGCCGCGGGTGGCCGGGTTCGGGGCGGGCGTGGCCGTGCTCATGCGCGCAGCCCCCAGGCGAGCAGGACCCCGGCGTAGATCGCCACCACCAGCCCGACCAGCCCCCAGACCGTCCGCCGCGCGCGCGCGCGGCGGGCCTGCAGTTCCGGATCGGGCAGTTCGCGCGCCATCGCCGTCACGCCACCGCGTCCGTCAGTGCACCAGGTCGCCGTGCGCCAGGTCGGCGTCGTGGACGACCGGCGGCTTCTCGAAGCTGTGGTAGGGCGCCGGCGAGGGCAGCGTCCACTCCAGCCCGCGCGCGCCTTCCCAGGCGCGGGCCTTGGCCTTCTCGCCATACTTGAGCGAGTGCCACAGGATGAAGGCCATCATGAACGGGGTCAGGAACATGCCGAACGCGCCGATCGAACTGACCAGGTTCCAGTCCGCGAACACCACGTTGTAGTCCGGGATGCGGCGCGGCATGCCGGCCAAGCCCAGGAAGTGCTGCGGGAAGAACAGCACGTTCACGAACACCACGCTCCACCAGAAGTGGACCTTGGCCAGAGTCTCGTTGTACATCCGCCCGGTCCACTTCGGCCACCAGTAGTACACGCCGGCGATGATCGCGAACAGCGCGCCGGTGACCAGCACGTAGTGGAAGTGGGCGACCACGAAGTAGGTGTCGTGGTACTGGAAGTCGGCCGGGGCGATCGCCAGCATCAGGCCGGAGAAGCCGCCGATGGTGAACAGGATCACGAACGCGATCGCCCACAGCATCGGGGCCTCGAAGCTGATCGCGCCGCGCCACATGGTGGTGACCCAGTTGAACACCTTCACCCCGGTCGGGATCGCGATCAGCATGGTCGCGAACATGAAGTAGATCTCGCCGCCGAGCGGCATGCCGACCGTGAACATGTGGTGCGCCCACACGATGAACGACAGGAACGCGATCGAGGCGGTCGCGTACACCATCGCCTGGTAGCCGAACAGCGGCTTGCGGCTGAAGGTCGGTATGATCTCGCTGATCACGCCGAACGCCGGCAGGATCATGATGTAGACCTCGGGGTGCCCGAAGAACCAGAAGATGTGCTGGTACATCACCGGGTCGCCGCCGCCGGCCGCGTTGAAGAAGCTGGTGCCGAAGAACTTGTCGGTCAGCAGCATGGTCACGCCGCCGGCCAGCACCGGCATCACCGCGATCAGCAGGAACGCGGTGATCAACCAGGTCCAGGCGAAGATCGGCATCTTCAGCAGGTCCACGCCCGGGGCGCGCATGTTGAGCACGGTCGCGATGATGTTGATCGCGCCCATGATCGAGCTGATGCCCATCAGGTGGATGGCGAACACGGTGAACGCCACGTTGAGGCCGCCCTGCAGAAACAGCGGCGGGTACATGGTCCAGCCACCGGCCGGCGCGCCGCCCGGCAGGAACAGCGTCATCAGCAGCAGGGTGAAGGCGAACGGCATGATCCAGAACGACAGGTTGTTCATGCGCGGCATCGCCATGTCCGGCGCGCCGATCTGTAGCGGGATCATCCAGTTGGCCAGGCCGACGAAGGCCGGCATCACCCCGCCGAAGATCATCACCAGTGCATGCACGGTGGTCATCTGGTTGAAGAACTCGGGCTTGACGAACTGCAGCCCGGGCTCCGCCAGCTCGGCGCGGATCACCACGCTCATGCCGGCGCCGATGATGAACATGATGAAGCTGAACACCAGGTAGAGCGTGCCGATGTCCTTGTGGTTCGTGGAGAAGAACCAGCGCTCGACGAAGCCCTGCGCGTGGTGGCCGTGGTGCTCGTGGTGCTCGACGGCGGTCGGATGGGTGGCGGACATGGGCGTGCCTCGGTGGGAGGAGGTGGATCAGCCGGCGGCGGCGACGCGGGTCGCCTTGCCGGTCTCGCGGGATGCGGCGGCCGGCGCGGCCTCCGCGGCGGGGGCGGTGTCGCCCGCGGGCGCGGCGTCCGGAGCGGGCGCGGCCTTGGCCTTCTGCGCCGCCAGCCAGCTGCGGAACTCGTCCTTGCTCACGGCCTTGACCACGATCGGCATGAAGCCGTGGTCCTTGCCGCACAGCTCGGCGCACTGGCCGCGGTAGATGCCGGGGGTGTCGATCTCGGCCCAGGCCTCGTTGACGATCCCGGGGATGGCGTCCTGCTTCCAGCCCAGCGCCGGCACCCACCAGGCGTGGATGACGTCGTCGGCGGTCAGCACGAAGCGCACCTTGGTGCCGACCGGCAGCACCAGCGGATGGTCGACGTCGAGCAGGTAGTGCGGGTCGCTGGCGAGGGTCGGCACCTCGCCGCTCTGGCGGATCTCGTCGCTCTTGCGCGCCAGCCGGCTGGTGAAGCCGACGTTCTCGCCGAGGTACTCGTATTCCCACATCCACTGGTAGCCGGTGATCTTCACCGTCATCTCGGCGTCGCGGGTGTCGTACATCCGCATCAGGCCGTGGGTGGCCGGGAACGCCAGCGCCACCAGGATGATGACCGGGACCGCGGTCCAGATCACCTCCAGCTTGGTGCTGTGGGTGAAGCCGGTGTCCGGCACCGCGCCCTTGGACTTGCGGAACTTGAACATCGCATAGCCCATGGCGCCGAACACGATCACGCCGATCGCCACGCACACCCAGAACACGATCATGTGGGCGTCGTAGGCGGCGTGCGCGGTCGGGGTCACGCCGCGGCCCATGTTGAGCTGCCACGGCTTGGGGTCGGCCGCCTGCGCCCATGCCCACGCCGGGACCGCCAGCGCCAGCGCCGCTGCCCACCGTCCGATACGCCCTGCCGTCATCACCTTGCGTCCCCGCTGCTCGTGCCCGGATACACCGATCCGGGCGCGCGCTTTGCGCCGGATCAACCCTGTTACTGCCTCGTGATGGTACCGGGGGGGGCTTGCGCCAGCAACCGGCCCGGTGCCGCCGCCGCGGCGCCCGCCTACAATGTCGGTTCCACCTGCAACCGACGGGCGCGATGCACAGCCCAGCCTCCCCCACCCCCGCGGCGCCGGCGGCCCCCGGCGCGATCCTGGCACCCGAGCTGCCGCCGCCCCCGTCGCCGCTGCGTGCGGCGATCACCGCCGGCTGGATCCGCGACGAGGCCGCCCACGTGCGCGAGCTGCTGGCGCAGGCGCGCCTGCCCGCCGCCGACCAGGCCGCGGTGCAGGCCACCGCCGCCGACCTGGTCGAGCGCGTGCGCGCGCGCGCCCGCCAGCAGGGCGTGGTCGAGGCCTTCATGCGCCAGTACGACCTCGGCAGCGAGGAGGGCGTGCTGCTGATGTGCGTGGCCGAGGCGCTGCTGCGCATCCCCGACCAGGCCACCGCCGACGCGCTGATCCGCGACAAGCTCGGCGATGCCGACTTCCGCCGCCACCTCGGCCAGTCCGACTCGCTGCTGGTCAACGCCTCCACCTGGGGCCTGCTGCTGACCGGCAAGCTGGTCGACCTGGCCGACGACACCCGCCGCGACGTGCACGGGGCGTTCCAGCGCCTGCTCGCGCGCGCCGGCGAGCCGGTGGTCCGGCTGGCGGTGCGCCAGGCGATGAAGATCATGGGCCACCAGTTCGTGCTCGGCCGCAGCATCGGCGAGGCGCTGGCGCGCAGCCGCAAGGGCGAGGGCGCGCAGTTCCGCTATTCGTTCGACATGCTCGGCGAGGGCGCGCTCACCGAGCGCGACGCCCTGCGCTACCTCGAGGCCTACCGCCAGGCGATCCACGCGATCGGACGCGACCACGCGCCGCAGCGCGCGCAGGCCGCGGAGGCGGTGTTCGCCGCGCCCAGCATCTCGGTCAAGCTGTCCGCGCTGCACCCGCGCTACGAGCACGCCAAGCGCGCGCGGGTGCTGGCCGAGCTGGCGCCGCGGGTGCTGGAGCTGGCGCAGCTGGCCAGGTCCTACGGCATCGGCTTCACCGTGGACGCGGAGGAGACCGATCGCCTGGAGCTGTCGCTGGACCTGATCGCCGCCAACCTCGCCGACCCGTCGCTGGCCGGCTGGCACGGCTATGGCCTGGCGGTACAGGCCTACCAGAAGCGCGCGCCGGCGGTGATCGACTTCCTCGCCGACCTCGCCCGCCGCCTCGGCCGCCGCATCCCGGTGCGGCTGGTCAAGGGCGCGTACTGGGATGCCGAGATCAAGCGCGCCCAGGTCGAGGGCCAGCCGGGCTACCCGCTGTTCACCCGCAAGCCGAACACCGACGTCAGCTACCTCGCCTGCGCGCGCCGCCTGCTCGACGCCGGCGAGGCGCTGTACCCGATGTTCGCCACCCACAATGCGCACACCATCGCCGCCGTGCACCACCTGGCGCGGGTGCAGCGCGGGCGGCGCGACTTCGAGTTCCAGAAGCTGCACGGCATGGGCGACGACCTGTACGCCGAGGTCATCCCCGCCGACCGCCTCGACGTGCCGTGCCGGGTGTACGCGCCGGTCGGCAGCCACGAGGACCTGCTGCCGTACCTGGTGCGCCGCCTGCTGGAGAACGGCGCCAACTCCAGCTTCGTCAACCGCATCACCGATCCCGCCATCGCGGTCGCGGACCTGGTCCGCGACCCGGTCGAGCAGGTCGCCGCGTTCGCCTCGATCCCCCATCCCCGCATCCCGCTGCCGGTGGACCTCTACCGCAGCCAGGGCCAGCCGCGAGAGAACTCCATGGGCCTGAACCTCGCCAACGACGACACCCTGCGCACGCTCGCCGACGCCATGAACGCGGCCGGCGCCGGCAGCTGGCGGGCCGCCCCGCTGGTGCCGGGCGCGACGCCGAACGCACCGGCGCAGGCGGTCGCCAACCCGGCCGACCGCCGCGAGGTGGTCGGCCACTGGCAGCCGGCGGACGCCGCCACCGTCGAGCGCGCGCTGGCCAACGCGGTCGCCGCGCAGCCGTCGTGGGACGCGCTGCCGGCCGCATCGCGCGCGGCCCTGCTGGAGCACGCCGCGACCCTGCTGGAGGCGCGCATGCCGCAGTTCATGGCGATGTGCGTCAAGGAGGCCGGCAAGACCCTGGCCGACAGCGTGGCCGAGGTGCGCGAGGCGGTGGATTTCCTGCGCTACTACGCGCTGCAGGCGCGCGAGCATTTCGCGCCGATCCCCCTGCCCGGCCCGACCGGCGAATCCAACCGGTTGCAGCTGGCCGGGCGCGGCGTGTTCGTCTGCATCAGCCCGTGGAACTTCCCGCTGGCGATCTTCACCGGCCAGGTCGCGGCCGCGCTGGTGGCCGGCAACAGCGTGATCGCCAAGCCGGCCGAGCAGACCAACCTGATCGCGCATGCCATGGTCCTGCTGCTGCACGAGGCCGGCGTGCCGCGCGAGGTGCTGCAGCTGGTGCCTGGCGACGGCGCCACCGTCGGCGCGGCGCTGACCCGCGATCCGCGCGTGGCCGGGGTGGCCTTCACCGGCGGCACCGACACCGCGCGCCTGATCAACCGCGCGCTGGCGCTGCGCGAATCCGGCCCGATCCCGGTGCTGATCGCCGAGACCGGCGGCCAGAACGCGATGATCGCGGACAGCTCGGCGCTGCCGGAGCAGGTGGTCAAGGACGCGCTGTCCTCGGCCTTCACCTCGGCCGGGCAGCGCTGCTCCGCGGCGCGCCTGCTGCTGGTGCAGGAGGACATCGCCGACAAGGTGATCGCCATGCTCGCCGGCGCGATGGCCGAGCTCAAGGTCGGCGACCCGGCATTGCTCTCCACCGACGTCGGCCCGGTGATCGACGCCGATGCCTGCCAGGTGCTGGCCGCGCATGCCGGACGCATGGACCGCGAGGCGCGCCTGATCGCGCGCACGCCGCTGCCGCCGGCGACCGAGCACGGCACCTTCTTCCCGCCGACCGCGTGGGAGCTGCGCTCGATCGCCCAGCTCGACCGCGAGAAATTCGGCCCCGCCCTGCACGTGGTGCGCTGGAAGGCGGAGGAGCTGGACGCGGTGGTGGATGCCATCAATGCCACCGGCTACGGCCTGACCCTCGGCATCCACTCGCGGATCGACGCCACCGTGGAGCGCATCGTCGCGCGCGCCAAGGTCGGCAACATCTACGTCAACCGCAACCAGATCGGCGCGGTGGTCGGGGTGCAGCCGTTCGGCGGCCAGGGCCTGTCCGGCACCGGCCCGAAGGCTGGCGGCCCGCACTACCTGCCGCGCTTCGCCACCGAGAAGACGGTGACCATCAACACCACCGCCGCCGGCGGCAATGCCTCGCTGCTGACCCTCGGCGACTGAGCGGCCTGCGGACGGGCGCGCCCCTGCGGCGCGCGCCGCCGCGGTGTGCGGCCAAGAAAAAGCCCCGCCGGAGCGGGGCTTTTTCGTGCAGCAGCCTCAGCAGGCTCAGAAGCGGTACTGCATGGCCACGCCGAACAGGTTGGCATGGCCGCTGAAGGTGCCGCTCAGGGTGGACAGGTCGCTCGGCGGATGCAGGCCGAGGTTGATGCTGGGCGAGTCGATCTGGATGCGCTGGTAGGCGGCATCGAAGCTCAGGCTCGGGGTGGCGTTCCAGGTCGCGCCCACCGAATACAGCCGGCGGGTGTTGTCGGGCAGGCGCGGGGTGCGGGTGGCGTTGTTGGTCGGGGTCTGGTCGCGCCCGAAGCCGCCGCGCAGGGTCAGCTCGCCGAGGTCGTACTCGGCGCCGATCGACCAGAAGCTGGTGTCCTTCCAGTTGAAGGCCTCCTGGCCGACCAGGGTGCCGTTGCTGCGCTTGATGGTCACGTCGCGCAGCGAGCTCCAGCCGGTGCGCTGGTAGTCGGCCAGCACCCGGAAGTGGTCGCTGAACCCGTACTTGGCGCTGACGGTGGTGATCGCCGGGGTGGTCAGCATCGCGCCGCCCGGACCGTCCTGGAAGCGCGGGTCGGTGGCCAGCAGGGACGGCACGTTGCTGAAGTCCAGGTTGCCCTTGAGGTCGTGGCGGATCTCCGAGCGGTAGCTGACGCCGATCGCCAGGCGGTCGCTCGGGGCGATCTGGGCGCCGACCAGGTAGCCGATGCCGTTGTTGCTGCCCTTGACCTCAAAGCCGCCGTCCATCATCTGCGGCTTGAACGGGAACGCCGGGTTGAAGCAGTTGGCCGGGTTGCCCGAGTTGGCGCAGAGGATGGTGCCGAAATCGATCGCCTTGCTCAGGGTGGCCTCGGCGCGCTCGTAGATCAGGCCGACGCCGACCGAGACGCTGCTGCCGAAGTTGAGCGCCGCGGACGAGGTGAAGTCGATGATCTTCACGTCTGAGGTCAGGGCGCGGTAGCGGCCGACCCAGCCCGGGGCGTACTCGGTCTTCAGGCCGAACGGCGCACCGATCGAGAAGCCGACGGTCAGCCCCTCCAGCCCGCCCTTGAGCGGGAACACCGCGGCCACGTTCGGCACCGCGGTCGCATTGCCCGGGTCGCCGCCGTTGCCGCCGGTCAGCGGGGCCGAGGGGTTGCCGAGGATGGTGCCGCCGCCGCTGAACTTGGCGGTCAGGTCGATCACGCTCACGTCGGTCTGGAAGGTGTTCTGGTCGAGGTTGGTCATCGCCGCCGGGTTGAGCGCGACCACCGCCGCGTCTTTGCCCACCATGCTGCCGGCGTTGGACTTGCCGAGGTTCTTCACGCTCTGCTCGCGCAGTTGGAAGCCGGACGCGGCGGCCTGGCCGGCCACGAGCGAGCCGAGCACGGCCAGTGCGAGCGCGGTGGCGCGGATGTGGGTGTTCTTGCGCATAAGGTCTCCGATACCTTGTGGGTCTGGTTGGGTGGTGGCCGCGCGCGCGTGCGGCGCGGCCGGACCAAGCGGTGCACGGATCGGGACTCCTGCTTGCGCAGCCCTCCCCCGACGTACGACGCCGTATGTACTATAGCGCGTCGTTTAACCAACTACTAACGAACCGTCCCGCCCGCCGCTGGGCCGGGGTTCAGGATCCCGCGCATGTTCGTCGGCATTGCCACCCGCCGCAGGACCCGCGTGCTGTGGGCCAATCCGCTGCTGTTCGCGGCGCTGTGGCTGGCCTACCTGTGGACCGCGACCCGCAGCCCGGCGCTGCGGCTGGGCACCGAACAGGCCTGGGGCGTGCTCGCCGGCGGGCTGGACAGCGCGGCCGCCTGGCGCAGCGCACTGACCGACGGCAGCCTGCTGCGCCTGGTCACCGCGCTGTTCCTGCACGCCGACTGGCTGCACCTGCTCGGCAACCTGGTGTTCCTGCTGATCTTCGGGCCGCCGGCGGAACGCACGATGGGCGGCCTGCGCTTCCTGCTGCTGTTCCTGCTCGGCGGCGCGGTGGCCAATCTCGCGGCGGTGCTGGCGATCGGACCGCCGGACAACGTGATCATCGGCGCCAGCGGCGCGGTCTCGGCGGTGATCGGCGCCTACCTGGCGCTGTTCCCGCAGGCGCGCCTGGGGGTGGTGCTGCCGCTCGGCCTGTTCCTGCAGTTCGTGCGGGTACCGGCTTCGCTGCTGATCGGGTTGTGGGCGCTGCTGCAGGTGATCTTCGCCTACAGCGGGCCGCGCTTCGGCGCGGTGGCCTGGGCCGCGCACCTGGGCGGTTTTTTGTTCGGGATCGTGTTCGCGCTCTTCACCCGCGCCGCGATCGCACGCCGGCTGCGCCGCCAGCGCGGCTACTAAGGCTTGACGGCGGACTTGGGCTTGGCCGCAGGCTTGACGGGTGACGTGGCCGGTGCGGGCTTGGCTGGCGCGACGCCGGGCGTGCCGGCGGCCGGCGCCGGCGGCTCCCCGGCCATGCGCCGGAGTTCGGCCAGCGCGGCCGCGACCGGCGCCTCCCCGGGCAGCACCTCGCCGGCATTGTCGCCCTCCAGCACCCGTTCGCCCTGCAGGTGGCGCGGCAGGTCGGCCTCGCTGACCGGAGCCGGGCCACGCCGGCCGTCGGCGTGCAGGACCACGTCCGGCGCGATGCCGACTGCCTGGATCGAATGCCCGCTCGGGGTGTAGTAGCGCGCGGTAGTCAGCTTGACCGAGTCGCCGTTGTCCAGCGGCAGCAGGGTCTGCACCGAGCCCTTGCCGAAGGTGCGGCTGCCGACCACGCGGGCGCGGCCGTTGTCGCGCAGCGCGCCGGCCAGGACCTCGGCGGCGCTGGCGGTGCCGGCATCCACCAGCACCACCACCGGCGCGCCGTGCAGGCGGTCGCCGGGGGTGGCGTCGAAGCGGGTGTCGCCGCCGGCGAGGCGGCCCTTGGTGCTGACGATCCCGCCCTTGTCGAGCAGCTCGTCGGCCACCTGCACCGCCCCGACCAGCAGGCCGCCGGGATTGCTGCGCAGGTCGAGCACCAGCCCGCGCAGCGGGCCCTGCTTCTGCAGGGCGTCCAGTTGCTGCACGAAATCGGCGGCGGTGCCGGCCTGGAAGCTGGCGATCCTGAGGTAGCCGAAACCCGGTGCCAGCAGGCGCCCGCGCACGCTGCGGGTGCGGATGGTGTCGCGCACCAGCGCGACGTCGAACGGCTCGCGCACCCCGGGGCGGACGATGCGCAGGGTGACCCGGGTGCCGGCCTTGCCGCGCAGCGGGGCGGAGGTGTCGTTCGCCGCCGGGTCCAGCGGCTTGCCGTCGATCGCGACGATGCGGTCGCCGCTGCGCAGGCCGGCGCGCGCGGCCGGGCCATCGTCGATCGGGGCCACCACCCGCAGACTGCCGTCGGGCAGGGTCTGCAGTTCCAGCCCCACCCCCTCGTAGCCGCCGCGGGTCATGTCGTCGAACTCTTCGGCGTCGCGGCGCGCGAGGTAGGCGCTGTGCGGGTCGAGGTCGGACAGCAGGCCGCGCACCGCCGCCTGCATCAGCGCATGGTCGTCGACCGGATCCACGTAGGCCTGCTTGACCGCGTTGAACACGGTGACGAAGCGGCGGATCTCCTCCAGCGGCACCTTGGCCTGCGCCTCGCCGTCGGCCTCGGCCGGGGCCTGCGATGGCGATGGCGATGGCGATTGGGCTTGCGGTTGCGCCTGCGGTTGCTGCGCCGGCGCCGCCTGCGGCGCGGCCACGGCCGGCAGCGCGGCGAGCAAGGCCATCAGGAGCGGGAACAGGCGGCGGGCGCGGGGCATCACGGGCGTCCTCGGAATGTGGCGTGGAAGGGAGCTCACCGGCCGCCCCATGATGCCCTGCAGCTCACGGCCGGCCCAGCCACGGACGCGGATCCACCGGGCTGCCGTTGCGGCGCAGTTCGAAATACAGGGCGGGGCGGTCCTGGCCGCCGGAGGTGCCGACCGTGGCCACCGGCTCGCCGCGCCGCACCGCGGTGCCGGCCGGCTTGAGCAGGCCGTCGGCGTGGGCGTACAGGCTCATGTAGCCGTTGCCGTGGTCGATGATCAGGATGTTGCCGTAACCGGTCATCCAGTCGGCGAACACCACGGTGCCGTCGGCCACCGCCTTGATCGGGGTCCCGGCGCCGGCGGCGATCAGCACGCCGTCGCTGCGGCGGCCGTCCGGCATGCGCCCACCGTAGCCGGCGAGCAGGCCGCCGGCCACCGGCCAGCTCAGCCCGCCGACCTGTGCGATCGGGGCGGCGGGCGTCGGCCGCGGCGGCGGACGGATTCCCGCGCGCGCCTGCCGTTCGGCCTCGGCCTTGGCCCGCGCCGCCTCGCGCTGCGCTTCCGCCGCGGCCGCGCGCAGGCGCGCCAGCAGCGCCTGCAGGGCCTGCGCGTCGCGCCCGAGCGCCTGCTCGCGGCGGGCCTTGTCGCGGTACTGCGCATCGAGCTCGGCCAGCAGCTGCGCGCGCTGCCGGCGCGCCTGCTGCAGCTGCTGCAGCTGCGCCTGTTGCTGCTGGGTCAGGGCGTCCAGGCTGGCACGCCGCTGTGCGATCTGCGCCTGCAGCGCGTCCACCTCCGCCAGTTCCGCGCCGAGCCGGCGGATCTGCTCGGCCTGGGCGCGCTGCAGATAGCCTTGGTAGGCCAGCCGGCGCTGGGCGTCGGCCAGGCGGTCCTGCGCCAGCAGCGCCTGCAGCGCCGGCGCCGGCCCGGCCTGCGCGGCGGCGCGCAGCAGTGCGGCCAGCTGCGCGCGCCGGGCCTCGGCATCGCCGGCCAGCGCCGCGCGCCGCGCCTGCAGCCGCGCCAGCGCCGCGGCATCCTCCTGCAGCGCCTGTTGCACCTGGCGCAGGCGCTGCTCGGCCGCGGCGACCGCGGCATCCGCCGCGCGCAGGTCGCGCCCGGCCGCGCCGCGCTGGCCCTCCAGCCGCCGCCGTTCGGCCGCGACCGACTGCAGCTGCCCGCGCACTTCGCGCAGGCGCTGTTCGGCCTCCTCGCGCTGCTGCGCCGGCGCGGCCGCGGCCGACGCCAGCAGCAGGCAGGCGAGCAGGCCGGCGCGCCGCATCAGGCCGGCAGCAGCAGGCTGTGCCCGGTCATCTCGGCCGGCACCGGCAGGCCGAGCAGGTCGAGCAGGGTCGGGGCCACGTCGCGCAGGGCGCCGCCATCGCGCAGGCGCGCCGGGCGCGGGCCGAGGTAGACCAGCGGCACCGGGCCGACCGTGTGCGCGGTATGCGGCTGGCCGGTGGCGGGGTCGCGCATCATCTCCAGGTTGCCGTGGTCGGCGGTGATCACCAGCGCGCCACCCGCGCGAGTGACCGCGTCCGCGACCGCGCCGAGCGCGGTGTCCACCGCTTCGGCGGCGGCGATCGCCGCCGCCAGCACGCCGGTGTGGCCGACCATGTCGGGATTGGCGATGTTGCACACGATCACGTCGTAGCGGCGGGCGTCGATCGCCTCCACCAGGCGCGCGGTCACCTCCGGGCAGCTCATCTGCGGCTGCAGGTCGTAAGTGGCGACCTTGGGGCTGGGGATGAGGACGCGTTCCTCGCCGGGGAACGGCGCCTCGCGCCCACCGCTGAAGAAGAAGGTGACGTGCGCGTACTTCTCGGTCTCGGCGATCCGCAGCTGGGTCAATCCGGCCTCCGCCACCACCTCGCCGAAGGTGTGACGCAGGTCGTCGGGCGGGAACGCCACCGCCGCCGGCAGGCGCGGGTCGTACTCGGTCAGGCACACGAACCGCGCCAGCGCCGGACGCTGCGCCGGGAACCCGTCGAACGCGGGATCGACGAACGCCGCGGTCAGCTGGCGCGCGCGGTCGGCGCGGAAGTTCATGAACACCACCGCGTCGCCGTCGCGCATCGGCTGGGCGCCCTCGAGCACGGTGGGGGCGACGAATTCGTCGGTCTCGCCGCGGGCATAGGCCGCGGCCAGTGCGGCGCGCGCATCCGCGGCGCGGTATTCGGCACGCGCCGCGACGATCGCGTCCCACGCGCGCTGCACCCGCTCCCAGCGGCGGTCGCGGTCCATCGCGTAGTAGCGCCCGCCGAGGCTGGCGATGCGCGCATTGCCGAGGCGCTCGCACAGCGCCTGCAGCGCGTCGAGGCTGGGGCCGGCCGATTGCGGCGGGGTGTCGCGCCCGTCCAGGAAGGCGTGCACCGCGACCTGCGGCACGCCCATCCGGCGCGCCAGCTCGAGCATCGCGAACACGTGCCGCTCGTGGCTGTGCACCCCGCCCGGGGAGAGCAGGCCGAGCACGTGCAGGGTGCCGCCGGAGGCGATCGCCGCGCGGCAGGCGCCCTGCAGCTCGGGATTGGCGTAGAAGCTGCCGTCCTCGAGCGCGGCATCGATCCGGGTCAGATCCTGGTAGACGATGCGGCCGGCGCCGAGGTTCATGTGCCCGACCTCGGAATTGCCCATCTGCCCGTCGGGCAGGCCGACGTACTTGCCCTCGGTGTGGATCAGGGTATGCGGGCACTGCGCCCACAGCCGCCGCCAGTGCGGCAGTTCGGCCTGCGCGAGGGCGTTGTCCTGCGGGTCCTCGCGGTGGCCCCAGCCATCGAGGATCATCAGCACCACGGGCTTGGGGCGGGGCATGGGAGAAGACGGCGGCACGGGCGGTTCCTGCGGCGCGGCGGCGGGCCGCTAGTGTAGCCAGCCGCACCCGCGCCGCGGCTGGCTAGAATGCGGACCACCCCGTTTGCCTGCCCCGGAGTCGTCATGCGCCGCTGCTTGCCGCCGCTGCTGTCCGCTACCGGCCTGACCCTGCTGCTGGCCGCCTGCAGCGGGCCGTCCACCGCGCCCGCCGCGCAGGCCACCGCCCCCGCCGGGGCGCAGGCCGCCGCCGCGGCCACGCACGCCTACCAGCCGGAGATCAGCGCCGCCGACTTCGCCGCGCACGTGCAGCAGCTGGCCTCGGATGCGTTCGGCGGGCGCGGCCCCGGCACCGAGGGCGAGCAGAAGACCGTCGAATACATCAAGGACCAGTTCGCGCGGATCGGGCTGCAGCCGGGCAACGGCGGCTCCTGGTACCAGACCGTGCCGATGGTGGAGACCACCGCCGATCCGGCGGCCACGCTCGACTTCCGGATCGGCCCGCAGCAGCAGGTGCTGGCGTTCGGCAAGGACATGGTGATCGGCACCCGCACCGGGCAGCCGGAGGTGCGCCTGCAGGACAGCCCGGTGGTGTTCGTCGGCTACGGCGTCAACGCCCCCGAGCGCGGCTGGAACGACTACGCCGGCCTCGACCTCAAGGGCAAGACGGTGGTGATGCTGGTCAACGACCCCGGCTTCCACGCCCACGACCCCAAGCTGTTCGACGGCCCGCGCATGACCTACTACGGGCGCTGGACCTACAAGTTCGAGGAGGCCGCGCGCCAAGGCGCCGCGGCGGCCCTGATCGTGCACGACGATGCTGGCGCCGCCTACGGCTGGGACGTGGTGCGCAACTCCTGGTCCGGCGCGCAGTACGACCTGCCCGCGCAGGACGACCCGGCGCCGCGGGTGCCGATCCAGGGCTGGCTGACCCAGGACGCCGCGCGCGCGCTGTTCCAGGCCGCCGGGCTCGACCTGGCGCAGCTGTACAAGGCCGCCGGTAAGCCCGGCTTCAAGCCGGTGGCGCTGCCGGGCACCACCCTCTCGACCACCCTGAAGAGCACCATCGCGCGCAAGTCCTCGCGCAACGTGATCGGCCTGCTGCCCGGCAGCCAGGCCCCGGACGAGGCGATCCTGTACATGGCGCACTGGGACCACCTCGGCACCCACGCCGGCGAGCCGGGCGACCACATCTACAACGGCGCGGTCGACAACGCGACCGGGGTGGCCGGGATCCTCGAGATCGCCGAGGCCTTCCGCAAGGCGCCGACCCCGCCCAAACGCTCGATCCTGTTCCTCGCCGTCACCCTGGAGGAATCCGGCCTGCTCGGCTCCAAGTACTACGTCGCCCACCCCGTGATCCCGCTCGACCGCACGGTCGCGGTGATCAACCTGGACGCGCTGGCGCCGATCGGCAAGGCGCGCGACATGGTGGTGGTCGGCAAGGGCAGCTCGCAGCTGGAGGACGTGCTGGCGCAGGTGCTGCGCCAGCAGGGCCGGCACCCGGTGGCGGAGGACGACCCCACCGCCGGCTACTACTTCCGGTCCGACCACTTCAACTTCGCCAAGGCCGGGGTGCCGTCGCTGTACGTGGACAGCGGGGTGGACCTGCTCGCCGGCGGGGTCGCGGCCGGGCGCGCCGCCAATGCGGACTACACCCGGAACCGCTACCACAAGCCGTCCGACCAGTACGACCCGGCGACCTGGAAGCTGGACGGCATCGTGCAGGATCTGCAGGCGGTGTTCGCGGTCGGCGAACGCCTGGCCAACGACGGCAGCTGGCCCGACTGGTACCCGGGCAGTCCGTTCAAGGCTGCGCGCGACGCCATGCGCCTGCCGGCCGCGCCGTCCGCCGCGCCGGCGCAGGGCGGGCCGGCGCGCTAAGCAGGAGGTTGGAGAAAGGGCGGCCTGCCCTGCTTCGACTCGCCCCGCCGCGGCACAGGCCCGCGCGCGGCTGCTAGGCTGGACTCCCCTCGCCACCGAGTGCCGCCATGGCCATCGCCTACTGGTGTGTGCTGATCGCCGCCGTGCTGCCCTACGTCTGGGTGGCGATCGCCAAGCGCAGCGGCCGCGACTACAACAACAAGGACCCGCGCGGCTGGATCGCGCGCCAGCAAGACTACCGCGTGCGCAATGCCTGGGGCGCGCACTTGAACGCGTTCGAGGCCTTCCCGCCGTTCGCCGCCGGTGTGCTGATGGCGCAGTGGGCGCAGGTGGAGCCGCCGCGGATCGCCTGGCTGGCGGTCGCGTTCGTGGCCGCGCGCGTGCTGCACGGCCTGTTCTACCTCGGCGGCCTGCACTATCTGCGCAGCCTGGCCTGGCTGCTCGGGCTGCTGTGCGTGCTGGCGCTGATGGGGTCGGCCGCGCTGCGCATCGGCGGCTGAACGGCGCCCGGCGCACGCATCGTTCCCTTGCGCCCGCGGCGGCGCTGCCGCCGCTGCAGATCGCGCCATCCCCCTCGCCCGTGCCCGCGCCCAGGCGCGCCGGCGACTGATCGCTCGACCGACCCGCACGGCGCCCCGCGCCGTCGCAACCGGCGCGACGCCGGCGCGGCAGGCTCACCGCCGTATCGCCATGCGCCATGAGTGGCGCCGTGAAGCCTCGCAGCCGCGGCTGCGACCGCGCCTGCCGATACTGCCCGCCCATGCGTGGAGCGACCCCGTGACCCTGCGCTGCCTGTTCGTCGACTTCGACTCCTTCTTCGCCTCCGTCGAGCAGCACGATGCGCCGCACCTGCGCGGCCGGCCGGTGGCCGTCATCCCGGTCGCCAGCCTCAGCACCTGCTGCATCGCGGCCAGCAAGGAAGCCAAGCGCGACTTCGGCATCAAGACCGGCACCAGCGTGGCGGAGGCGTTGCAACGCTGCCCCGACATCGCCCTGCAGATCGCGCGGCCGAAACGCTACGTCCGCGTGCACCACCAGTTCCTCGAGGCGATCCGCACCTGCATCCCGACCGGCAAGGCGGCTTCGATCGACGAGGTGCCCTGCTGGCTGATCGGGCGTGAACGCCAGCGCGGCAACGCCGAGGCCATCGCCCGCCGCATCAAGCAGGCCTTGCGCGACGTGGGTTTCGGCGACAGCCTCACCTGTTCGATCGGCATCGCCCCGAACAAATTCCTGGCCAAGACTGCCTCGGACATGCACAAGCCCGACGGACTGACGGTGATCGAGCAGGCCGACCTGCCGCATGCCCTGCACGGGCTGGCGCTGCGCGACCTGTGCGGGATCGGCCCGGCGATGGAGGCGCGCCTGCGACGCGCGGGGATCGAGACCGTAGAGCAATTGTGCGCCGCCTCGCGCGACCAGCTGCGCCGCGCCTGGGGCAGCATCGAAGGCGAGCGCTTCTGGCTGAATCTGCAGGGGTTCGACCTGCCGGAACGCATCACCCGGCGCGGCTCGATCGGCCATTCCCACGTCCTCGACCCGAAGCTGCGCACGTATGCCGGCATGCGCTCGGTGCTGTGCAAGCTGCTGGCGAAGGCGGCGATGCGGCTGCGCCACGAGGGCTTCCTGGCCGGCGCGATGGCGATCCGCGCGCGCTTCGTGGGCATGGAGGCGCGCTTTGAACGCGACCTGCGGTTCGCACCGGTGGACGACACGCCCACGCTGCTGCGGCTGCTCTGCGACCGCCTGCACGCGGTCGAGCGCGCAGCGGCGGAGGGTCGCTGGAATGCCCGCCGGCATCCGCCGCTCGCGGTGGCCGTCGCCCTGTACGAACTGTCCCCGAAGAGCATGGTGGGCGAGGAACTCGTGGCCGACCGTCGGCGGGCCCGGGCCGCCAGCGCCCTGCTGGACGAGGTCAACCGGAAGTACGGCAATAGCGCCCTGTACGTGGGGTCGATGGCCAGTGCGGTGGCGCACGCGGCCGCGCCGATGCGGATCCCGTTCCAGCACGTGCCCGACCCGGGACTGGAAGAGGAGACGGGCCTGCATGGCACCGAGCAGGCGCCGACCACGGCCGAAACACTGCTGCAGGTGCGGATGAACCAGTTCAAGGTGCTGGCCGAACAAGCCCATCGCCAGCGCACAGCCAGGAAACACCGGCCTTCCGGTGCGGGCGGCTGGGGGACGTCGGGACCGCGGCGCGGACTGCCGCAGGTGGGATTGTTCTGAGCGCCGATGCCGGGATTCCGGCCCATGCCAAAACCCAGCGCGCGAGTGCGCTACATCGTGCGGCGACCACCCCCGCTGTTGGGGGTGCGTCGTGCGGTGGTGACCTGCCCCCCGCAAGCCGTACCACTCGAAGCTAGGTAGAGTCCGTCATCCAGAGAGGACGGACATGCGCAAGAGTCGATTCACCACGGAACAGATCATCGGGTTCATCAAGCAGGCT
>NZ_JAJOZK010000003.1 GCF_022419185.1 Thermomonas flagellata | reverse complement strand
GCGGCCGCATCCCACCCGCACAGTTCGCCGCCCACCACCGTACCCAAACCCCGCAACACCAAGTACCCTTCAACCCCGGACTCTCCCAGTAATCAGTGGTACGGCGATTGGGGGCAGGTCAATCGAAGCCTACCTTGCGGCGCTCCATCCCTACGTTCCACCGGGCGGGCACGTCCACGGCATCTTCATCACCGACCGCCAGATGGGGATGCTCCGCTACCTGCACGGCCCCTACGAGAGTCGGCTGGTCAACGCTGACGATGACTACCACTACGACCCGCGCAGGCAGTACGACCTGTTCTAACCCATTGTAATTCAATGAGTTAGAACAGGTCGGATTCTACACGCTTGATGCAAACGCGCTTCCGAAGCGCAAAGAGCGCCCGCCTGAACTCGGCATCCGATTCTACACGCTTGATGCAAACGCGCTTCCGAAGCGCAAAGAGCGCCCGCCTGAACTCGGCATCCGATTCTACACGCTTGATGCAAACGCGCTTCCGAAGCAGGCGGACGTGCGCGCCTGGGTGGCCGCCGGATTCTACACGCTTGATGCAAACGCGCTTCCAAAGCCGGCAGCGCACGCGGTCGGGCGGCAGATGCGATTCTGCACGCTTGATGCAAACGCGCAACCCCGCCTTCCGAAGCCGCGTCTGCGCAGGTCTGCGCAGGGGGTTCCAAAGAAAAAGCCCCCAACATCGTGGGGGCGTCGTTGTGTTTTTCCTTGACTTCGGGATTCTCGCGCTGCCGACCATTTGGGCAGTGCCGAATCGCTTTTTGGCGATTCGGCAAGGAGAATGCGCGTTTGCATCAAACTTGCTGAGCATGCTCAGCAATTTATCTATAGCGCAATCCATCGCGGGTGTCAACAGCCCAAAAAGACCGACCGGCGGATGGTGCGCCGGTCGTGATGGGTAGCTTTCCAGGGCTTCCTCGCGGCGACCTGCCGAGGCAGGCAGAGGCGAGGTCTGCGGTTCCGCCATGTATCCGAGCCGCATCGAGCCGGGGCGGTTCATCTCGTCAACGACAAGCATCCCGACCGGGCATCTGAAGGATGAGGGTCGCCTGAGGGATGGCGGCTCGAACCAGGAGGGGGACGACTCGCGCGGCCAATCTCCGGAACTTTCGGTGATGTCGGGGCGGTGGCGGGTTGGCGGCAAGCCGTGGGATTGGCAGCGTAGGCAAACGGCAACGAAACGCCGATCGATCACGTGGACAGGCCAAGTGGCAGGCCAGAAACGAAAAGCCCCGCATCGGCTGGAACCGTTGCAGGGCTTGCGTTTGAACATGGTGGCCGGGGAGGGAATCGAACCCCCGGCACGGGGATTTTCAATCCCCTGCTCTACCAACTGAGCTACCCGGCCATGAGCGTGCGAGCCACGCATGATACGGAGGCGGGACAGGTGGCGCAAGCCGGGGGCGATGCCTGAACACCGGCTGGCGGGTGGCGGCGGGCGCGGCGGTCTTCACGCCGGCTTTGCGCATGGCGCGCGGCGCGGGCGCAGGATGAATACGCGCCCATCGGGGCGCGTATCCAACGGACGGGAGGACACCGTGATGAATGCGAACACGCGATGGCTGGCGGCGTCGGCGCTGGCGGCGGCTGTGCTGGCTGGCTGCGCCAGCGGGCCGCGCATGAGCGATGCAGAGAAGTTGGCGCTGTACGAGCAGCATGCCGGGGCGCCGGTCTCGAGCTTCATGTACACCATGCCGATGGACGGCTGGACGCCGCTGGGCGACAGCGCGCTGGCGGTGTGGTCGGGACCGGGCCGGGCCTATCTGCTCAAGCTGTACGGGCCGTGCACTAACCTCAGCTTCGCGCCGATGATCAGCCTGAGCCGCAGCGTCGGCCAGGTGTGGGCCGGCTTCGACCGGGTGATCCCGCGTGGGGTGGGGCCGCTGATGCCGGACATCCCGTGCACGATCAAGTCGATCCAGCCGCTCGACATGAAGGCGATCCGCAAGGCCGAGCGCGATGCCAGCAAGATCGACGCGCCGGTGGAGCGGCCGGCCGATCCCAAGCAGGGCGCGCAGCCGTAACCGCCGCGCCTGGGGGCCGTCAGTCCGCCGGCACGTAGCCGGCGGGCTTGTCGGCGCCGCCGCCGAACAGGAACTTGGCCATCTCGCCTTCGAGGAAGGCGCGGTGCTGCGGGTTCAGCGGCGACAGCCGGTGCTCGTTGATCAGCATGGTCTGGTGCGCCAGCCAGCGTTGCCACGCCGGTTTGCCGACGCTATCGTATACGCGCTGGCCCAGTTCGCCGGGCCACGGCGGGAAGTCCAGGCCATCGGTGTCGATGCCGTCCACCACGCAATGCACTTGGCGGGTCATGCGGTTGGCTCCTGCAGCAGTCTGCGAATGGGGGCGGGCAGGCCGAGCGCGGCAAGCTCCGCGCGGCGCGCCCAGCGCAGTCCGTCATTATCGGCGATGCGCGGCTGCAGCCCCTCGGTGTGCACGCGCAGCGGGTGCAGGCGCAGGCGGTAGTGGCTGAAGGCGTGTTCGATCGGGGCCAGCGCCTGCGCCGCGGCGGGATCGCCGTGCAGGTGGTCGCGGCACCAGCCGAGCGCCTGCGCGGCGTCGTCCAGCTGGGGTAGCGACCACAGCCCCGCCCAGACCCCGGTGGGCGGGCGCCGCTGCAGCAGCACGCGGCCCTCGCCATCCTCGGCCAGCAGCAGGTGCGCTTCGCGCTGCGGCAGCGGCTTGCCCGGCTTGGGCGTGGGCAGGTCGGCGGTGCGCCCGTCGCGACGCGCCACGCAGATGTCTTGCAGCGGGCACAGCGCGCAGGCGGGATGGGCGCGGGTGCACAGGGTGGCGCCGAAATCCATCTGCGCCTGGGTCCAGTCGGCCAGCCGGGTGGGCGGTAGCAGCGTTTCGGCGATCGCCCACAGGCGCTTCTCCACCGCCGGTTGGCCCGGCCAGCCTTCGATGCCGAACACCCGGCACAGCACGCGCTTGACGTTGCCGTCGAGGATCGGCGCGCGATCGCCCCAGGCCTGCGCGAGGATCGCCCCGGCCGTGCTGCGGCCGATGCCGGGCAGCGCGACGAGCGCGTCGAGGTCGCGTGGAAGTTCGCCGCCGTGGCGCTCCAGGCACAGCTTCGCGGCGGCATGCAGGTGGCGGGCGCGGGCGTAGTAGCCGAGGCCCGACCACAGCGCGAGGACCGCGTCCTGCGGCGCGCGCGCCAGCGCCGGCAGGTCGGGCAGGGCGGCGACGAAGCGCTCGAAATAGCCCGCCACCACCGACACCTGGGTCTGCTGCAGCATGATCTCGCTCAGCCACACCCGGTACGGCGTGCGCGGGTGCTGCCACGGCAGGTCGTGGCGGCCGTGGCGATCGAACCACGCCAGCAGGCGCGCGGCGATGTCGGGCATGGCGCTCATGGCGCGTCGAGCTGCAGCTGCACGCCGTCCAGCGTCACCCCGTCCAGCACCAGCCGCGGGGTGGTCAGGGTGCCGGCCAGCGGCGGCAGCGGCGAACCGCTGGCGCCGGCGTCCAGCCACGCCAGCAGTTCGGGCAGGCGGAAGCCCGCCTCCAGCGCGGTGGCGTCGCGGCGCAGGGTGATGCGGGCCGGGCCGGAGGCATCCGGCGCGCCGTCGTAGGCGAGGGTGAAGGCCAGCGGCGTGGAGGAGGCGTGCAGCGGTGCCGGCAGTGGCGGCCATCCCGCCGGCCAGGCGGCGATCTCGCCGGCCAGCTGCAGGCGCAGGCGCGCACCGAGGCTGAGGCTGCCGCGCGCGCGGGCCCGTGGCACCTGCGGATCGCCTTCCAGCACCACGCTGGCCGGCACGAAGCGCCAGCTGGCATCGTTGAAGGCCATCGGCGCGGCCAGCCCGAGCCGGAACGCGGTGCTGCCGGCGGCCGACTGGTAGCGCGCATCCAGCCCCAGCCGCACCGGCTGCATCAGCGCCGAGTCGCGCCCGATCCGCAGCGGCCCGGCCAGGAACACCTGCGCCGGCATCCGCCAGCCCTCGCCCGAAAACTCCAGGCGGCCGCGCGCGACCAGCTGCGCCGGCTGCCGGTCCAGCAGCCGCTGCGGGGTATCCAGCGAAAGCGCGAGCATGGCCGGCAGGGTGAGCGTGCCCGCGACGTAGCGGCCGCGCACGTCCAGGCGCAGTGGCTGGCGTGGATGCAGCGCGGGCAGGTCGATGGCCAGCGCCTCGATCCGCCAGTCGTCGTTGTCGATCCGCCCGTCGCGCACGCGCAGGCCATCAACGAGGGTGGGCAGCCGGGTCTCGCTGGGCGGCCGCCCGGCCAGCCAATGCTGCAGCGCCGGCAGGTCCAGTACCGGGGCGTCCAGCGCGATCCGCTGCACGGTGAGGTCGGCGCCGAGGGTGCGCAGGGTGCGCCACGGCAGTGCGACGAACACCCGGCGCGCGCGCAGCAGGGCGCGGGGCGCGCCGGGTTCGCACGCGACGAGCCCGCGCAGTTCCAGCTGCGGGGTGCCGCGCAGGCGCCAGTCGATGGCGTCGGCGTGCAACTCCAGCCCGAGCGCATCGCCGGCCAGCGCCAGCAGCGCGCGCCCGGCGCGCGGCGGCTGCAGCAGCCAGGCGGCCAGCGCGAACAGCAGGGCCAGCGCCAGCAGGACGCCCCACCACCGCCACCGCGGCCGGCGCGGAGCGGCGGGCAGCGCCGCGCTCACCCGCCCAGCGACTCCGGCAGCAGCGCGTCCACGAACGCCTCGGCGTCGAATTCGCGCAGGTCCTCCGGGCGCTCGCCGATGCCGGCGTAGCGGATCGGGATGCCGAACTCGCGCGCCAGCGCGAACACCACGCCGCCCTTGGCGGTGCCGTCCAGCTTGGTCACCACCAGGCCGGTGACCGGCAGCTTCTCGCGGAACTTGCGCACCTGGTTGACCGCGTTCTGGCCGGTGGTGCCGTCGATCACCATCAGCACCTCGTGCGGCGCCTCCGGGTCGAGCTTGCGCAGGACGCGCGCGACCTTCGCCAACTCGTCCATCAGCCCGCCCTGGGTGTGCAGGCGGCCGGCGGTGTCGGCGATCAGCACGTCGGTGCCGCGCGCCCGCGCGGCCTGCAGGGCATCGAACGCGACCGCGGCGGCATCCGCGTTCTGGCCCTGCGCCACCACCGCGACCCCGTTGCGTTCGCCCCAGGCCTGCAGCTGCGCGACCGCGGCGGCGCGGAAGGTGTCGCCGGCGGCCAGCATCAGGCTGCGGCCTTCGTCCCTGTAGCGGCGCGCGAGCTTGCCGATGGTGGTGGTCTTGCCGGCGCCGTTGACCCCGACGGTGAGGATCACGAACGGCTTCTTGCCCGGATCGATGCGCAGCGGGCGCGCCACCGGCGCGAGCAGTGCGATCAGCTCGGCGCGCAGGGCGGCGCGCAGGGCGGCGGCATCGGCGAACTCGCGCGCCTGCATGCGCCGGCGCAGGCCTTCCACCAGCGCGCTGCTGGCGGTCACGCCGACATCCGCGGTGAGCAGGGCGGTCTCGATCTCGTCCAGCAGGTCGTCGTCCAGGCGCGGGTTGCGCGAGAACAGCCCGCCGAAGGCGCGCGCGAACGCGCTGCCGCGCAGGCGTTCGCGCCAGCCCGGCTTGCCGGGGGCGGCGGCGGGGGCGGGCGCGGTTCCGGCGATGGCCGCTGCCGCGGCGGGCGCGGCGTCCGCGGCGTCCGCCACGGCCGGTGCCGGTGGCGCGGCAGGCGCGGACGCTTCGGGTGCTTCGGGCGCGGCGAACGGCGGCAGCGCGGCCGCCAGGTCCGCGTCGGACAGGCGACGCGGCGGGATCGGATCGAGCTTGTTGCGGCGGAACCAGCGGACCATGGGGGCGCGGCGGCGTGCGGGCGTCGCGGCGGTGGGCGAGAATGGCGCGCATGGTAGCACCCACCCCGCAGCGCCCCCGATGAACGCCGGCCGGCGGCCCGCCGCGGGGCAGGTGCGCATCATCGGCGGGCGCTGGCGCGGCACCCGCCTGCCGGTACCCGAGGTGCCCGGCCTGCGCCCGAGCAGCGACCGCGTGCGCGAGACCCTGTTCAACTGGCTGGCGCCGGTGCTGCCGGGCGCACGCGTGCTCGACCTGTTCGCCGGCACCGGCGCGCTCGGGCTGGAGGCGCTCTCGCGCGGGGCGCACGGCGCGGTGCTGGTGGAGGCCGACCCGCGCGCGGCGCAGGCGCTGGCGGCCGCGCTGGCGCGGCTGCAAGCCGGGGCGCAGGCGCAGCTGGTGCAGGCCGATGCGCTGCGCTGGCTGGAATCCGCGGCCGCGCGGGAAGCGCCGTTCGATGTCGCCTTCGTGGATCCGCCGTTCGCCGCCGGGCTGTGGCCGGCGGTACTGGAACGGCTACCGGCGCGGCTGACGGCGGACGCCTGGCTGTACCTCGAGAGCCCGGCCGCGCTGGCCCCGGCGCTACCGGCGGAGTGGGCGCTGCACCGCGAGGGCCGTACCCGCGAAGTGCGCTATGCGCTGTACCGGCGCGTTACACTCGGCGCCGATTCCCACGCCGGTCCTGAGCTTGCATGAGCGCGCCACGGCGCATCGCGGTCTATCCGGGCACCTTCGACCCGATCACCAACGGCCATGTCGACCTGGTCGACCGCGCCGCGCCGCTGTTCGAGCGGCTGGTGGTCGGGGTCGCCGCCAGCCCGGCCAAGGGCCCGGCGCTGCCGCTGGAGCTGCGGGTCGAGCTGGCGCGCAAGGTGCTGCGCCACCATGCCAACGTCGAGGTGCAGGGCTTCGACACCCTGCTGGCGACGTTCGTGCGCCGGGTCGGCGCCGGGGTGCTGCTGCGCGGCCTGCGCGCGGTGTCCGACTTCGAGTACGAGTTCCAGATGGCCAGCATGAACCGCCGGCTGATCCCGGAGGTCGAGACCCTGTTCCTGACCCCGGCCGAGCAGTACGGCTTCATCTCGTCGTCGCTGGTGCGCGAGATCTCGCGCCTCGGCGGCGACGTGTCCGGCTTCGTGCCCGCGCCGGTCGCGCAGGCGCTCGAAGCCCGGCGCCGCGCGCGCGACGCCGTGTCCTGATCCGCCACCGCCACCGTGTTCCATCGCCTCCAAGGGGAGACCGCCATGCACACTCTGACCCGCCTGCTCGTGATCGCCTGCCTCGCGCTGCCGTTCGCCGCCTGCAAGAAGCAGGAGGAGGCCCCCAAGGCCGCCGCCGCCGAACAGGCGCCGCTGACCGCGCCCAAGAACGACGACACCGGCGCCTGGCGCGCCTACGTGACCGAGGTCGCCAAGCGCAACATGGACGGCATCACCAACAGCCCGTACGTGTACTTCCTGCCGAGCGAGAGCAGCGAGGGCTTCGGCGGCCAGTACGAGCGCCAGCTGGAGAAGCTGGAGGGCGACCTCGGCCGCGGCATCCTCGAGGGCAATATGCTGGTGTTCGCCTCGCCGGCCTCGACCAAGATGGCCGAGCTGGTGGAAACCGCGTTCAAGCAGGTCGGCCCGAACAGCATGAAGGGCGTCAAGGTGGTCTTCATCGGCTCGGCGATCGACGGCGAGCGGGTCAAGGCCGCGGTCACCCCGGCCGGGGTGAACTACGTGTTCGTCGAGGCCAAGTGAGCCATCGCGCCCGCGCCGGTGCCGGCGCGGGCCAGCGCGCATGTCGCTGAAGATCGATTCCACCTGCGTCAACTGCGACGTGTGCGAGCCGGTGTGCCCGAACCGGGCGATCCGCATGGGGCCGGAGATCTATCTGATCGACCCGGCCCTGTGCACCGAGTGCGTGGGCCATCACGACGAGCCGCAGTGCGTGGTGGTCTGCCCGGTCGAGTGCATCGCCCCCGATCCCGAACACCCCGAGACGCGCGCGCAGCTGCTGGAGAAATCCCGCCGGCTGGCCGCGGCCGGGGCAGGAGAGAACGCATGATCCGCCACGCCCTGCTGGTGCTGTTCCTGCTGCTGCCGCGCCTGGCGTGGGCAGATGCCACGCCCGCGGCGCACCCGCCCGGGGGGGCGGTCGCCTCGGCGCACGCGCTGGCCACCGAGGCCGGGATCGATATGCTGCGCCGCGGCGGCAACGCCTTCGACGCCGCGGTGGCGACCTCGGCGGTGTTGTCGGTGGTGGAGCCGATCAGCTCCGGCCTCGGCGGCGGCGGCTTCTTCCTGCTGCACGACGCCCGGCGCGGCCGCGACGTGTTCCTGGATGCGCGCGAGACCTCGCCCGGGGCCGCGACCCAGGCGCGCTACCTGACCGCCAGCGGCGAGTTCGACCGCGACCGCGCCGAGAACGGCCCGTGGGCGGCCGGCATCCCCGGCCTGCCGGCCGCGCTGGTGCATCTGTCGCAGCACTACGGGCGGCTGCCGCTGGCGACCACCCTGGCCCCGGCGATCCGGATCGCGCGCGAGGGTTTCCCGGTGTATGCCCGCTTCGCCATCGGCTACCAGCAGCGGCGCGCGGTGATGGAGCGCTACCCCGGCACCCGCGCGGTGTTCCTGCGCCGTGGCCACGCGCCGCGCGAGGGTGAGATCTTCCGCCAGCCGGAGTTGGCGGCCACCCTGGAGCGGCTGGCGCGCGAGGGTTTCGACGGCTTCTACCGCGGCATCACCGCCAGGCGCCTGGTCGCGGGCGTGAATGCCGCCGGCGGGCAGTGGACGCTGGAGGAGCTGGCCGGCTACCGGGTCAAGGAGCGTACCCCGATCACCTTCGCCTACCACGACTGGAAGATCGTGACCGCGCCGCCGCCGTCCTCCGGCGGGATCGCGCTGGCGCAGATGCTGCAGATCCTCGCGCCGTGGCAGTTGGACAAGCTGCCGCAGGCGCAGCGCGTGCACCTGGTGGTGGAGGCGATGCGGCGCGCGTTCCGCGACCGCACCTTCTACCTGGGCGATCCGGATTTCGTGAAGATCCCGCAGCGGCTGCTGCTCTCGCCCGATTACGCCGCAGGCCTGCGCGCCGGGATCAACCCGGACAAGGCGACCCCGAGCGACCTGCTGTCCGGGCAGCCGACCCCGCTGGAGGACGAGGAGACCACCCATTTCTCGATCATCGACGCCGAGGGCAACATGGTCGGCGCGACCCAGACCGTGAACCTGCTGTTCGGCTCCGGGTTGATCCCGCCCGGCACCGGGGTGCTGCTGAACAACGAGATGGACGACTTCGCGCTCAAGCCCGGCACCCCCAACGCCTTCGGGGTGATGGGCTATGCCGCCAACGCGCCGGCGCCGGGCAAGCGCATGCTCAGCTCGATGACTCCGACCTTCATGGAGTCGCGGGACAAGATCGCGGTGCTCGGCACCCCCGGCGGCAGCCGCATCATCACCATGGTCCTGCTCGGCGTGCTCGGCTATGCCGACGGCCTGGACGCGGCCCAGGTCGCCGCGCTGCCGCGCTACCACCACCAGTGGGAGCCGGACGTGATTGCGGTCGAGCGCGACGCCCTGCCGGCTGCCACCATCGCCCAACTGCGCGCGATGGGGCACACCGTGCAGGTGCCGGGCGAGGAGGGCGGCGGGCGCCGCTCCAGCGACAGCTGGGGCAACATGAACACGGTCGAGTGGGACCGCCGCGCCGGCGTGCTGCGCGCGGCCAGCGACCCGCGCAACCCGGTCGGGCGCGGTGCGGTGCTGCTCGAGGCGGCGCGGGTGCACTGAGCGCGGCCGCGAGCGTACACTGCCGGCATGAAGCTCTGGTCGCTGCTCGGCAATTCGCAGAAGCTCGACGGCGGCGCGATGTTCGGCAACGCGCCGAAGGCGCTGTGGACGCGCTGGATGGCCGCCGATGCCGACAACCGCATCGACCTCGCCTGCCGCGCGCTGCTGGCCAGCCCGCTGAACGGCAAGACCGTGTTGTTCGAGACCGGCATCGGCGCGTTCTTCCCGCCGCCGCTGCGCGAGCGCTACGGCGTGGTCGAGGAGCGCCACGTGCTGCTGGATTCGCTGGCGCAGGCCGGCTTCGGCCACGAGGACGTGGACGTGGTGGTGCTCAGCCACCTGCACTTCGACCATGCCGGCGGCCTGCTCGCGCCGTGGGCCGAGGGCCGCGCGCCGGAGCTGCTGTTCCCGAACGCCACCTTCGTGGTCGGGCGCGACCACTTCGAGCGCGCGCGCCATCCGCACCCGCGCGACCGCGCCAGCTTCATCCCGGAACTGCCCGCGCTGCTGGAGGCGAGCGGCCGGCTGGAGCTGGTGGACGGCGACCACTGCGCCGCGCTGGGCGAGGCCGTGCGCTTCCACCACAGCGACGGCCACACCCCGGGCCTGCTGCTGGCCGAGATCGTCGGTCCTGAGATCGTGGACGGGCAGGCGCACGGCGGCGTGGTGTTCTGCGCCGACTTGATCCCCGGCCGGCCGTGGGTGCATGTGCCGATCACCATGGGCTACGACCGCTGCCCGGAGCGCCTGATCGACGAGAAGCAGGCTTTCCTCGAGGACAAGCTGGCGCGCGGCGTGCGCCTGTTCTTCACCCACGACCCCGGCTGCGCGCTGGCGCAGGTGGTGCGCGACGCCAAGGGCCGCTTCGCCACCGCGCACGAATACCCGGAACTGCACGCCCGTCCGCTGGCGGCCTGAGCGATGCCGGCGCCGCACATCACCCTGCTGTTCGCCGCCCTGCTGGTGCTGCTCAAGCTGGTGCTGCTGGCGCGCATCTCGCGCCTGCGCCATGCGCGCCGGATCGGCCTCGGCGACGGCGGCGACCCGGAGCTGGCGCGCTGCATCCGGGTGCACGCCAACTTCGCCGAGCACGTGCCGATGGCGCTGCTGCTGCTCGCGCTGCTGGAGCTGTCCGGCCTGCCGGCGGCTTGGGTCTGGGGCTTGGGCGCGGCCCTCCTGGTCGCGCGCGTCCTGCACGCGTGGGGCTTCTCGCGCAGCGCCGGGCCTTCCTTCGGCCGCTTCTGGGGCACCGCCCTGACCTGGCTGGTGCTGCTGCTGATGGCCCTCGCCGGGGTGTGGCGGGCGCTGGGGTGAGGGCGCAGGGCCGGGCGGTGCGGGTGCCCGCTCAATCCACCGGGGTGCCGAACAGGCGGTCGCCGGCGTCGCCGAGGCCGGGGCGGATGTAGGCGTTCTCGTCCAGGCGCTGGTCGATCGCGGCGACGTACACCTCGATGTCGGGGTGGGCGGCTTCCAGCGCGTGCAGGCCTTCCGGCGCGGCGACCAGGAAGATCGCCTTGATCCGCGGGCAGCCGGCGTCCTTCAGCAGCTGGATGGCGGCGATCGCACTGCCGCCGGTGGCCAGCATCGGGTCGATCAGCAGCGCGGTGCGTTCGTGCATGCGGTCGGCCAGGCGCTGGTAATAGCCTTCCGGGCGGTGGGTGGTCTCGTTGCGGCGCAGGCCGACCACGCTCACCGGCGCCGCCGGCAGCAGGGCCTGCACGCCGGGCAGGAAGCCGAGGCCGGCGCGCAGGATGGGCACCAGGGTGAGGTGCTCGCCGCGGACGTGCTGCACCTGCAGCGGGCCGGCCCAGGTCTGCACGGTCACCGCCTCGGTGGGCAGGTCGCGGGTGGCCTCGTAGGCCAGCAGCGCGGCCACTTCGCCGGCGATCTGGCGGAAGTGCACCGGGTCGGTGCGGATGTCGCGCAGCTTGCCGAGCTTGTGCTGCACCAGCGGATGGCGGACTTCGACGACCTGCATGCATCACCTCCGCGCGCCAGTGTGCCGGATCGCGGCCGCGGCGGAAACGGCGACGCCGGCCGAGGCCGGCGTCGCATGGCTGTCCGCGGGGCCACCGCTTACATCTCGTAGCGGATGCCGACCAGCCAGGAGCGGCCGAAGCCCTCCATCTCCAGCACCCGGTTGCGGCTGCCCTGGAAGCGGCGCTGGATCGTGTCGGTGATGTTGTTGACCTCGGTGAACAGCCGCCACTGGCGGCCGAGGCCGAGGCTGGCGCTGAAGTCCAGGCTGCCGCGGCCGTCCCAGTACACGTTGAGGTTGCGGTCGTTGACGTCGAACGACTGGATGAAGCGGCTGCGGTAGGTGTAGGCCAGGCGCGAGGTGAAGCGCGCGTACTCGTACGACACCGCCAGGTTGTAGTTGTGCTTGGAGGTGCCCGGCAGCATGGTGCGGCCGGCACCGAACGGCAGCTTGGCGTCGGAGTCGGCGTAGGTGTAGTTGGCGTACAGGCCGAGCCCGTCCAGCGGCGCCGGCAGGAAGTCCAGCGCCTGCTGCCAGGCCAGCTCCACGCCCTTCACGCTGCCGTCGCTGCCGTTCTCCGGGCGGGTGTAGCGGGTGCGGGTGGTCGCGGTCTCGACCGTGCGGGTGGAGAGGAACAGCGGATCGTTGATGCGCTTGTAGAACAGCGCCACCGAGACCAGCCCGAGCGGGCGCAGGTAGTGCTCGTAGGACAGGTCGAAGTTGTGGCTGTAGGCCTCCTTCGCCGCGGGGTTGCCCTCGGTGATGTCCTGCGCGAGCTTGCCGTCGATGTCGCTGGCGCGCTCGCCGAGCAGGCGGTAGGGCGCGGTCTCGTTGAAGTTCGGGCGGTTGATGCCGGTGGTGTAGGACGCGCGCAGGATGCGGTCCTCGTCCAGCGCGTAGCGCAGGTTCACGCTCGGCAGCACGTCGCCGTAGTCGCGCTGCGCGCCGACCGGGGTGATCGCCTTGGTCGCCACGTCGTACTGGTTGGCCTTGCCGGTGGTGCGGGTGGCCTCGTAGCGCACGCCGGCGACCATGTTGAGCTTGCCCCAGCGCGCGTCCAGGCGCGCGTAGCCGGCGGTGATGTCCTCGCTGGCCCAGTAGTCGCCGCTGATCGAGTCGGGGATCAGGCGCACGTAGTTCGGGCTGTTGATGAGCGGGCCGGTATAGCGCGCGAAGATGTCGCGGCAGAAGCGGCGGCCGGTGAAGAAGTAGTCGAAGTTGTCGGACGGGCCGAGGTCGGTGCACAGCAGGTCGGACATGGTGACGCCGAGCTTGGCGAAGTCCGCGGCCGAGCCGTTGCGGTAGCGCTCGTCGTCGAACGACTTGCGGCGCTGGCGGCTGCGCAGGCCGAGGCGGATCTCGCCGTCCTCGCCCAGCCAGTCCTGGTCGTGGCGCAGGTCCACGCGCAGGCCGGTCTCGCTCTCGCTGCCGGATTCGAAGCGGTCGTTGAAGCGGCGGAAGCCGAACCAGCTCTCCGGCAGCACCAGCCCGGTCGCCGGCGCGTCCGCGCGGCCGACGATGCTCCACACCGGGTAGTCCGGGTTGGTGTAGTCGTAGTTGAGGTTCGGGCGCACGCTGGAGCGGAAGATGTACTGCTTGCGCGGGTCGGTCTTCTTGTCGGCCAGGCTGCGCGAGGCCTGCCAGTCCACCCGCCAGTCGCCCAGCCAATGCTCGCCGCCGAGGCTGTAGGTGTTGATGCGCTTGTCGTAGGTGCGCTCGCGCAGCTCCTTGTCGAAGGTCGCGCGCGCGGTGCCGGTGACGTCGTTGGAGGCGGCGGTGTGCCTGTCCAGCGCCATGATCAGGTTGTCGCGGAACTCGTGGTCCTCGAACCGCGCCAGCGAGGCCAGGGCATAGACCTGGTTGTTCTCGTCGATGCGCAGGTCGAGGCGGCCGGTCAGGCCGGTGCGGGTGCGGGTGCCCTCGTAGTCCTTGATCTGCACCTCGGTCGGCAGGTAGCGCCCGCCGATCGACTCGAACAGGTTCTCGACGTTGTCGGTGAAGCGGCCCTGGCGGCTGAACGAGCCGGACAGCAGCAGGCCGAGCTGGCGGTCGGGGCCGAACTGGCCGCCGAGGCTGGCGGCGGCGCGCTGGTTCTTGCCGTCGCCGAGCTGGTAGCGGCCGCCGGCGATGGAGGCGCGCACGATCGGCCCCTTGCGGTCGAGCGCGCTCTGGGTGCGGATGTTGATGTTGCCGGCGATCGCATCGCCGTCCATGTCCGGGGTCAGCGCCTTGGTCACTTCCAGCGCGGAGATCACGTCGGACGGGATGGTGTCCAGCTCGACCCCGCGGCTGGCCTTGTCGGGGTTGGCCAGCGGCACGCCGTCCAGGCTGACCGTGGTGTATTCCTTGGGCGCGCCGCGCACGGTGACGTAGCGGCCCTCGCCCTGGTCGCGCTCGATCGAGACGCCCGGCATGCGCTGGGTCGACTCGGCGATGTTGTTGTCCGGGAAGGTGCCGAGCAGGTCGGCGGAGACCACGTTCACGTAGTTTGTGCTGGCGCGCTCCTGGTTCAGCGCCAGCGCCTGGGCGTCGCGCTGGCCGCGCACCAGCACGCGGTCCAGCTCGACCGCGTTGGTCGCGCTCAGCACCGGGTTGACCACGGTCGCGCGCTCGCCGCCGATGCTCACCGCCTGGCTGTAGTGGCGGTAGCCGAGGAAGTCGATGTCCAGGGTGTACTGGCCGGGGGCGAGGCCGTCGATCCGGAACTGGCCGTTGGCGTCGGTGCTGGCCTGGCGTCCGCCGATGCGCACCAGCGCGCCGGCCAGGGTGACCCCGCGCAGGGATTCGCGCACCTGCCCGATCAGGGTGCCGGCCTCGGCCGGGCTGGCGGCCGGGGCGGCGGCTTCGGGGGCGGCGGCCTGCGCGGCCAGCGGCAGCGCGAGGGTGCAGGCGAGGGCGAAGGCGGGCAGGGCGCGGCGGGCCAGGACCCGCGACACGGCGCGGGCCAGAGCGTGCGGTTGCATGACGGTGGTTCCCCGGTGTGGCTGAATCCGGCATTGCAGGGGGCGGTCATGGCGTGCACATGACAGCCGGATGCACGCCGCGTGACAGGCCGGGGCGCCCAAGCGCTGACACGAAACCGTCATCGCGGCGGCCCGTAATGGCGGGCTTGGTCCGCACGGGAATGGGGAAGATGGGCAAGCATCGGGTCAAGGCGGGGTGGCTGTTGCCGCTGATGGGGCTGCTGGCGGCCTGCGCGGGCGCGCCGGTGGCGCGGCAGGCAGAGCCGGACGAGGCGGGTGCGAACGAGCCGCGGCTGGCGGCCGCGCAGGTGGCGCATGCGCAGGTGCGCGAGGCATTCGTGAGCGGGGCGCTGCCGCAGGCCAACCTGGATTCGCCGGCGAGCTGGACCGCACCGGATGGCCGCCGCTGGGTGATCGTGACCGGCAAGAAGAGCAACACCCTGGAGGTGTTCGACGGCGACGACGGCCGCCACCTGCGCAGCGTCGGCGGCAAGGGCCGGGCGCTGGGCCAGCTGGATCGCCCGAACGGGATCGCGGTGGTTGGCGACCTCGCTCTGGTGGTCGAACGCGACAACCACCGCGTGCAGGTGTTCGCGCTGCCGCAGTTCACGCCGCTGCTGGCGTTCGGCGAGGCCGAGCTGCGCAAGCCCTACGGCCTGTGGGCGCGTCGTGCCGGCGATGCGCTGGAGGTGATCGTCAGCGACAACTACATGCTCGGCGCCGACGAGGAGACGGTCCCGCCGCTGGCCGACCTCGGCCAGCGCTTCCGCCGCTACCGCCTGCAGCAGGTGGACGGCCGCTGGCAGGCGCGCCTGCAGCAGACCTTCGGCGAGACCACCCCGGCCGGCGCGGTGCGCATCGCCGAGTCGGTCTGGGCCGACCCGGACAACGACCGCCTGCTGCTGGCCGAGGAGGACGTGGCCACCGGCACCCGTCTGCGCGAATACCGGCTGTCGGACGCACGCTATGCTGGCCGCGACGTCGGCGCCGACCGCTTCCGCGCCCAGGCCGAGGGCATCGCCCTGCTGGCCTGCGCCGACGGCGGCGGCTACTGGATCGCCTCCGACCAGTACAAGGACCGCACCCTGTTCCACGTGTTCGACCGCCGCAGCCTGGCGCCGCTGGGCGCGTTCACCGGCGCGGTCACCGCCAACACCGACGGCATCTGGATGGAGCCGCGCGGCGACGCCCGCTTCCCGCAGGGCGTGCTGTATGCCGTGCACGACGACATGGCGCTGGCCGCGTTCGACTGGCGCGACATCGCGCGCGCGCTCGGCCTGCCGGAGTGCCGACGATGAGGTGGCTGGCGGCGCTGCTGGCGCTGGCCATCGCCGGCGCCGCGGCCGGCAGCCAGCCGGGCGCGGAACCGAACACGCGGGTGCCCAAGGGCGTCGTCGCCTATGCGCCCGGTCCGTTCCCGGACCGGATCGTGGCCAGCCCGGCGCAGGATGCGGCGCGCGGCTTCGCGGTCGCCTGGCGCACCGATACCACGGTGCAGCAGCCTTGGCTGGAGATCGTGGAGGCCAGCGATTCGCCGGACCCGGGCACGCCGCGCCGGATCCGCGCCGAGTCGCGGCCGGCGTCGGATGCGCAGGCCGCAGGCCACCACCACCACGCGCGGATCGACGGGCTGGCGCCGGACACGCTGTACGCCTGGCGGGTGCAGGGCCGCGGCACCTGGAGCCCGTGGTTCCAGCTGCGCACCGCGCCGGCGCGCGGGCGCCCGCTCACCCTGCTGTACTTCGGCGATACCCAGAACAAGAACGTCAGCCTCAACACCCGGGTCGTGCGCGAGGCCATGCGCCAGGCGCCCGAGGCGCGCCTGGCGCTGTTCGCGGGCGACCTGGTCAGCGGCGGCGACGGCGAGGACGACGCCGAATGGGGCGAATGGTTCGAGGCGCTCGGGGCACTGCCGACTGCGATGCTGCTGGCGCCGGCCGCCGGCAACCACGAATACCGCGAACTGGACGAAGGCACCTCGCAGGAACGCCGGGTGCTTTCGCCGTTCTGGGCCGACAGCTTCACCCTGCCGGACGACGGCGCCGTGGGTGCGCCGGCCACCACCTACTGGTTCGATGCCGGCGACCTGCGGGTCGCGGTGCTGGACGGCACCTCCGCGCTGGATCTGGGCACCGCCGCGGCGCAGGCCGCGTGGCTGGAGCGCGTGCTGTCCGCGCAGCCGCGGCGCTGGACGGTGGTGATGGTGCACCAGCCGCTGCATTCGCCGCGCGACGGGCGCGACAACGCGGCCCTGCGCGAGGCGATCCTGCCGGTGCTGCGCCGGCACCGGGTCGACCTGGTGCTGCAGGGGCACGACCATGTGTATGCCCGCCGCAGCGACGACGGCGGGCGGCTGCCGGTGTTCGTGGTCTCGGTCGCGGGGCCGAAGCAGTACCGACTGTCCGCGCATGCGCGTGCCAGCATGCATCCGGTCGGCGAGGACACCCAGCTGTTCCAGGTGTTGCGGATCGACGGCGACCGCCTGCGCTACGAGGCGCGCACCGCGACCGGCCGCCTGTACGACGCGTTCGAGCTGCGCGACCGCCGGCCGGGACGGCCGCGCGGGCTGGTCGAGCAGGTGGCCGGGCGCATCCCGCCGCGCGACTGCCCGCGTCCGCTCAGCCCGAAGGGACGTGCCGACCGCTGCTGGGAGTAGCCCGCCAGCACCGCCGCGGCTCAGGCCGCGGCCGGCTGCGCCACCCGCGGGCCTTCCAGCAGGGCGCGGCGCACCATCGCCACCACCAGCTGCAGCTCGTCCTCGCTCATCGCGAAGTGCGGGGTGAAGCGCAGCGAGTTCTCGCCGCCATGGATCACGCCGAGGCCGTGCTCGCGCAGCCATTCCTCGGTGGAGCCGCTGCCGTAGCCCTTGAATTGCGGCGCCAGCTCGCAGGAGAACAGCAGCCCGGTGCCCTGCACCTTGGTGATCGCCCCGCCGAGGTCGGCCTTGAGCGCCTCCAGCAGGGCCAGGGCCTGGCGGCCGCGGGCGCGAATGTTCTCGCGCAGGGCGGGGGTGAGCTGCGCCAGCACCGCGCAGGCCACGTCCAGCGCGCGCGGGTTGGCGGTCATGGTGTTGCCGTACAGCCCGCGCTTGTAGAGGCCGGCGGCGTGCGCGGTGACCGCCAGCACCGACAGCGGGTACTGGCCGGCGTTGAGCGCCTTGGAGTAGGTCTCCATGTCCGGGGCCTCGATGCCTTCGAAGCCCGGGTAGTCCACGATCGACAGGTAGCCGGTGGCGCGCAGGCCGGCCTGGATCGAATCCACCAGCAAGAGGCTGCCGTGGGCGCGGGTGAGGGCGCGCGCGGCGTTGTAGAAGTCCACCGGCACGCTGCGGCCGGGGTCGCCTTCGCCCATCACCGGCTCCAGGAGCATCGCCTCGATGAACCAGCCGTGGGCATCGGCATCGGCGAACGCCTTGCGCAGCGCGTCGATGTCGTACGGCGGCACCGCGATCACCGACTCCTCGCCGCGGAAGCTGGCCAGGTGCTGCAGGTAGGTCTTGCGGGTGGAGTCGGAATACAGCGCCGGGCGCTCGGTGCGGCCGTGGAAGGCGCCCTTCACCACCAGCCGCTTGATGGTCTTGCCGGCGTGGCGGGCGCCGGGGTCGGTCTGGGTCTTGGCGTTGGCATCCACGATGCGCGCGGCCAGCGACACCGATTCCGAGCCGGAGTTGAGGCACATGAACGCCGCATACGGGCAGCCGCCGCGGGTCTGGCCGATCTCGCGGTGCATGGCGTTGGAGAAGCGCAGCTGCGCCACGCTCGGGGTCATGATGTTGGCCATCGCCTGCGGGCGCGCCATCGCCGCGATCACCGCCGCCGGCGCATGGCCGAGGCCGAGCATGCCGTAGCCGCCGGTGTCGTACAGCACCGCGCCCTTCAGGGTGACGATCCACGGGCCGCGCGCGGCCAGCGCCACGTACGGGTTGGCGTTGTCCTGCGAGTAGAAGTTGACGAAGCCTTCCTGCACCTTTGCGCGCTGGGCGTCCTCGTCCAGCGCCAGCAGGTCGGGGAACTCGGCGCGCACGCTGGCATAGTCCGCGGCGGCGGCGGCGATGGCCTCGCCCAGCTGCGGGTCGCGCGCGGCGAACGCGCGCACGCTGGCGTCGTCCAGCCCGGTGGTGCGCAGGCCGCCGTGGGCGCGCAGCGGGGCAAGGGTCTCGATCGGGTCCATGGGCTGTCTCCGGGCGCTTGCGGGCCAAAGCGGCATTATCGCTGCCTGGCGGACGATCGGTAGGGGCGATTCGACCGGAATGCCGGGCAAATCCGTCGAATCGCCGGTATGCTTGCCCGCATGCGCATCTCCCCCGCCGACGAACTGCTGCTCTCGCTGCTGCGCGAGAACGCGCGCGCCAGCACCGCCGAGATCGCGCGCCGGCTCGGGCTGTCGCGCACCACGGTGCAGAACCGGATCGCGCGGCTGGAGCAGGCCGGCGTGATCCGCGGCTACACCGTGCGGGTGGACGACGAGCTCGAGCGCGACCGCATCCGCGCCCACATCCTGATCACCCTGCGCCCCAAGCAGATGAACGCGGTGGTGCGCGCGCTGCAGGCGATGCACGAGGTGCGGGTGCTGTATTCGATCAGCGGCGGCCACGACCTGATCGCGCTGGCGGTCACCGCCAGCGTCGGCGAGATGGACGTGCTGACCGACCGCATCGGCGCGATCGACGGGGTGGAGCGCA
The DNA here is from genome assembly GCF_022419185.1 of Thermomonas flagellata. Taxonomy (GTDB): domain Bacteria; phylum Pseudomonadota; class Gammaproteobacteria; order Xanthomonadales; family Xanthomonadaceae; genus Thermomonas; species Thermomonas flagellata. The sequence goes on along the minus strand of NZ_JAJOZK010000003.1, from coordinate 261,959 downwards.
CCAACACCTCGATCATCCTGTCCACCAAGTTCGAGCGCTGAGCCGGCGCGCGCCTACAATGCGCGCCCGCCCAGCCGGGGCCGCCCGTGAAGAAATCCGACTTCCACTACGACCTGCCGCCGGAGCTGATCGCGCAGGCGCCGCTGCCCGAGCGCTCGGCCAGCCGCCTGCTGCACGTGCCGCCGGGCGCGGCGCCGTTCGCCGACCTGCACGTGCGCGACCTGCCGGCGCTGCTGCGGCCGGGGGACCTGCTGGTGTTCAACGACACCCGGGTGATCCCGGCGCGCCTGTTCGGCGCCAAGCCCAGCGGCGGGCGGGTGGAGATCCTGATCGAGCGCCTGCTGCCCGGCAACGCCGCGCGGGCGCAGCTGGGCGTGAGCAAGCCGCCGCAGGTGGGCAGCCGGATCGCGCTGGACGCCGGCGGCGAGGCCGAGGTGGTGGCGCGCGGCGACGACGGCTTCTGGGAGCTGCGCTTCCACGTGCACGGCGCGCTGGCGGACTGGCTGCAACACGCCGGCCAGCTGCCGCTGCCGCCCTACATCGAGCGCCAGCCGGACAAGGCCGATGCCGAGCGCTACCAGACCGTGTTCGCGCGCGAAGCCGGCGCGGTCGCCGCGCCCACCGCCGGCCTGCACTTCGACGCGCCGCTGCTGGAGGCGCTGCGCGCGCGCGGCATCGGGATCGGCCACATCACCCTGCACGTCGGCGCCGGCACCTTCCAGCCGGTGCGGGTGGACGACGTGCGCCAGCACCGCATGCACAGCGAGTGGATCAACGTCGGCGCGGAGCTGGTCGAACAGGTGCGCCGCACCCGCGCCGCCGGCGGACGGGTGATCGCGGTGGGCACCACCGTGGTGCGCGCGCTGGAGAGCGCGATGGTGGGCGACGTCCTGCAGCCGTTCGCCGGCGACACCAGCATCTTCATCTTCCCCGGCTACCGCATCCGCAGCATCGATGCGCTGCTGACCAACTTCCACCTGCCGGAGAGCACGCTGCTGATGCTGGTCTCCGCGTTCGCCGGCAAGGCGCGCATCTTCGCCGCCTACGAGCACGCGGTGCGCCAGCGCTACCGCTTCTTCAGCTACGGCGACGCCATGCTGCTGTGGCCGCAGGAGGCGGGGGCATGAGCATCTGTTTTGAATCTTCCACGCGACGGTGTCGGCCATGGGGTGCTCCGGAGAGCGCGCCAGGGATGGCGCGCGGCGGCGCGTGGGACGGGATGTTCCCCCGCGCCGAGAAGGAGTACCCCATGGCCGGTGCCGGCGCAGGCGATATCCGATGAGCCGCATGGCGTTTGAGCTGCTGAAGACCGACGGTGCCGCCCGCCGCGGGCGCATCAGCTTCCCGCGCGGGGTCATCGAGACCCCGGCGTTCATGCCGGTGGGCACCTACGGCTCGGTGAAGGGCGTGCTGCCGCAGCAGGTGCGCGACCTCGGCGCGCAGATCCTCCTCGGCAACACCTTCCACCTGTTCCTGCGGCCGGGGCTGGAGGTGATCGCGGCGCACGGCGGTCTGCATGGCTTCATGCGCTGGGACGGGCCGATCCTGACCGATTCCGGCGGCTTCCAGGTGTTCTCGCTGGCGCACCGCCGCAAGATCACCGAGGCCGGCGTCACCTTCGCCGCGCCCACCGACGGCCGCAAGGTCTTCCTCGGGCCCGAGGAGTCCATGCACATCCAGAAGGTGCTGGGCAGCGACATCGTGATGATCTTCGACGAGTGCCCGCCGGTGAACGACAGCCACGGCCAGCCGGTGCAGCGCCGGGTGGTCGAGCAGTCGATGGCGCTGTCGCTGCGCTGGGCCGAACGCAGCAAGCGCGCGCACGAGGGCAACGACGCAGCGCTGTTCGGCATTGTCCAGGGCGGCGTGCACCGCGACCTGCGCACGCGCTCGGCCGAGGGGCTGCAGCAGATCGGCTTCGACGGCTACGCGATCGGCGGCCTGGCGGTCGGGGAGAGCGAGGACGAGCGCAACGCCATGCTCGAGCACACCTGCCCGCAGCTGCCGGCCGACCGCCCGCGCTACCTGATGGGCGTGGGTCGGCCGGAGGACTTGGTGGAGGCGGTGGCGCGCGGGGTCGACATGTTCGACTGCGTGATGCCCACCCGCAACGCCCGCAACGGCCATTTCTTCACCACCGACGGCACCGTGCGCATCCGCAACGCCCGCTACGAGCACGACCTGCGCCCGATCGAGGAGGGCTGCGACTGCGTGGCCTGCGCCGGCGGCTTCAGCCGCAGCTACCTGCGCCACCTGGACCGCTGCAACGAGATGCTGGGCCCGGTGCTGGGCACGCTGCACAACCTGCGCCATTACCAGCGGCTGATGGCGCAGATGCGCGACGCGATCGCCGCTGGCACCTTCGCCGACTTCCGCGCCGCCTTCCACGCCCGCCGCCGCGCGCGGCCCGAGTAGGGCGCGGCGGGCGGCCGGGCGCCGCCCGGGGCATGGCATAATCCCCGGCTGGCCGCGGCCAGCCCCTTCGTAGCCCTACGGATTGCCGATGAACCCGCTCGACCTGCTGATCCCCGTCGCCCACGCCCAGGCCGCTGGCGCCGCGCCCGCCGCTCCGGGCCTGATGTCCACCCTGCTGTTCCCGATCCTGCTGCTGGTGATCATGTACTTCCTGATGATCCGGCCGCAGCTCAAGCGCCAGAAGGAGCACCGGGCGATGCTGGACAAGCTCGCCAAGGGCGACGAGGTGATCACCAACGGCGGCATCGCCGGCACTGTGGCCAGCCTGGGCGACAGCTTCGTGACCGTGGAGATCGCCGACGGCGTGCAGGTGCGCGTGCAGAAGGGCGCGATCGCCAGCGTGCTGCCCAAGGGCACGCTCAAGGCCGCCTGATCCCCCTCCCTCCCGCCTGATCTGGCGCGGCCGCCGGCCGCGCGGGGTGCCCGATGCTCGAATACTCCCGCTGGAAATACCTGCTGCTGGTGGTGCTGCTGGCCTTCAGCGTGCTGTACTCGCTGCCCAACCTGTTCCCGCAGCAGCCGGCGGTGCAGGTGACCGCCAACCGCGGCGCCCAGGTGGACGCCGCGCTGGAGCAGAAAGTCACCGCCGCGCTGCGCCAGGCCGGGGTGCCGTTCCAGTCGGTCGCGATCGGCAAGGACGGCAACCTGCTGGTGCGCAGCCCGAACAACGATGCCCAGATCCGCGCCGCCGGCGTGATCCGGGATGCGGTCGGCAGCGGCTACGTGGTCGCCCTCAACCAGGCCTCGACCGTGCCGGCCTGGCTGCAGGCGATCGGCGCGCGCCAGATGTCGCTCGGCCTCGACCTGCGCGGCGGCGTGTACTTCGAGATGCAGGTGGACAAGGAGGCCGCGCTGGCCAAGCGCATCGACGGCACCGCCGAGGACATGCGCGTGCTGCTGCGCGACAACCGCATCCGCTACACCGCGGTGGAGGCGCGCAAGGACGGCACGCTCGTCGCCACCCTCGCCGACGGCCAGGATCCGGCGCAGGCGCAGCGCCTGTTCGCGCGCGACATGCCCAACTACCAGGTCGAGACCGGCCCGAACAACACCGTGGTGGTGCGCATCCCGCAGGCGGAGCTGGACAAGATGCTGAGCGAGGCGGTGCAGCAGAACATCGCCACCCTCAGCAACCGCATCAACGAGCTCGGCGTGGCCGAGCCGATCATCCAGCGCCAGGGCGCCGACCGCGTGGTGGTGCAGCTGCCGGGCGTGCAGGACACCGCCCAGGCCAAGCGCATCCTCGGCGCGACCGCGACCCTGGAGTACCGCGGCGTGGTCGAGGGCAACGCGATCGAGGCGCGCGACAGCGGCAACGTGCCGCCGGAGGCGCGCCTGTTCAACCGCAAGGAGATCGGCCCGGACGGCAAGCCGGTCCCGATCCTGCTCAACAAGCGGGTGATCGCCTCCGGCGAGCAGCTGCAGAGCGCCAGTGCGTTCTTCGACTCGCAGAGCGGCACCCCCGCCGTGCGTGTGCGCCTGACCAGCATCGGCGGCCAGCGCATGTTCGACTACTCCAGCCAGCACGTCGGCAAGCCGATGGCGGTGGTGTACAGCGAGCGCATCCCGGAGGTGAAGCTGGTGGACGGCAAGGAGGTGCGCAGCACCCGCCTGAACGAGCAGGTGATCTCGGTCGCCACCATCCAGAGCACCCTCGGCCGCGACTTCCAGACCACCGGCCTGGAGAGCATGAAGGAGGCCTCGGATCTGGCCCTGCTGCTGCGCGCCGGCGCGCTGGCGGCGCCGATGGACTTCGTGGACGAGCGTACGGTCGGCCCCAGCCTGGGCGCGGAGAACATCCAGCGCGGCCTGACCGCGGTGGTGTTCTCGTTCGTGTTCGCGCTGGTGTTCTTCCTGATCTACTACCGCATGTTCGGCGTGATCACGGTGCTGGCGCTGTTGCTCAACCTGCTGCTGGTGGTCGCGCTGATGTCGCTGCTCGGGTTCACCCTGACCCTGCCGGGCCTGGCCGGCATCGCCCTGACGGTCGGCATGTCGGTGGACGCCAACGTGCTGATCAACGAGCGCATCCGCGAGGACCTGCGCGCCGGGATGCCGCCGCTGACCGCGATCGCGGAGGGCTACAAGCGCGCCACCGGCACCATCATGGACGCCAACATCACCACCGTGGTCGCGGGCCTGGCGCTGTTCGCGTTCGGCACCGGCCCGCTGAAGGGCTTCGCGGTGACCCTGATCCTGGGCATCGTGACCTCGATGTACACCGCGGTCTCGGTCTCGCGCGGCATCGCCAACCTGATCTACGGCCGTCGCAAGAAGCTCAAGTCGATCGCGATCTGAAGGGAATGCGCCCATGAAACCGTTCAACGTCTTCCCCTACGACAGCAAGATCGACTTCATGCGGCTGCGCCGCGTGTCGCTGGCGATCGCGTTCCTGGTCATGGCCATCGCGATCGGCGCGATGGTGTTCAAGGGCTTCAACTTCGCGCTCGACTTCACCGGCGGCGTCGGCGTGCAGCTGCGCTACGCGCAGGCGCCGAACGTGGACGACGTGCGCGCCAGCCTGCAGGCGCACGGTTTCCCGAACGCGCAGGTACAGGCATTCGGCAGCGGCAAGGACGTGCTGGTGCGGCTGCAGGTCGAGGGCCGCCAGCAGGGCAACCCGGACCAGGTCGGCAGCGTCGGCGACGCCGTGGCCAAGGCCGCCTCGCTCCCCAACAACCCGGCGCAGAAGCAGAGCAGCGCGGTGATCAGCGCGCAGGTCGGCAAGGAGCTGGCCGAGAAGGGCCTGTACGCGATGCTGTTCGTGCTGGTCGGGTTCCTGGTCTACATCAGCGCGCGCTTCGAGCTGAAGTTCGCGATCGCCGCGATCATCACCACCCTGCACGACGTGGTCATGGTCGGCGGCTGGTTCGCGCTGTCCGGGCACGAGTTCGACCTCAACGTGCTGGCCGGCATCCTCGCGGTGATGGGCTTCTCGATCAACGACACCATCGTGGTGTTCGACCGCGTGCGCGAGAACTTCCGCAGCATGCGCGCGACCCCGATCGAGATCATGAACGCCTCGGTCAACCAGACCCTGTCGCGCACCGTGATCACCTCGTTCGTGGCGTTCCTGAGCATGCTCGCGCTGTACCTGTACGGCGGTACGTCGCTGCGCGGCCTGGCCGAGGCGCAGATCATCGGCGTGGTGATCGGCACCCTGTCTTCGATCTTCGTGGCCTGCCCGCTGCTGCTGTGGATGAACGTCACCAAGCAGGACCTGATGCCGAAGGCGCGTGACGAGGCGGCGCTCGCGCGCCGGCCCTGATCCGGCAGCGAGGCGCGCGCCGCCTGCGCTCGCGGCTCAGGCCGTACGCTCGATCCGCGGGCTGCCGGCGCGCACCTGGAACGCCGCCTGGGTCGCGACCGCTGCGTTGCGGTCCTTGATGCTGGCGGCGGTGCGCACCTGCACCTGCATCGCCGCCGGGGTGAGATCGAACAGCAGGTAGCCGTGGCCCACGCTGTTGCCGTAGCGCGCCTGCGGGTTGTAGCCGAGGAAACGCTCGATCGTCGCCTGCGGGAAGCCCGCCGAGGTCAGCGAGGTGCCGGTGAACTCGCAGGCCATCGGGGAGGAGGCGAGGTCGCGGGCGTCGCGCGGGACCTCCATCGCCCAGGTGCAGTGCACGTCGCCGCCGACGAACACCGGGTTCGGGGCGCGGCTGGCGCGCAGCGCGGCGATCACGGCCTGGCGCGCCTGCGGGTAGCCGTCCCACGGTTCGGTGTAGTACCCGGTCCCGCCGTCGACGGGCTGGGCCAGGGGCGAGAACAGGGTCTCCTGCCCGATCACGCTCCAGCGCGCCGGGCGTTCGCGCAGCGAGCGTTCCAGCCAGGCTTGCTGGGCCGCGCCGAGCATCTGCCGCGGCTGGCCCCAGCGCTGCGGGCACTGCGCGTCGGTCACCGTGTTGGCCCCGCCGATCCCGGGCTTCGGGCAGGGCTGCGGGTCGCGGAACTGGCGGGTGTCCAGCACGTGCAGGCTGGCGAGGCGGCCGAAATCCAGGCGCCGGTACAGCTGCAGGTCGGCGTTCGCGCGCAGCACGTCCATCGGGAAGGGCATGTGCTCGAAGAACGCCTGCATGGCCTGCGCGCGCAGCAGCGGAAAGCGCGGATCCAGCAGCGCGGAGGTGTCGCCGGCCCAGTCGTTCTGCACCTCGTGGTCGTCCACGGTCACGATCCACGGCATGGCGCCGCGCGCCGCCTGCAGGTCGGGGTCGTGGATGTACTGCGCGTGGCGGTTGCGGAAGTCCTCGAGGGTGGCCGGGATGCCGCCGAGGTGCCGGCGCACCGGATCGTCGCCCCAGGAGCTTTCGTAGATCGAGTCGCCGAGGAACAGCATGAAGTCCGGCTGGTCGGCGATGGCCTGGCGGTAGGCGTGGTACCAGCCCTGCTCGTAGTGCTGGCAGGAGGTCGAGGCGAAGCGCAGGCGTGGCGGCGTGCTGTCCGGCACGGGCGCGGTGCGGGTGCGCCCGACCGGGCTGACCGCGTCGCCGGCGATGAAGCGGTAGTAGTAGTCGCGGCCCGGCGCCAGGCCCTCCACGCTGACGTGGGCGCTGTGCCCGAGGGCCTGGCTGCACCAGAACTGGCCACTGCGGATGCCCTTGCCGAAGGCGGGATCCTCGGCCAGCTCCCAGCGGATCGGCAGCTTGACCTCGTCGAATCCGCCGCCGTGGAACGGATCCGGCGCGAGCCGGGTCCACAGCACGACCGAGCTCGGGGTGGGATGCCCGGAGGCCACGCCCAGTTTGAACGGATAGTCCACGAAGATCGGCTTGGCCAGCGCGCGGCCGGCGGCAGGCAGCAGCATTGCCATCGCGGCGGCGCCAGCCGCCAGGCGCAGGACGCGGCGACGGGCCAGATCGGCCGGCAGGTCGCGGTCGATCTGGTTGAGGCGCTGGATCAGCCAGTGCAGATGGGCGGGCGCAGGACGCGGCATGGGCGTGCAGGGACGGTAGCCTTGCGCCACGTTAGCCCGGGCAGATGGCGTGCGGATGATCCGGAGGTCATGCCGGCGCGATCCGCGGCCGCGGGCCGCGCCGCCGTCAGTCGAATGCGGCGGCGTAGCCGGAGGCGACGATCTGCTTCTGCAGGGCCTCGCTGAGCTTGGGGTTGCCGGCCACCAGCGCGCGCCCGTGCACGCCGCGCGCGTCCAGCGGGCCGGTCGCGGCGCCGCGGAAGTCGCACACGCGGCCGCCCGCCTCGCGCACCAGCAGCACTCCGGCGGCGATGTCCCACGGCTTGACCCCGGCCTCGAAATAGCCGTCGAGGCGGCCGCAGGCGACGTAGGCCAGGTCCAGCGCGGCCGAGCCGGTGCGGCGGATGTCCTCGGCCTCGCGCAGCAGCTCGCGCACGCATTCCAGCTGGGCCGGCGCGCTCGCGCGCTCGCGCGGCGGGAAGCCGGTCGCGAGCAGGGCGCCGCCCAGGTCCTTGCGCGCGGCCACCCGGATGCGGCGGTCGTTGAGCACCGCGCCGCTGCCGCGGCTGGCGGTGAACAGCTCGTTGCGCAGCGGGTCGAACACCACCGCGTGCTGCGGCTCGCCGTGCTCGACCAGCGCGATCGACACGCACCAGTGCGGCAACCCGCGCAGGTAGTTGCTGGTGCCGTCCAGCGGGTCGATCACGAACAGGCTGTGGCCCTTGCCCTGCACGCCGGACTCCTCGCCGAGGAAGCCGGCGTCCGGGTGCGCGCGGCGCAGCTCGCGGATCGCGGCCTGCTCGGCCTGCTCGTCCACTTCGCTGGCGAAGTCCATGCGCTCCTTCTCCACCACCGCCAGCGCGTCCAGCCGGTTCATGTTGCGCAGCAGGACGTTGCCGGCCGCGCGGGCCGCCTTGACCATGAGGTTGACGACGGGTTTCTGCATGGCGGTAGGCGCCTCGGTCGGGTGCGGTCGCGGGGGAGTGGGAAAGAGCGGCGGGCGCGCGGGCCCGGGCGCAGTTTACCATTCGTGCATGGAACGCCCCGCCATCGCCGACCCCGACCTGCGCATCGTCCTGGTCGGCACCCAGCATCCGGGCAACATCGGCTCGGCCGCGCGCGCCATGAAGACCATGGGCCTGCGCCGGCTGGTGCTGGTGGCCCCGGAGCAACCGCCCAACCACGAAACCTTCGCGCTGGCCGCCGGCGCGGACGACCTCATCGCGGCCGCGCCGGTGTTTCCGGACCTGGCCCACGCGGTCGCCGACTGCCGCTGGGTGCTCGGCTGCACCGCGCGCAGCCGGCGCATCCAGCTGGAGCCGCTGGCCCCGCGCGAGGCCGCGCGGCGTAGCCTGCGCGCCGCCGCCGCCGCCGCCGCCGGCCCGGTGGCGCTGGTGTTCGGGCGCGAGCGCAACGGCCTGGACAATGCCGAGATGGCGCTCTGCCACGCGGCCGTGCACATCCCCTCGGATCCGGCGTTCCCGTCGCTGAACCTCGCCGCGGCGGTGCAGGTGCTGGCCTACGAGCTGCGCTGCGCCGCGCTGGAGGCCGAGACCGCGATGCCGGCGCAGGACCCCGCGCCGGCGCGGGCCGTCCCGCCAGCAGCGGACGCGGTACCGCACGCGGTGCTGGAGGGCTTCTTCGGCCAGTTGGAGGACACCCTGGCCGCGATCGACTTCCACAAGGGCCGCAACCCGCAGACCGCGATGCGCAAGCTGCGCCGGCTGTTCCTGCGCGCCAACCTGGACGCGGCCGAGGTGCGCCTGCTGCGCGGCATCCTCGCCGACGCCCAGCGCATGGCGCACCTGGCCGGGATGCCGGCCGGCAAAATCGGGTAGGCTGCGACCGCCCCGTGCGAGTGCATCTCTTGGCCCGATTCCGCTTGTTCCGCCTGCTGACCTGGCCCTGGCTGCTGGCCGGGCTGGTGTGCCTGTCCGGCGCGGCGGCGTCGCCGGCCGCGCAGGCGGTCGAGGATCCGGAGTCGGTGCTGGTGCTCGGCCGCATCAGCGACGATCCGCGCAGTCACTACGAGCAGCTCAAGCCGCTGCTGGACTACGTGGTGCCGCGCATGGCCGGGGTGGGCATCCGCTCCGGCCGCATCCTGATGGCGCGCGACCTGCGCCAGATGGCCGCCTACCTGCGCCGCGGCCAGGTCGACTGGGTCACCGAGACCGCCGGCAACGCCGCGTCGCTGGAGCGCATCGCCGGCGCCCACCTCCTGCTCGGCACCGAGCGCGACGGCGCCACCCACTATCGCAGCCTGGTGTTCGTGCGCGCCGACAGCCCGGTGCGCAGCCTGCAGGACCTGCGCGGGCGCAGCATCGCGTTCCAGAACCCGTTCTCGACCACCGCCTACTACCTGCCCACCATCCTGCTGCTGGACGCCGGGTTGCCGGTGGAGCCGCTGCTGACGCCGATGGACAAGCCCTCGCCGGGGATGGTGGGCTACGTGTTCGCACGCACCGAGACCAACATCGGCGCCTGGGTGCACAAGCGGCTGGTGGACGCCGGGGCGATGAGCAACCTCGACTGGCAGAACCCGCAGCGGATGCCGACGGCCTATGCGCGCGACTTCCGCATCATCGCCGAGAGCCAGCCCGTGCCGCGCGCGCTCATCCTCACCCGCGGCAGCCTGCCGCCGCGGGTGGAGGCGCGCCTGCGCGAGGTGCTGCTCGAGGCCGCGCAGGACCCGGAGGCCGGCGAGGCGCTGCGCCGCTTCATCAATACCTCGCGCTTCGTGCCGCTGGATGCTGCCGACCGCGAGGCGATCGGTATGCTGGCCCGCGGCGTGCAGCGGATCCGGCTGGAGGTCGAATGAGCCGCCTGCGGCTCGGGCTGCAGGCCCGCTTCCTGGCCGGGGTGGTGCTGCTGCTGGCGCTGCTGGTGCTGGTGCTGGTGCTGCTGTGGGACCGCCAGGAGGCGAGCCGGCGCCAGGTCGCCGAGGCCACCCGCGAGGCGATGCACGCCCTGCTCCAGGAACAGGTGCGCGCGGATGCGCAGGCCGAGGTGCAGCAGCTGGCGCAGGCGCTGGCCAACCCGCTGTACTACTTCGACCTCGATGCGATCGGGGCGTTGGCGCGCGCCACCCTGCGCGAGTCCGACGTCGAGTACGTGCTGGTGTACGACCCGGCCGGGCGCATCCTGCACGACGGCTCCGGCGACATCGCCGCCTACGGCCAGCCGATGCGCGACCCGCTCGCGGCGCAGGTGGTCGCGGCGGACGGGCCGAGCCTGCACGCCGGCCCGCAGTGGCTGGACGTGTCGGCGCCGATTACGATCGGCGACCAGCGCCTGGGCGGGGTGCGGATCGGGTATTCGCTGGCGGCGATGAACGCCGCCGAGACGCGCACCATGGCCGCGCTGCGCGCGCGCTTCGACGCGGTGGCCGCGCGCGACCTGCACTGGTTGCTGCTGGTGTGCGCGGCGCTGGCCGCGATCGCGCTGCTGGCGGTGTTCCTGCTGCAGCGCCTGCTGCTGCGCCCGATCCGCCTCCTGGGCGATGCCGCGCGCGCGATCGAGGAAGGGCACTACGACCGCCCGCCGCTGGTCACCCGCCGCAGCGACGAACTGGGCGACCTCATCCGCACCTTCGCGCGCATGCGCGAGAGCGTGCTCCGCCACGACCGCGAGATCCGCCGGGTGGCCTACAGCGATGCGCTCACCGGGCTGTCCAACCGGCTCGCGTTCCGCGAGCTGCTGGAATCGCGCATGCGCGAGCTGAACGGCGTCGGCCGCCAGCTGGCGCTGCTGTTCGCCGACCTCGACGACTTCAAGCGGATCAACGACACCCTCGGCCACGAGGCCGGCGACGAGGTGCTGCTGCAGGTGGCCGAGCGGATCGATGCGATCGTGCAGGCGCAGCCGGCGGCGCGCGCGACCGTGGCGCGGTTCGGCGGCGACGAGTTCGTGATCCTGCTCGAGGCCGCGCCGGAGGCGGGCGGGCAGGACGTGCGCGTGCTCGCCGCGCGCCTGGCCGACGCCCTGCTGGAGCAGTTGGGCCAGCCGCTGCTGCTGCACGGCCGCCGGTTGTTCCTCGGGGTCTCGATCGGGATCTCGGTGTTCCCGGACGATGCGAGTTCGGCCTCGCTGCTGCTGAAGAATGGCGACATCGCCATGTACCAGGCCAAGGTGGCGGGCAAGAACTGCCAGCGCTTCTACAGCCGCACCATGGACCAGGCGGTCGAGCGTCGGGTGCGGATGGAGCACGACCTGCGCGGGGCCTGGGAGCGCGGCGAGCTGAGCCTGGCGTTCCAGCCGATCTACCGCACGTCCGACCGCGTGCTGGTCGGGGCGGAGGCGCTGCTGCGCTGGCAGCACCCGGTGGACGGCCCGGTCGCGCCGGCGGTGTTCATCGAGGTCGCCGAGCAGAGCGGGCTGATCGAGGCGATCGGGCCGGAGGTGCTGCGCGCGGCCTGCCGCGAGGCGCTGCACTGGCCGCCCGCGCCGGGCGCGCCGGAACCGCCGTTCGTCGCGGTCAACGTGTCCCCGCGCCAGCTGCGCAGCGTCGGCCTGCTCGGGCAGATCCGCGACGCGTTGGCATCCAGCGGGCTGGCGCCGGAGCGGCTGCACATCGAGCTGACCGAGACCGCGGTGATCGCCGACGAGGCGCATGCGATCGAGTTGCTCGGGCAGCTGCGCGAGGTCGGGGTGCGGGTGTGGCTGGACGACTTCGGCACCGGCTACTCCAGCCTCAGCCACCTGCGCCGGGTGCAGGTGGACGGGCTGAAGATCGACCGCAGCTTCATCGCCGACCTGCTGCGCGACCCGGACGACCTCGCCCTGACCGGTGCGATCATCGCCATGGCGCACTCGATGGGCATCACCGTGGTCGCCGAGGGCGTGGAGAAGCAGGGCCAGTACGACCTGCTGCGCGAGCGCGGCTGCGACCTGGTGCAGGGCTACTGGCTGGGCGCGCCGATGCCGGCGGAGGCGTTCGCGCGCCTGCTCGAGGCCTGAGCCGCGGGGGTCATGCGGCCAGCCACTGGCCGGCCAGCGCCAGCAGGCGGCCGGACGCGGTGGCGGTCGCCCCGACCGCGCCGCCGCCCAGCCCCCATGCCAACAGCAGCAGGCCGCCGTCGCGCTCGAGCAGGGCCAGCGCGAACAGCAGCACCAGGCCGCCGAACAGGTAGTTGGTCAGCGGGATCGGCAGCGACAGCAGGATTCCGATCAGCAGCACCAGCACGCCGGTCAGGGCCAGCGCCAGCGGATGCTCGAACAGCCGCGGCAGGCGCGGACGCACCAGCCGTTCCAGCCGTCGCAGCCAGGGGTCGGCCAGGCGCTCGAAGCGCAGCAGCGCCTCGCGGCGCGGGCTGCGGCGGGCGAGGAAGGTCGGCAGCCACGGACGCCGGCGCCCGAGCAGCAGCTGCAGCGCCAGCAGCGCGACCAGCGGCCCGCTGATCGCGCCGCCGGCCGGGACCGGGATGAACGCCGGCAGCGCCGCCACCAGCAGGAGCAGGCCGAAGCCGCGCTCGCCGAGGCCCTCGCACAGCTGGCGCAGGTCCGGCACCGCCGCGGCGTCGCCGTCGATCAGCGCATCCAGCACCGCGCGGGTGCCGGCTTCGCGCCGCGGGCTGTCAGCTGCCGGCATCGGCCGTCTCGCTCGCGACCGGCGCGCGCTGCAGCAGCAGCTTGTCGATCCGCGGGCCGTCCAGATCCACCACTTCGATCCGCCAGTGGCCGAGGCGGAAGTGCTCGCCGACCTGCGGGATCCGCCCGAAATGCGCGATCACCAGGCCCGCCGCGGTGTGGAAGTCGTGCTCCTCGGCGTCGGCCAGGCGCTCGCCGGTCAGCTCGCGCAGCTCGTCCAGGTGCAGACCGCCGTCCACCAGCAGCGAGCCGTCCTCGCGCTCGACCACCAGTGCCTCGGCGTCGTGCGGCTCGCCCGCGGTCAGGCGGCCGAGGATCGCGTCCATCACGTCGCTGATGGTCACCAGGCCCTGGATGTCGCCGTACTCGTCCACCACCAGCGCCAGCGACTGCTGCGCCTCGCGCAGGATCTCCACCAGCTTCAGCGCATGGGTCGATTCCGGCACGAACACCGGCGGCCGCAGCTGGTCGAACAGGGGCGGCGGGCCGCCGGCGCCGAGGCGGTCGAGCAGGCGCTTGGCCTCGAGCACGCCGACCACGTCGGCATCGCTGCCGCGGTACACCGGGTAGCGCGAGAACGGGGTGTCGCGCATGGTCGCCAGGTTGTCCTCCACGCTCGCCGCCGCGTCCAGCCAGGCGATGTCGGTGCGCGGCGTCATCAGGCTGGCCACCGTGCGGTCGCCCAGCCGCATCACCCGGTTCATCATGTTGCGCTCGTCCAGGTCGAGCACGCCCTGCTCGTGGCCCTCGCTCACCAGCAGCTGGATCTCCTCCTCGGTGATGGCGCCGCGGGCGTCGTCGCGGATCCCGAGCAGGCGCAGCACGCCGCGGTTGATCGCGGCCAGCGCGGCCACCACCGGGCGCGCCGCGGTCGCCAGCGCCTGCAGCGGCAGCGCGACCCCGCTGGCGATCCGCTCCGGCGCGGTCAGCGCCAGCCGCTTGGGGATCAGCTCGCCGAAGATCACCGATGCGGCCGTGATCAGCCCGACCGCGATCGCCACCCCGAGCGGCGCGGCATAGCCGGCGCCGGCCGGCAGCAGCGCGCGCAGGCGCTCGCCGATCAGCCCGCCGAGGGCGTCGCCGCCGAGCACGCCGGTCAGGATCGTGATCAGGGTGATCCCGACCTGGACCGCCGAGAGCAGGTCGTCCGGGCGCTCGACCAGCGCCAGCGCGGCGCGCGCGCCGCGGCTGGGGCGCTCCGGGTCCTCGGCCAGCTGCTTCAGGCGCAGCTTGCGCGAGGTCACCAGCGCCATCTCCGACAGCGCGAAGAAGGCGTTCAGCGCGATCAGCAGCAGGACCACCAGCAGTTCAGCCACGGCGCGGTCCGGGCGGCCGCGCGCGGCGTGCGCCCGCACCGCCCCGGGGTGGGGACGGCAGGCGGGCGCGGGCGGGGCGTGGTCGAGGTTGCATGGGCAGGCGCCGGAGGCGCGCCCGGATGATAGCAGGGCGCTCACCGCGGGCCGATGCGCAGGGCTGTCACGGAACCGTCATAATAGCGGTTTCCGTCCCCGGCACCCCCGCATGTTCTCGCTGCAGACCATCTTCGGCCAAGGCAAGCAGTTCTACGCGCTGTTCGACGAGGCCGCGGGCGCGGCCTGGGACAGCACCCGCGCCCTGCACGCGATGCTGCGCGACCCGGCGCGCACCACGTCGCTGGAGGCGTTCAAGCTGGCGCGCCAGCGCGAGCGCGAGGCCTCCGACAAGATCAACCAGGCGCTGGTGGACAGCTTCATCACCCCGTTCGAGCGCGAGGACATCGAGGCGCTCGGCTCGGCGCTGTACAAGATCCCCAAGCAGGTGGAGCGCTTCGCCGAGCGCTTCGACCTCGCCCGCCACCGCCTGCACCACATCGACTTCGCGCCGCGCGCGGCGATGCTGGAGCAGGCGGCCGGCGTGGTGGTGGAGATGGTGCGCGAGCTGCCGCGCCTGCGCCTGGACCGCATGAAGCAGCTCAACGACCGCCTGCGCATGCTGGAGATGGAGGCCGACCGCCTGATCCTCGAGCTGCACCGCGACATCTACGCCGGGCACATGGACCCGGGCGAGATGTTCCTGCTCAAGGAGTTCTTCGAGATCATGGAGAAGGCGATCGACCGCTGCCGCGAGGCGGGGGCGGTGGCCTACCAGATCGTGCTCAAGAACAGCTGAGCCGGCCGGGTGCACGCCATGCTGAGCCTGCTGCTGCTGGTGATCTTCGCCGCGCTGGTGTTCGAGTTCATCAACGGCTTCCACGACACCGCCAACTCGATCGCCACCGTGGTCGCGACCAAGGTGCTCTCGCCCGCGCAGGCGGTGCTGCTGGCGGCCGGGATGAACCTGGTCGGCGCGTTCGCCGGCACCGCGGTGGCCAAGACCATCGCCAGCGGGCTGGTGGACACCAGCGTGGTGCAGGTCACCTCGCAGGTGATCCTGTGCGCGCTGTCCGGGGCGATCGTGTGGAACCTGGTGACCTGGTGGTTCGGGCTGCCGTCGTCGTCCTCGCATGCGCTGATCGGCGGCCTGTGTGGCTCGGCGCTGGCGGCCGCGGACGGCAACTGGCATGCGCTGGTGTGGTCGCAGGCCGGGGATGGCGGCTGGGCCAGCAACAAGGGCCTGTTGTGGAAGGTGCTGCTGCCGATGGTCAGCTCGCCCGTGGCCGGGTTCCTGGTCGGGATCCTGATCCTGACCCTGCTGTACGCCCTGATCTGGGCGCTGGCGCGCGCCGGCGGGCGCCTGGCGCGGCTGGCGCGGCCGCGCTGGGTGAATGCTTTCTTCGGGCGTGCGCAGGTGTTCTCCGCCGCCTACATGGGCTTCGCCCACGGCAAGCAGGATGCGCAGAAAACGATGGGCGTCATCGCGCTGGCGGTGTTCGGCGCGCAGCAGTCCGGGGTGCTGGACGGGCTGCCGGGCTGGCTGGCGTTCCTGCACCCGGACGGCGGCGAGCAGCACATCGACAGCTGGATCATCGCCACCTGCGCGCTGGTGATGGCCGCCGGCACCGCGATGGGCGGCTGGCGCATCATCAAGACGCTCGGGCACAAGATGGTGAAGCTGCAGCCGATCGACGGCTTCGCCGCGGAGACCGCCTCGGCGACCATCCTGGTCACCGCCTCCGCCTACGGCATGCCGGTGTCCACCACCCACAGCATCTCGACCGCGATCATGGGCGTGGGCTTCGCCAAGAACCCGCGCAAGCTGCGGCTGTCGGTAGTGGAGCGGATCGTGTGGGCGTGGATCCTGACCCTGCCGGCCGCCGGCGGGGTGGGCTACCTGCTGCTGCGCGCGGCGCGCGCGCTGGGCTGGGCCTGAGCGCTCACAGCAGGTCCCCGCCGGCGGACATCCGCCGCTCCATCTCGTCGCCGACGCCGCCGATCTCGAGCACCAGGCGCTCCACCTCGGCCGCGTCCAGCCCGGCGTAGGGGCGGTTCTCGCACAGCTGCAGGTAGGGCACGCCGTCGAGGTCGCCGATCGCCAGGTAGCCGACCCGGCTGGCCCAGTTGAAGGCCAGCGCGCGGCGCGCATCCAGCCCGGTGATCGGGCCGACCACCGTGCTCACCCGCAGGTAGTCGCGGCCGTCGTCGTCCTGCAGCTCGGACAGGAAGATCGCCTGGTGGCGGCGGCCGTGCGCCAGCGACAGCTCCACGCAGGCCACGAACGGCTCCTGCAGGGTCACGCGGTAGCCGCTGGCGGCGAGGTGGCTGCGGATCTGCTCGAAGTTCTGCATCGGTGCGGGGGTCGTGGTGGCTGCGGCTATGCTACCGCGATGGCAACGACGGCCACAGGCGGCGCCTTCGTCGACGCGGTGCTGGCCGCGGTGCGGGCGATCCCGCGCGGCGAAGTGAGGAGCTACGCCCACATCGCGCGCCTTGCCGGGCGCCCGCGCGGCGCGCGCCAGGTGGCGCGGATCCTGGCCGCGGCGGCGGATCCGGCGCTGCCCTGGCACCGGGTGGTGCGCGCCGACGGTCGGATCGGCTTCGCGCCGGGCTCGGCCGGCCATCGCGAGCAGGCGCGCCGGCTGCGTGCGGAAGGGGTGGTGGTGCGCGCCGGCCGGGTCGCCCCGCCGGCGGCTGAAGCGCCGGCGCTGGACGCCCTGCTGTGGGCGCCGCGCTAGGCGCGCGCGCCGTATCATGTTGCATCGCAACGCCCGGCGAGTGCACGGATGCCGTTCCAACTCCCCCGCATCACCAAGCTGCTGTTGGCCATCAACGTCGGCGTCTGGCTGCTGATGTGGCTGGTCGGCGAGCGCGCGTTCGCGCTGTTCGCGCTGTGGCCCTACCTGCCGGGCGCGCCCGAGCAGCTGTTCATGCCGTGGCAGCTGCTGACCTACGGCTTCCTGCACGACCCGTCCGGGCTGGCCCACATCGCCTTCAACATGCTGGCGCTGGTGATGTTCGGCGCGCCGTTGGAATACACCTGGGGCGAGCGCCGGTTCCTCACCTACTACCTGGTCTCGGTGGTCGGCGCCGGGCTGTGCCAGCTGGCGGTGGGCACCTGGATGGCCGCCAGCGGCGGCGACATCGGGCCGACCGTGGGCGCCTCCGGCGGGGTGTTCGGGCTGCTCTTGGCCTACGGCATGCTGTTCCCGCACCAGCGGGTGATGCTGCTGATCCCGCCGATCCCGATGCGCGCGCGCACCCTGGTCATCGTGTACGGCGCGCTGGAGCTGCTGCTCGGCTTCACCGGCCTGCAGCCGGGCGTCGCCCATTTCGCGCACCTGGGCGGGATGCTGTTCGGCTGGCTGTTGATCCGCTACTGGCGCGGGCAGCCGCCGTTCGGGCGCGGCGGTGGGCCGCGCATCCGCCGGGTGGTGTGAGGCGGCGGCCGCGGCCGCCGCCCGCGCGGTTCAGGGGAACACCGTGATCCGCTGCGCCGGCTCGACCTGCATCGGGCTGCCCGGCTTGCACGCATAGGCGGCGGCGAACCCCGGCTGCTGCATCAGCGGGCCGTTGGTGCGCCACGGGCCGGGCGCGCGCACGTCCTGCAGGCTGCGCCGGCGCGCTTCCTCCTCGGTCACCTGCTGCGCCCAGACCTGCGCCCAGGCGCGCCAGAACGCGCGGTTGGCCTCCAGGTTCGGCTGCGGCACCGCCTGCTCGAACGCGGCGCGCGCCAGCTCGACCCCGGCCAGGTCGGCGATCGCCTGCTCGCCGACCAGCTTGCCGTTGACGTGGGTGCCGGGCAGGCCCGGGTAGGGGAAGCGGTCGTACTGCGCGATCACCTTCTGCAGGCGAGCGTTCCACGCCTCCGCATCCGCCGGCGTCCACCAGTCGCGCACGTTGCCTCTGCTGTCGACCATGCGCCCGTGGCTGTCCACCGCGTAGCTGAGCTCGTGCCCGACCAGCGCGCCGTAGGCGCCGTACTGCCCGGCCAGCGGCATGGTGTGGTCCAGCACCGGGGGCTGCAGCATCGCCGCGGTCACGATCAGGCGGTTGTGGGCCAGGTCGTACAGCAGGGCCGGGTCCTGCGGCAGCACGTCCCAGCGGCGCTCGGCGTTGGCCTTGCCGATCCGGCGCATCTCCTCGCGGTGGCGCCAGGTCGAGGCGATCAGGATGTTGCTGCCGAAGCTTCCGCGGCCCATCGGCTGCACGCTGTAGTCGAGGTCGCGCGCGGGCGCGCCGATCTCGATCCGCAGGGTCTTCAGCTTGGCCAGCGCCTCGGCCTTGGCCGGCTCGCTCATCCAGGTGCTGGCGGCGACGTCGCGCGCCAGCGCATCGCGCACCTGGCCGGCGATCAGCTCCGCCTGCTGGCGGGTCTGCGGATCGAGGTAGCGCGCCACGTACTCGCGCCCCAGCATCGGCCCGGCGGCGAGGTCGATCGCCTCCAGCACCTGCTGCCAGCGCGGCGGCGGCGCGGCCTGGCCGCGCAGCAGCTTGCCGCGGAAGGCGAACTCGGCGTCGCGCCAGGGCGCGGACAGGTAGGGCGCCATCGCATCGCCGACCCGCCAGCGCAGGTAGGCCTTCCACTGCTCGGGCTTGAGCCCGGCGACCAGCCGGTCGAGCTCGGCGAACAGCGCCGGGTTGGCCAGCGACACGGTGTCGTCGTTGACCCCTTGCGCCTTCAGGAACGCGTCCAGCTGCAGGTTGCGGTACTGCTTGGCCAGGCCGGTGGTCGCCACCGGGGCGTAGTTCTTGCGCGGATCGCGCAGCTCGGGCAGCGGGCGCGCCAGCGCCGCCAGCCGGGTCTCCAGCTCCAGCACCTGCTGCGCCTGCGCCGGGGCCTCCTGCGGCGGCACCCCGGTCAGCACCAGGATCTTCTGCACGTAGTCGCGGTAGTGCCCGAGCAGGGCGCGGGTGTCGGCGTCGCCGCGGGTGTAGTAGGCCGGATCCGGCAGCCCCAGGCCGCCCTGGCTGAAGTAGCCGATGTGGCGGCCGAGGTCGCGCAGGTCGAGGTCGGCGCCGAAGCCGAACGCGACCGGGATGCCGACCTGGTGCAGCGCCGCGATCGCCGGGGCGATGTCCTTGGGCTTGCGGATGGCATCGATCCGCTGCAGCAGCGGCGCGATCGGGGCGGCGCCGTCGCGTTCGACCGCCGCTTCGTCCAGGCCGCTGGCCCAGAAGTCGCCGAGCAGGCGCTGGACCTCGTTCTGTGGCGCCTTCATCGCCGCATCCAGCAGGTCGCGCTGTTGCTGCAGCGACAGCGCGGCGAGCTGGCCGAGCGAGGAGATCGCGCCGCTGCTGGGCATCGGATTGGCCTTGAGCCAGGCGGCATTGGCCTCGGCATAGAAATCGGTGCAGGCGGCAGGGTGCTTGGCCGCGGCCGCGGGCTTGCGCGCGGCGGGTTTCTTGCGGGTGGCGGCGTCCGTGGATGGGACGCTCAGGCCGACGCAGAGGGCCATCACGGTGGCCAGGGCGAGCGTGCGCGGTTGGGGCATGCGGCGGCTCCGGTGCGGGCAGGGCGGCGAGTGTAGCAGTGCCCGCCGGTCGCGCCAGCGGGCCCGGTTCAGCCTCATTTCACCCCGTGCATCATGCGCCGCAGCAAGGGCGCGGCGAGGAAGGCGGCCAGCGCGCAGCCGATCCCGATCCAGGTCATCAGCCAGAACAGGTGCGCGTATTTCGGCGCCGCCGCGGCCAGATCCAGCGCCTCGCCCTGCGGCACCTCGATCGCGGCCAGCTTGCCGAACAGCGCGGCCAGCGTCTCCGAGAACGCGGTGGCCAGGAACCAAGTGCCCATCATCAGGCTGACCACCCGCGGCACCGCCAGCTGGGTCACCGCCGACAGCCCGACCGGCGACAGGCACATCTCGCCGATCTCGAGGACCAGATAGGCCAGCACCAGCCACCACACGCTGGCCATCTGCCCGCTCGCGGCGACCTGCTGCGCGGCCACCGCCAGCGGGATGAACGACAGGCCCGCGAACAGCAGCCCGAGCGCCGATTTCGCCGGCTTGCTCGGATCCGCCCCGCGCTTGTCCAGCCAGCCCCACAGGCCGGCGAACAGCGGCGCCAGCGCGACCAGGAAGAACGCGCCGAGGTAGGTCAGGGACCCGGCGGTCTGCGGCAGCGCCACGCAGTCGCGCACCAGCAGGACCAGGATCAGCGCGCCGACCGCGAGGAACAGCACGCGCGGGGCGGGCGAGGCCGGATCGCGGTCGGACATCCGCGCCGCGACGAAGAACGCCAGCGGTGCCAGCAGCAGCGACAGCGCGGACCACGGCCACGGCGTGCCGTCGCGCACCACCAGCGCCGGCACGATGTCCTTGGTCAGCAGGCGGTCGGTGAAGGTCACCCACGAGCCGTAGGTCTGCTCGTACAGGGTGAAGAACACCAGCGCCATGAAGATCAGCGCCATCAGCGCCAGCATGCGCTGGCGCTCGACCGGCGTGCAGCGGGTGCCGGTGAACCAAGCGAACCAGACCAGCACCGCGCCCAGCACCAGCAGCATCAGCAGCAGCGCCAGCGAGACTTCGCCGCCCAGCGCGAACGCGCCGTTCGCCGCCGCCCACAGCAGCCAGCCGAGCGGCAGCACCGCGAGCACCGCCAGCGCATAGATCGCCCATTCGCGTGGCAGCCCGGCGACGCGCGCGCGCAGCGCCGCCGGGTCCGGCGGCTCGGCGTGGCCATGCAGGTAGCGCTGGCCCCACAGGAACATCGCCAGCCCGGCGAGCATGCCCAGGCCAGCGGCGCCGAAGCCGTACTTCCAGCCCCAGGTCTCGCCGACGTAGCCGCACACCAGCGAGGCGAACAGCGCGCCGAGGTTGATGCCGGCGTAGAACAGCGAGAAGCCGGAGTCGCGGCGCGGGTCGTCGTCGGCGTAGAGCTTGCCGACGATGGTGGAGATGTTGGGCTTGAGGAAGCCCACGCCCAGGATGATCAGCGCCAGCGACAGGTACATCACCTGCAGCGCGCCCTCGTCGCGCACCGGCAGACCGGCCTGCATGCTGGCCGCATGGCCCTCGTAGGCCATGCCGAGGTGGCCGAGCACCAGCAGCACGCCGCCGAAGGTGACCGCCTTGCGCATGCCCAGCCAGCGGTCGGCCAGCAGGCCGCCGAGCACCGGCACGCAGTACACCAGCCCGCCGTAGGCGCCGAGCAGGTCGAGCCCGGCCTTGTCGCCGAACAGGTGGTACTTGGTGAGGTAGAGCAGCAGCAGCGCCTTCATCCCGTAGAAGGAGAAGCGCTCCCACATCTCGGTGAAGAAGCAGACGTACACGCCCTTGGGGTGGCCGAGGAAGTCCTCGCGGGCGGGCAGGGCGATGGCGGGCATGCGCGGCGTCGCGGTGGCGGCGCGGCAGTATAGGCCGGCCGATCCGCACTGGACTTGGCCGCCGCCAGCGGCTAGCGTGCGCCGGATTCATGGCCGTGGGAGGCGCAGGCATGGCGGCACAGGCACGGGCGGGCGCGGGCACCCCGCAGTTGACGGTACGCGCGGTGGTGCTGGCGATCGTGCTGGCGGTGATCCTGTCCGCCGCGAACGCCTACCTCGGCCTGTTCGCGGGCCTGACCATCGCCACCGCGATCCCGGCCGCGGTGGTGTCGATGGGCGTGCTGCGGCTGCTGGGCGGCGGCACCATCCTCGAGAACAACATCGTGCAGACCGGCGCCTCGGCCGGCTCCTCGATCGCGGCGGGGGTGATCTTCACCATCCCGGCGCTGGTCATCCTCGGCTACTGGCAGGACTTCAAGTATTCCTGGGTGCTGGCGATCGCCGGCCTCGGCGGCCTGCTCGGGGTGCTGTTCTCGGTGCCGCTGCGGCGCTCGATGATCGTCGAGGAGCCGCTGCCGTTCCCGGAGGGCAAGGCCGCCGCGGAAGTGCTGAAGGCGGGCGAGAACCCCGGGCCGGGCCTGAAGATCCTGGCGTTCTCGGCCGCCATCGGCGGCGCGATCAAGGCCGCCGCCGCCAGCGGCCTGCGCCTGATCCCGGACACCGCCGCCGGCGCGGGCTTCTTCGGCAAGTACCTCGGCTACATGGGCACCAACCTCTCGCCGGCGCTGCTCGGGGTCGGCTACATCGTCGGCCTCAACATTGGCATCGTCGTCGTGTCCGGCTCGATCCTGTCCTGGCAGATCGCGATCCCGCTGTACCACAGCTATTTCCTCGCCTCCGATCCGGCGCTGGCGAGCAGCATCGCCGGGGCCGGCGCGGAGGACATCGCCGGCGCGATCTGGTCGGCCAAGATCCGCTACCTGGGCGTGGGCGCGATGCTGATCGGCGGGGTATGGACCCTGTTCTCGCTGCGCAAGTCGCTGCTGTCCGGCGTGCGCAGCGGCATCGCCGCGGCGCGCAAGGGCAGCGGCGAGGCGGTGGCCGAGACCGAGCGCGACCTGCCGATGAAGTGGATGCTGGTGGCGCTGGTCGCGTTCGTAGTGCCGCTGCTGCTGCTGTACCAGGCGATCGTCGGGGTCTGGCACGTGAGCATCCCCATGGCCATCATCATGATCGTGGCCGGCTTCCTGTTCGTGTCGGTCTCGGCCTATCTCGCCGGCCTGGTCGGCTCGTCCAACAACCCGGTCTCCGGCATCACCATCGCCACCATCCTGTTCGCCTCGGTGGTGCTGCTGGTGCTGCTGGGCGAGGGCGGCAAGCACGCGGTCGGGGTCGCCGGCGCGCCGCTCGGCGCAGTGGCCGCGATCATGATCGGCGCGGTGGTGTGCTGCGCGGCGGCGGTCGGCGGCGACAACCTGCAGGACCTCAAGGCCGGCTACCTGGTCGGCGCCACCCCGTGGAAGCAGCAGCTGATGCTCGGCATCGGCGCGTTCTCGTGCGCGCTGATCATGGCCCCGGTGCTGAACCTGCTGGCGCAGGCCTACGGCATCGGCGCGCCCACCCCGCAGCATCCCAATTCGCTGGCCGCGCCGCAGGCGACCCTGATGGCCTCGGTGGCCAAGGGCCTGTTCGGCGGCCAGCTGCCGTGGACGATCATCGCCATCGGCGCCGGCGTGGGCGCGGCGATCATCGCGCTCGACGAATGGCTGAAGGCGCGCGGCAGCCACTTCCGGGTGCCGGTGCTGGCCGCGGCGATCGGCATCTACCTGCCGCTGGAACTCATGGTGCCGATCTTCCTAGGCGGCCTGCTGGCCTACCTGGTGGAGAAGCGCCACGGCCTGGCCGGCAGCCACGACGAGGCCGCGCGCGACCGCCTGCACCGCCCCGGCACGCTGTTCGCCGCCGGCCTGATCACCGGCGAGGCGCTGATGGGCATCCTGATCGCGATCCCGATCGTGGTCTCCGGCCGCGCCGACGTGCTCGCGCTGCCGCCCGCGTGGCAATTCGGCAAGTACGTGGGCCTGGCGGTGCTGGCGGTGGTGGCCTGGCTGCTCTACCGCACCGGCGCCCGCGCCAACCCGAACGCCTGATCCAGCGGCGCCCGCGCCTGCGCGGGCGTCTTCCTGTCCCAGCAACACGGAACCTTCGCCATGCGCCTCCGCCACGCCCTCCTTCCGCTCGCCCTCGCCCTGTCGCTGCCGACGCTGGCCGCCGACGCGCCGCCGGCCGCCAGGCACGGCTTCACCGTGCAGGAGCTGGCCTACATGGACCGCTATTCCGCACCGACCCTGTCGCCGGACGGGCGCGTGCTGGTGTTCGCCAAGCGGGTGGTCGACAAGGCCACCAACAAGGCCAGCACCTCGCTGTGGATGCGCAACCTGGTCACCCGCGATCTGCGCCCGCCGCAGCAGGTCTCGCCGCAAGGCTGGAGCGTGAATTCGCCGGCGTTCGCGCCGGATGGCAAGACGCTGTATTTCCTCAGCGCCAAGTCGGGGTCGATGCAGCTGTACGCGCAGCCGCTGGCCGGCGGCGAGCCGCGGCGCCTGACCGACTTCCCGCTGGACGTGGAGGCCTACAAGCTCGCGCCCGACGGCCGGCAGGTGGCGCTGGCATTCGCGGTGTTCCCGGACTGCCAGGCCGACCTGGCCTGCACCAGGAAGAAGCTGGACGAGGCCGAGGCGGCCAAGGCCACCGGCAAGGTGTTCGACCGCCTGTTCATCCGCCACTGGGACGCCTGGAACGACGGCCGCCTGAACCGCGTGTTCGCCGCCCGGCTCGGCGGCGAGGACATGATCAAATCGGCGACGCTGCTCAGCGGCGACATCCACGGCGACATCCCGTCCAAGCCGTTCGGCGACCTGTCGGACTTCGCGTGGTCGCCGGACGGCAAGACCGTGGCGATGAGCGTGCGCCAGGCCGACCGCGAGGAGCCGTGGAGCACCAACTTCGACATCTGGCTGGTGAATGCCGACGGCCGCGGCGCGCGCAACCTCACCGCCGCCAACAAGGCCTGGGATGCCGGCCCGGTGTTCAGCGCGGACGGCAAGACCCTGTACTACCGCGCGATGCAGCGCCCCGGCTTCGAGGCCGACCGCTTCGCGCTGATGGCGATGGACCTGGCTACCGGCAAGATCCGCGAGATCGCGCCGCGCTGGGACGCCTCGGCCGACGGCATCCAGCTCTCGGCGGACGGCCGGTGGATCTACACCACCGCGCAGGAACTCGGCCAGCACCCGCTGTTCCGGGTGGCGCTGGCCAACGGCGAGGTGGAGACGGTGGTCAAGGACGGCAGCGTCTCCGCGTTCGCCCTCGCCGGGCCGACCCTGGCGGTGGCGCGCAGCACCCTGCAGACCGGCGACGTGCTCTACATCACCAGCCCGGACGGCAAGGCACCGCTGCGGCAGATCACCCCGAGCGCGGCGCAGATGCTGCCGGACGTGGCCTGGGGCCAGTTCGAGCAGTTCAAGTTCCGCGGCTGGAACGACGAGACCGTGTACGGCTACGTGGTCAAGCCGTGGGACTACCAGCCGGGCAGGAAGTACCCGGTGGCGTTCCTGATCCACGGCGGCCCGCAGGGCAGCTTCGGCAACGGCTGGAGCTACCGCTGGAACCCGCAGACCTACGCGGGGCAGGGCTACGCGGTGGTGATGATCGACTTCCACGGCAGCACCGGCTACGGCCAGGCCTTCACCGATTCCATCTCCGGCCACTGGGGCGACCGCCCGCTGGAGGACCTGCAGAAGGGCTGGGATTACGCGCTCAAGGCCTATCCCTTCCTCGACGGCGACAAGGCCTGCGCGCTGGGCGCCAGCTACGGCGGCTTCATGGCCTACTGGATTGCCGGGGTGTGGAACACGCCGTGGAAGTGCATCGTCGCCCACGACGGCGTGTTCGACAATTTCATGATGGGGTATTCCACCGAGGAGCTGTGGTTCAGCGAATGGGAGAACGGTGGTACCCCGTACGCCAACCCGGCCGGCTACCAGAAGTTCAACCCGGCCAACCACGTCAAGGACTGGCGGGTGCCGATCCTGATCGTGCACGGCCAGCAGGACTTCCGGATCCCGGTGGAGCAGGGCATCGCCGCCTTCACCGCGGCCCAGCGCAAGGGCGTGGAGTCGCAGTTCCTGTACTTCCCGGACGAGAACCACTGGGTGCTCAAGCCGCAGAACAGCGTGCAGTGGCACGAAACGGTGAACGCCTGGCTGCGCCGCTACCTCGGCCGCTGAGCCGCCGGCCCCGGGGACGCGCATGAGCGCACCACTGGCGGAGGCCCCCGCGCGCGCCGCGCTGATCGGCAACGACATCGTCGTGCTCGGCGTGCTGGCGGTGGTGCTGGGCGCGATCTTCTGGACCGCGGCGCGCCCGTCCGGGTTCTGGGCGCGCTTCTACGCCTGGGTGCCGGCGCTGCTGCTGTGCTACCTGGTGCCGGCGCTGCTGAACAGCGCCGGCATCATCGACGGCCGCGGCTCGGCGCTCTACCCGGTGGCGCGCGACGTGCTGCTGCCCTCGGCGCTGGTGCTGCTGTGCATCGCGATCGACCTGCGCGCGGTGCTGCGGCTGGGACCGAAGGCGCTGGTGATGTTCTTCACCGGCACCCTCGGGGTGATGCTCGGCGCGGTGGTCGCGTTCCTGGCGATGCGCGCGATCCATCCGCAGACGGTGGCCGGCGACACCTGGCGCGGGATGACCACGGTCGCCGGCAGCTGGATCGGCGGCGGCGCCAACCAGGCGGCGATGAAGGAAGTGTTCGCGGTCGACCCGGACCTGTTCGGCCAGTTCGTCGCGGTGGACGTGCTGGTCGCCAACGTGTGGATGGCGGTACTGCTGTTCCTGGCCGCGCGCGCGCCGCGGGTGGATGCGTGGCTGCGCGCCGACACCCGCGCGATCGACGCGCTGCGCCAGCGCATGGCGGACTGGCAGGCCGCGCACGCGCGCGTCCCCGGCCTGCCCGACCTGATGCTGATCCTCGCGGTCGGGCTCGGCGCGACCGGGCTGGCGCACGCCCTCGCCGGGCCGCTGGTGGACTGGCTGAAGACGCTGCCGGCCGAATGGCGGCTACAGGACTACAGCCTGACCTCGGGCTTCTTCTGGATCACCCTCTTGGCCACCACCTTCGGCCTGCTGCTGAGCTTCACCCGCGCGCGCGCGCTGGAGGGCGCCGGCGCCTCGCGGATCGGCTCGGCCATGCTGTACCTGCTGGTTGCCACCATCGGCATGCAGATGGACCTGGGCGCGCTGCTGGAGCGGCCGTGGCTGTTCGCGATGGGGCTGATCTGGATCGCGGTGCACGGCGCGCTGCTGCTGGCGGTGGCGCGCCTGATCCGGGCGCCGCTGTTCTTCCTCGCGGTCGGCTCGCAGGCCAACATCGGCGGCGCCGCCTCCGCGCCGGTGGTGGCCAGTGCGTTCCACCCGGCGCTGGCCCCGGTCGGGGTGCTGCTGGCGGTGCTCGGCTACGCGCTCGGCACCTACGGGGCCTACCTCACCGGGCTGGCGCTGCGCGCGCTGGCCGCCTGAGCCGGGGCTACAGCCAGCGGATGCGCCTCAGGTAGGCGTACAGCAGCAGGCAGACCAGCGCCACGGTCGCGGTGAGGACGGCGTAGCTGTAGCGCCCGTGCAGCTCCGGCATGTGCTCGAAGTTCATGCCGTACCAGCTGGCGATCAGGGTCGGCGCGGCCAGCAGCCCGGCCCAGCCGGCCAGCTTCTTCACCACCTCGCCTTGGGCCACCGTCACCAGCGCGAGGTTGGTGTTCATCGCCGCGGCCACCATCTCGCGCAGGGTGTCGATGGTGTCGCCCTCGCGCGCGGCGTGGTCGTGGATGTCGCGGAAGTAGGGCTTGACCTCGTCCGGGATCGGGAACGCCGGCGCGCGCTTGAGCTGGGCCAGGATGTCCTGCATCGGCAGCACCGCCAGCCGCATCCGGGTCAGGTCCTTGCGCAGCCGGTACAGGCGCTGCAGGGTGGCGCGGCGGTAGCTCTCGGCGAACACGTCCTGCTCGAGGGTATCCAGCTCGTCCTCGAAGTCGGCCACGATCGGCTGGTAGTTGTCGACCACGAAGTCCAGCACCCCGTGCAGGGCGATGCTGGGGCCGAGCGCGAGCAGGGCCGGCTCGCGCTCCAGCCGCTGCCGCACCGGCGCATAGCTGAGCGAGGCGCCGTGGCGCACGGTGACCAGGTAGCGCGCGCCGGCGAAGATCTGGGTCTCGCCGAAGCGCACCTCGCCGTCGATCCGCTGCGCCGTGCGCACCGCGATGAACAGGCTCTGGCCGTAGGTCTCGAGCTTGGGCCGCTGGTGCGCCTTGTGCGCGTCCTCCACCGCCAGGTCGTGCAGGCCGAATTCCTCCTGCAGCAGGTCGAGCACCGCCTCCTCCGGCTCGTACAGGCCGACCCAGACGAAGCTGCCGTCGTCCTGCGCCAGCACGTCGCTGATCGCCTCCAGCGGGATGTCGCGGCGACGGCCTGCGCGGTCGTACACCGCGCAGTTGACGACCGCCTGGCGCTGGGCATGGCTCATGCTGGACATGCCCGCATCCTGCCGGTGGCGCGCGTCGCCATCAAGCCGCGCGCCGGGTCCACACCCGTGCCAGCGCGGCGTGGATCGGCAGCAGCAGCGCGATCCAGTGCCCGTTGCGCTGCGGGTACAGCTGCAGCCACAGCGGCAGGCAGGCCAGCAGCGCGAGCAGGGTCACCGCCACCAGCAGCGCGCGCATGCGCGGCGACGGCGGCCGCCCGCGCAGCAGCGCCCAGCCACCCGGCAGCAGCAGCAGGCACAGCGGGTCGAACAGCAGCAGGTTGCGGTTGGCCCACATCGCCTCATGGTCGGTGAAGGCCCAACCCAACAGCAGCACCAGCCCGAGCAGCCCGCAGGCGAACCAGAACGGCAGCGCCAGCGCCGCCAGCAGGCGCGGCCGCCGCGCGCCGAGGGCGAGGATGCCGGCGCCGGCCAGCAGCCCGGCCAGCAGCCACGGCCAGATCCGTGGGGCGGCGCCGGGCGGCTCCGGCGGCAGCCGCTGCGGCAGCAGCACCTGCTCGGACTGCACCAGCGGGCGGCCGTCCGCGCGGGGGGTCTCGCGCAGGCCTTCGGCCAGCCGGCTCGGGATGAAGGCCAGCTCCCAGCGCGACAGCGGGCGGTCGGCGCGCGGGCCGAGGCCGATGTCGAACGCCAGCCACATCCACGGCGCCGGCTCCGCCAGCCGCAGCGCCTCGCTGCGCCAGGTGTCGCCGCTGGAGCGGCCGATCAGGGTGCGCTGCAGCTGCCCGCCGAGGGCGCGGTCGAGCGCGTCGCGCACGCGCGTGCTGCAGTTGTCGCGGAAGTAGTCGTAGCGGTAGCGCGCGTTCTGCGGGCGCGCGTTGTCGGCCAGCGCAGCGGCCAGCGCGCGCGCCTGCGCCGGGTCGAGATCCAGCCATTGCACCTGCACCCCGCGCCCGACCTGCCGGTAGTAGTCCAGGTCCTCGGCCAGCGGCAGCGCGACCAGCCTGTAGCGCATGTCGCCGCGCAGGAAGCGGCCGAGGAAGCCGGGCTCGTCGAGGTCGAAGAACCCGAAGTTGTAGTTGGTGCGCGTGCCGGTGGCGGGGTCCTCGACCACGATCGCGTCGTGCCCGAAGCGCTCCCAGAAGACCTCGCCCGGCCCCATCGTCACCACTCCGATCCGCGGCGCCGGCACCGGCGCAGGCTCGGGCTGCAGGGCGACGATGGGCGCCGGCGCGGCCGGCTGCGCCCGTGCGGCCGGCCCCGGCAACAGCGCGGCGGCGAGCACGGCGAGCAGGGCCAGCACGGCGCCCGCGGCCGCGCGGCGCAGGCGCTCAGCGGTCGCCATCGACCCGCACGTGCAGGCTGCGCAGGCGGCGCGCGTCGGCGTCCGCGATGCGGAAGCGGAAGCGGCCGAGCGCGATTTCCTCGCCGGTTTCCGGCAGATGGCCGATGCGCGCGGTGAGCAGGCCGCCGATGGTGTCGGCCTCGTCCTCGTCGAAGTCGGCGTGGAAGCGCGCGTTGAAGTCGGCGACCGGGGTCAGCGCGTCGACCACGTAGGCGCCGTCGGCACGCGCGGCGATCCGCGCGGCCTCCTCCTCGCCGTCGTCGTGCTCGTCGTCGATCTCGCCGACGATCTGCTCGAGCACGTCCTCGATGGTGACCAGCCCGGCCACCCCGCCGTACTCGTCGATCACGATCGCCATGTGGTTGCGCGACTGCCGGAACTCGCGCAGCAGCACGTCCAGCTTCTTGGATTCGGGGATCAGCACCGCCGGGCGCAGCAGCTCGCGGATGCTGCCGGGGCCGTTGTCGGCCACCACTCCGCGCAGCAGGTCCTTGGCCAGCAGGATGCCGAGGATCTCGTCCTTGTCCTCGCCGTGCACCGGGAAGCGCGAATGGCCGGACTCGACCACCTGCCGCATCAGGTCGAGGAAGCGCCCGTCCACCGGCAGCGCCACCATCTGCGCGCGCGGCACCATCACGTCGGCGACGGTCAGGTCGGCGACCGCGATCGCGCCCTCCATCATGCGCAGGGTGTCCGGGCCGATCAGGCCGTCGGCCTGCACGTCGCGCAGCAGTTCGACCAGGTCCTCGCGGGTGGTAGGCTCGCCGGACAGGGCGGCGCCGATGCGGTCCAGCCAGGAGCGGCGCGGCTTGTCGGGGTGGCGTTCGGGGGCGGGCGCCTCGTGGCGACTGTCGTCCTCTGACATCGTGTGGGTCTGGCAGCGGTGCGCGGCGGATGCCGCCGGCGCAAGTCTAGCCGACCGCGGCGACCGGCCGTGAAGCGGAATGCGGGCCGGGCGGCTCAGCGGTACGGGTCGGGCAGGCCGAGCCCGGCCAGGATCTGCCGCTCCAGCTGCTCCATCGCCTCCGCCTCGCGCGGGTCCTGGTGGTCCCAGCCAAGCAGGTGCAACGCGCCGTGCACGGTCAGGTGGGCGTAATGCGCCGCCAGCGGCTTGCCCTGCTCCTTCGCCTCGCGGGCGATGACCGGCGCGCACAGCACCAGATCGCCCAGCAGCGGCAGGCGCAGCCCGGGCGGCAGCCCCGGCGGCAGCTCGGCCGGGAAGCTGAGCACGTTGGTGGCGTAGTCGCGGCCGCGGTAGTGGCGGTTGAGCGCGCGACCCTCGCGCGCGCCGACCAGCCGCAGGGCCAGATCGGCCTCGCGGATGCGGCCGTCGAGCGCGGCCGCCACCCACTTGCGGAAGCTGACCGCGGCCGGCAGGCCCTTGCGCGGCACCGCGTAGCCGACGCTGACCTCGAGCCGGACCGGGCCGCGGGTCATGCGCCGGCCCCGGGGCCGCTGGTGGCGTCGCGCGCGTCGCGCGCCTGGTAGGCGTCCACGATCCGCGCCACCAGCGGGTGGCGGACCACGTCGCGCGCCTCGAAGAAGGTGAAGCTCACGCCCTCCACCCCGCGCAGCACCTCGACCGCGTCCTTCAGCCCGGAGCGCACGCTGCGCGGCAGGTCGATCTGGGTCATGTCGCCGGTGATCACCGCAGTGCTGCCGAAGCCGAGCCGGGTCAGGAACATCTTCATCTGCTCGATGGTGGTGTTCTGCGCCTCGTCCAGGATCACGAACGCGTCGTTGAGCGTGCGCCCGCGCATGTAGGCCAGCGGGGCGATCTCGATCACCGACTTCTCCAGCAGGCGCGCGACCTTCTCCACCCCGAGCATCTCGTAGAGCGCGTCGTACAGCGGGCGCAGGTAGGGATCGACCTTCTGGCTGAGGTCGCCGGGCAAAAAGCCGAGCTTCTCGCCGGCCTCGACCGCCGGGCGCACCAGCACCACCCGTTGCACCCGCGACTGGTTCAGCGCCTCCACCGCCATCGCCACCGCCAAGTAGGTCTTGCCGGTGCCGGCCGGGCCGATCCCGAAGTTGATGTCGTGGGTGGCGATCGCATGCAGGTACTTGCGCTGGTTGTCGCCGCGCCCGCGCAGGGTGCCGCGCTTGACCCGGATCGCGACCTCCTGCGGCACGTACCCGCCGCCGGCCTCCGCCGGCTCGGCGTGCGCGCCCAGGCGCAGGTGGATGGCGTGCTCGTCCAGGGTCTCGTGCGCGGTCTCGGCGTACAGCCGGCGCAGCAGGCGCTCGCCGCGCTCGGCGCTGCGCGCGTCCGCGGCGCTGACCCGGAACACGTTGCCGCGGTTGGCGATCTCCACCCCCAGGCGCAGCTCGAGCAGGCGCAGGTGGGCGTCGAACGGGCCGGCCAGGTTGGCCAGGCGCTCGCTGTCGGCCGGCTCCAGGGTGAAGTCGCGGTGCGCGCTCATGCGCGCGCAGGGTAGCGCGCGCCGGTGGCCGCCGCCAGCGCGTTCAGGCGGCCTCGCGGGTCAGGACCCGGCCGCGCAGCGAGTTGCTGAGCGCGGCGGTGATCTCGACCGGCACGAACTGGCCGATCAGCCGCTTGGGCGCGGCGAAGTTCACCGAGCGCATGTTCTCGGTCTTGCCGGTCAGCTCGTCCGGGTTCTTCTTCGACGGGCCTTCCACCAGCACCGTCTGCACGCTGCCGACCATCGCCTCGGAGATGCGCCGCGCATGCCCGTTGATCGCCTCCTGCAGGCGCGCCAGGCGGTCGTGCTTGACCGCGTCCGGGACGTCGTCGGGCAGCTCGGCGGCGGGCGTGCCCGGGCGCCGCGAGTACATGAAGGAGAAGCTCTGGTCGAAGCCGACGTCCGCGATCAGCGCCAGGGTCTTCTCGAAGTCGGCCTCGGTCTCGCCGGGGAAACCGACGATGAAGTCGGAGCTGATCGAGATGTCCGGGCGCACCGCGCGCAGCTTGCGGATCTTCTGCTTGAACTCGAGCGCGGTATAGCCGCGCTTCATCGCGGCGAGCACGCGGTCGCTGCCGGACTGCACCGGCAGGTGCAGGTAGTTGGCCAGCTTGGGCACGTCGCGGTAGGCCTCCACCAGCGAGTCGCTGAACTCCAGCGGGTGCGAAGTGGTGAAGCGGATGCGGCCGATGCCGTCGATCTCGGCGATCGCGCGGATCAGCAGGGCCAGGTCGGCGGTCTCGCCCTCGCCCAGGCGGCCGCGGTAGGCGTTCACGTTCTGCCCGAGCAGGTTGACCTCGCGCACGCCCTGCGCGGCCAGCTGCGCGACCTCGACCAGCACGTCCTCGAACGGGCGGCTGACCTCCTCGCCGCGGGTGTAGGGCACCACGCAGAAGCTGCAGTACTTCGAGCAGCCCTCCATGATCGAGACGAACGCGGCCGGCCCCTCCGCGCGCGGCTCGGGCAGGCGGTCGAACTTCTCGATCTCCGGGAAGCGCACGTCCACCTGCGGCCGGCCGCTGGCGCGGCGGGCGCGGATCAGCTCCGGCAGGCGGTGCAGCGTCTGCGGGCCGAACACCAGGTCCACGAACGGTGCGCGCGCGAGCAGGCCCTCGCCCTCCTGGCTGGCCACGCAGCCGCCGACGCCGATCAACACCGGGCGGCCGTCCTGCTTGAGCTGGCGCCAGCGCCCGAGCAGGCTGAACACCTTCTCCTGCGCCTTCTCGCGGATCGAGCAGGTATTGACCAGCACCACGTCGGCCTCGGCCGGGTCGGCGGTCAGTTCCAGGCCCTCGTGCGCGGCCAACAGGTCGGCCATGCGCGCCGAGTCGTACTCGTTCATCTGGCAGCCGTGGGTCTCGATGAAGACCTTGCCGCGCGCGGGCGCGGCGGACGCGCCGCCGGGGGCGGGCAGGGGGGGCGTGGCGGACATGGCAGGCTCCGGGGGGGCGGCGGTGATTCCGCGCCGGGGCGCGCATTCTAGCCGCTGTGCGCGGCGGGCGTCGGCCGGGCGTGGCCCGCCGCTGGACCGCGGTCACGTCCCGGGAATCAAGGACTTGCGCGGCAATGCCGAACTGCTCAAGACTGCGCGCCATGAGGGGAGCCGCCTGCCTGACGCTGCTGCTGCTGTCGGCCACGGCCATGCCGGCGCTGGCCGGGCGGGTGTACCGCTGCGACGGCGGCGACGGTACCGTCGTATACGGCAGCAAGCGCGTGCCCGGCGCCAGCTGCCGGCTGGTCGGCAGCTATGCCCCGCCGCGCCGGCCGGCGCCGCGTCCGGCGGTCCCGGCGTCCGCCCCGGCGCTGGCCGCCGCGGCGTCCTCCGCGCCGGCGCCGGTGCCGGCCTCGACGCCACCGGCCCCGTCCCAGGGCGTGCCGGCATCGCCGCCGGCAGTGGCCGGCGCCGCCGCGCCGCGGCCGCCCGGGCCGCGCCTGGTGCGCGGGCAGGTCTATGCCTACGTCGATCGCAACGGCGTGCGCAACTACACCAGCACCCGCCCGACCGGGATCGCCGCCAGCGCGGTCCGCACCATCCACTACAGCTACATGGAGACCTGCTACGCCTGCGCGGCGCGGCCGGGGGTGGATTTTTCCAGCGTGCGCCTGAACACCACCGCCTACCAGGACGAGATCCGTGCCGCGGCGCGCGCGCACGGGGTCGAGGAGGCGGTAGTGCGCGCGATCATCCACGCCGAGTCCGCGTTCAACCCGCTGGCGCTGTCGCGGGTGGGCGCGCAGGGCCTGATGCAGCTGATGCCGGCCACCGCGCGCCGGTTCGGGGTCGGCGACCCGTTCGACGCCGGCCAGAACATCCAGGGCGGGGTGCAGTACCTGGCCTGGTTGCTGCGCCGCTACGGCGGCAACCTGACCCTGGCCGCGGCCGGCTACAACGCCGGCGAGGGTGCGGTCGACAAGTACAACGGGGTGCCGCCCTTCGACGAGACCCGCCGCTACGTGCAGCGGGTGGCGGTGCTGGCCGAGCGTTACCGCGGCGTACTGGGTTCCGGTGCCGGCGGCAATGCCGGATTGTCCGCCCGTTAAGCCTTCCGTTACACTTCGGCGTCTTTTGCCGCCAGCGACATGCCCGCGCGGGATGTGGCGGCCGGCGGATGCAGTCCGACAACCGTTTCGGAGTGGGGATGGCCAACGAAGAAGTCGACACCGGCCGCCGCAGGTTCCTGACCGCGACCACCGCCGTGGTCGGCGCGGTCGGGGCGGGGTTCGCGGCGGTGCCGTTCATCAAGTCCTGGAACCCGAGCGCGCGCGCGCGCTTCGCCGGCGCCCCGGTGACCCAGGACATCAGCGCGCTGGCCGAGGGCGCGCAGCTGGTGCTGAGCTGGCGCGGCCAGCCGATCTACATCGCGCGCCGCACCAAGGCCATGTTGGCGACCCTGCCGGAGATGGACCCGCTGCTGGCCGACCCCGACTCCAAGGCGTCCGAGCAGCCGCCCTATGCGCAGAACGAGTGGCGCTCGATCAAGCCGGACATCCTGGTGGTGATCGGGGTGTGCACCCACCTCGGCTGCGCGCCGGAGTTCAAGCCGGAGGTCAAGCCCGAGCCGTTCGACCCGAACTGGAAGGGCGGCTACTTCTGCCCCTGCCACAAGTCGCGCTACGACCTCGCCGGGCGGGTGTTCAAGGCGCAGCCGGCGCCGCTCAACCTGGCGATCCCGCCCTACCACTTCCAGAACGACACCACGGTGGTGATCGGTGTCGGCCCGAACGGAGCGGCCTGAGCCATGGCGAACCTGATCACCCGTACCGCCTGCAGCGTGATGGACTGGGTCAACGCGCGCGCGCCCGGCCTGGTGCCGATGTACCGCAAGCACATGAGCGAGTACTACGCGCCGAAGAACTTCAACCTCTGGTACTACTTCGGCTCGCTCGCCCTGCTGGTGCTGGTCAACCAGATCGTCACCGGCATCTTCCTGACGATGCACTACAACCCGTCCGCGGCGGGTGCGTTCGACTCGGTCGAATACATCATGCGCGACGTCGACTGGGGCTGGCTGATCCGCTACATGCACAGCACCGGCGCGTCGCTGTTCTTCATCGTGGTCTACCTGCACATGTTCCGCGGCCTGCTGTACGGCAGCTACCGCAAGCCGCGCGAGCTGGTCTGGCTGCTGGGCATGGTCATCTACCTGGTGCTGATGGCCGAGGCGTTCATGGGCTACGTGCTGCCCTGGGGCCAGATGTCGTACTGGGGCGCGAAGGTGATCATCTCGCTGTTCGGCGCGATCCCGGTGGTCGGCCCCGGCCTGACCGAGTGGATCATGGGCGACTACAACCCCGGCGACGCCACCCTCAACCGCTTCTTCGCCCTGCACGTGATCGCGCTGCCGCTGGTGCTGCTGCTGCTGGTCGTGCTGCACCTGGGCGCGCTGCACGAGGTCGGCTCCAACAACCCGGACGGGGTCGAGATCAAGAAGGGCCCGAAGGGCAACCGCTGGTCGCCGGACGCCCCGGCCGACGGCATCCCGTTCCACCCGTACTACACGGTCAAGGACCTGTTCGGGGCCGGCTTCTTCCTGATCCTGGCGGCCTTCATCATCTTCTTCGCCCCGACCTTCGGCGGCTGGTTCCTGGAGCACGACAACTTCACCCAGGCCAACCCGCTGGTCACCCCCGAGCACATCAAGCCGGTGTGGTACTTCACCCCGTACTACGCCATGTTGCGCGTGATCCCCTCGTTCTTCGGCATCAAGCTGTGGGGCGTGCTGGTGATGTTCGGCGCGATCGCGGTGCTGTTCCTGGTGCCGTGGCTGGACAAGGCGCCGGTCAAGTCCTACCG
Source organism: Thermomonas flagellata (assembly GCF_022419185.1). GTDB lineage: Bacteria > Pseudomonadota > Gammaproteobacteria > Xanthomonadales > Xanthomonadaceae > Thermomonas > Thermomonas flagellata. The sequence continues at coordinate 225,776 of NZ_JAJOZK010000003.1, read as the reverse complement.
CTACCGCGGTTGGCTGAGCCGGGTCATGCTGCTGGTGTTCGTGGTCAGCTTCCTGTGGCTGGGCAAGATCGGCGCCGGCCCCGGCACCGACCCGGTGGAGACCATCATCGGCCGCGTGCTGACCTTCCTGTACTTCGCCTTCTTCATCACCATGCCGGTGTGGACCAAGCTGGATCGGGCCAGGCCGGTGCCGGAACGGGTGACGCTGCATGACTGAGCTGCCTCCGACTCCGCGGGCCTGGCTGTCCCGCGCCGCCGCCCTGCTCGCCGGGCTGCTGCTGTCCACCGCCGCGCTCGCCTCCGGTGGCGAGGGCGGGTTGCAGCATGCCGGTACCGACCTTGGCGACCGCGCCTCGCTGCAGCGCGGCGCCGCGCTGTTCATGAACTACTGCAGCGGCTGCCACTCGCTGAAGTACCTGCGTTACGCGCGCATGGCCCAGGACCTCGGCCTGACCGAGGCGGAGGTCAAGGCCAACCTCGACTTCACCGGCGCCAAGTTCGGCGACCACATCCTCTCGCCGATGCCCCCCGAACTCGGCCAGGCCGCGTTCGGCAAGGCGCCGCCGGACCTGTCACTGATCGCGCGGGTGCGCGGCGGCGACTGGATCTACACCTACCTGAAGTCGTTCTACCTCGATGCCAGCCGCCCGGTCGGCTGGAACAACCGGCTGTTCCCGAACGCCTCGATGCCGAACCCGCTGTGGACGCTGCAGGGCGTGCAGCAGCCGGTCTACGGCGCCGCCGACGCCACCGGCGAGCGCCTGGTCGAGGGCTTCAGCATCAGCCAGAAGGGCAGCCAGACGCCGCAGCAGTTCGACCGCACGGTGCGCGACATCACCGCGTTCCTGGAATACGCGGGCGAGCCGGCGGCGCTCAAGCGGCCCGGGATCGGGGTGTGGGTGGTGCTGTTCCTCGCCTTCTTCACGTTCCTGGCGTGGCTGCTCAAGCGCGAATACTGGCGCGACGTGCATTGACGATGCCCATCTGCGCGGCGCCGGGAACGATGCGAATCAGCCGCCCGCATGGGGCGGGCGGCGCGGGTGCATCCGGCGCGCGCCGGATGCGGGAGTGCTGCAGATGATGGCTGTGAGTACGCGCATGCGCAATGCACTGACGCTGTTTTCCGCGGTCGACGACGTGCTGTGCCACCGCGTCCGCCTGGTGCTGGCGGCCAAGGGCGTGACCTACGACATGATCCCGGTGGACCCGCAGAACCCGCCCGAGGATCTGATGGATCTGAACCCGTACCACTCGGTGCCGACCCTGGTCGAGCGCGACCTGGTGCTGTACGCGGCCAGCGTGGTCAGCGAATACCTCGACGAGCGTTACCCGCATCCGCCGCTGATGCCGGTCGACCCGCTCTCGCGCGCGCGCCTGCGCCTGGCGATGCTGCGCATCGAGCACGACTGGGTGCCGCAGGTGCAGGCGATCCAGCTCGGCAACAAGCAGCAGGCCGAGGCCGGGCGCAAGCGCCTGAAGGAGCTGTTGACCGCCGCGCTGCCGCTGTTCAAGGCCAGCAAGTTCTTCCTCAACCCGGAGATGAGCCTGGCCGACTGCGCGATGGCGCCGATCATCTGGCGGCTGGACGCGCTCGGGGTCGGCCTGCCGAAGGACGGCAAGGCGATCGAGGACTACGGCAACCGCATCTTCCGCAACCCCGGCTTCACCCGCAGCCTGACCGAGCAGGAGAAGCAGCTGCGCGAGATCCCGGCCTGAGCCGCGCATGACCGCCGCCGTGCCGCCGCCGATGACCAGCCAGCGCCCGTACCTGCTGCGCGCGCTGTACGAGTGGATCGTGGACAACGGCATGACCCCGTACGTGCTGGTGGACGCCACCCGCCCCGGCGTGCGGGTGCCGGCGCATGCGGTGCAGGACGGGCGGATCGTGCTCAACATCGCCGAGCGCGCGGTCGCCCACCTGCAGATGGAGGACGACGCGCTGCGCTTCACCGCCCGCTTCGGCGGGGTCAGCCAGGCGGTGGTGGTGCCGGTCGCGGCGGTGGTCGCGATCTACGCGCGCGAGACCGGGCAGGGCATGGCCTTGCCGGAGGATCCGCGGGTACCGCCGGTGGACGTGGATCCGGAACCGGCGCCGGAACCCGAGGGGCTCGGGGCGCTGCGTGCGGATTACGGTACGGAGGACACCGACGCCGACAGCGGTCCCGGCGACGACGACCGCCCGCCGCCGCGGCGCGGCCACCTGCGGGTGGTGAAGTAAGGCGCGGGCGCGCGCCGCTCAGGGCTCCGCCGCGGCCGGGAACCGCCGCACCACCGCCTGCGCCGCGCGGGTCGGCCCGGAGAACCCGACCAGGGTGTCGCCGAGCAGCACCATCCGCCCGACGTGGCGGTCCTGGCCGTCCTCGGAGTACTCGAAGCGGAAGGTGCGCTCGATCCCGAGCCAGCCGTCCGCGCGCCGGCGCAGGCGCATGCCGGTGGCGTGCACGGATTGGTCCAGCCACTGCACCCCGGCCGCGGCGCAGGCATCGCGGCCGATCTGCGCGGCGCGTTCGGCGGCCGCGCGCGCCGCGGTGAAAAAGAAGAACCCGGCGGCGCCGAGCAGCATCAGCAGCAAGAAGGTTTCCATCGCGGCTATGGTCGCCAGCGCCGCCCCCTGGTGCAAGCCGCGCGGCGTCCGCGCGGCGCGCGCGGGTGGGCCGGATGCGCCGGATGGCGTTCGCGCGCGGGGGGCGGCGCGCTCAGCCCGGCGCCGGGCCCAGCTTCATCGAGAAGTCGATCGCGTGCACGTGCTTGGTCAGGGCGCCGATGGAGATGCAGTCCACCCCGTCCTCGGCGATCGCGCGCACGCCGGCCAGGTCGACCCCGCCGGACACCTCCAGCGGGATGCGGCCGTGGTAGGGCGCGCCCTTGGCGATCCGCACGGCCTCGCGGCGCATGGCCGGGTCGAAGTCGTCCACCAGCACCCGCGTGCAGCCGGCGTCCAGCGCCTGCCGCAGTTCGTCCAAAGTCTCCACCTCGACGATCAGCGGCAGGCCGGGCTGGGCCGCGCGCGCGGCGGCGATGGCCTGCGCCACCGCGCCGAACGCACGGATGTGGTTCTCCTTGAGCATCACCGCGTCGTACAGGCCGATCCGGTGGTTCTCGCCGCCGCCGGCGCGGACCGCGTACTTTTGCGCCAGGCGCAGGCCGGGCAGGGTCTTGCGGGTGTCGAGGATGCGCGCGCCGGTGCCGCGCACCGCCTGCACGTAGCGCGCGGTGGTGGTGGCGGTGCCGCTCAGGGTCTGCACGAAGTTGAGCGCGGCGCGCTCGGCGCTGACCAGCGCGCGCGCGCGGCCGTGCAGGACGGCCACCACCGTGCCGGCTGCCACCCGGTCGCCGTCGGCATGCCGCCACGCGATCCGTACCTGCGGGTCGAGCGCGCGGTGGCAGGCTTCGAACCAGGCTTGGCCGGCCAGCACGCACGGCTCCTTGCACAGCAGGTAGGCCTGCTCGGGGCGATCCGGCAGCAGCGCCGCGGTGACGTCGCCGGTGCCGAGGTCCTCGGCCAGCGCGCGCGCGGCGTCGGCGGCGACCGCGTCCGCGGCCGGCGCGGGCAGCGGGGCGTTCATGCGCCGGGGAAGCCGTCCACCTGCGCGGTGGCGATCGCCTCCTCCACCAGCAGCACCGGGATGCCGTCGTCGATCCGGTAGACCGTGCGGCGGTCGCGGGTGACCAGCGCCGCGGCCAGCGGCGCCGCCTGCGCGCTGCCGTCCGCGCGCTGCACCCGGCCGGCGGCGATCGCGCGGTTGAGCGCGGCCAGTGCGTCCGCCTCCAGCAGCGCCAGCGGCTGGTGGGTGGCGGGGCAGACCAGCAGGTCGAGCAGGGTGCGGTCCATTCGGGATGCCGGGCAGTGGAGCGGGGCGGCTAGAATAGCGCCTCCTTGGCTGGCAGCTTGCGCGTGGAGGCGGCGATGGCGATCGGGCAGGACGGCGCGCCGCAGGTCGGCATCGTGATGGGCTCGCGCTCCGACTGGGAGACCATGCAGCACGCCGCGGCGCGGCTGGAGGCCCTGGGCGTGGCGCACGAGGTACAGGTGGTGTCCGCGCACCGCACCCCGGACGCGATGTTCGCCTATGCCGAGCAGGCCGCCGCGCGCGGGCTGCGCGCGATCATCGCGGGCGCCGGCGGCGCTGCCCACCTGCCGGGGATGCTGGCGGCCAAGACCGCGCTGCCGGTGCTCGGCGTGCCGGTGCAGAGCAAAGCCCTCAACGGCCTGGACTCGCTGCTGTCGATCGTGCAGATGCCGGCCGGGATCCCCGTGGCCACCTTCGCCATCGGCCAGGCCGGCGCCGCCAACGCGGCGCTGTTCGCGGCGGCGCTGCTGGCCACCACCGACCCGGCGCTCGCCGCGCGCCTGGCCGCGTTCCGCGCGCGCCAGACCGAGGACGTGCTGGCGCACGCCGACCCGCGCGCATGACCACGGTCGGCATCCTCGGCGGCGGGCAGCTGGCGCGGATGCTGGCGCTGGCGGGGGCGCCGCTCGGGCTGCGGTTTTTGGTGCTCGACAGCGCCGCCGACGCCTGCGCTGGCCAGTTCGCGCCGATGGTGGTCGGCGACTACACCGATCCGGCCGCGCTCGCCGACTTCGCCGCGCGGATCGACGTGGCGACCTTCGATTTCGAGAATGTGCCGGCGGAATCGGCGCAATGGCTCACCGGCCAGGTGCCGGTGTTCCCGAATCCGCGTGCGCTCGCCGTGGCCCAGGACCGGCTGGCCGAGAAGACCCTGTTCCGCGAACTGGGCATCCCGGTGCCGCCGTTCGCGGACGTGCCCGACCGTGCCGCGCTGGATGCCGCGGTGGCCGCGCTCGGCACGCCCTGCATCCTCAAGACGCGCCGGCTGGGCTACGACGGCAAGGGCCAGTTCCGGATCAAGACCCCGGCCGACGTAGACGCTGCTTGGGATGCCCTGGGCGCGCAGGCGGCGACGGTGGGGCTGATCCTCGAGGGCTTCGTCGCCTTCCAGCGCGAGCTGTCGGTGCTGGCCGTGCGCGGCCGCGACGGGCAGTTCCGCGCCTGGCCGCTGACCGAGAACTGGCACGTCGAGGGCGTGCTCTCGGCCAGCCTGGCGCCCGCGCCGGTGGACGCGGCGCTGGAGGCAGCCGCGCTGGCGCATGCGCGCACGCTGGCCGAGGCGCTGGGCTACGTCGGCGTGTTCGCGCTGGAGCTGTTCTGCCGCGACGGCGCGCTGCTGGCCAACGAGATGGCCCCGCGCGTGCACAACTCCGGGCACTGGACGATCGAAGGCAGCGAGACCAGCCAGTTCCAGAACCACCTGCGCGCGGTGCTGGGCCTGCCGCTGGGCGACACCCGCATGCGCGGCCACGCCTGCATGCTCAACTGGGTCGGCACGCTGCCGGATCCGCGGCCGGTGCTGGCCGAGCCCGGCGGGCACTGGCACGACTATGGCAAGCCGCCGCGTGCGGGGCGCAAGGTCGGCCATGCCACCGTGCGCGCCGACAGCCCGCAGGAACTGGCGGCGGCGCTGCGGCGCATCGGCGACGCGCTGGGCCGGCAGGCGCAGGTGGCGCCGGTGCTGGCGCGGCTGACCGACGCGGATTCCGGCGAGCGTGCGGCCTGACACGGCGACGGCCGGGAGGTCCCGGCCGTCGGCAGGCATCCGCAGGTGCGCAGGTCAGCGCATCTGCGCGGCCACGAAGTCCCAGTTCACCAGCTTCCAGAACGCCTCCAGGTACTTCGGGCGCAGGTTGCGGTAGTCGATGTAGTAGGCGTGTTCCCACACGTCGCAGGTCAGCAGCGGGGTGTCCTCGCCGGTCAGCGGGGTGCCGGCGTTGGAGGTGCTGGCCAGCGCCAGGCGGCCGTCCGGGCGCTGCACCAGCCAGCCCCAGCCGGAGCCGAAGGTGCCGATCGCGGTCTTGGTGAAGTCCTCCTGGAACTTCTCGAAGCTGCCGAACGCGGCGTCGATCGCCTCGGCCAGGCGCCCGCCCGGGCGGCCGCCGCCGCTGGGCGAGAGGCAATGCCAGTAGAAGGTGTGGTTCCACACCTGGGCGGCGTTGTTGAACACCGCGCCCTGCGAGGTGCGCACGATCTCCTCCAGCGGGGTGTCGGCGTACTCGGTGCCTTCGATCAGCTTGTTGAGGTTGTCCACGTAGGCCTTGTGGTGCTTGCCGTAGTGGTAGTCGAGGGTCTCCGCGGAGATGTGCGGCTCCAGGGCGGTGCGGTCGTAGGGCAGGGGGGGCAGTTCGATGGCCACGGTCTGGCTCCTGTCGTTGGCGGGCGGGTGCGGGCGGGGCCGCGCGAGGATTTACACTATCCATTCTATCGCCGCGCCCGTCGCCGCCGCGTGCAGCGGCGGGCCATGCCTGCCGGAGCCCACCCCATGTCCACCATCGAAGAGCGCATCCGCGCCGAAATCGAAGGCCATCCGATCGTCCTGTTCATGAAGGGCACCCCGCAGTTCCCGATGTGCGGGTTCTCCAGCCGCGCGGTGCAGGCGCTCAAGGCCGCCGGCGCCACCCAGCTGCACACCGTGAACGTGCTGGCGGAGCCGGAGATCCGCGCCAACCTGCCGCGCTATTCCGACTGGCCGACCTTCCCGCAGCTGTTCATCAACGGCGAGCTGATCGGCGGCTGCGACATCACCGTGGAACTGGCCGAGTCCGGCGAACTGGCGCGCCTGGTCGCGGACGCCCAGCAGGCCAAGGGCTGAGCCGGGTGCTGGCCGGGCGGGTGATCCTGGTGACCGGCGCGACCGGCGGGCTGGGCGCGGCCGCCGCCGCCGCCTGCGCGCGCGCCGGGGCGGAGCTGGTGCTGCTCGGACGCCGGGTGCCGGCGCTGGAGCGCCTGCACGATGCGATCGCGGCGCAGGGGCCGGCGCCGGCGCTGTACCCGCTCGACCTCGAGGGCGCCGGCCCGGACGACTACCTGGAGATGGCCGACCGCATCGCCGCGGGCTGCGGGCGGCTGGACGGGGTGCTGCACTGCGCCGCCGAGTTCCGCGGCCTGACCCCGTTGCAGCACACCGATCCGGCCGACTTCGCGCGCGCCCTCCATGTCGATCTCACCGCGCGCTGGTGGCTGACCCAGGCCTGCCTGCCGCTGCTGGCGGGCGCACCCGACGGCGCAGTGGTGTTCGCGCTGGACGCGCCCGCCCGCTGCGGCGGCGAGGGCGCGTTCTGGGGCGGCTACGGGCTGGCCCAGGCCGCGCTGGCGGCGCTGGTGCCGATGCTGCAGGCCGAGTTGGGCGCGGCCGGGCCGCGCGTCAGCGGCCTGCGCCCGGGGCCGATGCGCACCGCCCTGCGCGCGCGCGCCTTCCAGCCCAACACCGACACCCAGGCGCGGCCGCCGTCGGACTACGCCGCCGCCTGCGTGCACCTGCTCTCGCCCGCGGCCGCCGCCCTGCGCGGGCAGGTGGTGGACGCCACGCCGGAGCCGCGGCCGGCATGACCGTCGTCTCCGCCGCCGTCCTGCTGTTCTTCATCCTCGACCCGCTGGGCAACATCCCGGTCTTCCTGAGCCTGCTCAAGGGCCTGCCGCCGGCGCGCCAGCGCCGGATTCTGGTGCGCGAGCTGCTGATCGCGCTGGCGGTGCTGATGCTGTTCCTGTGGGGTGGCCAGTACGCCCTGGAACTGATGCACCTGCGCCAGGAGTCGGTCTCGATCGCCGGCGGCATCGTGCTGTTCCTGATCGGCCTGCGCATGATCTTCCCGACCCCGGAGGGGGTGATGGGGGAGGTCCCGGGCGGCGAGCCGTTCATCGTGCCGATGGCGATCCCGCTGATCGCCGGCCCCTCCGGGATGGCCGCAGTGATGCTGCTGGGCAGTCAGGAGCCGCACCGGATGGGCGACTGGATGCTGGCGCTGGTGCTGGCCTGGGCCGCGACCGCGGCGATCCTGTTCTCGGCCACCTACCTCAAGCGCCTGCTCGGCACCCGCGCCCTGACCGCGATCGAACGCCTGATGGGGATGGTGATCGTGGCCATCTCGGTGCAGATGCTGCTGGACGGCCTGGCCGGCTACCTGCGCGGCGCCGCCGCCTGACCCGCCGCGCGCCGCGTCCCGGCGCGCATGACGCTTGCCGCGCGGCTGTCATGGTTTCGTCATGTGCGCGGCCTATCGTGTTAATATTTGGTGAACCAGCGGTTCTGCCGCCGGGCCAGAAGTCCTGACGATCCGACCATGCCCATGCGGGCGGGTGGGTCGCCTGCGTGTCGCAACGCCGATCGTTCCACCACCAACCGTCAACTCCCGAGGTCAACACCATGAACCACCCGAACCGCGTACGGCTGTCCCGGCTGTCGCTCGGCCTGATGGCGGCGCTCGCCGCGGCCCCCGTGTTCGCGCAGAGCACCTCCGCCGGCATCACCGGCCTGGTGACGTCCGCCGACGGCAAGCCGGTCGCCGGCGCCGAGGTGACCATCACCCACGTCGAGTCGGGCACCGTCAGCCGCGCCGTGACCGACGCCAATGGCCGCTACCTGGCGCGCGGCCTGCGCGTGGGTGGTCCGTACACCATCACCATCAACAAGGCCGGCGCCGGCAGCGACACCGAGGACAACGTCTACCTCGGCCTCGACCAGATCAACACCGTCAATGCCCAGCTGAAGAACGACGTCACCACCGTCGCCACCGTGGTCGCGGTCGGCTCCGCCGGCCCGGTCGCGTTCGACAGCAGCAACAAGGGCATGGGCACCAACCTGTCGCGCAAGGACCTGGACAACACCCCGATGCCGGGGCGCTCGATCCAGGACGTGGCGCGCCTCGATCCGCGCGTGGTGGTGACCGACCAGGCCCGCGGCGAGATCTCGGCCATGGGCCAGAACAGCCGCTTCAACAACATCAGCGTGGACGCGGTCGGCGTGAACGACCCGTTCGGCCTGGAGGCGAACGGCCTGCCGTACGTCGGCACCCCGATCTCGATCGACACCATCCAGGAATACAACGTCGCCACCGCCAACTACGACGTGACCACTCGTCGCGCGATCGGCGCCAACATCAACGCGGTGACCAAGTCCGGCACCAATGACTTCAAGGGCTCGGTCTACTACAGCTACACCGACGCCAAGAACCTGACCAGCGATAAGCCGGCCCTGTTCGGCGGCTACAAGCGCAAGTGGGACGGCGGCTTCACCCTCGGCGGCCCGATCGTCAAGGACAAGCTGTTCTTCTTCGCCGGCTACGAGAAGAGCGAGATCATCGGCCCCGGCCCGATCATCGGCCCGTCCGACTCCAACGCCAGCACCAAGATCCCGGGCCTGACCACCGCCCAGATCAACCAGATCATCCAGATCGCGCAGAGCAAGGGGCTGGTCCCGGGCGACCTCGGCGCATCCTCGGTGAACACCGACAGCAAGCGCGCGGTGATCAAGTTCGACTGGAACATCAACGACGCCCACCGCGCCAGCCTGCGCTACAACCGGGTGGACGAGACCGAGCCGGTCATCAACGGCTTCAGCAATACCAGCGTCGCGCTGTCGAGCTACTGGTACCAGCGCCACCGCAAGAACGACAACTACGTGCTGAACCTGTACGACGACTGGAGCGACAGCTTCTCCACCGAGGCCTCGATCTCCTACACCGACTACTTCGTGCTGCGCAACGGCCTGCTCGGCGACATGCCGCAGGTGGTGATCAACCTCGGCGGCGGCACCGGCGCCGGCACCGCGCCGACCGTCAACCTCGGCGAGGAGCAGTTCTCGCACATCAACGAGCTGGGCGTGAAGACCTGGCGCGGGTTCTTCGCCGGCACCTGGTTCACCGGCAGCCACAGCGTCAAGTTCGGCTTCGACTACAACTCCGACAAGATCTACAACCTGTTCGGCCGCACCCAGTTCGGCGCCTACATCTTCAACGGCATCGCCAACTTCCAGAGCGGCAACTACTACCAGTACGACCTGTACCGCCCGGCGCCGGGCTACACCATTGCCGACGTCGCCGCGCGCTGGAAGCTCGACCAGTGGGGCCTGTTCATCCAGGACGACTGGCAGGTGACCGACCGCCTGTCGGTGCAGTACGGCCTGCGCTACGACCTGGCCAAGACCGGCGACAAGCCGATTTACAACCAGGCGTTCTTCACCGCGTTCGGCTTCCGCAACGACAACACGGTGGATGGCAAGAGCCTGCTGCAGCCGCGCGTCTCGTTCAACTACCAGTTCGACAGCGAGCGCCTGGCGCAGCTGCGCGGCGGCCTGGGCCTGTTCCAGGGCCAGGCGCTGGGCGTGTGGCTGACCAACCCGTACCAGAACAACGGCATCACGGTCAAAACCTACTCGATCCGCAACTCGGCCAACAACCCGGCGATTTCGGCGCAGTATCCGTTCAGCGGCGACCCGTACAACCAGGTCGTGCCACCGCCGGCCAGCGCGCAGATGGCGGTCGACACCCTGGCGCCCGGCTTCAAGCAGCCGAGCGTGTGGAAGGGTAGCCTGGGCCTGGACGTCGAGCTGCCGTGGGACGGCATCGTCGCCACCGCCGAGTGGGAGGGCCTGAAGGTCAAGGACGGCATCTTCTACCGCAACCTCAACATCGGCGCCCCGACCGCGACCCTGCCGGACGGCCGCTTCAGTTACTACTGCCTGGGCACCGGCGGCACCATCGGCACCCCGGCCAGCCGCAACCGCTGCAACGCCAACTCGGCGTTCGCGCAGGCGGTCACGGTGCTGGACAACACCAAGAAGGGCGAGGCCAACTACCTGACCTTCAGCCTGAAGCGCCCGTTCAAGGACGACTGGTCGTGGTCGCTGGCCTACACCCACGGCTACGCCACCGAAGTCAACCCGGGCACCTCCTCGCAGGCCAGCTCGAACTTCAGCAACAACTGGTGGGTCAACCCGAACGAGGACGTGGCGGGGATCTCCAACTACTCGATCCGCGACCGCGTGACCGCCTCGTTCACCTGGCAGCACCGCTTCTTCGGCAACTACGTCACCAGCGTCTCGGCGTTCTACGATGGCCACACCGGCCAGCCGTACAGCTGGGTGTTCGGCAACGACGCCAACGGCGACTCCTATGCGCGCGACCTGGTCTACATCCCGCGCATGGGCGACGTGAACTTCGCGGCCGGCACCTCGCCGACCGTGATCCAGCAGTTCTGGGACTTCATCGCCAGCGATCCGTATCTGCGCACCCACCAGGGCCAGATCGCCGAGCGCAACCGCGCCAACTCGCCGTGGGTCAACCGCCTCGACGTCAGCCTGCGGCAGGAACTGCCGGGCCTGATGGCCGGGCACAAGGGCGAGATCCGGCTGGACGTGTACAACTTCCTGAACGCCCTCAACAAGAAGTGGGGCCAGGAGGAGCGCATCAGCTTCCCGTTCGGCCGCACCCTGGCCAACTACGCGGGCGTGGGTGCCGACGGCAAGTACATCTACAGCCTGCCGGTCGTGAATGGCCAGTACACCCCGACCGCGCTCGGGCTGTACGACACCAATGCGATCTCGCGCTGGCAGGTGCGGGTCACCCTGCGCTACACCTTCTGATCCCACCGACCGCTGTTGCCGTACCGCGAAACGCCCGGGACTTCCCGGGCGTTTCCTTTTGCGGACGTACGCGCCGCGCGCCGGCATCCGGGTTAAAGTGCGCGGCCTATGGACGCATACAAGACCCCGCACGCGCCGCAGGCCGCGGCCGATCCCCACCCCCGTTCCTCCACCCTGCCGACCGTCGATGCCCACCTCTACCCCAAGGGTGGGCTGGACGTGCTGTCCCGCGAGGAAGTTGCGCGCCTGCGCGATGCCTCCGGCGGCATGCACGACCTGCTGCGCCGCTGTGCACTGGCGGTGCTGACCTCCGGCAGCGCCTCCGACGACCCGCGTGCGGCGCAGGAGCTGTACCCCGATTTCGACATCCAGGTGCTGCAGCAGGACCGCGGCGTGCGCATCGAGCTGCGCAATGCCCCGGCGATGGCGTTCGTGGACGGGCAGATCATCCGCGGCGTGGCCGAACTGCTGTTCGCGGTGGTGCGCGACCTGGCCTGGACCGCGATCGAGCTGGGGCCGCGCGAGGGCGTACCGGAGGGCTCGGCCGGCATCACCGACGTGGTGTTCCGCCTGCTGCGCAACGCGCGCGTGCTGCAGCCGGGCGACCCGAACCTGGTGGTGTGCTGGGGCGGGCACTCGATCGGGCGCGAGGAGTACGAGTACACCAAGCAGGTCGGCTATGAGCTGGGCCTGCGCGGGCTGGACATCTGCACCGGCTGCGGCCCGGGCGCGATGAAGGGGCCGATGAAGGGCGCCACCATCGCGCATGCCAAGCAGCGCCGCCGGCGCCCGCGCTACATCGGCATCACCGAGCCGGGGATCATCGCCGCCGAGTCGCCGAACCCGATCGTCAACCACCTGGTGATCATGCCGGACATCGAGAAGCGCCTGGAGGCCTTCGTGCGCATGGCCCACGGCATCATCGTGTTCCCCGGCGGGGTCGGCACCGCCGAGGAGATCCTGTACCTGCTCGGCATCCTGCTGCGCGAGGAGAACGCGCGCCTGCGCTTCCCGCTGATCCTGACCGGGCCGACCGGGGCGGCCCCGTACTTCGAGCAGATCGACACGTTCATCCGCCTGACCCTGGGCGAGGCCGCGGCGGCGCTGTACGAGATCGTGATCGCCGACCCGGCGCAGGTCGCGCGGCGGATGCACGAGGGCATCCGCAAGGTGCGCGAGCAGCGCATCGCCCAGGAGGATTCGTTCTTCTTCAACTGGGCGCTGGCGGTGCCGCTGGACTTCCAGCAGCCGTTCGTGCCGACCCACGAGGCGATGGCCGCGCTCGCGCTGCACCACGGGCGCAAGCCGCACGAACTGGCGGCCGACCTGCGCCGCGCGTTCTCCGGGATCGTGGCCGGCAACGTGAAGGAGGACGGTATGCGCCGGATCGAGGCGCACGGGCCGTTCGAGATCCACGGCGATGCCGACATCATGCAGGCGCTGGACGCGCTGCTGCGCGCGTTCGTCGAGCAGCGGCGGATGAAGATTTCCGGCGACTACCGCCCGTGCTACCGGGTGGTGGCCTGAGCCGGGGCCACGCTCACCCCGCGTCGGGGGCGATGCGCAGGCGCGCCACGTAACGGCCGTCCTCGATCCCGGCCTGCAACTCCCCGCGCGCGCCGGCCAGCGCCTCCACCCGCTGGCGCGCGGCGGCCAGTCCGATCGCGTGCCCGCCGGTGCCTGCCGCCGCGTCGGGCAGGTCGTTGCGCACCAGCACTTCGACCGCGGGACCGGCGGCGCGCACCTCCACCTCCAGCCGCCCGCCGCCGCGGCGCGGCTCGATCCCGTGCCGGATCGCGTTCTCCACCAGCGGCTGCACCGACAGCACCGGCACCTCCACCGGCGGCGGCGGGTCCGGCACCCGCCAGTCGAGCCGCAGGCGCGCGCCCAGCCGCAGCGCCTCGATGTCGAGGTAGCGCCGCGCCAGCGCCAGTTCCTCCGCCAGCGGCACCCGCTGCGGGCCGCGCAGCGCGGCGCGGAACAGGTCGGCCAGATCCAGCAGCACGCGTTCGGCGGCGTCCGGCTGCGCGTGCACCAGCGCCGCGCCGGTATTGAGTGCGTTGAACAGGAAGTGCGGGCGCACCCGCGCCTGCAGCGCCTGCAGTTCCAGCTGCTTGGCGCGCACCGCCAGCTGGCGCGCATGCCAGTACTGGCGGAAGGCGAGCAGCCCGAGCAGCCCGACCACGCCGACGATCCCGGCCTGGCGCAGCAGCCAGCCGGTGCGCTGCGCGCCCTCCGGCACCGCCAGCGCCTGCAGCTGGGCGGCGCCGTACAGCACCAGCAGCGCCACCGCCAGGTACAGGCCGAGGCAGGCCCAGGCCAGCCGCATCGGCCCCAGGCGCGCCAGCGGCGCGCGCAGCAGGTGGACCAGCGCAAGGGTGCCGAGCGCGATCCACTGCGCCGCCAGCGACACCAGCCCGAAGGTCACCAGCCGGTCCGGCTGCGGCCCCGGCGCCAGCGCCAGCAGCACCGCCAACGCCTCGCCGGCCAGCAGTACCGCGATCAGCGCCTGCGGGCGGAACAGGGCCTCCAGCAGCGGCCGCGAGGCGGGCGGGGCAGGGGTCGGCATGCGCCGATCATAGCCGCGGGCCCGCCCTGCGCCTGCCGTCCATGCCGCCCGGACGGCCATCCATCGGGCGCTGCTGGCATCCCTGACGGGCCATCCCTAGCCTGCGCGATGGAAGAACGTGGGGGTGCCATGCCAGACGCACGCAACCGGATCGAGGCTCGCAGGCGTAGCCGCATCGCCGGCTTCACTCTGGTCGAACTGATGGTGACCGTGGCCGTGCTCGGTGTGCTGGCGGTGGTCGCGGTGCCGGCGATGCAGGGGCTGGTCAACGGCAACCGCCTGCGCGCCGCCACCGGCGAGCTGCAGGCGGCGATCCAGATCGCCAAGACCGAGGCAGTGCGGCGCAACGTGCCGGTCACCCTGTGCGGCAGCAGCGACGGCAGCACCTGCGCCAGCACCGGCAACTGGACGCGCTGGGTGATCCGTGGCCGCGATCCCGCCACACCCAGCGATGTGGACGTGATCCGCAGCGATGCCCCGACCGGCGGCGTGCAGATCTCCGGCCCGCCCGCCGGCATCGTGTTCCGGCCGTCCGGCCGCATCGACGCCCAGGCCCAGATCACCGCCTGCCTGCCCACCACCAACCCGGCCGACAACCAGAGGATCGTGACCATCATGGTCAGCGGCATCACCAGCTATGCATCCAACAACGGCGGAGGGAACTGCCCGTGAGCCATGCTGTCCCCCGTGTACCGCAGCGGCAGCGCGGCATCAGCCTGATCGAGGTGCTGGTCTCGGTGCTGGTGCTCGGCATCGGCCTGCTCGGCATCGGTGCCATGCAGGCCTACGCCCTGCGCGGCGGGCAGAGCTCGCTGGAGAGCAGCCAGGCGGTGATGCTGACCAACCAGATCATCGAGGCCATGCGCCTGAACCGCGCCAACGCCGCCGACTACAACGGCACCTGGGCCGCGCCGCCGGCGGGCGGCACCCTGGCCCAGCACGACCTCAACGAATGGGTCGCGGCGATGCGCGGGGTGGCCAACTGGCAGGGCTACACCCCGCCGCAGCCGGCGCTGGAGGCCAACGCGCGCGGCATCATCGCCGGCTGCCCTGCCGCCTGCACGGTCACCATCGAATGGAACGACCAGCGCGCCGGCGGCGGTACCCGGCAACTGCTCACGGAGGCCGAGCTGTGAAGCCTGAGAAGCCGAGGATCCTCCCGTCGCGGCCGGCCGGCTTCGGCCTGGTCGAGCTGATGATCGCGATGGTGCTGGGCCTGATCGTGCTCGGCGCCGCGGTCGCGGTGTTCCAGTCCAACCAGCGCACCTACAGCGCCAACGAGGGCCAGAACCGGGTCCAGGAGAACGCCCGCGCCGCGTACGAGATGATGGTGCGCGACATCCGCGCCACCGGCGGCTCGGCCTGCTCCAGCGAGGCGCGCGTGCTGGGCAGCGATGCCAACAGCGTGCTTTTCCGCACGGCGCTGAGCGGCACGCCAACCGAGTTCACCACCACCTCCGCCGACGATCTGTCCTATCGGGTGAAGCCAGGAACGGCCAGTACCAACAGCGTGACCCTGCTCGAGCCGACCCCGGCGGCCAGCGACATCTTCAAGCCGGGCGACGTGGTGATGGTCTGCAACGCGGCGCTGACCGGCTTCACCACCGTGGCCGCCACCTCCGGGCAGACCGTGACCTTCACTACTCCGCTGCCGTTCGATCCGCAGGACACCACCAACGCCGATCCCGGCAGCGTGTCGATCTCCCGCCTGCGCAGCAACCGCTGGTTCGTGCAGCCCAACGGGCGCGAGAGCGGCAGCTCGCTGTGGGTGTCGAGCTTCGGCGGCGCCGCGCAGGAAGTGGCCGACGGCGTGCAGGGCCTGCGCGTGACCTACCGCCAGTCCGCCAACGGCAACCCGACCGCCTACGTGACCAATCCCAGCAACTTCCAGTACGTCGATGCCATCCGCGTGGTGATGCCGATGCGTGCGGTCATGCCCAGCCAGATCCCGGGCGAGGTCCGCAACGTTGATCGCACCGTCGCCACCGGCGCCAGCCTGCGGAACCGCCTGCCATGAGTGTGCATTTCGTCCCGTCCGCTTCCCGCCGCCGCCAGCAGGGCATCTCGCTGCTGGTGGTGCTGCTGCTGCTGATCGTGATGTCGGTGCTCGGCATCGCGGTGCTGCGCAGCTCCGCCCTGCAGGAGCGCATGAGCGCCAACCTGTACGACCGCAACCTGGCCCTGCAGGCCGCCGAGCGGGCGCTGGCCGTCGGCCGCCAGCAACTGGCCGACTCCGGCGCGGCCACCATGAACCCGGCCGCGATCAACGCGAGCCTGTGCGCGTCCCAGTCGATCTGCCCGACCGGCACCGCGCAGGCGGCCGCCACCTGGCGCCCGGTCGCGCCCGATTTCGGCGCCGGCAATCCCAATGTCCCGGATACCCCGGCCGAGTACTGGATCGAATATCTCGGCGAGAACCAGGCCTACATGGAGACCGGCGGCACCATCCCGGCCTCCGCCACCGCCAACATCGGCCCGATGTTCCGCATCACCGCGCGCAGCCAGGCGCCCGGGCGCGCCTCGGCGGTGCTGCAGTCCGACGTCATCTACCGCTTCCCCCGGCTGTGACCGCCATGAACGCCATCCGCTTCCGCCCGCGCCTGCCGTCCGCCCTCCGCCCGCGCGCCTGGGGCCTGCCCGCCGCCGTCGCCCTCGCCACCGCGCTGGCGCTGCCGGTGCACGCCGGCATCAGCATCCCGGAGGAACCGCTCAGCACCGCGTTCCGGGTCGCCCCGAACATCCTGTTCATCCTCGACGACTCGGGGTCGATGCAGTGGGCGAACATCAACAACCAGCTGGTGTCTTCGGTCACCGGCACCGGCTTCACCAGCAATCCCGATGCGAACGGCGTGAGCAACGGCACCGGCATCACGCCGGACTCGACCAGCAACAACGCGATGTACATGCAGAGCTATGCCACCAACGGGCTGTACTACAACCCGGCGGTGACCTACCAGCCGTGGATGGGGCCGGACGGCAACCGCCTGACCGGCGGCACCAGCTATTACGCCGCCTACAACAACAACCAGTACGTCACCTACACCCCGGCCGGCACCACCAGCGGCACGGTCGACCTCGGCGCCAACAACAAGACCTTCTTCGTCCCGCAGGACCCGACCAACACCAGCCCGGCCTACCTGTCCAACATCGCCAACTACTATCGCTACATCATCACCTACGGCGGCAGCGACATCGTGCGTAGCACCTGGGGCAACCCCGGGGCGGCCAGCACGGTGCCGAGCGGATTCCCCAAGACCTCGCTGAGCGGCAGCAGCGGCAACTGGCAGTACTACACGGTCACCGTGCCGGCCGGCACCACCGTGCTGTCGGTCAAGACTTCCGGCGGCAGCGGCAACGCCGACCTGTACGTGCGGCCGCTGATCAATCCGACCCTGTCGGCCTACCAGTGCCGTTCGAACGGCGGCGGCAACACCGAGACCTGCATGGTCTACCGCCCGACCCCGGGTGTGTACCAGATCGGCGTGTATGCCGCTTCCAACTTCAGCAACGTCACCCTCGCGGTGCGGCTCAGCTCTGGGTCGCGTTGCGACGACGGCACGGCGAGCACCGGTTGGGTCGGCTGCACCTCGGTGCTGCCGTCCGGCCGCAGCTTGGCGGACGAGCTGACCAATTTCGCCACCTGGTACTCCTACCACCGCACCCGCACCAAGTCGGCCAAGGCCGCGGCGGCGGAAGCCTTCCGCACCCTCGGCAACCGCGTCCGCGTCGGCTACCGCACGATCTGGGACCGCAGCAATTTCGACATCCCGGTCGGGGATGGCAACGACGGCCGCTTCGTCGATAACGACGGCAGCAACGGCAACCCCGTCACCACCAGCCGCAGCACTTGGTACAACCGCCTGTTCGGTGCCATCGCCAGCGGCAGCACTCCGCTGCAGGCCGCGCTGAACAATGCCGGCACATACTACTCGCGGACCGATGCCAACGGCCCCTACGGCCCGCAGTCCGGCGCCGCGCAGTTCACCTGCCGCCAGAACTTCACCATCCTGACCACCGACGGCTACTGGAACAATTCCGTGGTGGCTTCCGGCAACCAGGATGGCACCGCTGGCAGCACCATCACCGGGCCCGGCCAACCGCCCTATACCTACACGCCGAGCGCGCCGTTCGCGGACAGCTACAGCAATACCCTGGCCGACGTGGCCATGCGCTACTGGAAGAACGACCTGCGCACGGACATGACCAACAACGTGCCGAGCACGACCGCCGATCCGGCATTCTGGCAGCACATGGTGACCTTCACCATCTCGATCGGCCTCAAGACCACCAAGGGCTGGGGCAGCGTGGCGGAGGCGACCACCGCGATCAACGGCGGCGACAGCTGGCCCGACCCGGATACCAGCAACCCGACCAACGACAATGCCAAGCGCCTGGACGACCTGCTGCACGCGGCGGTCAACGGGCACGGCGAGTTCACCGCGGCGACCAACCCCAGCGAATTCTCCGCCGGCCTGGCCAAGGCGCTGGCCGCGGTGGTGCAGCGCACCAGCTCGTTCTCGAACGTGGCCACCAACGCCGCCTCGATCAAGACTGGCGGCAAGGTGTTCAACGCCAGCTATGTGTCCGGGCTGTGGACCGGCCAGGTCAAGGCGTGGACCCTGGATGCCAACAATAATCCAACCACGCTGCTGTGGCAGGCCAGCATCCCGAGCTACACCACGCGCAAGGTGTTCACCTGGAACGGGGCGATGGGGGCGACCTTCCCGACCACCACCCAGTTGGTCGCGCTGACCCGCGTCGGCGGCCCGGTGGACTACCCGGTGACCGGGATCGACAACGCCAACTACCTCAAGGGCGATGCCAGCAAGGAGGAGAAGAACGGCGGCCTGCTGCGCAACCGCACCTCGGTGCTGGGCGACATCATCGGCTCCTCGCCGGCCTACGTGGACGACACCAACACCCTGTACGTGGGCGCCAACGACGGCATGCTGCACGCCTTCGACGGCAACACCGGCAACGAGCTGTTCGCCTATATCCCGGGACTGGTCAACATCGGCAACCTGCGCGACCTCAGCCGCGGCGACTACACCCACAAGTTCTTCGTGGACGGCCCGGTGGTGGTGTCCGACCGCAAGCTGACGCCCGGCCAGAACATCCTGGTCGGCGCGCTCGGCAAGGGCGGCAAGGGCCTGTTCGCGCTCGACGTGACCAACCCCGGCAGCTTCGGGGCCTCCAATGCCCTGTGGGAGCGCGCCGACACCGCCAGCGGCAACATGGGCCTGGTGATGGGCCGGCCGGTGCTGGCGCGGGTCAAGAGCGGGCAGAAGGCGGTGATCCTCGGCAACGGCGTCAACAGCAATAACGACAAGGCCGTGCTGATCGTGCTTGACCTCAACACCGGCGCAGTCCTGCGCGAGATCGACACCGGCGCCGGCAATGCGTCCAACCCGAACGGCCTGGCCGCGCCCAGCGTGGTGCTCGGCCCGGACGGCAAGACCGTGGCCTATGCCTACGCCGGCGACCGCCTCGGCAACGTCTGGAAGTTCGACCTCACCAGCGCCACCCCGGGCGCCTGGACGGCGACCAAGCTGTTCACCGCGCGCTCCAACGACGGCAGCGGCGCGGTCCAGCCGATCACCGGCGGGGTGGCAGTGGCCACCGATCCGAAGACCTTCAAGCGCTGGGTGTTCGTCGGCACCGGTAGCTTCCTGACCACTGCCGAGGCCGAGGACAAGACCCCGCTGACCCAGAGCCTGTACGGCTTCATCGACGACGACAGCGGCCTGCCGCTGGCCTACACCGACCTGGTCAAGCGCAACATCGGCAACACCGGCGCCGTGGTGGACGGCTACCCGGTGCGCACCTTCGACGCCAAGGCCGACCTGCCGGTCGGCAAGAAGGGCTGGTTCGTCAACCTGCCGGGCAACGGCGAGCGCATCGTCCAGGATGCGCAGGTGGTGGGCAACATCCTGGTCACCGCCAGCATGATCCCGGAGGGCGATGCCTGCGAATCCGGCGGCACCGGCTACATCAATGCCCTGGATGCCTTCACCGGGACCAGTGCCGGCTCCTCGTTCTTCGACCTCAACAACGACGGCAAGACTTCCGACACCGTGGTCGGCGGCGTGCCGGTCGGGTCGGTGAACTTCGGCGTCGGCATGCCCACCCTGCCGATCTTCCTCGACGGCAAGCTGGTGGTCGGCGGCACCGGCGGCAGCATCGGCTCGGAGAAGCCGGGTGCCGGCGGTATCCTGCGCAAGCAGTGGAGCCGCGTGTCCTGGCGCGAAATCCGGGGTGACTGAGCATGAACGGGAGCACGCAGATGCAGCGCAGTGGACGCAAGGCCCGGGGCTTCAGCCTGATCGAGCTGATGGTGGTGGTGGCGATCATCGGCATTCTGGCCGCGATTGGCCTGCCGAGCTACAACGAGCACCAGCGCAAGACCCGGCGCGCCGCGGGCACCGCCTGTCTGAGCGCGGTGGCGCAGCGAGTCGAGCGGTTCTATACGACCGGCTTGACCTATGTCGGCGCGCCGGTCGATACCAGTATCTGCGACCCGGACGTGCTCAGTTACTACACCATTGCGTTCAGCAGTGCGCCGACCCAGAAGACCTTCACCTTGTCGGCGACCCCGACGGGCAAGCAGGCCGGCGACAGCTGCGGCACGCTGACACTGAACCAGGCGGGCACCAAGACCCCGACCACACCGGGTTGCTGGTAGTGCTCGTCGCGCATCCCGCGCGAGTCACGGAAAACCCGCCGCAAGGCGGGTTTTTTGTGGCCAATTCGGCAGGATGGCCGCAGTTGCAAGTACAGTCGCAGCCACTGAGACGGACCGCCGCTGCAATGCAAGGGCATGCCCACGGATTCCCACGCGACCGCCATTGAGGAGGCCTCCGGCCTGGTCCTGCTACGCGCCAGCCGGCTGGAGGCGCTGCTCGGGCCGCTGGAGACCCTGCTCGCCCAGACCCGTCCGGCGCATCCATTGGCGCCGCAGCAGGTGATCGCCGCGCATCCGGGCATGCAGCAGTGGCTGTCGGGCGCGCTGGCGCGCAGGCGCGGCGCGGGCGGGATCGTAGCCAACCTCGAGGTGCAGCTGCCCAGCACCTGGCTGGACGGGCTCTCGGCCCGGCTGCTGGGCGAACGCGCGGTGGCGCTGCCGCACTACCGCCGCGGGCACCTGCGCTGGACCCTGCACGCGCTGCTGGGCGACCCCTCCGCGCACGGCGTCAGCGACCCGCGCCTGCGCGACTACCTCGCGGGCGCGGCCAGCGACGACGAGCGCGCGCTGCGCCGCTTCCAGCTGGCCGACCGGCTGGCGCGGGTGTATTCGCAATACCTCGTGTACCGCAGCGACTGGCTGCTGGCCTGGGAGGCGGGCAAGCACGCCTTCGCCACCGCGCAACGCACCGACCCCGCGCTGCGCGCGCTGGAGGCGCAGTGCCTGGCACCGCTGTGGCAGGCCGTGGCCGCGGCGCTCGGCGAGCACCGCGCGCGCCTGGTGCAGGCGCTCATCGCCGCGCTGCAGGCGCAGGGCGCGCCGCACGCGCCGCTGCACGTGTTCGGGCTGGCGCACCTGCCGCCGGCGGAGCTGGCGGTGCTGCGCGCCTACGCCCGGCGCGCGCCGGTGTTCCTGTACGTGCCCGATCCCTGCCGCGAGTACTGGGGCGGCCTGCACAGGGCCAGCGGGCAGGGCGACTGGCGCACGCCCGATGCGTCCGGTTGGCACGCCTTTCGCGAGGACGAGCAGGCGCGCCTCGACGCTCCCGAGGCGCTCGACTGGCGCGAGCAGGGCCACCCGCTGCTGGCACGCTGGGGACGCCTGGGCCAGCACTTCTTCGCCGCATTGGTGGACGAGGCGCTGCGCGAGGACATCCGCCACTGGCAGGACGACGCCAGCGACACACCGGGCAACCGCCTCGAACGCCTGCAGGAAAGCATCCGCCGGCTGCAGCCGGAGCTGCTGTCGGAGGATGCCGCCGATCCCGCGGCAACCGCCGACGCCAGCCTGCGCGTGCACGCCTGCCACACCCGCCTGCGCGAGCTCGAAGTGCTGCGCGACGCGCTGCTGGATGCGATCGAAAAGGAGGGCGTGCGCCCCGACGGCATCGTGGTGATGGCGCCCGACATCCGCGCCTACCTGCCGCTGATCCCGGCGGTGTTCGGCGAGCCCGGCTCCGCGCGCGAGCCATGGCTGCCCTACCACCTGGCGGACGTGCCGGTGGCGCGCAGCCATCGCCTGTTCACCCTGTTCCAGGGCCTGCTCGGGCTGGGCGCCTCGCGCCTGGCCGCGCCGGAGGTGGTGGACCTGCTGGGCGTGCCCGAGGTGCAGGCGGCGCTGCGGCTGGACGCGGGCGATGCCGATACCCTGGTCGAGTGGCTGCGCGAGAGCCGGGTGGCGTGGGCGCTGGACGGCGCGCACAAGCAGGCGCTGGCGCTGCCGCCGCGGGCCGAGCACAGCTTCGCCTGGGCGCTGGACCGCCTGCTCGCCGGCTACCTGCTGGCGGATGCCGCGGGCAGCGCGGATCCGGAGGCAGTGCAGCTGGCGGACGGCACCCGCCTGCTGCCGCAGGTCGGCATCGACGGCCCATCCGCCGCCGCGCTCGGCAGCCTCGACCGCCTGCTGTGCGAACTGCAGGCCTGGCGCGCGCTGGCCGAGGTCGAGCAGCCCGCCAGCCGCTGGGCCGCGTGGCTGCGCGAGCGCCTCGACGCGCTGGTGCGGATCGACCCCGACGACGCCGACGCGCGCGCCGCGCTGTCGGTCCTGCATCGCGCCATCGCCCAGCTCGCGGCGGAGCCGGCGCGCAACGGCGAGGATCCGCCGCTGCGGCTGGCGGTGGTGCGCGAGGTGCTGCAGGACGCGCTGGCCGCCGCGCCCGAGCGCCAGCGCTTCCTGCTGGGCGGGATCACCTTCTGCGGCATGGTGCCGCAGCGCGCGATCCCGTTCGACGTGGTGTGCGTGCTGGGGCTGGACGAAGGCGCGTTCCCTCGGCGGGTGGCCGACGGCGGCCTCGACCTGATGGCGTGCCTGCCGCGGATCGGCGACCGCGACGTGGCCGGCGACGACCGCTACCTGTTCCTCGAAACCGTGATGTCCGCGCGCAAGCGCCTGCACCTGTCCTACATCGGCCAGGGCGTACGCGACGGCAAGCCGCGCAACCCGGCCGCGCCGCTGGCCGAGCTGCTGGCCGAGCTCGATGCCCGTTGCGGCAATGCACCCGATGACGAAAAAGCGCCCCGGCCGTGGCGGGTACGGCATCCGCTGCAGCCGTTCGACGCGCGCTATTTCGACGGCGCCCATCCGGCCCTGTTCTCGTATTCGCAGGCCTTCGCCGGCATGCGCGGGGCCGGCCGCGCGCCGCTGCCCGGCCTGCGCGACGGCGAGGTCGCGGCCCCCGCCGCGCCACCCGAGCCCCTGCCCGATCCGCTGCCGCTCGGCCTGCTCGAAGGCTATTTCAAGGATCCTGCGAAGGCCTTGCTGAAGGACCATCTGCAGCTGTCGCTGGCCGCGTTCGACGCCGACGCGCGGCTGCCGGAGGACGAGCCGCTGGACGGGATCGCCCGCCTGCACACGGTGGCGCGCAAGGTGTTCCTGCAGCAGGTGCTGCCGCGCAAATGCGGCGATCCTGCATGGGCTTGGGACCGCCAGCCGCCGCCGTGGGTGGCACTCGGCGGCCTGCTGCCGCCGGGGGAGGCCGGGGCGCAGGCGTGGGAGGCCGAGGCCGCGGCGGTGGAGGCACTGTGGCAGCGCGTGGAAGCGGAGTTCCGCGATCGCTTCGATGCGCGCGCGGCCGCCGGTGCGCAGCCGCTGCGGGTGGACGTGGCGCTGCGGCCGACCGGCGAGGGCGCGTGCGACGACGGCCTGCCGGCGCGCATCAGCGGCCTGCTGCGCAACGTGTTCCCGCTGGCCGGCGCGGACGGCGGCGTGCAGCTGGTGTTCGCCTATACAGCCCCGGGCAGCCGTCAAGGGCCGCTGAAAAAAGCGGACGCATTGAGCTTCAAGGAGCGCGTGCCGGCCTTCCTGCACTGGGCGCTGCTGCGCCTGCAGCGCGCGGGCGAGCCGGAGGCCGCGCCCGCGCCGGTGCGGCTGACCCTGCTGGCCGCCGACGCATGCGCGTTTGCCGATGCCATCAATGCGTGGGATGCGCACTACTGCGCCGCCGATGCCGCCACCCGCGCGGTGCTGCAGACCGACCTGCGGCGGCGGCTGCGCGGGCTCGTCGCGCTAGCGCAGCGCGGGCTGGCCGGGCAAGCGCGGTTCTATCCGCAGGCCGGCTGGGCGGCGGCGCAGGCCGGGGAGGACGCGGACCTCGACGCCATCGCCGAGGCCGTGCGGAAGGTGTGGGTGAAGTCCTATGGCGACGGCACCGGCGAGCGCGATCACGCGCCCGGCTACGCGCGCCTGCTGGAAGGCGCGCTGGTGTTCGGCGACCACGAGGCCGATCCGGAGCGCGCGGCGCTGCGGGCGCTACAGCGGGATGCGCGTGCGGTGCTGGCGCTGATCACGTTGGAGGCAGGTGCCGGCGGCGATGACGACGCCCGGGCGGCCGGCGCGCACGGGGAGGCGGCATGAGCGCGCCGGCTATGCCCGTGCGCGATTGGACCGCGCTGCCGCTGGCCGGCGACGGCCGTAGCCTGGTGGAGGCCAGCGCCGGCACCGGCAAGACCTGGACCATCGCGGCGCTGTACCTGCGCCTGCTGCTGGAGCAGGGGCGCTCGCCGCGCCAGATCGTGGTCAGCACCTTCACCAATGCCGCCGCGGCCGAGCTGGGCGAGCGCCTGCGCGGCAAGCTGCTGTGGGCGCTGGCGGAGGCGGCCAAGCCTGCGGCGGATGTCAACACCGAGGCCGCCGATGCGCGCTGGCTGCATGCGCGCTGGGATGACGACGCCACGCGCGCGCGCGACGTCCGCCGCCTGCAGGGCGCGTTGGCCGAGTTCGACGCCGCCCCGATCTGCACCCTGCACGCGCTGTGCATGCGCATCCTCGCCGAGCATCCGTTCGCCGCCGGCGCGCTGTTCCGCAGCCCGGCGCTGGTGGACGGCAAGGCGCTGCAGGCCGCGCTGGCCGCGGACCTGTGGCGGGTGATCGCGCAGGGCGATGCCGGGGACGAGCTGGTGGCGCTCGCCCGCGCGGTGGGCATCAAGCACGACATGCTGAAGCGGTACATGCCGCTGCTGCTGCAGGCGGAGGTCGACCTCGAGCCGCTGCCGGCGGAGGAGGTGCGCGCGGCGGTGGCGCGCGCGCTCGGCGACGCGCAGCTCTGGAAGGCCGAGGCACAGGCGGTGCTGGCCACGCCCGGGTTGCTGCGCGCTGGCGGCGGGCTGGAGAAAGCGTGGCGGGCGTTGGTGGAGGCGCTGGCCGGCGCGGACGATGCGCTGGGCGATGTCCTGCGGACGCATCACGAGGCGCTGGCGCAGGCCGGTGAATTCAAGGGCGTGAACAAGGCGGGCAAGGACGATCCGCGCGTGCAGCGGCTGGTGGCCGGTTCGGTGGCGCTCGCCGCCGCGCTCCCGCCGGTCCAGCTCGATCGCGCCAGCCACGTCCCGCTGCGCCGCTTCCTCGTCGCCGCGCGGCGCTGGTGCCAGGCTGCGCTGCAGGCGCGGCTGGAGGCCGCCGGGCAGATGAGCTTCGATGCCGTGCTGGTCGCGGTGCGCGATGCGCTCGCACCGCGCGACGGGCAGCGGGCGCTGGCGGATGCGCTGTGCGCGGCCTGGCCGGTGGCGCTGGTGGACGAGTTCCAGGACACCGACCCGGTGCAGTTCGGCATCCTCGATGCGATCTACCGCGACGGGAACGATGCGCCGCGCGGGCGGCTGGTGATGATCGGCGACCCCAAGCAGGCGATCTACCGCTTCCGCGGCGGCGACGTGCAGGCCTATCTCCGCGCCAGCGCGGGCGTCGCACCGGGCGACCGCCTGGTGCTGGATACCAACCATCGCTCCAGCCGCGGCTACGTGGCCGCGCTCAACCGCTTCTATGCCGCCACCGGCCACCGTCTCGGCCCGGCGGATGCGCAGACGCCGATCCTCTACCAGCCGGTGCAGGGCAGCGCCCGCCGCGACGCCGAGCCATTGCGGGTGGGTGAGGAAGACATGGCGGTCGCGCAGCCGCTGGTGCTGCATCGGTTGGCGGAGGAAGACGCTGACGGCGATCTGGAGCAGCAGGCTCTGCGCGCCTGCGCGGACCACATCGCGTGGGCGCTGTCCGCGCAGGGCTACCGCATCGGCACCGAGCGGCTGGCGCCGGGCGACATCGCCGTGCTGCTGCCGACCAATGAACAGGTGGCGAAGCTGGCGGCGATCCTCAAGGCGCGCGGCGTGCCCTGCGTCTCCGGCAGCCAGGACAGCGTGTTCGACACTGACGTCGCGCGCGAGCTGCGGCTGGTGCTGCATGCCGTGCTGCATGCCGACGACCCGCGCGCGCTGCGCGCCGCCTATGCGACCCGGCTGTGGGGCGGCACGTTGCCGGGGCTGCAGGCGCTGCGCCGCGATGCCGGCAGTTGGGATGTGCTGGCCGCGCGCTTCCATGCCCTGCACGCGGTACTGGAACGCACGGGGCCGCTGGCGCTGGTGGCGGCGCTGCTGGAGCAGCACGCCGCGCGCCTGCTGCAGACGGTGGCGGGCGAACGCATGCTCACCGACCTGCGCCACCTCGGGGAACTGCTGCAGGCGGCGTGGGAACTCGATGGCGGCGGCGAGCGGCTGCTGGCCTGGTTCGCCGACCAGATGGAGGGCGAGGGCGATGGCAGCGATGCGGCCGAGGCGCGCGCGCTGCGGCTGGAATCGGATGCCGAGCGGGTGCAGCTGATGACCCTGCATGCGAGCAAGGGCCTGGAGTTCGGCGTGGTGTTCCTGCCGCTGCTGTGGAAGCATTGCGCCTCACGCAACGGCAGGCACGGCCCGGCCCTGCTGGCCGACCCCGCGACCGGGGTGAAGGTGCTGGTGCAAGGGCCGGCGAAGGACTTGGTCGCACGCGAGGAGTACGAGGAGCGCTTCCGCATGCTGTACGTGGCGCTGACCCGCGCCATCCACGCCTGCCATGTGTTCACGCTGGCCCCTGCACATCCGGCGCGCGCCAAGCTGCAGGAGGTGCCGCTGAACGCGCTTGATCTGTCCGCGCTGGAGGCAGGCGCGGAGGGCGAGGGCATCGCCTGTCGCGCGGGCTGGGACGCGCCGGAGATCCTCGCGGCGGAGCCGGCGCCGGCCGACACGGCCTTGCGCGTGGCGCGCGCCTTGCCGCCGCCACCGCCCGGCCCGCTGCCGCTGCGGCACAGCTTCAGCACGCTGGCCGGGGGCGGCCGCCAGCGCATCGCCGAGGAAGCGGGAGCCGCCGAGGACGAGGTGCTGCCGGCGCAGGTCGAGGCCAGCGCGGAGGCGGCGCCTGTCGCGGCGGCCGATGCGACGATCGAACCGACCTGGCATCCGGAGCTGGACGCGCTGATGGGCGTGGCCGGCACCGATTTCGGCAATGCCGTGCATGCGCTGTTCGAACATCGCGTGCCGGGCCGGCCGATCACGCCGGACGCCGTACTGGCCGCGCTGCGCGAGCACGGCGTGCGCCCGCGCGAGGGTACGCTGGAGCGGCTGGCCGTGCCGCTGGCGCAGCGCCTGCAGGCGGTGCTGGACGCGCCGCTGGGCGATGCGCACGGCCCGCGCCTGGGTGCGTTGGGCGCGGCCGACCTGCGCGCCGAGATGGAGTTCCACTACCTGCTGGACGGCGTATCCCTGCGCGCGCTGCGCGCGGCCTGCGCCGCGCACGGCGAGCCGGACCTGGTGCCCGCGCGCGAGCAGGCGCTGGCCGGGTTGATGAACGGCAAGATCGACCTGGTGTTCGCCCACGGCGGGCGCTACCACGTGCTCGACTACAAGGGCAACCGCCTCGGCAGCGGCCCGCGCGCGTCTCTCGAGGACTACGCCCCGCCGGCGCTGGAGGCGGCGATGCGCGCCAGCGGCTATCGCCTGCAGGCATTGCTGTACACGGTCGCGCTCGAGCGCTACCTGCGCGAGCGCCTCGGCGGTGCCTACCGGCGCGCGCAGCATCTGGGCGACTGCTGGTACCTGTTCGTGCGCGCGGTGGGGCTGCGCCTGCCCGACGGCACGCCTTGCGGCGTGTGGCGGCACCGCTTCGACGATGCCCTGCTGGATGCCGTGCAGGCGGGGCTGGGCGCGCGCCCAGGGGAGGCGGCATGAACGGCCGCGGCGCGGGCGAGGCGTTCGGCTTCCACTGGCCTGCCGCGCGGGCCGGCCTGCCGGAGGCGTGGCGCGACCTGGATCGCGCGGTCTGGCGTTGGATGCTGGCGCACGGCGGCGATCCCGCAACCGCGCTGGCGGCCGGCTGGGCCAGCCATGCCGAGGGCGAGGGGCATAGCGCGCTGCCGTTGGACGCGCGGGATGCCAACGGCCTGCCGCTGCTGGACGCCGCCCAGCGCGACGCGCTGGCGCGCAGCGCGCTGGTGGAATGCCGCGATGGCGGGGCATCCGGCGCAGTCGATGCGGCCGACGGCGCGCGCCCGCTGGTGCTGGAGGGCGGGCATCTGTACCTGCGCCGCAACCACCGCGCCGAAGTGGCGGTGGCGGCCGCACTGCGCGCGCGGCGTGCGGCCGCGCAGGCCCCTTGCCGGCCGCTGACCGACGACGACCTGCGCGCCCTGTTCAACGGCAGCTGGCAGGACGCCGAGGAGCGCCAGCGCGCCGCGGTGCGCCAGGCCCCGGGCCGGCGCCTGATGGTGCTGACCGGCGGGCCGGGCACCGGCAAGACCACCACCGTGCTGCGCATGCTCTTGGGGCTGGCGCGCGAGCACGCGGCCCGCCACGCGCGCGCGCCGCAGCTGCGGATCGCCGCGCCCACCGGCAAGGCCGCGCAGCGGCTGGGCGAGTCGCTGCGTGCCGGCGCCGCGCAGCTGGCGTCCGGCGCGCAGGCGCTGGGGCCGGAATGGCGCCCGCACCTGCAGGCGGTGCTGGCCTCCGAGCCCGCCACGGTGCACCGCCTGCTCGGCAGCCGCGGCGCCGGCACCCGGCCCACCTTCCATGCCGGCGAGCCGCTGCCGGCCGACATCGTGGTGGTGGACGAGGCCTCGATGCTCGACCTCGGCCTGCTGCGCGCGCTGCTGGACGCCCTGCGCGAGGACGCGGTGCTGGTGCTGGTGGGCGATGCCGACCAGCTCACCTCGGTCGGTACCGGCTCGGTGATGATGGACGTGGTGCGCGCGATGGAGGCCGACGGCGGCGAGGACCTGGTGCGCCTGGCCCACTGCTTCCGCGCCGATGCCACCCTGGTGCCGATCAACACGGCCGTGCGTGCCGGCGATGCCGCCGCGTTCACCCGCGCCTTCGCCGCCGCGGGCGCGGCCGCGGCGCGCCATCCCGTGCCGGATGCCGCAGCCCTGCGCCGGCGGCTCGCGGCCTGGGCGCGGCGGCTGCAGGATGCGTTCGCCGCGGTGGGCATCGCGGATGCGGTCGCCGCTGACGATGGCGAGGCGTTGGCCGCGCGCCTGGGCGTGCTGCGCCGACAGCAGCTGCTGTGCGCGCTGCGCGAAGGTCCGTTCGGCGCGACCGCGGCAGCCGCGCAGATCGCCGCGCGCCTGCGCGCGTGGGATGCGCTGGCGCCGTGGGCCGGCAGCCCCTGGTATCCCGGCCGCTGCGTGATGGTGACCCGCAACGATGCCGCCGCGCGCCTGTCCAACGGCGACATCGGCCTGTGCGTGGCGGTCGCCGGCGACGACGGCCGGCCGCTGCTGCAGGTGGCATTCGAGCGCGCCTCCGACGCGCCCGACGCGGCGAATGGGACGGGCGTGCGCCTGTTCGACCCGCACACCCTGCCACCGCACGAGGACGCCTTCGCGCTCACCGTGCACAAGAGCCAGGGATCGGAGTACCGGCACGTCGCGCTGCTGCTGCCGCCGGATGCGCGCTCGCCGCTGCTGGTGCGGCAGATGCTCTATACCGGCCTGTCGCGCGCGCGCGCCTCGCTGGAGCTGTGGGCGATGCCGGAGGTCGCGGAGAAGGCCCTGTCCACCGCGCTGCGGCGCCGCGGCCGCCTGGCGGAGCGCATCCGCCCCGGCGCGGCGGGTGCCTGAGAAATGGACCGCCGCGGTTCACGCAGTCCGGAAACGGCACAGGCCCGCCGAAGCGGGCCTGTGTGCGAGAAGATGGCGCCCGAAGTTGGACTCGAACCAACGACCCCCTGATTAACAGTCAAGTGCTCTAACCGGCTGAGCTATTCGGGCGGAGACGCGCATTGTAGTGGCCGCTGCCGGCAGCGGCAACACCCGCGCCGAGCCCGCGGCTGCCTGGTTCAACCCGGGCAGGGCAGGTCGGCCTCGATCCGCTCGCCGCGCGCGCGTCCGAGGTTGTTGACCACCACCCGCGCCAGCAGCCGCCCGCGGCCGTCGCACAGGGCGAAGCCGAGGTTGCTGCCGGCGCTGCGTCCGTCCGGCAGAAAACGGAGTTGCTCGCGGCCGCGGCTGGTCACGATCCGCAGCCCGCGTCCGGCAGGCGCCAGGTCGGCCTGCAGCACCGGGTCGTCCGGGTCCGGGCGGTGGTTGCCGTCCAGGTCCACGAATAGCAGGCGTCCGTGCTGCCACTCGCGGCCGTCGCTGCAGGTGCGGCCGTCCATGCTCGGGCACAGCACGCTGCGCCGGTTGTGCCGGATCGCGGCGATCCGCGCATGCCCGATCTCGGCCAGCAGGGCGTGCATGGCGGCACGTGCGCGCTGGCGCTCGGCGAAGCCGTGCAGGCCGGGCAGGGCGATGCCGGCGAGCAGCATCAGCACGCTGGCGGCCAGCACCAGTTCGACCAGGGTGACGCCGCGCTGGCGGGCGGACAGGGACGGGGCGACAGGCATCGGTCGGCTCCATGGTGGAGGTGCGCACAGCCTGCGCCCGGGCTCACACCGCGGGGATCGGGCGCGCGCCGGGGCGCGGGTCGGGGAATGCCGGTACGCGCCGTCGGCGTCGGCGCGCGCCGGGCGCGTACACTGGGCAGTCCCGTCCTGCGGCCCTGCGCATGAGCCACGCCCCGCCGTCCGACCTCGCCCTCGCCGGCGACAGTGAGCCGTTCCGGCTGGTCGCGCCGTACGCGCCGGCGGGCGACCAACCGCAGGCGATCGAAAAGCTGGTCGCAGGCTTCCAGGCCGGTCTGGCCCGGCAGGTGCTGCTGGGCGTCACCGGCTCCGGCAAGACCTACACCATCGCCAACCTGATCCAGCAGGTGCAGCGCCCGACCCTGGTGATGGCGCACAACAAGACCCTGGCGGCGCAGTTGTACGGGGAGTTCAAGGCGTTCTTCCCGCACAACGCGGTGGAGTACTTCGTCAGCTACTACGACTACTACCAGCCGGAGGCCTACGTCCCGTCCAGCGACACCTACATCGAGAAGGACAGCGCGATCAACGACCACATCGAGCAGATGCGGCTGGCGGCGACCAAGGCGCTGCTGTCGCGGCGCGACGTGGTGGTGGTGGCGACGGTGTCGGCGATCTATGGCCTCGGCGCGCCCGAGGACTACCTGTCGATGCGGCTGATCCTCTCGCGCGGGGAGCGCATCGACCAGCGCGAGCTGCTGCGCCACCTGGCCACCCTGCAGTACACCCGCAACGAGACCAGCCTGGAGCGCGGCAGCTTCCGCGTGCGCGGGGAGACGGTGGACGTGTTCCCGGCCGAGTCCGAGCTGGAGGCGCTGCGGATCGAGCTGTTCGACGGCGAGATCGAGCAGCTGGCGATGTTCGACCCGCTCACCGGGCAGATCCTGCGCCGGCTGCCGCGCTACACCGTGTACCCCAAGACCCACTACGCCACCCCGCGCGAGCGCGTGCTCAGCGCGGTGGAGGCGATCAAGCACGAGCTGCGCGAGCGGCTCGAGCAGCTGTACGCGCAGAACAAGCTGGTCGAGGCGCAGCGCCTGCAGCAGCGCACCCAGTTCGACCTCGAGATGATGGCCGAGGTCGGCTACTGCAACGGGATCGAGAACTACAGCCGCCACCTCACCGGGCGCGCGCCCGGCGAACCGCCGCCGACCCTGTTCGACTATCTGCCGGCGGATGCCCTGCTGGTGGTGGACGAGTCGCACGTGACCGTCCCCCAGATCGGCGCGATGTTCAAGGGCGACCGCTCGCGCAAGGAGACGCTGGTCGAGTTCGGCTTCCGCCTGCCCTCGGCGCTGGACAACCGGCCGCTGCGGTTCGAGGAGTGGGAGGCGCGCGCGCCGCGCACGGTGTTCGTGTCCGCCACCCCGGGCCCGTACGAGCTGCGCGCAGCCGGCGGCGAGGTGGTGGAGCTGGTGGTGCGCCCGACCGGGCTGGTCGATCCGGAGGTCGAGATCCGCCCGGTGGCGACCCAGGTGGACGACCTGCTGTCGCAGATCCGCGAGCGGGTGGCGCTGGGCGACCGCGTGCTGGTGACGACCCTGACCAAGCGCATGGCCGAGAACCTCACCGACTACCTGTCCGAGCACGGGGTCAAGGTGCGCTACCTGCATTCGGACATCGACACCGTGGAGCGGGTGGAGATCATCCGCGACCTGCGCCTGGGGGTGTTCGACGTGCTGGTCGGCATCAACCTGCTGCGCGAGGGCCTGGACATGCCCGAGGTGTCGCTGGTGGCCATCCTCGATGCCGACAAGGAAGGCTTCCTGCGCAGCACCGGCTCGCTGATCCAGACCATCGGGCGCGCCGCCCGCAACGTGCGCGGCAAGGCCATCCTGTACGCCGACACCATCACCCGCTCGATGCAGGCCGCGCTGGACGAGACCGCGCGCCGCCGCCAGAAGCAGCTCGAGCACAACGCGGCGCACGGGATCGTGCCGCGCTCGGTCCAGCGCGCGGTGGTGGACGTGATGGAGGGGGCGCGTCCCGAGCCGGGCGAGCTCAAGGGGCGCGGCAAGGCGCGCCGGGTGGCCGAGCCGGAGCAGGAATACCTGCGGCTGGCGCCGGCCCAGCAGGCGGCCCGCCTGCGCGAACTGGAGGAGCGCATGCACCGGCATGCGCGCGACCTCGAGTTCGAGGAGGCGGCGCGCGTGCGCGACCTGATCCGCCGCCTGCGCGAGGCCAGCCTGCGCTGAGGCCGGCGCGGCTTGTCCGTCGCGGGGGTTCCCGGCTACAATGCGCGGCCCCGCGAAGGGGCGAGACGGGCGGTTAGCTCAGCGGTAGAGCACTACCTTGACATGGTAGGGGTCACAGGTTCGAACCCTGTACCGCCCACCACGCGCCAGCGCGTGGAACCCGATGCGATCCGGACCCAGGTGGCCCGCGGAAACGCCGGCCGAGCGTGCGACATGAGCACTACCACCGCCCAGCGCTGAGCCTGCCGACGCATTCCCGCGCGCCCGCTGCGCGCTTCCGGAAAGGCGCTTCGGCGCCTTTTTTCGTGTCCCCGGCTTGCATCGCCTCCCATCCACTTCCTTCCCGCCCCGCGCCCATCCGCGCCTGACAGGACGCCCGCCCATGATCCAGATCACCCTGCCCGACGGCTCCGTCCGCCGCTTCGATGCCCCGGTCACGGTCCTGCAGGTGGCCGAGGCGATCGGCCCCGGCCTGGCCAAGGCGACCGTGGCCGGCATCGTCGATGGCCGCCAGGTCGATGCCTGCGACCTGATCGACCACGACGCCCACCTGCGCATCCTCACCCCCAAGGACCCGGAGGGGGTGGAGATCATCCGCCATTCCTGCGCGCACCTGGTCGGGCATGCGGTCAAGCAGCTGTACCCGGAGGCCAAGATGGTGATCGGCCCGGTGATCGAGGACGGCTTCTACTACGACATCTGGTACCCGCGCCCGTTCACCCCCGAGGATCTGGCCGCGATCGAGGAGCGCATGCGCGCGCTGATCGCGCAGGACTACGACGTGGTCAAGCGGATGACCCCGCGCGCGGAGGTGGTCGAGGTGTTCCGCCGCCGCGGCGAGGACTACAAGCTGCGCCTGATCGAGGACATGGGCCCGGAGGTCACCGCGATGGGCCTGTACTACCATCAGGAATACGTGGACATGTGCCGCGGCCCGCACGTGCCCAACACCCGTTTCCTGAAGGCCTGCAAGCTGACCCGGGTGTCCGGCGCGTACTGGCGCGGCGATGCGAAGAACGAGCAGCTGCAGCGCATCTACGGCACCGCCTGGGCGGACGAGAAGCAGCTGAAGGCCTACCTCCAGCGCATGGAGGAGGCCGAGAAGCGCGACCACCGCAAGATCGGCAAGGCGCAGGACCTGTTCCACCTGCAGGAAGAGGGCCCGGGCCTGGTGTTCTGGCATCCCAAGGGCTGGGCGATCTGGCAGGTGGTCGAGCAGTACATGCGCCGCGTGTACCGCGACACCGGCTACGGCGAGGTGCGCTGCCCGCAGATCCTGGACGTCTCGCTGTGGCAGAAGTCCGGCCACTGGGACAACTACAAGGACAACATGTTCTTCACCGAGTCGGAGAAGCGCACCTACGCGGTGAAGCCGATGAACTGCCCGGGCCACGTGCAGATCTTCAACCAGGGCCTGCACAGCTACCGCGACCTGCCGATCCGCTACGGCGAGTTCGGCGCCTGCCACCGCAACGAGCCCTCCGGCGCGCTGCACGGCATCCTGCGCGTGCGCGGCTTCACCCAGGACGACGGCCACGTGTTCTGCACCGAGGACCAGGTGGAATCCGAGGTGCGCGCCTTCCACCAGCAGGCGCTCAAGGTCTACGCCGACTTCGGTTTCTCCGAGATCCAGATCAAGATCGCGCTGCGCCCGGAGGCGCGCCTCGGCGACGACGCCACCTGGGACAAGGCCGAGGAAGCCCTGCGCGGCGCGTTGCGCGCCTCCGGGGTGGAATGGCAGGAACTGCCGGGCGAGGGCGCGTTCTACGGGCCGAAGATCGAATACCACCTCAAGGACGCCATCGGCCGCACCTGGCAGCTGGGCACCATGCAGGTGGATTTCATGATGCCAGCGCGGCTCGGCGCGGAGTACGTGGACGAGCACAGCCAGCGCCGGCATCCGGTGATGCTGCACCGGGCCATCGTCGGCTCGATGGAGCGTTTCATCGGCATCCTGATCGAGCACCATGCCGGTGCCCTGCCGACCTGGCTGGCGCCGGTGCAGGCGGTCGTGATGAATATCACCGACGCCCAGGCCGAAGCCGTCGAGGCGGCCCGGAAAACCCTTGCGGATCAAGGGTTCCGGGTGGTTTCCGATTTGCGCAACGAAAAGATCGGCTATAAGATTCGCGAGCACACGCTGCAGCGCGTGCCGTACCTGCTGGTGGTCGGGGACCGCGAGAAGGAGGCCGGCACGCTGTCCGTGCGCACGCGGGGAGGGGAAGACCTCGGCAGCATGACCGTCGCCGACTTCGCCGCCCGTTTGCGCCAGGAGCAGGTCGCCTGAGGCGGGCTGCCTGCGCGGTGCCAGCGCGCGCCGTCCGCCCGCCGGCGCGGCGCGCCCCCGGCCCCCTCGGGCCTCCCTTGGAGAACGCAACATCAGCACCCCCGATACCAAGCAGAACCGCAGGAACCACGAGATCCGCGTCCCGCGCGTGCGCGTGATCGGCAGCAACGGCGAGATGATCGGCGTGCTGTCGCGCGACGAGGCCCTGCGCATGGCCGAGGACGAGGAGCTGGATCTGGTCGAGATCCAGCCCAACGCTGATCCGCCGGTCTGCAAGATCATGGATTTCGGCAAGTTCCGCTTCGAGCAGCAGAAGAAGGCCAGCGAAGCCCGCAAGAAGCAGAAGCAGGTCGAGATCAAGGAATTGAAGTTCCGCCCGGTCACCGACGAGGGCGACTACCAGATCAAGCTGCGCAAGATGCGCGAGTTCCTGGCCGAGGGCGACAAGGTCAAGGTCAACATCCGCTTCCGCGGTCGCGAGATGAGCCACCAGGAGCTCGGCCGCGAGATGGCCGCGCGGATCGAGGCCGACCTCGGCGACGACATCGTGATCGAATCCCGGCCGCGCCTGGAGGGGCGGCAGATGGTGATGATGATCGCGCCCAAGAAGAAGTAGGCAGGGCGGGCGCCGGCCGCCGGCGTCCCCCGCTGCGCCCCGCCCCCCGCCGCCGCGGCCGGGGTGGCGGCAGGCGCATGCGCCTGCCCGGATTGCAAACCCGGCGCGCGCCCGCAATAATACACGGCCCGGTTCGCCGGGAATGCTCCACCGCTGTACTCAGGACCCGCCCCGGTTCCCCCGCGGACCCCGGGCCACCCCGCCGGCCGGGCAGGACGGAAAGCGTGGCAGGGCCGCATGGCCGCTGCCGCCGCCTCGGCCAGTCAGTGATTTCGCAAGGACACCCCGATGCCCAAGATCAAGACCAATCGGGCGGCGGCCAAGCGCTTCCGGAAGACCGCTTCCGGCAAGTACAAGTGCGGCCACGCCAACAAAAGCCACATCCTCACCAAGAAGGCGACTAAGCGGAAGCGCAACCTGCGGCAGACGAACCACGTCCGCGCCGAGGACGCCGGCCGCTTGGACCGCATGCTGCCGTATCTCTGAGGAGGGCTAGACCATGGCACGAGTCAAGCGTGGCGTGACCGCACGTCGCCGCCACAAGAAGATCATCAAGGCCGCCAAGGGCTACTACAACGCCCGCCGCAAGGTCTTCCGCGTCGCCAAGCAGGCGGTGACCAAGGCCCAGCAGTACGCCTACATCGGCCGCAAGCAGAAGAAGCGCCAGTTCCGCACCCTGTGGATCGCGCGCATCAACGCCGCCGCGCGCGCCAACGGCATGAGCTACAGCCGCTTCATGAACGGCCTGCTGAAGGCCGGCATCACCCTCGACCGCAAGGTGCTGGCGGACATCGCCGTGCACGATGCGGCGGGGTTTGCGGCCCTGACCGAGAAGGCCAAGGGCGCTTTGGCGGCGTAAGCCGTCGCTCCACACGCAAACCCGCCCGCGGGCGGTGCAGACCGGCGGCGCAAGCCGCCACGACGTGGGGAAGGGCGCAAGTCCTTCCCCACGTTTCGTTTACGGGCCGTGTTTTCAGGGGGCGCAAGCGAAGATGAGCGAAATCGAATCCCTCTCCACCCAGGCGCTGGCGGACATCGCCGCCGCCGCCACCCCGGACGCGCTGGAGGCCCTGCGCGTGGGCCTGCTCGGCAAGAGCGGCCGCATCACCGCGCAGCTGAAGGCGCTGGGGGCGCTGCCGGCGGACCAGCGCAAGGCCGCGGGCGAGGCGATCAACCGCGCCCGCGACGCGATCGCCGCGGCGCTGGCCGCGCGCAAGGCCGCGCTGGACGCGGCGGTGCTGGAGGCGCGCCTGGCCGGCGAAGCGATCGACGTCACCCTGCCGGGGCGCGACCCCGGCCGCGGCGGCGTGCACCCGGTGAGCCGCACGCTGGAGCGCATGGCCGAGATCTTCGGCCGCCTCGGCTACGAACTGGCCGAGGGCCCCGAGATCGAGGACGACTGGCACAACTTCGAGGCCCTGAACTTCCCGCCGCACCACCCGGCGCGCGCGATGCACGACACCTTCTATTTCCCGGACGGGCGCCTGCTGCGCACCCATACCTCGGGCGTGCAGGTGCGCTACATGCAGGACCTGCTGGCGCGCGGCGGCACCCCGCCGCTGCGGATGATCGCCGCCGGCAAGGTCTACCGCAGCGATTCCGATCAGACCCACACCCCGATGTTCCACCAGGTCGAAGGCCTGCTGGTGGACGAGCACGCCAGCTTCGCCGACCTCAAGGGCACGCTGGTGGCGTTCGTGCGTGCCTTCTTCGAGCGCGACTTCCAGATGCGCTTCCGCCCCAGCTACTTCCCCTTCACCGAGCCCTCGGCCGAGGTCGACATCGCCTGGCAGCAGGCCGATGGCAGCACCCGCTGGCTGGAGGTGCTCGGCTGCGGCATGGTGCACCCCCACGTGCTACGCGCGGTCGGCCTCGACCCCGAGCGCTACACCGGCTTCGCCTTCGGTCTCGGCGTGGAGCGCTTCGCGATGCTGCGCTACGGCGTGGACGACCTGCGCAGCTTCTTCGACAACGACGTCCGGTTCCTGCAGCAGTTCGCCTGAGGTCGCCGCCATGAAGTTCTCCGAAAACTGGCTGCGCCAGCACGTCAAGACCACGGCGACCCGCGATGAACTGGCGGCGACCCTGACCGCCATCGGCCTCGAGGTCGAGGCGATGACGGTGCTGGGCGAGGCGCTGGATGGCGTGGTGGTGGCGCGCATCGTCGAATGCGTGCGGCATCCGCAGGCCGACCGCCTGCAGGTGTGCCAGGTCGATGCCGGCGCGCACGGCCGACTGCAGATCGTGTGCGGCGCGCCGAACGCGCGCCCCGGGCTGCTGGCACCGCTGGCCTTGGTCGGTGCACGGATGGGCGAGCTCACGATCCGGGCCGCCACGCTGCGCGGCGTGGACTCCAACGGCATGCTGTGCTCGGCCAAGGAACTTGGCCTCGATGCGGACGCGTCGGGCCTGCTCGAACTGCCGGCCGATGCGCCGGTGGGCACGCCCCTGGCCGACTACCTCGGCCTGCCGGATGCGGTATTCGAGCTCAAGCTGACCCCGAACCGCGCCGACTGCTTCGGCGTGCGCGGGATCGCGTTCGACGTGGCCGCCGCCACCGGCAGCACGGTGGCGCCGCTGGCGGCCGATCCGGTGCCGGCGCAGGGCGAGGCCATGCTGGCGCTGGCGCTGCAGGCCGGCGCGGACGCCCCGCGCTTCGTCGGCCGCGTGATCGAGGACGTGGACGCGCGCGCGCCCACCCCGGTGTGGATGGCCGAGCGCCTGCGCCGCAGCGGCATCCGCCCGATCAGCCTGCTGGTGGATGTCACCCAGTACGTGATGCTGGAGCTCGGCCAGCCGATGCACGCCTACGACTGCGACCTGCTGCGCGGGCCGATCGGCGTGCGCCATGCGCGCGACGGCGAGACCCTGCGCCTGCTCAACGGGCAGGACGCGCGCCTGGACCCGCAGTTCCTGGTCATCACCGACGCCGACCGCGCGGTCGGCCTGGCCGGGATCATGGGCGGCGACGACACCAAGGTCGGCGAGGCCACCCGCCGCGTGTTCCTGGAGGCCGCCCACTTCGCGCCGGCCGCGATCATCGGCCGCAGCCGCAAGCTCGGCCTGCACACCGATGCCGCCCACCGCTTCGAGCGCGGGGTCGATCCCGAACTGCCGCGGATCGCGGTGGAATACGCCACCCGGCTCATCCTCGCCGCCGCCGGCGGCCGTCCCGGCCCGGTGGTGGAGGCGGTGCTGCCCGAGCACCTGCCGCGGCCGAAGCCGATCCTGCTGCGCCGGGCGCGGCTGGCGCGGGTGCTGGGAGTGCCGGTGGCGGATGCCGAGGTGGTGCGCATCCTCGCTGCGCTGGGCCTGGCGGTGGAGGATTGCGCCGACGGCTGGCGGGTGACGCCGCCGAGCCGCCGCTTCGACCTCGCGCTGGAGGAAGACCTGATCGAGGAAGTGGCGCGCATCCACGGCTACGACGCGCTCCCGGCCACCCTGCCGGGCGGCGCGACCCGGCTGGTGCAGCCGAGCGAGGCGCGCGTCGGCGAATACGACCTGCGCCGCCAGCTGGTCGCCCGCGACTACCTGGAGGCGATCAACTACGCCTTCGTCGACGCCGCGTTGCTGGACGCCTGGCAGGCGCAGGCCGGCGCGGTGGCGCTGGCCAACCCGCTCAGCGCCGAGCTCGGGGTGATGCGCACCGCGCTGCTGCCCGGGCTGGTGCAGGCGTTGGCGCGCAACCGCGCGCGCCAGCAGGCGCGGGTGCGGCTGTTCGAACTCGGCAAGACCTTCCACGCCGAGGCCGGCGGCGGCGCGCCGCGCGAGACCGCCTGCCTGGCGGCGGTGGCCTGCGGCGATGCGCACGCCGAGCAGTGGGGCGTGCCGGCGCGCGCGCTGGACTTCCACGACCTCAAGGGCGACCTCGACAGCATCGCCGCGCTGTGCGGCGCGGTGCTGGACTATCGCGCGGAGGCGCCGGCGCACGCGCATCCGGGCCGCAGCGCCGGGGTCTACCGCGACGGCGAGCGCATCGGCTGGATCGGCCAGCTGCATCCGCGCCTTGCGCAGGCGCTGGGGCTGGAGGCCGAGGTCTATGCCTTCGAGCTCGAGCTGGCGCCGCTGCTGGCGCGTCCGCTGCCGCGTGCGCGCGCGCTGTCGCGGTTCCCGTCGGTGCGCCGCGATCTGGCCGTGGTGGTGGCCGAGGCGGTGCCGTGGGCAGCCGTGCGCGCCACCGTCGCGGCCGCCGCCGGGCCGCTGCTGCGCCGGCTCGAGCTGTTCGACCGCTATGCCGGCAAGGGCATCGAAAGCGGTTGCAAGAGTCTGGCCATGGCCTTGATTTTGCAGGACGAATCGCGCACCCTGACCGACCCGGACGTGGACGCGGTGATGGCCGCGGTGGTGGCCGCGCTGGAACGCCAGCACGGCGCCGCACTCCGGCGCTGACAGGGGACGCAGGACGATGGCACTGACCAAGGCGGAGATGGCCGAACGGCTGTACGAGGACGTCGGCCTGAACAAGCGCGAGGCGAAGGAGTTCGTGGATGCGTTCTTCGACGCGCTGCGCCAGGCCCTGCACGAGGGCCGCCAGGTCAAGCTGTCCGGGTTCGGCAACTTCGACCTGCGGCGCAAGAACCAGCGCCCGGGGCGCAACCCCAAGACCGGCAAGGAAATCCCGATCAGCGCGCGCACCGTGGTCACCTTCCGTCCCGGGCAGAAGCTGAAGGAGCGGGTCGAGGCCTACACGGGGGCGGCGCATGCTTGACCCCGGCAGCAACCGCGAGCTCCCGCCGATCCCGGCCAAGCGCTACTTCACCATCGGCGAGGTCAGCGAGCTGTGCGACGTCAAGCCGCACGTGCTGCGCTACTGGGAGACCGAGTTCCCGAGCCTGGAGCCGGCCAAGCGCCGCGGCAACCGCCGCTACTACCAGCGCCACGACGTGCTGATGGTGCGCCAGATCCGCAGCCTGCTGTACGAGCAGGGCTACACCATCAGCGGCGCGCGCCAGCGGCTGGAGGGCGAGCAGGGACGCCAGGAGGCGGCGCTGAGCCAGCAGATCGTGCGCCAGGTGCGCATGGAACTGGAGGACATCCTGCAGCTGCTGCGCCGCTGACGGCCGCGGCTGGCCGCACCGAGGCCGCGCGGGTATACTGCACGCCCGCTCGGGGTATAGCGCAGCCTGGTAGCGCACTTGTCTGGGGGACAAGTGGTCGTCGGTTCAAATCCGGCTACCCCGACCATCCTTTCCCGCGAACGCCCGGCCCGGCCCGGCCGGGCGTTCGCGCATCCGGCGTTCAGCTTGGGGTCGTATGCCTTGCCTGCCAGCATGCACACTGCCGCCATGCGCATGACCGAAGGAGTGTTCGCACGATGCCACGCCGCCGCCAGCTGAGCCTCGGGATCGGCATGGCACTGCTCATCGCCGGTGTGGCCGTGGGCGTGCACGCGCAGGAGGCGGCGCGCGCCCCCGCCGCGCAGGACGCTGCGCAGGCACCGGCCGCGGACGACGGCATCCGCACCGAGGCCCCGGTGCTGGTGGTCGGCGAGCAGCCCGGGCCCGGCCTGTGGCTGGTGCGCAAGGGCGAGCACGAGCTGTACATCCTCGGCACCCTGAGCCCGCTGCCGGCGAAGCTGCAGTGGCGTTCGGGGCAGGTCGAGCGGGTGATCGCGCAGGCGCAGGAAGTGATCCGCCCGCCGCGGCTGCGGCTGGAGCTGAAGACCGGCTGGTTCCGCAACCTGCTGCTCTTGCCCTCGCTGCTGGCCGCGCGCAAGGACCCGCAGGGCCGCACCCTGCAGCAGCAGGTGCCGCCGGAGGTGTACGCGCGCTGGCAGGTGCTGAAGGCGCGCTACATCGGCAGCGACGCCGGGATCGAATCGTGGCGCCCGCTGTTCGCCGCCGGGGAGCTGTACCGCCAGGCGATCCGCAAGTCCGGCCTCGACCAGGGCAAGGGCGTGCAGGACGCCATCGCGCGCGCGATCGAGGCCCATCATCCGAACGTGACCCTGGTCGAGGTCGCGATCCCGGTCAGCGATCCGAAGGCGCTGATCAAGGAATTCAACCGCAGCACGCTCGACGACCGTACCTGCTTCGCCAACACCATCGCGCGGATCGAGACCGAGCTCGGCTCGCTGCAGGCACGCGCCAATGCGTGGGCGACCGGCGACCTGGCCGCGCTGCGCGCGCTGCCGGTGGCGGACAACTACCAGGCCTGCCTGGACGCGGTCTCCGAGGCCGGGGTCGGGCAGAAGCTCGGCTTCCGCGACGCCCAGCACCAGCTGGACGCCAAGTGGCTGGCGGCGGCGGAGTCCGCGCTCGCGCGCAACCGCACCACCTTCGCGATGGTGGACATGGGCCGCCTGCTGGCGCCGGACGGCTACCTCGCGCGCCTGCGCGCGAAGGGCTACAGCGTGATCGCCCCGGACGCGGAGGAGGAGGATCCCGCCGCCGCGCCGTGAGCCTGCGCCGCGTTCAGCCGCCGGCGGACGCCGCGGCGGCGGGCGGCACGGCCAGCGCCGGCCAGCGCGCCAGCAGCGCAGCGCGGATGCCGGCCGCGTCCAGCCCGGCCTCGGCCAGCAGCTGCTCGCGGCTGGCATGCGGCTGGAAGGCATCCGGCAGGCCCAGGTGCAGGATCGGCAGCGCGAGGCCCTCGGCCGCCAGCAGTTCGCCCACGCCGCTGCCGGCACCACCGGCGACCACGTTGTCCTCGAGGGTGACGAAACCTTCGTGGGTCCTGGCCAGCTCGAGGACGAGCGCGCGGTCCAGCGGCTTGACGAAGCGCATGTTGACCACGGTCAGACCGAGCTCGGCGCCGACCTGTTCCGCCGCGGGCACGATCGCGCCGAACGCCAGCAGCGCGATCCGCGCGCCGCGCCGGCGCAACTGCGCCTGGCCGATGGGCAGCGTCTCCAGGGTCGGCTGCACCGCGACCCCGGGGCCCGTGCCGCGCGGGTAGCGCACCGCGGCCGGGCCCACGTGCCGGAACCCGGTGGTGAGCATCTGCCGGCACTCGTTCTCGTCGGCCGGCGCCATCACCAGCATGTTC
Source organism: Thermomonas flagellata (assembly GCF_022419185.1). Classification (GTDB taxonomy): domain Bacteria; phylum Pseudomonadota; class Gammaproteobacteria; order Xanthomonadales; family Xanthomonadaceae; genus Thermomonas; species Thermomonas flagellata. The sequence continues at coordinate 182,867 of NZ_JAJOZK010000003.1, read as the reverse complement.
GGCACGCAGCGCAGGTAGGACAGGTCGAGGTTGCCGGCGTGGGTGGCGCCGTCCGGGCCGACCACGCCGCCGCGGTCGATCGCGAACAGCACGTCGAGGTTCTGGATCGCCACGTCGTGCACCAGCTGGTCGTAGCCGCGCTGCAGGAAGGTGGAATAAATCGCCACCACCGGCTTGGCGCCCTCGCAGGCCATCCCGGCCGCCAGCGTGACCGCGTGCTGCTCGGCGATCGCCACGTCGAAGTAGCGCTCCGGGTATTCCTGGCTGAAGCGCACCAGCCCGGAGCCCTCGCGCATCGCCGGGGTGATCCCCAGCAGGCGCGGCTCGGCCGCGGCCATGTCGCACAGCCAGTCGCCGAACACGTCGGTGTAGGTCGGCTTCTTCGCGCCCGGCTTGGCCACCACGCCCTGCTGCGGGTCGAACGGGCCGACCGCGTGGTAGCCGATCTGGTCGCCCTCGGCGCGCTCGTAGCCCTTGCCCTTGGTGGTGATGACGTGCAGCAGTTGCGGGCCCTTCAGGCCCTTGAGGGTCTTCAGGGTGGCCAGCAGCGCCGGAATGTCGTGGCCGTCGATCGGGCCGGTGTAGTGGAAGCCCATCTCCTCGAACAGGGTGGAGGGCACGAACATGCCCTTCCAGTGTTCCTCCCAACGCTTGACGAAGCGCGCGGTCGGGTTGTGCTTGTCGCCCAGCAGCTTCTTGCCGCCCTCGCGCAGCGCGTTCAGGGTACGGCTGCCGGACAGCCGGCCGAGCATCTTGGTCAGCCCGCCGACCGCCTCGCTGATCGACATCCGGTTGTCGTTGAGGATCACCAAGAGGTCCGGCTCCGGCTCCATCCCGCCGGCGTGGCCGAGCGCCTCGTAGGCCATGCCCGCGGTCATCGCGCCGTCGCCGATCACCGCCACCACCCGCCGCTGCGCGCCGGCGCGGGCGTTGGCGATCGCCATGCCCAGCGCGGCCGAGATCGAGGTCGAGGAATGCCCGACGCCGAAGGCGTCGTATGCGGATTCCTCGCGCTTGGGGAACGGCGCCACGCCGTCCTTCTGCTTGACCGTGTGGATGCGGTCGCGGCGGCCGGTGAGGATCTTGTGCGGATAGCACTGGTGGCCGACGTCCCACACCAGGCGGTCGTCGGGGGTGTCGTACAGGTAGTGCAGGACGGTGGTCAGCTCCACCACCCCCAGCCCGGCGCCGAAATGGCCGCCCGACTTGCCCACCGATTCGATCAGGTAGGCGCGCAGTTCGTCCGCCACCGCGCGCAGCGAGCTCTCCGGCAGCCGGCGCAGGTCGGCGGGGCTGTCGATCCGCGACAGCAGCGGATAACGGGCGGCATCGATCATCCGGCTATTGTCCGCCTGCCTGCCGCCGCGGGCAACGCCGCCGCCGCGATGCGCCGCGGGCAGGCCGGGCCCGCCCGCGGCGCCGGCGGCTCACCAGATCACGACCCGCTTGTCCGCCGGCCGCACCATGGCATCGCCCGGCTTGCAGCCGAATGCCTGCGCGAACGCGGGCATGTTGCTCGGCGCGCCGATCGCGCGGAAGTTGGCCGGCGCGTGCGGGTCGGTGCGCAGGCGCACCTTCAGTTCGTCCGGGGTGAAGTTGCGGCGCCACACCGTGGCCCAGTTGAAGAAGAAGCGCTGGTCCTCGGGGTGGCCGTCCACCTTGTCCTGGCCCGACTTGCCGGCGTCCTTGAGCGCCTTCTGGTAGGCGTCCCAGGCCACGTTCAGGCCGCCGAGGTCGGCGATGTTCTCGCCCAGGGTCAGCTCGCCGTTGACGTGCAGGCCGTCGATCGCGACGTAGTCGTTGAACTGCTGCACCAGCCGCGCGGTGCGCTGCTGGAAGCCCTCGCGGTCGGCCTTGGTCCACCAGTTGTTGAAGTTGCCCCGGGCGTCGAACTGGCTGCCCTGGTCGTCGTAGCCGTGCAGCATCTCGTGGCCGATCACCGCGCCGATGCCGCCGTAGTTGAGGGCGGGGTCGGCCTTGGGATCGAAGAACGGCGGCTGCAGGATCGCGGCCGGGAACACGATCTCGTTCATCAGCGGGTTGTAGTAGGCGTTCACCGTCTGCGGCGACATGCCCCACTCGCTGCGATCCACCGGCTTGCCGATCTTGGCCATGTCGTAGGCGTGGTTGAACTTGGCCGCGGCCAGCACGTTCTGCACGTAGCTCTCGCGCCCGGTGGTGAGGCCCTCCCAGCTGCGCCACTTGTCGGGGTAGCCGATCTTGGGGGTGAAGCCGGCCCACTTCTCCATGGCCTTGGCCTTGGTCTCCGGGCTCATCCAGTCCAGCGCCTCCAGCCGCGCCTTCAGCGCCTGGCGCAGGTTGTCCACCAGCACCTGCATCTGCGCCTTGGACTGCGGCGGGAAGTACTGCTTGACGTACAGCTGACCGAGCGCCTCGCCGGCGGTGTTCTCCACCGTGTCGAGCACCCGCTTCCAGCGCGGCTTCTGCTCCTGCTGGCCGCGCAGGGTGCGCGCGTAGAAGTCGAAGCGCTCGTCGTTGAACTTGTCGGCCAGGTACGGGGCCATGCCGTCGATCAGGTGCAGGCGCAGGTAGGCCTGCCACTGCGCGGCCGGCACCTCGGCCAGCATCTTGTCGAATTCGGCGAAGAACTTCGGCTGCGACAGCGAGAAGCCGTCCGCCTGCACGCCGTTGGCCTGGAAGAAGGCGCTCCACGGGAAGTGCGGGGTCAGCTTGTCCGCCTCGGCCATGGTGACGTAGTGGTACTGGTTGTTCGGGTCACGCAGCTCGACCGGCGACAGCGAGGCCCGGGCCAGGCGGGTCTCGAACGCGAGCACGTCGGCCGCCTGCTTGTCGGCCTCGGCGGGGGCGATGCCGACGTTCTGCAGCTGGCGCGAGACGTGCTTGACGAAGGCCTCGCGGATCGCCTTGTACTTGCCGTCCGGGCCGTCCTCCAGGTAGTAGGCGCGCTCCGGCAGCGACAGCCCGGACTGGAACGCGTAGCCGATCTTGCGGCTGGAATCCTTGAAGTCGGCCTCGGCGCCGAACGCGAACACCTCGCCGCGGCCGGCGGCGAACTCGTCGCGCAGGTAGGCGGCGATGTCGGCCGGGGTCTTGAGCGCGTCGATGCGCGCCAGCATCGGCTGGATCGGGGCGGCGCCGGCCGCCTCGATCTTGGCGGTGTCCATGCCGGTGGCGTACAGGTCGCCGACCAGCTTGGCCACGCCGGTGGCCTTGGCATCGGCGGCCGCGGCCTCGGCGATCGCGCGGCTGGCGGCGACCGAGCGCTCGTCCAGCATCTCGAAGCTGCCCCAGCTGGTCTTGTCGGCCGGCACCGGGTTGGCGGCCAGCCACTTGCCGTTGACGTAGCCGGCGAAGTCGCTGCACGCGTTCTTGCCGGGGTCGAGATCGCTGGTCTTGAACGCGGCCAGCGGCGGCAGCGCGGCGGTCGCGGCCGGGGCGGCGGAGGCCGCCGGCTTCGCCGGCTCGCCAGGCTTCTGGCAGGCGGCCAGGACCAGGGTGATGGACAGCGGCAGCAGCAACAGCTTGGGTGCGTTCACGGCGGGGTTCCGGGAGGGGTCTGGATGGCGCGGATTCTAGGCGCCGGGCGGACGCCGCGCCGGTGCCCATGGTCATGCCGGCCGGGCGCGTTCAGCCGGCATCTGGCGTACCCTGTCGCGCGCGCAGCAGGGACGAGGAGCCGACATGCAGGTGCAGTTCCACGGAGCGGCCGGGCAGGTGACCGGGTCGATGCACCTGGTCGAGGCCGCGGGCCGCCGCCTGCTGCTGGACTGCGGCATGGTGCAGGGCAGCCCGGAGGCCGAGGCGGCGAACTTCGCGCCGTTCCCGTTCGATGCCGCCGCGCTGGACGCCGTGGTGCTCAGCCATGCCCACATCGACCACTGCGGGCGCCTGCCGCGGCTGGTCATGGCCGGTTTCCGCGGGCCGATCTACGCCCAGGCCGCCACCGCCGACCTGCTGCCGATCATGCTGCTGGATTCGGCCTCGCTGCAGGAGAGCGACGCCGAGCGCGCCAACCGCCGGCGCCGGCCGGGGCAACCGCCGGCGGTGCCGCTGTACAGCCGGCAGGACGTGCAGCGCACGCTGGAGTTGGTGCGGCCGCTGCCCTACGGCGTGCACCCGGCGCTGCTGCCGGGGATCGACCTGGTCCTGCGCGATGCCGGCCACATCCTCGGCTCGGCCAGCGTGGAGCTGCGCGCGGACGGCCGCATCCTCGTGTTCTCCGGCGACCTCGGCATGCGCGGCACCCCGATCCTGCGCGATCCCGAGCCGGTGCCAGCGGCCGACCTGCTGCTGCTGGAATCCACCTACGGTGACCGCAACCACCGCGACCGCGAGGCCACCGTGCAGGAGTTGGGCGAGATCCTGCACGCAGCCTGGCGCGACGGCGGCAACGTGCTGATCCCGGCGTTCGCGGTGGGGCGCACCCAGGAACTGCTGTACTGGTTCGCCCGCCACTGGGACGACTGGGGCATGGCGCGTTGGCGGATCTTCCTCGACAGCCCGATGGCCTCGAAGGTGGTGCAGGTGTACGACCGCCACCACGAACTGTTCGACGCCGAGGCGCGCGCGGCGTGGCGCGGCACCCCCAACCCGTTCCGGCTGCCGAACCTGCACGTCACCGAGTCGGTGGAGGAGTCGATGGCGATCAACCGCATCGGGGGCGGCGCGATCATCATCGCCGGCAACGGCATGGCCAACGGCGGCCGCATCCTCCACCACATGCGCCAGCACCTGCCGCATCGCCAGACCCGGATCGTGTTCGTCGGCTACCAGGCCGAGGGCACGCTCGGGCGGCGGCTGGTGGAGGGCGCGCGCTGGGTGCGCATCCACGGCCACGACGTGCAGGTGAACGCGCAGCGGCACACCGTCGGCGGGCTGTCCGCGCATGCTGACCAGCAGGGGCTGCTGGACTGGTACGCGGGCATCGCCCCGCCACCGCCGCTGGCGCTGGTGCACGGCGAGGAGCGCGCGCGCGAGGCGCTGGCCGGGGAGATCCTGACCCGCCACGGTGTGCAGGCGGTGCTGCCGCGCCCGGGGCTGGTGCTGGACGTCTGATGCCGGAGCTCGGCCGCGGCGCGGGATTCCTGCTGCTGGCGCTGCTGGCCGAGGTCGCTGGTACCGTGGCCGGGTTCGGCTCGTCGGTGTTCTTCGTGCCGGTCGCGAACTTCTACTTCGACTTCCAGTCGGTGCTCGGCATCACCGCGCTGTTCCACCTGGCCAGCAACCTGAGCAAGCTCGGGCTGTTCCGCGCCGGGATCGACCGCGGCCTGCTGCTGCGGCTGGGCGTGCCTGCGGTGGTCTGCGCGGTGCTGGGCGGGCTGGCCTCGGCCGCGCTCGACACCCGCTGGCTGACCGGCGTGCTGGCGGTGTTCCTGCTCGCGCTCAGCGGCTGGATGCTGCTGCGTCCGCGCTGGACGGTGCGCGCGAGCACCGGCAACGCGGTGCTGGGCGGGGTGTTGTCCGGCGGGATGGCCGGGCTGGTGGGCACCGGCGGCGCGGTGCGCGGCATCACCCTGGCCGCGTTCGACCTGCGCAAGGAGGTGTTCGTGGCGACTTCGGCGGCGATCGACCTGGCGATCGACCTCAGCCGCGGCGTGGTGTACGCGCGCAATGGCTACATCCACGCCCACGACCTGGTGTGGGTGCCGCTGCTGGCGGTGGTGGCGCTGGCCGGCACCTGGCTGGGCCGGCGCATCCTGGCGCGGCTGCCGCAGGCGCTGTTCCGCCGCATCGCGCTGCTCTTGGTGTTCGCGATCGGCCTGCTGACCCTGTGGCAGGCCGCCGCCGGCTGAGCGCTCAGCGCCGGCGCGCGCCGCCCGCGCCGGACAGCAGGAGCAGCCCGCCGACCAGCCCGATGTTCTTCATGAAGTGCAGCAGCTGCGCGGCCTGCGCGCTGCCGGAGAACTTCCAGAACGGGTGGGTGAGCGCGGCGTCGGCCAGCAGGGCGGCGGCCGCCAGCAGCGCCAGTGCGCGCAGCTGCCAGCCGGCGGCCAGCAGCACGCCCAGCAGCACCTCGCCGGCGCTGACCAGCAGGCTGCCGTTGGAGTACGCCACGCCGTGCAGCGCCTGCCACAGGCGGAAGCCGCCGGCGACGATGAACACGGCGGCCAGCAGCCATTGTGCGAGGCGGGTTTCGAGCTTCATGCGGTTGCGGGGTCGGGTGGGGTCAGGCGCCGGGGGGCGGCGCCAGCCGCGCACGGTCGCGGCCGTCGGACTTGGCAAGGTACAGGGCCACGTCGGCGCGGTCGAGTAGCGCGTGCACCGAGGCATCCTGCGGGTCGGAGACCGCGATGCCGATGCTCAGGGTGAGGATTCCGCGCTCCTCGTTGTCCGGGTGCGGGATGCGCTGTGCGCGCACCGCGGCGCGCAGGCGCTCGGCCAGGGCCAGTGCGGCCGGGCCGTCGGTCTCCGGCAGCACCGCGGCCAGCTCGTCGCCGCCGTAGCGGGCGCAGAGGTCGCGCGGGCGCCGCAACTGCGCGGCCAGCAGCTGGCTGACCCGGCGCAGGGCCTCGTCGCCGGCGCGGTGCCCGAGGCGGTCGTTGTAGCGCTTGAAGTGGTCGATGTCGATCAGCAGCAGCGCCAGCGGATGCCCGGTGCGCAGCGCCGAGGCGTGCTCACGCGCGAGCGCGGCGTCGAACTGACGGCGGTTGCCGACCCGGGTCAGGCCATCGGTCAGGGCCAACCGGTGTGCGCGCCGATAGTGCACCAGGGCGAGCACTGCGCCTGCCAGCGCGAGCGCCAGCAGGGGCGAGACCGGAGGCAGCCACAGCCGGGCCTGCAGCAGCAGCCAGGCGCTGACGGCCAGCGTCAGCAGCGCGCCCGCGGTCAGCACCGCCCATGCCGGCAGGCGCGGAAACCGCCACAGCAGCAGCAGCGGCAGCAGCGCCAGCGCGGCGGCGCTCGGCAGCCACTGCGCGGGCGTGAGCGGGGTCACCGTCGCGCGTGCCAGCAGTTCGCTGGCCAGGCCGGCCTGGAACAGGGTGCCCGGCACGTAGCGGCGGCCGTCGCGGGTCTCGACCAGCACCTCCTCGCCGAGGCCCTCGGCGGTGGCGCCGACCAGCACCAGGGCGCCGCGCAGCAGCCCGGCCGGCACCTGGCCCTGCAGCAGGTCGAGGTAGGACACCCGGCGCAGCCCGGTCAGGTCCAGGTTCGGCAGCAGCACGCGCCGGTCCTGTTCCCAGCGGTAGGGCGAGGCTTCCTGCGGCGGCCGGCGCTCGCCAAGGGGCGCGGCGGGCGCGGGGCCCGCCAGCGCGACCAGCGCCGCGCCCAGGGCCGGCCAGCGCGCATCGCCGACGCCGGCCTGCAGGTAGGCGCTGCGCGCGACGCCATCGGGATCCGGGGTGATCGCGGTGTGTCCGAACGCGGCCGCCGCCGCGGCCAGTGGCGGCGCCGGCAGGGTCTCCAGCGGCGCCGCCCCGGGCTGTGGCGCTTCGGCGGTGACGGCCAGCGCCACCCGCCCGCTGGCGCGCATCGCGGCGGCCAGCGCGGCGTCGCCGGCCGGGTCGTGGCGGTCGGGCTCGGCGAACAGCACGTCGAAGCCGATGGCCGCGGGCTGCGCCTGCTGCAGCCGCTGGAGCAGGCGCGCATGCAGCGCGCGCGGCCATGGCCAGGCACCGAGCGCATCAAGGCTGTGCTGGTCGATCTCGACCACCACGATCTTGCGATCCGCGGCGGGGGCGCGCAGGCCGGAGAGGCGGTCATACAGCCAGCCGTCCAGCGGTCGGGTCAGGCCGGTCAGCGCCAGCAGCAGGACGCAGCCCGCACCGAGGGCCAGCAGCCAGGGATGCAGGGCGGGGGAACGGGCGGCGGTCGGCATGCCGGGTCTCCTACAGCGCCCACACCAGCAGCGCACCGCCGCCGAGCAGCCACCAGCGGCAGGCGCGGCAGCCGGTCTGGAACGTCTGCGCCGGGCCGAACGGCCGCGCCTCGCCGTCGGCGTCGATCACCTGCACCCTTGCATGCCAGCGCCCGCTCGGCAGGTTCGTCAGCGGCAGGCGATTCTGCGCGACCACCGTGTCCAGCCGCGGCTGGCTGAAGTCCGGGGCGGCGGCGACCTGCACCCGGAAGCGCTGGCCCGGGCGGCCTTCCGGCCAGCGCAGTTCCAGCGTGTCGCCGCGGCCGGCGACCCCCGGCTGCGGCGGCGCGCCCGGCGGCAGCAGGGTCAGGCGGCTCACGGTCCAGGCCGACTGGCGCCCCTCCTGGTCGAGGGTGGCGATCCGCCACAGGTAGGCGCCGGGGGCGAGGGCCTGCGCCGGTCGCCAGTCGGTCGCCGGCAGCGCCTGCACGTCCTGCAGCGGGCGGGCGAAACCGGGATCGTCGGCCGCCGCCAGCTGCAGCCGGTAGCGGGCGTCCGTGCCGACCGAGCTCCAGCGCAGGCGCGGGCGCTCCATATCCAGTTCCGCGCCGTCCGCCGGGGCGAGGGCGAATGGCGCCGGCAACTGCACCGGCAACTCGGCCTCCGCATCCAGCCCTTCCAGCCCGTCGGCGGCGATCGCGCGCACGCGGAAGCGCTGGGCACCGTCCGGCAGCGCGGCGATCGCCAGTTCCGGTGCGTCCACCACGGTGTCCAGCAACAGGTACGGGAACGCCGGAGTGCCGCCGACTTCCACCCGGTAGCGCGCCGCCCCGGGCACCGCCTGCCAGCGCAGGCGGATCGGGCGCTGGCCGGCGTCCACCGCGAGGCCGGCCGGGGCCGGCAGCAGGGCCTGCGCGGCGAGCGGCGAGCGCGGGCCGCGGCTGGCCACGCCCTGGCCGGCCTGCAGCTGTACCCGGTCGCGCGCATCCTGCGCCTGCACAAGGCCCTCGCTGACCTCGGTGCGTGCGCCGGCGGCGTCCTGCGCGACCCGGAACCGGGTGCCGCGCACGCTCGAGGTCAGGGCCGGAGTCTGGATCGAGAAGCTCGATCCACGGCGCAGCTTGTTGACCTGGTTGGAGACGCGTCCCTGCAGCAGGCGCAGGCGGGTGTCGACCATTCCGCTGCGGCCATAGGCACCCAGCCGGTCCAGCGCCAGCGCGCTGTTCTCCTGCAGCAGCAGCTCGCTGCCGTCGGCGAAGCGCAGGGTCAGGCTGGCCCCGGCCCCGGTGCGCAGCAACAGGCCCATGCCGACCTGCATGCCCGCCACCACCGGCTGCGGCGGTCGTCCTGGGCGCTCGAAGCTGGCCTGCCCGCGCACTCCCAGCACGGTCGCCGGCGCCGGCTGCAGCTTCAGCCATTCGACCGGGATGCGCAGCACGCTGCCGGGCGCCAGCCGCGCCGGATCGGCGATCCGGTTGTGCGCCTGCAGCTGCTGCCAGGGGATGTCGGCGCGCAGGTAACGGCGCGCGAGATCCCACACGGTGTCGCCGGGCCGGACCCGGTAGCTCCAGTCGGCGGCAGGCGCGGCGAGCATCGCCAGCAGCAGGGCCAGGCCCAGCAGCAGGGCCGTCAGGCGCTGCAGTCGGGGGCGTGAGGGGGCAGGGGCGTGGGGCGGCATCCGTGCGGGGCGGTCGGGGCGAAATTCCTGACGCAGTTCGCATTTTACGTGCCAATCCCGGCGTTCGCATGCATCCGGGGCGGTGGCGCGGGGGATGCAGACCGCGTGTCTGGCTGGCTGCCGATCGCGACATGAATGGACGCGATGCGTCAGACGCGTCTGCCGGCCGTAGGCGCCGCGCTCGCGTATGATGGCCGCCTGCGCACGAGCGACCGTTGTTCCCGGTCCTGCCGCCTCGCCGCGGCGCACCACCCCCGACGCCCACCGACGCGCAGCCACGGTCCGGAGCCCCGGCCCGTGCCCCCACGATCCCCCGCGCGGCAGCAGGGAAGCGCACGGATCCCGCACGCCCCTGGCGTGACCGTCCCCAAGGAGCTTTGCATGACGTTCGAATCCCTCGGCCTAGCGCCTGCGTTGCTGCGCGCGCTGGCCGAACAGGGCTATGCCACCCCGACCCCGATCCAGGCCCAGGCGATCCCGCTGGTGCTGGCCGGACACGACGTGCTGGGCGGTGCCCAGACCGGGACCGGCAAGACCGCCGCGTTCGGCCTGCCGCTGCTGCAGATGCTGGCCGAGCTGCCCAAGCCCGAAGGCCTGCGCCGGCCGCGGGTGCTGGTGCTGACCCCCACCCGCGAGCTGGCGGTGCAGATCACCGACAACCTGCGCGCCTACGCCAAGCACCTGCGCCTCAACGTCACCGCGCTGTTCGGCGGGGTGGGCATGCAGCCGCAGGTGGAGGCGTTCCGGCGCGGCGTGGACGTGCTGGTGGCCTGCCCCGGGCGCCTGATCGACCACCTCGAGCGCGGCACCTGCAAGCTCGGCGACGTGCGCATGCTGGTCCTGGACGAGGCCGACCGCATGCTGGACATGGGCTTTTTGCCCTCGATCAAGCGGGTGATGAAGCACGTGCCGGCGCAGCGGCAGACGCTGCTGTTCTCGGCCACCTTCGAGCCGCGCATCAAGGCGCTGGCGCTGGAGTTCATGCAGGACCCCAAGCAGGTGCAGGTGGCCGCGCAGAACACCGTGGTCGAGACCATCGCCCACCACGCGCATCCGGTGGACGCAGCGAGGAAGCGCGAGCTGCTGATCGACATCCTGGCGCGCCGCCACGCCGAGCAGGTGCTGGTGTTCGGCAAGACCAAGCACGGCTGCAACCGCCTGGCCGAGCAGCTGGAGAAGGCCGGGCTGCCGGCGCTGGCGATCCACGGCAACAAGAGCCAGGCCGCGCGCCAGAAGGCGCTGTCGGAATTCAAGAGCGGCAAGACCCGGATCCTGGTCGCCACCGACGTGGCCGCGCGCGGGCTGGACATCCCGCAGCTGCCGCTGGTGATCAACCACGACCTGCCGATGGTGGCCGAGGACTACGTCCACCGCATCGGCCGCACCGGCCGCAACGGCGCCCGCGGCGAGGCGATCTCGCTGGTGTCGCCGGACGAAGCCGGGCTGCTGCGCCAGATCCAGAAGCTGCTGGGCCGCGAGATCACGATACAGGTGGTGCCGGGCTTCGAGCCCAGCCGCGCCATCCGCACCGACGCCAAGCCGTTCGCCGACGCGGCGCGCGCGCCGCGCCCGGGCCGCAACCGCCGCCCGCACGCCAAGCCGCGCAGCGCGCATGCGCACGCCGGGGCGAAGCCGGCGCCGCGGGGGGACGGCCGCAGCCGTCGGCCGGAAACCGGCGGTCGCCGCGGCTGAGGCGGCCGCGGGTCAGTCGCGGCGCGGCGGCGCGAACGGGATGCTGTCCGGCGCGACCGCGCCGCCGCTGATGATGAAGCTCATCGCCTGGTCGACGTTCCAGTCGGTCGGGGTCAGCTGCTCCACCGGCACGATCTCCAGGTAGCCGGAGGTCGGGTTCGGCGTGGTCGGCACGTACACCGCCGCCAGCTCGCGCCCGCTGCCCTGCTCGCGGATCACCCGGGTGACGAAGCCCAGGGTCTTCATGTCCGGATGCGGGAAGTCGATCAGCACCACCCGCTGGGTGCCGTCCGGCTTGGTCTGCAGGATGTCCAGCAGCTTGCGCGCGCTGCCGTAGACGGTGCTGGCGAGCGGGATGCGCGCGATCAGGGCCTCGAACCAGCCGAGCAGGCGCTGGCCGACCACGCGCCGGGTCAGCCAGCCGACCGCCAGGATCAGCAGCACGGTCGCCACCAGCGCGATCGCGCCGAGCACCCACGGCTGCACCAGCCAGCCGAACGCACGCGGGTTGGCGGCGGCCAGGCCCTGCAGGGCCGGGCTCACGACCGGTTTGCTGAGATCGCCGAGCAGGGTGAACACGAAGCGCAGCACGACCCAGGTCAGCCATAGCGGCAGCAGGGTCAGCAGTCCGGTCAGGAACAGGCGCTGCAGGCGGTGCCCGAGCGCGGGCGGAGGCGTGGGGGAGGCAGCCATGCGTGGATTGTAGGCCGTGCGGCCGGCCTCCGCGCGCCGTGCCGGCAGGCGTTCAGCGCACCCGCACCAGGCGGATGCCGACTTCCGGCTGGCCGCGCGCGGCGTCCAGCGGCTGCGGACGGCCGCTGGCCATGCGGGTGCTGCAGGCGGCGTCGCCGCACAGGGTGCTCCAGGCCACCGCGTCCGGCTGGCTGCGCAGTTCGCCCATGCTGGGCAGGCGGAAGCGGCCGTTGCCCTGCGCGTTGCGCCACTCCAGATAGGCCAGCGCGTCGGCGGCCGACACGCAGGTGACCGGCGCGTCCTCGCGCGCGCGGCGGCCGCCGGCGTTCTGCCAGGTGCGGCGGCCGCCGAACAGACCGGCGCGGCCGCAGTCCGCGGGCGCGCGCCCGGTCTGCTCGGCGAAGCGGGCGTAGTCGGCGCGGGTCACGGTGACCAGATCGACCGGGCGGGGGGCGGCGGGCGCCGCTGGAGCAGCGGCCGCCGCAGGTGCCGCAACGGCCGGCAGTGCGGCCAATTTCGCCTGCAGCGCGCGCCGCTGTGCGGCATCGTCGATCAGCCAAGCGCTGTCGGCCAGCAGGCGCGCGGCGGCGGCCGGATCGCGCGCGGCGGTGGCCTGCCAGCGCTGGTCGAACGCGGCGCGCAGGCGCTGGCGCAGCAGTGCCAGGGCGCTGCCGTCACCGCCGCGGCGGGCATCGAGCTGGCGCGCGCGCTCGAACAGCGGGCGCGCCTGCGCGGGGTCGCCCTCGCGCAGGGCGGCAGTCGCGGCGGCGGCCAGGGCGTCGAACAGGCGCGCGGTCAACACCTGCACCTGCGGATGGGTGGCGGCCACCCGCCAGGCCGCGTCCCAGCTGTCCCAGGCATTGCCGTTGGCAGGGGCCAGCAGGCGGCCCTGCGCGATCTGCTGCTCGGCATTGGCGACGAACGCGGCGCCCTCGCCGAGCGGCGGCGGATCCGCCAGCCCGAGCACGGCGCCGCCGGGCGGCGCGGTCGGCGTCGGCAGCGTCGGCGCCTGCGCGGTGGCAGGCTGCGCGGGAGCCGGCGCGGGAGCCGAGGGCGCCGCGGGCGTCCGCCCCGGCCCGATGCGCCAGCCGGCATAGCCGAGCGCGAGCACGGCCGCCGCGGCGAGGGCCAGCCACGGTGCGCGTCGCCGCCAGCGCGGGGCCGCGCTGGTGGCCTCGGCCGCAGGCGGTGGCAGCGGCACCGGGGTGAAGCGGGGCCCGGCGCGCTGCGCGAGGGCGTCCAGCTGTTCGCGCATCGCGCGCGCGCTGGGCGGGCGGTCCTGCGGCTGCTTGGCCAGCGCCGCGTCGAAGAAGTCCTGCCAGTGGCGCAGCGGGGGCGGCAGCCGCGGCACCGGCTCCTGCACGTGCTTGAGCGCCATCGCCAGCGCGTCCCCGGCCTGGTAGGGCAGGCGCCCGGTCAGCATCTCCCAGGCCAGCACGCCGAGGCTGTAGAGGTCGGCGCGGCGGTCCACCGGCTGCCCGCGCGCCTGTTCCGGCGGCATGTAGGCGGTGCTGCCGACCGCCAGTCCGGCGGTGGTCAGGCGCGGATTGGTGCCGCGCCGCAGCGCGATCCCGAAGTCCGCCAGCAGCGGGCGGTCGGCCTCGTCGAACAGCACGTTTTCGGCCTTGACGTCGCGGTGCACCACGTTGTGCACGTGGGCATGGTCGAGCGCGTCGAGCAGGGCGCGCAGGATCGCGGCCACCTTCGGCTGGTCGCCGCGCAGGTCGCGCTGGCCGAGGTGCCCGCGCGGCAGGTAGGGCATGGCGTAGAACGGCAGCCCGTCGGCGGTGCGCCCGACCTCGAAGATGCCGACGATGTGCGGGTGCTGCAGGCGCGCGATCGTGCGCGCCTCGTGCTCGAAGCGCGCGCGGCTGACCTCGTCGGCCAGCACCTCCGGCAGCATCACCTTGAGCGCGACCTTGCGCCCGAGCGCCAACTGCTCGGCCAGGTACACGGTGGACATGCCGCCGGCGCCGATCACCCGCAGCAGGCGGTAGCCTTCGACCTCGGGGAAACCGGCAGGATCGGGGGCGGACATGCGGTGCGGCGGCGTCGGAAGCCAGGACGGCCGGAGCATACGCCGGCCCCGCCGGCGCGTGCAGCCGGGCGCGCGCGGAACTGCGACCGCGGTCCGCCCGCCGGCGGCGGGTCAGACCAGCAGCAGCGCGGACATCTGGCGGCGGGCGCGGCCGACCACGTCTTCGTCGTCCACGATCCGGAACGCATCCAGCAGCGACTTGCGCGCCAGCCCGTCGCCGTAGGCGCGGTCGCGCCGCAGCATCTCCAGGAACTGCGCGAGGCCGGCCTCGGCATCGCCCTCGACCAGCCGGCGCACGCCGAGCAGGTGGCGCGCGCGCAGGTCGCCGGGGTCGGCGGCGATCGCCGCCTCCAGGGTCGCCGCCGGCGGCGCGTCCTTCAGCAGCGCGGCGAAGCCCAGGCGCGCCCGCGCCTTCAGCGCGCGCTCGTCGGTGGCGAGGTTGGCCGGCAGCGCGTCCAGCAGCTGCTCGGCCTCGGCCGCGGCGCCGGTCTGCAGCAGGGCCAGGGCCAGGTCGAGCTTGAGCCCGGCGTCGTCCGGGGCGGCCTCGATCGCCTTGCGCAGGCGCATCACCTCGGCGTGCGGATCGCGCGCCACCGGCGGCTCCGGCGCGGCCTCGGCGGCGGCCGGCTCGATGCCGTGGTGCTTGAGGAACTCGCGCAGCTGGCCTTCCGGCAGCGCGCCCGGGAAGCCATCCACCAGCTGGCCGTCCTTGAGCAGCATCACGGTCGGCACCGAGCGGATCTGGAACGCGGCGGCCAGCTCCTGTTCCTTGTCCACGTCCACCTTGGCCAGCACGAAGGCGCCGTGGTAGTCGGCGGCCAGCTTCTCCAGGATCGGCCCGAGGGTGCGGCAGGGACCGCACCAGGTGGCCCAGAAGTCCACCAGCACCGGGACCTGCTGCGACTTGCGGATGACCGCCTCCTCGAAGGTGGCGGCGGTGGCGTCGAACACGTGGGGCTTGGCGGCGTCGGTCATGGGCGGCGGGGAAGCAGCGGGGATGGGCGCTAGCATGGGGGCATGCGACGCACATTCAAGCTTGCCCTGCCCTGGCTGGCCGTGGCCGTGTTCGTGGCCGCGCTGGCGGCGGCCGGCCTCGGCGTGCCGGAGTATTCCCACCGCCTGCATCCGCTGGCCCTGCGCGGCGCGAGGGGGCTGCCGGCGGCATGGGCCTTCAATGCCGGCGCGTTCCTGCTGCCGGGGGGGCTGCTGGCGCTGCAGGCGCTGCGCTGGCGCGCGCGGCAGGGGCATCCGGGCTGGGCGCTGCGGCTGGCGCTGGCACTGGCGCTGCTGTCGGCCCTGGCGTTCGCCGCGCAGGGGCTGCTGCCACTGGACATGCGCAGCGTGGATGCGCCGGCCAACCGCCTGCACGCGCTGGCGTGGATGCTGTGGTGGATCGCATTCGTGCCGGCCACGGCCGCATTCGCCTGGGCGGTGCGCAGGGCGCGCGCGCCGGCGCTGGCGGGGCTGCTGCTCGCCGCCGCGGTGCCACTGCTGGCAGTGCTGCTGCCGATCGGGGCCTGGGTCGGGCTGGCCCAGCGGCTGGCCTTCCTGGCCTGGTTCGGCTGGTGGCTGCTGGCCGGGCGCGCGCTCAGCCGTAGCGCAGTTTGAGCGCGAGGATGCTCGCCGCCAGCACGAAGGTGATCGCGTTGGAGACGATCATCGGCCACGAGTGCAGGTACAGCCCGTAGCCGAACCAGCACGCCACCCCGAAGGTGAACACCACGTACATCCACAGCGAGATGCCGGAGGTGTCGCGGCTGCGCAGGGTCTTGGCCGCCTGCGGCACGAACGCGACGGTGGTGCAGGTGGCGGCGAGGTAGCCCAGCCATTCCAGGCTCATCGCGCCGGCTCCCGGTAGACCCGGCCGTCCTTCATCACGAAGTCCACCGCCAGCACGTTGCGGATGTCGGCCACCGGATCGCCCGGCAGCGCGATCACGTCCGCGCGCATGCCCGGGGCCAGCACGCCCTGGTCGTCCACCCCCAGCACCTCGGCCGCGTGCACGGTCGCGGCCTGCAGCGCGTAGGCGGCGGGGATGCCGGCCTCGACCATGTACAGGAACTCGCGCGCGTTGTCGCCGTGCGGGCCGACGCCGGCATCGGTGCCGAACGCGATCTTGACCCCGTTGCGGTAGGCCCGGCCGGCGGTGTCCTGGATCAGCGCCCCGATCCGCGCCGCCTTCGGCCGCACCACCTCCGGGAAATAGCCTTCGACCTTGGCCTTGTCCGCCACGAAGCGCCCGGCGCTCAGCGTCGGCACGTACCAGGTGCCGCGCTGCTTCATCAGCGCCATCACCCGCGGGCTCATGTAGGTGCCGTGCTCGATGCTGGTGACCCCGGCCAGGACCGCGCGGTACATGCCTTCCTCGCCGTGCGCGTGCGCCGCCACCCGGTAGCCGTAGTCGCGCGCGGTGTCGACGATCGCGCGCGCCTCCTCCACGGTGAACTGCGGCGCGTCGGCGGACTTGGCGTAGCTCAGCACCCCGCCGGTGGCGGTGATCTTGATCACGTCGCTGCCGTCCTTGTAGCGCTGGCGCACGGCCTGGCGGGCGTCGTCGACCGAGTTGATCACGCCCTCGGTCGGCCCCGGCGGGCCGACCAGGTGCGCCAGTGCGCTGTTGTAGCCGTTGGTCGGATCGGCGTGCCCGCCGGTGGTCGCGATCGACTTGCCGGCGGCCCAGATCCGCGGGCCGTCGATCAGGCCCTGGTTGATTGCGTCGCGCAGGTGCAGTGCGACCTCGCCGCCGAGGTCGCGCACGCTGGTGAAGCCGGCCAGCAGGGTCTTGCGCGCATAGCCGACCCCGCGCAGGGCGAAGTCCACGTCGTCGAGGCGGAAGCCCTCCTCGTAGCTGCGCGGGCTGGACTGGCTGCCGAGGTGCACGTGCAGGTCGGTCCAGCCGGGCAGGCAGGTGCGGTCGCCGAGGTCGAGCACGCGCGCGCCCGCCGGCGCGGGCGCCCGTCCGGGCGTGACCGCGGCGATCCTTGCGCCGGCGATCGCGATGGTGTGCGGACCGAGCACGCGCCCGGCGCGCGCGTCGAACAGGCGCGCGCAGTGCAGCACGGTCGGCGGCGCGGCATCGGCGGAGGCATCGGCCGCGGCGGCGGACGCAGCGGCGGACGCGAGGGCGGAGGCAGGCAGGGCGGCCGCCAGCAGGGCGGCGCACAGGCAGGCAAGGCGCATGGCGGAAGGCTCCCCGAGGGTGTGCGGATGGTGCCACGATTGGTGCCATGATCGGTGCTGCGATGACGCTGGCCGGCAGCGTGGGTTAGGCTGTGCGCCCCGTTGCCGCCTGCCTTCGCCGTGAGCGCCGAACCCGCCAGCTACCAGCCCCGCCAGGTCGAATCCGCCGCCCAGTCGTACTGGGACCGCACCCGCGCGTTCGAGGTGCGCGAGGGCGGCGACAGGCCCAAGTACTACTGCCTGTCGATGCTGCCGTACCCGTCCGGCGCGCTGCACGTGGGCCACGTCCGCAACTACACGATCGGCGACGTGATCAGCCGCTACAAGCGCATGACCGGCCACAACGTGCTGCAGCCGATGGGCTGGGACGCATTCGGCCTGCCGGCCGAGAACGCCGCGATCAAGCACAAGACCGCGCCGGCCAAGTGGACCTACGCCAACATCGCGCACATGCGCGCCCAGCTGAAGGCGCTCGGCTACGCGATTGACTGGAGCCGCGAGTTCGCCACCTGCAAGCCGGAGTACTACGTGCACGAGCAGCGCATGTTCGTGCGCCTGCTGAAGCAGGGCATCGCCTATCGCAAGAACGCGGTGGTGAACTGGGATCCGGTGGACCAGACCGTGCTCGCCAACGAGCAGGTGATCGACGGCCGCGGCTGGCGCACCGGCGCGCTGGTGGAGAAGCGCGAGATCCCGCAGTGGTTCCTGCGCATCACCGACTACGCGCAGGAACTGCTGGACGACCTGGACCGCCTGGAGGGCTGGCCGGAGTCGGTCAAGACCATGCAGCGCAACTGGATCGGCCGCAGCGAGGGGCTGGAGATCCAGTTCCGGGTGGACGGCGAGGAGGAACCGCTGACGGTGTTCACCACCCGCCCCGACACCCTGATGGGCGTGACCTTCCTGAGCATCGCCGGCGAGCATCCGCTGGCGCTGAAGGCGGCTGCAAACAACCCCGAGCTGGCCGCGTTCCTGGCCGAGCTGCGCAAGGGCGGGGTGTCCGAGGCCGAGCTCGAAACCCAAGAGAAGCGCGGCATGGCCACCGGCCTGTGGGCCCGGCACCCGCTGACCGGCGAGGACCTGCCGATCTACGTCGCCAACTTCGTGCTGATGGGCTACGGCACCGGCGCAGTGATGGCGGTGCCGGCGCACGACCAGCGCGACTGGGAGTTCGCCCAGGCCTACGGCCTGCCGATCCGGCCGGTGGTGGTGGACGCGGCCACCCGCGACGCGCTGGAGGAGATCGCCGCGCACGTGCGCGGACACGACGATCCGATGGCGGTGGCGCTGGGCGAGCACCGCGCGGTCGACGTGGTCGAGGTGGATGCCGCGGTCGCGGTGGTGCGCGAATACCTGCGCCGGATCGAGCAGGAGGGGGCGCACACCGAGCGCGGCTGGCTGATCAATTCCGGCGAGCTCAACGGCATGGATTTCCAGGCCGCGTTCGACGCGCTGGCCGCGAAGGTGGAGGCCGAGGGCATCGGCTGCCGGCGGGTGAACTTCCGCCTGCGCGACTGGGGGGTGAGCCGCCAGCGCTACTGGGGTTGTCCGATCCCGGTCATCCACTGCCCGGCCTGCGGCGCGGTGCCGGTGCCGGAGGACCAGCTGCCGGTGGTGCTGCCGGAGGACGTGGCCGACGCCTTCGCCGCCGGCGACGTGCACTCGCCGATCAAGTCCGACCCCGCGTGGCGCAAGACCACCTGCCCGCAGTGCGGCGGCCCGGCCGAGCGCGAGACCGACACCTTCGACACCTTCATGGAGTCGAGTTGGTACTACGCGCGCTACACCTCGCCGGGCGCCGTCGAGATGGTGGACGCGCGCGCCGACTACTGGCTGCCGGTGGACCAGTACATCGGCGGGATCGAGCACGCGATCCTGCACCTGATGTACTTCCGCTTCTACCACAAGCTGCTGCGCGACGCCGGGCTGGTGCACTGCGACGAGCCGGCGACCCGCCTGCTCACCCAGGGCATGGTGGTCGCCGACACCTTCTACCGCGAGACGCCGGACGGCCAGAAGGACTGGATCAACCCGGCCGACGTGGAGTGGCGGATGTGGCAGCCGGAGCCGCCGCCGCTGTCGCTGCCCGACCCGGTGCCGGTGCCGCCGCCGGTGCTGACCCCGGTGCTGAAGGCCGACGGCCGCCCGGTGATCCGCGGCGGCACTGAGAAGATGTCCAAGTCGAAGAACAATGGCGTCGATCCGCAGGTGCTGGTGGACCGGTACGGCGCCGACACCGTGCGCCTGTTCTCGATGTTCGCCGCGCCGCCTGAGCAGTCGCTGGAATGGAGCGAGGCCGGGGTCGAGGGCATGGCGCGCTTCCTGCGCCGGCTGTGGCGCGACGTGCACGCGCACGCCGCGCAGCCGGCGCCGCCGGCGCTCGACCCGGGCGCGCTGGATGCCGCGCAGAAGGCGCTGCGCCGGCAGCTGCACGAGACCATCGCCAAGGTCGGCGACGATTACGGCCGCCGCCACAGCTTCAACACTGCGATCGCCGCGCTGATGGAGCTGCTGAACGCGCTGGCCAAGTTCGAGGATGCCTCCGGCCAGGGGCGCGCGGTGCGCCACGAGGCGCTGTGCGCACTCGTGCTGATGCTCAATCCGGTGACGCCGCACATCTGCCACGCGCTCTGGCAGGTCCTCGGGCATCCGGAGACGCTGCTCGAGGACCTGCCGTTCCCGACCCCGGACCCGGCGGCGCTGGTGCGCGACACCGTCACCCTCGCGGTGCAGGTGAACGGGCGCCTGCGCGCGACGCTGGACGTGGCGGTGGATGCGGCGCGCGAGGCGATCGAGGCGGCCGCGCTGGCCGAGCCGAACGTACGCCCCTACGTCGAGGGCCGGCAGATCCGGCGGGTGGTGGTCGTGCCGGGCAAGATCGTCAACATCGTGACCGCCGAGTGAGCGCGATCGCGTAGACTGCGCGCATGACCCGTCGCCTCGTCGTCCTGCTCGCGCTCTGCGCCGCGCTGCTGTCCGGCTGCGGCTTCCACCTGCGCAACGCGCTCAACCTGCCGCAGAACCTCGGCCCGGTGCGGGTGGTCGCGACCGACCCGTACAGCGAACTGGCCGACCGCCTCGCCACCGGGCTGCGGCGCGCAGGCGCGCAGCCGGCGCCGGAAGGGGCGACCGGCGGGGTGGCGACCCTGCGCATCCTGTCCGAGCAGTGGGCCGACACCCCGATCAGCTACGACCAGTTCGGGCGCGCGCAGGAGTTCTCGCTGCGCTACGCGGTGATCTTCAGCATGCAGCGCGCGGACGGCAGCATGGCGGTGCCGCAGCAGGCGGTCGAGCTGTCGCGCGACTACCTGGCCCCGGCGGTGGACTCGATCGGCAAGGCCAGCGAGCGCGAACTCCTGGTGCGCGAGCTGCGGCGCGAGATGGCCGCCGCCATCCTGCGCCGGGTGGATGCCGCCGCCAGCGCCGAGCCGGCCGCGGCCCGCTGAGGCCGGCATGGAGCTGAGCGCCGAGCGCCTGCCCGCCCAGCTTGCGGCCGAGCCGCTGCGGCCGGCCTACCTGGTCGCCGGCAGCGAGCCGCTGCTGGTGCAGGAAGCCGCGGACGCGGTGCGCGCCGCCGCGCGCGCGCAGGGCGTCGGCGAGCGCGAGGTGTTCGACATCGACGGCCGCGATGCCGGCTGGGCCGCGCTGCAGGCCGCGCTGCAGGCGCCCGGCCTGTTCGCCGCGCGCCGCCTGCTCGAGGTGCGCCTGCCGACCGGCAAGCCCGGCAACGAGGGCGCCAAGGTGATCGCCGCCTACTGCGCGGCGCCGCCGCCGGACGTGGTGCTGCTGGTGGTCGCCGGCGATTGGTCGCGCCAGCATGCCGGCAAGTGGAGCGAGGCGATCGCGCGCGCCGGGCACGTGGCGATCGCCTGGCCGGTCAAGCCGCACGAGTTGGAGGCCTGGCTCGAGCGCCGCCTGCGCCGGCACGGCCTGCGCGCAGCGCCGGAGGCGCTGGCGCAGCTGGCGCAGCGGGTCGAGGGCAACCTGCTGGCGGCGGCGCAGGAGATCGACAAGCTGGCGCTGCTGGCCGGCGGCCCCGGCGCCGCGGTGCTGGACGCGGCGCGGATGCAGGCGCTGGTCGCCGACAGCGCGCGCTACGACGTGTTCCGCCTGATGGATGCAGCGCTGGCCGGGCGGCCGGCGCAGGTCGCGCGCATCCTCGCCGGGCTGCGCGCCGAGGGCGAGGCGGTGCCGGCCCTGCTGGGCATGGTGGTGCGCGAGCTGCAGCTGCTCGCCACCCTGGCGGCGGCGCGCGACTTCGCCGCCGAGTGCCGCGCGCAGCGGCTGTGGGAGGCCAAGCAGGCGGCCTGCAAGCGCGCCCTCGCGCGCCATCCGCGCGCGCAGTGGGAGCGCTTCCTGCGCGAGGCGGCGCGGGTGGACCGGATCGCCAAGGGCCGCGCCCGGCCCGGCGAGGAGAGCATGGACGCCTGGCTGCAACTGGAACGGCTGCTGCTGGCGGTGGCCGATCCGGCGGCGCTGCCGCTGCTGGCGGCGTAGACGGCGCATGCTGCGGGTCTGCTTCGGCGGGACGTTCGACCCGGTGCATGCCGGGCACCTGGCGATCGCGCGCGCGGCGCGCGACGTGCTGCACGCGCAGGTGTGGCTGGTGCCCGCGCACGACCCGCCGCACAAGCCGGAGACCCGCGCCGACGCCGCCCAGCGGGTGGCCATGCTCGAACTGGCGCTGGCCGGCGAGCCGGGCCTGCACCTCGACCGCCGCGAACTGGCGCGGCCGGGGCCCTCGTACACCGTGGACACCCTGGCCGAGCTGCGCGCCGAACTGGGCGAGGCCTTGCCGATCGCCTGGCTGGTCGGCAGCGACGCCCTGCTGCAGCTGCATACCTGGCACCGCTGGCAGGACCTGTTCGAGCTGGCGCACGTGGTCGCGGTGCAGCGCCCCGGCGCCCCGATCGACGCGGCCATGCTGCGCGCCAGCGCCCCTGCGGTGCTGGCCGAACTCGACCAGCGCTGGCTGCCGCCCTCGGCCCTGCACGAGAGCGCCTCCGGCGGCTTCGCTCTGCTGCCGCTGGCGCTGCCGCGCCCGGAGTCCTCCACCGAGCTGCGCCGCCGCATCCGCAGCGGCGACCCCTGGCAGGACTGGGTGCCGCCGGCGGTCGCCGCCTACATCGAACGCCACCGGCTGTACCGCGAGCCGGGGGCTATACTGCCGCCCGAGTCCACCGACGCCTGAGAGCCCGACGCCCTTGACCACGCCCGCCCACGTCATCAAGACCCGCCTGCCGCACCCGCCGCCGTCCGCGGACGTCCTGCTGAAGACCGTGCACGCGGCGGTCGAGGAGCTCAAGGCGAAGGACGTGGTCGAGATCGACGTGCGCGGCAAGAGCAGCGTGTGCGACTTCATGGTGATCGCCTCCGGTACCTCCACCCGCCACGTCAAGGCGATCGCCGACGAGGTGGTGAAGTTCGCCAAGCGGCTGGACGTGGTGCCGCTCGGGGTCGAGGGCGAGCGCGAGGCGGAGTGGGTGCTGGTCGACCTCGGCGACGTGGTGGTCCACGTGATGCTGCCGCGGGTGCGCGAGTTCTATGCGCTGGAGCGGCTGTGGACGGTCGGCGACCAGCCGCCGGAGCCGGGCCTGCCGGGATGAGCCGGCCGCGCCGGGGCGTGCGCGCGCACACGGCTGCGCGCCCCCTGCCTCACGCCCCGGTCCTGCCGCGATGAAAGCCCGCCTGGTCGCGGTCGGCGAGCGCGCGCCCGGCTGGGTCGCGCAGGGGTTTGCCGAATACCAGAAGCGGCTGTCGCACTGGCTGCCGCTGGAGCTGGTGGAGGTCGCGCCCGGCAGCCGCGGCAAGGGCCGCGACACCGCGCGCGCGATCGCGGACGAGGGCGCGCGGGTGCTGGCGGCGCTGCCGAGGCAGGCGCAGGTGGTCGCGCTGGACGGACGCGGCCGCATGCACAGCTCCGAGCAGCTGGCCCAGCGCCTGGCGCACTGGCGTGGGCAGGGGCGCGATCTCGCCCTGCTGATCGGCGGCCCGGAAGGGCATGCCCCCGAGGTGCTGGCGCGCGCCGACGAGGCCTGGTCGCTCGGCCCGCTGACGCTGCCGCACATGCTGGTGCGCCTGCTGGTGGCCGAGCAGCTCTACCGCGCGGCGGCGCTGCTGGCCGGCCATCCCTACCACCGCGCCTGAGCGCGGCCCTGGGCGCGCGCCCGGGTAGGGCGGCTCAGCGGCCCAGCTCGAACACCACCTCGATGCCGACGCCGAGGCTGGCCTCGCCCGGCGACACCGCGGTGTCCTTCTCCATCATCGCCATCGGCGCGGCGGCCGCGCGCAGCACCGGCATCGGCGTCGGCAGGCGCGGGCCGCCCTCGTTGATGCTGATCACCCGCCGCACCTTCAGGCCCAGCGCCTCGGCATAGGTCTGCGCCTGCGCCTGCGCCTTGCGCAGGGCCAGCACGCGCGCCTCGGCGTAGGCGGCCTCCGGCTGGTCGACCTCGAAGCTGGGACCGCTGATCTG
The DNA here is from genome assembly GCF_022419185.1 of Thermomonas flagellata. GTDB lineage: Bacteria > Pseudomonadota > Gammaproteobacteria > Xanthomonadales > Xanthomonadaceae > Thermomonas > Thermomonas flagellata. The sequence continues at coordinate 159,334 of NZ_JAJOZK010000003.1, read as the reverse complement.
GTTGGCGCCGGCGGCGGCCAGCGCATCCAGCACCTTGCCCAGGCGGGCCAGCTCGCGCACCTTGACGCTGACGGTGTTGCTGGCCTGGTAGCCGACGATCGCCGGCGGCTGGTTCTCCACGTAGCGGTACTGCGGGTTCAGGCTGATCCCGCTGGTCTGGATGTCGCGCGCGGCGATCCCGGCGCTGCGCAGCGCCGCCATCACCCGGTCCATCTGGGTCGCGTTCTCGCGCATGGCCGCATTGGCGTCGCCGGCCTGGGTCACTACCCCGGTGGAGATCCGCGCCACGTCCGGCACGCGGGTGGTCTCGGCGGTGGTCGCCACCGACAGCAGGGTGGCGTCGGCGGGGACCTGCGGGGTAGGCGGCGTGGTCGACTGGGCTCCGGCGTGCATGGGGACTCCGAGGGCGAGGGCGAGGGCAAGGACCGGCAGGACGGCGCGGACGGCGGGCATGCGAGGCTCCAGTGGGATGGCGCGAGCGAGCATCGCCGGCGCCGGGTTGCCCGCAGGTGAACGCGCGCCGGCGGTGAATGCGTGATGAGCCGGCGCCCGCTGCGCGGGCCGCTGCCGCCGGGCCGGCGCGGGGCTCGGGTTAGACTGCCGGGCATGCTGCATCTAGCCTCGCGCTCGCCCCGCCGCGCCGACCTGCTGGCCCGCCTGGGGCTGGACTTCGGCGTGCTCGACCTCGACCTGCCGGAGCGGCGCGCCCCGGGCGAGCCGGCGCTGGACTACGTGTGCCGGGTCGCGCGCGAGAAGGCCGGCGCGGGCCTGCTGCGGGTGGTGGCGGTGCCGGGCGCGGTGGTGCTCGCGGCCGATACCGAGGTCATCCTCGACGACGACGTGTTCGGCAAACCGGCGGACGCCGCCGCCGCCGCGGACATGCTGCGCCGGCTGTCGGGGCGCACCCACGAGGTGGCCACGGCGGTGTCGGTGGTCGCCGCCGGGCGCGAGGCGCAGGCGGTGTCGCGCTCGCAGGTCACGGTGGAGGCGCTGGATGAGGCCGCGATCGCGCGCTACCTGGCCTGTGGCGAATGGCAGGGCAAGGCCGGCGCCTACGCGATCCAGGGCCGCTTCGAGGCCCACGTCGCGCACCTGGCCGGCAGCCACAGCGGGGTGATGGGCCTGCCGCTGTACGAGACCCGCCAGCTGCTGCGCCAGTTCGGGATCGACCCATGAGCGAGGAGCTGCTGGTCAACGTGACCCCGCGCGAGACCCGGGTCGCGGTGGTCGAGAACGGCATGCTGCAGGAGCTGCACATCGAGCGCGGCAGCCAGCGCGGGGTGGTCGGCAACATCTACAAGGGCAAGGTGCAGCGGGTGATGCCGGGCATGCAGGCCGCGTTCGTCGACATCGGCCTCGACCGCGCTGCCTTCCTGCACGTCAACGACATCTTCCGCAACGCCCCGCTGGAGCCGGGCGAGGAGTCCGGCGCGCCGGCGCCGCAGGTGCAGGTGCCGATCGGCGAGGTCCTGCGCGACGGCGCCGAGATCGTGGTGCAGGTGGTCAAGGACCCGATCGGTAGCAAGGGCGCGCGCCTGACCACCCAGCTCAGCATCCCCTCGCGCTACCTGGTGCTGCTGCCGCGCACGCGGGTGGTCGGCATCTCCGCGCGGATCGAGGACGACGCGGAGCGCGCCCGCCTGAAGGGGCTGATGGCCGCGCTGGCGCCGGCCGGGCGCGGCCACGGCTACATCGTGCGCACCAATGCCGAGGGCCAGCCGCAGGAAGCGCTGGCGGAGGACATCGCCTACCTCGGCCGGGTGTGGGAGCGGATCGAGCAGGCCGCCGCCGCGGCCAAGGTCGGCACCTGCATCTACGAGGACCTGAGCCTGCCGCTGCGCGCGGTGCGCGACCTGATCCGGCGCGACGTGGACAAGGTCAAGGTGGATTCGCGCGAGACCTGCGAGCGCCTGCGCCAGTTCGCCGCGCAGTACATGCCGGGGCTGGCCGAGAAGATCGAGCACTACGCCGGCTCGCGCCCGATCTTCGACCTGTACGGGGTCGAGGACGAGATCCAGCGCGCGCTGGAGAAGGAAGTGCCGCTGAAGTCCGGCGGCTACCTGGTGATCGACCAGACCGAGGCGATGACCACGGTGGACGTGAACACCGGCAGCTTCCTCGGCCAGCGCAACCTCGAGGAGACCGTGTTCCGCACCAACCTCGAAGCGGCGCAGGCGGTGGCGCGCCAGCTGCGCCTGCGCAACCTCGGCGGGATCATCATCATCGACTTCATCGACATGCTCGACGCCGAGCACCGGCGGCAGGTGCTGCGCACGCTCGAGAAGTCGCTGGCCAAGGATCACGCCAAGACCACGGTGTACGACTTCTCGCCGCTGGGGCTGGTGGAGATGACCCGCAAGCGCACGGTGGACTCGCTGCAGCGCCAGCTGTGCGAGCCCTGCCACGAGTGCGGCGGGCGCGGCATGGTGAAGACCGCCGAGACCGTGACCTACGAGATCTTCCGCGAGGTGGTGCGCGCGGTGCGCCAGTTCGAGGCCGAGCGCCTGCTGGTGATCGCCTCGCCCAAGGTGGTGGCGCGCATCACCGACGAGGAATCCAACGCGGTGGCGGAGCTGGAGGAATTCCTCGGCAAGTCGATCAGGTTCCAGCCCGACCCGCAGTACCTGCAGGAGCAGTTCGATGTGGTCCTGCTGTGAGCGCGCCGGCCGCGGGCGCGGATCGGCTTGACCGCGCCCGCCGCCACCGCCCATCCGCTGCCGCCGCGGCGGCGCTGGCGCCTGCTGCGGCGCGGGCTCGGCTACGGCGCGCTGCTGTTGGCGATCGGGCTGGCGCTGGGCAACGCGCTCGGCAGCCTGCTGCTGCCGCTGGCGGAGCGCCATCCGGCGCAGATCGCCGCCTGGCTGTCGGCGCGCGCTGGCCAGCCGGTCGCGTTCGACCGCGTGCACACGGCCTGGACCCGGCGCGGCCCGCTGCTGCGGCTGGACGGGCTGCGCATCGGGGCGGGCCCGGCGCCGCTGCGGATCGGCGATGCCGAGCTGCTGGTCGCGCAGTACACCGGCTGGCTGCCGTGGCGGGCGTTCACCGAGCTTAGGCTGCACGGGCTCGACCTGACCCTGCAGCGGCTGGCGGACGGGCACTGGCAGGTGCGCGGGCTGCCGCGCCAGCCGGGCGGCGGGGATCCGCTGGATGCGCTGCGCCGGCTGGGCGAGCTGCAGGTCGCGCAGGCGCGGCTGCGGGTGCTGGCCCCGGAGCTGGGGCTCGACTTGGCCTTCCCGACGGTGGACCTGCGCCTGCAGGTGCACGGCGCGCGCCTGCAGGCCGGCGTCCGCGCGCGGTCGCGCGCGGACGCGGCGCCGGTATACGCCGCGCTCGACGTCGCGCGCGACCGCGGTGACGGGCGCCTGTACCTGCAGGCGCCGCGCCTGGACCTGCGCGACTGGCGCGCGCTGGCGCCGCTGGCGGGGCTGCGCGCCGCGGCCGGGCGCGGCGAGGCCGAGGCCTGGCTGACCCTGCGCGGCGGGCGCGTGGTCGGCGTGCGCAGCCGCGGCCGGCTGCAGGGCGTGGCCCTGGCCGGGGCGCCGCTGGCCCCTGGCGCGCCGCTGCCGACGCAGGCGCTGGGCGCGCTCGATTTCGACCTCGACTGGCAGGGCACCCTGCGCCAGTGGCAGGCGCGCGCGCTGCGGCTGCGGGTCGGCGGCGGGCGCCGCGCGCAGACCCTGGACGGGCTGGCGGTCGCCGGCGGCGGCCGCTACGCGGTGCGCGCCGCGCGCATCGACGCCGGGCCGCTGCTGGCCTGGGCCGCGCTGTCGGACCGGCTGCCGCCCGGCCTGCGGCGCTGGCTGCTGCAGGCGCGTCCGAGCGGAGTGGCAGAAGACCTGTGGCTGGACGCGGCGGCGCCGGACCGGCTGCAGGCGGGCGCACGCCTGCGCGCGCTGGGCTTCGCGCCGGTCGGGCATGCCCCGGGCTTGCAAGGCGTGGCCGGCGACCTGCGCGCGGACGGCCACGGGCTGCGCCTGCGCTTCGACCCGCAGGCGCAGGCGGTGTTCGACTGGCCGTCCGGGTTCGGGGTCGCGCACGCGTTCCGCGCCGACGGCGAGGCGGTGGCCTGGCGCGACGATGCCGGCTGGCAGGTACAGACCCCGGGCCTGGCGCTGCAGGTGGACGCGGTGGCAGTGGCGGTGCGCGGCGGTATCGGCTTCCCCGCGGAGGGCGGCCGCCCGCGGCTGGACCTGGCCGCGGACGTCGGGCCGGCCCCGGTCACCGCCGCGCGTGGGTTCTGGGTGCGCTACCTGATGCCGGCGGAGACCGTGCGCTGGCTGGACACCGCGCTGCAGGGCGGCTGGGTGCGCGATGCGCACGCGGTGGTCGCCGGCGACCTGCGCGACTGGCCGTTCCGCGCCGAGGCCGGGCGCGCCGGCGCCGGCCGGTTCCGGATCGATGCCCGCATCGCCGAGGGCCGGGTCAAGTTCCAGCCGGACTGGCCGGCGGCGGAGCAGGTCGACGGGGCGCTGGCGTTCGAGGCCGACGGCTTCGGCCTGAGCGGGCGCGCGCGCCTGGCCGGGGTGCCGGTGACGTCCCTGCGCGCCGGGATCGCGCGCTTCGGCCAGGCCGAGCTGACGGTGGATGCCGAGACCGCCGGCGAGGCCGGGGCGGTGCTGGCACTGCTGCGCGCCAGCCCGCTGCGGCGCGAGGTCGGCAGCGTGCTCGACGGGCTGCAGGCGCGGGGGCCGGTGCAGGGCGATTTCCACCTGCGCCTGCCGTTCTACCACCCGGCGCCGCCGATGCAGGTCGAGGGCCAGGTGCAGCTGCAGGACGTGGCGCTGCGCGAGGACGGCTGGGGACTGGCGTTCGACGGTGTGCGCGGGCGACTGCGCTACGACCGCGCCGGCATCCTCGCCGAGGGCCTGCAGGTGCGCCACGACGGCCAGCCGGGGCTGCTCTCGCTGCGCTCCGGCCCGCACGCGCAGGCGCCGGGGCTGGCGTTCGAGGCCGAGCTGCAGGCCAGCGTCGGGATCGACCAGGTGCTCGCGCATGCCGGCGGCGAGCTGGATTGGCTCAAGCCCTGGATGGACGGGCGTTCGCCGTGGAGCGCGCGGCTGGCGGTGCCGCAGGGCGCGGCCGCGGGGCAGGGGCGGCTGGCCCTGCGCTCCAGCCTAGTCGGCACCGCGATCGGCCTGCCGCCGCCCCTGCGCAAGCCGGCCGCCGCGGCATGGCCGGTGCAGGTGGACCTCAGCCTGCCGCTGGCGCAGGGCGAGGTCGCGGTCGATCTGGGTGACGTGCTCTCGCTGCGCAGCCGCGGCAGCGGCCCCCAGGCCGGGGTGCAGCTCCGCCTCGGCGGCGGGGCGGCGGCGGCGCCCAGCGGCAGCGGGCTGTGGATCGACGGCCGGGTGCCGCAGCTGGACCCGCTCGACTGGAGCGCGGTGCTGGCCGGCGGCGGCAGCCGCGGCGGCCCGCCGCTGCGGCGGGTGGAACTGCAGGTGGGGCAGCTGCACCTGCTCGGCGCGGACTTCGCCGACACCGCGCTGACCCTGGCGCCGGTCGCCGGCGGCGAGCGCCTGCAGCTGGAGGGGCCGGCGCTCGCCGGGGTGCTGACCCTGCCGAATGCGCGCGGCGCGCCGATCGTCGGGCGCTTCTCGCGGCTGGACTGGCGCCCGCCGGCCTTGGCCTGGCCGGGCGCGGCGGCCACCGCGACGCCCACGGCGGCGGCCGCGCCCGATCCGGCGCGCATCCCGCCGCTGCAGATCGACGTGGCCGACCTGCGCGTGGGCGGGCTGGCGTTCGGCGGTGCGCGCCTGCGCACCCAGCCGAGCGCCGACGGCCTGCGCCTGGAGGAGCTGAGCACCCACGGCGCCGGCCAGCGCCTGCAGGCCAGCGGGCACTGGAGCGGGCACGCGGGCGCCGCCCAGACCCAGCTTTCCGCCCGCCTCGACAGCGACGACGTCGGCCGCCTGCTGGGCGCGCTCGGCCTGGGCGGGCAGCTCGCCGGCGGCCACGGCCGCCTGCAGCTGGACGCGGGCTGGCACGGCGGACCGCAGGCGCTGACCGCGGCCGGCCTGCAGGCGCAGCTGGCGGTGGACGTGCGCGACGGCCGCCTGCTGCAGGTGGAGCCCGGCGCCGGGCGGGTGCTTGGCCTGCTCGGCATCGCCCAGTTGCCGCGCCGGCTGACCCTGGACTTCCGCGATTTCTTCGACAAGGGCTTCGCGTTCGACCGCCTGCAGGGCAGTGCCCGGGTCGGCGGCGGCCAGGTGCAGACCGACGACCTCGACATCCGCGGCCCGGCGGCCGAGATCCGGGTGCGCGGCAGCGCCGACCTGGTCGGCCAGCGCCTGGACCAGACGGTGGACGTATACCCGCATTCGGGCGGGGTGCTGACCGCGGTCGGCGCGCTCGCCGGCGGCCCGGTCGGCGCCGCGGTGGGTGCGGTCGCCAACGCCGTGCTGGACCGCCCGATGCAGGACCTGGGTGCGCGCAGCTACCGCATCCGCGGCGCGTGGCAGGCGCCGCAGGTGGAGGCGCAGGCGCGCCCGGCACCGCTGCCGCGCGCGCGCGAGCGCCCGGCGGCGGACTGAACCGGTTGCAATCCGCGCCGACCGCCGCCATTCCTCCCGTTCCCCGACCAGGACAGCCCGATGGACCACCTCGCTCTCGCCCAAGACCGCCTGCTCGCCCCGGCCGGCCTCGATCCCGCCGGCCTCGAGCGCGCCTTCTCGGCCCTGCTCGGGCCCGGGGTCGACTTCGGCGACCTCTACTTCCAGCACACCCGGCGCGAGCACTGGAGCCTGGAGGACGGCATCGTCCGCGAGGGCGCGCACAGCATCGAGCAGGGCGTGGGCGTGCGCGCCATCAGCGGCGAGAAGACCGGCTTCGCCTACAGCGACGACCTCGACCCGGGGGCGCTGCTGGAGGCCGCGCGCAGCGCGCGCGCGATCGCCCGCGACGGCCGCCCGCAGCCGCCGCAGGGCCTGCGGGTGCGCGGCGGGCGCGCGCTGTACCCGGCGCTGGATCCGGTCGCGGCGCTGGACGACGCGGCCAAGGTGGAGGCGCTGCGCCGGGTGGATGCCCTGCTGCGCGCGCTCGACCCGCGCGTGCGCCAGGTGATGGTGAGCCTGAGCGGTAGCGTGGACACCGTGCTGGTGGCGCGCAGCGACGGCGTGCTGGCGGCCGACGTGCGCCCGCTGGTGCGGATGAACGTGCAGGTGATCGTGGAGCAGAACGGGCGCCGCGAGACCGGCTATGCCGGCTTCGGCGGCCGCCATGGCTACGCGGAGCTGCTGGCCGAGGGCAAGCCGGAGAGATTCGCGCGCGAGGCGCTGCGGCAGGCGCTGGTGAACCTGGAGGCGGTGGAGGCGCCGGCCGGCGCGCTGCCGGTGGTGCTGGGCGCCGGCTGGCCGGGCGTGCTACTGCACGAGGCGGTCGGGCATGGATTGGAGGGCGACTTCAACCGCAAGGGCACCAGCACCTATGCCGGGCGGATCGGTGAGCAGGTCGCGGCCAGGGGCGTGACCATCGTCGACGACGGCACCCTCGCCGGCCGCCGCGGCTCGCTCAACATCGACGACGAAGGCCAGCCCACCCAGTGCACCACGCTGATCGAGGACGGCGTGCTGGTCGGCTACATGCAGGACAGCCTCAACGCGCGCCTGATGGGCGTGGCGCCCACCGGAAACGGCCGCCGCGAATCCTTCGCGCACCTGGTGATGCCGCGCATGACCAACACCTACATGCGCGCCGGCAGCCACGACCCGCAGGACATGATCCGCGCGGTGAAGAAGGGCCTGTACGCGGTCAATTTCGGCGGCGGCCAGGTGGACATCACCAGCGGCAAGTACGTGTTCTCCGCGACCGAGGCCTACCTGATCGAGGACGGGAGGATCACCGCCCCGGTCAAGGGCGCGACCCTGATCGGCAACGGCCCGGAGACCATGCGCAAGGTCGCGATGGTCGGCCACGACCTCGCGCTCGACGACGGCGTCGGCACCTGCGGCAAGGACGGCCAGAGCGTGCCGGTGGGCGTCGGCCAGCCGTCGCTGCTGATCTCCGAGCTGACCGTCGGCGGCACCCGCGCGGGCTGATCAGGCGTGCGGGCCGTCGTCCATCGTTTCCGCCGACGCTGCGTGCGCGTGCGGCGCCGGGTCGTCCAGCAGGGCGTGCAGCTGCCGGTACAGCGCGCGCTGCGCGCGCGGGGGCTTGCCGTGGGTGCGCTCGGCGCGCGCATTGCGCACCAGCTGGCGCAGCTGCTGGTGGTCGGCCTGTGGGTGCGCGGCCAGCAGCGCGGCCAGCGCGGCATCGCCCGCGTCGCCCAGCAGCGCCTCGCGCAGGGCCTCGGCGCGGTGCATGCGCGCGGTCGCGCGGCGCGCGTCGGCGCCGTCCTGCGCGAGCGCGGCGCGGATCGCCTCCAGCGTCTCCGCCTCGAGCGCGCGCATCTGCTTGGCCAGGAACGCCAGCTGGCGCTTGCGCGCGATGTGCGCGGTGATGCGCTGGGCCTCGCGGATGTGCGGCAGCAGTTCCTCCGGCAGCGGCAGCCGCGCCAGCTGGGCCGCGCTCAGCGCCGCCAGTTGCTGCCCGAGCTCCAGCACGTCCAGCGCCGCGCGGCGCTGCTGGCTGCGGCTGGGGCCGAGGTATTCGCCGGTGTCCGGATCGCGTCCGCGCATCACCACAGCATACGCCACGAGCGCGTCCGGCCGCGCCGCGCGCGCTCCGTCCCGCCTTCGCAGCGACCGCCCACTCCATGAGGACCCCGCCGACCATGCCGATCCAGGATGCCCTGCCCGTGCACGACGACAGCCCCGCCCGCCTGCAGCAGCTGGCCGGGATCGCCGAGCGCCTGCTCGCGCAGGCGCGCGCCGCCGGCGCCGACCAGTGCGAGGTGAGCTGCGACGTGGACACCGGGCTGGCGGTCAACGTCCGCCTCGGCGAGGTGGAGACGGTCGAGGCCACCCGCGACCGCGGGATCGCGGTGACGGTGTACTTCGGCCAGCGCAAGGGCAGCGCCAGCACCGCCGACCTGCGCGAGGACAGCCTGGCCGCGACGGTCGCCCAGGCCTGCGCGATCGCCCGCCACACCGAGCCCGACCCGGCCGCGGGGCTGGCCGATCCGGCCTGGCTGGCGACCACCCTGCGCGAGTTCGACACCTGGCACCCGTCCACGCTCGACGCCGAGCAGGCGATCGCGCTGGCGCAGGCCTGCGAGGAGAGCGGGCGCGCGGCCGACGCGCGCATCCGCAATTCCGACGGCGCCTCGGTGAATGCGAACGCCTCGCTGAGCGTGTACGCCAACTCCCACGGCTTCCTCGGCAGCGAGCGCAGCACCTCCTACAGCATCGGCTGCATGCTGATCGCCGGCGAAGGCGAGGGCATGCAGCGCGACGGTTGGTACAGCGTGGCGCTGGCGCCGGGCGACCTCGAGGCGGCGGATGCGATCGGCCGCAAGGCCGCGCAGCGCGCGCTGGCCCGGCTGGATCCGCGCCCGCTGGCGACCCGCGAGGTGCCGGTGCTGTTCGCCGCCGAGGTCGCGCGCTCGCTGGTCGGCCACTACCTCAATGCGGTCAGCGGCGGCGCGCTCTACCGCCGCGCGAGCTTCCTGCTCGACAGCGCCGGTACCCGGGTGTTCCCGGAGTGGTTCGTGCTCGAGGAGGATCCGTTCCTGCCGCGCGGCTTCCGTTCCGCCGCGTTCGACGCCGAGGGCGTGGCCACCCGGCGCTCGCGGCTGGTCGACGGCGGCATCGTCCAGCACTACCTGCTCGGCAGCTATTCAGCGCGCCGGCTCGGGCTCGCCAGCACCGGCAACGCCGGCGGCGCGCACAACCTGCAGGTGTACGCCAATGCCGGCGACCTCGATGCCCTGCTGCGCGGCATGGGCCGCGGCCTCTTGGTGACCGAGCTGATGGGGCAGGGCGTGAACCCGGTGACCGGCGACTACTCGCGCGGGGCCGCGGGGTTCTGGGTGGAGCACGGCGAGATCGCCCACCCGGTCGATGGCATCACCATTGCCGGCAACCTGCGCGAGATGTTCGCCGCGATCGAGGCGGTCGGCCGCGACGTCGATCCGCGTTCGCACATCCGCACCGGCTCGATCCTGGTGGGCAGGATGACGGTGGCCGGCGACGACGGCGGCTGAACGCCGGCCGTCCGCCGCGGTCAACCGGCCGCGGGCGCCGGCGTTGCCAGTGGCGGTTCCATTCCACGGGTGCAGCGCATGGCCACACGCGAGGCAGGCACGGCCGCCAACCGGTTCGGGCTCGGGGCCCGGCCGGGCGATTTGCAGAGGATCGATCCCGACCCGCGCAGCTGGCTGCGCGCGCAGCTCGGCCCGGCGCCGGCGCCTGCGGCGTTCGCCGGGCTGCCGACGAGCGCCGACTACCTCGGCCAGTACCGCCGCCTGCAGCAGCAACGCCGGCAGGCCCGGCAGTCCGGCGATGCCGACGCCAAGGCCGCGCAGATGCAGTCGGCGCGGCTAGTGCGGCAGGGGCTGGAGCGCGAGCTGCAACTGCGCCAGCAGGTCGCGGTCGGCGCCGACGACGGCTTCCGCGAGCGGCTGGTGCGGTTCTGGTCGAACCATTTCGCGATCTCGGTGGACAAGCGGGTGGCCGCGCTGTTCGCCGCGCCGATGGAGCGCGAGGCGATCCGCCCGCACGTGAACGGTCGCTTCGCCGACCTGCTGCTGGCGGTCGAGCGCCATCCGGGCATGCTGCTGTACCTGGACAACGCGCAGTCGGTGGGCGCGGACTCGCGCGCCGCGCAGCAGGCCGAGCGCCGCCGCCAGCGCACCGGCCAGGGCCCGCGCCGCGGCCTGAACGAGAACCTCGCGCGCGAGATCCTCGAACTGCATACGCTCGGGGTGGACGCCGGCTACAGCCAGCAGGACGTCACCGAATTCGCGCGCGCGATCACCGGCTGGAGCGTGGACCCGGAGGCGGGCGACCGCACCACCGCCTTCCTGTTCCGCGCCGCCGCGCACGAGCCGGGCGCGCGCCGGGTGTTCGGCAAGACCTACCGCCAGGACGGCGAGGCCCAGGGCGTCGCCATCCTGCACGACCTCGCCGTGCACCCGGCCACCGCCCGCCACGTGTCCACCAAGCTGGCGCGGCACTTCGTCGGCGACGATCCGCCGCCGGCGCTGGTGCAGCGCATGGCGCGGGCCTGGCTGGACAGCGGCGGCGACCTGCCGCAGGTGTACCGCGTGCTGGTCGAGGATCCCGCCGCCTGGCAGCCGGGGGCGCGCAAGTTCAAGACGCCGGACGACTTCTGCCTGTCGGCGCTGCGTGCCTGCGGGCTGGGCGCGGAGTCCGACCTCGCGCTGGCGCAGCGCCTGCAGGCGCTGCTGGGGCAGCCGCTGTTCCAGCCGCGCTCGCCGGCGGGGTTCGGGGATGTCGCCGCCGATTGGGGCGGGCCGGACGCCCTGTTCAAGCGGGTGCAGGCCGCGCAGGCGCTGGCGACCCGCCTGCCGGACACCGGCACGACCCCGCTGGCGCTCGGCCAGGCCGCGCTGGGCGCGGCGCTGGACGCGCAGACTGCGACCGCGCTGCGGCGCGCCGAATCCATCCAGCAGGGCGTGGCGCTGCTGCTGGCCAGCCCTGCCTTCCAGTGGAGGACCTGAAGATGACGCTGCGGATCGACCGACGTGGATTCCTCGGCCTCGGCGCCTCCGCGCTGGCGCTGGCGGCGCTGCCGCGGTTCGCGCTGGCCGCGACCGGCGCGCACGACACCCGCTTCCTGCTGGTGCTGCTGCGCGGCGGGATGGACGGCCTGCACGCGTTGCAGCCGCTGGGCGACCCGGCGTTCGCGGATCTGCGCGGCGCGTTCGCCGCCAGCCCCGGCCAGCCCGCGCCGCTGCGGCTGGATGCCGACTTCGCCCTGCACGGCAAGCTGTCCGGCATGGCCGCGCTGTATGCGCGCGGCGAACTGCTGCCGGTCGCGGCGGTGGCGCCGCCCTACCGCCAGCGCTCGCATTTCGAGGCGCAGGACTGCGTGGAGAACGGCACCACGAGCGGCGGCGGCACCACCGGCTGGCTGAACCGCTGCGTCGCGGCGATGCCGGGCGGGGCGGGGCTGGCGATCTCGGCGGTGATGCCGCTGGCGCTGCGCGGCAGCGGCAACGCCAGCACCTGGTCGCCGCCGCTGGGCAACCGCATCGACCCGATCCTGTGGCAGCAGCTGCAGCTGCTGTATGCCGCCGATCCGGCGCTGGCGCCCACCTTCGCCGGGATCGACGCCGGCCAGGCCGCGATGCAGGCCGGCGGCGGGCTGCGCCTGCCGCAGGCGATGGCCGCGGCGGCGCGCTTCATGGCCGCGCCGGACGGGCCGCGGATCGGCTTCGTGGAGGACACCGGCTGGGACACCCACGGCGGCGAACTGGCGGTGCTCGACCGCAAGCTGGCGGAACTGGATGCCGGCCTGCAGGCCTTCCGCGACGGCGCGCAGCCGGTGTGGCCGCGCACGGTGGTGGCGGTGGTCACCGAATTCGGGCGCACCGCCGCCATCAACGGCACCGGCGGCACCGACCACGGCACCGGCGGGGTGGCCTTCCTCGCCGGCGGCGCGGTGGCCGGCGGGCGCGTGGCCGGCGACTGGCCGGGGCTGGGCCGCACCCAGCTCAACGAGGGCCGCGACCTGCGCGCCACCACCGACCTGCGCGCGGTGTTCAAGGGCGTGCTGCGCGACCACCTCGGGCTGGGCGCGGACGTGCTGGCGCGCCGGGTGTTCCCGGACAGCGCGGCGCTGGCGCCGCTGTCCGGGCTGGTGCGGGCGGCGTGACCGCTTCTGTCATCTGCCTGCGTTAGCATGGGCGATCGCGGCCGTACGCCGTTCCCGGGGAACCACCACCATGAGTCCGAACGACACCAGCTTCCCGCAGGCCTCCGGCGCGCTGCCGGCGCAGGAGGACAAGACCCTCGCCCTGATCACCCACCTGTCCGGCATCCTGCTCAGCTTCATCATGCCGCTGGTGATCTGGCTGACCAACAAGGACAAGCCGGAGAAAGCCTGGCTGACCGGGCAGGCCAAGGAAGCGCTGAACTTCCAGATCACCATCGCGATCGCCTGGGTGGTCGCGATCGTACTGAGCGTGGTCATGATCGGGTTCCTGCTCTACCCGGTGCTGTTGATCGTGAACCTGGTGTTCTGCATCCTCGCCGGGATCAAGGCCAACGAGGGCGTGGACTACCGCTATCCCTTCGCGCTGCGCCTGATCGCCTGATCACCGGCCAGCGTTCGTAGGCCATCGGTTGGCTTGCATGGGGCCGGATCGGCCCCATGCTCTGCGTACGGCCGGAATCCCCCGGCGCGCGCGCAGGAGGCCACCCGTGCAAGCACCGATCAAGGCGATCGCCCCCGCGGCGGCGGTCCCGAGCCAGCAGGAGCGCCTGTGGGCGGCCGGCGCGCATGTCGCCGCGCTGCTGGCGGCCTTCCTCACCAGCTGGATCGCGGGCCTGGCCGGCACCTTGGCCGCGCTGGCGGTGTGGGCGCTGGTGCGCGACCGCTCCGCGTTCGCCGCCGCGCACGCGCGCGAGGCGGTGAACTTCAACCTGAGCATGCTGATCTACGCGGTGATCGCGGTGGTGATCGGCATCGTGCTGGTCGGCGCGACCGTGCTGACCCTCGGCCTCGGCCTGCTGCTGACCGCGCCGGCCGGTCTGCTCCTGCTGGCGCTGTACGCGGCGATCGCCCTGACCTGGCTGGTGTGCAGCCTGATCGCGGCGTACAAGGCCTACGACGGCCAGCCCTACCGCTATCCGATCACCCTGCGCCTGTTGCGCTGAAGCGCGCGGCGCCACTCAGCGGTCGCGCTCGACCACCTGGCGCGCGAGCGCGGCGAGCGCCCCGTGCTCCCCTGGCAGCGCCTGCAGGGCCTCCTGCATCTGCACCGCCAGCGTGGCCAGGCGCGCGCGGCTGGCGTCGCGGCCGAGCAGGCCCGGGAAGGTGGCCTTGGCCTGCGCGGCATCCTTGCCCGCGGTCTTGCCGAGCACGGCCGGATCGCCTTCCACGTCGAGCAGGTCGTCGCGGATCTGGAACGCCAGCCCGAGCGCGTCGGCATAGCGATCGAGCGCGGCACGGGTGCCGGCGTCCGCACCCGCGGCCAGCGCGCCCAGGCGCACCGCGGCGCGCAGCAGGGCGCCGGTCTTGCGCGCGTGCAGGATCTCCAGCGCGGCCAGCTCCAGCTGCTGCCCGCTGGCCTGCATATCCAGGGCCTGCCCGCCGCACATGCCGGCGGCGCCGGCAGCGTGCGCCAGCTCCGCCAGCATCGCGACCCGGCGCTCCGCGGGCAGCGCGGCCCCGGCGAGCAGTTCGAACGCCAGCGCCTGCAGCGCATCCCCGGCCAGGATCGCGGTGGCCTCGTCGAACGCGACGTGCACCGTGGGCTGGCCGCGGCGCAGCACATCGTCGTCCATCGCCGGCAGATCGTCGTGGATCAGCGAGTAGCAGTGCACCAGTTCGACCGCGGCGGCGGCGGCATCGAGCGTGGGCTCGTCCGCGCCGAGCGCGGTGCCGGTGGCGTACACCAGCAGCGGGCGGATGCGCTTGCCGCCGCCCTGCACGCCGTGGCGCATGGCCGCGTGCAGGCGCGCGGGGCTGGCCTCGGGCCGCGGCAGCGCCGCGTCGAGGCTGGCCTCCACCCGCGCCCGCCAGCCGGCGAGGCGGGCCTCAGAATCCGGCATCGTCGTCCGCGCCGGCATCCGCGTCGGCCTGCAGCGGATCGGCCAAGGTGCGCACCTGCAGTTCGGCGTCCTTGAGGATCTTCTCGCAGGCCTGGTACAGGGCCACGCCGCGGCGGTAGGCCTGCAGCGATTCCTCGAGGCTGAGGTCGCCCTTCTCCATGCGTGCGACCAGCGCCTCCAGTTCCTGCATGGAGGCCTCGAAATTGGCCACCGTGGGCACCGGCGGCGGGGTGGGGGCTTGGCTGCTCATACCGGCAGTTTACGGCAGCGGCTGCCAGTGCAGGCGGGCGTGGTGGTGCTGCAGCCAGTCGGCCAGGCGCGCGCCGATGAGCGCGGCGCCCGCGGCCAGCAGCGCGCCGTCGGGATGCCGCAGCAGCGGCAGGCGCGCGCGCTCCCACGGCGGAATCCCGGCCTCCTGCAGCAGGTGCTTGAGTGCATGGGTATGCCGTCGCCCGGGCAGGCGCAGGCGCTCGCCGCCGCGGCGGGCATGCACCTGCAGCGGCGCATCGAAGCCGGCGGTACCCTCCAGCAGCAGGCAGTCGCCGGTCGGCAGCCGCAGCGGCGTGCGGCCGTCCCAGAGCGTGCTCCAGTCGGGCGGCAGCGCGGGGCGGATCGGGCCGGCGTGCAGGCGGTCGCGCCAGCGCTGCAGGCGCGCGCCGTGCCAGTCGATCCGCGGCTGCGCATCCGCGCGCGCGGCCAGCAGTTCGCCCTCGACCCGCGCCAGTGCCCGCTCCGGCAGCGGCGGCAGCCCGAGCGCGGCGATCCAGTGCCGCAGCAGGCGCATGCGCCGCGCGGCGGGCAGGGCGCGCACGGCCTCCACGCGCAGGGTGTCTGCGCCCAGGCGGGCGGCCACGAGCGCGGCCGCGTCCTCGTCGGCCAGTAGGTCGGCGGCCTGTGCGCTCAGCGCAGCGCTGCGCGCAAGGGCGGCGGTCGCCTGCGGCCAGCGCTGGCGCAGCCGCGGCAGGATCTCGCGGCGCAGGAAGCCGCGGTCGAGGGCGGGATCGGCGTTGCTCGGATCCTCCAGCCACTGCAGCCCGTGGGTGCGGGCATAGGCGGCCAGCACCGCGCGCGGCTGCGCCAGCAGGGGGCGCCACAGCCAGCCGCGGGCGAAGCGCCGCCACGGGCGCATCGCCGCCAGGCCGTCCACGCCGGCGCCGCGCAGAGCGCGCAGCAGGAGGGTCTCGGCCTGGTCGTCCTGGTGGTGGGCGAGCACCAGGATTTCGTCGGCGTCGAGCGCCTCGGCGAACGCCGCGTGGCGCGCCTGCCGCGCCGCGCCCTCCGGGCCGAGCCCGCAGTCCCGGTCCACGCGGACCTGCACGACCTGCAGCGGCACCCCGAGCGCAGCGCACACGCCTGCGCAGTGCGCCGCCCAGGCATCAGCCTCGGGATGCAGGCCGTGGTGCACGTGCAGCGCCGACAGCCCCAGCGCGCGCATGCGCGGATCGGCCGCGAGCAGATCGAGCAGCACGCGCGAGTCCAGCCCGCCGCTGAAGCCCACCCGCAGCGGGCCGTCCCGCGGCAGCGGCGGCAGGTGCAGTGGCATGCCGGAGGGTTGCATGGACGGCGGCGCCGCGCCCGCCGGGGCGCGGCGCGCATGCGCTTCATTCCACCTCGATCTGCAGCCCGCCGACGACGCCCGCGGCGAGGTTGTAGATGAAGGCCTGGATCACCCCGCCGATGAAGCCGAACACGCCGTACAGGATCGGCAGCACGATGATCCCGGCGACCCCGCCGGCGAGGCCCGCGGCCATGCCGCTGCCTTGGCCCAGGCTGTTGCCGACCACGGCGCCGAGCAGGCTGCTGAACAGGAACAGCAGCAGCCCGACGATGAGCCCGATCGCGGCCGCGATGATGCCGGCGAGCTTGCCGGCGGACAGCACTCCGATACGCTTGATGACCATGGTGTCCTCCCCAGACGCCGCCCGGATGGCGGCGCGGGGACTCTAGCAAGCAGCGCGCCCGCGCGCAGCGCGCGCCGGGTCTCAGGCCGCCGCGGTCTCGTAGGCGCCGTAGCCGCGCAGGCGGCGGTAGCGGCGCTCCAGCAGGGTGTCGATCGGCACCGGTTGCAGCGCGTCCAGTTCGTTCAGCAGCACCGCCTTCAGGCGCTTGGCCATCTGCACCGGATTGCGGTGGGCGCCGCCGATCGGCTCGCGCACCACCTTGTCGATCAGCCCGAGCTCCTTGAGCCGGCGCGCGGTCAGGCCGAGCTGCTCGGCCGCGTCCTTGGCCTTGGCCGCGTCGCGCCACAGGATCGAGGCGCAGCCTTCCGGGCTGATCACCGAGTAGGTGCTGTATTCCAGCATCAGGGTGCGGTCGCCCACGCCGATCGCCAGCGCGCCGCCGCTGCCGCCCTCGCCGATCACGGTGCACACCACCGGCACCCGCAGCTGGCTCATCTCTAGCAGGTTGCGGGCGATCGCCTCGGACTGGCCGCGCTCCTCGGCGTCGATCCCGGGCCAGGCGCCGGGGGTGTCGATGAAGGTCAGCACCGGCAGCCGGAAGCGTTCGGCCAGCTTGAACAGGCGCAACGCCTTGCGGTAGCCCTCTGGCTTGGGCATGCCGAAGTTGCGCCGGACCTTGGACTTGGTGTCGCGGCCCTTCTCGTGCCCGACCACCACCAGCGCGCGGCCGTCGATCCGCGCCAGCCCGCCGACGATCGCCGGATCGTCGGCAAAGGCGCGGTCGCCGGCCAGCTCTTGGAACTCCTCGCAAATCAGGCGCAGGTAGTCCAGGGTATACGGCCGCTGCGGGTGGCGCGCCAGCTGCGACACCTGCCACGGGCTGAGATCGCGGAAGATCGCGGCAGTGCGCTTGCGCAGCTTGTCCTGCAGCGCGCGCACCTCGGCGTCCACGTCCAGCCCGGGTGCGCTGCTGGCCTGGCGCAGTTCCTGGATCTTGGCCTCCAGGTCCGCGATCGGCTGCTCGAAATCGAGGTAGTTCGGGTTCATCGCCGGCAGTGTAGCCCAGCGCGGCGACCGTACCGAACCGTAGGTGGCAGGCGCCCCGCCGCGCGCGGGCTCATTCCGCCCACGGGCGCGCCAGCTGCAGGCGCACCCGGCCCACCCCCGGCAGCCCGCGCAGCAGGTCCGGCAGGTCCGCGTCCACCCGCAGTCCGCCGTCGCCGTTGATCAGCAGCCGGCCGCGGCCGGCCGCGGTGGTGGCCTCGATCAGCACCGGGGTGCTGCCGCGGCGCTCGCGCAGCACCCGCGCCAGCTGCTCGAGCGCACCGTGCGCGCGCAGGTCCAGCTCCAGCTGCAGGCGCTGGCCGCGGCTTTCGGCCACCCATGCCGGGTAGTCCCAGGCGCGGCGCGCGCGCAGCGAGAAGCCGCCGCTGAATTCGTCCTCGCGCAGGCCGCCCTCGACCAGCAGGATGCGGTCGCGCACCAGCAGCGGCGCGTACTGCTGCCATTGCTGGCCGAAGAACCCGCATTCGATCCGGCCGCGGCCGTCCTCCAGCACCACGAAGGACTGGTCGTCGCCGCGCTTGCGCACCGAGGCGACCTGCCCGGCGACCACCACGGTCAGCTCCGGGCGCCAGCCGCTGCGGGCGTCGGCCGGGCGCGCCTCCCAGACCGCGTCCAGCCCGCCGAGGTCGTGCCCGACCAGCTGCCGCAGCTCCTCGCGGTAGGGGTCGAGCGGGTGCCCGCTGAGGTAGTGCCCGAGGGTCTCGCGTTCGCCCGCCAGCCGCTGCGCCAGCGGCCATTCGGCGCAGGTCGGCAGCGGCACGTCGAGCGGGCTGGCGGCCTCCGCGGCGCCGAACATGTCCTGCAGGCCGGCCTCGCGGCTGCGCGCGATCTGCTCGCTGGCCTGCAGCACCTGCGGCAGCTGCAGCATCAGCGAGGCGCGGGTCGGGGCCAGCCCGTCCAGCGCGCCGGCCTGGATCAGCGCCTCCAGGGTGCGCCGGTTCAGGCCGCTGGCCTGCACCCGCTGGCAGAAGTCGAGCAGGCCGGTGAACGCGCCGCCGGCCGCGCGTGCGGCCACGATCGCCTCGCATACGCCCTGGCCGACGCCCTTGACCGCGCCCAGGCCGTAGCGGATGGCCCCGTCGGGTTCGGCCCGGAAGCGGTAGTCCGAGGCGTTCACGTGCGGCGGCTGCACGTCGATCCCGAGCGCGCGCGCCTCGGCCAGGAAGCCGACCACCTTGTCGGTGTTGTCCATGTCCGAGGACAGCACCGCGGCCATGAACTCGGCCGGGTAGTGCACCTTGAGCCAGGCGGTCTGGTAGGCGACCAGCGCGTAGGCCGCCGAGTGCGACTTGTTGAAGCCGTACTCGGCGAACTTCTCCATCAGGTCGAAGATCTGGGTCGCGGTCTTCGGGTCGACCCCGCGCGCGGCGGCGCCGGCCTCGAACTTGGCGCGCTCCTTGGCCATCTCCTCGGGCTTCTTCTTGCCCATCGCGCGCCGCAGCAGGTCGGCGCCGCCCAGCGAATAGCCGGCCAGCACCTGCGCGATCTGCATCACCTGTTCCTGGTACACGATCACGCCGTAGGTCGGCGCCAGCACCGGTTCCAGCGCCGGGTGCGGGTAGCTGACCTCCTCGATCCCGTGCTTGCGGTCGCACCACTGGCGGTCCATGCCGCTGCCGAGCGGGCCGGGGCGGAACAGCGCCGCCAGCGCGATGATGTCCTCGAAGCGGTCCGGGCGCGCGCGCTTGAGCAGCTCGCGCATGCCGCGCGATTCGAACTGGAACACGGCCACCGTCTGCCCGCGCGCGAACAGGGCATAGGTGTCGGCGTCGTCCAGCGGCAGCGCGGCGATGTCCAGCGGCGCCTCGCCGGCCGCCCGGCGGCGCGCGTTGATGGCCTTCACCGCCCAGTCGATGATGGTCAGCGTGCGCAGGCCGAGGAAGTCGAACTTGACCAGCCCGACCGCCTCCACGTCGTCCTTGTCGAACTGGGTGACCGGGTTCTTGCCGCGGCCCTGGCCGTCGTGCTCGGCGTACAGCGGGCAGAAGTTGGACAGCGGCGAGGGCGCGATCACCACGCCGCCGGCGTGCTTGCCGGCGTTGCGGGTGAGATCCTCCAGCTGCAGGGCGAGGTCGACCAGGTCGCGCACCGTGTCGTCGCCGTCATAGCGCTGGCGGAACTCCGCGACCTGGCGTTCCGGCTCCTGGCGCGCGCGCGCGCTGGTGCCGAGCGCGTCGGCGAGGGTGACCGGGTCGGCCGGCTGCAGCGGGATCAGTTTGGCCAGGCCGTCGACGAAGCCGTAGGGATGCCCGAGCACGCGCCCGGTGTCGCGCAACACCGCCTTGGCGGCCATGGTGCCGTAGGTGATGATCTGGCTGACGCGGTCGCGCCCGTACTTGCGTGCGACGTACTCGATCACCTCGTCGCGGCGGTCCATGCAGAAGTCGATGTCGAAGTCCGGCATCGACACCCGCTCCGGGTTGAGGAAGCGCTCGAACAGCAGGTCGTAGGGCAGCGGGTCGAGGTCGGTGATGCCCAGCGCCCATGCCACCAGCGAGCCGGCGCCGGAGCCGCGCCCGGGGCCGACCGGGATGCCGTGCTGCTTGGCCCAGTTGATGAAGTCGGCCACGATCAGGAAGTAGCCGGGGAAGCCCATCTTCACGATCACGTCCAGCTCGGTCTCGAGCCGCGCGTCGTAGTCGGCGCGGGTCTTGCCCGGTGCCAGCGGGTGCTTCTCCAGGCGCGCCTGCAGGCCGTCGCGCGCCTGCCGCCGAATCCAGCTGTCGAGCGTCTCCGCGGCCGGCACCGGGAACGCCGGCAGGTAGTAGGTCCCCAGCCGCAGCTCGAGGTTGCAGCGGCTGGCCAGCGCCAGCGCGTTGTCGATCGCGTCGGGCGCGTCGGCGAACAGCGCGGCCATCGCCTCCGCCGGCTTCAGCCACTGCTCGCGGCTGTAGTCCTGCGGGCGCTTGGGGTCGTCCAGCGTGCGTCCGCTGGCGATGCACACCCGCGCCTCGTGCGCATCGAAGCCCTCCGGGTCGAGGAAGCGCACGTCGTTGCTGGCCACCAGCGGGATGCCGAGGCGCGCCGCGGCCTCCAGCGCGAAGCGGTTGAACGCCTCCTCGCCGGGGCGCCCGCAGCGCACCAGCTCCAGGTGCAGGCGCTCGCCGAAGCGCGCCTGCAGGTCGCGCAGCGCCTGCTCGGCGTGGTCGGGGCGGCCGGCGGCGAGCAGCAGGCCGGGCTCCGACTGCGGACCGGCGAGCGCGAACAGGCCGGCGTTGTCCTCCAGCCAGGCCGGGCGCAGCGCGACCCCGTCGAGGCGGTGGCCTTCCATCCAGGCCCGGGTCAGCAGGCGCGACAGGCTGAGGTAGCCGGCGTGGTCGCGGCACAGCACGGTCAGGCGCGCGGCCGCGGCGTCGCCTTCGGCGATCCGCAGGTCGGCGCCGGCGATCGGCTTGATCCCGGCCTTCTCCGCCTGCTTGTAGAACTTGACCAGCGCGAACAGGTTGTCGAGGTCGGTCACTGCCACCGCCGGCAGTCCGCGCGCCGCGCAGGCCGCGACCAGGTCCGGTAGGCGGATGGTCGAATCGACCAGCGAGTATTCGCTGTGCAGGTGCAGGTGGACGAAGCGGGCGGGCATCACGCGTCCTGGCGGGCCCCGGCAGGGTAGGCCCGGCGCCGGGCGCGGACAAGGCTTGACAGCCGGCTCAGCCGCGCGCGGCCAGCGCGGCGCGCACCGGGGCGAAGCTGCGCCGGTGTTCCGGGCAGGGGCCGTGGCGCAGCAGGGCGGCGCGGTGCTCCGGGGTCGGGTAGCCCATGTGGCGGTCGAACCCGTACTGCGGATAGCGCCGGTGCAGCGCCTGCATGTGGCGGTCGCGGGCGACCTTGGCCAGGATCGAGGCGGCCATGATCGCCGGTTCGCTGGCATCGCCGCCGACCACCGCGGTCGCCGCGCAGGCCAGCCCGTCCGGGACGCGGTCGCCGTCCACCAGGGCGTGCTGCGGCGGCGGCCGCAGCGCGGCCAGCGCGCGCCGCATGCCGTCCAGGGTGGCGTGCAGGATGTTGCGCGCGTCGATCTCGGCGACCGACACGAACTCCACCCGCCAGGCCAGCGCGGTGGCCTCGATCCGCGGCACCAGCGCGGTGCGCCGTGCCGCGCTCAGGCGCTTGGAGTCGTCCAGCCCAGCGATCGGCCGCGCCGGGTCGAGGATGACCGCGGCCACCACCACCGGGCCGGCCAGCGGCCCGCGCCCGGCCTCGTCCACCCCGGCGACGCGCAGGGTCATCGCCGCGCCACCTCCAGCACGGCCTCGGCGGCGCGCGCCGAGGCGTCGCAGCGCAGGGCCTGGTGCAGGGCGAGGAAGCGCGGCTGCAGCGCCGCCACCGCGGCCGGATCGCGGAACCAGCGCAGCAGCGCGGCGTGCAGGTTCCCGGGGGTGCAGGCGTCCTGCAGCAGCTCCGGCACCAGCGCCTCGCCGGCGAGGATGTTGGGCAGGCTGACGTGGCGGGTACGGATCAGTCGCAGCAGGCGCGCGATCGCATAGCTGGCCGGCGACACCCGGTGCCCGACCACCATCGGCCGCTTGCACAGCATCGCCTCCAGCGCGGCGGTGCCGGAGGCGAGCAGGACCACGTCGCTGGCGATCATGGCCGCCTGCGCCTGGCCGTCCAGGACCTGCACCGGCATCGGCAGCGGCGCGGCCGCGGCCAGCCCGGCCGCGATCGCCGCGCGGCAGGCCGGATTGGCCGCCGGCACCAGCACCTGCAGGCCGGGGACATCGCCGGCCAGGCGCGCGGCGGCGGCGAGGAACACCGGCAGCAGGCGATGGATCTCGCCCAGCCGGCTGCCCGGCAGCAGCGCCAGCACCGGCGCGTCCGCCGCCACGCCCAGCGCCGCGCGCGCCGCGGCGCGGTCCGGCACCAGCGGGATCGCGTCCGCCAGCGGATGCCCGGTGTAGACCGCGTCCACCCCGTGGCGGGCGTAGATCGGCGGTTCCATCGGGAACAGGCACAGCACGCGGTCCGCGCTTGCGCCGATCCGCGCGGCGCGGCCCTCGCGCCAGGCCCAGACCGAGGGGCTGACGTCGTGCACCGTGCGCACGCCGCGCTGCTTCAGCCAGCGCTCCACGCCGAGGTTGAAGTCGGGCGCATCGATGCCGATGAACACGTCCGGCTGCCAGGCGAGGACGCGCTGGCGGAACGTCTTGCGGAGCCTGAGCAGGCGCGGCAGGTGCGCCAGCACCTCGGCCAGGCCCATCACCGCCAGCGCGCTGCTGTCGTGCCAGGTCTGCACCCCGGCCGCGCGCATGGCCTCGCCGCCGATCCCGGCGAACTGCGCGTCCGGCGCCCGCGCGCGCAGGGCTGCGACCAGACCGGCACCGAGCTGGTCGCCGGAGGCCTCGCCGGCGCACAGCGCGATCCGCAGGGGCGGCCGCGGCGTGGCCGCTGGCGGCGGCGTGGACAGGGTGGGCGCGGGCACGCTCGCTGGCATCGGGGCGGTTCAGCAGGGGCCCGCGGCGCGCGCCATGCGGTCTGCTCAGCGCAGCAGCGGGCGCCCGCCGGCCTCGATGAAGTCGAGGAAGGCGCGCACGTCCGGGTTGCCGGCGGCGGCCTCGGCCAGCTCGGCGCGCGCCTCCTCCAGCCCGCCGTCGCCGAGGTACAGGGTGCGGTAGGCGCGCCGGATCGCGGCGATCCGCTCGGGGGTGAAGCCGCGGCGCTTGAGGCCCTCGGTATTGATGCCGCGCGGCCGCGCCGGGCGGTCCTGGGCGACCATCACGAACGGCGGCACGTCGCCGCCGACCAGCGCGCCCATGCCGATGAAGGCATGGTCGCCGACCCGGCAGAACTGGTGCACCCCGGAGAAGCCGCTGAGGATCACGAAGTTGCCGATGGTGACGTGCCCGGCCAGGCCGGCGTTGTTGGAGAACACGCAGTCGTCGCCGACCTGGCAGTCGTGGGCGACGTGGCAATAGGCCAGGAACCAGTTGCGGTGGCCGATGCGGGTCACGCCGCCGCCGCCGCCGGTGCCGCGGTTGATGGTGACGAACTCGCGGAACACGTTGCCGTCGCCGATCTCCAGCGCGACGCGCTCGCCCTGGTATTTCTTGTCCTGCGGGTCGCCGCCGATCGCGGCGTGGCCGTGGATCACGTTGTCGCGGCCGATCCGGGTCGGCCCGAGCACGCTGCAGTGCGGGCCGATGCGGGTGCCGGCGCCGATCTCGACCTCCGGTCCGATCACGGTGTACGCGCCGACCACGACGCCCGGCCCGAGCCGGGCGTCGGCGGCGACCACCGCGGTCGGATGCACCTCGGGCGCGGCGGCGTTCATCGCGCGGCCGCGCAGATGATCTCGGCGCAGGCGGCCTGCTCGCCGTCCACCCGCGCGACTCCGGCGTACTGCGCCATGTTGCGGATGCGGCGCTCGAGCGTGACCTCCAGTTCCAGGCGGTCGCCCGGCACCACCATCCGGCTGAAGCGCGCCTTGTCCACCTTGACCAGGTAGAAGGTGTCCTTGCCCAGCTCGGACGGATCGCGCGAGAGCTGGGTGAGCACGCCGCCGGCCTGCGCGATCGCCTCGATCACCAGCACCCCCGGCATCACCGGGTGCCCGGGGAAGTGCCCGCCGAAGAAGGGCTCGTTGTAGCTGACGTTCTTGTAGGCCAGCACGCGGCGGTCCTTCTCGAACTCGAGCACGCGGTCGACCAGCAGGAACGGATAGCGGTGCGGCAGCAGGCGCTCGATCTCGGCCGGCCCGAACGGCGGGGTGAACAGCGGGGTGAAGGCGGCGTCGTTCATTCGGTGTCCTTGTCGCCGGCGCCGGCGCGGCGCGCGATGCGGTCCAGCTGCTTGAACCGCGCCGCGCTGCGCCGCCAGCGCCGATTCTCCATCAGCGGGGTGCCGGAAGAATACTCGCCCGGCTCGCGGATCGAGTGGGTCACCAGCGACATCGCGGTGACCACCACCCGGTCGCACAGCTCGAGGTGGCCGAGGATGCCGGCGCCGCCGCCGATCAGGCAGTGGCGGCCGATCCGCGCGCTGCCGGCCACCGCGGCGCAGCCGGCCATCGCGGTGTGCGCGCCGATGTGGACGTTGTGCGCGATCTGGATCTGGTTGTCCAGGCGCACGTCCTGTTCGAGCACGGTGTCGTCCAGCGCGCCGCGGTCGATGGTGGTGTTGGCGCCGATCTCGCAGTCGTCGCCGACCACCACCCCGCCCAGCTGCGGCACCTTCAGCCACTGGCCCTGGTCCATGGCGATGCCGAAGCCGTCGGCGCCGAGCACCGCGCCGGGGTGCACCAGCACCCGCCGCCCGAGGCGCACGCGGGTGACCAGGGTGACCCGCGCCACCAGCTCGCAGCCCTCGCCGAGTTCGCAGTCCTCGCCGATCACGCAGCCGGGGCCGACCACGCAGCCGGGGCCGATCCGGCTGCGCGCGCCGACTGCGACGTGCGCGCCGACGTGCGCGCTGGGGTCGACCTGGGCGCTGGGGTCGACCACCGCGCTCGGATGGATCCCGGGCGGACGCGCCGGGCGCGGTTCGAACAGCGCGGCGATCCGCGCGAACGCGGCATACGGGTCGCGCGCGATCAGCGCGCTGCCGGCGAAGCCGGCGGCGTCCGTGGCGCGCAGCACCACCGCACCGGCGCGGGTCTGTGCCAGCTGCGCGCGGTAGCGCGGGTTGGCCAGGAAGGCCAGCTGGGTCGCGCCGGCGCGGGCGAGGGTGGCGACCCCGTCCAGCGCGCGGTCCTCGCCCTGGAGATCCAGGCCGAAGCGGCGGGCCAGTTCCGAGGCGAGGACCGCGGTGCCGGGCATGCCGGCCTCAGAAGCCGCCACCGAAGGTGAACTGCAGGCGCTCGAGCTGGTCGCCGGGCTTCTTGCGCAGCGGGAACGCATAGCTGATCGACAGCGGGCCCATCGGCGAGCGCCACAGCAGGGCCACGCCGGTCGATGCGCGCAGTTCGTTGGCCTTGAAGTTCTTCCAGCCGTCGTACACGTTGCCGAAGTCGAGGAACGCCGAGACCCGCGCCGCCGGGCTGTCGAACAGCTTGGGGAACACCGTCTCGATCGAGCCGGCCAGCAGGAACGAGCCGCCCAGCGGCTGGCGGAAGCCGCCGGGGGAGATGTAGACCGGGCCCAGGGTGTTGTCCATGAAACCGCGCACCCGGCCCTGCGCGGCGATGCCGCCGGCGTAGAAGTTCTCGAAGAACGGCAGGCCGCGCGCGGTCACCGTCTTCACGTAGTCCGGCGAGGTGGTCAGGCACGGCACGCTCGGCGGCGGGCCGGGCACCGAGGTGTCGACCACGCCGTCGTTGTTGCTGTCGATCAGGGTCGGCGGGGTGAAGCACAGGTTGCGGGTGAAGGTCTTGCCGTAGGAATCCCCGTAGCCCAGGTTGAGCGCGGTGCGCAGCACCAGCGCGCGGCTGATCGGCCAGTAGCGCGCCACGTCGTACTGCAGCTTGTAGTACTCGACGGTGGAGCCGGGCAGGGTGATCTCGGCGGTCAGGTTCTGGGTCATGCCGACCACCGGCATGAAGTAGTCGTTGCGGGTGTCGCGGCCCCAGCCGGCCTGCATGCGCCAGGCGTGGAAGGTGCGGTTGCCGACCGCGTTGATGTAGTCCACCAGCGGCGGCGGGGTGGAGCCCTCAATCGCCAGGATCTTGTTGCTGTCGATGCCGAACATCAGCGAGACCGAGTCGCTCTCGCTGATCGGCACCGAGGTGAACACCTGCGCGGCGCCGCTGTTGGTGGAGTACTGGGCGACGTTGAAGCTCGAGTAGTCGAACTTGCGCCACCACAGGTTGTAGCCGAGCGAGACGCCGTCGTCGGTGAAGTACGGGTTGACGAAGGTGAAGTCGTAGCGGCGCTGGTAGATGCTGCGGGTGATCGAGGTCGAGACCCGGTTGCCGGTGCCGAGGAAGTTGTTCTCCGACAGCTGCAGCGACAGGTTGACGCCGGTCAGCTGGGAATAGCCGACGCCCGCGGAGATGCTGCCGGAGGTGGTCTCCTTGACCGTGTAGACCACGTCCACCTGGTCGTCGCTGCCGGCGACCGGCTCGTTGTCCACGCTGACCTCCTCGAAGTAGCCGAGGCGGTCCAGGCGCACCTTGCCGCGGTCGATCGCGGCCTGCGAGTACCAGGTGTTCTCGAACTGGCGCATCTCGCGGCGCAGCACCTGGTCGGCGGTGCGGGTATTGCCCTTGAACACGATGCGGCGGACCATCACCCGCGGCCCGGGCTGGACCTGGAAGTCGATCGCCACCGTGCGCTTGCTGCGGTCGATGGTCGGCACCGGGTTGACCTTGGCGAACGCGTAGCCGACGTTGGCCAGGCGCGCGGTGATCGCATTGGTCGCCAGCTCCAGCCACGCGCGCGAGAAGGTGCTGCCGGGCTTGATGAAGGACACCATCTTCTCGATGTCCTCCTTGGGCAGGATGGTGTCGCCGGAGACGCTGACCGCGGACACCGTGTACACGTCGCCCTCGGTGATGCCGGCGGTGATGAACATGTCCTTCTTGTCGCCGCTGATCGCGACCTGGGTGGAGTCCAGGCTGAAGTCGATGTAGCCGCGGTCGAGATACCAGGAGTTGAGCTTCTCGATGTCGCCGGAGAGCTTCTCGCGCGAGTACTGGTCGTCGCGCTTGTACCAGGACAGCCAGTTGCTGGTGTGCGACTCCCAGTTCTTGGTGATGTCCTTGTCGCTGAAGCTGTCGTTGCCGATCAGGTTGATGTGGCGGATCTTGGCCGCCTTGCCTTCCTTGATCGCCAGCGTCACGTCGACCCGGTTGCGGTCGAGGCGGGTGACGGTCGGGGTGATCTGGACGTTGTACTTGCCGCGGTTGTTGTACTGCCGGGTCAGTTCCTGAGTGACGCGGTCGAGGTTGAGCGGGTTGTAGGTCTCGCCCTCGGCCAGGCCGATCTCCTTCAGGCCCTTCATCAGGTCCTCGGTCTTGAGGTCCTTGTTGCCGGTGATGGTCAGCTTGTTGATCGCCGGGCGCTCGACCACGCTCACCACCAGGATCCCGCCCTGGTGGTCGAGCTTCACGTCCTGGAAGAACCCGGTCTTGTACAGCGCGCGCAGCGCCTGCGCGGCCTTGGCGGCGTCCAGGGTGTCGCCGCGCTCGACCGGCAGGTAGGTCAGGACGGTGCCGGCGCCGATGCGCTGCAGGCCGTCGATGCGGATGTCGGTCACCGTGAACGGCGCGAACGTCGCCTGGGCCCAGGCCGGCAGCGCGAGCGCCGAGGCCAGGGCGAGGGTCAGCAGGCGGCGGGGCAGGGATCGGGGCATTCGCAACATCCTGGTTGGGGGGCCCGCGCGGCGGGCCGGGCAAGCACGGTGGATTGGCCGGACGCCGGCACGCCGGCGCGGGGTGGACGGCGCGTCACGACACCAGCCGCAGGATGTCGTTGTAGAAGGCCAGCCCCATCAGGCCGGCCAGCAGGGCCAGGCCGATGTACTGGCCCGCGGCCACCACGCGGTCGCCCAGCGGGCGGCCGATGACCAGTTCGATAAGGTAATACAGCAGGTGACCCCCGTCCAAGACGGGGATCGGCAGCAGGTTGAGGATGGCCAGGCTGATCGAGAGCAGGGCCAGGAAGTTCAGGAACCAGGCCGGGCCGAGGCTGGCATAGCCGTTGGCGACCTGGGCGATGGTGATCGGCCCGGACACCGTGTTCTGCACCGAGACCGCGCCGCTGAAGGCGCGCCCGAGCATGCCCAGCAGCTGGCGCACCTGGTAGCCGGTCTCGCGCACCGCCGCCGGCACCGCCGCCAGCGGCCCCAGCCGCAGCACCGCGTCGGTGGCCGGGCGCGGCGGCGGCGCGTTGGCGATGCCGAGCCGCCAGTGCACCTGGCCGTCGCGGCCGACCTCGCGTGCCGGGGTCAGCTCCAGCGCCAGCCGCTCGCCGTCGCGGAGCACTTCGACCATGCCCGGGCCGCCGCGCTGCCCCAGGCGCGCCAGCAGCGGGGCGATGTCCTCGAAGCTGGTGACCGGGTGGCCGTCGATCGCGGTGATGGTGTCGCCCTCGGCCAGTACGCCCCAGGCGGGGCTGCCTTCGACCACTTTGCCGACCACCGCCGGCACCAGCAGGTGGCGGGGGGTCAGCCCGATCGCGGCGAGGGTGCGGGTCTCGTCGATCCGCGCCGGCAGTTGCTGCAGCGGCAGGGTGCGCCGCAGCGGGGTGCTGCGGCCGGGCCGGGCCACTTCCAGCGTGACCGGCGCGCGATCGAGCGCGGCCACCGCCAGCGCCAGTTCGGCCTCGCTCCAGGTCGGGGTGGCGCGGGTGCCGACCGCCAGCAGGCGGTCGCCGGGCTGCAGCCCGGCCGCCGCCGCCAGGCCCTGGGCCTGGCCGACGATGGGCGCATGGTCGGGGCGGCCGATCACCAGCATCGCCCACAGCAGCGCCACCGCCAGCACCAGGTTGGCCAGCGGGCCGGCGGCCACGATCGCCATCCGCTGCCACACCGGCTTGTTGTTGAAGGCCAGCGGGCGCTGCTCCGGCGGCACCTCCGCCTCGCGCTCGTCGAGCATCTTCACGTAGCCGCCGAGCGGGATCGCGGCGATCACGTACTCGGTGCCGTCGCGCCCGCGCCGCGTCCACAGCGGGCGGCCGAACCCGATCGAGAAGCGCAGCACCTTGACCCCGCAGCGGCGCGCGACCCAGTAATGGCCGAACTCGTGGAAGGTGACCAGCACCCCGAGCGCGACCAGCATCCACCACACCGAACCGAGCACCCCGCTCATGCGCTGCCTCCGGCGGACAGGGCGGCGATGCGCGCGCGCGCGTGCGCACGGGCGCGCGCGTCGGCCTCCAGCAGCGACTCCAGCGAGCCGGCGGCATGCGATGGCATGTGGTCGAGGGCGTGGCGGACGATGTCGGGGATGGACAGGAAACCGATCCGGCCCTGAAGAAAGGCTGAAACCGCCTCCTCGTTGGCGGCATTGAGCACCGCGGGCGCGGCGCCGCCCGCGCGCAGCGCGGCATAGGCCAGCGCCAGGCAGGGGAAGGCTTCGGTGTCCGGGGGTTCGAAGTCGAGCCGGCCGCCCTGCGCCAGCAGGTCCAGCAGCGGCACCCCGGAGGCCAGCCGGCGCGGCCAGCCGAGCCCGACCGCCAGCGCAGTGCGCATGTCCGGCCGCCCGAGCTGGGCCAGGCAGCTGCCGTCCACGTAGTCCACCAGCGCGTGCACCAGCGACTGCGGGTGCACCAGCACCGCGATCCGCTCCGGGGGCAGGCCGAACAGGTGGTGCGCCTCGATCACCTCCAGCCCCTTGTTCATCAGGGTGGCCGAATCGACCGAGATCTTCGGGCCCATCGCCCAGGTCGGGTGCGCCACCGCCTGCGCCGGGGTGACGCTGGCCAGCGCCG
The DNA here is from genome assembly GCF_022419185.1 of Thermomonas flagellata. Taxonomy (GTDB): domain Bacteria; phylum Pseudomonadota; class Gammaproteobacteria; order Xanthomonadales; family Xanthomonadaceae; genus Thermomonas; species Thermomonas flagellata. Next base: position 129,454 of record NZ_JAJOZK010000003.1, on the reverse strand, counting down.
CGCGCGACCAGCCGCGGAACGGGCCGCCGGAGGCGGTCAGGGTGATGCGCGCGACCGCGGCCGCCTCGCCGGCCCCGGCCAGGCACTGGAACACCGCGTTGTGCTCGCTGTCGATCGGCACCAGGGTGGCCTCGCCCGCGCGCGCGGCCTGCATCAGCAGCTCGCCGGCCAGCACCAGCGATTCCTTGTTGGCCAGCAGCACGCGCTTGCCGGCGCGCACCGCAGCCAGGGTGGAGGGCAGCCCGGCGGCGCCGACGATCGCTGCGACCACGGTGTCGCAGGCCTCCCCGGCGGCCAGCGCGGCCAGCGCGGCATCGCCGGCATGCGCCTCGGTGGCGAGCCCGGCGGCGCGCAGGCCGTCGCGCAGCGCCGGGTAGGCCGCAGGATCTGCGATCACGGCGTGCTCCGGCCGGTGTCGGCGGCACAGCGCCAGCAGCGCCTCCACCTGGCGTCCGGCGGCCAGCACGCTGGCGCGCATCGCCTGCGGGTGGCGTGCGATCACGTCCAGCGCGGAGGTGCCGATCGAACCGGTGGCCCCGAACACGGCGACGCGCTGCATGGCTCAGAACCCCAGCCAGGCCTTGCCGAGGGCGAACACCGGCAGCGCCGCCAGCACGCTGTCGAGACGGTCGAGCAGGCCGCCGTGCCCCGGGATCAGGTCGCCGGCGTCCTTCACCCCGGCCTGGCGCTTGAGCAGACTCTCGAACAGGTCACCGAGCACCGCCGCGAGCGCGGTCGCCAGCGCCACCAGCGCCACCGCCGGCAACTGCGTGGCGCTCGCCCCGGCCAGCGGGGCGCCGGCGAGCGCCACCAGCAGCACCAGCAGCAGGCCGCCGGCCAGCCCCTCCAGGGTCTTGTTCGGGCTGATGCGCGGCGCCAGCCGGCGCCCGCCGAACCAGCGCCCGCCGAAGCGACGGCCGGCGAAATAGGCGCCGGTGTCGGCCGCCCACACCAGGCACAGCGCCAGCAGCAGCCAGCGGTGGCCGTTCGGGGGGGTGGCGTGGATCAGCGCGAGCGCGCACCAGGCCGGGATCACCGCCAGGCTGCCGGCGGCCAGCTTGGCCATCCGCGCCGGTCCGTCGTGGGCGGCGGCGAAGCCGGGATGGCGCAGCCACAGCAGGGCCAGCAGCCACCAGCCGACCCCGATCACTACCGCCAGCTGCAGCAGGGCCAGGCTGCCGCCGTCGCGGGTGCGCGAGCCCCAGGCCAGGGCCGCCATCAGCGCGACGTTGCAGGCCAGCAGGGCGGTGCGGGCGAGGGTGTCGCTGATTTCGGCCAGACGCAGCCACTCCCACAGCGCGATCAGGAACACCGCCGCCGCCAGCGCCGCCAGCAGCGGGGTCGGTGCCAGCAGCACCGCCAGGATCACTGCGGGCGCCATCACCAGCGCTGCCAGCAGGCGGGTGCGGGTCATGCCGCGTGCTCCGTGCCGCCCTGCGCCAGTTGCTCGCTGGTCAGGCCGTAGCGGCGTTCACGCCCGGCATAGTCGGCCAGCGCCTGTTCCAGCAGCGCGGCGTCCACGTCCGGCCACAGCACCGGGGTGAACCACAGCTCGGTGTAGGCCAGCTGCCACAGCAGGAAATTGCTGATGCGCAGCTCGCCGCCGGTGCGGATGAACAGGTCCGGTGGCGGCAGGTCGGCCAGCGCCACCTGCGTCCCGAGCAGGTGCTCGTCGATCTGCTCCGGGCGCAGCCGGCCGGCGGCCACCTGTTCGGCCAGCGCGCGCGCGGCGCGCGCGATGTCCTGGCGGCCGCCATAGCCGGCGGCGACGGTGAGCTGCAGGCGGGCGTTGCCGGCGGTCAGGGCCTCCGCGGCGGCCATGCGCGCGCGGATCGCCGGCTCGAAGCGCGCGCGCTCGCCGATGAAGCGCAGCCGCACCCCGCGCGCATGCAGGTCGTCCACCTCGCGCTCGAGCACGCCGAGGAACAGTTTCATCAGCCCGCGTACTTCCTCCGGCGGGCGCTGCCAGTTCTCGCTGGAGAACGCGAACAGGGTCAGCGCCGGGATGCCGCGCTGCAGGCACAGCTCGATGCAGGCGCGCACCGCACGCGCGCCGGCACGGTGCCCGACCAGGCGCGGGCGCCGGCGCAGGCGCGCCCAGCGCCCGTTGCCGTCCATGATGATGGCGATGTGCCGCGGCAGCGGCGCGGCGGCGCTCATGCGCGCGGCGGCCGGCCGGGGGTGGGCCGGGGCGCGCGGCGCGGCGGTGGGCGGCGGCGGGCGGCAGGCATGGGCGGGCGCCGGCGCGGCGGTTCAGACCGCCATCAGCTCGGCTTCCTTGGCCTTGACCACCTCGTCCACGTCCTTGATGGCGGCGTCGGTCAGCTTCTGGATGTCCTGCTCGCAGCGCGCCGCCTCGTCCTCGGTGATCTGCTTGTCCTTCAGCAGTTCCTTGACGTGGTGGTTGGCGTCGCGGCGGATGTTGCGGATCGCCACCTTGGCGTCCTCGCCCTCGTGGTGCACCACCTTGGCCAGCTCGCGCCGGCGCTCCTCGGTCAGCGGCGGCAGGTTCAGGCGGATCACGGTGCCGGCGGTGTTCGGGGTGAGGCCGAGGTCGGAGGCGAGGATCGCCTTCTCGATCGCGCCGACCATCTGCTTCTCCCACGGGGTGATGGTGATCGAGCGGGCGTCGGCCACCGACACGCTGGCGACCTGCGACAGCGGCATGTCCGCGCCGTAGTAGTTGACCTTGATGGTATCGACCAGGCCGGTGCTGGCGCGGCCGGTGCGGACCTTGACCAGGTTGTGGCGCAGCGCCTCGACGCTCTTGGCCATCCGCGCCTGCGCGTCCTTCTTGATCTCGTTCAGCATCGACGGGCTCCGGGAATGGGGCAACCCCGGGATTATATGCGAGCCGGGCCGCGCCTCAGTGCCGGTGCTGGCCTCCCGCGTGGGGATGCGGGTGGGCGTGCGCATGGGCATGGTCGTGCGCGCGCCCGTGCGGGGCGCGCTGGATGCAGTCGTGGGCACAGTCGCCGCCGCGCTCGATCTGGATGGTCGGGTGATTGATGCCGAAGCGTGCGTCCAGTTCCTCGGCCAGGCGGTCGAGAAAGGCGTCGTGGTCGCCGGCGTCCTCGCGCACCAAGTGCGCGGTCAGCGCGATCTCGCCGGTGCCCAGCGACCAGATGTGCAGGTGGTGGGCCTGGCGCACGCCCGGCTGCGCCAGCAGCCAGCGTTCGACCTCGCCGCGGTCGAGGTGGCGCGGCACCGCGTCCATCGCGGCCGCGAAGGCGTCGCGCAGCAGGCCGAACGATCCGGCCGCGACCACCAGCGCGACCAGCAGCGCGGTCGCCGGATCCAGCCATTCCCAGCCCAGCCAGTGGATGCCGGCGCCGGCCAGCACCGCCGCCAGCGACACCGCGGCGTCGGCCACCAGGTGCAGGAACGCGGCGCGCCGGTTGAGGTCGTGGGCGTGGCCGTCGCGCACCAGCCAGGCGGCGCCGAGATTGACCGCGATCCCGATCGCGGCCACCACCATCACCGTGGCGCCGGGCACCTGCGGCGGCGCGGCGAAGCGGCGCAGCGCCTCCCACCCGAGGGCGCCGGAGAAGCCGACCAGCACCACCGCATTGGCGAGCGGGGCGAGCAGGGTCGCGCGCCGCCAGCCGTAGGTGTGGCGGGCGGTCGGCGCGCGCTGGGCGAGCGCCGCGGCGGCCCAGGCCAGACCGAGGCCGAGCACATCGCCGGCGTTGTGCAGCGCGTCCGACAGCAGCGCCAGCGACCCGGTGGCGAAGCCGTAGCCGGCCTCGACCGCGGTGTAGGCGAGGTTGAGCAGGGTGACCCAGGCGAAGGCGCGGGTCGCGTCGTGGGCGTGGTGGTGGCCGTGCATGCGCGCAGCCTGCCATGCGCCGCGCGCGGACACTATTACGGCGGCGGGCGTCGTGGCGGCGGGGCGCTCAGCCGGCGTGGACCAGGGTGCCGACCGGCTCGCCGCGCAGGATCCGCAGCAGCACCCCGGGCTGGGCCATGTCGAAGATCCGCAGCGGCAGCCCGGCGTCGCGGCAGAGCGCGAACGCGGCGGTGTCCATCACCTGCAGGTCGCGCGCGATCACCTCGTCGTAGCGCAGCGCGTCGAAGCGGACGGCGTCTGCATGCTTCTTGGGGTCCTTGTCGTACACCCCGTCCACCTTGGTCGCCTTCAGCAGCAGGTCGGCGCCGATCTCGATCGCGCGCAGCGCGGCGCCGGAGTCGGTGGTGAAGAACGGGTTGCCGGTGCCGGCCGCGAAGATGGTGATCCGGCCCTTCTCGAGGTGGCGCACGGCGCGGCGGCGGATGTAGTCCTCGCACACGTCGTTGATCTTGATCGCGCTCATCACCCGGCACTTGGCGCCGAGCTTCTCCAGCGCGTCCTGCATCGCCAGCGCATTGATCACGGTGGCCAGCATGCCCATCTGGTCGCCGGTGACGCGGTCCATGCCGGCGGCCGCCAGCCCGGCGCCGCGGAAGATGTTGCCGCCGCCGATCACCAGCGCGATCTCGGCGCCGGCCTCGCGCGCCTCGATCACCTCGCGCGCGAGGCGATCAAGCACCTTGGGATCGATGCCGTAGTCCTCCTCCCCCATCAGCGCCTCGCCGGACAGTTTGAGCAGGACGCGGCGGTAGGCGAGGGCGGACATGGCGGGCTCCGGCTGGCAAACGGCGAAATTCTAGCGGAAGCCCGCCGGCGCGGCAGTCGCGGCGCTGCGGCGGAACGGAAAAACCCGCCTCGCGGCGGGTTTTCCCGGGTGTCTTGCGCTATCGCCCGAAGGGTCAGACCTGCATGGCCTTGGCCACTTCCGCGGCGTAGTCCTCGACCGGCTTTTCGATGCCCTCGCCGACCACCAGACGGGTGAAGCCGAGCACGTCGGCGCCGGCGGCCTTGGCCGCCTGCTCCACGGTCTGGTCGGTGTTGAGCACGTACGGCTGGCCGTACAGGCTGACCTCGTTGACGATCTTGGCCAGCTTGCCGCTGATGATCTTCTCCAGGATCTCGGCCGGCTTGGCGCGGTCCTTCTCGCTCATCTTCGCCAGCTCGATCTCCTTCTCCTTGGCGATGAACTCGGCCGGCACGTCCGCCTGCTTGTTGTAGGGCGGGTTCATGGCGGCCACGTGCATGGCCACCCCGCGCGCGAAGTCGGCGTCGCCGCCGGCGACCTCGACCAGCACGCCGATCTTGCCGCCGTGCACGTAGGCGGCCACGTTGTGGGCGCTGTCGATGCGGACCAGGCGGCGCACCTGGATGTTCTCGCCGAGCTTGGCGACCGCGGCCGCGCGGCCTTCCTCGACGCTCTCGCCGCTGGCCAGCGTGGCGGCCTTCAGGGCCTCGACGTCGCCCGCGCCGGAGCTGAGCGCGGCCTGCGCCACCGCGTCGGCGAAGGCCTTGAAGTTGGCATCGTTGGCGACGAAGTCGGTCTCGGAGTTGACCTCGACCAGCACCGCCTTGCCGCCGTCCTGGGCCAGCGCGATGCGGCCCTCGGCGGCGACGCGGCTGGCCTTCTTGTCGGCCTTGGCCAGGCCCTGCTTGCGCAGCCATTCGGCGGCGGCGTCGATGTCGCCGTCGTTCTGGGTGAGCGCCTTCTTGCATTCCATCATGCCGGCGCCGGTGCGCTCGCGCAGTTCCTTGACCAGGGAAGCGGTGATCTCTGCCATGGGTGACCTCGGGGTGTGGTGGGCCGACGTGGCGGCGCCGAGCGGCGCCCGGCAGCGCCGGCCTGGGGGTGGATGGCGCGGCCGCGCAGGATCGCGCGGCCGCGTGACCGCGGCATGAAGCCGCGTCAGTCGGCCTTGCGGGCGCGGCGCGCGGGCTTCTTGTCCTCGCCCTCGGCGGCCTCGGCCACGGCGACGAACTCGTCCTCGCGCACCACCGCGGCGGACGGCGCCGCGGCCTTGCCCTCCAGCACCGCGTCGGCGGCGGCGCGGGCGTACAGCTGCACCGCGCGGATGGCGTCGTCATTGCCCGGGATGGCGTAGTCCACCAGCGCCGGGTCGTAGTTGGTGTCGACCACCGCCACCACCGGGATGCCCAGCTTCTTGGCTTCCTTGACCGCGATGTCCTCGTGGCCGATGTCGATCACGAACAGCGCGTCGGGCAGGCGCTGCATGTCCTTGATGCCGCCGAGGCTGGCCTCGAGCTTCTCGCGCTCGCGGCGCAGCGCCATCACCTCGTGCTTGACCAGCTTCTGGAAGGTGCCGTCGGTCTCGGCGGCCTCCAGCTCCTTCAGGCGCGCGACCGACTTCTTCACGGTGGCGAAGTTGGTCAGGGTGCCGCCCAGCCAGCGCTGGGTCATGTACGGCATGCCGCAGCGCTCGGCCTCTTCCTTGATCGCGTCGCGCGCGCTGCGCTTGGTGCCGACGAACAGCACGATGCCGCGCTTCTGGGCCACGCCGCTGATGAAGTTCATCGCGTCGTTGAACAGCGGGACGGTCTTCTCGAGGTTGATGATGTGGATCTTGCCGCGCGCGCCGAAGATGTACGGGGCCATCTTCGGGTTCCAGTAGCGGGTCTGGTGGCCGAAGTGGACGCCGGCTTCCAGCATCTGGCGCATGGTGATCTGGGGCATTGCATGTCTCCGGAAGGGGAACCGGCCGCCGGGCATGGGCGGTGCGTCCGCGCGGGCGGGCGCAGGTTCCGGGGTTGGGCCTCCCCACCGTCACTGCTGCCGAACCTGCTTGCGCAGGCACCCCGGAGCAGGGGTTGCCGGTGGGTGTGGATTCGCCGGTGCGCCCGGCGTGGCGGCTAAAAAGCTTGTGAAGTATAGCCGCGGCCCCGGGCGCGGGCAAATGCGCGATAATCGGCGCATGAACATCCACCTGAAGACCCCGGCCGAGATCGAGAAGATGCGCGAAGCCGGCCGCCTGGCCGCCGAGGTGCTGCAGGTGGTCGCGCCGTACGTGAAGCCGGGGGTCACCACCGAGGAGCTGGACCGCATCTGCCACGACCACATCGTGAACGTGCAGGGCGCGATCCCGGCCAATGTCGGCTACCGCGGCTACCCCAAGACCGTGTGCACCTCGGTCAACAACGTGATCTGCCACGGCATCCCCAGCCCGAGCAAGGTGCTGCGCGAGGGCGACATCCTCAACATCGACGTGACCGTGATCAAGGACGGCTGGCACGGCGACACCAGCCGCATGTACTTCGTCGGCACGCCTTCGGTGATGGCGCGGCGGCTGGTCGAGGTCACTCGCGAGGCGATGTTCCGCGGCATCCGCGCGGTGCGTCCCGGCGCGACCCTGGGCGATGTCGGCCACGCCATCCAGAGCTACGCCGAATCGCAGCGCTTCAGCGTGGTGCGCGAGTACTGCGGGCACGGCATCGGCAAGGTCTACCACGACGACCCGCAGGTGCTGCACTACGGCCGCCCGGGCGAGGGCCTGGTGCTGCAGGAGGGCATGACCTTCACCATCGAGCCGATGATCAACGAGGGCAGCCGGCACACCCGCCTGCTGCCGGACGGCTGGACGGTGGTCACCAAGGACCGCAAGCTGTCGGCGCAGTGGGAGCACACCGTGGCGGTCACCCGCGACGGGGTGGAGATCCTGACCCGCCTGCCCGGCGACGACAACGAGTTGTGAGCATGCAGGCGGACGCCGTCCCCGCCGCGGCCGCCGCCCTTCCCGCCGGGACCGACGGCGATGCCGCGTGGGCGGCGCAGGCGCGCGAGACCCTGGCCCAGGCCGACGCGCGGCTGGCGCGCCGGTTCGACGCCGGCGAGCCGGTGGAGCGCCTGGTCGCGCTGCGCGCACGCACGGTGGATGCAATCGTCGCCGGTGCCTGGCGGCGCTGCCTGCCGGACGGCGAGGCCGGACTGGCGCTGTTCGCGGTCGGCGGCTACGGCCGCGGCGAGTTGTACCCGCAATCCGACGTCGACCTGCTGGTGCTGGCCGAAGCGCCGGCGCAGCGGGCGCAGGCCGGGGCGCTGGCGCGCCTGCACGCGCTGCTGTGGGATGCCGGGCTGGCCGCCAGCCAGGCGCTGCGCTCGGCGCAGGAATGCACCGCCGCGGCCGCCGACCAGACCGTGCTGACCGCGCTGCTGGAGGCGCGCCCGCTGCAGGCGGACGCCGCCGCAGTCGCGGCCCTGCAGGCGGCGATCGCGCCGGAGCGGGTGTGGCCGGCGCGCGACTTCTTCCTCGCCAAGCGCGAGGAGCAGCGCCTGCGCCACGCGCGCTTCGGCGACACCTCCGACAACCTCGAGCCCAACCTGAAGGACGGCCCGGGTGGGCTGCGCGACCTGCACACCCTGGGCTGGCTGGCGCTGCGCAGTTTCGGCGTGCGCGAGCTGGGGCCGCTGGTCGCACTCGGCCACCTCGGGGCGGACGAGGCGCAGGCGCTGGAGCGCGAGCGCCAGCTGCTGATGCGGCTGCGCTTCGGCCTGCACCTGGTGGCCGGGCGCCGCGAGGAGCGCCTGCGCTTCGACCACCAGAAGGCGCTGGCCGCGCGCCTGGGCTACCGCGACGACGCCGATGCGCTGGGCGTGGAGCAGATGATGCAGGCGTTCTACTGCAGCGCCGCGGTGGTGCGCCGGATCGACGAGCGCCTGCTGCAGCGGTTCGAGGAGCATTTCGAGGGCAGCACGGCGCCGGAGCCGATCGACGCCGACTTCGAGCGCCGGCGCGGTTACCTCGCGGTGCGCCGGCCGGACTGGCTGGCCGCGGACCCGGCACACGTGTTTGCCCTGTTCGCGGCGTGGGCGGCCGATCCCGGCCTGCGCGGCCTGCACACCCAGACTGCACGCGCGCTGGCGCAGCTGCTGCCGGAGATCCCGGCTTACGAGGCCGCGCCGGCGGCGCTGCGCGCGCGCTTCATGGACCTGCTGCGCGGGCCGCAGCCGGTGCGCACGCTGGAGCGGATGGCGCGCCTGGGCGTGCTCGGGCGCTGGATCCCGGCGTTCGCGCGGGTCAGCGGGCGCATGCAGTTCGACCTGTTCCACGTCTACACCGTGGACCAGCACACCCTGATGGTGCTGCGCAACCTGGAGGGCTTCGCCGGCGGCCAGCCGGATCCGCGCTTCTCGATCGCGCACGACGTGTGGCCGCGGCTGCGCAAGCCGGAGCTGCTGCTGCTGGCGGGGCTGTTCCACGACATCGCCAAGGGCCGCGGCGGCGACCATTCCGAGCTGGGCGCGGTGGACGCGCGCGCGTTCTGCGCCGCGCACGGGCTGTCCCCGGCCGACACCGCGCTGGTGGCCTGGCTGGTGCAGAAGCACCTGCTGATGTCGATGACCGCGCAGAAGCAGGACATCGCCGACCCCGACGTGATCCACCGCTTCGCCGCCCAGGTCGGCGACCGCGAGCGGCTGGACCTGCTCTACCTGCTGACCTGCGCCGACATCGCCGGCACCTCGCCCAAGCTGTGGAACGCGTGGAAGGACCGCCTGCTGGCGGACCTGTACAACGCGACCCGGCAAGCGCTGCGGCGCGGGCTGGAGCACCCGGTGGCCGCCGCGGAGCGCGCCGCCGAGGTGCGCGCCGCCGCCCGCGCCGCGCTGGCCGCGGCCGGAGTGGGGGAGGACGAGCAGCGCCGGCTGCTGGCGCTGTTGCCGGCGCAGGTGTTCATGCGCAGCCGCGCCGAGGCGGTGGCCTGGCAGGCGCTGCAACTGCGCGGGGCCGCCCCTGGCGAACTGCGGGTCGCCGCGCGCGCGCTCGCCGCGCAGTCCGGCGCGCTGGAGGTGTTCGTGCGCGCCCCCGACCGCGACGGCCTGTTCGCCGCGATCGTGGCCACCCTCGACCGCCTGGGCCTGGCGATCCAGCGCGCGCGCCTGTTGGATGCGCCGGGCGGGACCGTGGTCGACAGCTTCGAGCTGGTGCCGGCCGACGGCCAGCGCGGGCAGGACCCGGAGGCGGTGGCGCAGCGCCTGCGCGAGGTGCTCGCCGGCGCCGACCTCGACCGCGTGCGCCCGGCGCGGCGCGCCCCGCCGCGCCACCTCAAGCACTTCCGGATCGCGCCGCGGATCGAATTCGGCGATGCCGAGCAGGGCCGCACCCAGCTGTCGCTGGTGTGCACCGACCGCCCGGGCCTGCTGGCCGACATCAGCCGGGTGCTGCGCGAGGCCGGCCTGCGCGTGCACGATGCGCGCATCGCCACCTTCGGCGAGCGCGCCGAGGACCTGTTCCAGATCAGCGACCAGCACGACGCGCCGCTGCGCGACGAATCGCGCCGGCAGGCCCTGCGCCGGGCCCTGCTGGCCGTCATCGACGGAGACCCCACGTGAGAACCCGCAAGGACAAGGACCAGACCCCCACTGCCGACGCCCACGACACCGCCACGCGCCCCGCCGGAGGCCGCCGCGGCGGCGCCCGCGCCAGCGAGGCGGAGGCGCTGCGCGCGCTGATCGACAGCGCCTGGGAGCGGCGCGCCATGCTGACCCCGGAGGAGATCGAGCACGCCACCCGCCCGGCGGTGGAGCGCGTGATCGCCGGCCTCGAGCAAGGCCGCTGGCGGGTCGCCGAGCCGGACGGCGACGGCGGCTGGCGCGTCAACGAATGGCTGAAGAAGGCGGTGCTGCTGTACTTCCGCACCCAGGAGATGGAGCTGATCGAGGCCGAGCCGGCGCCATTCTGGGACAAGGTGCCGGCGCGCTTCGCGGGTTTCGACGAGGCCGACTTCCGCAAGCTCGGCGCGCGCGTGGTGCCGGGCGCGGTGGTGCGCGCCGGCAGCCACATCGGCAAGGACGTGGTGCTGATGCCCAGCTTCGTCAACATCGGCGCCTACGTCGGCGAGGGCACCATGGTCGACACCTGGGCCACGGTCGGCAGCTGCGCGCAGATCGGCAAGGGCTGCCACCTGTCCGGCGGGGTCGGCATCGGCGGCGTGCTGGAGCCGCTGCAGGCCAGCCCGACCATCATCGAGGACCACTGCTTCATCGGCGCGCGCTCGGAGATCGTGGAGGGCGTGGTAGTCGGCCACCACAGCGTGATCGGGATGGGCGTGTTCCTCGGCCAGAGCACGCGCATCTACAACCGCATGACCGGCGAGATCGGCTACGGGCGGGTGCCGCCCTACAGCGTGGTGGTGTCCGGTTCGCTGCCGGCGGCCGACGGCAGCCATTCCCTGTACTGCGCGGTGATCGTCAAGCAGGTCGACGCGCGCACCCGCAGCAAGACCTCGATCAACGAGCTGCTGCGCGGGCTGGCCCAGTGAGCGCGGACATGGTCACCCTGTACGGACTGAAGACCTGCGACACCTGCAAGAAGGCGCAGAACTGGCTCAAGCGCTTCGACGTGGCGCATGCGTTCGTGGACTACCGCGAGCAGCCGCAGCCGGCGGAGACCCTGCTGGCCTGGCGGGATGCGGCCGGCGGCTGGGACGCGCTCGTCAACAAGTCCTCGACCACCTGGCGCCAGCTGCCCGCCCACCGCAAGACCCCCGGCAGCGATGCCGAATGGAAGCTCTTGCTGCGTGAATACCCGCAGCTGATTCGGCGCCCGGTGGTGGTGCTGGACGATGGCCGCATCGCGCAGGGCTTTTCCGACAACGGCTTCAAGAAGCTGTTCGGGATCGGATGATGGCGGCGCTGCGTATTCTCGCGGCAGGCGTGTTCGGCGCATGCGCAGGTGCGGTGGCGGGCTTCTTCCTGGCCCTGGCCGGCGGCGAATGGCTGTTCGGCTGGCACGACACCATCGGCCCGGAGCTGCGGGTCGCCTTTTTCGGGGCCTTGATCGGCGCCGCACTGATGGCGATCTGGCAGCCGTCGCGCAACGCGCGACGGCACGCCCGGTCTGCAGCGGACAGGAGCAAAACATGAGCGAGGTCGTGGCGCTGGCACAGGACCTCATCGCGCGGCCGTCGGTGACGCCGGAGGATGCCGGCTGCCAGGCGTTGATCGCGCAGCGCCTGCAGGCTGCGGGGTTCGCGGTCGAACACTTGCGTTTCGGGGCGGTGGACAACCTCTGGGCGAGCCACGGCCGCGGCGGCCCGGTGCTGCTGCTGCTGGGCCACACCGACGTGGTGCCGCCCGGCCCGCGCGCGGCCTGGGCCAGCGATCCGTTCGTTCCCGAAGTGCGCGATGGCCGCCTGTACGGGCGCGGCGCCGCCGACATGAAGGGCAGCGTGGCGGCCTTCGTGGTGGCGCTGGAGCGCTTCGTCGCCGCGCATCCGGCGCATCCGGGCACAGTCGCGCTGCTGTTGACCTCGGACGAGGAGGGCGAGGCCATCGACGGCGTGCGCAAGGTCGCGCAGGTGCTGCGCGAACGCGGCCAGCGCATCGACTGGTGCATCACCGGCGAGCCGTCCTCGAAGCAGATGCTGGGCGACCTGCTGCGGGTCGGCCGCCGCGGCACGCTGTCGGCCACGCTGACGGTGCGCGGCATCCAGGGCCACGTGGCCTATCCGGAGAAGGCGCGCAACCCGATCCACCAGGCCCTGCCGGCGCTGGCGGAACTGGCCGCCCGGCGCTGGGACGACGGCTACGAATCGTTCCCGCCGACCAGCCTGCAGATCAGCAACGTGCACGCCGGCACCGGTGCCAACAACGTGATCCCAGGCGAACTCGCGGTGCTGTTCAACCTTCGCTACAACCCGCACTGGCGCGCGGAGCAGCTGGAAGCCGAATGCGAGGCGGTGCTGCGCGCGCACGGGCTGGACTACGCCCTGCACTGGCACCGCGGCGGCGAGCCGTTCTACACCCCGGAAGGTCGCCTGCGCGCGGTCGCGCGCGCGGTGCTCGCCGGGTTCGCCGGCCACCCGCCGGAGGAGAGCACCGGCGGCGGCACCTCCGACGCGCGCTTCATCGCCCCGCTGGGCGCGCAGTGCGTCGAGATCGGCCCGGTCAACGCCAGCATCCACCAGGTCGACGAACACGTGCGGGTGGCCGACCTCGAGCGCCTGCCCGCGCTGTACGCCACGCTGGTCGAGCGCCTGCTGCTCGGCTGAGGCTTAGGCGCCGGGGATCGGCAGCCGGCGCGCGGTCTTGATCGGCTTCAGGGCGAAGCTCGAGTGCAGCGCGCGCACCCCCGGCAGCGCCTGCAGCACGCTGCGCGCGAATTCGCCGTAGGCGGCCAGGTCCGGCGCCACCACCTCGAGCAGGAAGTCGTACTCGCCGGACACGTTGTGGCAGGCGATCACCTCCGGGATGTCCTGCACCGCGGCCTCGAACGCACGCGCGACCTCGCGGGTGTGGCTGCCCATCACCACGCTGACGAAGGCGGTGATGCCCAGGCCCAGGCGGCCGGCGTCCAGCCGCGCGTGGTAGCCGCTGATCACCCCGGCCTGCTCCAACCGGCGCACCCGCCGCCAGCACGGCGAGGGCGACAGCGCGACCCGCTCAGCCAGCTCCGCCACGGTCAGGCGGGCATCGTCCTGCAAGGCGGCCAAGAGGCGGCGGTCGGTGCGGTCGAGCGGGGCGTCCATCGAAAGATCATCCCCGATCCGCCGGTTCAAGGCAAAAACCTGCCTGCGAACCCCCATCGCAGGGCAAGCATTGCAAGCCTCTTCCGCGGCGGCCGGACTAGGCTGGTGGCCTCCTCCCGACCCGCTGGCCCGCCATGTCCGGCTTCTCCACGCTCGCCATCCACCACGGCTACGACCCGCAGGCGCACCACGGGGCGCTGGTGCCGCCGACCTACCACAGCGCGACCTTCGCCTTTCCCGGCGCGGAGGCGGCGGCGCGCGCGTTCGCCGGCGAGGGGCCGGGCTATGTCTATACCCGCATCGGCAACCCGACCCTGGCCCTGTTCGAGGCGCGGATGGCGGCGCTGGAGGGCGGCGCCGCCGCGGTCGCGTTCGGCTCCGGCATGGGCGCGATCACCAGCACCCTGTGGACGCTGCTGCGCCCGGGCGATCTCATCCTGGCCGACCGCACCCTGTACGGCTGCACCTTCGCCTTCCTGCACCACGGGATCGGCCAGTTCGGAGTGCGCGTGCGCCAGGTCGACATGACCGACCCGGCGGCGCTGGCCGACGGCCTGCGCGAACGGCCGCGGCTGGTGTACCTGGAATCGCCGGCCAACCCGAACATGCGCCTGATCGACATCGCCGCGGTGGCCGCCGCGGCGCACGCCGCGGGCGCGCTGGTCGCGGTCGACAACACCTACGCCACGCCCTACCTGCAGCAGCCGCTGGCGCTGGGCGCCGACGTGGTGCTGCATTCGGCCACCAAGTACCTGTCCGGGCACGGCGACGCCACCGCCGGGGTGATGGTGGCGCGCGATGCGGAGCTGGCCGCGCAGGTGCGCCTGCAGGGGCTCAAGGACATGACCGGGGCGGTGCTCTCGCCGGCGGATGCCAGCCTGCTGCTGCGCGGGCTGAAGACCCTGGCCCTGCGCATGGACCGCCACTGTGCCAACGCGCGCGCGCTGGCCGGGCTGCTGCACGGGCACCCGGCGGTGGCGCGGGTGTACTACCCGGGGCTGGCGGACGATCCGTTCCATGCCCTGGCCGCGCGCCAGATGCGCCAGCCCGGCGGGATGCTGGCGTTCGAACTGCACGGCGGGGTCGCGGCCGGGCGGCGCTTCATCGACGCGCTGCAGCTGGTGGCGTGCGCGGTCAGCCTCGGCGATGCCGAGTCGCTGGCGCAGCACCCGGCGAGCATGACCCATTCCACCTACACCCCGGAGGAGCGCGCCGCCGCCGGCATTGGCGAGGGCTTGGTGCGGCTGTCGGCCGGGCTGGAGGACGCGCCCGACCTGCTGGAGGACGTGGCGCGCGCGCTGCAGGCCGCGGCCGGCTGATGCTTGCGCGCGCAACCGACGCTTGCCAGCGGCCGCGCGCGGCTGGCAGGATCGCGCCGTGACCCGCCTCCGCGCGAATGCCAATCGCAATAACGCCTGCCTCCCGCGGGCCGGCGATTAGCGCGCATTCCCCACGCTGATCCCCCGACGAGCCCGCACCCCCCCGTGCGGGCTCGCGCGTTTTCGCCCCCCCCGGTTTACGCCTTCCACCTCCCACCCCGACAGGACTGCCGCCCATGTGCTCGATTCTCGGACTGTTCGACCTGCGCCCCGGCGCCGACCTGCGCCCGCTGCGCGCGCAGGCGCTGGCCCATTCCGCGCGCCAGCGCCACCGCGGCCCCGACTGGAGCGGGGTGCACGCGGAGTCGGCGGCGCTGCTGGTGCACGAGCGGCTGGCGATCGTGGACCCGGCCGGCGGCGCGCAGCCGATCGTGTCCGCCGACGGCGCGCTGGTGCTGGCGGTGAACGGCGAGATCTACAACCATCGCGACCTCGAGCGCCGGCTGGCGCATCCGTATGCGTTCCAGACCGGCTCCGACTGCGAGGTGATCAACGCCCTGTACCGCGACGGCGAGGCGCCGGCGCAGTGGCTGGCGCGGCTCAACGGCATCTTCGCCTTCCTGCTGTGGGACGCCGCGGCGCAGCGCCTGCTGATCGCGCGCGACCACATGGGCATCTGCCCGCTGTACTGGGGCCATGACGACGCCGGGCGGCTGTGGGTCGCCTCCGAGTTGAAGGCGATCGCCGACGTGTGCGCGGACGCGGCGCTGTTCCCGCCGGGGCATGTGTATGACAGCGCCGCCGGCGAGGCGCCGCAGCGCTGGTACCGGCGCGCGTGGCGCGACTACGACGCGGTGCAGGGAGTCGCCCCCGACCGCGCGGAGCTGCGCCAGGCGCTGGAGCGCGCGGTGCACCGCCAGCTGATGAGCGACGTGCCCTACGGGGTGCTGCTCTCGGGCGGGCTGGACTCCTCGCTGGTGGCCGCCTGCGCCGCGCGCTTCGCGCGCCGCCGGATCGAGGACGACGACCGCGGCGAGGCCTGGTGGCCGCGCCTGCACAGCTTCGCGATCGGGCTGCCGGGCTCGCCCGACCTGGCCGCCGCCCAGCGCGCGGCGGACGCGCTCGGCACCGTCCACCACGGCTTCACCTACACCTTCGCCGAGGGGCTGGACGCGATCCCGGAGGTGATCCGCCACGTCGAGACCTACGACGTCACCACCATCCGCGCGTCCACCCCGATGTTCCTGCTCGCGCGCCGGATCAAGGCGATGGGGGTCAAGATGGTGCTCTCCGGCGAGGGCAGCGACGAGCTGTTCGGCGGCTACCTCTACTTCCACAAGGCGCCGGACGCGCGCGCCTTCCACGAGGAGCTGGTGCGCAAGCTGGATGCCCTGCACCAGTACGACTGCCTGCGCGCGAACAAGGCGATGATGGCCTGGGGCGTGGAGGCGCGGGTGCCCTTTCTGGACGTGGAGTTCATCGACACCGCGATGCGCATGGACGCCGCCCACAAGATGGCGGGCAGCGGCGCGGACGGACGCCGGCGGATCGAGAAGGCGGTGCTGCGCGAGGCCTTCGCCGGCGCGCTGCCGGAGGAAATCCTGTGGCGGCAGAAGGAGCAGTTCAGCGACGGCGTCGGCTACGGCTGGATCGACGGGCTCAAGGCGCATGCCGAGCAGCGGGTCAGCGACGCCGAACTGGCCGCCGCGGAGGAGCGCTTCCCGATCAACCCGCCGCAGACCAAGGAGGCCTACTGGTACCGCAGCTTGTTCGAACAGCAGTTCCCGGGCGAGGCCTGCGCGCGCAGCGTGCCCGGCGGCAAGTCGATCGCCTGCTCCTCGCCGGCGGCGATCGCCTGGGACGCGGCGTTCGCCGCCGCCGCGGATCCGTCCGGGCGCGCGGTGCGCGACGTGCACGTGGCGGCCTGAGCGGCCGCCGCGCTCAGCGCGGCTGCAGCTGCAGGCGGTGGCGGGCGGCGCCGGGCAGGAACGGGGTCGGCTCGCCCGCGGCCCACCCCGCCTCGCCCGCGCCCCAGAACGGCGACAGCGGGTGCCCGCTCTGCCCGCCGGGCATGTGGGTGATGCCGTCGGCCTCGTGCCCCGGGCTGACCACCATGCGCTCGCTGGCGCCGAACGCCGGCGCCTGCACCCGCGGCATGTCGGCGTCGCCCGGCAGCGGCACCGCCGGCATGCACAGCACGCGCTCGGCCAGCGCCGGCAGCGCCGCCGCCAACGGGTGGCAGATGTGCGCGGTGTTGCGCTCGCCCCAGGTCCGCTGCGGCAACGGGCCGTGGCGGCCGAGGTCGCGCTGGACCTCGGCGGCGGCATCCTCGAACAGCGCCGCCCAGCTCGGCCAGGCGCGCGGCAGCAGGTGCGCCGGCTGCTGCTGCAGCAGCGGCCAGGCCACGCCCTCGAGCTGGCGGAACTTGGGCAGGGCGAAGTCCGGGCCGAGCGCGGCCAGCGCCGGCGCGGACAGCCCGCGCGCGATCCGCTCCACCACCGCCAGCCGCCACGCGCGCACGATCCGGTAGCCGGCCGAGTCCACCGCGGCGCGCCCGGGCCAGTCGGCGCTGGCGGCGGCCAGCGCCTGCAGCGCCGGGGTGCGCTGGCGCGCCGCCTGCGCCTGCAGGAAGGCGCGCCAGGGATCGAGGAACAGGCTGCGGTCGTCCAGCGCGATCGCGAGCAGCGCGCGCTCGTCCAGGGTGGGGCGCGCGAACAGGTCGTCGCGGATCTGGCGCGCGCGCGCGCCGAGGTCGTAGCCGCCGTCGCCGACATAGGCCAGCGCCGCGCCGTCCAGGGTGCGGTTGTTGGCGGTCCACAGCCGGCCGTCCGGCGGGTCGTACAGCTGCGGCGCGCGGTCGGTCGCGATCGGCCACGGCGCGCAGGCCGGCTGCGCGCTGGCTTCCTCGACCAGGTGCGCCGGGTCCCAGCCCGGGCCGCGCTGCGGGATCGGGCCGAGCAGGCGCCAGCCGATGCGCCCGCCGCGGTCGGCCAGCATCAGGTTCTGGGTCGGGATCGCGATGCGGTCGCCCGCGCGCAGGGCGTCCTCCACCGAGCTGGCGCGGGTGAAGTCCAGCAGATGCAGGTTGAGCGCGCCGGGCAGGTGCGCCACCCAGCGCAGCGCCAGCGCGTGGCCGTCCGGCTCGCGGTGCAGGATCGGGCCCCACGCGGTCTCCTCGACCTCCAGGCGTTCCGCCGCGCCGCCGGCGACCTTGATCACCTCGGTGTGCACCTGCACCGGCGTGCAGCCGGGCTGCGGCCGCGCGCCGCACGGGCGCAGGCGCAGCCAGTCGGCGGTGTCGATGTAGCTGTTGGTGAAGCCCCAGGCGATGTGCCCGGTGCTGCCGACCACGATCGCCGGCAGCCCCGGCAGGCTGAAGCCGGTCATGTCGACCCGCCCGCCGGGCGCCTTGGGGTCGGGGTAGCGCAGGCGCGCGCGGAACCAGATGTTCGGCGCGCGCAGGGTCAGGTGCATGTCGTCCTCGACGATCGCGCGGCCATCGGCGGTGGCGCGCGCGGAGACGGCGAAGTTGTTGCTGCCGACCACCGAGGCGGGTTCTGGCGCCGCGATGGCGGCGGTCGCGGCCTGCGCCGGCGCGCGCGGCGGCGCGGGTAGGGCGCGCAGGTCGAGCGTGGCCGCCTCCGGCAGCACGGCGTTGCCGCGCGGCGGGCCGAACAAGGGCGCGTCCCAGGCGGTGCCGTCGCGGGTCAGCAGCGCGTACAGCGCGGGCGGCAGGTGCGGGCGCATCCGCCACAGGGCGAGGCTGTCCTTGCCCTCGGCATCCTGCAGGTCGAAGTACATCGCCATGCCGACCAGCAGGCTGTCGGCCGCGGTCCACGGCCGCGGCGCCTGCCGCAGCAGCAGGTAGGGCCATGGCCGCACCCGCAGGGCGGCCAGGCCGGCATTGACGCCGGCCACGTAGGCGTCCAGCAGCGCGCGCTCCTCCCCGTCCATGCGCGCCAGATCCGCCGCCACCCGCGCGCGCAGGCGGTGCACCCGGTGCTTGCGGTCGGCCTCCAGCGCCTTGCTACCGACCAGTTCGGCCAGCTCGCCGGCGGCCAGCCGGCGCGACAGGTCCATCTCGAAATAGCGCTCCTGCGCATGCACGTAGCCGAGCGCGCGCATGGCGTCGGCGGCGCTGGCGGCGTCCACGGTGGCGATCCCGAGCGCATCGCGTTCGACCGTGGCCGGCGCCGCCAGCCCGGGCAGGGCGATCCGGCCGTCCAGCCGGGCCAGGCTGCCGGTCAGCAGCCAGGCCAGCACCGCCAGCAGCAGCGCGACCAGGGCGATCGGGGCCAGCAGCCACCACAGCCAGCGGCGGCGGGACGGGGCAGGGGCGGGTGCGGACATCGGCGGCTCGGCGGGCAGGGCGGACGGCGGCAGATGATGGCATGCGCACGCGCGCCGTGGCCGTCGCGTCGGCATTGCTGCGTTGCCCGGCATCGGATGACGCGGCTGTCATGTCGCCGTCACCCCGCGGCAAACCGGCGCCCGGCCTAATGCGCCGGCCATCCACCCACTCCGACCGGAGCCCTGCCATGAAACAGATCCTGCGTTCCGCCCTGCTGGCCTCGCTGCTGGTGTTCGGCGCCCAGGCCCTCGCCGCCACCCCGCAGGCCACCCCGCAGGCCGCCGCGCCCGCCGCCAAGCCGGCGGAAGCCAAGCCGATGAAGAAGGAAGAGGCCAAGCCTGCGAGCAAGCCGGCCGAGGCCAAGCCGATGCAGAAGGAAGAGGCCAAGAAGGCGGAGCCGGCCAAGCACGAGCCCTGCCGCGACGCCAAGGGCAAGTTCGTCAAGTGCGAGGCCAAGCCCGAGAAGAAGCAGTGCCGCGACGAGCACGGCAAGTTCACCAAGTGCAAGAACTGACGCCGCCCATCGGCGGCTGAGCGCGGCGGGTGCCGTCAGCCGGGCAGGCTGCGGCACCCGAGCGCGGACAGCACGCCGTGCAACGCCGGCACCTGCATCAGCCAGGGTCCGGCGAGCGTCACCACGCCGGCGGCGATCACGCCCCAGCCGGCCAGCGTGCGGGTGCCGCCGGCGTTCAGCAGGCGCGCGATCCGCACCCCCGCCCAGGTCAGCGGCACCATCGCCGGCAGGGTGCCCAACCCGAACGCGAGCATGGTCAGGGCCCCGTGCCAGGCGCTGGCCTGCAGCCAGGCCGCGGCCAGCAGGGTGGTGGACAGTCCGCACGGCATCCAGCCCCACAGCATGCCGAGCGCGAGCCGCTTGCCCGCGGTGTCCGCTGGCCACACCCGCGCCCGCAGCGGCGCCAGCCACTGCCACAGGCGCGCCCCGCTGCCGCCGGCGAAGCGCGGCAGCCAGCCGCGGCGATCGAGCAGGCGCAGCCCGGCGACCATCAGCACCAGGCCGACCGCCGCGCGCATGCCGACCGCCAGCCAGGGCGTGCGCGCCAGCGCGAGCAGCCCGCCGCCGAGCCCGCCGACGATCGCGCCGGCCAGCGCATAGCCGAGGATCCGCCCGAGGTTGGGCAGCGCCGCCTGCCACAGGCCGTGCTGGCGCCCATGCGACAGCCCGGTGGCGATGCCGCCGCACATCGCCACGCAGTGCGCGCTGCCGAGCAGGCCGCTGGCGAACGCGCCGAGCAGGACCAGCGCGTCAACCGGCATCGCGCGGTGGCTCCTCCCGCTCCGGCGCGGCGCGCACGGGCGGATCGTCCTCGCGCAGGATGTCCAGCGCGGGGGTGTCGAGGTCGTCGAACTGGCCCTTGCGCACCGCCCAGACGAAGGCCCATACCGCCACCACCAGCAGCACCAGGCTCAGCGGGATCAGCAGCAGCAGGATGCTCATGCGCGGCTCCGGGTCAGGCGCAGGGCGTTCAGGGTGACCGTGAGCGAGGACACCGCCATCCCGAGCGCGGCCAGCCACGGGGTGACCCAGCCGAGCGCGGCCAGCGGCAGCGCCAGCGCGTTGTAGCCCAGCGCCCAGGCGAAATTCTGGCGCACGATGCGCCCGCTGCGGCGCGCCAGCGCCAGCGCCTGCGGGATGCGCTGCAGGGCCGGCGCGGCCAGCACCAGGTCGGCGCTGCGGTGGGCCAGGGCGGCGCCGTCGCCGAGCGCGATCGCCACGTCCGCCGCCGCCAGCACCGGCGCATCGTTGATGCCGTCGCCGACCATCGCTACCCGCCGCCCGCCGGCCTGCAGCCCGCGCACCAGCGCCAGCTTGTCCTCTGGCGCCAGGCGTGCGCGCGCATCGGCGATCCCCAGCGCGGCGGCGATTCCGGCGACCGCGGCGGCGCCGTCGCCGCTGGCCAGGTGCACCTCGAGCCCGGCCGCGCGCAGCGCGGCGACCGCGGCCGCGGCGTCTGCGCGCAGCCGTTCGCCGATCGCGAACGCCGCATGCAGGCGCGTGCCGTCGCCCAGCCACAGGCGGCCGTCGTCGCCTGCGCCGGCGGCGGCGAAGTCGGCACGCCCGAGCCGCCAGTCGCGGCCGCCGACCCGGCCCTGCAGGCCCAGCCCCGGCCGCACCCGCACGTCCGCGGCGGGCGCGATCGCCAGCTCGCGCGCGCGCGCGGCGGCCTCGAACGCCTGCGCCAGCGGATGCCGGCTGCCGCGTTCCAGCGCCGCGGCGATCGCCAGCGCGGCGTCCTCGTCGAGCCTGGTGTCGGGCAGCGGTTCGATCGCGCGCAGTTCCGGCTGGCCGTCAGTGAGGGTGCCGGTCTTGTCGAACACGACGTCGGTGGCGCTGGCCAGCCGCTGTAGCGCGTCCGGACGGGTGGCCAGCACCCCGATCCGCGCCAGCGCGCCGTGCGCCGCTGCGAGCGCGGCCGGGACCGCGAGCGAGAGCGCGCACGGGCAGCTGATCACCAGCAGGCTGAGCGCCACCTCGAACGCACGCGCCGGGTCGAGCACCCGCCAGGCGAAGTACACCGCGGTCGCCGCCAGCAGCATGCCGAGCACGAACCAGGCGGCGATGCGGTCGGCGGCCTGCGCCAGCGGCGGGCGGTGCGCCTGCGCCGCCTCCACCAACCGGATCAGGTGCGACAGCCGGGTCGCGGTGCCGGTCGCGGTGACCCGCAGCCGCAGCGGGCGCGCGTGCGCGAGGCTGCCGGCGAGCACGGTCTCGCCCGGCTGGCGGGTGACCGGGCGCGATTCCCCGGTGAGCAGGGCTTCCTCCAGCTGCGCCGGGGCGTCCAGCAGCTCGCCGTCGGCCGGCAGCGGCTCGCCGGCGGCGACCAGCGCGACGTCGCCTTCCTGCAGCGCCGCCAGCGGCACCGCTTGCGGCTGGCCTGCGGGGTCGAGGCGGGTGGCGAACACCGGGCGCGCGCGCGCCAGCGCATCCACCTGCGCGCTGGCCACCCGCCGCGCGCGTTGCTCGAGCAGGCGCGCGGCCAGCAGCAGGAACACGAACATCACCGCGGCGTCGTACCACACGTGCGCGCCGCCGGTCACGGTCGCCCACACGCTGGCGAAGTAGGCCAGCAGCACCGAGGTCGCGACCAGGGTATCCATCCCCGGGCGGCGCAGGCGCAGCTCGCGCCAGGCCCCGGCGAGGAAGGTCCAGCCGGCGTAGAACACCACCGGGGTCGCCACCAGGAAGGTGATCCAGCGCAGGAAGTCGCGCATCGGCAGCGACATGCTGTTGCCGGTGTCGAGGTAGAGCGCCTCGGCGAACATCATCGCCTGCATGCTGCCGAGCCCGGCGATCCCGATCCGCAGCAGGTCGCGGTTGCGTTCGCGCCGGCGCGCCTGCTCGCGCGCGGCGCCGGTGGCCAGCGCCGGGCTGTAGCCGAGCGCGCGCAGCCGCTGCAGGGCGTGCGAGAGGCGGATGCGGGCGGGATCCCAGACCAGCCGCAGGCGGCCGGTGACCGCGTTGGCCTGCGCCAGCTTGACCCCCGGCTCGCGGGTCAGCGCGTTGTCGATCAGCCAGGCGCAGGCGGCGCAGTGCATGCCGTCGGCGATCAGGGTGATTTCGCAGCCGTCCTCGGTGCGGCGCACGTGCTCGGCCTGCACGCTGGGGTCGTCCCAGACCTCCAGCGCGGCGGGGGCGGTGTCCACCCGGGCGCCCGTGGCCGTGCGCAGGCGGTAGTAGTCGGACAGGCCGCTGTCGGCGATCCACTGGCTGGCGGCGGCGCAGCCGGTGCAGCAGAACGCGCGCTCTGCGCCGGCCACGGTCGCGCGCGCCGGGGCCTCCGGCAGCGGCTCGCCGCAGTGGTAGCAGGTGGCCTCGGCGCGTGCGGCAGCCGCGCCGTCCGCGCCGGGCCGGGCCGGGAGCGCGGCGGTCGCCATCTCAGTGCCCCGCGGGCAGCGCCGGCGCCAGCCGCGCCGCGTGCAGGCCGGCGTCCAGCCGGCCCTTCAGGCGCCAGTGACCGTCCGGGTCGGTGACGGTCAGGTTCCAATGGTCGGCAGCCGGCAGCACCTGCGCAGCACGCCAGCCGGTGGCACTCGGCGGCAGTTCCAGGCGTAGGTCGCGGCGCGCCTCGGTCGGGTGCTCCAGCAGCAGCCGCAGCGGGCGGGTGCGGTCGAACCGGCCCGTGGCCGGGAACAGCTCGAGCACGCCGTCCTGGCTGCGCAGCACCAGCGACAGCCCGGCCGCGCGCGCCGTCGCGTCCGGGCCGATCGCCGCCTGCTGGATCTGGCCGGTGCGGCGGACCTCGTCGTTGACCAGGTCGTTGTTGCCGCTACTGCGGCTGGCGACCACCACCATCCCGACCCCGGCGACCACCGCCGCCAGCGGCAGCAGCAGCACCAGCCAGAGCACGGGGTTGCGCCAGTGGGACGGGGCCTGCGCCATCAGATCGGGCCGAAGAAGCTGCTGTCGACCGACTTTCGCACGCGGCCGTCGCGCGATTCCAGTTCGAACCGCAGCGGCGCGCGCCCGCGCGGGCCTTCCGGCGCGACCACGGTCACCGGCAGGTTGAGCACCTGCTGCGGCTCCAGCACCACCTCCGGCGGCACGCGGCTGAGGTGCGCGCCGGCCGGGGCCTGCGCCAGCCGCAGCCGGTAGGCTACCGGCTGGTCGGTCTTGTTGATCAGCTTGAGGGTGTAGCTGTTCTCCAGGCCGTCGGCGGTCTCGCGGTACAGCGCATTGCGGTCGCGCAGCACCTCCACGCTCAGCGGGCTGCGCAGGGTGACGCCGGCGATCCAGCCGGCCAGCAGCAGCACCAGCAGGGTGCCGTACACGAAGATGCGCGGGCGCAGTACCCGGGTGGGCTTGCCGTCGATCCCGTTCTGGGTGTCGTAGCGGATCAGGCCCTTGGGATAGCCCATCTTCTCCATCACCGAGTCGCAGGCGTCGATGCAGGCGCCGCAGGCGATGCATTCGTACTGCAGGCCGTTGCGGATGTCGATCCCGGTCGGGCAGACCTGCACGCACAGGGTGCAGTCGATGCAGTCGCCGAGTTCCTCCGGCGCGAACTTCGGCAGCGGGTCGTGGCGGGCGCTGCGGTCGAAGGTGATGGTGCCGTGCGCGCCGCTGCGTGCGTCGGCGGCGCTCGGGTTGAACGCCGCGCGCACCACGTAGTCCTCTGCCTGCGCCAACGGCAGCAGCCCGCGCGCGCGCTCGAGCACGCTCGGCAGGCCGCGCCGGCGCGCGCCGCGCGGCTCGCCGCGCATCGGGTCGTAGGCGATCAGCAGGGTGTTGCGGTCGAACATCGCGCTCTGGAAGCGCGCGTACGGGCACATGTACTTGCACACCTGCTCGCGCAGGAAGCCGGCGTTGCCCCAGGTCGCCAGCGCGTAGAACAGGATCCAGAAGGTCTCCCAGCCACCCAGGTCCAGGTGCAGCAGGCGCGCGCCGAGGTCGCGGATCGGCGAGAAGAAGCCGACGAAGGTGAACCCGGTCCACAGCGCGAACAGCACCCACAGCACGTGCTTGCTGCCGCTGCGCAGGAGCTTCTCGCGGTGGCTCCACGGCAGCTGGTCGAGCTTCATCCGCTTGTTGCGGTCGCCCTCGGTCCAGCGCTCGATCCACAGGAAGGTCTCGGTCCAGACGGTCTGCGGGCAGGCATAGCCGCACCACAGGCGGCCGGCGAGGGTGGTGAAGAAGAACAGGGCGAACGCCGCGATCATCAGCAGCATCGCCAGGAAGATGAAGTCCTGCGGCCAGAAGGTCAGCCCGAATACGTAGAACTTGCGCGCCGGCAGGTCGAACAGCACCGACTGGCGGCCGTCCCAGTTCAGCCACGGGAACAGGTAGAACATGCCCAGCAGCCAGAACACCGCCGCCTTGCGCAGGCGGTCGAAGCGGCCGGACACCTCGCGCGGGTAGACCTTGCGCTCGCTGACGTACATCCCGGGCATGCCGGCGTCGAGCGCGATCTCGATCTTCTTCTTGTCGTCTTGGCTGGCCATCGTGGGCGGGCGGGTGGGGGCGGCCGCGGGCCGCGGTCAGTCCGGGGGCAGCGCGCGGTTGTAGCGGCTGGCCGGGCGCAGCAGGATCCAGGTGAACAGGCTGGAGGCCGCGGTCGCGGCCCAGAACGCGAAGAACATCAGGCCGCTGACCAGCATCCGCGACAGCGCATGCCCGGGGAAGGCGATCTCGCGCAGCTGCTCGGGATCGACGAAGGCGAAGAACACCGCCGCGGCGACCGCCGCGGCGATGAAGCTGGGCCAGAGGATCGCGCCGATCCGCTGCGCCAGCGGGCGCGGCGGATGGTCGAACGGCGCCGGCGTGCTCATGGCGCGGCGGCGGCCGCCGCCCCCGGCTTGTTGTGCGACAGCGACCACACGTAGGCCGCGGCCAGGCGCGCGCGGGTGTCGCCGAGGATCGGCTCCCACGCCGGCATCACCCCGTGGCGGCCGTCCATGATGGTCTTGCGGATCGCCGCCGCGCTGTTGCCGTACAGCCAGTAGTTGTCGGTCAGGTTGGGCGCGCCCATCGCCGGGTTGCCCTGGCCGTCGGCGCCGTGGCAGGCCGCGCACACGCCCTCGAACAGCTTCTTGCCCTGGGCGGCGAGGTAGTCGTTCTTCAGCGCCTCCGGGTTGCCCATCGCACGCACGTAGGCCACGACCTCGTCGACCGCGTTCGGCCCGCCCATGCCGGTGAGCACGCTGCCCATGCTCGGCATCACGCCCTCGCGCCCGTGCAGCACGGTCTCCAGCACCTGGTCGGGCGAGCCGCCCCAGTGCCAGATGTCGTCGGTCAGGTTGGGGTAGCCGAGCGCGCCCTGGCCGGTGGAGCCGTGGCAGGTGGCGCAGTTGTTGCCGTAGATCGACTTGCCCAGCGCCAGCGCCTTCGGATCCTGCGCCAGCTTGTCGATCGGCTGGTTGGCGTAGGGCGCGAAGGTCTTGGCCAGCTTGGCGTTCTCGCGCGCCTGCGCCTCCTTGACCGCCTTGGCGCTGGTCCAGTGGCCGACCCCGGCGAACGCGCCCAGGCCCGGGAACCAGATCAGATAGCCGATCGCGAACAGGATGGTCAGGTAGAACAGGTTGATCCACCACTTCGGAAGCGGCTTGTTGTACTCGGTGATGTCGCCGTCCCACAGGTGGCTGGTGTCCTCCGGCGCCGGGTCGCCGGGGCGGCGGTGCGAGGTCCACCACAGCAGCACCACGTACCCGACGATGTTCAGCACCACCAGGGCGATGACGTAGATCGACCAGCCCGTGCTCATGGCGTGTCACCCCTTTCGCTGTGGGCGTCGCTGTCGGCGCCCTGCTTCTTCCCACCCTGCGTCGTGTCTGCGTCGTCCAGCGCCAGCCTGGCGGCCTCGTCGAAGGCCTTCTTGCGGCGCGGGCTCCAGGCCCAGATCCAGCCGCCGATGAAGATCAGCATCAGCAGCAGCGTCACGATTCCGTAGACCATGGCTCAACTGCTCCCCTTCGGCGCGTACTTGCCGAGGCTCTGCAGGTAGGCGACCACGGCATCCAGTTCGGTCTTGCCTTCCAGCTCCTGCGCGGCGGCGGCGATCTCGGCGTCGGTGTACGGCGTGCCCAGGCGCTTGAGGGTGCGCAGGTGCTCCTGCACCACCGCCGGGTCGAGCTTGTTCTCGGCCAGCCACGGGAAGCTCGGCATGTTCGACTCCGGCACCACGTCGCGCGGGTTCATCAGGTGCACGCGGTGCCAGTCGTCGCTGTAGCGGCCGCCGACCCGGGCCAGGTCGGGTCCGGTGCGCTTGCTGCCCCACTGGAACGGGCGGTCGTACACCGATTCGCCGGCCAGCGAGTAGTGGCCGTAACGCTCGGTCTCGAAGCGCAGGGTGCGCACCATCTGCGAGTGGCAGTTGTAGCAGCCCTCGCGCACGTACACGTCGAAGCCGGCCTGCTCCAGCGCGGTGCGCGGCTTCATGCCGGGCAGCGGCTCGATCGCCTCCGCCTGCGACATCAGCGGGACGATCTCGGCCAGGCCGCCGAACGACACCGCCACTGCGATCAGGATCGCCATCAGGCCGACGTTCCTCTCGACCTTCTCGTGGGCATAGGGGGTCTGGTTCTCGCTCATGGCCGTCTCCTCAGGCGCGCGCTTGCGACGGGTCGGGGGCCAGCACCGGCTGCTCCGCCGGCGACTTGGCCATGGCCCAGGTCTTGTAGACGTTCCAGGCCATCAGGAACATGCCGCTGAGCACCATCAGCCCGCCGACCAGGCGCGCCAGGTAGTACGGGTAGGTCGCGTTGAGCGCCTCGACGAAGGTGTAGGTGAGGGTGCCGTCGGCGTTGGTGGCGCGCCACATCAGGCCCTGCATGACCCCCGCAATCCACATCGCCGCGATGTAGAACACCACGCCGATGGTGTGGATCCAGAAGTGCACGTCCACCAGCCGGGTCGACCACATCTCCTTCAGGCTGAACATGCGCGGCAGCAGCGAGTAGATCGAGCCGATCGAGATCATCGCCACCCAGCCGAGCGCGCCGGAATGCACGTGGCCGATCGTCCAGTCGGTATAGTGCGACAGCGAGTTGACCGTCTTGATCGACATCATCGGCCCCTCGAACGTGCTCATCATGTAGAAGCTGAGCGAGACGATGAGGAACTTCAGGATCGGGTCGGTGCGCAGCTTGTGCCACACCCCCGACAGGGTCATGATCCCGTTGATCGCGCCGCCCCAGCTGGGCGCCAGCAGGATCAGCGAGAACACCATGCCCAGGCTCTGCGCCCAGTCCGGCAGCGCGGTGTACATCAGGTGGTGCGGGCCGGCCCACATATAGACCGCGATCAGCGCCCAGAAGTGCACGATCGAGAGGCGGTAGGAGTAGATCGGGCGCCCGGCCTGCTTCGGCACGAAGTAGTACATCATCCCGAGGAAGCCGGCAGTCAGGAAGAAGCCGACCGCGTTGTGGCCGTACCACCACTGCACCATCGCGTCGACCGCGCCGCTGTAGAGCGAATAGGACTTGGTCAGGGTCGAGGGCAGGGCCAGGTTGTTGACCACGTGCAGCAGCGCGACCGCGATGATGAACGCACCATAGAACCAGTTGGCCACGTAGATGTGGGTGACCTTGCGCCGGGCGATGGTGCCGAAGAACAGCACCGCGTAGGCCACCCACACGACCGTGATCAGGATGTCGATCGGCCATTCCAGCTCGGCGTACTCCTTGCTCTGGGTGATGCCGAGCGGCAGGGTGATCGCGGCGGCCACGATCACCGCCTGCCAGCCCCAGAACACGAAGGCCGCGAGCTTGTCGGAGAGCAGGCGCACGTGGCTGGTGCGCTGCACCACGTACAGGCTGGTCGCCATCAGCGCCGAGCCGCCGAACGCGAAGATCACCGCGTTGGTGTGCAGCGGGCGCAGCCGCCCGTAGCTGAGCCACGGGATGCCCTCGAACAGGTGGGGCCAGTACAGCTGGGTGGCGACGATCACCCCCACCAGCATGCCCACGATCCCCCACAGCACCGTGGCGATGGCGAACTGCTTCACCACCTTGTCGTTGTATGTTGCAGTCATGGCCTGCATGCGAACCTCCACCTGGATTGCGCGCGAATTGTTCCCGCCCGCGGCGGGACGCCTCTTGATCCGGATCAATACCGCCCTGCGCGGGCCGCATGGCCCATAATCCCCCCCGGGATCCGCCCGCATAATATACCCCCGGGGGTATCAGTGAGCACGCCGTCCGTCAGCCCGATCGACCTGGCCCGCCTGCGCCGCAGCTGCGCCGACTGCTCGCTGGCGCAGCTGTGCCTGCCGGCCGGGATCGACCGCGGCGACCTCGGGCGGCTGGACGAGCTGGTGAAGAAGCGCCGCCCGGTCGCGCGCGGCGATCGCCTGTACCGCGCCGGCGATCCGCTGGGCGCGGTGTTCGTGGCCAGCGAGGGCAGCTTCAAGACCGTGGTGGTCAGCGAATCCGGCGAGGAGCACGTGCTCGGCTTCCACCTGCCCGGCGAGCTGTTCGGGCTGGACGCGGTCGGCACCGGCCGCCACCGCTGCGAGGCGGTCGCGCTGGAGGACGCGCGGGTGTGCGAGCTGCCGTTCGCCAGCCTGGCGCAGGTCGCCGGCCAGCTGCCGAGCCTGCAGCGCCAGTTGCTGCGGGTGATGGGACAGAGCGCCGATCGCGACCACGACCTGGTGGAAGTGCTTTCGCGGCGCCAGGCCTGCGAGCGCATCGCGCTGTTCCTGCAGGGCCTGAGCGACCGCTACCGGCGGATCGGGCAGCCGGGCGAGGAGTTCAGCCTGCCGATGAGCCGCGAGGAGATCGGCCGCCACCTCGGGCTGGCGCTGGAGACCGTCAGCCGCGGCTTCAGTCGCCTGCACGAGGACGGCATCATCGAGGTGCGCGGGCGCCGCGTACGCATCCTCGACCCGCAGGCGCTGCGCGCCCAGACCCAGGGCTGCGAGGCCGACATGGCACGTGCGCGGGCGCGCGGCGGCCGCGCCTGAGCCGGCGCGTTCAGATCGCGCGCGAGTAGCGCGGGCGGGTGTCCGCCGCGTCCGCCGGCGGCGCCAGGTAGCGGTCGAAGCACATCGCGATGTTGCGCAGCAGCAGCTGCCCGCGCGGGGTGGCGCGGATGGCGTCCGGGGCGATCGTGACCAGGCCGTCCTCGGCCAGCGGGTACAGCCGCGCCAGGTCGGCCGCGAAGTATTCGGCGAAGGCGATGCCGTGGCGTGCCTCCAGCGCCGGGATCGGGATCTCGCCGTGGCACATCAGACCCTGGATCAGGTCGGCA
This sequence comes from Thermomonas flagellata, assembly GCF_022419185.1. Taxonomy (GTDB): domain Bacteria; phylum Pseudomonadota; class Gammaproteobacteria; order Xanthomonadales; family Xanthomonadaceae; genus Thermomonas; species Thermomonas flagellata. The sequence continues at coordinate 99,755 of NZ_JAJOZK010000003.1, read as the reverse complement.
CGCAGTTCATCGTCGGCGTCGAGCACCATCCCGCGCGCCACCGGCAGGCGGCCGGCGTCGATCGCCGCCTCCCAGGCCGGCAGGTCGCGCGGATTCTGGCTGTAGGTGTCGGCGATGTGGCTGATCGCGGACACGCCCAGGCCGATCAGGTCGCTGTCGGCGTGGGTGGTGTAGCCCATGAAGTTGCGGTGCAGGTCGCCGCGCGCGCGGGCGCGCGCCAGCGCGTCGCCGGGCAGGGCGAAGTGGTCCATGCCGATGTAGACGTAACCGGCGGCGGTGAGCCGCTCCACCGCCAGCTGCAGCAGCGCCAGCTTGGCCTCGCCGTCCAGCAGCAGGCGCGCGTCGATCTGCTTCTGGGCCTTGAACAGGTGCGGCAGGTGCGCGTAGCTGTAGACCGCCAGGCGGTCCGGGCGCAGTTCGGTGACGATCTCGAGCGTACGGCCGAAGCCCTCCAGGCACTGCCCCGGCAGGCCATAGATCAGGTCGATGTTGATCGACTGCATCCCTGCTCCGCGCGCGGCCTCGATGATCGCCGCGGTGTCCTCGATGCCCTGCTCGCGGTTGACCGCCTGCTGCACGGCCGGGTCGAAGTCCTGCACGCCGAGGCTGACGCGGTTGAAGCCGGCCTCGGCCAGCACCGGCAGGTCCTGCGGCCGGCCGTGGCGCGGATCCAGCTCGATCGAGATGTCGCAGTCCGCGGCCGGGCCGAAGTGGAAGCGGCTCTGCAGCAGCAGGGCCAGGTCGGCCAACTGGGTGGCACTCAGGAAGTTCGGGGTGCCGCCGCCGAAGTGCAGCTGGACGGCGCGGCGGTCGCGGTCGAACAGCGGGGCGGTGAGGGCGATCTCGCGCCGGAGGCGGGCCAGGTAGGCCTCGCCGCGCGCCGGGTCGCGGGTGATGACCCGGTTGCAGCCGCAGTAGAAGCAGGGGCTGTGGCAGAACGGCACGTGCACGTACAGCGACAGCGGGCGCGGGATCGGATCGCCGTTGCTGCGCGCGGCGGCGGCGCGCAGCTCGGCCTCGCCGAACCCGGGGTGGAACTGCGGCGCGGTCGGATAGGAGGTGTAGCGCGGCCCCGGGCGGTCGTAGCGGCGCAGCAGGTCGGCATCGAAGGCGAGGGCGGTCTGCGGCATGCGGGGCTCTCCACCGGGCTGCCGCGACTGTAGTCGTGCCCGGTCCGGCCCGGCTTGATGCCGATCAAGCCTCCACGGGGGCGACCAGGTTCAGCGCCGGGTCAGCGCGTAGGCGGCGGTGGCCAGGCGCGAGGCGCCGGAGACGAAGCCCGGCTGCCCCGGCAGGATCGGCTGGCGTTCCAGCCGCGCCACGTCCCAGTGCGGTGCGTACAGCGCGCGTACCTCCGCCTCGTCCACGCTGAAGGGTGGGCCGGCGCGCTCGGCCTGGGGGTATTCCAGGGTGACCAGCAGGCCGCGGCAGCCCGCCGGCAGCTGCGCATACAGCGTGCCTGCGTAGCGCTGGCGCATGTCCGGCGGCAGGGCGATCAGGGCGGCGCGGTCGAACACCGCGGCGCAGCCGGCCAGCGCTTCGGCGTCCAGCCCGAAGGCATCGCCGCAGATCAGCTCGATCGCGCCTGCGCGGTGGTGCAGGCCGTAGCGGGTGCGTTCCACCGCGGGCACCAGCCCGTGCTCGGCGAAAAACTCGTCCACCGCGATCTGCGACAGCTCCACCCCCAGCACGCGGTAGCCCTGGCCGGCCAGCCAGGCCAGATCCAGCGACTTGCCGCACAGCGGCACGAACACCTGCGCGCCGGCCGGGACGCCCAGCGCCGGCCAGTGCGCGAGCAGCTGCGGGGTCGGCACCGGCTGGTGGAAGCCGATCTCGTGGTGGGCCCAGCGCTGTTGCCAGAATTCCGGTTGCATGCGTGTCTCCTCGGGTTGGACGCGCCGACCGCTGTGCATTCCGCCACGCGACGCGAAATGCCGCTGCGCGGAACGTGCGGCGGTCAGGCCTCCACCGCCAGTCCATCCACCTTCTGCCAGCCGCGCGGCAACAGGCCGCCGCGGCTGCCGCGCGCGCCGAGGTAGGCGTCCAGGTCCTTGAACGCCAGGGTCATGGTGCGCGCGCCGGAGGCGATGAGCAGCTTGCCGCCGGCGGGCACCACCGCCACCGCCACCACCTGTTCGGTGCCGCGCTTGGCCTTGGGGATCTCGATCAGCTTGTGGCCCTTGCCCTTGTCCAGTTCCGGCAGCTCGGCCAGCGGGAAGGCGAGCACGTGCCCGGCGCTGGTGGCCACCACCACGCGGTCGCTCGCCGGGTCGTGCACCGGCGCCGGGGCGAGCACGCGCGCGCCATCCGCGAGCGAGAGCAGCGCCTTGCCAGCCTTCTGCCGGCTGGTCAGGTTCTCGAACCGGGTGACGAAGCCATAGCCATGGCTGGAGGCCAGCACCAGGCGGTCGTCGTTGCCGGCGCTGGCCAGGGCCTGGAAGCTGGCGCCGGGCGGCGGGCTGAAGCGGCCGGTCAGCGGCTCGCCGTTGCCGCGCGCCGACGGCAGGCTGTGCACGGCGGTGGAATAGCTGCGCCCGGCGGAATCCAGGAACGCCACCTGCTGCGTGCTGCGCGTGCGCACGGCGGCGAGCAGGCGGTCGCCTTCGCGGTAGGACAGCCCGGCGGCGTCGATGTCGTGGCCCTTGGCCGCGCGCACCCAACCCTTCTCGCTCAGCACCACGGTCATCGGCTCGCTGGCGACCAGTTCGGCCTCGTCCAGGGCCTGTGCGGCCTGGCGTGTCACCAGCGGGCTGCGGCGGTCGTCGCCGAATTTCCTGGCGTCGGCCAGCAGCTCGTCCTTGATCAGCTTCTTCAGCTTCGCCTTGCTCTCGAGGGTGGCCAGCAGGGTCTTGCGCTCGGCGGCGAGCGCGTCCTGCTCGCCGCGGATCTTCATTTCCTCCAGCCGCGCCAGCTGGCGCAGCTTGGTGTCGAGGATGTAGTCGGCCTGCGCCTCGGATAGCGCGAAGCGCGCCATCAGCACCGGCTTGGGCGCGTCCTCGCTGCGGATGATGCGGATCACCTCATCGAGGTTGAGGAAGGCCACCAGCAGGCCGTCCAGCAGGTGCAGGCGGCGCTCGACCTTGTCCAGGCGATGCTTGAGGCGGCGGGTGACGGTGTCCTGCCGGAACGTCAGCCACTCGCTCAGCAGCTGCTTGAGGTTCTTGACCTGCGGACGCCCGTCCAGCCCGATCACGTTGAGGTTGACCCGGTAGCTCTTCTCGAGGTCGGTGGTGGCGAACAGGTGGCCCATCAGTTGCTCGGCGTCCACCCGGTTGCTGCGCGGCACCAGCACGATGCGGGTGGGGTTGGCATGGTCGGACTCGTCGCGGATGTCCTCCAGCCACGGCAGCTTCTTGGCGCGCATCTGCTGGGCGATCTGCTCGATCACCTTGCTCGGGCTGACCTGGTAGGGCAGTTCGGTGATGACCAGGTTGCCCTGCTCGCGCACGTACACCGCGCGCGCGCGCAGCGAGCCGCTGCCGGTCTCGTAGATCGCGCGCAGATCCGCGGCCGGGGTGATGATCTCCGCCGCGGTGGGGTAGTCGGGGCCGCGCACGTGCTCGCACAGGTCGCGCACGGTGGCGTCGGGATCGTCCAGCAGGCGCACGCAGGCGCTGACGATCTCGCCCAGGTTGTGCGGCGGCACGTCGGTGGCCATGCCCACGGCGATCCCGGTGGTGCCGTTCAGCAGCAGGTGCGGCAGCCGCGCCGGCAGCCAGGCCGGTTCCTCCAAGGTGCCGTCGAAGTTCGGCGTCCAGTCCACCGTGCCCTGGCCCAGCTCGCCCAGCAGCACTTCGGCGATCGGCGCCAGCTTGGATTCGGTGTAGCGCATCGCCGCGAACGACTTCGGGTCGTCGCTGGAGCCGAAGTTGCCCTGGCCGTCGATCAGCGGGTAGCGGTACGAGAACGGCTGCGCCATCAGCACCAGCGCCTCGTAGCAGGCCGAATCGCCGTGCGGGTGGTACTTGCCGATCACGTCGCCCACGGTGCGCGCGGACTTCTTCGGCTTGGCCCCGGCATCGAGGCCGAGCTCGCTCATCGCGTACACGATGCGGCGCTGGACCGGCTTGAGGCCATCGCCGATGAACGGCAGGGCGCGGTCGAGCACCACGTACATCGAGTAGTCGAGGTAGGCGCGCTCGGCGTACTCGCGCAGCGGGATCTGTTCGAAGCCGTGGAAGGCGGTGCGGGTGGGGGCGTCGGTCATCCGCCCATTGTACGGGCAGCCCCTGCCGCGGCCGGGCGGATGGCACACGCGCGCGGCGGCGGCTAGCCTTGCGCTTCCCGCCCCGCTGCCGCCTGCGATGCTGACCAGCCTTGGCCCGTTCCCGATCGATGCGGTGATCCTGCTGCTGGCCTGGGCGCTGGCGGCCGGGGTCGCGGCCGGGATCGCGCGGCGGCTGCCGGAGCCGCGCCCGGCGGTCGCGCCGGCGTTGCTGGACGCGCTGCTGGTCGGAGTGCTGGCGGCGCGGGTCGGCTTCGTGCTGCGCTGGTGGCGGGCCTACCTGGCGGATCCGTGGGCGGTCCTGCGGCTGGGCGACGGCGGCTATCTCGGCTGGCTCGGGGTGCTGGCGGCACTCGCCTTCCTGGTCTGGCGCATCCGCCGCCAGCCGGCGCTGCGCCAGCCGCTGGCCTGGGGCGCGGGCGTCGGGCTGGCGGTCTGGCTGGGGCTGGGCCTGCTGCATGCGCGGATGCTGGCGGGGGCGGTGCTGCCGGCGGTGACGCTGGAGCTGCAGACCGCGACGACGCCCGCGGCGCGCACCGATCTGGCCGCGCTGGCCGGCGGGCGGCCGCTGGTGGTCAACCTGTGGGCGACCTGGTGCCCGCCCTGCCGGCGCGAGATGCCGGTGCTGGCGCGCGCGCAGGCGGCGCATCCGCAGGTCGCGTTCGTGTTCGCCAACCAGGGCGAGACGCCGGCCGAGGTCGCGGCCTTCCTGCAGCGGCAGCCGTTCGCACTGCAGAACGTGGTGCGCGATCCGGCCTCGGCGCTGATGCAGGCGGCCGGCTCGCGCGGCCTGCCCACGACCTTGTTCTACGATGCCCGCGGGCATCTGGTGCAGGCGCACATGGGCGAGCTGACCGAGGCCGGGCTGGCGCGCCAGCTGCAGGCCCTGCAGGCGCGCTGAGCATGCCCGCCGCGCCGCGCCGGCACTGGCTGGACCATCGGGTGCCGCCGCCGGTGGTCGGCTTGGCGTGCGCGTTGCTGGCCTGGGCCGGCGCGCGGGCATGGGCGCCCTGTGACTGGCCGCAGGCGCTGCGGCTGGCCCTCGCGCTGCCCGCGGTGCTGGCCGGGACCGCGCTCGACCTGTGGGCACTGGCAGTGGTGCTGCGCGCGGGCACTACGGTCAACCCGCTCGCGCCCGAGCGCAGCGCGCGCATGGTGGTGCACGGCCCGTACCGGATCAGCCGCAACCCGATGTACCTCGGGATGGCGTCGAGCCTGTGCGGCTGGGCGCTGTGGCTGGGGCAGCCGGCGGCGCTGCTGGCGCCCCTGCTGTTCGTGGCCTACGTCACCCGCTTCCAGATCCTGCCCGAGGAGCGCGCCCTGCACGCACGCTTCGGCGCCGCCTACGCGGATTACCGGCGGCGGGTGCGGCGCTGGCTGTGAGGGCCCCGGGGTCGGCCTACAGCGCGGCCAGCAGCGCCTGCACCCGGCGTTCGATCTCGTCGCGCACCGCGCGGTAGCCGTCGTCGTCGAGGTCGCGCGGGTCGGGCAGCGCCCAGTCCTCGCGCCGCTGCGCCGGCACCCACGGGCAGTCGTCGCCGCAGCCCATGGTCACCACCGCGTCGAACGCGCCGCCCACCTCCTGCAGCGACTTGCTGGCATGGGTACTGAGGTCATAGCCGCGTTCGGCCATGAACCGCACCGCCTTCGGGTTGATCCGTCCGGACGGGCGCGAACCGGCGCTCAGCGCCTCCACCCGGTCGCCGCCGTGCAGACGCGCGAAGGCTTCCGCCATCTGGCTGCGGTTGCTGTTCTCCACGCACACGAACAACACGCGCTTGCGGGTCATGATGGGGGTGTCCTGGGCCACGGGCGATCAGGATAGCGCCTGCGCCTAGAACGCGACGGTGCGTCGGCTTTCCTGCGCGCTGCCGGTGCCCTCGAACTTCCAGCGCTGGGCCGCGGCCAGCGCCGCGCGCTCGAACGCCGGCGGCAGGGTGGAGGAGACCACCCGCGGCGAGGCCACGCTGCCGTCCGGCAGGATGGTGAACGCGATGGTCACCTCGCCTTTGACGTTCACCCCGGCGTTCTGCGGATAGCGCGGGGCGGCGTCGCGCAGCAGGCGCGGGGCCGCGGCCGGCGCGCCGCCGGACGCACTGCGCGCGGCCGCGGGCGCGGGGGGCGATGCCGGTGCAGGGGCAGGTGCCGGTGCGGCGGCGATGGCTGGGCGGCTGTCGGCACTGGGGTCCGGGGCGCGCGCGGCCGCACGCTCGCTCGGTGGCGGCGGAGTCGGCGCGGGGGCCGCGACGGGCGCGGGTGCCGGACTCGCGGCGGCGGGCGCCGCCACAGTGGCGGCAGCGGTGGCCGCGGGGCTGGCCGGCGTGCTGTCCGCGCGCTCGCGCGCCAGGCGCGCGGCATTCGCCTCGGCCTGCTGGCGCAGCGCCGCCTGCGCGCGCTCGGCCGCCAGCCGCGCCTGCTCGTCCGCGGCCTGGGTGCGCGCCTGCGCGAGGCGGTCGGCTTCCGCCAAGCTGGCGCGCAGGCGTGCCAGCGCCGGCGCCTGCGCATCCACCTGCGCCAGCAGCCCGAGCAGGCGCCGCGCCTCGTCCAGGCGGTCGCGGGCCAGCGCCTGTTCCACCGCGATGACCAGCTGCGGCTGCAGGTCCTCCAGCGCCGCGCGCGCCGCGGGGTCGTCTGGGACGCGCGTGCGCAGGGCGAGGTAGTACTCCAGTGCGTTGTCCCCGGTCGGGGCAAACAAGCGTTGCGCAGCGGTGGCCTGCGCCGCGCGCGCGCGCAGCTCCTCGGCATTGGCTGCGGGCAGCGCGGGGGCCGCGCTCGGGGCGCTGGCCGTGGCCGGGGCGGCGGTGGTATCGGATTGCTGGGCGTTGCAGCCGGCCAGCAGCAGGGCCAGGCCGGCGCAGGTTGCGGCGGTGCGGATGGTGTGGTGCATGGTCACCCCTGTGATTGGGCGCGCGAGCCTGCCATGCCCGCTTGACGCTTGCATGTCGCGGCGATGGCAGGCGCACGGTTCCGTGCGCGCGGTCACGCTGCGCGGGAACTCAGGCCAGATCGCGCGCGCTGTGCGGCCCGCCCGGCTGCCATGGGCGCACATGCTGCGCGGCCCACTCGCGCAGGAAGGCGGCCAGGGCGAGGAAGGTGTCGCGCCGGGCCGCGCCGCGCCGCCAGCACAGGCCGATGGTGCGGGCGTTGGCGGCATCGCCGAGCGGGCGCACCACCACCCGGCTGCCCTTGAGGATGCCGCCGTTGATCGCCAGGTCCGGCAGGAAGGTCGCGCCCATGCCCTCGGACACCATCGCCACCAGGGTGTGCAGGCTGGTCGAGGCGAAGTTGGCGCGCCCGACTTCGGCCGCGCGCTGCAACGCCGGCAGGGCATGGCTGTGCAGGCAGTGGTCGTGCTCGAGCAGCAGCAGGTTGCGCTCGTCGATCTGCGCCTGCAGGTCGAAGCGGCGTCCGCGCTGCGGCCGCGGCATGTCGTCGTCGCGGGTGGCGAAGCGGTAGGCGTCCTCGAACAGCGGCGCGCTCTCCATCCCCGGGGTGTCGTAGGGGAAGGCCATCAGCACCAGGTCGAGCCGGCCCTGCGCCAACTGCGCCAGCAGGTTGCCGGTCTTGTCCTCGCGCAGCGCCAGGCGCAGGTGCGGGAACTGGCGGGTGACCGCCGGTACCAGCCGCGGCAGCAGGTAGGGCCCGATCGTCGGCAGCACGCCCATCTCCAGGGTGCCGGCCATCGCGTCCCCGTCCTCGCGCGCCATCTCCAGCAGCGCCGCCGCCTCGCGCAGCAGCGGGCGCGCACGCGCGACCAGCCGGTGCCCGAGCGGGGTGATCACCACGTGGCGCTTGCTGCGCTCGGCCACCTGCGCGCCCAGTTGCGCCTCCAACTCGCGAATGCCGGCGCTGAGGGTGGACTGGGTGACGAAGCAGGCCTGTGCCGCGCGGCTGAAGTTCAGGTGGTCGTGCAGGGCGACCAGATAGCGCAGGTGGCGCAGGTTGGGCAGGGCGGGCATGGCGGGGCGGAGCACCGGGAGGCGCTGCCATCTTATCGAAATATGCGATCACACAGCGCAAAACAATTCGTTTCCCATCATGGCAGGCGCGGCCTAAGGTGCACACCGTGCGGTCGCGGCCGGACGCCTTCGCCGAGGCCCGTGATCCCCGGCGTCACCGGTCGTTGACACGCGCTTGCACCGACGGGGCCGAGACTTCCCCCCGGCTCCCTGCCTCTCGGCCCCGTCGGCCCTTCCTTCCACCGTCGCCAGCATTGCCCCCAACCGAACTTCCCCCAACCCGAGGAGACTCCCGATGAGCTGCAACGACGCCACCCCCAAGGCCGTGACCGCCGCCGAGACCGCCGTCGCCGCGCCCGCGCCGGCGGTCGGGCTGCCGCGCATCAACGAGCCGGCGCCGGACTTCCACGCCCAGACCACCCACGGCCCGCGCGCGCTGGCCGACTACCGCGGCAAGTGGCTGGTGCTGTTCTCGCACCCGGCCGACTTCACCCCGGTGTGCACCACCGAGTTCATGGCCTTCGCGCGCGCCGCGGACGAGTTCCGCGCGATCAACACCGAGCTGCTCGGGCTGTCGATCGACTCGATCTTCGCGCACCTGGCCTGGGTGCAGAACATCAAGGAGAAGTTCGGGGTCGAGATCCCGTTCCCGATCATCGAGGACCTGAAGATGGACGTGGCGCGGGCCTACGGGATGATCCATCCGGGGGCGTCCGACACCTCGGCGGTGCGCGCGACCTTCGTGATCGACGACACCGGGATCCTGCGCGCGATGATCTACTACCCGATGACCAACGGCCGCTCGATCGCCGAGATCCTGCGCCTGGTCAAGGCCCTGCAGTACAGCCTCGCCAACGGCGTGGCCACCCCGGAGGGCTGGCAGCCAGGGGACAAAGTGCTGGTCGGTGCGCCGAAGACGGTGGACGAGCTGAAGGACCGCCTGCAGGCCGGGCTGGAGACCACCGACTGGTACTTTTCGATGAAGCCGGCGGCCTGACCGGCGCTTGCGGTACTCTCATGGCGCGGGCCGCCCGGCGGCCCGCGCCGTTTCCTTTGCAACCACTCTTGCCAGCGCGAGTCCCCCATGCCCGCGATCACCCCGCTCACCCCCAACTACCACGTCAGTCCGCAGGTCGATCCGCGCGAGGTCGCCGCGATCGCCGCCGCCGGCTACACCACCCTGGTCTGCATGCGCCCGGACGGCGAGATGTTCGGCCAGCCCGACTGGGCCCAGGTCGAGGCGGAGGCGAAGAAGCACGGGCTGCAGACCCACTTCATCCCGGTCCGTTCCGGCGCGGTGACCCCGGCCCAGGCCGCCCAGCTCAAGCAGGTGCTGGCGCAGGCGCCGGGCAAGGTGCTGGCCTACTGCGCCTCCGGCAACCGCTGCGCGATGGCCTATCAGATGGCCCAGCAGCTGCCGGGTTGAGGCGGCCATGCTGGATGCCTGGCAGGCGTTCTCCTCGATCAGTTCCGGCGCCGCGGTCGGGTTCGTGCTCGGCCTGATCGGCGGCGGCGGCTCGATCCTCGCCACCCCGCTGCTGCTGTACGTGGTCGGGATCGCGCAGCCGCACGTGGCGATCGGCACCAGCGCGCTGGCGGTGTCGGCCAATGCCTACGCCAACTTTGCCACCCATGCCCTGCGCCGCAACGTGTGCTGGACCTGCGCGATCTTGTTCGCGCTGGTCGGCACCGTCGGCGCGCTGCTCGGCTCCACCCTCGGCAAGGCGATGGACGGGCAGAAGCTGCTGTTCCTGTTCGGCCTGATCATGGTCGCGGTCGGGATCGCGATGCTGCGCCCGCGGCGCGAGCGCGGCGCCGCGCACCAGGTCACCAACCTGCGCAACTGCCTGCGCACCGGGCTGGCGGCGCTGGTCGCCGGCGGCGCCTCCGGCTTCTTCGGGATCGGCGGCGGCTTCCTGATCGTGCCGGCGCTGATCATGGCCACCGGGATGTCGATGTCGAACGCAGTCGGCTCCTCGCTGCTGGCAGTCGGCACCTTTGGCCTCGCCACTGCGCTCAACTACGCCGTCTCCGGGATGGTCAACTGGGCAGTGGCCGGGCTGTTCATCGCTGGCGGCGTGGTCGGCGGCCTGATCGGAACCAAGCTCTCGCTGCGCCTGGCCGGTCAGCGCAACACCCTGGCCCGGATCTTCGCCGGGATCGTGTTCGTGGTCGCCGCCTACATTCTCTACCGCAGCGGTAGCGCGCTGCTGCACGCGACCGCCTGAGCGCCGCCCCCCGCCGCTCAGGCCGACGCGGTGCGCGCGCGGCCCTGCAGCACGCACACCAGCGCCGGCAGCAGCAACAGCACCAGCGGCACCGCGGCGGTCAGGCCGAAGATGATGGCGGTGGCCAGCGGCTGCTGCAGCCCGGCGCCGCGGCTCACGCCCAGCGCCAGCGGGCTCAAGGTGAGGATCGCGATCAGCGCCGACATCAGGATCGGGCGCAGGCGCTTCTCGCCGGCCTCGGCCAGTGCGCGCGCGCTCGCCGGCTGGCCGGCGGTGAGCTCGGAGAAATAGAACACGATCAGCTCGGTGACCATGCCGACCACCATGGTCAGGCCCATCAGCGCCGACACGTCCAGCTCGATCCCGGTCAGCCACAGGCCGATGAACACGGCCGCCACGCTGAGCAGCACGGTGGCCATCGCCGCCAGCGTCCAGGCCAGGCGCTCGAACAGGAAGGTCAGCAGCAGCGCCGCCAGCAGCAGGGCGGCGCTGAACACCATCGCCATGTCCGCGAAGCTCTGCCGCTGCTGCGCGTACAGCCCGCCGTACTCCACCCGGACCGAGGCCGGCAGTTGCAGCGCGGCCACGGTGCGGCGCACGTCGGCCATCGCCGAGCCGAGGTCGCGGCCTTCCAGGCGCGCGGTGACGTCGATGAACGGTGCCAGGTCTTCGCGCGTGCGCTGCATCTGCCCGGCCACCACCGCGACCTGCGCGATCTGGCCCACGCGCAGGGCATGCCCGTCGGGTGCCACCAGCGGCAACTGCGCCAGTTCCGCCGCGCGCGCGCGTAGGTCGGCCGGGGCGCGCACGCGCACGTCCAGCATCTGCTCGCCGACGCGGACCCGGGTCGCCACGTTGCCGCCGACCAGCGCCTCCACCTGGTCCGCCACCTGGGCCGGATCCAGCCCGTGCAGGCGCGCGCGCCCGGCATCCACCCGGATCGCGATCGCGTCGCCGGCCACCCGCAGGCCGTCCACCACCTCCACCACGCCGGGGATGCGCGCGATCGCGCCGGCCACCCGCTGCGCAATCGGCGCCAGCTGCGCCGGATCGTCGCCGAACAGCTTGATCTCGATCGGCTGCGGCACCGCGGTGAGGTCGCCGATCAGGTCCTCCATCAGCTGCGCGGTCTCCACCTGCAGCCCCGGCACCTGGGTGGCGATGCGCTGGCGCAGGTCGGCCATCACCGCCTCGATCGGGCGCCGGCGGCCGTCCTTGAGGCGGATGAAGTAGTCGCCCTCGTCCGCCTCGGTCAGCCCGCCGCCGAGCTGCAGGCCGGTGCGGCGCGAATAGCTGGCGACTTCGGGCATGGCGCGGATGATCGCCTCGACCTGGCGCAGCAGGCGGTCGGTGTCGGCCAGCGCGGCGCCGGGCTGAGCCTTGTAGTCGAGGATGAAGCCGCCTTCGTCCATCTTCGGCATGAAGCCGGACGGCACCTTGTACCAGGCCAGCCCTCCTGCGCCAGCCAGCACCAGCACCACCACCGCGGCAAACCGCGCCGGCCCTGCCATCACCGCCTGGATGGCGCGGTGGTACTGGCGCAGCAGCCAGCCCAGCCAGCCGCCGGCGCGCTCGGCCAGCTCGGCGTCGCGCGGCCGCAGCCAGTGCGCGCACAGCAGCGGGATCAGCAGGCGCGCATACAGCAGCGAGATCACCAGCGCGGCCACCATGGTCACCGCCAGCGCCTTGAAGAAGCCGCCGCTGACGCCGGCGATGAAGGCCAGCGGCAGGAACACCACGATGGTGGCGCCGGTGGAGCCCAGCAGCGGGCGGGTCATCTCCGCGGCGGCGGCGAGGATCGTCGGCGGCGTGTGCGCGCGGCCTTCCTGCATCCGCCGCATCACGTGCTCCAGCATCACCACCGCATCGTCCACCACCAGGCCCACCGCGGCGGCCATGCCGCCCAGGGTCATCATGTCGAAGTGCATGCCCAGCGCGTACAGCAGCAGGCTGGTGGCGGCCAGCACCGCCGGCAGCACCGCGGCGGTGATCGCCACCAGCCGCCACGAGCGCAGGAACAGCCACAGCACCAGCCCGGCCAGCAGGGCGCCGAGCAGGATCGCGTCGCGCACCGCACCGGCAGCGCCCACCACCAGCTCGGACTGGTCGTAGAACGGGGTCACCTTCACGCTCGGCGGCAGCCCCAGCGCGGCCAGCCGCGCCTGCACCTGCTGCACGATGCGCACGGTGTCGCCGCCGAGGCCCTGGCGCACGTTCACCAGCACCGCGCGGTGGCCGTCGCTGTTGACCAGGGTGTAGTTGGGCGCGCTGGCGGGGCGGATCTGCGCGACGTCGCCCAGCGTCACCTGCCCGGCGGCGGCGCTGGCGCCGGCCTTCAGCGGCAGCCGCGCCAGCGCCGCGGGCGTGGCCGGGCGGTGTTCGACCAGCACCAGGTACAGTCGGTGGCGGTCCTGCAGGCGGCCGGCGCCGCGCACCAGGTTGCCCTGGGCCAGCGCGCGCGCCACGTCGTCGATCGACAGCCCGCGCGCGGCCAGCCGCGCCGGGTCGATGTCCACTGCGAACTCGCGCGCGGCGCCGCCGAGCACGTCCACCCCGGCCACGCCGTCCACTGCGATCAGGGCCGGGCGGATCTTCAGCTCCGCCAGCTGGCGCAGCGCCTGCGGGTCGAGGCTGTCGGAGGTCAGGGCCAGCCCCAGTACCGGGAACAGGCTGGGATCGGAGCGGCGCACCTCGTAGCGGGTGCCCGGCGGGATTCCCGCCGCCGCCGTGGCCAGCGCGCCCTGGGTGGCCAGGGTGGCCTGCGCCATGTCCTGGCCCCAGGGGAAGTTGAGCGCGATCTCGGCCGCGCCGCGGCTGGTGGTGGAGCGGATGTGGGTGACCCCGGGCACCGCGCGCAGGGCGACCTCCATCGGGCGGGTGATCTCCGCCTCCATCTGCGCCGGATCGCGCTCGCCGGCGTCGATCGCCACCAGCACGCGCGGGTAGTCGATCCGCGGGAACAGGCTGACCGGCATCCGCAGCGCGCCGACCACCCCGCCCAAGGTGAGCAGCAGCAGCGCCAGCCACAGGCTGCGGGCGTGGCGGGTGAGGGCGCTGCTCATCGCGTGCGCACCTTCAGGCCGTCCTCCAGCGCGGTGCCGCCGGCGACCACCACCTGCTCGCCGGCGTGCACGCCGGCGAGGATCGCGGCCCGGCGGGCATCGGTCGGCCCCAGCTGCACGTCGCGGCGATGCGCGGTGCCGCCGGCGACCACGTACACGTAGGGCTGGCCGCCATCGTCCAGCAGCGCGGCATACGGCACCACGACCGCATCGGCCGCGCCGGCCACCGCCACCTGCGCGGTCAGCGGCTGGCCGGGGCTGGGCGCGAGGCCGGCGGGCACGTCCACCAGGAACGCCGCCAGCCGGGTCTGCGGATCGACGGCTCGGCTCACGCTGCGCACGCGCGCGGTGAACGGCGGGTGGCCATCCAGCGGCTGCACCTGCACCGGGGCGCCCACCTGCAGGCGGCCGATCTGCGCCGGATCGATCCCGAACCGCGCCACTCCGGCGCCGGCCGCCGCGAGGCTGGCCACCGGCGCGCCGGGGGCGAGCAGGTCGCCGACATTCACCAGCACCCGCTGCACGTCGCCGGCGGCGGGCGCGCGCAGGTCGAGCTGGGCCAGCCGCGCCTGCAGCGTGCGGCGCTGCGCGTCGGCGGTGGCCCACCGCGCCCGTGCGGCCTCCACCTCGGCCTGTCCGGCCAGGCCGTCGCCGCGCAGGCGCTGGCTGCGCGCCAGGGCGTCCTGCGCGGCGCGCGCCTCGGCCACGGCGGACTGCCACTGCGCGCTGGTGGCCGGGCTGGGCTGCAGGCGCACGATGCGCTGGCCCAGGCGCACGCGGCTGCCGGCGGGGGCGTCGATCGCCGCGACCACGGCCTCTACCGGTGCCGCCAGCATGCGCTGGCTGTCGCTGCCGGCCTCGACCTGGCCGTACACGGTGATGGTCTGTGCCACCGCGCCGCGTTGGGCGGTCGCGAGAGTGACCAGCGCGCTCGGGGCGGCGTCGCCCGCCGCGTCGCCGGTATCGCCGGGACGGCTGCAGGCGGCCAGCAGCAGGCAAGCGGGAAGCAGGCACAGGGGGAGCAGGGGCAGGCGAGGCGTCATGGGGTGTTCTCGCTCGGTGCGCCGGTCAGCAGCTCCAGCGCGATCCGGTGTTCGGCGATGGTCTGGTCCAGCTGCGCCAGCAGCAGGGCGCGGTCGCGCCAGGCCTGCGTGCTGGCCTCGGCGGCGGCCTGCGACAGGTCGCCGCGGCGGGCGGCGGCGCGCGCGGCCGCGGCCTGCCGTTGCAGGGCCGGGGCATCCGCCTGCGCCGCCGCGCGCTGGCGCAGCGCCAAGAGCAGGGCCTCGCGCGCGGCGGCCAGGTCGGCGCGGGTCTGGAACAGGCGGGCGTCGTATTCCGCGCGCAGGGTGGCGCGGGTGGCGGTCTCGACCGCGATGTTGCCGCGGTTGCGGTTCCACAGCGGCAGGGTGAAATCCAGCGCCGGCCCGAGCAGCAGGTTGCCAGCGGAGTCGCGGTTGCCGGTCAGGCTCAGGTTGAGGCTGGGGAACTGCTGCAGGATCGCCTTGTGCAGCGCGGCCTCCTGGGCGTCGTAGCCGGCGCGCAGCGCGGCCAGGTCGCTGCGCTGCGCGCGCGCCTGCGCGAACAGCGCGTCCAGCGTCGCCGGCGGGGTTTCCGCCACCGCTGTCGCGGCCAGCACCAGCGTGGTGTCCGGCGGCAGCCCGAGCAGCCGGTTCAGGGCCTGGCGTGCGCCCAGCAGGTCCTGCTCCAGCGTGCGCAGGCGGGTTTGCGCGTCGAGTGCCGCCAGCCGCTGCGCCTGCGCCGCGTCGGCCGCCAGGTCGCCGCGCGCGGCCGCGCGCAGGCTGGCCTCGGCCAGGCGCGATGCGGCCTCGGCGCTCTCGCGCAGCGGCGGCAGCTGGCGCTCATAGGCGCGGATGCGCGCCGCCTGCAGGCGCGCCTGGCCGGCCGCCTGCCATTCCGCCCAGGCCAGGTCCAGGCGCACGCTGCGCGCCTGCGCGTTCGCCTGGGCGCGGGTCAGCGCGCGCGTGCGCAGGGCATTGAGGTCGAACCCGAGCGCGGCGCTCAGGTTGAGCAGGGTGTCCGGTCCGCGCAGCACCTTGTCGGCGCCGAGGCTGAAGGTGGGGTCGGGCAGCAGGCCGGCGGCGAAGGCCTGCGCCTCGGCGATCCCTGAGCGCGCGCGCAGGGCGACCAGGTCGGGGCCGTTGACCACCGCCAGCGCGGCCACCGCGGCATCGTCCAGCGGGGCCTGCAGGTCGATCCGCACCGGGGCCAGCCATGGGCGCGCGATCGCGTCCGCCCGTGCCTGCAGGACGCTGGCCACCGGCGGTGCCAGCAGGGCGGGGTCGGGTGCCAGCGGCTGCGGCGCGTAGCTGGCGCAGCCGGCCAGCAGCAGCGCGAACGCCAGCGCAGGCAGCGGCCGTGGGGATCGGATCATGCGCGGGGCTCCGGGGGGGCGCGGTGGGGCGGCATGACCAGGCAGGCGCGCAGGCCGGGGGCGGCGTCCTCCAGTTGCAGCCGGCCGGCGTGCGCCTGCGCGATCGCTTCGACCAGGCTCAGGCCGAGGCCGTGGCCGGGCGTGCTGCGCGAGGCCTCCAGCCGCACGAAGCGCTGGCGCACGCGTGCGCGGTCGGCGGCCGGAATGCCGGGGCCGTCGTCGCGCACGCAGATGATGGTCGCGCCGGTGTCGGTATCGATCCCGGCGTGCAGTTCCACCCGGCAGCCGGGTGGGGTGTGGCGCAGGGCGTTCTCGACCAGGTTCAGCACCGCCTGCGCCAGCAGCTGGCGGTCGCCGCGCACGCGCAGGCCGGGCGCGATCGCGGTGGCGAAGGCATGCCCGCTGTCCTCGGCCAGCGGCTGCAGGCTGTCGGCCAACTCGGCCAGCAGCGCGCTCAGGTCAAGCATGCCGAACCCCTTGGCCAGTTGCCCGGCATCGACCTCGGCGATCCGCAGGATGGCATCGAACAGGCCCAGCACTTCGTCGGTGCGTGCCTGCGCGGCTTCGATCCGGGCCTGGCGGCGTGCCGGGTCGGATTCGTCGCGCAGCGCCTCCAGCTGGTTGCGCAGGTGCATCAGCGGAGTGCGCAGGTCGTGGGCGAGGTCGGCGCTGACCTGGCGCAGGTGGCCGACCAGCGCGGCGATGCGGTCCAGCATTGCGTTCAGCGACGCGGCCACGCGGTCGAATTCGTCGCCGCCGGTGCCGACCCGGGCGCGCTGCTCCAGCTGGCCGCGCATCACCGCATCGGCGGTGGCCTGGATCGGCGCCAGCCGCTGGCCGAGGTAGCGGGTGAGCGCCCACGCCGCGAGCGCGCCCAGCACCAACAGCGCCAGCGCGGCCAGCGCGAACATGCCGAGCAGGGTGCCGCCGATGGCTTCCAGCGCCTCCAGGTCGGCCGCCACCACCAGCCGGGTGCCGTCCGCCTGCACGGTGGTGAGCGCGCGCGCCGGATCCGGGCCTTCGCGCGGGTCGCGGAGCAGGATGCGCGCCCAGCCGGGCGCGGGCAGGGCGGTGTCGATGTTGCCGGCCAGGCGCTGGCCGTCGGCGGCGAACAGGGCCGCGCCGATCGGCACCGGGCCATTGCCGGCCAGGTGCGCCAGCGCATGCGCGACCCCGGCGGTGCCCTCCAGCCGGTATTCGGCGGCCAGGGTGGCCGACAGCTGTTCGATGCCGGCGTCGATCTGGCGCAGCAGCGCGCCGCGGGTGGCCAGATACACCCCCGCGCCCAGCGGCAGCAGCGCGATCGCGTAGATCAGCAGGCCGACCAGCGCGATCCGGCGCGCCGCGCTGCGCGGCCCCAGATGCGTGCGGCTCATGTGCGCACCCGGTAGCCGGCGCCGCGCGCGGTTTCGATCGCGTCGCTCGCGAAGCCGTCGTTGAGCTTGGCGCGCAGCCGGCTCATGTGGGTCTCCACGATCTTGGTCTGCGGGTCGAAGTGGAAGTCCCACACCCGCTCCAGCAGCATGGTGCGGGTGACGAACTGGCCGGCATTGCGCAGCAGTTCCTCCAGCAGCCGGAACTCGCGCGGCTGCAGTGCGATGGCGCGACCTTCGCGGCGCACCTCGCGGCGCAGCAGATCCATCTCGATCCCGCCCGCCTGCAGCACGGTGGCGACGCTGGCGGGTGCGCGCCGGCGCGCCAGCGCCTGCACCCGCGCGGCCAGCTCGCTGAAGGCGAACGGCTTGACCAGGTAATCGTCGGCGCCGGCCTGCAGGCCGTCCACGCGGTCCTCGATCCGCCCGAGCGCGGTCAGCATCAGCACCGGGACCGCGACCTCGGCGGCGCGCAGGCGCTTGAGCACGCCCAGCCCGTCCAGCCCCGGCAGCATGCGGTCGAGCACGACCACGTCCAGCGCCTCGGTCAGGCCCAGGTGCAGGGCGTCCTCGCCGCGCTCGGCGGCGAGGACGTTGTGGCCCTGCTCGCGCAGGCCGCGCTCCACGAACTGGCGGGTCTCGGGGTCGTCCTCGGCGAGCAGGATGCGCAGCACGGCGGGCTCAGTCGCGGTTGGCCGGGTCTTCGAACTTGTCCTCGACGATCTTGCCGGTGGCGACGTCCACGCCGATCTCGTGGATCCTGCCGTCCTGGCGGATGTCGAACGAATAGCGCAGGCTGCCGTCTTCCTGCTCGCGCTCTTCCTTGACGATCTTGCCGGGCGCGGCCTTGAGCGCGATCGCGCGCGCCTGCGCCAGGCTGATGCCGGCGGCCGGCGCGGCGGGCGGGTTGCCGGCGACGGCGCCGGCGGCGAACGCGGCCAGGACGGCCAGCAGGGCGGTGCGGGACAGGGTGTGCATGGGAAGCTCCTGATCTGGATGGGTGGGTGGAACGCCATCCATGCTGCCCAAGGGTAGTGCGCGCGGCGGTTGCCGCGGGGATACAGTTTCCCAACCTTGGCGGGGCACCGCGCTGGGTTCGCCGGGCCTGCGGCGCTGCGCAGGCGCTATCGGTGCCCTCAGGCGCGCGCCATGCCGGCTGCGGGCGGGCAACAAAAAACCCGCCGGCGGCGGGTTTTTCGACGATCCGAACGTGGTGCCCAGGAGAGGACTCGAACCTCCACGGTTTTACCCGCTAGTACCTGAAACTAGTGCGTCTACCAATTCCGCCACCTGGGCGTTCGGAGCCGCGCATTCTGGGCATGTCGTCGGCGCTTGTCAACGCCCGGGGATGCGCACGCGGCCTGCACCGGCGGGCGCGTACCATCGGCGGATGCGCAAACCTCCGACCAAGCGCGGCCCCGGCCGCGGCACGACGCCCGCCGGCCCGCCCGGCGCCCCTTCCTCCGCTTCCGGCAAGCCGCGCGCGCCGTCGCGCAAGGGTGCGGGCCGCCCGCCGTGGCTGCCGGAGCCCGCGCCGGCCGCGCCCCCCGGGCGCACGGCGTCGGCGTCGGCGCCGGCCGCCGACCCGCAGGCGCGGCGCGAAGCCGAGCGCTATGCCAACCCGATCGCCAGCCGCGAGCTGATCCTGCAGACGCTGGCCGCCAGCGACGGACCGCTCGACGAGCGCGCGCTGGCGCAGGCGCTCGGGCTGCAGGCGCCCGAGCGCTTCGAGGCGCTGCAGAAGCGGCTGGCGGCGATGCTGCGCGACGGCCAGCTGCTGCAGAACCGCCGCGGCGGCTACGTGCCGGCGCAGGGCGCGGACCTGATCGCCGGCACCGTGATCGCCAACCCGGACGGCTTCGGCTTCCTGCGCCCGGAGCAGGGCGGCGACGACCTGTTCCTGCCGCCGCTGGAGATGCGCAAGGTCAGCCACGGCGACCGCGTGCTGGTGAGCCTGATCGGGCTGGACCACCGCGGCCGCGGCGAGGCCAGCATCGTCGAGGTGCTGGAGCGCCGCCTGACCCGGCTGCTCGGGCGCTATGCCGAGGAGCTGGGCATCGGCTACGTGGTGCCGGACGACAAGCGCATCCTGCGCAACCTGATGATCCCGCAGGACGCGCGCAACGGCGCCCGCCCGGGGCAGTTGGTGGTGGCCGAGATCACCACCCCGCAGGAGGCCTACCGCCCGCCGATCGGGCGGGTGCTGGCGGTGCTGGGCGACAAGCTCACCGCCTCGCAGGCAGTGGAGGCGGCGATCCACGGCCACGACCTCCCGCACGAATTCCCGCCAGAGGTGCTGGCGCAGGCCACCGCGGTGCCGCTCGCGGTGCAGCCTGAGGAGATCGCCGGGCGGGTGGACCTGCGCGCGCTGCCGCTGGTGACGATCGACGGCGAGGACGCCAAGGACTTCGACGATGCGGTCTGGTGCGAGCCGACCCGCGACGGCTTCCGCCTGGTCGTCGCCATCGCGGATGTCTCGCACTACGTGCGCCCCAGCACGCCGCTGGACGCGGAGGCGCAGAAGCGCGCGACCTCGGTGTACTTCCCCGGGTTCGTGGTGCCGATGCTGCCGGAGACCTTGAGCAACGGCATCTGCTCGCTCAACCCACAAGTGGACCGGCTGTGCTTCGTGTGCGACATGCAGGTCGGGCGCGACGGCCTGGTGCACGCCTCGCGCTTCTACGAGGCGGTGATGCACTCGCACGCGCGGCTGACCTATACCGACGTGTGGAACGCGGTGGGCGAGGGCATCCCCGAGGACGACCGCGCCGCGGCGCTGGCCAAGATCGGCCCGCTGCTGCCGCAGGTGCGCCATCTGCACCGGCTGTTCAAGGTGCTGGAGAAGGCGCGCGCGCGGCGCGGCGCGATCGACTTCGAGACCGGCGAAGTGCGCTTCGTGCTGGATGCGCAGGGCGCGGTGGCACAGGCCGGGATGCTGCCGCGCAACGATGCCCACAAGCTGATCGAGGAATGCATGATCGCGGCCAACGTGGAGGCCGCGAAGTTCCTGCTGGCCTGCGGCGTGCCGGCGCCGTTCCGCAACCACGA
The DNA here is from genome assembly GCF_022419185.1 of Thermomonas flagellata. Taxonomy (GTDB): domain Bacteria; phylum Pseudomonadota; class Gammaproteobacteria; order Xanthomonadales; family Xanthomonadaceae; genus Thermomonas; species Thermomonas flagellata. The sequence continues at coordinate 79,468 of NZ_JAJOZK010000003.1, read as the reverse complement.
CAAGCCGCCGGAGTCCAAGTACGCCGACCTCGAGGAGTTCCTCAAGGAGTTCCAGCTGCGCCTGCCACCGTGGAGCAAGGTGCGGCCGAAGGACTTCCGCCACCTGCTGGAGAAGGTGCGCGAGCGCCCGGACGCGGCGCTGCTGGAATCGGTGATCCTGCGCAGCCAGTCGCTGGCGGTGTATGCGCCGGAGAACATCGGCCACTTCGGGCTGGCGCTGGAGGCCTACGCCCACTTCACCTCGCCGATCCGGCGCTACCCGGATCTGTTGGTGCACCGTGCGATCAAGCATGCGCTGGCCGGCGGCCGGCCGGAGGCCTACGCCTATTCCCCGCACGACATGGCCAGCCTCTCGCTGCAGTGCTCCGAACGCGCCCGCCGCGCCGACGAGGCCCAGCGCGAGGTGGACGAGCGCTACCGCGCAGCGTGGATGGAGGAGCACGTCGGCAAGCAGTTCGACGGCACCATCAGCGGCGTGACCAGCTTCGGGCTGTTCGTGGAGCTGGACGAGTCCAAGGTCAACGGGCTGATCCACGTGACCCAACTGCCGCGCGACTTCTACCACTTCGACGCAGTGCGCAAGACGCTCACCGGCGAGCGTCGCGGGCGGGTGTTCCGGCTCGGCGACCGCGTCCGCATCGTGGTGCTCAAGGCCAGCGTGGAGGAGCGCAAGATCGACTTCCGCCTGGCCGAGGACGACGCCGGCCTGCCGCCGGCGCCGGCGCGCGGCCAGCCGGCCCGGCGGCAGAAGCAGACGTACTGAGGGTCGGATGCCGCGCGACGCGGGCAGCCCCGGTGCGGCGCGATGGCCGGGCGGCCCGCGGAGGGCCGGCCATGGATGGCCGGTGGCCGCGCCTCCAGCAGGCTGTGCGCAGAGGCGCAGGCGCAGGCCGCCTGGCCGTGGAGAGGCAACGCGATGCCCCCGGCGAGGCACAATGCGCGCATGAGCAAGCAAGCCCAATGGATCGTCGGCCTCAACGCGGTGGCCTCCGCGCTGGAGCACGACGCCGAACACGTGCGCGAGGTGCTGCTGGAAGCCGGCGGCAAGAACCCGCGCCTCCTCGAGATCGAACAGCAGGCGCGGCGCAAGGACATCGCCGTGCGCCGGGTCGCCGGACAGGCGCTGGACGGCGTGGCCGGCGGGCTGCGCCACCAGGGCGCGGCCGCGCGCTATGCGGCTGCAAAGACCCGGGACGAACACGAACTGCCGGGCCTGGTCGAAGCCGCCGCAGGCAAGGCGCTGCTGCTGGTGCTGGACGGCGTGCAGGACCCGCACAACCTCGGCGCCTGCCTGCGCAGCGCGGCGGCGGCGGGCGCGACCGCGGTGGTGATCCCCAAGGACAAGGCGGTGCAGGTCAACGCCACCGTGCGCAAGACCTCGGCCGGCGCCGCCGACCGGCTGCCGGTGTTCCGCGTCACCAACCTTGCGCGCACGCTGCGCGAGCTGCAGCAGGCCGGGGTGTGGATCTACGGGCTGGACGGCGACGCGCAGGCCTCGCTGTACGCGCAGGACCTGACCGGCAACGTGGCGCTGGTGTTGGGCAGCGAGGGCGAAGGCCTGCGCCGGCTGACCCGCGAGAACTGCGACGGGCTGGTGAAGGTGCCGATGCCCGGCGGCTTCGAGAGCCTGAACGTCTCGGTCGCGGCCGGGGTGGCGCTGTTCGAGGCCGTGCGCCAGCGGCTGGCGTGAGCGGGGCAAGGAGACGCGGATGAACCTGCATTGGTACGACTGGGTGGGGCTGGCCGGCACGGTGTTGATCGTGCTGTCGTATTTCCTGCTGCAGGCCGGGCGCCTGCACGGCAACCGCCTGCCCTACCAGCTGATGAACCTGCTGGGCGCGGCCGGGGTGCTGGCCTCGCTGTGGGGCAGCTTCAACATCTCGGTGTTCCTGCTGGAGCTGACCTGGGTCGCGATCAGCCTGTACGGCATCGCGCGTTCGCTCGGTGGCGGTCGGCGCGCGGGCGACGGCACGCTCTGAGCCACCCTCAGGCCGGGCCGGCGTCGGCGTCCTGCGCGCAGGCGGCCGGCGAGGCGGGCCAGGCGTTGGCGACCGCGCAGAACAGGCGCGCGGTCTGCAGCGCGTCGTACACCGCCGAATGCGCCTCCTGCGGATCCCAGCCGAGCCCGGCTGCGATCGCCGCGCGCGCCAGCACGGTCTGCCCGTAGGCGATCCCGGCCAGGGTCACGGTGTCGAACACGCTGAAGGGATGGAACGGGTTGCGCTTGTGCTGCACCCGCGCCACCGCCGCGTTCAGGAAGCCGAGGTCGAAATGCGCGTTGTGGCCGACCAGGATCGCGCGCTGGCAGCCGTATTTCTTCACCGCCGCACGCACCGGCACGAACACCGCGTCCAGCCCGGTGCGCTCGTCCACCTCGCCGCGCAGCGGATGGCCGACCTTGATCCCGGTGACCTCCAGCGACTTGGGGTCGATGCTGGTGCCCGGCGCCGGGGCGATGTGCGCGTGCGCGACCTCGCCCGGCACGAAGCGGCCGGCGGCGTCCAACTCGATCGGCACCGCCGCGATCTCCAGCAGCGCATGGCGGCCGCAGTCGAAGCCGCCGGTCTCCACGTCCACCACCACCGGCAGGTAGCCGCGGAAGCGCTGCGCCATCGGCAGCGGCGGGGCGGGCGCGGCGGGCGCCAGGGCAAGGTCGGCGGGCATGCGCACAGGTTACGCGATGCGGGTGCCGGGCAGGACGCCCTCGCCCTGCAGGCGCGCCAGCAGTGGGCGTGCCTGTGCCTCCAGCATGGCTTCCGACTGCGCGGTCTCCGCCGCGAGCCGGCGCAGCAGGTCGCGCCCGCGTTCGCCCGGGCAGGCGTCCACCAGTTCCAGCAGGCGGTACAGCAGCGGCGAGATCTGCGCGAAGCGCACCTCGCCCTCGGGCGTGCGCCGCAGCAGCAGGCAGGTCGGCTCCGGCGGCGGATCCGCCGGGGGAGTCCACTCCGGGCCGATCCGGTGCACCGGCCAGCGGTAGGCCAGCGGCCAGGCCAGCGGCGACAGCACCGGTATGCCCTCCAGCAGATCGCCGTCGGGGTCGTGCGGCGGCACTGCGGCATCCGACTGCTGCAGGCCGGCCTCGGCCCACTCGTAGTGGGCCAGCTCGCCCAGCCACGGGCGGGCCGGGTCGGCATGCTCGCCGCCGAGGAAGGCCACGAATTCCAGCGCCAGCTGCGGGAACAGCGGGGTCTGGCTGCGGTGGCGGCGCAGGAACTCGCGCACCAGTGCCGGCCAGGCCGGCTCGCCCAGGGTCGCGCGCAGCACCGGGAAGCCGCTGCCCAGCAGCCCCGCCAGGTTGTGGAACACCAGGTCGCGGTAGACCGCCAGCCGGCGCGCCGGCACGCCCTCCGGCGCGGGCGCGGCGGCAGGGTCGCGCAGGTGCGCGGCGAACGCGTGCAGCTGGCGTTCCAGCGTGCTCATGCCGCCGCCTGCAGGGTGCGGATGTGCGCCACTTCCGCCAGTAGCGCCGGCAGCGGCGGCAGCCCGAAGTCGCGCTCGAGCACGGTCGGGCGCACGCCGTGGCGCGCGTACGCATGCGCCAGCAGCGCCCAGGCCTCCGCGCCGACCGCGCTGCCGTGGGTGTCGATCCGCAGCCCGTCCGGCTCCACGTGGTGGCCGGCGACGTGGTAGGCGGCGATGCGCGCGCCCGGCATGGCATCGATGAAGGCGCGCGCGTCGTAGCCGTGGTTGGCGGCATTCACGCACACGTTGTTCACGTCCAGCAGCAGGTCGCAGTCGGCCTCGGCCAGCACCGCGTTGATGAAGCCGGCCTCGTCCAGCACCTGCCACGGCGCGGCGTAGTAGCTCACGTTCTCCACCGCGATCCGCCGCCCGAGGCGGTCCTGCGCCTGGCGGATGCGCGCGGCGACGTGGGCCACCGCCTCCTCGGTGAACGGCAGCGGCAGCAGGTCGTACAGCTGGCCGCCGGCGGCGCAGTAGCTCAGGTGCTCGCTGTACAGCGCGACCCGGTGGCGTTCGAGGAAACCGCGGGTCTGATCCAGGAAATCCAGGTCCAGCGGGTCCGGCCCGCCCAGCGACAGCGACAGGCCGTGGCAGGCCAGCGGGTGGCGCTCCGCCAGCTCGGCCAGCGCGGCGCCGGCGCGCCCGCCGACGCCGATCCAGTTGTCGGGCGCGCACTCGAGGAAGTCGAACGCGCCGGCGGGCGCCGCGAGCAAGCCGTCCAGCAGCGCGCGCCGCAGGCCGAGGCCGGCGCTACGCGCGGGCAGGGCAGGACCGGGCATGGCGGCTCACATGCTGCCGCACTTGCCCTCGCCGCACTTGCCTTCCCCGCACTTGCCTTCGCCGGCCTTGCCGCCGGTGGCCGGCTTCTGCATGGCCGCGTGGTGGGCGTCCATCTCGGCTTGGCTGATGAAGCCGTCGCCATCGGTGTCGATCTTGGCGAACATCGCCGCGCGATCGGGGTGCGCGGCGGTGAACTCGGCGCGCGAGACGCGGCCGTCCTTGTCGGTGTCCATCTTGGCCATGCCGCAGCCGCCTTCGTGGTTGGCCTTGGCGGCCGCCATCTTGCCGGCGCCGCACTTGCCCTCGCCGCCGCACTTGCCTTCGCTAGCCTTGCCGCTGCCGGGCTTGGCGGCGTCCTGCATGTAGCCGTGGGCGAGCGCGTCCATGCTGAACAGGCTGCCGCCGGCAAGCGCGCCGGTAGCGAGGACGGCGCCGATCGCGGCGGCCAGCGGGGGACGGGGGATGCGGGACATGGCGGGCTCCGGATGCGTGGATGCGAACCCGATCCTAGCGCCGGCGGCGGGCGCCGGCCAGCCCGCGGTTCAGACCACGGTGGTGCTGCTGTCGTCGCGCTTGTCGCGCGGCGGCATTAGCTCCTCGCCGTGGACCAGGAACCAGACGTTCTCGGCGATGTTGGTGGCATGGTCGCCGATCCGCTCCAGGTTCTTGGCCATGAACAGCAGGTGGGTGCAGGGCGTGATCGCGCGCGGGTCCTCCATCATGTAGGTCAGAAGCTCGCGGAACAGCCCGGTGTAGAGGGTGTCCAGCTCGGCGTCGCGCTCGCGCACGCGCAGCGCGGCCTGGCCGTCGCGCGCGACGTAGGCGGCCATGACCTCGCGCACCTGGCGCGCGGCGAGGCGGCCGAGCGCGTCCAGCCCGCGGGTGTGCGGCAGCGGCGGCGACAGGTTCAGCGCCATCGAGCGCTTGGCGATGTTGGCGGCGTAGTCGCCGATCCGCTCGATGTCGGAGGCGACCCGCAGCGCAGCCAGGATGATGCGCAGGTCGGTTGCCAGCGGGCCGCGCCGGATCAGGCGGATCACGTCGGCGTTGACCTGCTGCTCGAGCGCGTCGATCGCCTCGTCGTTGCCGATGATGCGCTCGGCGGCCTTGTCGTCGCGGCGTTCGACCACATCGAGCGCGGCCTCCAGCTGGGCGACCGCCATCTCGCCCATGCGCACCAGCTCCGCCAGCAGCGCGGCCTGCTCCTCGTCGTAGCTGCGCACGATGTGGGCATGCTCGTTCATCAGCCGAACCTCCCGGTGATGTAGTCCTCGGTCTGCTGCTTGCTCGGGTTGGAGAACAGCTGCTCGGTCGGCCCGAACTCGACCAGGTCGCCCAGGTACATGAAGGCGGTGTAGTCGGAGACGCGCGCGGCCTGCTGCATGTTGTGGGTCACGATCATGATCGTGTACTCGTGCTTGAGCTCCTCCACCAGCTGCTCGATGCGGCTGGTGGAGATCGGGTCGAGCGCCGAGGTCGGCTCGTCCAGCAGCAGTACCTCCGGGCGCAGCGCCACCGCGCGCGCGATGCATAGCCGCTGCTGCTGGCCGCCGGACAGTCCGAGCCCGCTCTCCTTGAGCTTGTCCTTGACCTCGTCCCACAGCGCGGCCTGGCGCAGCGCCAGCTCCACCCGCTCGTCCAGCGCGGCCTTGCCGAGGCGCTCGTGGTGGCGGATGCCGTAGGCGACGTTCTCGTAGATCGTCATCGGGAACGGCACCGGCTTCTGGAACACCATGCCGACCTTGCTGCGCAGGCGGTTGATCGGGTACTTGGGGTCGAGGATGTCCTCGCCGTCCAGCAGCACCCGGCCGGCCGCGCGCTGGCCGGGATAGAGCGCGTAGATGCGGTTGAAGATGCGCAGCAGGGTGGACTTGCCGCAGCCGGACGGGCCGATCAGCGCGGTCACCTTGCGCTCGGCGATGTCGAGGTCGATGTTGCGCACCGCGTGCGTCGCGCCGTACCAGAAGTTCAGCCCACGCGCGGCGAGCTTGGCCGGGGCCGCCTGCGGCAGCGCGGCGGCGCGCGCGTGGGCGGGGAGTTGGGTATACAGGTCGTTCATGGCGGGCGCCCGGGCGAGGTCGGTCATGGTCAGTCGTGGAGGATGCGGCTGCGGGCGACGATCACCCGCGCCAGGATGCTCACCAGCAGCACGAACAGGGTCAGCACGAACGCGCCGGCCCAGGCCAGCGCGTGCCAGCCGTCGAACGGGCTCATCGCGAACTGGAAGATCACCACCGGCACGTTCGCCATCGGCCCGAGCAGGTCGCTCGACCAGTACTGGTTGTTGAGCGCGGTGAACAGCAGCGGCGCGGTCTCGCCGGTGATGCGCGCCAGCGCCAGCAGGATGCCGGTGATGACGCCCGGCAGGGCGCTGCGATACAGCACCTGCACCACCACCTTCCACTGCGGGATGCCGAGCGACAGCGCGGCCTCGCGCATCTGCGCCGGCACCAGCCGCAGCATCTCGTCGGTGGTGCGCACCACCACCGGCAGCACGATGAAGCCAAGCGCGATCGCGCCGGCCAGCGCCGAGAAGTGGCCCATCTGCGCCACCACCAGGGTATAGACGAACAGGCCGAGCACGATCGAGGGCGCCGACAGCAGGATGTCGTTGATGAAGCGCACCGACTCCCCGAGCCAGCCGCGCGCGTATTCCGCGAGATAGGTGCCGGCGAGGATCCCGATCGGCGCGCCCAGCAGCACGCCCAGCACGCTCATCACCAGGCTGCCGTAGAAGGCGTTGAGCAGTCCGCCGCCCTCCGCGCCCGGCGGCGGGGTCATCTGGGTGAACAGGGCCGGGGTCATCGCGCCGATGCCCTTGCTCAGCGTGGTCCACACGATCCACACCAGCCAGAACAGGCCGAACAGGGCGGCCAGCACGGCCAGCCCCTGCGCGATCAGGTTCTTGGCCTGGCGCCAGGCGTGCAGGCGGGCGTCCATCAGTTGCCCTCGCGCTTGTTGAGGTGGCGCAGCATCAGGCGCGCCGCGGCCAGCACCACGAAGGTGACCACGAACAGCACGAACCCGAGCGCGATCAGCGCCGAGCGGTACAGCGCGGTGTCTGCCTCAGTGAACTCGTTGGCGATGGTGGCGGCGATCGAGTTGCCCGGCTCCAGCAGCGAGAAGGTCAGCCGGTGCGCATTGCCGAGCACGAAGGTGACCGCCATGGTCTCGCCGAGTGCGCGCCCGAGGCCGAGGAAGATGCCGCCGATCACCGCCGAGCGGGTGTAGGGCAGCACGATGTCCCAGATCACCTCCCAGCGGGTCGAACCCAGCGCGTAGGCGGATTCCTTCAGGCGCGCCGGCACGGTCAGGAACACCTCGCGCATGACCGAGGAGATGAACGGGATCACCATCACCGCCAGCACCAGGCCGGCGGTGCCCATGCCCAGCCCGAGCGGCGGCCCGCGGAACAGGGCGCCGATGCCCGGCAGTGCGCCCAGGTGCGCGTCCACCCACGGGTACACGTGCTCGGCCAGCAGCGGCACCAGCACGAACAGGCCCCACATGCCGTAGATGATCGAGGGGATGCCGGCCAGCAGCTCGATCGCGGCGCCGACCGGGGCGCGCAGCCACTTCGGCGCGACCTCGGTCAGGAAGAAGGCGATGCCGAAGCTGACCGGCACCGCGATCAGCATCGCGATCACCGCGGTGACGACGGTGCCGTAGATCGGCACCAGCGCGCCGAACTGGCCCTGCACCGCGTCCCAGTCCTGGCCCCACAGGAAGCCGAGGCCGAAGCGGGCGAACGCCTCGCGTCCGCCCCACAGCATCGACAGCGCGACCGCCAGCAGCGACACCAGCACGAACAGGCCGGCGGCGGTCACCAACCGGCGGAAGCGGCGGTCGGCGTGCTGGTCGCGGATCTCCCGCCGCAGGGCGTCGCCGGCGGCGGTGGCAGGGGTCGCGGTCATGGGCGGGTCATGCGCTCGGGGGCGTCCCCCGCGGCCGGGCGGCCGCGGGCGCGGCTCAGGCCTTGATCTGCTCGGCCCAGTAGGCCTCGACCTGCTTGACCAGCGCATCCGGCAGCGGTACGTAGTGCAGCGCGTCCGCCTGCGGCTTGCCGTTCTCCAGCGCCCACTTGAAGAAGTCCAGCGCCTCGCGGCTGCGCGCCGGATCCTTCGGCTGGCGGTGCATCAGCACGAACACGGTCGCCGCCAGCGGCCAGGCGTCCGTGCCCGGCGCGTTGGTGATCACCAGGCTGAAGTCCTTGGCGGTGCTCCAGTCGGCGCTGGCGGCAGCGGCCTTGAACGTGTCGATGGTCGGCTGCACCCAGTTGCCGGCGGCATTCTGCATCGCCGTCCAGCTCATCTTGTTCTCGGTGGCATACGCCAGCTCGACGTAGCCGATCGAGCCCTTCATCTGCTTGACGTAGGCGGCCACGCCCTCGTTGCCCTTGCCGCCGACGCCGGTCGGCCACTTCACCGAGGTGCCCTCGCCGACCGCGGCCTTCCACGCCGGGCTGACCTTGGACAGGTAGTTGACGAAGTTGAAGGTGGTGCCGGAGCCGTCGGAGCGGTGCACCACGTTGATCTTCTGCGCCGGCAGCTTGAGCCCCGGGTTGAGCGCGGCGATCGCCGGGTCGTTCCACTGGGTGATCTTGCCGAGGAAGATGTCGGCGATGAGCGGGCCGGTCAGGCGCAGCTTGCCGGCCTCGATGCCGTCCAGGTTCACCACCGGCACCACCCCGCCGATGGTGACCGGGAACTGCGCCAGCCCGTCCTTGGCCAGTTCCTCCGGCGGCAGCGGCTTGTCGGAGGCGCCGAAGTCGACCGTGCCGGCCTTGATCTGGGCGATGCCGCCGCCGGAGCCGATCGACTGGTAGTTGATCTTGTGCCCGGACGCCTTGTTGTAGTCGTCCGACCACTTGGAGATCAGCGGATACACGAAGGTCGAGCCGGCGCCGGTGATCTCGGCCATGGTCTTGGCCGCGCCCGCGGCCGGCGCGGCGGCATCGGCGCTCGCGCCGGGGGCGGCGGGCTGTTGCTTGCAGGCGGCCAGGCCCAGGGCCAGGCACAGGGCGAGGGCGGCGGAGCGGGGCAGCATGGCGTTCATGGGCGGATCGCGGATGGGGAATCCCGCCATGAAATGATGTTTTTGTGACAAGCCGATGACGCCCGCGCGCGGGCCGGGTGACACCCGCCCGGCGTTGGGTGCAGGGGCGGCGAACGAGGGCGGCCTGATGGAGCGCCGTTCGTCGGCGCGCGGCGGGGTGCGCCGGGGGCTGTCACGCGATTGACACGAAACCGGAACACGCTTGCCAAATTTCGGTCATGGGGCGGCCGCCGGGCGCGGCTGGACTGGCCGCCGACACAGCGACGGGAGGCCTTCGGATGCGGTGCATGGGCAGGGTGGCGGTACTGGCGGCAGCCCTCGGTAGTGGCATGGGACTGGCCGCGCCGGTCGCGGCGCAGGAGGCGGCGCAGGCGGCGCCGGGGCAGGACCCGCGCGATGCGGAGATCGCCGAACTGCGCCGTCAATTGGCTCAACTGGCGGCGCGGATCGAGGCGCTGGAGCGCGCGCGCAGCGCGACGCCGGCCGCCGCACCGGCACCCGTCCCGGCACCGGCCGCGCAGGTGGCCGCCGCAGCGCCGGTCCCGGCGCCCACGGCGACGGTGGCGCCCCCCGCGACCCGCCTGAGCGGGCGCATGTACTACAACCTGAGCCAGGTCGACGAGCGCCTCGCTGGCGTGAAGACCAACCGCAGCGGGATCGGGTTCGACGTGCGCCGGTTCTACCTCGGGGTCGACCACCGGATCGACGCGACCTGGGCGCTCAACCTCACCACCGACTTCCAGTATTCCTCGGCGATCGGCTCGACCCAGGTGTTCGTCAAGAAGGCCTATGTGGAAGGCCGGTTCGGGCCCGGCCTGACCGTGCGCGCGGGCTCCGCCGACATGCCCTGGGTGCCGTTCGCGGAGACCTGGAACGGCTACCGCTGGATCGAGCCGAGCCTGGTCGACCGCTTGCGCTTCGGCACCTCGGCCGACTGGGGCCTGCACGCCAGCGGGCGCTGGGACGCGGCGGGCCTCGACTACGCGGCGGCGCTGGTGGGCGGCGGCGGCTTCCGCAACCCGACTCGCTCCAAGCGCCTGGACGTGGAGACGCGGCTGGCCTATGCGCCGAGTGCGCACACCGTGCTCGCGCTCGGCGGCTATTCCGGCACGCTCGGGCTGGACGCGCAGCAGCGCCCGGCGCTGCACACCGCGACCCGTTGGACCGCGCTGCTGGCCTATGCCGACGGCCCGAACCGGCTGGGGGCCGAATACTTCCTCGCGCGCAACTGGAACGACGTGGTGCTGCCGCGGCGCGACGAGGCCAGCGGCTATTCGCTGTGGGGCAGCGTCGGCATCGGCGCGCACGGGATGGCCCTGTTCGCGCGCTACGACCGCGCCGACCTCAGCCGGCTGCAGGATCCGGCGCTGCGCCAGACCTACTACAACCTCGGCGTGGAATGGCCGCTGGCGCCCGGGATCCGGCTCGCCACCGTGCTCAAGCACCTCGACCAGCGCGGCACCCACGGCGACCTCGACCAGCAGGGCCGCGAACTCGGGGTGTGGGGGGAATTCCGCTTCTGAGTCGGCAGGGCCGCGGTCTGCGCGACCGCGGCCCTGCTCCCCGCCGCCGGGAGCCGCCGCCTGCCCGGGGCAGGGCGGCGGGCCGGCCGGCTCAGAACTCCAGCGACAGGCTAGCGCTGTAGCTGGTGCCGCGGGTGTAGCGGTAGATGTCCACCGTCTGCCCGTTGCCCTGCTGGTATTCGCGGTGCTTGGTGCCGAGCAGGTTGCGCGCGGCGAACGCGGCGGTGAGCTTCTGCCCGCCCAGGCGGATGCCCTTGCGCAGGACGAAGTCGAGGTTGGTGCCGGGCTTTTCCATGTAGTCCGGTTGGCCGGGGCGGCCGCGGGCGAGGATGCGCGGGCTGACGTAGTTGGCGATCAGGGTCGCCTGCAGGTCGCCGTCGGTGTCCTCGATCCCCAGCTGCAGGTTGGCGATATGGTCGGACTGCCCCTGCAGGCGGCTGCCGTCGCGCACGAACAGCAGCGCCGGCACCGGTTCGGCGTAGCCGAACGGCTGCACAGTGTCGCCCTCGCGCGCGGACACCCGCGACTTCGACCAGGTGTAGTTGGCCGCCGCATACAGCCGGCTGCCGTCCAGCCAGGCCAGCCCGGCCGGCAGCGGGAAGTACTTCTTGGCGTCCAGCTCGAGGCCGTGGATGCGCGCGCGCGGGGCGTTGAAGAAGCTCTGGAACACCACTGCGCCGGATTCGTTCACGGTCGCCTCGATCGGGCGGTCCAGGTGCTTGTAGAACACGCCGGCGGTGAGGTATTCGCCGGCCTCGAAGTAGCGCTCCCAGCGCAGGTCGAAGTTGCGCAGCTTGCTGTCCACCAGGTTCGGGTTGCCGTAGTACAGGCGGTCGTTGTCCGGGTCGGTGTACTGGATCGGCGAGAGCTCGCGGAACTGCGGGCGGGCGATGGTCTTGGACGCGCCGAAGCGCAGCTGCTGGTTGTCGGCCAGGTTCCAGGTCACGGTCAGCGCCGGCAGCAGGTACTTGTTCCGAAGCGGCGCGGGCGCGTCGGTGACCGCGCCGGTGAAGATGTCGTACGGGCGCACCCGCTGCTTGCCGTCCTCGTAGCGTACCCCGAGGCTGCCGCGCAGGTTGTCGGCGATGGTGCCCTCCAGCTGCAGGTAGCCGGCGGCGACCTTCAGCTCGCCGTCGTACGCGGCCGCACCGGAGGCACCGGTGTCCTCCACCAGGGACAGCAGGTTCTGGCTGAGGTTGTAGTCGCTCAGCAGGTAGTCGATGCGCTGGTAGCGGTTGTAGAACGGCAGCGCACCGTCCAGCGCGAGGAAGCGGAACTGGCGGGTCCAGGCATTGCGCTGGTTGTCGGAATAGTCCAGGCCGCCGCTCACGGTCAGGCTGCGCTCGGTCGGCAGGTGCCAGACCACGTCCACGCCGGCGCTGCGGGTCTGGTCGTCGACCTTGCTGAAGCGGATGTAGTTCTGCACCCGCGAGGCGTCGTGCGACCAGTAGCCGTCGATGTTCTCGTAGGCGATGCCGGTCTCGTACGGGGCGTCGCGGCGGGCCTTGGCCACCGCCGCGCGCCAGCTCACCTCGACGTCCTTGTACTGGCCGAAGCTGTGCTGGCCGTTGAGCTGCACGTTGGTCAGCTGGCGCTCGACCCAGTCGGTCACGTCCTCGCGCTTCACGAAGCCGGCCAGGTCGTTGTAGCCCCAGCTGCTGCGCGCGGTCTTGACCGTGTCGTGCACGTACAGCGCGGTCAGCCCGACCCGGTGGCGTGCGCTCTCCACGCCGAAGCCGAGCATCGCGTTCACCCGCGCGGTGTTCTTGGTCGCGGCGAAGTCGTAGTCGTAGTTGTACTCGACGGTGTCGTTGGTGAAGAACGCATCGCGCTGGATGCCGTAGCGGGTGCGCCACTGGTTGCTGAAGTTGGCGACCGCGATCCCGCCCATGCGCACCCCGTCGGCGATCTCGCGCGAGAACCCGCCGCTGCCGCCGAACTCCACGTCCGGGTCGATGCTGTCCTTCTGCTGCAGCAGGTACAGGTTGGGGTTGTTGATGCTGCGCCCGATGGTGCGGATCTCGGCCTGGGTGAAGTTGGCGCCGCGCACGATCCGGTGGCCGGTGGCGATCGCGGCCTTCAGCTCCGGCGACATCTTGCGGCTGCCGTCGTCGTAGCCCCAGAAGTCCCAGTCGCCGCCATAGTAGGTCAGGCCCTTGTGGAAGGTGGTCGCGCTGTTGCCGCCGGTGCCGGCGCTGAGCTTGAGGAAGTCCTCCTTCGGCACGGTCAGGCCCTGCAGGTCGATCACGCCGCCGCCGAACTCGCCCGGATAGCGCACCGAGTAGGTCTTCTGCACGGTGATCCCGGCCAGCACCTCGCTCGGGAACAGGTCCAGCGGCACCACCCGCTGCAGCGGCTCCGGGCTCGGCAGCTGCGAGCCGTTGAACAGCGCCGAGGAATAGCGCTCGCCGAGGCCGCGCACGTACACGAACTTGTCGCCGACCAGGCTCAGGCCGCTGACCCGGGTCAGGGCCTGCGCCGCGTCGCTGTCGCCGGTGCGGGTGAGGTCGGCCTGGCTCACCACCGCGATCACCTCGGGGCTCTGCAGCAGCGGTTCGGGGATATAGTCGGCGCGCACCACCACCGAGTCGAGGGTCTTCGGCGCGTCCTGGCCGGCCTTCTGCGCGTCCTGCGCGGCGTCCTGCGCGAGCGCGGCGGACGGGGCGAGCAGGGCGGCGATGGCCAGGAACAGCCCGGTGCGGGTAAGGGTGTGCTTCATGGGGGCAGCCTTGGTCGTCGGAGGGCGCGCGGAGGGGCAGCGGACGTGGCGCGGCACGGCAGTGCGACGGGCCGGCGCGCCGGCGCGCGGCCGGCCCGTTGCGATCCGGATCAGCGGCAGGCGGTGTCGGCGGTCAGGCCGCAGGTCCAGCCCTGCCACCAGGTGTCGCTGCTGTTGCGCACCGCGCCGATGTAGCTGACGCTCTGGAAGAACGGCGAGACGCCGGTGGTGCCGCTGAACGCCGGCACTGCGTTCTCGTTGGCGCCGTTGACGAAGGTGTTGGTCAGGGTCGAGGCGCCCACGCTGTTGTTGGTGCCGGCCTTGAAGTCGGTCTCGGCGCGGGTGTCGAGGAAAGCCTTGGCGCCGGAGAAGTAGACCGACTGGAAGGTGCCCTTGGTGTCGGTGTCCTGGATCGCCAGCAGTTCCTTGCTGCCGGTCGGGCGCGAGACCACGCTGTTGATGATGGTGGCCTGGGTGCCCTGGTTCAGCATGATGCCGGCGCCGCCGTTCTCGCGCAGCACGAGGGTGAAGTTGGACACCTTCGGGGTCGAGTACGGGGTGCGCCGGATCGCGCTCCACTCGAAGCCGCGGTCGCCGCCGCCCGCGCGCTGGATCACGATGCCGAACTGCGCCGCGCCGGACCAGCCGGTGTCGGTGTCGAGGCTGTCGTCGTCGTTGCCGGTCAGCACCACGTAGCGCAGGTTGACGCTGCCGCCGAAGATCTCGATGCCGTCGTCGGAGCTGTTGTGGACCTGGATGTGGTCGACCGTGGTTGCGCTGCCGACGCCGCCGAAGCTGATGCCGTTGAGCTCGTTGTCCGGCGAGACCTGGAAGCCGGAGTACATGACCCGCACGTAGCGCAGGCGGCCGCTGTTGTCGCCCGGCGCGTTGCCGCCGTAGAACACGTTGCTGATGCCCTCGATCGCGGCCTGGCATTCCGGGGTGCCGGACACGGTCGAGCCGGGGCAGGCGCTGATCGGGGCGCGGCCGAGGATCACCAGGCCACCCCACTGGCCCATCGAGTCGATGTTGGTCTGGCCCTCGACGCTGGCGCGCGAGGTGAAGATGATCGGGTCAGTGCTGCTGCCCTCGGCGTAGATCTGCGAGCCGCGGTTGATCACCAGCGAGTCGGCGCCGGCCGAGCCGAACAGCTTGACGCCCGGCTCGATGGTCAGGATGCCCGCCTGGCGGCCGGCGATCGGCTTGGTGGCGTCGCCGCCGAGATCCTCGCCGACGTTGACCTGGCCGTTGATCACGTAGATGGTGCCGGCCAGCTTGCGCAGCACCAGGTTGCCGGTGATCAGGTTCGGCAGCTGGCAGGCGCGCAGGGTGCCGTTGGCGACGGTGCCGACGTTGGCCAGGCCCGTCGGGCAGTCGGCCGCCGGGCCGCCGGTCGGCGGCGGAGTGGTCGGCGGGGGCGTGGTCGGCGGCGGGGTGGTCGGCGGCGCCGGCGGGAACGCGCCCTCGCCGGGCGAGACGACCTTGTCGGCGCCGTTGCCGCAGCCTGCCAGCGCGAGGGCGGCGCCGAAGGCCATCAAGAGGGTCTTGGTGTGCTTGCTGACAGACATGGGGCTCGATCTCCGGTCGAAGACGGTGGCGATGCGGGAGGGGCGCGGGCGTGCGCGAGTGGGCGCGGCGGGCGTGCACGCCAGCCATGAATGAGTCTTTAACGGCGATGTTTCATCGCGGTGTCATGCGTATTGCGGAAATTCGTCTGGCTGTCACATCGTCGCTTTCGCCTGCAGGGAGCCCTCATGTCCGCGCCCGTGATCCCGCCGCTGTCGCCCGAGTTGGAACGCTGGGTAGTGGCGCGCGCCATGGCGGGCGCCGACCCGGGTGAGGTGATCGAACGCCTGCGCGCGGAGGGCTGGGAGGAGGAAGCTGCGGTCGCTGCGGTCACCGCCGCGGTCGAGGCGCACGTGGCGCGCGAATCGCAGGCGCGCGGCCTGCCGCCGCCGCTGAAGGTGCCGGTGCTGGCCGAGCCCAACGGCGCCAGCGTGCTCGATGCCGGCGACCGCCAGGTCCGGGTGCTGGCCAGCCTGCAGCTGCCACGGGTGGTGGTGCTCGGCGGGCTGCTGTCGGACGCCGAGTGCGATGCCTTGATCGCGCTGGCACGGCCGCGCCTGGCGCGCTCGACCACGGTCGAGCCGGAGACCGGTGGCGACATGGTCCACCCGGACCGCACCAGCGAGGGCATGGGCTTCGCGCGCGGCGAGAATGCCCTGTGCGCGCGGATCGAGGCGCGCATCGCGCGCCTGCTAGATTGGCCGCTCGACCACGGTGAAGGCCTGCAGGTGCTGCGCTACGGGGTGGGCGCGCAGTACCGCCCGCACCACGACTACTTCGATCCGGCCATGCCCGGCAGCGAGGTGCTGCTGCGCCGCGGCGGGCAGCGCGTCGCGACTGTGGTGATGTACCTCAACACCCCCGAGCGCGGCGGCGCCACCGCCTTCCCCGATGCCCACTTCGAGGCCGCCGCGGTCAAGGGCAACGCGGTGTTCTTCAGCTACGACCGCCCGCATCCGATGACCCGCACCCTGCACGCCGGCTGCCCGGTGCGCGCCGGCGAGAAGTGGATCGTGACCAAGTGGCTGCGCGAGGGCGTGCACCACTGAGGGCTGCCGCGGCTTCTGAGGGATGCCGCGGTTTCCCGCGCCGGCTGCCAGGGTTTTGCCGTTGGTCTACCAAAACCGACCGCTGGTCGGCCCGAGGCCCGTTTGTCATACGCCTGTCACCCATGTCACCGGCGGATGCCGTGTCATCGTCCCGTCATCCTGGTGTGCTAGGCGCGGAGGTGGGGCGTGAACGGCAAGACGGTACGGATCGCAGTGCTGGCGGCGGCGTGCGGCCTGCTGTCGGGATGGGCGCAGGCCACGCAGCCGGCCGCCGCGCAGGTGCATACCTATCGGGTGGAACTCGATGCCGGCGGCGGCCTGCGCGCGCTCCAGCCCCTGTCCGGGCAGGACCGCGCGGAGACGGACCGCATCGCGCAGGAACTGCGCCACTGGCTGTTCGAACCGGCGCGCGAGGACGGCCGCCCGGTCGCCAGCGAGTCCTACGTGCGGGTGCTGGCGCGGCCCGGCGCGGCGGGCGCGCCCCCGCAGATCCTGCAGGCGACCGCCGGCCCGGCGCCGGCGCACCTGACCCTGCCCGAGCTGCCGGCGGACGTGCGCCGCCAGGGCAAGCGCGGGGTGGTGGTGCTGCGCCTGCAGACCGATGCCGAGGGCCGGGTCGCGGACGTGGCGGTGGACCAGGTGCAGGGCGATGTCACCCGCGCGATGGCGCGGGCCGCGCTCGCCGCGGCGCAGCAGTGGCGCTTTTTGCCGGAGCGGGTGGCCGGGCGCGCGGTCGCCGGGGAGGTGCTGCTGCCGGTCTGCTTCCAGGCCAGCCAGGCGCGCGAGGACTGCCAGTGGACCGGGCCGAATGCGCGCGCCTACGGCAGCGACACCGTGCTCGCGCTGGATCCGCAGGTGCGGCTGCGGATCGCCGGCCGCTGAGGCCGCGCTCAGGCGGGCGGCAGCGGGATCGGGCCGGCGGGTGCGGCCTTGTGCGGCCAGCGGCAGAGGTCGTGGATCGGGCAGTGCAGGCAGTCCGGCTTGCGCGCCTTGCAGACGTAGCGGCCGTGCAGGATCAGCCAGTGGTGGGCGTCGCGCGCGAATTCCGCCGGCACCAGCCTCACCAGTTTGTCCTCGACCGTGCGCACGTCCTTGCCCGGGGCGAGCCCGGTGCGGTTGGCGACCCGGAAGATGTGGGTGTCCACCGCGATGGTGGGCTCGCCGAACGCAGTGTTGAGCACCACGTTGGCGGTCTTGCGGCCGACGCCGGGGAGGGCCTCGAGCGCCTCGCGGGTGCGCGGCACCTCGCCGCCATGGCGTTCCAGCAGTTGCCTGCACAGGGCGATGAGGTTGGCCGCCTTGGCGTTGTACAGGCCGATCGTGTTGATGTAGCCCTTGAGCTTTTCCTCGCCCAGCGCCAGCAGCGCCTGCGGGGTATTGGCGACCGGGAACAGGCGGCGGGTGGCCTTGTTGACGCCGACGTCGGTGGCCTGCGCCGACAGCACCACCGCCACCAGCAGCTCGAACGGGGTGGTGTACTCCAGCTCGGTGGTGGGATGCGGGTTGGCCGCGCGCAGGCGGGCGAACAGCGCCTGGATCTCGTCGCGGGTGAGGCGGCTGCCGGGGGCCGGGCGTCGGCGGGTGGACGGACGGTTCATGGCCGGCGCTGGCGCGCCTTCTCCAGCGCGCGGGCGAGGGCCGCGGCCGCGGCGGGCGGCAGCGCGCCGGGGCTCGCCGGCGCGCGTCGGACAGCCTCGCGCTCGGCCTGCAGGCGCGCCAGCCGGGCCACTCGGGCGCGGTGGCGTGCGCGTGCGGCAAGCGCGCGCAGGCGTGCGTCGCGCGCCGCCTGCAGTCGCTCCCGGCAGGCGGGCGCGCAGCCGGCGCACGGGGCCGCTTCGAGCAAGCCCAGGCGCAGCGCGGCGTCGAGGTCGTCCACCGCCAGCGCGGCGAGGATCGCATGCGCCGGCGCACCCTCCGGCGCGCGGCATCCGCAATCGCGGCAGGCCATCGCCATCGCCGTGCTCAGGTGCCGTCGAAGACCGGCTTGCGCTTCTCCAGAAACGCGGACGTGCCTTCGCGCATGTCGCGGGTGGAGAACAGCAGCCCGAACTGCGCGGACTCGTATTCCAGCCCTTCCTCCAGCGCGCATTCGCCGCCGACGTTGACGCAGTCCAGCAGCCCGCGCAGCGCCAGCGGCGCGGCCGCGGCCAGCTGCCGGGCCACCTTCATCGTCTCCGCTTCCAGTTCGGCCGCGGGCACCACCCTGTTCACGATCCCCAGCTGCAGCGCGCGCTCGGCCGCGATCGGCGCGCCGGTCAGGCACAGCTCGAGGGTGGCGGCGCGTCCGCACAGGCGCAGCAGGCGCTGGCTACCGCCGAAGCCGGGGATCAGGCCGAGGTTGATCTCGGGCTGGCCGAGCTTGGCGGTATCCGCGGCGATCCGCAGGTGGCAGCTCATCGCCAATTCCAGCCCGCCGCCGAGGGCGAAGCCGTTGACCATCGCGATGACAGGCTTGGGCAGGGTCTCGATCCGGCGCATCATGCGGCTGCCGCGCAGCGAGAAGTCGCGGCCCTGCACCGGCGTCAGCGCGTGCATCTCGGCGATGTCGGCGCCGGCCACGAAGGCCTTGGGGCCGCTGCCGGTCAGCACCACCACCCGCACCGCGGGGTCCGCCGCGGCGGCGGCGAAGGCCGCGTCGAGGGCGTCGATCACGGCGGCGTTGAGGGCGTTGAGCTTGTCCGGGCGGTGGATGCGGATCAGGCGGACGCCGCCGGCGTCCTCGGTCTGCAGCAGGTCGGTCATGGGGTCGGCAGTCGGCAGGTGGGCGGGAACTTTCCGCCGCGGGGCCTGTCCCAGCATGGCCTCAGTGGCGATTAAGCCCCTCGGCGACTATCCTAGCGCGTCATGCCGGCAGGCCGGCAGGCGATCCATCGATGCCATCGGGGCGCAGGCCCTGGCGGTCCAGGGCGGCGCAGCCGCCCCTCATTTTGAGCAAAGCGAGGTAGTGGATGAAGTTTCGCGTGCTTGCGGTCGCCGCGGCGGCCCTGACCCTCACCGCCGGGATCGCGTCGGCGCAGACCAAGCCGGCCGCGGCGCCGGCCCCGAAGCAGGCCGCCCCGGCCGCGCCCGCTGCGGCCGCCCCGACCTATGACAAGGCGCATGCCGGCTATGCGTTCGGCTGGCAGCTGGGGCAGGAACTGGCCAATACCGAGGAGCCGGTGGACATCGCCGCGGTCGTGCGCGGGGTGCAGGACGCCTATGCCAAGAAGCAGCCGGCCTACACCGAGCAGCAGCTCGGGGCGGCCTACACCGCCTTCCAGCAGCGCGTGCAGCAGAAGATGGAGGCGGCGTTCCGCAAGGCGCTGGCCGACAACCAGGCGCAGTCGGCCGACTTCGTGGCCAAGTACAAGGCCCAGCAGGGCGTGGTGACCCTGCCGAGCGGGATCATGTACCGCGTGGCCAAGGCCGGCACCGGCCCGAAGGCGACCGCCAACAGCGAGGTGCAGATCGCGTTCCGCAGCTTCCTGGGCGCGGTCGGGGTGCCGCTCAGCGGCGTCCAGACCCCGCCGCCGTTCAAGGTGGCCGATGCGCCGATCCCGGCGTTGAAGGAAACCATCCCGCTGATGCAGCAGGGCGCGGTCTGGGAAGTCGTGATCCCGCCGGGCAAGGGCGTGGGCGCGCAGAACGAGCAGCTGAACCAGCAGGCGATCGCGCTGCAGGTCGAACTGGGCGCGGTCAAGTAAGGCCACGCCGTCCTCCCACGATGCGCCGGCGCTGCCGGCGCATCGCGTTTGCAGTGATCGCATGAACCATGGATTCCGCCCGGTGCTCACGCCCTGCGTGGGGGTATGCCGGCTCGACGACGAGGGCTACTGCCTCGGCTGCCACCGCAGCGGCGACGAGATCGCGCGCTGGGCGCTGATGAACGACGATGCCCGCCTGCGGATGATGGACGAGGTGCTACCGCAGCGCGCCGCCCGCCGCGAGGCGGCCGGATGAATGCGGACGCGCTGGCGCAGGCGCTGCGCACGGCCCTGCTGCCGCTGGCGGTGGTGCCGGCCGGCCCGCCGGCGAATCTGGACGAGGTGCGCGACCTGCTGCCGCCCGGGCCACCGCGCCCGGCGGCGGTGCTGGTTGCGATCGCACCGCAGGCCGCCGGTGCGCAGGTGTGGCTGACCCGGCGGGTGGACGGCCTGCGCCACCATGCCGGGCAGGTCAGCTTCCCCGGCGGCGCGGCCGAACCGGACGACCGCGATCCGGTGGCGACCGCCCTGCGCGAGGCGCAGGAGGAGATCCGCCTGCCGCCGTCCCTGGCCGAGCCGCTCGGCTACCTCGACCCGCTGTTGACCCTGACCGGCTTTAGGGTGCAGCCGGTGGTGGCGCTGGTCGATTCCGGTTTCGTGCCGCAGCCGGACCCGGACGAGGTGGCCGAGGTCTTTGCCCTGGATCTGCGCTGGCTGCTGGACCCGGCCAACGTGGAGCAGATCGCGCTCGACTTCGCCGGGCGCACGCGCCACGTGCTGCAGTATCGTTATGCCCCGCAGCGGATCTGGGGGGCGACCGCCGCCATCCTCGACGACCTGCGCCGACGCCTGGCGGGACGCCCGCTCCCGCCCTGATCGCAAGCCTGATCGCAAGGAGGAGACGGCATGGCCGGCTGGACCACCCTGGTGCAACCCGAACCGCTGGCGTTGGCCCTCGGCCGCGCGGATCTGGCGCTGGTGGACTGCCGCTTTGCGTTGGCCGATCCGGCCGCCGGAGAGCAGGCGTGGCGGGTCGCGCACCTGCCGGGAGCGGTGTATGCGCACCTGGAGCGCGACCTGTCGGACATGCGCCGGCGCGGCGAGGGCCGGCATCCGTGGCCGCAGGCCGAAGCCTTCACCGCCCGCCTGGGTCAGTGGGGGATCGCGCCCGGCATGCAGGTGGTGGCCTACGACGACGGCGATGGCGCTTTCGCCGCGCGGCTGTGGTTCCTGCTGCGCACCCTCGGGCACGAGAAAGTCGCGGTGCTCGACGGCGGCTGGTCGCGCTGGGTCGCGCTCGGTCTGCCGGTGAGCAGCAGCGCGCCGGCGCCGGTGCCGGCGACGTACCCGGCGCGCGCCTTCGACGCCGCCCGCCTGTGCGACGCCGACCAGGTCGCCGCGCACCTGGCCGCCGGCGGGGTGGTGCTGGATGCGCGCGCACCGGCCCGCTTCCGCGGCGAGGAGGAGCCGATCGACCGCATCGCCGGGCATGTGCCGGGTGCGCGCAACCGACCCTATGCCGACAACCTCGCACAGGGGCGGTTCAAGCCGCCGGCACAGCTGGCGGACGAGTTCCGTGCCCTGCTCGGCGGCCAGCCCGGCGAGCGGGTGGTCGCGATGTGCGGCTCGGGCGTGACCGCCTGCCACAACCTGCTGGCGCTGGAGCGCGCCGGCATCCGCGGCGCGCGCCTGTACCCCGGTTCGTGGAGCGGCTGGATCAGCGATCCGGCGCGCCCGGTGGCGACCGGGCCGTGAGCGGGCAGGGCGGAGGACCCGGGATGGCGGCGCGCGGGGTGGTGATCTGGCACCGGCCGACCTGCAGCAAGTCGCGCGGCGCGCTGGCCCTGCTGCGGGAGGCCGGCCTCGAACCGCGGATCGTGGACTACGTGGCGCAGCCGCCGACGCTGGCCGAGCTGCGGCAGGCGATCGCACGGGCTGGCCTGACGGTGCGCGATGCCTTGCGCAAGGGCGAGCCGGAGTACGCCGCGCTCGGGCTGGGCGATCCCGCGCTGGATGACGAGGCGCTGCTGCAGGCGATGGTGGCGCATCCGCGCCTGATCGAGCGGCCGTTCGTGTTCACCGCCAAGGGCGTTCGCCTGTGCCGGCCGCCGGAGCGGGTGCGGGAGATCCTCTGACGCACGCCGGCAGGCGCGATGGGGGTTGCCGGCCGGCGGCGCCTACTTGCCGATCCGCGCCAGCAGCGCGCGTAGCCCGGCCTGGGTGTCCGGGTGGGTCCAGTGGGTGACGAAGCGCTCCAGGTCGATGCGTTCCGGCGCGAGTGCGGCCAGCACGTCGCGGCGGGCGATCGCGCGGGTCTCGCGCATCGGCATCGCCGGCAATTGCAGCAGGCCCTCCAGCCAGCGGCGGGCGCGGGTCTCGACCTTCTCGACTGCGGCCAGTTCGTCCACCAGCCCGATCCGCGCGGCCTCCGCGGCGTCCAGCATGCGCCCGCCGACCAGCAGGCGCTCGGCCTGGCGCGGCCCGACCGTGCGCGCCATCAGGGCCTGGATGCCCTCCGGCACCACCAGCCCGACTTCGGTCTCGTTGAGGCCGATCCGGAACGGGCCCTCGGCCATCACCCGCCAGTCGCAGCACAGCGCCAGCACGCAGCCGCCGGCCGGAGCATGCCCGGCGATCGCCGCCGCCACCGGCACCGGGCACGCGGCCAGCGTGCGCGCGGCGCGGAAGAACGCCGACCACGCCTGCAGCAGGGCGGCGCGGTCGTCGCCGAGCGCCATCAGGTGCGGCACGTCCAGCCCGGCCGAGAACACGCCGGGACCGCCGGCCAGCACCAGCGCCTGCGCGCCGGCCGCGACCGTGGCATCCACCGCGTCCGCGAGCGCATGGCATAGCGCCGGGTGCAGCGCGTTCACCGGCGGACGCTGCAGGCGCAGCACCCGCAGCGGACCGTGGTCGGTGGTGGCGATCAGGGCGGACATGCGGACTTCGGCGGGCAGGGGCGCGGCGCGACGCCGCGCGGGTCAGGGGCTGGGGGCGGCCAGCAGGGCCTCGGCGGCGGCACGCACGCCGGGCGGCAGCGCGGTCGGCCGGCCGCCGGCGCGCTCGACCCAGACCGCCACCACCTGGCCGTCGCAGTGCAGGGTGCCGTCCTCGGCGACGATGCGGTGGCCGATCACCACGCTGCTGGTGCCGACCTTGAGGGTGGACAGCTCGACCGCGATCCGCGCCGGGTAGGCGATCGGATGGCGGAAGTTGAGCGTGGCGGAGGCCACCACCGGTCCGCTGTGCTCGTCCACCCACGGCGTGCCGATGCTCTGCAGCCACTCGATCCGCGCCTGCTCGAGGAAGGTCAGAAAGCGCGCGTTGTTGACGTGGTTGAAGGCGTCCAGGTCGCTCCAGCGCAGGGCGATCGGGGTGCGGAAGACGGGGCTCATGCGGTCGGCTCGCGGCGTTTGCGGGAGGTGGGCGGAGGTGGCGGCGATCCTGCCCGATCGCGTTCGAGCAAAGGCGCAAGGAAGCGCCCGGTGTGCGAGGCGGGGTTGGCCGCCACCTGCTCCGGGGTGCCGGTGGCGATGATGCGGCCGCCGCGCTGGCCGCCCTCGGGGCCGAGGTCCACGATCCAGTCGGCGGTCTTGATCACGTCCAGGTTGTGCTCGATCACCACCACCGTGTTGCCCTCGTCGCGCAGCCGGTGCAGCACCGCCAGCAGCTGCTCGATGTCGGCGAAGTGCAGGCCGGTGGTCGGCTCGTCGAGGATGTACAGGGTGCGCCCGGTGTCGCGGCGGCTGAGCTCCTTGGACAGCTTCACGCGCTGCGCCTCGCCGCCGGACAGGGTGGTCGCGCTCTGGCCGAGCTTGATGTAGGACAGGCCCACGTCCACCAGCGTCTCCAGCTTGCGCGCGATCGCCGGCACCGGCGCGAACAGCTCCAGCGCGTCCTCGACCGTCATCTCCAGCACGTCGTGGATGCTGTGGCCCTTGTAGCGGATCTCCAGGGTCTCGCGGTTGTAGCGCTTGCCCTGGCAGACGTCGCAGGGCACGTACATGTCCGGCAGGAAGTGCATCTCGACCTTGATCAGGCCGTCGCCCTGGCAGGCCTCGCAGCGGCCGCCGCGCACGTTGAAGCTGAAGCGGCCGGGCGAATAGCCGCGCGCGCGCGCCTCCGGCACCTGCGCGAACAGCTCGCGCAGCGGGGTGAACAGCCCGGTGTAGGTGGCCGGGTTGGAGCGCGGGGTGCGCCCGATCGGCGACTGGTCGATGTCCACCACCTTGTCGAACAGGTCCAGCCCGTGCACCTCGCGGTAGGGCGCCGGGGTGTGCGCGGCGCCGTTGATCTCGTTCGCCGCCAGCGCGTACAGGGTGTCGTTGATCAGGGTGGACTTGCCGGAGCCGGACACCCCGGTGATGCAGGTCAGCAGCCCGGCCGGGATCTCCAGATCCACGTCCTGCAGGTTGTTGCCGCGCGCGCCCAGCAGGCGCAGCAGCATCTTCGGGTTGGGTGGGTGCCGGTGTGCCGGGACCGCGATCCGGCGGCGCCCGGACAGGTACTGCCCGGTCAGCGAGCGCGGCTCGGCCATCACCTGCGCCAGGCTGCCCTGCGCCACCACCTCGCCGCCGTGCACGCCGGCGCCGGGGCCGATGTCCACGATGTGGTCCGCCAGCCGGATCGCATCCTCGTCGTGCTCGACCACGATCACGGTGTTGCCGAGGTCGCGCAGGCGCGCCAGGGTCGCCAGCAGGCGCTCGTTGTCGCGCTGGTGCAGGCCGATGCTGGGCTCGTCCAGCACGTACATCACGCCGACCAGGCCGGCGCCGATCTGGCTGGCCAGGCGGATGCGCTGGGCCTCGCCGCCGGACAGCGATTCCGCGCGCCGCTCCAGGGTCAGGTAGTCCAGCCCCACGTCGACCAGGAAGCCCAGCCGCTCGCGGATCTCCTTGACGATGCGCGCGGCGATCTCGCCGCGCCAGCCCGGCAGCGCCAGCTGCGCGAAGAACGCCAAGGCGTCGCCGATCGCCAGCGCCGACAGCGCGTGCAGCGGGCGGTCGGCCACGAACACGTTGCGCGCCTGCCGGTTCAGGCGCGCGCCGCCGCAGTCCGGGCAAGGGCGCTCGCTGATGTACTTGGCCAGTTCCTCGCGCACCGCCGCGCTCTCGGTCTCGCGGTAGCGCCGCTCCAGGTTCGGCAGGATGCCCTCGAACGGGTGCCGGCGCTGCACCCGGCGCCCGCTCTCGCCGATGTAGGTCAGCGCGATCTCCTCCTCGCCGCTGCCGTGCAGGACGATCTCGCGGATGCGCGCCGGCAGCTGCTGCCACGGCGTCTCCACGTCGAACCGGTAGTGCCGCGCCAGCGAGGCGATCATCGAGAAGTAGTACGCGTTGCGGCGGTCCCAGCCGCGCATCGCCCCGGCCGCCAGCGACAGCTCCGGGTGCGCCACCACCTTGGCCGGGTCGAAGAACTGCGCCACCCCGAGGCCGTCGCAGGTCGGGCAGGCGCCGACCGGGGAGTTGAACGAGAACAGCCGCGGCTCCAGCTCCGGCAGCGAGTAGTCGCACACCGGGCAGGCGTAGCGCGAGGAGAACAGCAGCGGCGCGCGCTCCGGCTGGTCCAGCGACTGCACGATCGCCATCCCCTCCCCGAGCTTGAGCGCGGTCTCGAACGATTCGGCCAGGCGCTGGCGCAGGTCGGCGCGCGGGCGGAAGCGGTCGATCACCGCCTCGATCGTGTGCTTGGCGCGCGCGGCCAGCGGCGGCACCGCGTCGATCTCGTGCAGCACGCCGTCCACCCGCACCCGCACGTAGCCCTGCGCGCGCAGCTGGTCGAACACCTGCGCGTGCTCGCCCTTGCGCTCGCGCACCACCGGCGCCAGCAGCATCCAGCGCTGCTCGGCCAGCGCCGGCTCGGCCTCCATCGCCAGCACCTGGTCCACCATCTGGCTGACGGTCTGCGCCTCCAGCGGGAAGCCGTGGTCCGGGCAGCGCGGGACCCCGACCCGCGCATACAGCAGGCGCAGGTAGTCGTGGATTTCGGTGATGGTGCCGACCGTCGAGCGCGGGTTGTGGCTGGTGGACTTCTGCTCGATCGAGATCGCCGGGGACAGGCCCTCGATGTGGTCGAGGTCCGGCTTGTCCATCATGCTCAGGAACTGCCGGGCGTAGGCCGACAGCGATTCCACGTAGCGGCGCTGGCCCTCGGCGTAGATGGTGTCGAACGCCAGCGACGACTTGCCGGAGCCGGACAGGCCGGTGACCACGATCAGCCGGTCGCGCGGCAGGTCGAGATCGATGTTCTTGAGGTTGTGCGTCCGTGCGCCGCGGATGCGGATGTGGTCCAGCGCCATCGGGGGAGGTCCTGCGGTGGGGGCGTGCGGCCCGCGCCGGCGGTCGCGCGGGCCAATCCGTGAGCCTAGCGAGCCGGGGCGGGCGGGGCAAATGGCCGCAGTGCCCGGGCTCAGCCGGCCCCGCGCGCCGGGGAGCGGAGGAGTGAGGTAGGAGGTATCGCGCCGAGGAGCCGGCCCCGCGCGCCGCAGGGGGGCGGGCGCTTGACCCTAAGCGATTGAATCTCCTATCATTCCGCTCCTGCCCATCACGGGCCGGGCAGAACCCCTGCGCAAGGCCCCCCGGCCGCGCGCCCAGAATAACGACAGAACCCACGAGGACAGCCACCATGTACGCAGTACTGGTCACCGGCGGTAAGCAATACCGCGTGATGCAGGGCGAGACGCTCCGGGTCGAGAAGCTCGAGGCCGAGGCCGGCAGCGAGATCGCCCTCGACAATGTGCTGATGCTGGGCGATGCCGACGGCATCCGCCTCGGCGACGCCGTGAAGGGCGCCAGCGTGCGCGCCAAGGTCATCGGCCACGGCCGCGCCGACAAGATCCGCATCGTCAAGTTCCGCCGCCGCAAGCACCATCGCAAGCAGATGGGCCACCGTCAGCACTACACCGAAATCCAGATCACCGGCATCGGCGCCGGCGAGCAGAAGTAAGGAGACGCCGCCATGGCACACAAAAAGGGCGTAGGTTCCACCCGCAACGGCCGCGACTCCAACCCGAAGTACCTCGGCGTGAAGGTGTACGGCGGCCAGGCCGTCGAGGCCGGCAACATCATCGTGCGCCAGCGCGGGACCCAGTTCCACCCGGGCAGCGGCGTCGGCCTCGGCCGCGACCACACCCTGTTCGCGCTGGTCGACGGCACCGTCGAGTTCTCGACCAAGGGTCCGAAGAAGCGCCGCACCGTCAGCGTGGTCGCGGCCGCCTGAGGCGGACCGCGCTGCGGCGAACGACCCCGCCTCGGCGGGGTTTTTCGTTTGCGGGCATTACCCTGCCGCCATCCCCCTATCCCGGTCGCGCATCCCATGAAACTGGTCGACGAAGCGGAAATCACGGTCACCGCCGGCAACGGCGGCAACGGCTGCGTCAGCTTCCGCCGCGAGAAGTTCATCCCGCTGGGCGGGCCCGACGGCGGCGATGGCGGCGACGGCGGCGACGTCTGGCTGCAGGCCGACGAGAACCTCAACACCCTGGTGGATTTCCGACACCAAACCAAGTTCAAGGCCCAGCGCGGCGAGAACGGCATGGGCCGGCAGATGTACGGCAAGGCCGGGCAGGACCTGGTGATCACGGTGCCGGTCGGCACCGTGGTGCACAACGTCGACACCGACGAGGTGATCGGCGACCTCACCGCGCACGGCCAGCGCCTGCTGGTGGCCAAGGGCGGCAAGGGCGGGCTGGGCAACATGCACTTCAAGAGCTCGGTCAACCGCGCCCCGCGCCAGGCCACCCCGGGCGGCGAGGGCGAGAGCCGCACCCTGCGGCTGGAGCTCAAGCTGCTGGCGGACGTCGGCCTGCTCGGCTTCCCCAACGCCGGCAAGTCCACCTTCATCCGCGCGGTCTCGGCGGCCACTCCGAAGGTCGCCGACTACCCGTTCACCACGCTCTACCCGAACCTCGGGGTGGTCAGCGTGGAGCCGCACCGCAGCTTCGTGATCGCCGACATCCCCGGGCTGATCGAGGGCGCGGCCGACGGCGCCGGGCTGGGTAGCGTGTTCCTGCGCCACATCCAGCGCACCCGCCTGCTGCTGCACCTGGTCGACATCTCGCCGCTGGATCCGCTCGGCGCCAGCGGCCATATGCCGCCGCCGGCCGAGCAGGTGCGCGCGATCGAGCGCGAGCTGCGCCGCTACGATCCGGCGCTGCTGGACAAGCCGCGCTGGCTGGTGCTGAACAAGGCCGACCTGATGCTGGAGGAGGAGGCGCGCGCCGCGGCGGCCGCGGTGGTGGCGGAACTGGACTGGCACGCGCCGTGGTACCTGGTGTCGGCGCTCGGGCGCGAGGGCACCTGGCCGATCATGCTGGCGGTGCAGGCGTTCTTCGACCGCGAGCGCGCGGCGCAGCGCGAAGCGCGCGCGGCGGCGGGGCCGGCCGGGGGGGAGGCGGATGCCTGAGCCCGGCCCGGTGCCGGCGGCGGGCACGAAAAACCCCGCTTGCGCGGGGTCTCTCGCCGAATCCGCAGGGGCGGCCGGGTCAGGCGGCCTGCAGCGCCTTGATGCGCGCGGTCAGGCGCGCCTTGTGGCGGGCGGCCTTGTTCTTGTGGATCAGGCCGCGCGCGGCGAAGCGGTCCAGCAGCGGCTGGGCGACCGCGAAGGCCTCGCGGGCGGCATTGGCGTCGTTGGCGTCCAGCGCCTTGATCACCTTCTTGATGGCGGTGCGCATCTGCGAGCGCTGGGCGACGTTGCGGGCGTTGCGCACGACGGCCTGCTTGGCGCGCTTCTTGGCGGACTTGATGTTGGCCACGGGGAAGATCCTGGAAAGTCGGTTGGCGGGGCTGCGGGGTCCGCCCGGCGGCGGGCTTGCCAGCGGGCGGGGGATTCGGAAAGACTGGAAATAATGGACGATTCAATGGCTTGGGTCAACTCCCGCGGGCCGCGGGCGGGTGCCGCGTGAGCGCGGCCGGCGCGCGCAGGCCGCGCAGCATGGCGCGCGGGGTGCTGTCGTTCGGCGGCATGACCCTGCTCAGCCGGGTGTTCGGGCTGGTGCGCGACCAGGTGTTCAACGCCACCTTCGGCGCCAACTGGATGACCGATGCGTTCTGGGTGGCGTTCCGGATCCCCAACTTCATGCGCCGGCTGTTCGCCGAAGGCTCGTTCTCGACCGCGTTCGTGCCGGTGCTGACCGAGGTCAAGGAGACCCGCCCCCACGCCGACCTCAAGGCGCTGGTGGCGCGCGCCGCCGGCACCCTGGGCGGGGTGTTGCTGGTGGTGACCGCGCTGGGCATGCTGCTGGCGCCGCAGCTGGCTGAGGTGTTCACCCAGGCCGACCCGGCCCCGGGCCAGGCCGCGCTGATCGCCGACCTGCTGCGGCTGACCTTCCCGTTCCTGCTGTTCGTCTCACTGACCGCGCTGGCCGGCGGGGTGCTCAACAGCTACCACCGCTTCGGGCTGCCGGCGTTCGTGCCGATCATCCTCAACCTGTGCATGATCGCCGGGGCGCTATGGGGTTCGCGCCTGGCCGATCCGCCGATCATGGCGATGGGCTGGGCGATCCTCGCCGCCGGCGTGCTGCAGCTGTTGTTCCTGCTGCCGGCGCTGGCGCGGCTGGACGTGCTGGCGCTGCCGCGCTGGGGCTGGCGCCATCCGGACGTGCGCAAGGTGGTGCGGCTGATGGTGCCGACCCTGCTGGGCTCGTCGGTGGCGCAGGTCAACCTGCTGTTCGATACCTTCATCGCGGCGATGCTGGTGCACGGCTCGCAGAGCTGGCTGTCCACCGCCGACCGCTTCCTCGAGTTCCCGCTGGGCGTGTTCGGGATCGCGCTGGGCACGGTGATCCTGCCGACCCTGTCGCGCCACCACGTCAACACCGACCGCGCCGGCTTCTCGCACGCGCTGGACTGGGGCCTGCGCACCACCTTGATGATCATCCTGCCGGCGATGCTGGGGCTGATGCTGCTGGCGCTGCCGCTGGTGTCCACCATCTTCCAGTACGGCAAGTTCACCGCCGAGGCGGCGCGCATGACCGCGCTGTCGGTATTCGGCCTGAGCTTCGGGCTGCCGGCGTTCGCGCTGGTCAAGACCGTGCTGCCGGCGTTCTACGCGCGCCAGGACACCCGCACCCCGGTGCGCGCGGGGCTGGTGGCGATGGTCGCCAACATGGCCTTCAACGTGGCGATCCTAGCCCTGCTGTACTGGCTGTGGGTGCCGGCGGCGGACAAGGCCGGCGGGGTGATGGCGACTCTGGCGCGGGTGCCGGGGCTGCATTTCGCGCTGGGCGTGGCCTCCGCCCTGTCCAGCTACCTCAACCTGCTGCTGCTGTGGCGCTGGCTGCGCCGCGCCGACGTGTACGACCCGCGCCCGGGCTGGGCGCGCTTCCTGCTGCGCCTGCTGCTGGCGAACGCGGCGATGGGCCTGGCCCTGTGGTGGGGCCTGCAGCTGGCGCCGGACTTCACCGCGGTCGACAAGTGGCAGCGGATCGGGTGGCTGCTGGCGCTGGTCGGCGGCGGCGCCGCGGTGTACGCGCTGGCGATGCTGGCGCTGGGCTTCCGTCTGCGCGATTTCCGCGAGCACTGACCCGGCCGCGGCGCGGGCCGGCGGCTATACTGCGCGCTCCCATGAACCGCCTGTTCCGCGACCCCTTGGGCGCGCCGCTGTGCCCGGACGGCAGCGTGGTCTGCATCGGCGCCTTCGACGGCCTGCATCTGGGCCATCGCGCGCTGGTCGACCGCGCGGTCGCGCGCGCGCGGGCGCTGGGCGTGCCGGCGCTGGCGCTCACCTTCGAACCCTTGCCGCGCGAGTTCTTCGCGCCCGCCGCGCGCCCGCCGCGGCTGATGCTGCCGCGGGCCAAGGCCGAGGGGCTGTGGGCGCTGGGCTGCGACGCGGTCGGCCTGCTGCGCTTCGATGCCGCGCTGGCGGCGATGCCTGCCGCCGCGTTCGTGCACGGGGTGCTGGCCGCGCGCCTGCGCGCGCGCGAGGTCTGGGTCGGCCCGGAGTTCCGCTTCGGCCGGGGGCGCGCCGGCGATCTGGCGCTGCTGCAGGCGCTGGGTGCGGAGCTCGGGTTCGGCGCGCATGCGATCGCGCCGGTCGAGCTGGACGGTGCGCGCGTCTCCAGCACCCGCATCCGCGCGGCGCTGGCGGACGGTGCCTTCGCCCAGGCCGCGCGCCTGCTCGGCCGCCCGTATGCGATCGCCGGGCGGGTGGTGCGCGGCCGCCAGCTCGGGCGCGATCTCGGCTATCCCACCGCCAACCTGCGCTTCGGCGGCAAGCAGCCGGCCCTGCGCGGGATCTATGCGACCTGGGTGCACGGGGTCGGCACGACGCCGTGGCCGGCGGTCGCCAGCTTCGGCACCCGTCCGACCGTGGACGGGGTGGAGCCGCTGCTGGAGGCGCACCTGTTCGATTTCGACGGCGACCTGTACGGGCGCCGGATCGCGGTCGAGTTCGTCGCTCGCCTGCGCGACGAGCAGAAATTCCCCGACCTGCCGGCGCTGGTGGCGCAGATGGACCGCGACGCCGCGCAGGCGCGCGCCCTGCTGGCCGCCGCGCCGCCGCGGCGCGCCAGCGCCTGACCTTCCCCTTTTCCCGACCTCCACAGGCCCCGCGTGAGCGACACCGACCGCCAGGACAATCCCTACAAGGCCAGCGTGCTGCTGCCGCAGACCGACTTCCCGATGCGCGGCGACCTGCCGCGGCGGGAGCCGGCGATCCTCGAGCGCTGGCAGCGCGAGGGGCTGTACGCGCAGCTGCGCGCGCACTGCGCCGGGCGCCCGCGGTTCGTGCTGCACGACGGCCCGCCGTACGCGAACGGCGCGATCCACCTCGGGCATGCGGTCAACAAGATCCTCAAGGACATCATCGTGCGCGCGCGCACGCTGGCCGGCTTCGACGCCCCGTTCGTGCCCGGCTGGGACTGCCACGGGCTGCCGATCGAGCTGGCGGTCGAGAAGCAGTGGGGCAAGGTCGGCAGCAAGTTGGATGCCGCCGCCTTCCGCCAGCAGTGCCGCGAATACGCCGCGGCGCAGATCGAGCTGCAGCGGCGCGACTTCCAGCGCCTGGGCGTGCTCGGCGACTGGGAGCAGCCGTACCGGACCATGGACTTCCGCTACGAGGCCGACGAGATCCGCGCGCTGGCCAAGGTGGTCGCCAACGGCCACCTCAGCCGCGGCGCCAAGCCGGTGTACTGGTGCTTCGACTGCGGCAGCGCGCTGGCCGAGGCCGAGATCGAATACCACGACAAGACTTCGCCGGCGATCGACGTGGCCTATGCCGCGCGCGACCCGCAGGCGGTGGCGCGCGCGTTCGCGGCCGTGCTGCCGGACGGCGTCGAGGTGGCGGTGCCGATTTGGACCACCACCCCGTGGACGCTGCCGGCCTCGCTGGCGATCTCGCTCGGCCCGGAGCTGGACTATGTGCTGGTGGAGGGCCCGGCGCGCGCCGACGGCTGCCGCCGCTGGCTGGTGCTGGCCGCGGCGCTGGCCGAAAAGGCGCTCGCGCGCTACGGCGTGGACGAGGTCGTCGTGCACGGCCGCGCGCGCGGAGCGGCGCTGGAGGGGCTGCTGTTCGCGCACCCGTTCTACCCGCAACGCGACATCCCGATCCTGCTCGGCGAGCACGTCAGCGCCGAGGACGGTACCGGCGCGGTCCACACCGCGCCCGGGCACGGCCAGGAGGACTACGCGGTCGGCCGCCGCTACGGCCTCACCGAGCGCTACGAGGCGGCCGAACTCAACCCGGTGGACGCGCGCGGGGTGTACCTGCCGGGGACCCCGCCGGCCTTCGACACCGCGCTGGCCGGGCTGCACGTCTGGCAGGCCAACGACGCCCTGGTCGCGGTCCTGCGCGCGCACGGGCGCCTGCTGGCGCACGCGCCGCTGGTGCACAGCTACCCGCACTGCTGGCGGCACAAGACCCCGGTGATCTTCCGCGCCACCCCGCAGTGGTTCATCTCGATGGAGCAGGCGCACCTGCGCCGCGACGCGCTGGCGGCGATCGCCGGAGTGCGCTGGTATCCGGCCTGGGGCCAGGCGCGGATCGCCGCCATGGTCGAGGGCCGCCCGGACTGGACGATCTCGCGCCAGCGTACCTGGGGCGTGCCGATCGCGCTGTTCGTGCACCGCCAGAGCGGGCAGCTCCACCCGCGCAGCGTGGAACTGATGGAGCAGGTCGCCGCGCGGGTCGAGCAGGGCGGGGTGGACGCCTGGTACGCGCTGGATCCGGCCGAGCTGCTCGGCACGGAAGCCGCCGACTACGAGAAGGTCACCGACATCCTCGACGTCTGGTTCGACTCCGGGGTCACCCACGAGTGCGTGCTGCCGGCGCGCGGGCTCGGCAAGCCGGCCGACCTCTACCTCGAGGGCTCCGACCAGCACCGCGGCTGGTTCCAGAGCAGCCTGCTCACCGGCGTCGCGATCGACCGCGCGGCGCCCTACCGGCAGTGCCTGACCCACGGCTTCACTGTGGACGAGCACGGCCGCAAGATGTCCAAGTCGCTCGGCAACGGCATCGAGCCGCAGGACATCCTCAAGACCCTCGGCGCCGACATCCTGCGCCTGTGGATCGCCAGCACCGACTACAGCAACGAGATGTCGCTGTCGCAGGAGATCCTCAAGCGCACCGCGGACGCCTACCGCCGCCTGCGCAACACCGCGCGCTTCCTGCTCGGCAACCTGCACGGCTTCGCGCCGGAGCGCGACCTCTTGCCGCTGCCGGCGCTGCTGCCGCTGGACCGCTGGGCAGTGCACCGCGCCTGGCAGGTGCAGGAGGAGATCGCCGCCGCCTACGAGCGCTACGACTTCGCCGCGGTGGTGCAGGCGCTGATGAACTTCTGCAGCGTGGACCTCGGCGCGTTCTACCTGGACGTGACCAAGGACCGGCTGTACACCATGCCCGAGGCCTCGGCCGGGCGCCGCAGTGCGCAGTCGGCGATGTTCCGGATCGCCGAGGCGTTCGCGCGCTGGATCGCGCCGATCCTGTGTTTCACCGCCGACGAACTGTGGGGCCACCTGCCGGGCGCGCGCGCCGGCAACGTGATGTTCGCGACCTGGTTCGCGGACCTGGCGCCGCTGCCGGAAGACGCCGCGCTCGACGCCGCGCGCTGGGCGCGCCTGCTGGCGCTGCGCGAGGAGGTGGCGCGCGTGCTGGAGCCGATGCGCGCCTCCGGTGCGATCGGCGCCGCCCTGGAGGCGGAGCTGACCCTGTACGCGCCGCCGGCGGAGGCGGCCTGGTTGCAGCCGCTGGCCGAGGAGCTGCGCTTTTTGTTCATCAGCGGCGATGTGGCCGTGGTCGCCGACCCGGCGGCGGATGCGATCCGGGTGAGCGCGGCGCCGACCGCCAAGCCCAAGTGCATCCGCTGCTGGCACCACCGCGCCGACGTCGGCCAGGATCCGGCGCATCCGCAGCTGTGCCTGCGCTGCGTCGGCAATGTCGAGGGGCCGGGCGAAGCCCGGGCCTGGTTCTGATGGCCGCCCCGCGCCCGAACGCGCTGCCTTGGCTGGGGGTGTCGCTGGCGGTGATCGTGCTCGACCAGCTGAGCAAGGCCTGGGTGCTGGCGCGGCTGCCGGAATACACCCCGGTGCCGGTGATCCCCGGGTTCTGGAACTGGTACCGCACCTACAACACCGGCGCCGCGTTCAGCTTTCTCGCGGATGCCGGCGGCTGGCAGAAGTACCTGTTCCTGGGGCTGGCGCTGGCGATCAGCGGGATACTGGCCTGGATGCTGGCGCGCACCCCGCGCGGCGACTGGCGGCAGGCGCTACCGCCGGCGCTGGTGATCGGCGGCGCGCTCGGCAACGTGATCGACCGCCTGCTGCACGGGCACGTGGTCGACTTCATCCAGTGGTACGCCGGGCGCTGGTCGTGGCCGGCGTTCAACCTCGCCGACGCCGCGGTGGTGACCGGCGCGATCGGGATCGGAGTGTTCGGGCTGCTCGGCGAGCGCCGCCGCGCCCGGGGGGGCTGAGGATGGACGTACTGCTGGCCAATCCGCGCGGGTTCTGCGCCGGGGTCGACCGCGCCATCGAGATCGTCAAGCGCGCGCTGGAGACGCTGGGCGCGCCGATCTACGTGCGCCACGAGGTGGTCCACAACCGCCACGTGGTGGACGATCTGCGCCGCCGTGGCGCGGTGTTCGTGGAGGAGCTGGACGCGGTGCCGGACGGCGCCACCGTGATCTTCAGTGCGCACGGGGTCGCGCGCGCGGTGCGCGAGGAGGCCGCGCGGCGCGGGCTGAAGGTGTTCGACGCGACCTGCCCGCTGGTGACCAAGGTCCACCTCGAGGTCGCCCGCCAGTGCCGCGCCGGGCGCGACATGGTGCTGATCGGGCATGCCGGGCATCCCGAGGTCGAGGGCACCATGGGCCAGTGGCAGGCGGAGGCCGGGCGCGGCCGCATCCACCTGGTCGAAGGCCTGGCCGACGTCGCCGCGCTCGCGCTGGCGCAGCCGGAGCACTGCGCCTACACCACCCAGACCACTCTCAGCGTGGACGACACCCGCGACATCATCGCCGCGCTGAAGGCCAAGTACCCGGCCATCCAGGGGCCGAAGAACGACGACATCTGCTACGCCACCCAGAACCGCCAGGACGCGGTGCGCGCGCTGGTGGCCGAGGGCTGCGACCTGGTGCTGGTGGTCGGCTCGCCCAACAGCTCCAATTCCAACCGCCTGCGCGAGCTGGCCGAGCGCGAGGGCGCGGCGGCCTGGCTGATCGACGATGCCGGCCAGATCGATCCGGCCTGGCTGCACGGCCGGCGCCGGATCGGCGTCACCGCCGGGGCCTCCGCGCCGGACGTGCTGGTGCAGGGCGTGCTGGACCGGCTGTGTGCGCTCGGTGCCTGCGGCGTGCGCGAGCTGGACGGCGAGCCGGAGGACATGGAGTTCGCGCTGCCGCGCGAGCTGCGCATCCGCCTGGTGGACTGACCCGGCGCCGGCCGCGTTCCCCGTGGCCGCCGCGCCGGCGGGGCGGGGCAGCGCCGGATGCGTCGCTGCGGTCGGCCCCGGCGTGCCGTCGCGTGCAGGCCGCCGCCCCGGCGCCGCGCCTCGTGCATGGATGGCGTGCATGGGGATGGGCGGGCACCGTCCCTCGTGCCGGCGGCATCGGCGGATGCCGCGGGCGACCTCCCTGTCACCCGCCCGCACGCATGATCCCTGAACAGGTCGTTGGCCGCATCCTTGCGGCCGGCCAGCATGACTGGCGGGCGTGCGCGAAAATCGTTTACAACATGGGATACGGGCAGGGAGGACAGCCGTTGTGTACCAGTTGATGCCAGTGTTGCTGCCAGCCAATGAATCTGTCTTGCGGGAGGCGCCATGCTGAGCATGCAGGAACGCATTCGGCGCGCGCGCCGGCGCGCCGGGCTGTCGCAGGCGGCGCTGGCCGAGCGCCTCCGGGTCCGCCGCAGCGCCGTCTCGAACTGGGAATCGGCCAACGACATCCGTCCGGCGATGCCGAACCTGATCGCGATCGCGCGCACCTGCAAGGTGTCGCTGGAGTGGCTCGGCACCGGGCGCGGGCCGATGGTGCCGGACGCCGACGTGCTGGCGGACGTGCCGGCGGCGGATGCCGAACTGGTCGATGCCAGCGAGGAGCGCGCCCTGCTCGCCGCCTGGCGCGCGCTGCCGCGGCGCGCGCAGCTGCTGGTGCTGGAGCTGGCGCAGGCCTTGCAGGGGCAGCGCCGCCGCCCGCGCCGCCCGCTGTGACGGCCCGCCCGCGCTGGCGGCCGGCACGCGGCATTGGCTACAATCCAGGCCCTCGCCGGAATAGCTCAGCTGGTAGAGCGGCGCATTCGTAATGCGTAGGTCGCAGGTTCGACTCCTGTTTCCGGCACCACTTCCCGCCTGCCCCTGCGCCCGCCTGGACGGACGCGCGCAGGCCGCGGTCGCAGCCGCTGCGACCGTCGCCGGCGATCCTGGCGGCCCGTCCGATCGGTGAGCCGGCATGCCCAAGGCCAGCGCCAAGCCCCGCACCGCCTACGTCTGCAGCGAATGCGGTGCCGACTACCCGAAATGGCAGGGCCAGTGCGAGGCCTGCGGCGCGTGGAACACGCTAGCCGAGGTCGCGCTGGAGCCGGCCGCGTCCGCGCGGGCGCCGGCGCCGCGGCGCGGCGGCTGGGCCGGCAAGGTGGATGCACCGAAGATCACCGCGCTGGCCGACGTGCGGCTGGAGGCGCAGGTGCGCGCCTCCACCGGCATCGGCGAGTTCGACCGCGTGCTCGGCGGCGGCCTGGCCGAAGGCGCGGTGGTGCTGGTCGGCGGCGATCCGGGGATCGGCAAGTCCACCCTGCTGCTGCAGGCGCTGGCGAAGATGGCGCCGAGCCTGCCGGGGCTGTACGTCACCGGCGAGGAATCGCTGGCGCAGGTGGCCGGCCGCGCGCAGCGCCTCGGGCTGCCGCTGGACGGGCTGCAGGCGCTGGCCGAGACCTGCATCGAGCGTATCCTCGAGCACGCCATCGCCGCGCGCCCGCGGCTGCTGGTGGCCGATTCCATCCAGACCCTGTGGACGGAGACCCTGACCGCCGCGCCCGGCTCGGTGTCGCAGGTGCGCGAATCCGCCGCGCGCCTGGTGCGCTACGCCAAGGAGACCGGCACCGCGGTGTTCCTGGTCGGGCACGTCACCAAAGAGGGCGGCATCGCCGGCCCGCGCGTGCTGGAGCACATGGTGGACGCGGTGCTGTATTTCGAAGGCGATTCCGGCAGCCGCTTCCGGGTGCTGCGCGCGTTCAAGAACCGCTTCGGCGCGGTCAACGAACTGGGCGTGTTCGCGATGTCCGATGCCGGCCTGCGCGAGGTGGCCAACCCGTCCGCGATCTTCCTCTCCGGCATGGGCGCGGCCCAGCCCGGCAGCTGCGTGATGGTGACCCGCGAGGGCACCCGCCCGCTGCTGGTGGAGGTGCAGGCACTGGTGGACGCCTCGCCGCTGTCCAACCCGCGGCGGGTGGTGGTGGGGCTGGAGGGCAACCGGCTGGCGCTGCTGCTGGCGGTGCTGCACCGCCACGGCGGGGTGATGGTGGGCGACCAGGATGTGTTCGTGAACGTGGTCGGCGGCATCCGCGTGCAGGAAACCGCGGCCGACCTGCCGGTGCTGCTGGCGGTGCTGTCCTCGCTGCGCGACCGCCCGCTGGCGGAGAAGACGGTGGCGTTCGGCGAGGTCGGCCTGTCCGGCGAGATCCGCCCGGTCCCGAACGGCGAGGAGCGCCTGCGCGAGGCCGCCTCGCACGGCTTCAGGCGCGCGATCGTGCCCAGGGCCAATGCGCCCAAGTCGGGCCACTACAAGGACCTGCAGGTGGTCGCGGTGGAGCGGCTGGCGGAGGCGCTGGAGCAGGCCTGAGCCGCGCCCGCCTCAGCCCGGGCGGCGCAGCACCAGCTCCAGTACGAACTTGCTGCCGAAGAAGGCCAGCACCAGCAGCGCCATCGCCGCCAGCGTCCAGCGCACCGCGGTCGCCCCGCGCCAGCCGCGCCGCCAGCGCCCCAGCAGCAGGGCGCCGAATGCCAGCCACGACAGCACGCTGAGCACGGTCTTGTGCACCAGGTGCTGGGCGAGCAGGTCGTGCACGAACAGCACCCCGGTCAGCAGGGTCGCGGTCAGCAGCACGAAGCCGACCGCGATGGTGCGGAACAGCAGGGTCTCCAGCTCGGTCAGCGGCGGCAGGGCGGCCAGCCAGTGCGACAGCCGGCGCCGGCGCAGGGCGCGCTCCTGCGCCCACAGGAACACCGCCAGCACCGCCGCCAGCGCCAGCGCCGCGTAGGCCAGCAGCGCCAGCCAGGCGTGCAGTTGCAGCCGCCAGTCGAGCCGGCTGACCGCATCGGCATGCCCGTACAGCGCATAGGCCAAGAGCGCCAGCGCTGCCAGCGGGAACACCACCAGCCCGAGCGCCGGCATCCGCCCGGTCGCGCCGTAGGCGGTGGTCAGCGCGGCCATGCCCAGCCCGACCAGCGACAGCGCGGCGAAGAAGTGCATGTCCGGCCCCTGCAGCAGGCGCCAGGCCTCGACGTGGGTCTCGGCATGGAACAGCACCGCCAGCACCGCGACCGGGACCCAGCCGCGCGCGTGCGGATGCGCGCCCGTGGCGGTGCGCCACAGCAGCACGCAAGCGGCCAGGTAGAGGGCGAGGGCGATCGCAGGCATCAGCATCCGCGGAAGTGTCGCACAGCCGGGGCCGGCATCGCCGCCGGTATACTGCGCGCCCCCGGCCCGCCCGCAGCCTGTACCGCCATGTTCGAATCCCTGACCCAGCGCCTGTCCGGCACCATCGAGCGCCTGCGCGGACGCGGGCGCCTGACCGAGTCCAACATCGCCGAGGCGGTGCGCGAGGTGCGGATCGCGCTGCTGGAGGCGGACGTGGCGCTGCCGGTGGTGCAGGCCCTGATCCAGCGCATCAAGGTGCGCGCGGTGGGGCAGGAGGTCATGCGCTCGCTGACCCCGGGCCAGGTGCTGGTGCGGATCGTGCGCGACGAGTTGGCCGCGGTGATGGGCGCGCAGGCGTCCGACCTCAACCTCAACGTACCGGCGCCGGCGGTGATCCTGATGGCCGGCCTGCAGGGCGCGGGCAAGACCACCACCGTGGCCAAGCTCGCCAAGCACCTCAAGGAGAAGCGCAAGAAGAAGGTGATGGTGGTCTCGGCCGACGTGTACCGCCCGGCCGCGATCGAACAGCTGCAGACCCTGGCCGGACAGGTGGGCGCGCTGTTCTTCCCGTCCGATGCCGGGCAGAAGCCGGAGGCCATCGTCAAGGCCGCGATCGACGAGGCCCGCCGCGCCTACGCGGACGTGCTGATCGTGGACACCGCCGGCCGCACCAGCATCGACGCGGCGATGATGGCCGAGATCAAGGCCCTGCACGCCGCGGTGAACCCGGTCGAGACCCTGTTCGTGGTGGACTCGATGACCGGCCAGGACGCGGCGGTCACCGCCAAGCACTTCGGCGAGGCGCTGCCGCTGACCGGCGTGGTGCTGACCAAGACCGACGGCGACGCCCGCGGCGGCGCCGCGCTGTCGGTGCGCTACATCACCGGCAAGCCGATCAAGTTCGTCGGCGTGGGCGAGAAGCCCGACGGGCTGGACGTGTTCCACCCCGACCGCGCCGCCAGCCGCATCCTCGACATGGGCGACGTGCTCTCGCTGGTGGAGCAGGTCGAGGCCCAGGTCGACAAGGACAAGGCGCAGAAGCTGGCGGAGAAGGTCGCCAAGGGCAAGCGCTTCGACCTCGAGGACATGCGCGACCAGCTGCAGCAGATGCAGGCGATGGGTGGCCTGCACGGGCTGATGGACAAGCTGCCGGGCGTCGGCCAGCTGCCGGAGGCGGTCAAGCAGCAGGTCACCGGCAAGGAGGTGCCGCGCATGATCGCGATCATCAATTCGATGACCCGGAAAGAGCGGCGCAACCCGGACCTGCTCAACGGCTCGCGGCGGGCGCGCATCGCGCGCGGCGCCGGGCTGACCCCGGCCGACGTCAACCGCCTGCTCAAGCAGTACCAGCAGATGGAGAAGATGATGGGCAAGCTCGGCCGCGGCGGCGCCAAAGGGCTGCTGCGCGGGCTGTCCGGGATGATGGGCGGGCGCGGCGGGCTGCCGTTCCGCTGAGCACCGGGCTTGGCCGCGGCGGGCGCGTCGGCTATACTTGCCAGCTTACCCGGCCATCCCGGCCGCTGGGCAACACCGAGCACACCATGGTCAAGATCCGCCTCACCCGCGGCGGCGCCAAGAAGCGCCCCTTCTACCACATCATCGTCACCGACAGCCGCAGCGCCCGCGACGGCCGCAACATCGAGCGCGTGGGCTACTACAACCCGGTGGCGCAGGGCAACGAGAAGCGGGTCGAGCTGGATCTGGAGCGCGTGAAGTACTGGCTGGACAACGGCGCCCAGCTGACCGACAAGGTCGCCGACCTGTACAAGACCGCCGCCAAGGCGGCCTGATCCCGCCGCATCCCGGGCGGCGCCCCGCGGGCGCCGCCGGACTGGATCCCGCAATGAACGCACCGTCGGCCGGCCAGCGGATGATCGCCGTGGGCCGCCTCCACGGTGCGTTCGGCGTGCGCGGCGAGGTCAAGCTCGAGAGCTATACCGAACCTGCCCGCGCGATCGCGCGCTACCAGCCGTGGACCCTGCGCGACCCGCGCGGCGGCGAGCGCGTGTGCGCGGGCGCGCAGGTGCGCGCCGGCGGCAAGGGCCTGATCGCCACCCTGCCGGGGATCGCCGACCGCGATGCCGCCGAGGCCCTGCGCGGGACCGAGGTGCTGGTGCCGCGCAGCGCGCTACCGCCGCCGGCCCCCGGCGAGTACTACTGGGTGGACCTGGAAGGCCTGCGCGTGGCCAACGTCGAGGGCGTGGACTTCGGCCGCGTGGCCTACCTGTTCGACAACGGCGCCAACCACGTGCTGGTGGCGCAGGGCGAGCGTGAGCGCATGATCCCGTTCGTCCAGCCCGATTACATCCGCAGCGTCGATTTCGCCGCCGGCCTGGTGGTGGTGGACTGGGACCCGGACTTCTAGGCGCCCGCCGGCATGCGTTTCGACGTCATCAGCCTGTTCCCCGAGTTCGTCGCCCAGCTCGCCGCCCACGGCGTGGTCGGGCGCGCCGGCGAGCGCGGGCTGCTGGCGATCCACGGCTGGAACCCGCGCGACTTCGCCGAGGGCAATTACCGCCGGGTGGACGACCGTCCGTTCGGCGGCGGTCCGGGCATGGTGATGCTGATCGACCCGCTGCGTGCGGCGATCGCGGCGGCGCGGGCGGCGGATCCGGCGCCCGCGCGGGTGGTGTACCTCAGCCCGCAGGGGCGGCGCCTCGACCAGCGCAAGGTGCGCGAACTGGCGGCGCTGCCGCGGCTGGTGCTGCTGTGCGGCCGCTACGAAGGCGTGGACGAGCGCCTGCTGCAGGCCGAGGTGGACGAGGAGCTGTCAATCGGCGACTACGTGCTGTCCGGCGGCGAGCTGGGTGCGGCGGTGGTGGTCGATGCGGTGGCGCGGCTGCTGGACGGTGCGCTGGGCGATGCCGAGTCCGCGGCGCAGGACAGCTTCGAGGGCGACGGCCTGCTGGACTGCCCGCATTACACCCGCCCGGTGGACCACCCGCTGGGCCGGGTGCCGGAGGTGCTGCTGTCCGGCGACCATGCCAGGATCGCGCGCTGGCGCCGGCAGCAGGCGCTGGGCCGGACCTGGCTGCGCCGCCCCGACCTGCTGGACGAGGCCGCGCTGTCGAAGGCCGACCGCGCCCTGCTGGAGGACTTCAAGGCGCACTTCCTGCGCGCCCTCGACGCGCCGGAGGGCGATGCCTGATCCGGCGCCGCGCCCGGCCGCTGGCGCGGGCGGGGAAAACATGCGATCATGCTGCGCTGCCCACGGCCTTCCTGGGTCGTGCCTGCAGCACCCCCGATGCCATGACGCGGGTCCACGTGCACTCGCGCAACAACGACTCCAACAGGCGCGTGCAGCCGCACGCAATCCCTTTCCTAGGTTGATCCCATGAACAAGCCCTCGATCCACACCCTCGTCCAGGAGTTCGAGACCGCCCAGGTCTCGCGCCAGCTGCCCGACTTCGGCCCCGGCGATACCGTCGTCGTCAACGTCAAGGTGAAGGAAGGCAACCGCGAGCGCGTGCAGGCCTACGAGGGCGTGGTGATCGCCAAGAAGAACGCCGGCCTGAATTCGTCCTTCACCGTGCGCAAGATCTCGCACGGCTACGGCGTCGAGCGCGTGTTCCAGACCCACAGCCCGGCGATCGACTCGGTCGAAGTCAAGCGCCGCGGCGACGTGCGCGCCAGCAAGCTCTACTACCTGCGCGGACTGGAGGGCAAGAAGGCGCGCATCAAGGAAGACCTGGCCGGCAACGCCAAGGCCAAGGCCGCCGCGGCGGCGGCCGCCGCTGCCGCCGAGTAAGGCGGGACCAAGCGCCTCGCCACGCGACGGCCACCCCCGGGTGGCCGTCTGCGTTTGTGGTACAGGACCGCCGCGCATGCCCAGCTCCGACGAGACCGCCAGCGTCCGCCTCGACCTGTGGCTGTGGGCCGCGCGCTTCTT
Source organism: Thermomonas flagellata (assembly GCF_022419185.1). Classification (GTDB taxonomy): domain Bacteria; phylum Pseudomonadota; class Gammaproteobacteria; order Xanthomonadales; family Xanthomonadaceae; genus Thermomonas; species Thermomonas flagellata. The sequence goes on along the minus strand of NZ_JAJOZK010000003.1, from coordinate 36,676 downwards.
CAAGACCCGCGCGCTGGCCAAGCACGCCATCGAGACTGGCAAGGTCGAAGTCGGCGGCCAGCGTGCCAAGCCCGCGCGCGGCGTGCGGGTGGGCGATGCGCTGGTGGTGCAGCGCGCGGAGGAGCGCTTCGAGATCGAAGTGCTGGCACTCAGCGATACCCGCGGCCCGGCCAGCGCCGCCCAGGCCCTGTACCGCGAATCCGAGGCATCGCGGCAGGCGCGCGCGCATGCCCGCGCGCAGCGTGCGGCCGAGCGCGCCGGCTTCCAGCCACCCGAAACCAAGCCGGACAAGCGCGCCCGCCGCCTGCTGCGCGCGCTGGGCGATATCGGCGCACTCTAGCTTCAGCACTGCGCGGTGAGCGGCTCGCTTGCCCGCATGCCCTGCCATGCCGGGGCTTGCCGCGTCCGGTCTATGACGCATGGCGGATTGCCGCGGCAGATCGTGCCGCCGAGACTGCCGGCATCCAGTTCCGGAGGACGGCCATGCGCACCCTGTACCGCGGCAGCCACGGCCACGACGTCGAGTTCATGCAGTGCCTGCTGGTGCGGGCGGACACCCGCGAGCATGCCGACCTGCCGTACTCCGGCAGCGATGGCCGCTTCGACGGGGAGTGCGAGCGCGCGGTACGCGCCTTCCAGCGCCGGCATCCGGGCCTGGTGGTGGACGGGGTGGTCGGCCCGCAGACCTGGACCGCACTGGGCCTGCGCCACCAGCGCGAGCATCCGATCCGGCTCTTCGGCCAGCCGGACGGCATGAGCTGCTGGTCGGCGGCGGCGACCATGATCCTCGGCAACACCATGAGCGTCGGCCGAGGCCGGGCCAGCCTCGGCCTGAGGGGTGGGATAATCGCGGATCTCGACAACCTCGACACCTTCGCGCGCGGCTTGGGTTGGCGCATGCCAAACCGCTCGCTGGGGGTGCAGGAACTCGTGGGACTGCTGCTGCGCATGCCTCTGTGGATCGGGACCATATATCGAGATGGGGCCAACCATCTCGGTGGGCATGCCGTGGTGCTGAGCGGCGTCTACAGCGACGGCGATCCCTCCGGGCAGGGCACCATGGTGCGCATCCACGATCCCTGGCCGCCGGGGCGCGGCACGGTTTATGGCAGCTTCGTCAACCCGATCATCCTGCGCGACGGGGCGCGCCGCGCGGCGGCCTCGCTGGAATACGTGCTGATCCCGTCCTGAGCCTGGTGCGCGTATCGCCCCTGGAAAACGACGACGGCCGCCCGCAGGCGGCCGCCGAAGGGGCGCAATCGGCCGGGATCAGGCGCCCAGATCGAAGCGGTCGGCGTTCATGACCTTGGTCCAGGCGGCCACGAAGTCGCGCACGAACTTCTCCTTGTTGTCGTCCTGAGCATAGACCTCGGCGTAGGCGCGCAGGATCGAGTTGGAGCCGAACACCAGGTCGACCCGGGTGGCGGTCCACTTCACCGCGTCGGTGGCGCGGTCGCGGATCTCGTAGTGGTCGCCGGCCTTGACCCAGCGGTTGCCCATGTCCAGCAGGTTGACGAAGAAGTCGGTGGTCAGGGCGCCCACGCGGTCGGTGAACACGCCGTGGCGGGTGCCGCCATGGTTGGTGCCGAGCACGCGCATGCCGCCGATCAGCACGGTCATCTCCGGCGCGGTCAGGCCCATCAGCTGGGTGCGGTCGACCAGCATCTCCTCGGGGCTGGCGGCGTACTGCTTCTTCTGCCAGTTGCGGTAGCCATCCGCCAGCGGCTCGAGGTGGGCGAACGACTCGACGTCGGTCTGTTCCTGGCTGGCATCGCCGCGGCCGGGGGCGAACGGCACCGGCACGTCGAAGCCGGCGGCCTGGATCGCCTGCTCCAGGCCGACGTTGCCGGCCAGCACGATCACGTCGGCCAGCGAGGCACCGGCCTCCTTGGCGATCGGCTCGAGCACCGCCAGCACCCGCGCCAGCCGCGCCGGCTCGTTGCCCTCCCAGTCCTTCTGCGGGGCCAGGCGGATGCGCGCGCCGTTGGCGCCGCCGCGGTAGTCGGACTGGCGGAAGGTGCGCGCGCTGTCCCACGCGGTGCTCACCAGGTCGCCCACCGACAGCCCGCTCGCGGCGATCTTCGCCTTCACCGCGGCCACGTCGTAGCCGGTGCTGCCCTTCGGCACCGGGTCCTGCCAGATCAGGTCCTCGGCCGGCACGTCCGGGCCGAGGTAGCGCGCCTTCGGGCCCATGTCGCGGTGGGTGAGCTTGAACCAGGCGCGGGCGAAGGTGTCCTTGAAGTACTCCGGATCGGCCATGAACTTGCGGCAGATCGCGTTGTAGATCGGATCGACCTTCATCGCCATGTCGGCGTCGGTCATGATCGGGTTGTGGCGCTTGGACGGGTCGCTGGCGTCCAGCGGCTTGTCCTCCTCCTTGATGTCGACCGGCTCCCACTGGTTGGCCCCGGCCGGGGACTTGCGCAGCTCCCACTCGTGGCCGAACAGCATCTCGAAGTAGCCCATGTCGAACTGGGTCGGGTTGCTGGTCCAGGCGCCCTCGATGCCGGAGGTCACCGCATTGGCGGCCTTGCCCTGCATGTCCGGGTTGGTCCAGCCTAAGCCCTGCTCGGTGACGTCGGCGGCCTCCGGGTTCGGGCCGAGGCGCTCGGCGCGGCCGTTGCCGTGGGCCTTGCCGACGGTGTGGCCGCCGGCGGTGAGGGCCGCGGTCTCCTCGTCGTTCATGCCCATGCGCTTGAAGGTCTCGCGTACCTCCAGCGCGGTCTTCGCCGGGTCGGGCTTGCCGCCCACGCCCTCGGGATTGACGTAGATCAGGCCCATCTGCACCGCGGCCAGCGGGTTCTCCAGCGAGGTCGGGTCGCTGTCGTCCTCGTAGCGGCCGCGGCCCAGCCACTCCTTCTCCGCTCCCCAGTAGATGTCCTTCTCCGGATGCCAGATGTCCTCGCGGCCGAAGCCGAAGCCAAAGGTCTTCAGACCCATCGACTCATAGGCGATGTTGCCGGCCAGGATCATCAGGTCGGCCCAGCTGATCCTGTTGCCGTATTTCTTCTTGATCGGCCACAGCAGGCGTCGCGCCTTGTCCAGGCTGGCGTTGTCCGGCCAACTGTTGAGCGGGGCGAAGCGCTGGTTGCCGGTGCCGCCGCCACCGCGGCCGTCGCCGGCGCGGTAGGTGCCGGCGGCATGCCAGGCCATGCGGATCATCAGGCCGCCGTAGTGGCCCCAGTCGGCCGGCCACCAAGACTGGCTGTCGGTCATCAGCGCGTGCAGGTCGCGCTTGAGCGCGGCCACGTCGAGCTTCTTCACTTCCTCCCGGTAGTTGAACCCGGGCGACATCGGATTGGTCTTGCGGTCGTGCTGATGGAGGATGTCGAGGTTGAGCGCATTCGGCCACCAGTCCTCGTTGGTGGTGCTGCTGCGGACGGCGGCGGCGCTGTGGAACGGGCACTTCGATTCGACGTTCATGGAGCGGGCTCCCGGCGGTAGAGGCCTCACTCTAGGCCGGGCCGGTCTCTATGAAAAATCGAATGATTGGAAAATTACGATAGCAACAGACTATTGATCGGCCCGCTGCATCGACTGCGGCCGTGCCGCCCTTCTCAGACTGTGCCTACGGCGTGCGCTGGCGTGCGGTCTGGCGCTCAGCGACCCGCGCCGAACAGCCGCCCGCCGAGCCGCAGCACGTCGTCCAGCCCGAACTGGCCATCGCCGTCCTGGTCCAGCACTTGGCCGAGCAGGGCGAGGCCGGGATTGCCGCGCTCGGCCAGCTGCTGCTGTTCCTGCCCGAGCAGCTGCCCGAGGGCGTGCGGTCCGGCGCTGCCGCCCGCGAACATGCGCCGTCCCAGGTAGGCCAGCACGATCGGCGCGAGGATGGCCAGCAGGCGGCCGGCCTGGTCGCGGCCAAGGCCGCTGGCCTGCCCCAGCCCGGCCTCGGCGCGCGGCAGGCGGTCGCCGAAGATGTGGCCGAGCTGGCCCTGGCCGTCGGTCTGCGGCGAGGCCTGTCCGCCCAGCACCGCGCCGAGGACCTCGGCGATCCCGCCGGCGCCGGCGTGGTCGCGCCCGAGTGCGCCGAGCAGCATCGGCAGGGCCGCGCCGATGGCGGTGGAGGTCTGGGCCGGGTCGGCGCCCAGCTGGCGGCTGATCTGGCCCAGTGCCGGGCCGGTGAGTTGCGCGAGCAGGTCGTCGCTGAGGCTGGCCATGGCGGCAGGCTCCTCCGGTACGGGGGAGTCCCACTGCCACCCTAGCAGGCCCGGCCGCGCGCGGCGTCAAGGCCGGCCGGCGCCGGAGGCCGTCGCCAGCGCCTTCAGCCGGTACAGCGCCTCCAGTGCCTGGCGCGGGCTGAGCGCGTCCGGGTCCAGCGCGGCCAGCGCTTCCAGCGCGGCGGAGGCAGGCGGGAACAGCCCGAACTGCTGCGGGGCTTCGAGCGCCGGCGCGGTCATCGCAGGTAGTGGTGCCTCGCGTGCCTGCGCCTCCAGTTCCGCCAGGCGCGCGCGCGCCTGCTGCAGCACGGTCCGCGGCAGCCCGGCCAGCGCCGCGACCTGCAGGCCGAAGCTGCGGTTGGCCGGGCCCGGGCGCACTGCGTGCATGAACACCAGCGCCTCGCCGTGCTCCACCGCGTCCAGGTGCAGGTTGGCGATGCCGCTGCCCGGTTCGGCCAGCGCGGTCAGTTCGAAATAGTGGGTGGCGAACAGGGTGTAGCTGCGGTTCACCGTCGCCAGCTGGCGCGCCACCGCGTCGGCCAGCGCCAGCCCGTCGTAGGTGGAGGTGCCGCGGCCGATTTCGTCCATCAGCACCAGCGACTGCTCGGTGGCGTGGTGCAGGATGTAGGCGGTCTCGCTCATCTCCACCATGAAGGTGGACTGGCCGCGGGCGAGGTCGTCGCCGGCGCCGATGCGGGTGAGGATGCGGTCGATCGGGCCAATTTCGGCGCGCGCGGCGGGCACGAAGCTGCCGATGTGGGCGAGCAGCACGATCAGCGCGTTCTGGCGCATGAAGGTGGACTTGCCGCCCATGTTCGGGCCGGTGATGACGTACATGCGGGTGCCGCCGCCCTCGGCCTCGGCGTCGAACACCAGGTCGTTGGGTTCGAACGGCGCATCGCGCAGCGCCTCCACCACCGGGTGGCGGCCGCGTTCGATGCGCAGGCCGGGCGCGTCGCGCAGCTCGGGCCGGTTCCAGTCCAGCGCCAGCGCGCGCTCGGCGAAGCACGCCAGCACGTCCAGTTCGGACAGCGCCAGCGCGCAGCGGCGCAGCGGCTCCAGCACGCCGTTGAGGGTATCCAGCAATCCCTCGTACAGCAGCTTCTCGCGCGCCAGCGCGCGTTCGCGCGCGGACAGCACCTTGTCCTCGAAGCCTTTCAGCTCCTCGGTGATGTAGCGCTCGGCGCCGGTCAGGGTCTGGCGCCGGGTGTAGTGCACCGGGACCTTGTCGCTGTGGGCCTTGCCGATCTCGATGTAGTAGCCGTGCACCCGGTTGTAGCCGACCTTCAGGCTGGCGATGCCGGTGGCGGCGCGCTCGCGCGCCTCCAGGTCGAGCAGGAACTGGTCGGCATGGGTGGACAGCCGGCGCAGTTCGTCCAGTTCGGCGTCGAAGCCGTCCGCGATCACCCCGCCGTCGCGCGCCAGCAGCGGCGGCTGCGCGACCAGCGCGGCCTGGAGGTGGGCGGCGGTGGCGGCGTGTTCGCCCAGTTCGGCGTGCAGCGCCTGCAGCCGCGGCGAGTCCAGCGGCGCCAGCAGCGCGCGGATCGCCGGCAGCGCGGACAGGCCGTCGCGCAGGGTGGCCAGGTCGCGCGGACGCGCGCTGCGCAGGGCCACCCGGGCGAGGATGCGCTCCATGTCGCCCAGTCCGCGGAACGCCTCGCGCAGCGGCACCTGGGTGCCGCCGTCCAGCAGCGCCTGCACCGCGTGCTGACGCTGGCGCAGCGGTGCGCGCTCGCGCAGCGGGCGGTGCAGCCAGCGCCGCAGCAGGCGGCCGCCCATCGGGGTGATGGTGCTGTCGAGCACGCCGAGCAGGGTGGCGCGGGTATCGCCGTCCACCCGGCTGTCCAGCTCGAGGTGGCGGCGGGTGGCGGCGTTCATCGCGATCGCCTCGTCGCCGGCCTCCAGCGCGATGCTGCGCAGGTGCGGCAGCCGCTGCTTCTGGGTTTCCTCCACGTAGCCCAGCACCGCGGCGGCGGCGGCGATCGCCAGCGGGCGGTCGTCCAGGCCGAAGCCGGTGAGATCGTGCACGCCGAAGAACTGCAGTAGCTGGCGGCGGCCGGAGTCGGGGTCGAACAGCCACGGCGGGCGCCGGCGCAGGCCGCGCGCCTCCTGCACGCAGGGCGGCCAGCCGTCCTCGTCCGCGATCAGGGTCTCCGCCGGCGCAAGGCGCGCCAACTCGGCTTCCAGCGCGTCCTCGCCGGCCACCTCGCTGGCGCGCAGGCGGCCGCTGGCCAGGTCCGCCCAGGCCAGGCCGTAGCCACCCTTGCCGCGGCTGATCGCCAGCAGCAGGGTGTCGCGGCGTTCGTCCAGCAGCGCCTCGTCGGTGACGGTGCCGGGGGTGACGATGCGCACCACCTTGCGTTCGACCAGGCCCTTGCTGGTCGCCGGGTCGCCGATCTGCTCGCAGATCGCCACCGATTCGCCCAGCGCCACCAGCCGCGCCAGGTAGCCCTCGTAGGCGTGCACCGGCACCCCGGCCATCGGGATCGGCTGGCCGGCCGACTGCCCGCGCTGGGTCAGGGTGATGTCCAGCAGCCGCGCCGCCTTGCGCGCGTCGTCGTAGAACAACTCGTAGAAATCCCCCATCCGGAAGAACAGCAGCACGTCCGGATGCTCCGCCTTGGCGGCGAAGTACTGGCGCATCAGCGGGGTGTGCGGGTCCGAGGGCATGGCGGGGGCGGCGGCGGGCGCGATAGTGTGCCGCATCGGCCGCCGTGATCGGGGCGAATGCAGCCGCCGGCTGCGCGGGCGCGCGCCGATGTGCTAGCGTTCACATCCGGTGCGCAGGGGCGCGCGCCGCGCGTCCATCCCCCACGTGGCCGCACCCGCGACGATCCGCCGTTGCATGCACGACGGCGGGCGCCTGCGCACATCGGTTCCATCGCCATCCATCCGGGGGAAGACCTATGAACGCCATGCATCCACGACCCACGCCGCTGGCCATCGCCGTGCTGGCCGGGCTGATCGCCACCTGTGCGCTGCCGGCGCATGCGCAGGAAGCGCCGGGCCGCGACGAACCGAAGACGCTCGACAAGCTGGTGGTGACCGCGCAGAAGCGCGAGGAGGCCCTGCAGGACGTGCCGGTGATGGTCACCGCGCTGTCCGCCGAGACCTTGCAGGAAAACGGCGTGCGCGACATCAAGGATCTGCAGACCGTGGTCCCGGGCCTGACCGTGACCAGCACCCAGAGCGAGGCGCAGACGGTGGCGCGCATCCGCGGCATCGGCACCGTGGGCGACAACATCGGCCTGGAGTCCTCGGTCGGGATCGTGATTGACGGGGTGTACCGCCCGCGCAACGGGGTCGGCTTCGGCGACCTCGGCGAGCTGGAGCGGATCGAAGTGCTCAAGGGCCCGCAGGGCACCCTGTTCGGCAAGAACACCTCGGCCGGCGTGATCAACATCGTCACCCGCCGCCCGGACTTCGAGCCGGCCGCCGACGTCGAACTGACCGCCGGCAACTACTCCGCGTTCGGCCTGGCCGGCAGCTTCAACCTGCCGATCGGGGAGCACTCCGCGTTCCGGCTGTATGCCGCCGACCGCAGCCGCGAGGGCTTCATCAAGGTCAACACCGGCACCGGCCCGCGCGAGGCGACGCGCGACTTCAACCGCAATTTCTACACGGTGCGCGCGCAGTACCGCTGGGATCCGACCGACACCCTGAGCTTCAATCTCGCGGCCGACTTCACCCGCCGCAACGAGGACTGCTGCACGGCGGTGACCATCATCCGCGGCCCGACCGCCGCCATCATCGACGCGCTGGTCCCCGACTCCGGGGTGGCGCCGGTCGCCGACCCGTACGCGCGGGTCGCCTGGAGCAACCGCAGCACCGCCCAGCGCGTGCGCGACGAGGGGCTGTCGCTGCAGGCCGACTGGACCACCCCGTGGTTCGGCGGCGCGACCCTGACCTCGATCACCGCCAAGCGCAAGTGGAGTACGGTCAACGGCCTCGATTACGACTACACGACTGCCGACATTCTCTACCGCAACCCGGACAAGCGCGACAGCTACAGCGCGTTCGACACCTTCAGCCAGGAACTGCGGCTGGCCGGCAGCAACGACCATGTCGACTGGCTGGTCGGGCTGTTCTATTCCAACGAGGACCTCGACCGCAACGAGGCCTACCGGGTCGGCGCCGCCTACGAGCCGTACCTGTCGATCGCGATCCTGAGCCGGATCAACCCGGCGCTGGGTACCAGCCCGACTGCGCCGCTGTTCCTGTCGCAGGCGTCCGGGCGCCCGGCCGGCACCGTGTTCCTCGGCCATGCCGCGGCCGACACCTACCGCCAGAACGCCAAGAGCACCGCGCTGTTCACCAACAACACCTGGCACGCCAGCGAGCGCCTCGACTTCACCCTCGGCCTGCGCTACACGAAGGAAAAGAAGACGCTCGCCTCGCAGTACAGCAACCCCAACGGCGGTCTCGGCTGCGGCGCGATGCTGGCCAACCCGGCGCAGGTGGTGGCCGCGCTGGTCGCGCGCGGCCTGACCGTGGCCCAGGCCAGCGCGGCGGCGCCGACCGTGATCGGCTTCAGCTGCCTGCCCTGGGTCAATCCGCAGCACAACGGCCGCAGCACCCGCCAGCGCCTGTCCGAGGGCGAGTGGTCGGGCACCCTGAAGGCGGCGTACCGCTGGAACGAGCACGTGATGACCTACGCCTCGGCTGCGCGCGGCTACAAGGCCGGCGGCTTCAACTTCGACCGCGTGCAGTCCAACAACGGCCTGTCCAGCGGCACCGCCGGCGTGATCCCGGTCAACGACACCTCGTTCCCGGCCGAGTTCGTGGACAGCTACGAACTGGGCGCCAAGACCACCTGGCTGGGCGGCAACCTGCTGCTCAACGGCACCTTGTTCCACCAGATCTACAAGGACTTCCAGCTCAACAGCTTCCTTGGCACCAGCTTCGTGGTGCGCGCGATCCCGAAGGTCACCTCCAAGGGCCTGGACACCGAGATCCTGTACCAGCACGGCGGCCTGTTCCTGCAGGGCGGCGCCACCTATGCCGATACCAGGTACGGGCGCGATCCGCTGCCGGACGCCGACCTGCGCCTGCTGCCGGGCAATACCGTCAGCTTCGCGCCGAAGTGGTCGCTGACCGGCTCGGCCACCTACGAGTTCGACGTCGGCGCCGACCTGCTGCTGCGCCTGCACCTGGGCGCCAAGTACATGACCAAGTACAACACCGGCTCCGACCTCGACCCGGAGAAGCTGCAGCCGGCCTACACTCTGGTCAATGCCCGGGTCGGGATCGGCAGCCGCGACCGCGACTGGACCTTCGAACTGTGGGCGGAGAACCTGACCAACGCCAAGTACATGCAGGTGGCCTTCGACGCGCCGCTGCAGGCCGGTTCGTGGAACGCCTTCCTCGGCGCGCCGCGGATGTACGGGGCGACCCTGCGCAAGCGCTTCTGAGCCTCGCTGCCGCGATGGACGCAAGGCCGGCCCCCGGGCCGGCCTTGCGTTTCGGGCGCGGCGGCCAGGAACGGCCGAGCATCCTGCATCCCCGCCACGGTCCCACGGTCGGACCGGTCGCCGGGCCGGGAAGGGTGCTACAACTGGCGCCCATCCCATGCCCGCAGCGCTGCCGATGACCACTGCCGTCCCGACCGATGCCGACCTCGATGCCCTCGCGCGCGACCTCGGCGCGCGCCTGCAGGCCGCGCGCCAGATGCTGGTCACGGCCGAAAGCTGCACCGGCGGCTGGATCGCCAAGTGCATGACCGACATCCCGGGCTCCTCGGCCTGGTTCGACTGCGGCATGGTCGCCTACAGCTACGAGGCCAAGCAGGCGCTCTTGGGGGTGCGTCCGCAAACCCTCGAGCAGTTCGGCGCGGTCAGCCGCGAGACCGCGGTGGAAATGGTGTCCGGGGCGCTGGTGCATTCCGGTGCCACCCTCGCGGTCGCGGTCACCGGCATCGCCGGCCCCGGCGGTGGCAGCCCGGACAAGCCGGTCGGCAGCGTGTGGATCGGCTGGAAGCGCCGCGGCGGCTACGCGCGCGCGGAACTGTTCCGGTTCGCGGGCGACCGCGAGGCGGTGCGCCGGCAGACGGTCGCGGCGGCGCTGGCCGGCCTGCTGCGGCAGTTGGAGGATGCGCCGGCTTGACAGCGGCGGCATTAGTAGCAATGCTACTAACATGCCGCTCACCGCCACCCAGCGTGCCATCCACGCCTTCATCGCCGAACGCATCGAGGCCGACGGCTATGCGCCGTCACAGGCGGAGATCGCCCGCGCCTTCGGCTTCAAGGGCGTGCGCGCCGCCCAGTACCACCTGGAGGCGCTGCAGGCGGCCGGGATGATCGAGCGCGTGCCCGGGCGCGCGCGCGGGCTGCGCCTGCGGCAGTGGCCGGACGGCCCGCGCCAGCTGGAACTGCCGGCCGAGGACGAAATCCTGCGCCTGCCGGTCCTGGGGCAGGTCGCGGCCGGCGTCCCGATCGGCGCCGACATCGGCAGTGAGCAGGTCCTGCTGCTGGATCGCGCCTTCTTCTCGCCGGCCCCGGACTACCTGCTGCGGGTGCGCGGGGACTCCATGCGCGAGGAGGGCATCTTCGACGGCGACCTGATCGGCGTGCACCGCACGTCCGAGGCGCGCAGCGGGCAGGTGGTGATCGCGCGCATCGACGAGGAGATCACCGTCAAGCTGCTCAAGGTCTCCGGCGGCCGCATCCGCCTGCTGCCGCGCAACCCGGACTATGCTCCGATCGAGGTCCGCCCGGGCCAGGACTTCGCCATCGAGGGCCTGTACTGCGGCCTGGTGCGCCCGCATGCGTAGGCCCCGGCCCGGGCGCCCGCGGGCGGCAATCCGAGCCGGGGCGCGGGCTTTCCCGATCGCGCCCACGGCCGGTGCCGGCGATCCTTCCCTTCCGGCGGGTCGCGTCGCAGCCCGTGCGACGCCGCCGGCCTAGGCTGTCCCCATCCCAGACATTCACGACGCGAGGAGCATCCCGATGGACGAGAACAAGAAGCGCGCGCTGGCGGCCGCCCTGACCCAGATCGAGCGCCAGTTCGGCAAGGGCTCGGTGATGCGCATGGGCGACCGCACGGTCGAGGCGGTGGAGACGGTCGGCACCGGCTCGCTGATGCTGGACATCGCCCTCGGCATCGGCGGCCTGCCGCGCGGCCGGGTGGTCGAGATCTACGGCCCGGAATCCTCCGGCAAGACCACCCTGACCCTGCAGGCGATCGCCCAGTGCCAGAAGGCCGGCGGCACCTGCGCCTTCATCGACGCCGAGCACGCGCTCGATCCGATCTACGCGCAGAAGCTCGGGGTCAACCTGGACGAGCTCTACCTGTCGCAGCCGGACACCGGCGAGCAGGCGCTGGAGATCGCCGACATGCTGGTGCGTTCCAACGCGATCGACATGGTGGTGGTGGACTCGGTCGCCGCCCTCACCCCCAAGGCCGAGATCGAGGGCGAGATGGGCGACCAGCTGCCCGGCCTGCAGGCGCGCCTGATGAGCCAGGCCCTGCGCAAGCTGACCGCCAACATCAAGCGCAGCAACTGCCTGGTGATCTTCATCAACCAGCTGCGCATGAAGATCGGGGTGATGATGCCGGGCCAGAGCCCGGAGACCACCACCGGCGGCAACGCGCTCAAGTTCTACGCCTCCGTGCGGCTGGACATCCGCCGCATCGGCAGCGTCAAGAAGGGCGAGGAGATCATCGGCAACCAGACCCGGATCAAGGTGGTCAAGAACAAGCTGGCGCCCCCGTTCAAGCAGGTGGTGACCGAGATCCTGTACGGCGAGGGCATCAGCCGCGAGGGCGAGCTGATCGACATGGGCGTGGAGGCGCGACTGGTCGAGAAGGCCGGGGCCTGGTACAGCTACGACGGCGAGCGCATCGGCCAGGGCAAGGAGAACGCCCGCCAGTACCTGAAGGAGAATCCGGCCGCCGCCGCCAAGCTCGAGGCCGCCCTGCGCGAGAAGTACGTCCCGCAGGACATCCCGCGCGGCGAGGCCGAGGCCGACGCCGAGGCATGAGCCAGGACCCCGGCGGCAGCGCGGGCGGCAGGCGCGGCGGCCGCCGCCGGCCGGAGCCGCCGCCGCTGCAGCGGGCGCTCGGCCTGCTGGTGCGGCGCGAGCATTCGCAGCGGGAATTGGCCGGCAAGCTCGCCGCGCGCGGGGTGCCGGCCGAAGAAGCGGCGCAGGCGGTGGCGCGCCTGGCCGCCGCCGGTTGGCAGGACGACCGCCGCTTCGCCGAGTCCCTGCTGCGCGCCCGCCTGGCCTCCGGCTATGGGCCGGCCTGGGTGCGCGCGGAACTGGGCACCCACGGCCTCGGCGCCGACCTCATCGCCGAAGTACTCGCCGCCTGCCCGGCGGAGGAGTGGGAGGCGGCCGCCCGCCGCCTGCTGCGCCGGCGCCACGGGCAGGCGGGCGATCCGCCGGCGCGGCGCAAGGCCCATGACCTGCTGCGGCGGCGGGGGTTCGGGCGCGAACTGGCCGCGCAGGTGCTGGCGGAGCATGCCGCCGAGGACGAGGACCTGGACGCGGGGGCGTAGAGCCATCGCCGATCCCGGGCAGCCCGCGGCGCGGTCCCGGCAGGGCCGCGCCGGCCCGATCGCTGCAACCACCGCAAGCGCAGGCGGGGCGCAGCGGCGCGCGCCCGGCATCGTCGCAATGGCTGTGTACACTAGCGGACTCGGCCGCCAGGCCGGTTGCGTCCGCCCGCGGGGCCCGGCGCGCCGGTCCCGCCATCCTCCGCCGCCTGCATGAAGACCACCGCCGACATCCGCCGGGATTTCCTGGATTTCTTCGCCTCCAAGGGCCACACCATCGTGCCGTCCGCGCCGCTGGTGCCGGGCAACGACCCGACCCTGCTGTTCACCAACTCCGGCATGGTCCAGTTCAAGGACGTGTTCCTGGGCGCGGAGAAGCGCAGCTACGTGCGCGCGGCCGACGTCCAGCGTTGCCTGCGCGCCGGCGGCAAGCACAACGACCTCGATTCGGTGGGCTATACCGCGCGCCACCACACCTTCTTCGAGATGCTGGGCAACTGGTCGTTCGGCGACTACTTCAAGAAGGAGGCGATCGCCTGGGCCTGGGAACTGCTGACCGAGGTCTGGAAGCTGCCGAAGGAGCGGCTGCTGGTCACCGTCTACCACACCGACGATGAGGCCTACGCCATCTGGCGCGACGACATCGGCCTGCCGGAGGAGCGCATCGTCCGCATCGGCGACAACAAGGGCGCGCCGTATGCGTCCGACAACTTCTGGCAGATGGCCGATACCGGGCCCTGCGGCCCGTGCACCGAGATCTTCTACGACCATGGCCCGCACATCGCGGGCGGCCCGCCGGGCAGCGCCGACGAGGACGGCGACCGCTTCATCGAGATCTGGAACCTGGTGTTCATGCAGTTCGACCGCCAGCCGGACGGCCGCCTGGTGCCGCTGCCGGCGCCGTGCGTCGACACCGGCATGGGCCTGGAGCGCCTGGCCGCGGTGCTGCAGCACGTGCACTCCAACTACGAGATCGACCTGTTCCAGGCGCTGATCAAGCGCGCGGCCGAACTCACCGCCACCGCCGACCTGGAGAACAAGTCGCTGCGGGTGATCGCCGACCACATCCGCGCCAGCGCGTTCCTGATCGTGGACGGCGTGCTGCCCTCCAACGAGGGCCGCGGCTATGTGCTGCGCCGGATCATCCGCCGCGCCCTGCGCCACGGCTGGATGCTGGGCGTGCGCCAGCCGTTCTTCCATAAGCTGGTCGCCACCCTCGACGCCCTGATGGGCGAGGCCTACCCCGTGCTGCGCGAGGGCCGCGCCACCGCCGAGCGCGCGCTGCTGGCCGAGGAGGAGCGCTTTGCCGAGACCCTGGATGCCGGCATGCGCATCTTCGCCGAGGTCGCCGCGCAGGCCGGCGCCGGCGGGGTGATCCCGGGCGAGGCCGCATTCCGCCTGTACGACACCTACGGCTTCCCGCTCGACCTGACCCAGGACATGGCGCGCGAGCGCGGGATGACCGTGGACCTGGCCGGCTTCGACGCGGCGATGGCGCAGCAGAAGCAGGCCGCGCGCGCGGCCGGCAAGTTCGGCGGCGGCGTGCAGCTGCCGGCGGAGCTGGTGGCGCAGCTGGCGCCGACCGGCTTTCTCGGCTACGAGCAGCTGGAGGCCGAGGGCCTCACGGTGGTCGCGCTGCTGCAGGACGGGCGCCCGGTCGAGGCGATCGCGGCCGGCGCCGAGGCCATCGTGCTGCTGGACCGTACCCCGTTCTATGCCGAGTCCGGCGGCCAGGTCGGGGATACCGGCGACCTGTCAGCGCCCGGGCTACGCTTCACAGTGCGCGACACCCTGAAGCTGGCCGGGCAGTACCACGGCCACCTCGGCCAGCTGGCGTCCGGCACGCTGCGCGTGGGCGACCGCGTGCATGGCGCGGTGGACGCCGCCCGCCGCGCCGCGACCGTGCTTAACCACAGCGCCACCCACCTGCTGCACGCCGCGCTGCGCGAGGTGCTGGGCACCCACGTGCAGCAGAAGGGCTCGCTAGTCGCGCCGGACCGCCTGCGCTTCGACTTCTCGCACTTCCAGCCGCTGACCGCGGCCGAGCTGGCCGAGATCGAGCGCCGGGTCAACGCGCAGATCCGCGCCAACCACGTCGGCGAGATCCGCCACATGGGCATGCAGGAGGCGCTGGACTTCGGCGCGATCGCGCTGTTCGGCGAGAAGTACGGCGAGCGCGTGCGCGTGCTGCGCTTCGGCGAGGCGTCCACCGAACTGTGCGGCGGCACCCACGTCGCGCGCACCGGCGACATCGGCCTGTTCAAGATCGTCAGCGAGGGCGGCGTGTCCGCCGGCGTGCGCCGGATCGAGGCGGTGACCGGGCAGGGCGCGCTGGATTACGTGGCGTCCGAGGAACGCCGCCTGCACGAGGCCGCGCAGTTGCTGGGCGGCAACGCGCAGGACGTGGCCGACAAGCTGCGCGCGCTGCTGGAGCGCCAGAGGAAGCTCGAGCGCGAGCTGGAGCAGTTCAAGGCCAAGGCCGCGTCCAACGCCAGCGACGACCTCGCCGCGCAGGCGCAAGACGTGGACGGCATCAAGGTGGTGGCGGCGCGGCTGGAGGGCTTCGACGCCAAGGCGCTGCGCGAGGCCACCGACCGCCTCAAGCAGCAGCTTGGCGACGCGGTCATCGTGCTGGCCGGGGCCGAGGCCGGCAAGGCGGCGCTGGTGGCCGGCGTCAGCGGTCGCGCGCTGGCCCGGGTCAAGGCCGGCGAGGTGCTGGCCGAGGTCGCCCGCCGCAGCAACGGCAAGGGCGGCGGGCGTCCGGACATGGCCCAGGGCGGCGGCGAGGACGGCCCGGCGCTGCAGGCCGCGTTGGCCGATGTCACGGTCTGGGTGCGTGAACGGGTAGGGGCGGCGTGAAGATGTGTCTTGTCGAAGCTGAACGCCGCCCCGTATCATCGGACGAATGCGATGCAGGACGTGGCGGAACCGGGTTCCGCGGCGCTGCCGTTAGCGACAGGAGAGTTGCAGCATGTTGATCCTGACTCGGCGTGTCGGTGAGACCCTCATGATCGGGGACGCCATCACCGTGACCGTGCTGGGCGTGAAGGGCAACCAGGTGCGCATCGGCATCACCGCGCCGAAGGACGTGGCCGTCCATCGCGAGGAGATCTACCAGCGCATCCAGTCCGACGAGGCCGCCAAGGCGGCGTCTCGCCAAGAGGAATGAGCGCGAGGCAGCGGCGCGGGTTTGCCGGATGCGCCGCCTGCCTGTATCCTTGCCGGCTCGCGGATCGCCCCACGGAGACTTGCCCGAGAGGCCGAAGGGGCTCCCCTGCTAAGGGAGTATGGGGCCAAAAGCTCCATCGAGGGTTCGAATCCCTCAGTCTCCGCCACCCGGCGGCGATGCGCGGATGGCAAGGCGGTCGATCGAAGACGATTTTGCGTTGACGCACCGACCCGGTTGCCGCATAATTTTACTTCTACGCGCCCGTAGCTCAGTTGGATAGAGCACCAGGCTACGAACTTGGGGGTCGGAGGTTCGAATCCTTCCGGGCGCGCCATCGTCGCAACGCCGGCCTCGTGCCGGCGTTTTCATTTGGTAATTCCCCTAGTTTCTGGACCAGCTTAGGCTGGTTCTCATGCGTAAGTGCACTGCCTGTGGACGTGCCCGGTTCTGGGCGTTGGCCGATGGTCGGTACAAGTGCAAGGCCTGCGGCCATCGCCAGCGGGAGGAGCTGTCAGCGTGGGCAAGCATCAGGCTCACGGACGCTCAGAAGCGCCAACTGATCGAGCGCTTCGTGCTGGGTGTGCCGGTCTACCGGCAGCGCTTCAGGCCCGTCTGCGGAGCCAACACGGCCGAGAAGATGTACCGGGTGCTGCGCGCCTGCTGCGCCTATGCCGAGCAGTGGCGGGCGCCGTTCACCGGCGCGGTGGAATGCGATGAAACCACGTTCGGAAGCGCTCGCCACGGGCCTCGTGGCTGGGGTGCCCTAGGCAAGGTGATCGTGTTCGGCATCATCAAGCGCAATGGCGAGGTCAAGGCGATGCCGATCGCCACACACGACCGTCGGGCGGTCATGGAGCAGATCGATGCCCACACCCGCGAAGGCTCGCTTTACTACACAGACCAGTGGCAGGCCTACGCCACCCTGAAGCTGCGCGGAGACCATGTGGTCATCCGCAAGGAGAAGGGGCGACCGGTCGGGCGCGACCATATCAACGGCATCGAAGGCTTCTGGAGCTATGCCAAGAACTGGCTGTACCCCTACTGACCTGCCCCCCTCAAGCCGTACCACTCGAAGCTAGGTAGAGTCCGTCATCCAGAGAGGACGGACATGCGCAAGAGTCGATTCACCACGGAACAGATCATCGGGTTCATCAAGCAGGCTGAGGCCGGCATGGCGGTGTCGGAGCTGGGCCGGCAGCACGGCTTCAGCCCGGCCAGCTTCTACGCGTGGCGTGCGAAGTACGGCGGCATGGAGGCAGAGGACGCCAGGCGCCTGAAGGCCCTCGAGGCCGAGAACAGCCGGCTCAAGCGCCTGCTGGCCGAGGCGCACCTGGACATCGAAGCGCTGAAGATCGGCTTCGGGGTAAAACGCTAGCCCCGCAACGCAAGCGCGAGGCGGTCCGTCGCATGCTCGAGGCTTTGGCTGTGAGCGAGCGCCGGGCCTGCCGCCTTGCGGGGCTGTCCCGCGACGCCTTCCGCCATCTGCCCGAGCCGGCGCCTGCGACGCAGGCGCTGTCGGCCAGGATCATCGAACTGGCGCAGGTGCGCCGCAGGTTCGGCTACCGCCGCCTGCACGACCTGCTGCGCCGGGAGTATCCGACCGTGAACCACAAGAAGGTCTACCGCCTCTATCGCGAGGCGAACCTGGCCGTGCGCCGCCGCAAGAAGATCCGCAGGCCGCCGGTCGAGCGCCAGGCACTGTCTGCTGTCGCCGCGCCCAATGCAGTCTGGAGCATGGACTTCGTCAGCGACGCGCTGGCCAATGGTCGCCGCCTGAAGAGCCTGACGGTGGCCGATGACTTCACCCACGAGTGCATCGACATCACGGTCGACCATGGCATCAGCGGCGCCTATGTCGTGCGCGTACTGGATCAGGCTGCGCGGTTCCGCGGCTACCCGCGGGCGGTGCGCACGGATAACGGTCCGGAGTTCACCAGCCGGGCCTTCATCGCGTGGACCCAGCAGCACGGCATCGCGCACCTGCTGATCGAGCCCGGCCGCCCCATGCAGAACGGCTATATCGAGAGCTTCAACGGCAAGTTCCGCGACGAGTGTCTGAACGAGCACTGGTTCACGTCGCTTGCCCAGGCCCGCGAGGTGATCAGCGAGTGGCGCCGCGACTACAACCAAGTGCGACCACACAGCAGTTGCGGCCGCATCCCACCCGCACAGTTCGCCGCCCACCACCGTACCCAAACCCCGCAACACCAAGTACCCTTCAACCCCGGACTCTCCCAGTAATCAGTGGTACGGCGATTGGGGGCAGGTCATCGACGCGCTCGCGCCCTTCCGAGACCTCCCGCTTGAGCATGGCGGCGCGCGAGCGAGCCGCGTCGAACTGCGCCTTCAGCCCGGCATCCGTCCCGCCCACGTCCTTGAGCTGCGCGGCCAGCCGGGCGGCCTCCTCGCGCGCCGTCTTGAGCGCAGTTTCATTCTGCGCTAGCGTGCGCTTGAGGCCGGCAAATGCCTCGAGTCCTGCCTTTGCATCGACACCCAGTCGGATGGAGAGGTTCAATGGAGCGGTCATCACATCACCTGCCCGGCTGGTATTCGTTGCTCATGATCGCGTTCGCGGTCTTCCTCATGTTCGGCTTTGCCGGCATGTGGCCCGCATGGCTTGAGCGCGCGCTGCGCCTGGCGACCGGCGCAGCCATGTTGGTCACCATGGGCTTCGCGCTGTTCCTTGGCATCGTCGTCGCCTACATCCTCATCGTCCGTCCGCGGCGCTGACCGCTTGTAGCCATTCCTTCCAGCCCTTCGCATCCGCCTGCGCCGCGCGGGCGGCTGACCTGAGATGGATCGTGTAGCCACCTGGCTGGTGAGTTCTCTACCCTCAACAGGCAAGGAGAGCTCCATGAAGAAGCGATTCACCGACGAGCAGATCATCGGCATCCTGCGCGAGGCCGAGATCGGCGCCATGTCGATCAAGGCCTTGTGCAAGAAGCACAACGTCACCGAGCAGACCTTTTTCCGGTGGTGCAACAAGTTCGGCGGCCTTGACGTTCCAGATGCCCGCCGGCTCAAGGACCTCGAGTCTGAGAATGCCCGGCTCAAGCGGCTGGTCGCCGAGCAGATGCTGGTCATTGATGGGATGAAGGAGATCGTCCGAAAAAAATGACGACCCCGTCGGAACGACGCGACACGGTTCAGGTGCTGGTCCGTCGGGGTCTCTCGCAGCGAAAGGCGCTTCGTTATTTGGGCCTGAGCCGCCGCATCGCCAGCTACGTCCCGCGCCAGGCCGCCAAGGACCAATCGGTGGCCGAGCGGCTGCTTGCCGCATCGCCGAAGGTGCCGCGCTTCGGGTATCGCCGGATGGCGGCCTGGCTGGACCTGGGCGAGGCCCGGGTGCGGCGCCTGTGGCGCCAGCTGGGCTTGAACATCCCCCGCCGCAGGCCGCGTCGCCGCCGCTGCGGCAACGACATCCGCCTGCCGGGCGCGGTGCGCCCGAATGCGGTCTGGAGCTACGACTTCGTCCACGACCAGATGGTCGACGGGCGCTCGCTGAAGATGCTGTGCGTGATCGACGAATACACCCGCGAATGCCTGGCGATCGAGGTCGATGCCAGCCTGCGGGCGCAGGACGTGATCCTGACCCTGTCGCGGCTGATGCGGCTCTACGGCAAGCCGGCCTTTGTCCGCTCCGACAACGGCGCCGAGTTCACGGCGGCCAAGGTGATGCGCTGGCTGCGCGACGCGGCGATCGGCCCGGCGTTCATTGCGCCAGGTAGCCCCTGGCAGAACGGTTTCGTCGAGAGCTTCAACGGCAAGCTGCGGGACGAGCTGCTGAACCGCGAATGGTTCCGCAGCCGCGCCGAGGCAAAGGTGCTGATCGAACGCTGGCGGCAGTTCTACAACGAGCAGCGGCCGCACAGTGCCCATGGCTACAAGCCCCCGGCGAGCGTTCGTCGGAACTGGTCGAAACCCGATACCATCAACCCCGGACTCACTGCCTGATTGATTACAAGTTCCATACTCAGCTCACCTGCTCTCAAACCATTTGCACACGCACATGCAGCGTCGAGTGAGCAGGCTTCACGCCGGCGCAAGCCGGCATCCGCTGCAATGCATCGCGTCCGTTCGCCCGGGCGTACCTGATGGCCATGACCACGTCGACCGCTGCCGATCCGTCCCCGACCTGGCGCGAGGTGCTGCATTGGGCACGCGCCGGGAATCCGCCCCCGCCGCGGCGGATGGAACTGGCGCCGGCCGAGTGGCGGGCGCGGCTGGAGCCCGAGCGCTATGCCGTGTTGCGCGAGGCGGCGACCGAGCGCCCGTTCAGCGCGCCGATGTGCAGCCGGTTCGAGCCGGGGCGCTACGCCTGCGCCGGGTGCGGCACCGTGCTGTTCGATGCCGACAGCAAGTACGACAGCGGCTCCGGTTGGCCGAGCTTCACGCGTCCGCTGGCGCCGGGCCTGGTCGGCTACCACGCGGACGACAGCCACGGCATGCACCGGATCGAGGTGACCTGCCAGGTGTGCGATGGCCATCTCGGCCACGTGTTCCCGGACGGGCCGCCGCCGACCGGCCTGCGCTACTGCATCAATGCCCTGGCCCTGCGCAAGGTCGACTGATGGCACCACCGGAGATCCCGACCATGCAGGCTTCCCCGCGCACCGAGACCGCGATCCTCGCCGGCGGCTGCTTCTGGGGCATGCAGGAACTGCTGCGGCACCTGCCGGGCGTGCTGCGCACGCGGGTGGGCTATACCGGCGGCGATGTCGCGCATGCGACCTACCGCCACCATGGCAACCACGCCGAGGCGGTCGAGGTCGTGTTCGACCCGGCGCGGCTGTCCTACCGCGATCTGCTGCTGTACTTCTTCCGCATCCACGATCCGACCACCCCCGACCGCCAGGGCAACGACCGCGGGCCTTCCTACCGCTCGGCGATCTTCGCCACCACGCCGGAGCAGGCGCGCACCGCGCGCGAGGTCATCGCGCAGATCGACGCCAGCGGGCGCTGGCCGGGCCGGGTGGTGACCACGGTGGCCCCTGCCGGCCCGTTCTGGGAAGCCGAGCCGGAGCACCAGGACTATCTGCAGCGCCACCCGCACGGCTACACCTGCCACTGGGAGCGGCCGGACTGGGTGCTGCCGCCCGCGTCCGGCTGAGCCCGCGCACGGCGTTGCTACACTGCGGCGATGACGCCCGACGCACCGCCCCGCCGACGCCGCAGGACCCGCGCGACCTCGCTCGACATCGCCCACCGCGCCGGGGTGTCGCAGGCCACGGTTTCGCGCGTGCTGCGCGGCAGCCCGCTGGTCAACGCCGAGACCCGGCGCCGGGTCGAGGAGGCGGTGCGCGCGCTCAACTACAAGGTCGACCGCCACGCCTCCAGCCTGCGCACCCAGCGCGCCGGCACGCTCGCGCTGCTGCTGTTCGAGGATCCGACCCCGGACGATTCCCACATCAACCCGTTCTTCCTGTCCATGCTGGGCTCGATCACCCGCGCCTGCGCGCGCCACGGGCACGACCTGCTGGTGTCGTTCCAGCAGCTTTCGGACGACTGGCACGCCGACTACGAGGACAGCATGAAGGCCGACGGGCTGATCCTGCTCGGCTACGGCGACTACCTGGCCTACCGCGGCAAGCTGGAGCGGCTGGTGGAGCAGGGCACCCACTTCGTGCGCTGGGGCCAGGTCGAGCCGGGCCAGCCGGGCATCTCGATCGGCTGCGACAACGCCGAGGGCGGGGCGCTGGTCGGCCGCCACCTGCTGGCGCAGGGGCGGCGCCGGATCGCCTTCCTGGGCGATGCCAGCAGCCACTATCCGGAGTTCTTCGCGCGCTACCGCGGCTGCGACGCCGCGCTCGCCGAGGCCGGCCTGGCGATGGACCGGGCGCTGCAGGTCGATGCGGCCAGCACCGAATCCGCCGGGCACGCGGCGGCGCGCACCCTGCTGGCGCGCGGGGAGCCCTTCGATGCGGTGTTCGCGGCCAGCGACCTGATCGCGATCGGCGCGCTGCAGGCGCTGAAAGAGGCCGGCTTGCGGGTGCCGCAGGACGTCGCGGTGGTGGGCTTCGACGGCACCGCGATGGCGCGCTTCGCCGATCCGCCGCTGAGCACGGTGGTGCAGGACACCGCGCGTGCCGGCGAGCTGTTGGTGGACACCTTGCTGCGGCTGGTGCGCGACGAGCCGGCGCAGAGCATCGTGCTGGCGCCGCAGCTGGTGGTGCGCGCCTCCAGCGGAGGCTGACGCGCGGCCGGCTCAGTCGCGGGCGGGCAGGCGGCCGCGCGCGTCCGCCATCGCCGCGTCCAGCGCCGCGCGCAGCGCCGGCTGGGTCACCGGTGCATCCAGCAGGAATACCTGCACGCCGTGCGCAGGCACCTCGGCCTCGAGCGTACCGCCGGCGGCGACATCGCGCGTGCTGCCGTCGATCGCCGACACCCAGTGCCCCGGCTGCAGCAGGCGGTCGATGCGGAAGCGTTCCGGCGCCTCGCCCTTGTTCAGCAGCACCAGCGCGATCTGGTGCTGGCCGGCGTGCTGGTACACCCGGTAGAACGCGGCGCGGTTGCCGGCCAGTTCGAGGTCCAGCTGCAGCCCGCGCTGCAGGGCGGGCGAGGCCTTGCGCACGTTGGCGATGCGGGTCAGCGCGACGTGGATCGGGCTGGCCTGCGCGGCGCGGATGCCCTCCACCCCGAAGTAGTTGCGGTTGCCGGCATGCTCGGCGCGCCCGCGCATGAACCCCATCTCCGAGCCGTAGTAGACCACCGGGATGCCGCGCGCGGTGAACAGCCAGTTGTGGGCGTCGATGAAGCCGGCGTCGCTGGCGTCCAGCCGCGGCATGTCGTGGTTGTCGTAGAAGGTGGCCAGCGCGTAGGGGTCGGCGTAGGGCCCGCCGGTCAGGTGCAGCGCCGGGGCCAGCCGTTCGAAGCCGGCCTGCTGGCGGCCGAAGACGGCCTCCATCGCCTGCTTCATCGGGAAGTCCAGCACGCTGACCTCGCCGTGGCCGGGCCGGGTGAAGCGGGCGATGTTGGCGGCGTCGTAGTCGAAGGCCTCGCCGAACATGAAGAAGCCCGGATGCCGGGCGCGGATGCGGCTGGTGAACTTCTGCCAGAAGGCGTCCGGCATCCATGCGATGGTGTCGATCCGGAAGGCGTCCGCGCCCTGTGCGATCCACTGTTCGTAGGCGCCGGCCAGGTAGTCGAGCACCGCCGGGTTGTCCTCGTTGAAGTCGGCCAGTTCCGCCAGGTTGCCGGCGTACATCGACCCGTGCGCGGGATCGACCGGGCCGAGTGTGTTGTAGAAGCGGTGCAGCGGGTTGTGCACGGGGTCGAGCTGCTGCGGCGGCAGGTTCTGGTGGTCGGCCAGCAGGCGGCCATCGCGGTCGTAGACCTTGCCGAACTTGGGCTGGTCGAAGGCCATGCCCCAGGCCGGCGAGCCGTGGTTGGCCACGATGTCCAGCACCAGCTTCATGCCCTTGGCGTGCATCGCCGCGGTGAGGTCCCGGAAATCCATGCCCGGGCTGGGCAGGTGTTCGTCCACCTTGTAGAAGTTCACGCCCCAGTAGCCGTGGTAGCCGGCCTTGCCGTGGTCGCTGAGGATGCTGCCGCAGCCGGGCGGGGTGCCGCCGGTGAAGTGCTGGTCCGGGTTGTCCACGATCGGGGTGATCCACACCGCGGTGAAGCCCATGGCGCGGATGTAGTCCAAATGCTCGGCCAGGCCCTTGAAGTCGCCGCCGAGGTAGCCGATGTTGCCGGCCACGCCGTCGCACGGCGGCAGCGGGATGTCGAAGGTGCGGTACTTGCCGCCCTGGTCGCGGTGGTCGTTGCCGGGATCGCCATTGACGAAGCGGTCGGTCAGCACGAAATACACCGCATTCGCCGCGAACGGCTCCAGGGTGCCGTAGTAGTCCGCGGCGGCCGGCGCGGATGCGGAGGCCGGCGGCGGTGCGGCCGGCGGCGCGGGATGTCGGCAGGCGGCCAGCGCGAGTGCGGCGGCAAGGCCGAACAGCGGCAGCAGGCGGGGCAGGGAGACGCGCATCGGTGGACTCCTCAGGCGCTGCGGTCGTGCGGGGTGCGCACCCACAGCACGCACAGCCCGGCGACGATCATGCTGATGCCGCCGACCGCCAGCGCGTGGATGGCCTGGCCGCCGAGCAGCGACTTCAGCAGGAAGCCCAGCAGGCTGGCCGCGACCAGTTGCGGGATCACGATGAAGAAATTGAAGATGCCCATGTAGACGCCCATCTTGGCCGCGGGCAGGCTGTCCGACAGCAGCGCGTAGGGCAGCGACAGGATCGAGGCCCAGGCGATGCCGACCCCGGCCATCGACAGCAGCAGCCAGTGCGGGTCGCGGATCCACTGCATCGACAGCAGGCCCAGCCCGCCGAGCACGGCGTTGACCAGGTGGCTGCCGCGCAGGCCGAGCCGGCGCACCTGCCAGGGGATCGCGATCGCGGCCAGCGCCGCGAAGCCGTTGTACGCGGCGAACAGCACCCCGACCCAGTTGGCGCCGGCGTTGTACGCGGCCGAGGTCGGGTCGCTGCTGCCGAAGTGGACCGCGGTCACCGCCGCGGTGGTGTAGATCCACATAGCAAACAGCGCGAACCACGAGAAGAACTGCACCACCGCCAGGCGCGCCATCGCCGCCGGCATGTCGCGCACGTCGTCGAGGATGCGGGTGAAGGCGTTGTCCGCGCGCAGCGCGCCGCGCAGCAGGTACGCCAGTCCGAACCCGGCCAGCAGCCCGGCCAGGATGTACAGCGCCTTGTCCAGCCCGCGCGCGGCGACCACGGCCGCCAGCGCGGCGCCGCCGGCCAGCAGCAGCAGCGCGATCGCGCGCACCCGGCCGGAATGGCGGTCGCGCGCCGGCACCGGCGCGGCCGCGTCGAAGGCGGCCAGCTGTTCCGGCGGGTATTCGCGCGTGCTGGCCACGGTCCAGACGATCGCCGCCAGCAGCACCACGCCGCCGGCGTAGAAGGCGTAGCGCACGGTGTCCGGCACCTGCCCGGCGGGCGCGGTGTTGGCCACCCCGAAGTGTTCCAGCACGAACGGCAGCAGGCTGGCGACCACCGAGCCCACCCCGATGAAGAAGCTCTGCATCGCATAGCCCAGCGGGCGCTGCGCCGGCGGCAGCTGGTCGCCGACGAACGCGCGGAACGGCTCCATCGAGACGTTGATCGAGGCATCCAGGATCCACAGCATGCCCGCCGCGATCCACAGCGCCGGCACGTTCGGGAAGGCGAACAGGGCCAGCGAGGCCAGCACCGCGCCGGCGAGGAAGTACGGCCGCCGCCGCCCGAGCCGGGTCCAGGTGCGGTCGGACAGGTAGCCGACGATCGGCTGTACCAGCAGGCCGGTCAGCGGCGCGGCGACCCACAGCACCGGGATCGCGTCGATGCTGGCGCCCAGGGTCTGGAAGATGCGGCTGACGTTCGCGTTCTGCAGCGCGAACCCGAACTGGATGCCGAGGAAGCCGAAGCACATGTTCCAGATCTGCCAGAACGACAGCGCGGGCTTGGCGGTGGTCACTGGCGATGCGGGGTTCGGGGGCGTGGGCATGCGCGGAAGGGCGGTGGGCAAACAGCGCGGAGTGTGCCGGCGCAGGCGCCCGGCGTCGTGACGCGTCGCCGCATATTCGCGGGGCACGCGCGCACTGCGCGGGATGTAAACGTATTCAAGCCCGGCATGGCCCTCGGCCCGCGCGTACCGCGGCCGTGCGCGGCATAGTCCGCGGCGATCCGGCAAGGGCGGAATGGCGATGGAGCAACGGCAGTGGTGGCGCGGCGCGGTGATCTACCAGATCTACCCGCGCAGCTTCCTCGACAGCGACGGCGACGGCGTGGGCGACCTGCGCGGGATCGAGGCGCGCTTGGAGCACGTGGCCGCGCTCGGCGCGGACGCAATCTGGATCTCGCCGTTCTTCACCTCGCCGATGGCCGACTTCGGCTACGACATCGCCGACTACCGCGACGTCGATCCGCTGTTCGGCACCCTGGCCGATTTCGACCGCCTGCTGGCCAAGGCGCATGCGCTCGGGCTGAAGGTGATGATCGACCAGGTGCTCAGCCACTGCTCCGAGCGCCATCCGTGGTTCGAGGAGAGCCGGCAGAGCCGCGACAACCCGAAGGCCGATTGGTTCGTGTGGGCCGATCCCAAGCCGGACGGGACACCGCCCAACAACTGGCTGTCGCTGTTCGGCGGCGTGGCCTGGCAGTGGGAGCCGCGGCGCGCGCAGTACTACCTGCACAACTTTCTGGCGGCGCAGCCGGATCTCAACTTCCACAACCCGCAGGTGCGTGCGGCGCAGCTGGACAACGTGAAGTTCTGGCTCGACCGAGGGGTGGACGGCCTGCGCCTGGACGCGATCAACTTCTGCTTCCACGACGCGCAGCTGCGCGACAACCCGCCCAAGCCCGCCGCGCTGCGCACCGGCCGCGGCTTCAGCCCCGACAACCCGTACGCCTACCAGTACCACTGGTACAACAACACCCAGCCGGAGAACCTCGGCTTCCTCGAGGAACTGCGCGCACTGATGGACTGCTACCCGGACGTCGGCGCGCTCGGCGAGATTTCCTCCGAGGATTCGCTGGCGACCATGGCCGAGTACTGCGCGCCCGGGCGCCTGCACATGGGCTACAGCTTCGAGCTGCTGACCGAGGACGCGAGCCCAGCCTACATCCGGGCCACGGTGGAGGCGCTCGAGGCGAAGCTGGGCGCGGGCTGGCCGTGCTGGGCGATCTCCAACCACGATGTGCAGCGTGCGGTCACGCGCTGGGGCGGCGGCGTGCCGGAGGCCGGCGACGACGCGCTGGCACGGCAGTTGGTGGCGCTGGTGTGCTGCCTGCGCGGCAGCGTCTGCCTGTACCAGGGCGAGGAGCTGGGCCTGCCCGAGGCCGAGGTCCCGTTCGCGGCGCTGCAGGACCCGTATGGCAAGGCGTTCTGGCCGGCCTTCAAGGGCCGCGACGGCTGCCGCACGCCGATGCCGTGGGACGATCGCGCGCACGCCGGCTTCACCAGCGGCACGCCGTGGCTGCCGATCCCAGAAGCCCACCGCGCGCGCAGCGTGGCCGCGCAAGAGCGCGATCCGCGCTCGGTGCTGCACGCCACCCGCGCCTTCCTGCACTGGCGGCGCGGCCAGCCGGCGCTGGTGGAAGGCAGCATCCGCTTCCTGGACGCACCGCCGCCGCTGCTGGCGTTCGTGCGCGAGCATGCCGGCCAGCGCCTGCTGCTGGTGTTCAACCTGTCGCCCGCGGCCTGCCGCTGGACGCCGCCGCTGGCCGGCACCGCGGTCGCCCTGCCCGGACCGGCGCCGGCGACATGGGACGGCGCCGCCCTGCAGCTGCCGCCGCGCGGTGTCGCCTGCCTCGCCCTGGACTAACCGCGGATGCGCGCCTCAGGCCGCGCGCGCCTGGCTCACTACGTGCTGGATGAAGTCGTCGTGGCCGGGCATCTGGTCGACGCAGTTGGCGATCACCCGGCGCACGTTCTCCACGAACCCGGCCAGCTCCGGCTCCGGCAGCAGTTCGACCAGCCCATGGTGGCCGCGCGGGCGCAGACCCTGGCCGTGCATCACCTGCACCCAGCTCATCTCCGCGAACATCTCGTTGGCCTCGCGGAACACCCGGCCGTTCGCCTCGAACAGGGCGATCCGCCGGCGCAGCGGCTCGGGCACTTGCATGGTCCGGCAGTAGTCCCAGAACGGGCTGTCGTCGCGGGCGGTGGCGTGGTAGTGCAGGATCAGGAAATCGCGGATGCGGGTGACCTCGAAGTCGGCATGCGCGTTGAATTCGTCGATGTCGGCCTGGTCGAAGCCGGTGTAGGGGAAGAACGCGGTCAGGCGCGCGATCGCGGACTGGATCAGATGGATGCTGGTGGACTCCAGCGGCTCCATGAAGCCGGAGGACAGCCCGATCGCGACCACGTTGCGGTTCCAGGTGCGGCGGCGCTTGCCGGTGACGAAGCGCAGCGTGCGCGGTTCCGCCAGCGGCTCGCCGTCGAGGTTGGCCAGCAGCAGCGCGGTGGCCTCGTCCTCGCTCATGTAGCGGCTGCAGAACACATGCCCGTTGCCGATCCGGTGCTGCAGCGGGATCCGCCACTGCCAGCCGGCCGGGCGCGCGGTGGAGCGGGTGTACGGAGTGATCGGCCCGTCCGGGTTGGCGCACGGCACCGCGACCGCGCGGTCGCAGGGCAGCCAGTGGGTCCAGTCCTCGTAGCCGGTGTGCAGCGCCTGCTCGATCAGCAGCCCGCGGAAGCCGGAGCAGTCGATGAACAGCTGCCCGGCCACGCGCCGCTCGCCGTCCAGCGCGACCGCCTCCACGAAGCCGGTCTCCGGGTGCAGGGCGACGTCCACCACCTTGCCCTCGATCCGGCGCACCCCGCGGCTCTCGGCGTACTGGCGCAGGTACGCGGCGTACAGCGCGGCGTCGAAGTGGAAGGCGTAGGCGATGTCCGCCAGCGGCGAATTCGGGCGCTCGCGCAGGGCCGGCAGGAAGCGGTTGCGCAGCGCGGCCACGGTGTTGATCGAGTACTCGTCCAGCGGCGCCGCGCGCCCCAGCGCGGCCAGCTTCAGCCAGTACTGGTAGAACGTGACCAGCCCGCGGTCCTGGCCGATCTTGCCGAAGCCGTGGAAGTAGGACTGCCCGCGCCGCCACCAGTCCACGAAGTGGATGCCGAGCTTGAAGCTGGCATTGGTGCGGCGCACGAAGTCGGCTTCGTCCAGTTCGAGCGCCTGGTTGTAGAGCTTGATCATCGGGATGGTGCCTTCGCCCACGCCGACGGTGCCGATCTCCTCGGATTCGACCAGGGTGATCTCGTAGCCGCGCTCGAGCACCTTCGACAGCGCGGCGGCGGTCATCCAGCCGGCGGTGCCGCCGCCGACGATCACGATGCGGGTGATGCGGGAGGATGCGTCCATGGAGCCTGAGGCAGCAGTGGGCCGGACCGGCGGTGGCCGGCAGTATGTGCGCGTGGCCGGGGCCGTGCGCAAGTGGGCGTCGGCCCTGATCTGGCTGGCCGCGGCCTGCCTGCTCGCGCCGCAGGCCGCTGCAAACGATTGCGACGGTCCGCCGCAGCGGCTGCTGCAGGCGGTGGCCGATCCGCGCAGCGATGCCCGCGCCTACTGGCTGGATGCGACCACCCTGCGCTGGCCGGGGCAGCCGCCGGGACGCTACCGCCTGCTGGCTTCATCGGAGGGGCGATTGCGGGTGTCCGCGGGCGCGCCGGCGCAGGGCCTGGAGGCGGCGATCACGCTGGAGCCGGCGCCGGCCCTCGCGCCGGAGGTCGCCGCGCGCTTCGCCTTCACCGGGCCGGGGGTGGAGCTGCAGGTGCCGGCGGCGGAGCGCGCGCGCCTGCCCGCACTGTGGCGCGGCCAGCTGCTGCTGGTGCGCGAGGACGCGCAGGGGCGGGTGCAGGAGGCGACCTACGTGCAGCTGCCCGGCGCGCTGGATGCCGCCTACGCCGCCGCGGACGCACCGGGGCTGGCGCTCGGCGCGCAGGTCGCGGTGGCGCAGGCGCAATTCCGGCTGTGGGCGCCGACCGCGCGCGCAGTGGCGCTGTGCCTGTACCCGGATGCGCATGCGCCGGCCGCCGCGCCGCTGCCGCTCGCCTTCGACCCGCACACCGGGACCTGGCAGCGCACGCTCGCCGGCGACCTGCGCGGGCGCTACTACGCCTATTTGGTGGAGGTGTTCGTGCCGGGCCTGGGCTGGGTGCGCAACCGGGTCGGCGATCCGTATGCGATCAGCCTGTCCGCGGACGGCGCGCGCGGCTACCTCGGCGATCTCGACGATCCGGCGCTGGCGCCGCCCGGCTGGGCGCGGGCCACGCGCCCGCCGCCGGCCGCGGCGAACGTGGACATGCAGGTCTACGAGCTGCACGTGCGCGACTTCTCCGCGCACGACCCCGGCGTGGCCGCGGCCCGTCGCGGCAAGTACCTGGCGTTCGCCGATCCCGGTTCGGCCGGCCGCCGCCACCTGGCCGCGCTGGCGCGCGCCGGGCTGACCGACGTGCAGCTGCTGCCGGTGTTCGATTTCGCCACCGTGCCGGAGCGCGGCTGCCGCACGCCGGCGCTGCGCGCAAGCGCGCCGGACGATCCGCGCCCGCAGGCCGTACTGGCGGCGCAGGCCGCGCGCGACTGCTACAACTGGGGCTACGACCCGCTCTACTTCGGCGCACCGGAGGGCAGCTACGCCAGCGATCCCGACGACGGCGCGGTACGCGTGCGCGAGTTCCGCGCGATGGTGCAGGCGCTGCACGCGCTCGGGCTGCGGGTGGGGATGGACGTGGTCTACAACCACACCCATGCCGCCGGGCAGGCGGACGGCGCGGTGCTCGACCGCATCGTGCCGGGCTACTACCAGCGGCTGGACGCGCAGGGGCGGGTGGCCACCTCCACCTGCTGCGCCAACACCGCCACCGAGCACCGCATGATGGCGCGCCTGCTGCGCGACACCCTGGTGCGCTGGGCGCGCGACTACCGGATCGACAGCTTCCGCTTCGACCTCATGGGGCACCAGCCGCGCGCGGTGATGGAGGCCGCGCAGGCCGCGGTGGGCGCCGCCGCCGGGCGCCGGATCGCGTTCATCGGCGAGGGCTGGAACTTCGGCGAGGTCGCCGACGGCGCGCGCTTCGTGCAGGCCGCGCAGGGGCGGCTGGACGGCACCGGCATCGCCACCTTCAACGACCGCCTGCGCGACGCCCTGCGCGGCGGCGGCTGCTGCGACAGCGGCGCGGCGCTGCGCGACGCGCGCGGCCTGCTCAACGGCCTGGCCACGGACGGCGCGCGCCGCGCGCAGGCGCTGCAGGCGGCGGACCTGGCGCGCGCCGGGCTGGCCGGCAGCCTGCGCGACTACCGCCTGCCCCTGGCCGATGGCCGGGTCGCGCCGCTGGCGGCGCTGGACTACCACGGGCAGCCCGCCGGCTACGCGAGCTCGCCGGAAGAGGTGGTCAACTACGTCGAGAACCACGACAACCTGACCCTGTGGGATCTGGACGCGCTGCGCCTGCCGGCGGACACCCCGGCGGCGGAGCGCGCGCGCGTGCAGCTGTTGGGCGTGGCCTTCACCGTGCTGGCGCAGGGGGTGCCGTACTTCCACGCCGGGATCGAACTGCTGCGCAGCAAGTCGCTGGACCGCAACAGCTACGACTCCGGCGACTGGTTCAACCGGCTGGACTGGTCCGGGCGCGACAACGGCTTCGGCCGCGGCCTGCCGCCGGCGCGCGACAACGGCGGCGACTGGCCGCTGCTGCGGCCGGCGCTGCGCAACCCGCGCGCGCGCCCGGCGCCGCGCGACATCGCCTGGATGCGCGCGGCCTTCCGCGACTGGCTGCGGATCCGCGCCGAGACCCCGCTGCTGCGGCTGCGCGAGGCGGCCGCGGTGCAGGCGCGCCTGCGCTTCCCGAACAGCGGCCCCGGCCAGGATCCGCGGGTGATCGTCGGCCATCTGGACGGGCAGGGGCTGCCCGGGCCGCAGCGCGAGGTGCTGTACCTGGTCAACCTCGCGCCGCAGGCGGTGACCCTGGCGCTGCCGCAGGAGGCCGCCAAGCCCTACGTGCTGCACCCGGTGCAGGCGGCCGCCACCGCGGCCGACCCACGGCCGCGCCAGGCCCGGATCGACCGCGCGCGTGGCACGTTCAGGGTGCCGGGGCGGACGGCGGTGGTGTACGTGCTGCCGGCCGGCGGCGACCCGGCGCGCCCCTGAGGCGTCCGCGCGGCGGCTTGCTGCGACGCAGCAGCAGGTGCCTACCGCTGCGCTGCCAGCCGGCGGACGCCCGGCACTGCAAACGTTGCCATCCGCCCTGCATGGCAGTGAATGCGGGGGCGGGGCATGAATACGTATGCAACGCGATTGCCAACCGTAACGGCGGATTAACATCGCCGCCGTTCGCGCCGCCCCACCGCGGCAGCGCGGCCACATCCGACAGCCTTCCGGGAGGGGAAGATGGTGCGATTCAAGCGAAACCTGCTGAGCGTGGCGCTGGCCTCGGCGGCCCTGGCCCTGGCCGTGAACGCGCAGGCGCAGACCGCCGCGCAGGCCGACCAGGACGCGCAGGCCGCGGCCGACAAGAAGAAGCAGGACGAGGCCAAGAACCTCGACAAGGTGACGGTGGTCGGCATTCGCGGCGCGATCGAGCGCTCGATCGAGATGAAGCAGGCCTCCAACGAGATCATCGAGGCGGTGACCGCCGAGGACATCGGCAAGCTGCCGGACGTGTCGATCGCCGACTCGCTGGCGCGCCTGACCGGCGTGACCGCGCAGCGCTTCGGCGGGCGCGCGCAGGAGATCAACATCCGCGGCTTCTCCGGCGACTTCTCGACCACCCTGCTCAACGGCCGCGAGCAGGTCAGCCTCGGCAACAACCGCGGGGTGGAGTTCGACCAGTACCCGTCCGAGCTGATGAGCTCGGTGGTGGTGTACAAGACCCAGAACGCGGCGCTGGTCGGGCAGGGCCTGTCCGGCACCGTGGACCTGCGCACCGTGCGCCCGTTGGACTACGACCAGCGCACCCTCGCCGCCAACCTGCGCGGCGACATGAACAAGGTGCAGGACCGCAAGAAGTACGGCAGCCGCTTCAGCTTCGCCTACATCGACCAGTTCGCCGACAACACCCTCGGCCTGGCGCTGGGCTATGCCCGCCTGGACAGCCCCGGGCAGTCGCGCGAGTTCGAGTCCTGGGGCTACGACAACGGCCTGCTCGGCGGCGCCAACGTCTTCAACTACCAGACCAAGAACCGCCGCGACGGCCTCGCCGGCACCGTGCAGTACCGCCCGAGCGAGCGCTGGGAATCGACCCTGGACGTGTTCTACTCCAAGTTCGACACCGACCAGAACCGCGCCGGCCTGCAGTTCGGCACGGTCTGGGGCTCGACCGGGGCGCCGATCTCGTTCACCCGCAACGCCGACAACCTGGTCACCCAGGCCAGCTTCCGCAACTTCCGCCCGGTGGTGCGCAACGACGAGAACAACTACCGCGACACGCTGACCTCGATCGGCTGGAAGAACACCTTCCGCCTGGACGGCGCCTGGACCATGAGCGTCGACCTCAGCCACTCGCAGGCCGACCGCAAGCACCAGATCCTGGAGGGCTACGCGGTGCTCAACCCGGCGCTGCCGGGCGACACCCTGCAGATGAGCCTGGACCCGTCCGGGCGCTGGTTCAACTTCACCACCGGCTACGACTACACCGATCCCTCGATCCTGCGCCTGGCCGATCCGGGCGGCTGGGGCGGCGACCGCTGGCAGGCCGGCTACCTGAAGGACATGTCGATCAAGGACAAGCTCAACTCGGGCCGGATCGACTTCGAGTACGCCTTCGCCGAGGGCGCCTTCAGCAAGCTGCTGTTCGGCGCCAACTACAGCGAGCGCAGCAAGAGCCGCGGCTCCGACGAGAACACCCTGTGCGTGGCCGCCAACTGCGCCAGCAGCAACCCGGTCTACCTGCCGATCCCGTCCAGCGCGGTGGCCGGCGTGAGCCCCGGGTTCGCCGGCATCGACCGCGTGCTCGACCTCAACCTGACCGGCATGCTGGGCAATACCTACATCCTGCTGCCGAAGACCCACCCGGACATCAACAACAAGAACTGGACGGTCGACGAGAAGCTCACCACCGTCTACCTGCAGGCCAACATCGACACCGAGCTGTTCGGCGCGCCGCTGACCGGCAACCTCGGCGTGCAGGCGGTGCGGGCCGACCAGAAGTCGGACGCGATCGCGATGTTCAACGGCGTGCCGATCGCAGGCACCGCCAGCTACGGCGCCAAGTACACCGAGTACCTGCCGAGCCTGAACCTCAAGCTGGCGCTGCCGGAGGACATCAACGTGCGCTTCGCGCTCGGCCGCCAGATGGCGCGCCCGCGCATGGACGAGATGGTGGCCAGCGCCAACTACGGCTACGACCCGACCCGCCGCGAGTTCAGCGGCAGCGGCGGCAACGCGGCGCTGCGCCCGTGGCTGGCCAACGCGCTCGACTTCGGGTTCGAGAAGTACTTCGGCAAGACCGGCTACTTCACCGCCGGCTACTTCTACAAGGACCTGAAGACCTACATCTACAACGCCACCACCCGCTTCGACTTCGCCCAGCTGCCGCTGCCGACCGGGAACTACCCGGTGACCTCGACCGTGGGCTGGTTCACCCAGCCGGTGAACGGCCAGGGCGGCACCCTGCAGGGCATCGAGCTGGCGTTGTCGCTGCCGTTCGACGTGTTCTGGGCGCCGCTGGAGGGCTTCGGCTTCCAGGGCAACTACGCCGACGTCAGCAGCAGCATCCACCCGGGCGGCGCCAACGCGCAGCTGCCGGGGCTGTCCAAGTACGTCTCCAACATGAGCCTGTACTTCGAGCGCTGGGGCTTCTCGGCGCGGATCAGCCAGCGCGGCCGCAGCAAGTTCCGCGGTGAGGTGGAGGGCTTCGGCGGCGACCGCGACCGCAACCGCTACTTCGCCGGGGAGAAGGTCACCGACTTCCAGATGGGCTACGAGTTCCAGGACGGCGCCCTGCGCGGGCTGTCGGTGCTGCTGCAGCTGTACAACCTGAAGAACGAGCCGTTCGTGGAACCGTCCACCGCGGGCGTCGGCTATCCAGGCAAGTACACCGACTACGGCCGTACCTACCTGCTCGGCGTCAACTACAAGTTCTGACCGCGCCATGCGGTGACGTCCGGCCGGCCCCCGTCTGCGCGCGCAGGCGGGGGCCGCGTGTTCGCGCACGGGAGGGCAGATGCACGGCAACGGGATCCAACTGGGGGTGTTCCTGGCGATCAGCGCGCTGGTGGCGCTCGCCACCTGGTGGCGCTACCGGCGCGAGGGCCATAGCCGCGACGCCGGGCAGGACTTCTTCCTCGCCGGCAAGCACCTGAGCTGGCCGTTCATCGCCGGCAGCCTGCTGCTGACCAACATCAGCGCCGAGCAGATCGTCGGCATGAACGGCGCGCAGAACCTGCTGCAGGTGTGGTGGGAGTTCGGCGCCGCCGCCGGCCTCCTGGTGCTGGCCAAGGTGCTGATCCCGATGTACTTCCGCCACGGCTGCAGCACCACCACCGAGTTGCTGGAGAAGCGCCTGCCCGGCGGCGCCGGCCTGCGCCGCACGGTGTCGCTGCTGTTCCTGCTCGGCTACATGTTCATCCTGCTGCCGATGGTGCTCTACACCGGCGCGCGCTTCATGAAGTCGATGTTCCAGCCGGACCTGCCGATCCTGGCGATTGCGGCGCTGCTGGCGCTGGCCGGGCTGGCCTACGCGGCGCTGGGCGGGCTGCGCGCGATCGCGATCTCCGACACCTACATGGGCCTGGTGCTGCTGGTGATGGGCGGGCTGGTGACCTGGTTCGCGCTGGAGCGGATCGGCTGGGACTTCTCGGGCATCCCGCGCGAACGTCTGACCCTGTGGGGCGGGCCGGATTCCGACATCCCGTGGCCGACCCTGCTGACCGGGATGGTGTTCGCGCACATCTTCTACTGGGGCACCAACATGCTGATCGCGCAGCGGGCGATGGCGGCGCGCGACGTGCGCGAGGCGCAGAAGGGCATCTACGCGGCGGCGGCGCTGAAGTTCCTGACCCCGGTCATCGTGATCCTGCCAGGGATCATCGCTTACAAGCTCTATGGCGACATCAACGACGACGCGTACGGGCGGCTCGCCGGCGACGTGCTGCCGGCCTGGCTGTCGGGGGCGTTCGCGGCGGCGATCGCAGGTGCCGTGCTGTCCAGCTACAACGCGGGCCTGAACTCGGCCGCGGCACTGTTCACGCTCGACCTGTGGCAGCCGCTGGTCAACCCGCGCGCGGACGCCAAGCGGGTCGGGCAGGCGGTGCAGATCGTGTTCATGCTGGCATCGCTGGCGCTGGTGCCGCTGTACGAGCACGCGCGCAGCATCATCGCGACCCTGCAGCAGCTCAACGGGCTGTATTCGATGCCGGTGCTGGCGGCGTTCTTCGTGGCGATCTTCGTGCGCGGCGCGGACGCGCGCGCGATCCGCCTGGCGCTGGCGTTTGGGGTGGTGCTGTACGGCGTGTTCACCTTCGCCTGGACGCCGCTGCACTACCTGCACCTGATGTTCATCACCCTGCTGGCGACGGTGCTGGTGGCGGTGGTGCTCAGCCGCTGGCTGGCGGCCGGCGCGCCGGCCACGCCGCGGGGCTGAGCGCGCTCACGGCCGCGCCAGGGCGGCCGCCGCGCGCGCCAGCGCGCGCACCTGCGCCCAGTCGCCGGCGCGCACCGCGGCCGCCGGCAGCATCCACGAACCGCCGACGCAGGCCACGTTGGGCAAGGCGAGATAGGCCGGGGCGCTGGCGGCGTCGATCCCGCCGGTCGGGCAGAAGCGCGCCATCGGCAGCGGCCCGCCCAGCGCCTTGAGCGCGGCCACGCCGCCGCTGGCCGCGGCCGGGAAGAACTTGAAGCGCCGCCAGCCGTGCTCCAGCCCGCGCATCAGCTCGCTGGCGGTGGCCACGCCCGGGATCAGCGGCACCGGCAGCGCGCGCCCCGCCGCGTACAGCGCCTCGGTCGCCCCGGGCGCGATCAGGAACTGCGCCCCGGCCTCCGCCGCGGCCTGCATGTCGGCCGCGGACAGCACGGTGCCGGCGCCGACGCAGGCCTCGGGCAGCGCGGCGGCGACCGCGCGGATGGCCTCCAGCGCGTGCGCGGTGCGCAGGGTGATCTCGAGCACGGGCAGGCCACCCTCGACCAGCGCGCGGCACAGCGGCAGCGCGTCCTCGCGGCGTTCGATCGCGATCACCGGGATCACCGGGGCGCGCGCGAACACGGCATCCACGGCGGCGGCATGGGCATGGGAATCGAGCATGGCGGCCTTGTATCTTTCAGCCCGCGGACCGGCTCGGGCAGCCCGAGCGGCCTCTGGGCCAGTGAATGAAGCCCGCGACTGAGCACTGGGTGCCTGTGCCGGACCGTCCTTTCTTGCAGCCCGAAC
>NZ_JAJOZK010000002.1:133103-292883 GCF_022419185.1 Thermomonas flagellata | reverse complement strand
GCTGTACGTGTACTTGCGTACGAATACTTCAAGAATTGAGGTTCTGTTCGAACGTCTGCCATGGACAACCGTCCACTGCCAGACGCCCGCACAAGTCACCTGCGCACACTGTCAAAGATCCGAAAGACCAGCCTCAGCGCCGTCTCCCATCCCCTCAGATCGCTTACCGCCCGAGGGAGCCGCACATCATACAGGGCTTTGCAAGAACGTCAACACCCTAGATGCCGGTTTTTTGCGGCCCGGTGCCGCAGGTCTGCGGCGCCGGGTCGAAAAGAATAGCGCACCCTGCGGCGCCGCAGCAAGCCCTGTTCGCCACCGGCACGGTCGCCATGGCGCCCAGCGGGCGGACGCCGCGCCGGCCGCGAGCGCAAGGCTCAGGCCGTGCGCAGGCGCACGCGCGCGAAGGTGCGCTTGCCGACGGCGAGCACGCCCTCGAAGCCGGGCGCGAACACCCGCGCCGCGTCCTCGAACACCACGCCGTCGATCCGCACCGCGCGCTCCCTGAGCTTGCGGTGGGCCTCGGAGTTGCTGGGCATCAGCCCGGCCGCGACCAGCAGCGCGGCGATCCGCAGCCCCTCGGCCGGCACCACCACCTCCTGCAGCGGCAGGCTGGACAGGTCGCCCTCGCCGCGCACCGCGGCATGCCAGCCGGCGACCGCGCGCTCGGCGGCTTCCGCGCCGTGGAAGCGCGCGGCCAGCTCGCGCGCCAGCCGCAGCTTGACGTCGCGCGGGTTGAGCGCGCCCGCCTCGACCTCGGCGCGCAGCCGGCGCGCTTCGCCGATCCCGATCTCGAAGCTGAGCAGCTCGATCCAGCGCCACATCAGCGCATCGCCGATCTTCATCGCCTTGGTCACGATGTCGATCGCCGGCTCGTTGATGCCGATGTAGTTGCCGAGCGACTTGCTCATCTTGTGCACGCCGTCGAGCCCTTCCAGCAGCGGCATGGTGAGCACCACCTGCGGCGGCTGCCCGTAGTGCTCCTGCAGGCCGCGGCCCATCAGCAGGTTGAACTTCTGGTCGGTGCCGCCGAGCTCGACGTCGGCGTTGAGCGCGACCGAGTCGTAGCCCTGCACCAGCGGATACAGGAACTCGTGGATGGCGATCGGCTGCTGCGCCGCGTAGCGCTTGGCGAAGTCGTCGCGCTCGAGCATGCGCGCCACGGTGTGCTGCGCGGCCAGCCGGATCATGTCGGCCGCGCCCATCTGCCCGAACCACTCGCTGTTGAAGCGCACCTCGGTGCGCGCGCGGTCGAGCACCTTGAACACCTGCTCGGCGTAGGTGCGGGCGTTGGCCTCGACGTCCTCGCGGGTCAGCGGCTTGCGGGTGGCGCTCTTGCCGGTGGGGTCGCCGATCATCCCGGTGAAGTCGCCGATCAGGAAGATCACCTGGTGCCCGAGGTCCTGGAACTGGCGCATCTTGTTGAGCAGCACCGTGTGGCCCAGGTGCAGGTCGGGCGCGGTGGGATCGAAGCCGGCCTTGACCCGCAGCGGGCGGCCGAGCGCCAGGCGCGCCTGCAGCTCCTCGGGCTTGAGGATTTCCTCGCTGCCGCGGGCGATCAGGTCGAGGGCATGGGCGATGTCGGACACGGCGATCTCGCTGGCGGGCACGCCCGGAGCGTGACCGGAGTGTTTGGAAGGGGTTAAGGTAGCGTTAAATCCGCTCGACGAAAAAGTCTTGCGGATTCAATGGGTTGACGCACCCATGGCCGGCCCCTATGGTAGCGCGTTGACGCCATCGTCACGCGAGGCCATCACCCAATGACGGATCCGACGCAGGCTGCGGCGCACGAGGCCGTTCTCCAGCACAACCTCGCCCGCGCCCGTGCCGACGCCGCCCGTGATGCCGCGCAGCCGCCGCTGGCGCGCGCCTTCAACGGCCGCTGGACGCGCCGCCACTGGGCGCATGCCAGCCTGTTCGCCACCATCGGCATGCTGTGCGCCGCGATCGTGCCGGGTTTCTCCGGCGCGCTGGCGCCCGCGCCGGCGCACACCCAGCGCATGGTGCTGGCGCTGCCGCTGCCGCGCCTGAAGGCCGGCGCCGACGACGGCGACCGCTGGCAGTCGGTGACCCTGCGCCCGGGCCAGACCCTGAGCGAGGTGTTCGCCGAACTGGGCATCCCCTACAGCCAGCTGCAGGCGGTGATGCAGCATCCGAAGATCGCGCCGGCCCTGCGCCGGCTGCGCCCGGGCACCCAGCTGAGCTTC
This sequence comes from Thermomonas flagellata, assembly GCF_022419185.1. GTDB lineage: Bacteria > Pseudomonadota > Gammaproteobacteria > Xanthomonadales > Xanthomonadaceae > Thermomonas > Thermomonas flagellata. The sequence continues at coordinate 290,679 of NZ_JAJOZK010000002.1, read as the reverse complement.
AACCTGCCGGCCGACGGCACCGTGCGCGCGATGCGGATCGAGGCCGCCCCCGCGATCGGCGACGACCCGGTCGAGCTGCAGTTCGACGGCAGCGCGGTGCGCGAGCAGGCGCTGCCGCAGGAAGTCACCACCCGCACCGTGGTCCTGACCGGCAAGGTCGGGCGCTCGCTGTTCGCCTCCGCGCGCAAGCTCGGGCTCGGGCGCGAGCAGCTGCGCCAGCTGACCGACGAGATGTTCAAGTACGACATCGACTTCGATTCGGACCTGGACGCCAACGACCGCTTCAGCGTGGTGGTCGACCAGACCTGGAAGAACGGCCAGCTGGTGCACACCGGGCCGGTGCTGGCGGCGACCTTCACCGTGGACGGCCAGCTCAAGAGCGCGTTCCGCTTCGAGCGCGACGGCAAGCCGGAGTACTTCACCGCCGACGGACGCTCGCTGCGGCGCCCGTTCATTCGCATGCCGATCCCGTACGCCCGCGTGACCTCCGGCTTCGGCATGCGCCGGCACCCGGTGCTCGGGCTGATGCGCGGGCACATGGGCATCGACTATGCGGCCGGCACCGGCACCCCGATCATGGCCGCGGGCGACGCGCGGGTGGCGTTCGTCGGGCGCAAGGGCGGCTACGGCAACACCGTGATCCTCGACCACGGCGGCGGGCGCACCACCCTGTACGGGCACATGTCACGCTTCGCCAAGCTGCGGGTCGGCCAGCACGTGGCGCAGGGCACGGTGATCGGCTACGTCGGCAGCACCGGGCTCGCCACCGGGCCGCACTTGCACTACGAATTCCGCCTCAACGGCGTGCACGTCAATCCGCTGAAGATGACCCTGCCACCGCCGGCGCCGCTGTCCGGGCCGGCGCTGGTCGCCTTCAAGCAGGAGACCCGGCGCGCGCTGGAGAAGATCCGCGAGGTCGAGGACGTGGTGTTCCAGCTCGACGACACCCGGGTCGCCGACACCACGCCCGCCGGCCGCCACGGCCGCCGCGGCTGATCCGCCCCGCCACAGGCCATCCCGATGCCGGGCGAGCTGTACCTCGGCCTGATGTCCGGCACCAGCGCGGACGGCATCGACGCGGCGGTGGTGGAGTTCGACGACGGCGCCGACGGCCGCCTGCAGGCGCGGCTGGTCGCGGCCCACACCCGGCCCTGGGATCCGGCGGTGCGCGCGCGCCTGGTCTGGCTGGGCCAGGGCGGCGCGCTGGATTCGCTGGACGAGCTGGGCGAACTCGACGCGCAGGTCGGCGAGGCGTTCGCCGCCGCCGCGCTGGCGGTGCTGGCGCAGGCCGGGCTGCCGCCGGCGGCGATCCGCGCGATCGGCTCGCACGGCCAGACCGTGCGCCACCGCCCGTACGCCGCGCATCCGTTCACCCTGCAGATCGGCGATGCCGGGCGGATCGTGGAACGCACCGGGATCACCACGGTCGCCGACTTCCGCCGCCGCGACCTCGCCGCCGGCGGCCACGGTGCGCCGCTGCTGCCCGCGCTGCACCACGCCCTGCTGCATGCCGCCGAGGAGCCGCGCGCAGTGCTCAACCTGGGCGGCATCGCCAACCTCACCCTGCTGCCTGCGCACGGCCCGGTGCGCGGCTTCGACACCGGCCCGGCGAACGCGCTGATGGACCTGTGGTGCCACGAGCACACCGGCCGCCCCTACGACGAGGCCGGCGCCTGGGGGGCGACCGGGCAGGTCGATCCGGCGCTGCTGGAGCGCCTGCTCGAGGACCCCTGGTTCGCCCAGCCGCCGCCCAAGAGCAGCGGCCGCGAGCACTTCCAGCGCCGCTGGCTGGCCGCGCGCCTGCAGCCCGGCCTGCGCCCGGCGGACGTGCAGGCCACCCTGCGCGCGCTGACCGTGCGCACGGTCGCCGAGGCGCTGCGGCGCGAGCAGCCGGACACCCGCCGCCTGCTGGTGTGCGGCGGCGGCGTGCACAACCCGGTGCTGCTGCAGGCGCTGGCGGAGGCGCTGCCGGAGCTTGCGGTGCAGTCCACCGCCGCGTTCGGGCTGGACCCGGACCACGTGGAGGCGATGGGCTTCGCCTGGCTGGCGCGGCAGACCCTGCGCGGCGCGCCCGGCAACCTCGCCAGCGTGACCGGCGCCGCCGGCCCGCGCGTGCTGGGCGCGGTCTACCCGGCCTGAGGCGGGATCCCCGGCAGGCGCCCGATCAGGCCGAAGCCGGGGTCGTCGGGCACCTGCTGCAGGGCGCTGATCGCGCGCCGCAGGGCATCCTCCTCCTCCGCATCCAGACGCCGGCGCAGCGCGTCCTCGCAGGCGCGCAGGCCCTGCTCCAGCACCTCCACCAGCACCGCGTGGGTGGTGATGCCCTGGGCCTCGGCCAGCCGCCGCAGGCGGCCGGCCAGCTCCGGGGACAGATCGCGCAGCACCAGGTCGGTCATCGGGCCTCCTGCGGGACGCGGCAGCAAGGGGATTGTGTACCCGCGCGCCGGGGCGCCGGCAAGGTCATCCATCGGCGTGCGCGGCGCGGCCGTCGCCGCCGAGGTCCAGCCGCGGCAGCACCCGGAAGAACAGCAGCATCGCCGGCACCCCGGCCAGCGCGGTGATCCAGAAGTAGGTGCCGTAGCCGGTGACGGTCACGATCGCGCCGGACACCGCGCCCAAGAGCTTGCCCGGCAGCATCACCAGCGAGGAGAACAGCGCGTACTGGGTGGCGGTGAAGCGCTGGTTGACCAATGCCGACAGGAACGCGACCAGGGTGGTGCCCTGGAAGCCCTGGGCGAGGTTCTCGCCGGAGATCACCACGGTCAACCGCAGCAGGTCGCCGTGCGCGCCGACCAGCCAGACGTACAGCAGGTTGCTGGCCGCGCCCAGCACCAACCCGGCCAACAGCGGCCCGCGGATGCCCCAGCGCGCCACCGCGACGCCGCCGAGGAACACCCCGCCGATCCCGACCCAGATGCCGTAGACCTTGCTGATCGCCGCGATCTGGGTCTTGCTGTAGCCCTGGTCGAGGTAGAACGGGGCGAGGATGCCACCGCCGAGCGACTGGTCGGAGACCTTGGCCAGCAGGATGAAGGCCAGCACCGCCAGCGCCAGCGCGCCGCCGAAGCGCCGGAAGAAGTCCGCGAACGGCTCCACCACGCCCTCGCGCAGGCCGGCGCGCCAGCCGGCCGCGCGCACCCGCGCCACCGCCGGTTCGCGCGCCAGCAGCACCGCCGCGACCGGCACCAGCATCAGCGCCGCCATCAGCCGGTACACGCTGCTCCAGTCGATGTGGTCGGCCAGCACCAGCGCCAGCGCGCCGGTCATGATCAGCGCGATCCGGTAGCCCAGCGAGTAGGTGGCGACCAGCGCGCCCTGCGCCTCGGCCGGGGCGATCTCCACCCGGTAGGCGTCCACCGCGATGTCCAGGGTCGCGCCCGCGAACGCGACCGCCACCGTCACCCACACGAAGCCGGCCAGCCGCAGCGGAGTCAGCTGCGCCATCACCAGCAGCCCGGCGATCACCGCCGCCATCGCCAGCAGCAGCCAGCCGCGGCGCTGCCCGAACCGCCCCAGCAGCGGCAGCCGCCAGCGGTCGACCAGCGGCGCCCACAGGAACTTCAGGGTGTAGGCGAGGCCGGCGCTGGCGATCAGGGTGATCTCCTTCAGCTCGATCCCGCGCTCCTTGAGCCAGTAGGCCAGGGTGCCGGCGACCAGCAGGAACGGCAGCCCGGAGGCGAAGCCGAAGAAGAACATCGTCCACGCCGCCGGCTGTGCGAACGCCTGCCACACCCGCGGGCGCGCCGCGCGGCTCATCGCGCGTGCCCCGGGGCGCCGTAGTCGACCAGCACCGGCGCATGGTCGGAGAACTTCGGCTCCGGGAAGATCGCCGCGGCGCGGATGCCGGCGGCGATCCCCGGCGTGCACAGCTGGTAGTCGATCCGCCAGCCCACGTTGTTGGCGCGCGCGGCGCCGCGCTGCGACCACCACGAATACTCCACCGCCTCGCCGCGCGCGACCCGGAACGCGTCCTTCCAGCCGTACGCCGGCGGCGGGGTGAGGCCGTCGCCGTAGGGATCGGCGATCAGCGCATTGAGCCAGGCGCGCTCGTGCGGCAGGCAGCCGGAGTTCTTCTGGTTGCCGCTCCAGTTCTTGATGTCGCGGCGCGAGCGCACGATGTTCCAGTCGCCGCACAGCACGTACTGGCGGCCGCTGGCCAGCCAGCCGTCGAGGATCGGCCGCAGCCAAGCCATCACCCGTTCCTTGAACGCCTGCCGCTCCGGCCCCGAGCTGCCCGAGGGCAGGTACAGGCTGACCACGCTGAGCGCACCGAAGCGCAGCTCGAGGTAGCGGCCCTCGTCGTCGAACGCGTCCCAGCCGAGGCGGTCGCGGACCGCGTCGGGCGCGTGCCGGCTGTAGATCGCCACCCCGCTGTAGCCCTTGCGCGTGGTCGCGTCCTTGAACCAGGCGCGGTAGCCGGCCGGGCGCAGCGCCGGCACGTCCAGCTGGTGTTCCTGGGCCTTGGTCTCCTGCACGCACAGCACGTCCACGTCCTGCGCGGCGAACCAGTCGAAGAAGCCCTTGCTCGCCGCCGAGCGCAGGCCATTGGCGTTGAAGGTGAGGATGCGCATGCGCGTCCGCCGGCCGCAAAGCGGCGAGGGTAGCCGAACCCCGCCGCCGCCGCACCCGCCATCGCCGCACCCGCCATCGCCGCACCCGCCATCGCCGCACCCGCCATCGCCGCACCCGCCATCGCCGCACCCGCCATCGCCGCACCCGCCATCGCCGCACCCGCCATCGCCGCACCCGCCATCGCTGCTCCCGCCATCGCTGCTCCCGCCATCGCTGCTCCCGCCATCGCTGCTCCCGCCATCGCTGCTCCCGCCATCGCTGCTCCCGCCATCGCTGCTCCCGCCATCGCTGCTCCCGCCGCAGCGGATCACCTGCGGCATGGGACAATCCCGGCATGACCGAGGACCACCGCACCCGCTTCCTGCGCCTGGCGCTCGCCGCCGGGGCCCTGCGCTTCGGCGAGTTCACCCTGAAGTCCGGGCGGCGCAGCCCGTACTTCTTCAACGCCGGGCGGTTCGACTCCGGCGCCGCGCTGGCGGCGCTGGCGGCCTGCTACGCCGACGCGGTGGACGCCGCCGGGCTCGAGTTCGACCTGCTGTTCGGCCCGGCCTACAAGGGCATCCCGCTGGCCACCGCGCTGGCCTGCGAATACGCCCGCCGCGGGCGCGACCTGCCGCTGGCGTTCAACCGCAAGGAGGCCAAGGACCACGGCGAGGGCGGGCACCTGATCGGCGCCCCGCTGGGCGGGCGCCGGGTGCTGCTGGTGGACGACGTGATCACCGCCGGCACCGCGGTGCGCGAGGCGCTGGCGCTGCTGCGCGAGGCCGGCGCCACCGCGGCCGGGATCGTGGTCGCGCTCGACCGCCAGGAGCGCCTGCACGAGGCGGACGGCGAATCCGCGGCGGCCGCGCTGCGCCGCGAGTACGGCCTGCCGGTGCTGGCGGTGGCCGGGCTCGACGACCTGCTTGCGTTCGCCGGGCAAAGCGCGGAACTTGTGGCGCACCGCGACGCCCTGCGCGCCTACCGCGCGCGCCACGGCAGCGCCTGATCCCGCCGGAGAGCCCGCATGCGTGCCGCCCCTCGCCTCCTGCCGCCGTCCCTGCTGGTCGCCGCCGGCCTGCTGGCCGCCGGCATGGCCGGCGCCACCCCGCAGTCCTCGCCCGCACAGAAGAAGATCTACTGCTGGGACGAGGGCGGGCGCCGGGTGTGCGGCGACGCCCTGCCGGCCGAGGCCGCCGACCGCGCGCGCACCGAGATCAACCCGAAGAGCGGGCTGGCGACCGCGCGCATCGGGCGCGCGCTGACCCCCGAGGAGCGGCTGGCCGCGCAGCAGGCCGAGGAGGCCGCGCGCCGCCAGCAGGAGGCGCTGGCGCAGGCCAAGCGCCGCGACCTGGCGATGGTGGAGTCGTACCAGACCGAGGCCGACCTGCGGCGCGCCTTCGGCGAGCGCATCGCGCTGGTGGACGAGGCGATCAAGACCAGCCGGCTGGGCGTGGCCAACCTGCGCAACAGCCTGAGCAGCCTGCTGCGCCAGGCCGGCGACCGCGAGCTGGGCAGCGAGCCGGTGCCCAAGGGGCTGGCCGACGCGATCCAGTCGCGCCACGGCGAACTGCTGCTGCAGCAGCGCATCCTCGCCGACCAGGAACGCGAGCGCGCGAGCCTGGACGCCGAGCTGAACGACGCGCTCGCCCGCTACCGCGCGATGAAGGCCGGCCAGCCGGTCGCGCCGGCGGCCACCGCCAACGTCACCCCCTGAGCCTGCGCCAGCGCCCGGTCCGCGCGCGCGACCGCGCCGGGTTCAGAACGGCAGCGCCAGCCCCGGATCCAGCGCCAGCAACTGGGCGCGGAAGGCCTCCTGGATGCGCGCCATCGCCGCCGGGCTGTCGGCGTCGAAGCGCATCACCACCACCGGGGTGGTATTGGAGGCGCGCACCAGGCCCCAGCCGTCCGGCCAGTCCACGCGCACGCCGTCGATGGTGGTGATGCGCGCGCCCTCGAAGCGCGCCTGCGCGCGGAAGCGCTCCACGAACGCATGCGGGTCGGCATCCGGCGCCGGCAGCTTCAGCTCCGGGGTGGACACCCCCGACAGCACCGACTCCAGCAGCGCGGTCGCCGGCTGGTCCGCGGCGTCCACGATCTCCAGCAGGCGCGCGGCGGCATAGAGCCCGTCGTCGAAGCCGTACCAGCGTTCGCCGAAGAAGAAATGGCCGCTCATCTCGCCGGCGAGGGCCGCCTCGGTCTCGCGCATCTTGGCCTTGATCAGCGAGTGCCCGGTCTTCCACATCAGCGGGCTGCCGCCGTGGCGCAGGATGTGCCCGGCCAGCTGGCCGCTGCACTTGACGTCGTAGATCACGGTCGCCCCCGGGTTGCGCTGCAGCACGTCGGCCGCGAACAGCATCAGCAGGCGGTCGGGGTAGATCACCTTGCCGCTCGCGGTGACCACGCCGAGGCGGTCGCCGTCGCCGTCGAACGCGATCCCGAGGTCGGCCTGCAGGCGCTGCACGATCTGCACCAGCGCCTCCAGGTTGCGCGGGTCGCCGGGGTCGGGATGGTGGTTGGGGAAGTCGCCGTCGATGTCGCAGTACAGCCGCTCGACCTCGGCGCCGATCGCCTCCAGCACGCGCGGGCCGAGTTCGCCGGCGGCGCCGTTGCCCGCGTCCACCACCACCTTCAGGCGGCGCCCGAGCTGGATGTCGCCGGCGATCCGCGCCACGTAGTCCTCGCCGATGTCGCGCTGCTCCAGCCCGCCCGGGTGCGACGCGGTGTACAGGCGGTCCTCGGCGATGCGCGCGTGCAGGTCGGCGATCGCGTCGCCGGACAGGGTCTCGGCACCGACCACGATCTTGAAGCCATTGTAGTCCGGCGGATTGTGGCTGCCGGTGACCGCCACCCCGCAGCCGGTGCGCAGGTGGTAGGTGCCGAAGTAGACCACCGGGGTCGGCACCAGGCCGATGTCGACCACGTTGCGCCCGGCCTTGCGCAGGCCGGCGATCAGCGCCTCGGCCAGCATCGGCCCGGAGTGGCGGCCGTCGCGGCCGACCACGATCTCGTCCAGGCCCTGTTCGTGCATCAGGCTGCCGATCGCCTGCCCGATCAGTTCGGCCACCCCGGCGTCCAGGGTCTGCCCGACCACCCCGCGGATGTCGTAGGCGCGGAAGATGCCGCGGTCGATCGCCACCGCGGCGGTCGGCGCGGCCGCGGCGGGCGCCGCCACCGGCGCGGGCTTGGGCGCGGCCGCCGGCGCCGGGGCCGGCTGCTGGGCCTGCAGTTCGGCCAGGGTCGGCGCGGGCGGGCCGGCCTCGCCGCCGGCCTGCAGCAGGCGCGGACGCACCACCAGCCACAGCATCAGCGCCAGCCCGACCAGCACTCCGCCGGCGACCAGCGCCGCCCCGCCCGGCAGGTCGAACGGGGTGTGCGCCACGTCCGGCGCGGCCGCGGCAATGCGCAGATCGGTCCCCGGCACCGGGGTGCCGAGCGCCTCGGCGGCATCCGCGCGCGCGTCCTCGCCGCGCGCGACCACGCTGCGCCCGCCCTGGCGCAGGGCCAGATAGGTGTGCTCCGGCAGCGCCACCGCGGTCACCGCATCGGCGATCCGCCCCAGCGGCAGCTCGACGTAGGCCAGCACGGGAGGATCGGCATCCGCGACCGGCGCGGCCAGTGCCAGCCAGTCGCGGCCATCGTGGCGCACCGCGCGCGCCACCGGCTTGCCGGCCGCCAGCGCCGCCTCCGCCACCGCCAGCCGGCCGTAGCCGGTGCGCGGCAGGCCGGCGTACTGCGCATCCAGGTCCTGCGGCCAGACCTCCGCCTGGCGCGCCTCCGGCCAGCCCTGGCGGAGCGCCTGCGCGGCCGCGGCCGGATCCCCGGCCTGCAGCGCGGCGCGCACCGCCGGGCTGGCCAGCAGCGCCTGCAGCTTGCCGGTGTCGGCCGCCAGCGCGCGCTGGACGCCGGAGGCGGCCTCGTCGCGCGCCAGGGTGAGGGTGTCCACCCGCGCCTGGTCCCACCAGCGCAGGCCGCCGCTGACCGCCATCCACAGCCCCAGCCCCAGCAGCAGCAGCGCCAGCCACGGCAGCGCGCGCAGCGACTGCTCGCGGCCGAGCCGGATCGGAAGCCCGCGCTTGTCTTGCTCGTCCATGCGCTCCCCTTCAGCGCAGCCCGGTATGGCCGAAGCCCCCGGCGCCGCGCGCCGTTGCGTCGAAAGTATCCACCACCTGCAGCATCGCGCGCACGACCGGCAGCAGCACCAGCTGCGCGATGCGGTCGCCCGGCATCACGGTGTACGGCATCCGCCCGCGGTTCCAGACGCTGATCAGCAGCGGGCCCTGGTAGTCGGCGTCGATCAGGCCGGTGCCGTTGCCGAGCACGATCCCGTGTTTGTGCCCGAGCCCGGAGCGCGGCAGGATCACCGCGCACAGCCCGGGATCGGCGATGTGGATGGCCAGCCCGCTGGGGACCAGCGCGGCATCCCCGGGCGCGAGCCGCAGCGGCGCCTCCAGCGCGGCGCGCAGGTCGAGGCCGGCGCTGTGCGCGGTGGCATAGGCCGGCAGATCCCATTCCGCGCCGAAGCGCGGATCGAGCAGCTTGACCTGCAACTGGTGCGGGCTCATGCCAGCCGCTCCGCGAACAGCCGCACCAGCTGCGCGGCCAGCACCGCCTTCGGCGCCGGCCCGAGCGCCTGCGCCGTGCCGGCGCGGTCGAGCACCAGCAGCGCGTTGTCGTCGCTCTCGAAGCCCTGCGCGCCGGGGCCGACCCGGTTCGCGCACACCAGATCCACGCCCTTGCGCTCCAGCTTGGCGCGCGCGTAGGCGGCCACGTCGTGGGTCTCGGCGGCGAAGCCGACCACCAGCCGCGGCCGCTGCGGGTGCGCGGCGACCGCGGCCAGGATGTCGGCGGTGCGCACCAGCTCCAGCACCAGCCCGTCCTGGCCGGGCGCCTTCTTGAGCTTCTCGCGCGCGACCGTGCGCGGGGTGAAGTCGGCCACCGCGGCGGCCCCGACATAGACGTCGCAGGGCAGCGCCTGCAGCACCGCGGCGTGCATCTGCGCGGCGCTGCGCACGTCGGTGCGCGCCACCCCGGGCGGGGTGGGCAGCTGCACCGGGCCGGCCACCAGCTGCACCTGGGCGCCGGCGGCCTGCGCGGCGGCGGCGATCGCAAACCCCATCTTGCCGCTGCTGCGGTTGCCGAGGAAGCGCACCGGGTCGATGTCCTCGTAGGTGGGGCCGGCGCTGACCAGCACCCGCCGCCCGGCGAGCAGGCCGCTCATGCCGCCACCTGCGCCAGCGCGGCCACGATCGCCTCCGGCGCGGCCATCCGTCCGGGGCCGGATTCGCCCTCGGCCAGCGGGCCGTCGTCCGGGCCGACCAGGCGCGCGCCGCGCGCCTGCAGGGTGGCCACGTTGGCCTGGGTGGCCGGGTGCCGCCACATCCGGTGGTTCATCGCCGGCGCCAGCAGCAGCGGCGCCTCGCTGGCCAGGCACAGGGTGCTGACCAGATCGTCGGCCAGCCCGTGCGCCAGCCTCGCCAGCGTGTTCGCAGTGGCCGGGGCGACCACGAGCTGCTGCGCCCAGCGCGCCAGCTCCAGATGGCCCATCGCGGCCTCCGCGGCGGCGTCCCACAGCGTGGTGCGCACCGGCCGGTGCGAGAGCGCCTGGAAGGTCTGCGCCGCGACGAAGCGCTGCGCGTTCTCGGTCATCGCCACCTGCACCTCGGCGCCGGCCTCGCGCAGCCGGCGCACCAGCTCGGCGCTGCGGTAGGCGGCGATCCCGCCGCACACGCACAGCAGCACGCGGCGATCGCGCAAGGGGCCGGACGCGGCGGCGGACATCGGGGTTCCCTGACTGACGGCTCGGGCCGCAGCTTACCCGATGCGCCCGCCGCTTCCGATCCTGCCGATGCGCGCGCGGGGCGATGCTGGCGGCATGTCGATCCGCACCTGGCCCTGCGAGGAACGCCCGCGCGAGAAGCTGCTCGCGCGCGGCGCCGGCGCGCTCTCGGACGCCGAGCTGCTGGCCGTGCTGCTCGGCTCCGGCAGCGGCGGGCGCGACGCGGTGGCCTGCGCGCGCACGCTGCTGGCGGCGCAGGGCGGGCTGCGCGGGCTGCTGGACCGCCCGCCGCGGGCCCTGACGTCACTGCCGGGGCTGGGGCCGGCGCGCGCCTGCGCACTGGCGGCGGCGCTCGAGCTCGGCCAGCGCCACCTCGCCGCCGGCTTGGCGCGCGGCGAACTGCTGGCGGATCCGGCCGCGGCCGGGCGCTACTTCGCGCAGCGCCTGCGCGCGCGCGAGCGCGAGGTGTTCGCCCTGCTCTACCTCGACACCCGCCACCGCGCGCTCGGCTTCGAGGAGCTGTTCCACGGCGGCCTCGACGGCGCCGAGGTGCACCCGCGGGTGGTCGTGCAGCGCGCGCTGGCGCACGGCGCGGCGGCGGTGATCGCCGGCCACAACCACCCGAGCGGGAACCCGGAGCCGAGCGCCGCCGACCACGCGCTCACCCGGCGCCTGGCGCAGGCGCTGGCGCTGGTGGACATCCGCCTGCTCGACCACCTGGTGATCGGCGACGGCCCGCCGGTGTCGCTGGCGGCGCGCGGCCTGCTGTGACGGCCGCGGCGGGCGGCTCGCGTACAATGCGCGTCCGTCGAACCGCCGTCGTCCGCGTCCCGTGAAAGCCCCGCTGCGCGCCCTGATCGACCAGGGCCTGACCGCCCTGCGTTCCGCCGGCACCCTGCCGGCCGACCTACCCACGCCGGAGTACGTGGTCGAACGCCCGAAGGAGCGCGCGCACGGCGACTTCTCGACCAACGTCGCCATGCTGCTGGCCAAGGCCGCGCGCAGCAACCCGCGCGCGCTGGCGCAGGCACTGCTGGACGCGCTGCCGCCCTCGGACCTGGTCGCGCGCGCCGAAATCGCCGGCCCCGGCTTCATCAACTTCCACCTGAGCGCCGCCGCCTGGCAGCAGCAGGTGCGCCAGATCCACGCCGAGGCCGACCGCTACGGCCACAACACGAGCGGCGGCGGCAGGACGGTGGGCGTGGAATACGTCTCCGCCAACCCGACCGGCCCGCTGCACGTCGGCCACGGCCGCGCCGGCGCGATCGGCGACTGCATCGCGCGGGTGCTGGCCGCCAACGGCTGGGACGTCCGGCGCGAGTTCTACTACAACGACGCCGGGGTGCAGATCGAGAACCTGGCGCGTTCGGTGCAGGCGCGCGCCAAGGGCGTGAAGCCTGGCGACGCCGGCTGGCCGGCGGAGGCCTACAACGGCGACTACATCGCCGAGGTCGCGGCCGCCTACCTGCGCGGCGAGCGCGTGGAGGTGGACGGCCACGTGGTCGTCGCCCAGGCGGACGCCGACGACCTCGACGCCATCCGCCGGTTCGCGGTGGCCTGGCTGCGGCGCGAGCAGAACGCGGATCTGGCCGCGTTCGGGGTCGCGTTCGACGTGTATTTCCTGGAGTCCTCGCTGTACGCCGACGGCAAGGTGGAGGAGACCGTGCGGCGCCTGGTCGCCAACGGCCACACCTACGAGGAGGGCGGCGCACTGTGGTTGCGCACCACCGACTTCGGCGACGACAAGGACCGCGTCATGCGCAAGTCCGACGGCAGCTACACCTACTTCGTGCCGGACGTGGCCTACCACCTGTCCAAGTGGCAGCGCGGCTACGTGCGCGCGGTCACCGAGCTCGGCGCCGACCACCACGGCTCGCTGGCGCGCGTGCGCGCCGGGCTGCAGGCGCTGGACTGCGGCATCCCGCCGGGCTACCCGGACTACGTGCTGCACCAGATGGTCACGGTGATGCGCGGCGGCGAGGAGGTGAAGCTCTCCAAGCGCGCAGGCAGCTACCTGACCCTGCGTGACCTGATCGACGAAGTGGGGCGCGATGCCACCCGCTGGTTCCTGGTCGCGCGCAAGCCGGATTCGCAGCTGGTGTTCGACATCGACCTGGCGCGCGCGCAGAGCAACGACAACCCGGTCTACTACGTGCAGTACGCGCATGCGCGCATCTGCAGCCTGCTGCGCCAGGCCGAGGAGAAGGGGCTGGCGCACGATCCCGCGCGCGGGCAGGCCGCGCTCGCCCGCCTGGACGACACCCCCGCGCTGGAGCTGCTGCGCGCGCTGTCGCGCTTCCCCGAGGTGGTGGAGGCGGCCGGCGCGACGCTCGAGCCGCACCTGGTGGCGCAGTACCTGCGCGAGCTGGCGCAGGCCTTCCACGGCTGGTACCACCAAAGCCCGGTGCTGGTGGACGACGCCGACCTGCGCGACGCGCGTCTGGCGCTGGCGCTGGCCACCCGCCAGGTGCTGGCCAATGGCCTCGACCTGCTGGGCGTGTCCGCCCCGGAGCGCATGTGATGGCGGCGCGGCGCGGCAAATCGCAGGCGCGCCGGCACGGCAGCGGCGGCCTGCCCGGCTGGGCCTGGCTGCTGCTGGGCGTGCTGATCGCCCTGCTGGCGGTGCTGCTGGTGCCGCGCTGGCTGAAGTCCGGCGGCGGCGACGGCTTCTTCCGCCCGACCCCGACCCCGAACCCGGACGCGCGCCCGGCCGCGCCGAGCGCGGAGGGCGAGGCGATCGCCCCCGACGTCGCCCCGGCAGCCGCGCCGGAGAAGCCCAAGGCGCCGCAGTTCGACTTCTACACCCTGCTGCCGGGGCAGGAAGTGGCGATGAGCGATGCCGAGCTGGCCGCCAGCGCCAAGGCCGAGGCCGCCGCGCAGGCGCGCGCCGCGCGCGAGGCCGCCGCCGCGGCCCAGGCCGCCGGCCAGGCCGCGCTGCCGGCCCCGCTGGAGGACGCGGCCGCCAGCCCGGCAGCGGGCACCGCCACGACCGCCGCGCCGGCACCGGCGTCCGCGCCCGCCAGCACCCCCACCCCGGCGGCCAGCGCACCCGCGCCGGCCCGCTACCTGCTGCAGGCCGGCGCCTACGGCGCCTCCGGCGATGCCGAGGCGATCAAGGCCAAGATCGCCCTGCTCGGCCTGAACGCCCGGGTGGAATCCGCGCAGATCGGCGGCAAGACCGTCTACCGCGTGCGCCTGGGGCCGTACGGCAGCGCCGCCGAACTGGCCGAGGCCAAGGCCAAGCTCGCCGACGGCGGGCTGCCGGCGATCGCGGTCAAGACCCAGTAGGCGCCGCGCCGGTCGCAGCGCCTGCGCCAGCCGCCGCGCCGGCTGGCGGCGCGGAGGGCGCGATGGCGATCGAGGCGGCGCTGATCAAACCGGCGCTGGCGGCCGTGCTCGCGCTGCTGCGCCGCGGCCGCGAGGCGCGCCTGCGGCGCCATGCCGAGGCAGCGGTGCGCGAGGCCATCCGCGAATGCTGGCCGACCCCGACCACAACCGGGTGCAGGCCAAGATCGCGATCGCCCGCGCGGCCGGCCTGCTGTCCGCCGACGTGCTGCTGGCCGAGGCGATGCTGCGCAAGCACTGCCGCAACCCTGCAGCACGGCGCACGCACGCCGCCGCCCCGACGCGGCGACCGCACCGGAGCCGCCCGCGCCCCGCCGCCGTTCGCCCGGGGCCTGGGCGCACCGCGGCGATCCGCCTGTGCTGCGCTCCGCCGCGGGCGCTGCCTTGCCTACAATCGCGCGATGGACACCCCCGCCCCGCGCACCGCCCTGGTCACCGGCGCCACCGCCGGCTTCGGCCTCGCCATCGCCCGCCGCCTGCATGCCGCCGGCTGGCAGGTCATCGCCACCGGCCGCCGCCGCGAACGCCTCGACGCGCTGCAAACAGAACTGGGCGAGCGCCTGCACCCGGCCTGCTTCGACATCCGCGACGCCGACGCGCAGCGCGCCGCGCTCGAAGCGCTGCCGGCCGGCTTCCGCGACATCGACCTGCTGGTGAACAACGCCGGCCTCGCGCTCGGGACCCGGCCCGCGCAGGAGGCCCAACTGGCGGACTGGACGACCATGATCGCGACCAACGTCACCGCGCTGGCGACCCTCACCCACGCCCTGCTGCCGACCATGATCCGCCGCCGCGGCGCGATCGTGAACATCAGCTCGGTCGCCGGCCACTACCCCTACCCCGGCGGCAACGTATACGGCGGCACCAAGGCCTTCGTCAGTCAGTTTTCGCTCGGGTTGCGCTCCGACCTGCACGGCACCGGCGTGCGCGTGACCAGCATCGAGCCGGGCATGGCCGAGACCGAGTTCACCCTCGTGCGCACCCATGGCGACCAGGCCGCCTCCGACCGCCTGTACGCCGGCGCGCATCCGCTCCGCGCCGACGACATCGCCGAGGCGGTGCACTGGATCGCGCACCTGCCCGCGCACGTCAACATCAACCGGCTCGAGCTGATGCCCACCACCCAGTCGTTCGCCGGGTTCCAGGTCGCGCGCGAGGGCTGACCCGGCGCCGGGGCCGCGCGCGGCCCCGGTGGTCAGGCCAGCGGTTCGTCGCTGAGGTAGGTGTAGGCGGTCAGGCCGCGCTCGAGGGCTTCGTTCAGGCGCTCGGCCTCGGGCTTGCTGAGGTCGGCGGCGCCGACCAGGGCGCGGTAGCGGCGGCGCAGGTCGTCGAGCTTGTAGCCGACGTAGTCGAGCATCACGTCGGTGGTGTCGCCGCGGCGCTGCTGCGCCAGCCGGTAGCCGTCGCCGTCCAGGCGCACCTCGATCGCGTCGGTGTCGCCGAACAGGTTGTGGATGTCGCCCAGGATCTCCTGGTAGGCGCCGACCAGGAAGAAGCCGATGCGGTAGCGCTCGCCGGGGCGCAGGGCGTGCAGCGGCAGCGCGCTGTCGAGGTCCTCGTTCTCGACGTAGGTGTCGATCCGGCCGTCGGAGTCGCAGGTGAGGTCGGCGATCACCCCGCGCCGGGTCGGGGCCTCGTCCAGGCGCTCGATCGGCGCGATCGGGAACACCTGGTCGATCGCCCACACGTCCGGCACCGACTCGAACACGCTGAAGTTGACGAAGTACTTGTCCACCAGCCGCTGGTTGAGCTCGTCCAGCAGGTCGCGGTGGCTCTTCTCGTCGTAGCGCAGGCGCGCCTTGACCGCGTGCGCGATGGCGTAGAACAGGTCGTCGATGCGCGCGCGCTGGACCAGGTCGATCTGGCCGAGCGCGAACAGGGCCTGGCCCTCGCTATGGGCCTGCGCGGCGTCGTGGAAGATCTCGGTCGGCGGGCGCTGGCCGAGCTCGGCGTGCAGCTCGCGCAGCTGGCGCACCGGGTGCGACTCGTCGGGGTTGTGCGGCGGCACCCGTCCCTCCGGCGCGCGCTCGACCTCGCTGACGTTGGCCACCAGCACCGCGTGGTGCGCGGTCATCGCGCGCCCGCATTCGGTCACGATCCGCGGCGGCGCCAGCGCGTGCGCGGCGCAGGCCTCGGCCAGCGGCTGCACGATGCTGGAGGCGTAGTGCGCGAGGTTGTAGTTGACCGAATTGTAGGAGCGCGAGCGGGTGCCCTCGTAGTCGATGCCGAGGCCGCCGCCGACGTCCATGTAGCGGATCGGCGCGCCCAGGCGCGAGAGCTCGACGAAGTAGCGGGTGGCCTCGCGCATGCCGTTGGCGATGTCGCGCACGTTGCTGATCTGGCTGCCCATGTGAAAGTGCAGCAGCTGCAGGCAGTCGCCGAGGCCGGCGTCGCGCAGGTGCTTCCAGGTGTCCAGCAGCTGGCGCGGGGTCAGCCCGAACTTGGCCTTGTCGCCGCCGCTGTTCTGCCACTTGCCGGCCCCCAGCGAGGCCAGCCGCATGCGCACGCCGAGCGCGGGCTGGACCCCGAGCGCGGCGGCCTCCTCCAGCACCAGGCGCAGCTCGGAGGGCTTCTCGATCACGATGAAGGTGGCCAGCCCCAGCTTGCGCCCGATCAGCGCCAGGCGGATGTACTCGCGGTCCTTGTAGCCGTTGCACACCACCATCCCGCCCGGGCGCGAGAGCGCCAGCACCGCCATCAGCTCCGGCTTGCTGCCGGCCTCCAGGCCGAAGCCCTCGCCCTGCTGCGCGGCCAGGGTGCCGGCCACGCCGGCGTGCTGGTTGACCTTGATCGGGTACACCGCGGTGTAGCCGCCGGCGTAGTCCCAGTCCTGCTGCGCCTGCGCGAACGCGGCCTGCAGCCGGCGCAGGCGGTCCACCAGGATGTCCGGGAAGCGCACCAGCAGCGGCAGCTTGGCGCCGGACTTCATCGCCGCGTCCACCACTTCCGGCAGCGCCACCTGCGGGCCGTCCGCGCCGCGCGGGCGCACCGCGATGCGGCCGGCCGGATCGACGTCGAAATAGCCGTCCGCCCAGTGCGGGATCGAATAGGTCTTGCGGGCGTGGTCGGGCGACCAGGAGGACATGGCGGCGGCGCCTGCGGCGTGGGGGAGGCGCATTGTAGGGCCTGCCCGCGGCGCGGTCGTGGCCGCCATCGCCGCTCCGCTACAATCCGGCCCCCTTCCCCGGAACCGATGCCCATGCCCGACGCCCGCTGGCTGCACGAATGCTTCGACAAGACCGGCTCGGCGATCGGCTTCCGGGTCGAGGCCAAGCTCGACGAGGTGCGCTCGCCGTTCCAGCACATCGAGATCTACCGCTCCAGCGACTGGGGCAACGTCATGCTGATCGACGGCGCGATGATGCTGACCAGCCGCGACAACTTCCTCTACCACGAGATGATGGCGCACCCGGCGCTGTTCACCCATCCCGATCCCAGGCGGGTGGTGATCATCGGCGGCGGCGACTGCGGCACCCTGCGCGAGGTGCTGCGCCACCCGGGCGTGGAGCAGGCCGTACAGTGCGACATCGACGAGCAGGTCACGCGCATGGCGGAGAAGTACTTCCCCGAGCTGTGCGAGTCCAACGGTGATCCACGCGCCGAGCTGCTGTGGGACGACGGCATCGCCTACATGGCCCACTGCGCGCCGGCCAGCGTGGACATCGTGATCGTGGACTCCACCGATCCGGTCGGCCCCGCCGAGGGGCTGTTCAACCGGGCGTTCTTCGAGAGCTGCCACCGCGCGCTGAAGGACGATGGCATCCTGGTCCAGCAGAGCGAGTCGCCGCTGGCGCTGCTGGACCTGATCCAGGCGCTGCGCGCGGAGATGGGCAAGGCCGGCTTCGGGAGCTTCCAGACCCTGCCGTTCCCGCAGCCCTGCTACCCCACCGGCTGGTGGAGCTGCACGATGGCGAAGAAGGCCGCGAACGCCAGCTTCGCCTTCCGCGAGGCCGATGCCCGCGCCAAGCCCTTCCCCACCCGCTACTACAGCGCCGACGTGCACAAGGGCGCGCAGGCGCTGCCGCCGTTCGTGGCGGAGGCCCTCGGCGGCTGACCGCCGCCGCGCCGCCGGCGCGGCGTATGCTCTGCGAAGACGCCGGCGCGGCCGGCGCGGGGGAGCGGCGCAGGTGCAGGGCAGGCAGCCAGCGTGCGGCGGTCGGCGGCGGCGTGTGGCAGGGGCCGCCGCGCTGGCGTGCGCGCTGTGGCTGACGCTACCCGCCGCGCCGGCCCGCGCCGATCCGCCCGCCGCGACCCGCGCGCAGGCGTTCGACGCCACCCTCGCGCGCTTACAGGCCCCGGCGTCGCTGAACCTGTCCAGTGACGCCTACGAGGCCGAGCTGCAGCGCCTGCGCGTGCAGCTGCCGCCCGGCGACCGCGCGCGCGAGGCGCGCCTGCGCGCCTACGACTGCGGCAGCCTGCGCTGGCAGGACGCGCAGGCCAGGCTGGCCTATTCCGAACAGGCGGTGGCGCTGGCGCGCGCGATGCGCGACCACGAGTCGGAGGCCCGCGCGCTGCTGTGCCAGGCGGTCTACCTCGGCCGCACCCGTGGCAGCGTGCGCGCGCTGCCGCTGCTTACGCGCGCGATCGCACGCCTGGACGACGGCCGCTTCCCGCGCCTGCAGGCGGAGGCGCTGGAACTGCGCGGCAGCCTGCTGTCGGACCTGGGCGAGCAGGCGCGCGCCCTGCTCGACTTCCAGCGCGCGCGCGCCGCCTACCGGCGCGCCGGCATCCCCGGCGAGGTCGAATCGCTGCAGCTGCAGCTGGCGGCCAGCTACCGCCGGATCGGCGACTGGGACCAGGCCGCGCGCCTGCTGCAGCCGCTGCTGGCGCTGCGGGCGCAGCGCGGCGATGCCGAGGGCATCGCGACGGTGCGCATCCAGCTCGGCTATCTCGCCGTCGAGTCCGGGCACGCCGACCGCGCGGCGCGCGAGTTCCGCGCCGCGCTGGCCGCGGCGGCGCCGCTGCAGAACCGCTATTCCGCCAACGCCGCCCGCCTCGGCCTGGCCGAGGCGCAGCTGGCGCAGGGCGACACCGCCGGCGCGCAGGCCAGCCTGCGCGCGGCCGCGGCCGGCTTCCACGCCGACCGCGACGACGAATCCGATGCCCTGCTGTTGCTGCTGGAAGGCCAGGCGCTCGCCCGCGAGGGGCGGCACGCCCAGGCGCTCGAGCGCTACCGGCGCGCGCAGCCGCTGATCGAACGCGACGGCAACCTGCGCTACCAGGCGCTGCTGTACCGTGCGCGCGCGGCCAGTGCGCAGGCCCTGGGCCGGCTGCCGCAGGCGCTGGCCGACTACCAGCGCTACATGGAGCTGCAGGCGGCGCTGCAGGCGCGCATGCGGCTGGAGCAGAGCCGCCTGCTCGAGCAGGAGAACGAGATCCACCGCCGCGACCTGGAGAACCAGCGCCTGCGCGCGGAGGCCGCCCTGCGCCAGGCCGAGCTGGACGCGGCGCGGCGGGTGCGCCGCTGGCAGGCGCTGGCGCTGGTCTCCGCCGGCCTGCTGCTGGCGCTGCTGGCCGCGCTCGCCTGGCGCCAGCGCGCACGCTCGCGCGCGCTGGCGCGGCTGGCCCTGCAGGACCCCCTGACCGGGGTGGCCAACCGCGCCGCTCTGGAAGCGACCGCGGCGCGCTGGCTGGCCGCGGCGCGCCGCGAACAGTGGCCGCTGTCGGCGCTATTGCTGGACCTGGACCACTTCAAGGCGGTCAACGACCGCTACGGGCATGCCGCCGGGGATGCGGTGCTGCGCGCCTGCGCCGCGGCCTGGCAGGCGCAGCTGCGCGGCAGCGACCTGCTGGCCCGCACCGGCGGCGAGGAGTTCTGCGTGCTGTGCGCGCAGACCGACGCCGAGGCCGCCGCCGCGGTCGCCGCGCGCCTGCTGCAGGCGACCCGCGCGCTGCGCCTGCCCGCGGTCGATCCGCAGCTGCAGGTGCGGGTCAGCATCGGCATCGCGCAGTGGGAGCGCGGCGAGAGCCTGGCCGTCCTGCTCGACCGCGCCGACGCCGCGCTCTACCGCGCCAAGCAGCGCGGGCGCGACCGCTGCGAGCGCTGAGCGCCGCGCTGCGGCGCGCGCCGGCTCAGAGCGCGTCGGCGTCCAGTTCGCCGGTGCGGATGCGCACCACCCGCTCCAGGTCCCACACGAAGATCTTGCCGTCGCCGATCTTGCCGGTGCCGGCCGCGCGCATGATCGCATCGGTGACCGCCTCCACCTGGTCGTCGGTCACCGCCACCTCGAGCTTGATCTTGGGCAGGAAGTCGACCACGTACTCGGCACCGCGGTAGAGCTCGGTGTGCCCCTTCTGGCGGCCGAACCCCTTGACCTCGGTGGCGGTGATGCCGGTCACCCCGACCTCCGCCAGCGCCTCGCGCACGTCGTCCAGCCGGAACGGCTTGATGACCGCCATCACCATCTTCATCCGCGTCCTCCGATGCCTGCCTGCGCGCGCCGCGCGCGCCGGCGCCGAGCATAGCGCGCCGCGGCGGTGCATACTGGCCGCGCGGCGGGCGGTTCCCCGACCCGCCGCCGGGCCGCGCGCCGACGGCAGGCGGCCTACGCCCGGTGCAGGCTGGCCGCACACCCGCCACGCCGGATCCCGCTGCCATGAGCCCCGTCCCGATGATCGACCTCGCGCAACTGGATGACCTCGCCCGCCGCCTCAGCGCCCTGGTGCCGCCGGGCCTGCGCGACACCCGCGAGGAATTGCAGCAGAACTTCAAGGCCGTGCTGCAGGCGGGACTGGCCCGCCTCGATCTGGTGACCCGCGAGGAATTCGAGGTGCAGCGCCTGGTGCTGGCGCGCACCCGCGAGAAGCTGGAGGCGCTGGAACGCCAGCTCGACGCCCTCGCCGCAGGCGGCGACGCCCCGACCCCGCCGCAGCACTGAGGGCCGCCGCCATGGGCCTTGCGGTCGTGCACGCGCGTGCACGGGTGGGCGTGCGCGCGCCGGAAGTCCGGGTCGAAGTGCACCTGGCCGGCGGGCTGCCGGCGATGTCGATCGTCGGCCTGCCCGAGGCCGCCGTGCGCGAGGCCAAGGACCGGGTGCGCGCCGCCATCCAGTGCGCGCAGTTCGAGTTCCCGGCGCGCCGGATCACGGTCAACCTCGCGCCGGCGGACCTGCCGAAGGACGGCGGGCGCTACGACCTCGCGATCGCGCTGGGCATCCTCGCCGCCAGCGGCCAGCTGCCGGTGGAGGCGCTGCAGGGCTGGGAGTGCATCGCCGAGCTGGCGCTGACCGGGGAGCTGCGCGCGGTGGACGGCGTGCTGGCCGCGGCGCTCGCCGCGGGCGAGGCCGGGCGGCGCCTGCTGGTCGCCCCCGGCAACGCCGCGGAGGCCGCGCTCGCGCGCCAGTGCGCGGTGCATCCGGCGCGCTCCCTGCTGGAAGCCTGCGCCGCGCTGGAAGGCCGGCGCACGCTGGCGCGGGCCGTCCCGCCCGCCGAACCGGCCGCCGCGGCGCTGCCGGACCTGGCCGACGTGCGCGGACAGGCGCAGGCACGGCGCGCGCTGGAGATCGCCGCCGCCGGCGGCCACCACCTGCTGCTGGTCGGCCCGCCCGGCAGCGGCAAGACCCTGCTGGCCTCGCGGCTGCCGGGCCTCCTGCCGGAACCGGACGAGACCGAGGCGCTGGAAGCCGCCAGCATCGCCTCGGCCAGCGGGCGCGGGCTGGATCTGGCGCGCTGGCGCCAGCGTCCGTTCCGCGCGCCGCACCACACCGCCAGCGCGGTGGCGCTGGTCGGCGGCGGCGCCGACCCGCGGCCGGGCGAAATCTCGCTCGCCCACCACGGCGTGCTGTTCCTCGACGAGCTGCCGGAGTGGAGCCGGCACGCGCTGGAAGTGCTGCGCGAGCCGCTCGAATCCGGGCGCGTGCACATCTCGCGCGCGGCGCGCCAGTGCGAGTTCCCGGCGCGCTTCCAGCTGGTCGCGGCGATGAACCCCTGCCCCTGCGGCTGGGCCGGCGACCCCTCCGGCCGCTGCCTGTGTCACGACGAGGCCATCCGCCGCTACCGCGCGCGCATCTCCGGCCCGCTGCTGGAGCGGATCGACCTGCACGTGGAGGTGCCGCGGGTGCCGCCGGCGCAGCTGCGCGGCGACGGCCCGCCGGGGGAATCCAGCGCCGCCGTGCGTGCGCGCGTGGTCGCCGCGCGTGCGCGCCAGCTCGCGCGCGCGGGCTGCATGAACGCCGCGCTCGACCGCGCCGGCACCGACGCGCATTGCCGGCTCGCCCCGCGCGACGCCGCCCTGCTCGAGCGCGCCGTGGAAGCCCTGCAGCTCTCCGCGCGCTCGCTGCACCGCATCCTGCGCGTGGCCCGCACCATCGCCGACCTCGCCGGCAGCGAGGCCATCGCCACCGCCCACCTCAGCGAAGCCATCGGCTACCGCAACCTGGACCGCGGGCGCGCGCGCACGGCCGCCTGAGCCCGCCCTCGCCCCGGCGGTGCCGACCGCTCAGGCCGCCACCCGCTCGCCGTGGAACTGTTCCTCCTCGGTGCTGCCGCGCAGGGCCACGGTCGCGCTGTGCTGGCCCTGGATGGTCTGGGTGACCGCGTCGAAGTAGCCGGTGCCGACCTCGCGCTGGTGCTTGACCGCGGTGAAGCCGCGGTCGGCGGCGGCGAACTCCTTCTCCTGCAGTTCGACGAACGCGCTCATCTGCCGGCGTGCATAGCCGTGCGCGAGCTCGAACATGCCGTAGTTGAGCGCGTGGAAGCCGGCCAGGGTGATGAACTGGAACTTGTAGCCCATCGCGCCCAGCTCGCGCTGGAACTTGGCGATGGTGGCGTCGTCCAGGTGCTTCTTCCAGTTGAACGAGGGCGAGCAGTTGTAGGCCAGCAGCTTGCCCGGGAACTTGCGGTGGATGGCCTCGGCGAACTTGCGCGCGAACGCGAGGTCCGGCTTGCCGGTCTCGCACCAGACCAGGTCGGCGTACGGCGCGTAGGCCAGGCCGCGGCTGATCGCCTGCTCCAGGCCCTTGCGGGTCTTGAAGAAGCCCTCCACGGTGCGCTCGCCGGTGCAGAACGGCTGGTCGTTCTCGTCGATGTCGGAGGTCAGCAGGTCGGCGGCCTCGGCGTCGGTGCGGGCGATGATCAGGGTCGGCACCCCCATCACGTCGGCGGCCAGGCGCGCGGCGGTCAGCTTCTCGATCGCCTCGCGGGTCGGCACCAGCACCTTGCCGCCCATGTGCCCGCACTTCTTGACGCTGGCCAGCTGGTCCTCGAAGTGCACGCCGGCGGCGCCGGCCTCGATCATCGCCTTCATCAGCTCGAACGCGTTGAGCACGCCGCCGAAGCCGGCCTCGGCGTCGGCCACGATCGGCTGCAGGAAGTCGATCGAATCGTCGCCCTCGGCATGGTGCAGCTGGTCGGCGCGCAGCAGGGTGTTGTTGATGCGCTTGACCACCGCCGGCACCGAGTTGGCCGGGTACAGCGACTGGTCGGGGTACATCTCGCCGGCGAGGTTGGCATCCGCCGCGACCTGCCAGCCGGACAGGTAGATCGCCTTCAGCCCGGCCTTGACCTGCTGCATGGCCTGGTTGCCGGTGAGCGCGCCGAGCGCATTGACGAAATCCTCGGTGTGCAGCGACTTCCACAGCTTCTCCGCGCCGAGCCGCGCCAGCGAGTGCTCCACGTGCACGGTGCCGCGCAGGCGCACCACGTCCTCGGCGGAATAGGTGCGGGTGATCCCGGCCCAGCGCGGGTTGTTGGCCCAGTCCAGCTTCAGTTGCTCGGCGGTCGGCAGGCAGGCGTGCTTCATGGTGACCTCGTGGTGTGTCGGTGAGTGGGGCGGGTGGGTTCAGTCCAGCCGTTCGTAGGCCGGCAGGGTCAGGAACGGGGCGAGTTCGTCGGCGTGGGTGAGGCGGTCGAGGATCCCGATCGCCTCCGCCACCCGGCTCGCGCCGGGCAGCCCCGGGATGGCGCGCAGGCGGCTGGGCAGCGCGATCAGGGCGCGCTCGAACAGGGCAAAATCGACCGGGGTGCCGTCGTCCAGCGCCAGCGGCTCGCCGCCGCCGTCCGCGTGGTGCAGCCATTGCCACAGCTGCGCGCGCGCGATCTCGGCGGTGGCGGCGTCCTCCATCAGGTGGTGGATCGGCACGCAGCCGTTGCCGTCCAGCCAGGCCGCGAGGTAGCGCACGCAGACCTCGACGTTGCCGTCGAAGCCGGCGCGGGTGATGGTGCCGCGGCACGGCTGCAGCAGATCGGCGGCCTCCACGTGCACGTCCGCGCGGGCGACGTGCAGCTGGTTGGGGCCGGGCATGCGCGCGTCGAACACCTCGCGCGCCAGCGGCACCAGCGCCGGGTGCGCCACCCAAGTGCCATCGTGGCCAGCGCTGACCTCGCGCAGCTTGTCCGCGCGCACCCGCGCCAGCGCCTCGGCGTTCGCCTGCGGATCGTGCGCGATCGGGATCTGCGCGGCCATCCCGCCCATCGCGTGCGCGCCGCGGCGGTGACAGGTCTGGATCAGCAGCTCCGAATACGCGCGCAGGAACGGCTGCACCATCGTCACCTGGCTGCGCTCGGGCAGCACCCGGTCACGGTGCCGGCGCAGGGTCTTGATGTAGGAGAAGATGTAGTCCCAGCGCCCGCAGTTGAGGCCGACCACGCGGCCCTTCAGCGCGTGCAGGATCTCGTCCATCTCGAATGCGGCCGGCAACGTCTCGATCAGTACGGTGACCCGGATCTGCCCGCGCGCCAGCCCGAGCGCGTCCTCGACGTGGGCCAGCACCGCCTCCCACAGCGCGGCCTCCTCCATCGCCTCCAGCTTGGGCAGGTACAGGTAGGGCCCGCGGTCGCGCGCGGCCAACGCCTGCGCGTTGTGGAAGCAGAACAGCCCGGCGTCGAACAGCGCCCCGGCCAGGCGCGCGCCGTCCACCCGCACGTGCTTCTCGTCCAGGTGCCAGCCGCGCGGGCGCACGATCAGCACCGCCTGCTCCGCCGCGGGCTTGAGCGCGTAGTGCTTGCCGTTGTCCGCGGTGAACGCGAGGGTGCCGGCGACCGCCGCGCGCAGCGCCTGCTGGCCGGCGACGAGGTTGCCCCAGGTCGGCGCGGTGGAGTCCTCGAAGTCGGCCATGTAGCAGTTGGCGCCGGAGTTCAGCGCGTTGATCACCATCTTCGGGTCCACCGGCCCGGTGATCTCCACCCGGCGGTCGCGCAGCGCGGCCGGGGCCGGGGCCACCGTCCAGTCGCCAGCGCGCAGGGCGGCGGTGTCGGCGCGGAAGTCCGGCAGCGCGCCGGCATCGAAGGCCTGCTGGCGCGCGCGGCGGGCGGCCAGCCGCGCCTGGCGCTCGCCCTCGAAGCGGCGGTGCAGGTCGACGAGGAAGGCCAAGGCGGCCGGGGTCAGCAGGGCGTCCTGGCCGGGGACGGCGGCCGCCAGCACCTCGACGGGGGCCGGCGCGGGGTCGGGCTTGGGCTGGGCGGCAGGGGCATGCAGGACGGCGGACATCGCAGGCGGGGTAGTGACACGGGACTGTCACCATCCGCCTGCGTGTGGTATTTGACAACCGAGATTTATCAATGCCAGATATTTGATTTAAAAATAATCATCGCAACCATGTCCGGCACCGACGCCAGCCCCCCGCGGTTTTCCTACAAAGGCTCGCGCCTGAAGCCGCTGCGCGCGTTCTGCCAGGTGGCGCGGCTGGGCTCGGTCAGCCGCGCCGCCGAGGCCCTGTTCCTGAGCCAGCCGGCGGTCACCCTGCAGCTGCAGGCGCTGGAGCGCGAGCTCGGGGTGCGCCTGCTCGAGCGCAGCGGGCGCCGGCTGACGCCGACCCGCGAGGGCGAGCTGCTGTACGCGATGGCGCGCCCGCTGGTGGAGGGGCTGGACACCCTGGCCAGCCGCTTCCGCGAGCAGGTGCGCGGGCTGGATGCCGGCGAGCTGCACGTGGCCGCCGGCAGCTCGACCATCCTGTACCTGCTGCCGCCGATCGTGGAGGCGTTCCGGCGCCAGCACCCGGACGTGCGCCTGAGCCTGCACAACGTCACCGGCGCCAGCGGGCTGGACCTGCTGCGCAGCGACGCGGTGGACCTGGCGGTCGGCTCCATGCTGGACGTCCCGGCCGACCTCGCCTACGCCCCGGCGCGACGCTACGAGCCGATGCTGATCACCCCACCCGACCATCCGCTGGCGGCCAAGCCGGAACTGGCGCTGGAGGACCTCTCGCCGTACGGGCTGATCCTGCCGCCCAAGCGCCTGACCACCTACCGGCTGGTGGACCTGGTGTTCCAGCAGAACCGGGTGCCGTACACGGTGGCGCTGGAGGTCGGCGGCTGGGAGGTGATCAAGCAGTACGTGGCGATGGGGCTGGGGATCAGCATCGTCACCGCGATCTGCCTGACCGAGGCCGACCGCCAGCGGCTGGCCGCGCGTTCGCTGGCGCGCTGGTTCCCGGCGCGCAGCTACGGCGTGGTGCTGCGCCGCGGCAAGGTGCTCTCGCCGCAGGCGCGCGCGTTCGTCGCCCTGATCCAGCCGCAGGCGCTGGCCCCGCGCGGCTACGACGAGAGCGGCCACTCCGAACGCTGAGGCCCGCCGTGGGCCGCCCGTTCAGCGCGGCAGCGGCAGCGGGTCGTCGCGGTAGATCGCCACGTGCGGCACGCCGTCGGCGCCGATCCAGCCGCGGTACATGCCCGGGGTGTTGAACGGGAACGCCACGCTGCCGTCCGCGCCGAGCGCGATCGCGCCACCGTCGCCGCCGGCCCTGGGGATGTCGCGGTCGATTACGCCCTCCGCTGCCTGCGCCAGCGGCTGCCCGGCCAGGCGCACGCGCGCGCAGATCTCGTGCGCGGCGGCGCTGCGGATGTAGTACTCGCCCCAGCCGGTGCCGGAGACCGCGCAGCGCGCGTCGGCCCAGGTGCCGGCGCCGATGATCGGGGTGTCGCCGACCCGCCCGTAGCGCTTGTTGGTCATCCCGCCGGTCGAGGTGCCGGCCGCCAGGTGCCCCGCCGCGTCCTGCGCCAGCGCACCGACGGTGCCAAAGTAGGCCTTGCCCGGCAGCACCAGCACCGCCTTGCGCGCGGCCGCCGCGCGCTCCTCCTGCCGCGCCTTCTGCAGCGCGCGCCAGCGCTTCTCGGTGCGGAAGTAGGCCGGATCGACCAGGGCGATGCCGTGCTCGCGGGCGAAGCGCTCGGCGCCCGCGCCGATCAGCATCACGTGCTGCGAGTGCTGCAGGATCGCGCGCGCCAGCAGGATCGGGTTCTTGACCCGGTGCAGCCCGGCGGCGGCGCCGGCCAGGCCGGTGGCGCCGTCCATGATCGCCGCGTCCAGTTCGTTGCGGCCGTCGTGGGTGAACACCGCGCCGCGGCCGGCGTTGAATTGCGGCGCGTCCTCGAGCACGGTGATCGCGGCGGTGACCGCGTCCAATGCGCCGCCGCCGCCCTGCAGGCGCGCATGCCCGGCGCGCAGGGCGGCCTCCAGCGCGCGCCGCGCCGCGGCCTCCTCCTCCGCGCTGAGATCGCCCGGCTCGACCCCGGCGCCGCCGTGGATCACCAGCAGCGGCGCGTCCAGCCGCACCAGCACGCCGTCGCGCACGGCGTAGCGGTCCTGCCGCAGCGGCTGCTCGACCCGCCCCTCCGGCAGCCACAGGGTGGAGCCGATCCCGGCGACGGTGACGGTGAACGGCGCCAGCTGCATCGGCTTGCCGTCCTCCTGCGCCGGCAGCAGGCGGCCGCGGATCACGGTCGCGCCGGCGCCCGGCGCGGCGGCATAGACCCGCGCGCGGCCGTCGCCCTCGACCGCGACCGCGGCATCCTCGTCCACGCCCAGCCCGACCAGCGGCCGCCCCGCGAGCTGCTCGGCCTTGGCCAGGAACGCGACTAGCCGCCCAAGCCGCCCGCGCTCGGAAAAGTGGGTATCGGTGATCACCCCCTGCAGCAGCGGCAGGCGCAGGAAGTCGGTCTCGATGGTGTTGCCGTCGCCGAGCGGATCGAGCAGCGCGCGCGGCGCGATCTGGCTGCCGCCGTCCATCGCGCCGTATAGGTATTCGCCGAGCATGGCCAGCCCGGCGCTGGTGCCGCCGAGCGGCTTGCCGGCGCGCACGTGCGCCTCCAGCGCCGCCGCCAGCGGGGTGTCGCGCCAGAAGCGCACGTAGCGCGACTGGTCGCCGCCGGCGATGAAGATGCCGTCGGCGCGCGCCAGCGCGCGCAGCACGCGCGGGTCGGAGGCCCCGGCGCGGTCCTTGAACACGAAGGTCTCCGCCGAGGCGATCCCGCCGACCTGGCGGTAGAACTCCTCGCCGATCTGCCCGCCCTGCGAGGCGCGCAGGATCACGATGTGGCCGTGCCCGGCCTTGGCCATGAACCAGCGCAGCGCATCCAGGTTGCGGTCGCCGCCGCCCATCAGCAGCAGGCCGGGACTGACCGCGCCCGGGGTCGGCGCGGCCGGATCGCCGAGCAGGTAGTGGTCCACGTCCGCCGCGCGCGCCGGCGCCCACGCCAGCAGCGCCGCCAGCCCCCATGCCATGCCCCGGATCCAGCCCATCGCGTCCCCTCGCGTCGCTTGCCTCTGGCTTGGGACGAAGTGTGGCCCGATTTCCCCCAGCCATGCCGGCTCGGCTATGGTGCGGGCATGTCCGAGGGGCTCGACCGCTGGTTCGTGGAGCAGGTGCTGGTGCACGAGGCGGCGCTGCTGCGCTACCTGCAGCGCCACCTGCCCGGGCGCGAGGACGCCCGCGACCTGTGCCAGGAGGCCTATGCGCGGGTGTACGAGGCCGCGGCGCGCCAGCGCCCGGCGCAGCCGCGCGCGTTCCTGTTCACCTGCGCCCGCCACCTGCTCACCGACCGCCTGCGGCGGGCGCGGGTGGTCTCGATCGAGCCGCTGGGTGATCTCGACCCGTCGTTCGTCCTGATCGACGAGTGCGCGCCCGACCGCTGGTGCGGCGGCCGCCAGGCCCTGCAGCGGCTGGCGCGCGCCTTCGACGCCCTGCCCGACCGCTGCCGCGAGGTGGTGTGGCTGCGGCGGGTCGAGCAACTGTCGCAGAAGGACGTGGCCGAACGCCTGGGGATCAGCGAGAAGACCGTGGAGAACCACATCGCCCGCGGCATGCGCCTGCTCGCCGACGCCCTGTTCGGCGGCGAGGGCGCGGTGGATGCCGCCGTCGCGGAGGCGCGCTCCGGCGCGGAACATCGGAATGGCCAGTCCTCCGACTGACACCGGCGCGGCCGCGCGGATCGAGGCTGCGGCCGCGGCGTGGCTGGCGCGCCGCGACGCCGGCGCATGGGCGGATGCCGATGCCGCCGCGCTGGAGGCATGGCTGGCACAGGATGCGCGCCACCGGGTCGCCTTCCTGCGCCTGCAGGACGCCTGGCAGGCCAGCGATCGGCTGCAAGCGCTGGGCGCCGGCTGGCGCGGCAAGGGGGTGCCGGCGCGCGGGCAGTGGGCGGCACCGCCGGCGGACCGGCGCGCCCAACTGCTGGCCGCGGTCGCCATGCGGCCACCGTCCGCATCGCCCGCCGGGCGGGGGGAGCGCCGCGCGTGGCGCGCCCTGGCCGCGGGCCTGCTGGGGGTGGCGGCGCTCCTGCTCCTGCTGCTGCAGCCGCAGGCGCCCGCGCCGCGGCCGCCTGCGCCGGTGGTGTACGCCAGCGCGCGCGGCGAGGTCGCCACCCACGCCCTGGCCGACGGCTCGCAGGCGACCCTGGCCGGCGCCAGCCGGATCGCGGTGCGCTATGCGCCGGATCGCCGCGCGGTCACCCTCGAGCGCGGCGAGGCGCTGTTCGCGGTCGCCAAGGATCCGGCGCGTCCGTTCGTGGTCAGCGCCGGTGGCTATGCGGTCACCGCGGTCGGGACCCGCTTCGCGGTCCGCCACGACCTGCCGGGCACCCTGCGGGTGGTGGTGACCGAAGGCCGCGTGCGCCTGCAGGCGGCCGACCCAGCGCAGCCCTCGACCCTGCTGCCGGCCGGCAGCGTGGCCGAGGTCGAGGCCGGACGAGTGCTGCTGCGCAGCCTGCCGGCGGACGCGGCCGCGCGCCTGCTCGACTGGCAGCAGGGCTGGCTGGTGTTCGCCGACACCCCGCTGGCGGAAGCGGTGGCCGAGTTCAACCGCTACGCGCCGCAGCCGCTGGTGCTGGCCGATCCCGCGCTGGCCACGCTGCGCATCGGCGGGCGCTTCCGGCGCGACAACCAGGCCGGCTTCGTGCGCCTGTTGGAGGCCGGCTGGCCGGTGCGCGCCGAGCGCCAGGGCGAGCGCATCCTGCTCTACCCGCGCTGAGGCCGCGCGCCGGCGCTGCGCTTGGGGGATGCGCGCGGCTGGTTCGTCACCAGCACAGGAACGCGCCCCGTCGGGCGCGCCGGGGAACCCACGCATGCCGTCGCACCGCCCGTTGCGCGCCGTGCTGCTGGCGCTGGCCTGTTCGGCCGCGCTCGCCGCGCAGGCGCAAAGCCCGATCGTCCGCTTCGACATCCCGGCCGGCGACCTCGCCGCCGCGCTGGACGCCTACGCCCGTCAGTCCGGCACCCAGCTGGTGTACCGCGCCGACCAGCTCCGGGGCGCGCGCAGCAATGGCGTGCGCGGCGCGCTCAGCCCCGGCGACGGGCTGGCGCGGGTGCTGGCCGGCAGCGGCTTCGCCGCGCGCACGGACGCCTCCGGGGCGGTGCTGATCGTGCCGCAGGCCGCGCCGCCGGCGCGCCCGGCCGCGTCCCGCCCGCCGGCGGCCGCGGCCGAACCGGCCGCCCCGGTGACCGAGCTGCAGACCGTGCAGGTGACCGGCTCGCGCATCCCGCGCAGCGAGGTGGAAGGGCCGGCGCCGATCACGGTGATGACCGCGCAGGACATCCAGGCCGCCGGCTACACCACGGTGCCGGAGGTGCTGCGCGCGCTGACCCAGAACGGCGGCGAGACCCAGAGCCAGCAGTCCGCGGGCGGCGCCGACTTCTCGCCCGGCGCGCAGCAGGTGGACCTGCGCGGGCTCGGCCCCAACCACACGCTGGTGCTGGTCAACGGCCGCCGGATCGCCGACTTCCCGCTGCCGTTCCAGGGCCGCAGCAACTTCACCGACGTCTCCGGCATCCCGCTGGGCATGATCGACCGCATCGAAATCCTGACCGGCAGCGCCTCGGCGATCTACGGCTCCGACGCGATCTCCGGGGTGGTCAACTTCATCCTCAAGCAGCGCGCCGACGGCACCACCCTGAGCTACCGGATCGGCGCGACCGCGCGCAACGATGCGATCTCGAACGTGCTCAACCTGTCCGGCGGCTTCAGCCGCGGCGGCTTCGACCTGATCGCCGGGCTGGAATACCGCCGCCAGGAACCGCTGTGGGGCTTCCAGCGCAAGCAGCAGGATTCCAGCCTGGACGCGCCCAACCCGGCGCGCTACGGCTACCCGCCGCGCAACTTCCTGATCACCGACTACTACGACGACTACATCGACCCCGGCCAGGCCACCTGCGATGCGCTGGCCTACCTCAACCAGGGCACCATGCAGTACAGCCGCCGGCGCGGCTACGGCTACTACTGCGGCAGCCCGGCCTCGGTCGCCTACCGCACCATGCTGAGCAAGCGCGACGGGATCAACACCTACGCCTCGCTGCACTACGACTTCGCCGGCGGCACCCGCTGGTTCGCCGACCTGCAGCTGGGCCGGCACTCGGTGGCACTGTTCCGCAGCCCGCGCTCGTGGTCGCTGATGCAGGCCGACGGCAACGAGGAGGGCTATTTCTACAACCAGGCCACCGACCAGGTGGAGTACTGGCAGCGGGTGTTCACCCTGGAGGAGATGGGCGGCCTCGGCAACGGCATGGTGCGCACGGTGCAGAACACCTTCGGCGCCACCACCGGCCTGCGCGGCACCTTTGCCCGCGACTGGGACTGGGAGCTGTCGTTCAGCCACTCGCAGTACAAGGCCCGCATCCGCTGGCCGCAGATCGTGGCGGCCAAGGCCAACGCGCTGTTCCTCGGTCCGCTGCTCGGCTACGACGGCGACGGCCTGCCGATCTACGACGCCGATCCGGCGCGGCTGTACACCCCGCTCACCCGCGCCGAGTACGACAGCATCGCCGCCACCACCACCTACCACCCCGAATCGGCGACCCAGACCCTGGCCCTGACCCTGACCCAGGGCGAGCTGTTCGCGCTGCCCGGCGGCAGCGCGGGCTTCGCCGCCACCGCCGAGCTCGGGCACCAGCGCTACGACCTCAAGCCCGACCCGCTGGCGCTGCAGTACTACTACTACAGCTGGAAGGATTCCGACGGCAAGGGCAGCCGCGACCGCTGGGCGCTGGCCAGCGAGCTGCGCATGCCGGTGCTGGCCTCGCTCAACCTCAGCCTGGCCGGCCGCTACGACCAGTACCGCTTCGCCGGGCGCAGCCTCGGCAAGGCCACCTGGAGCGGCGGGATCGAGTGGCGCCCGCTGCGCAGCCTGCTGGTGCGCGGCTCCTACGGCACCGCGTTCCGCGCGCCCGACCTGCACTATGTGTTCGCCGGCCCCGGCAACGACGAGACCACGGTGATCGACTATTACCGCTGCGCCAGCGAGGAGCCGGGCGTGCCGATCGAGGACTGCAGCTACAACGACCAGGGCATCATCCGCGGCCGCGCCGGCAACCGCGCCCTGAACGCCGAGACCAGCACCTCCTGGACCGCCGGGCTGGTGTGGTCGCCGTCGGCGGCGGTCGACGTCTCGCTGGACTGGTTCGACATCGACATGCGCAACCAGGTCGAGGACCTGCGCGCGAACGAGGTGATGCAGAACGAATGGCGCTGCCGCACCGGCCAGCTGGACCCGGCCTCGGCGATCTGCCGCGACACCTTCGCGCGGATCGTGCGCACCCCCACCGGGCGCATCTACAGCGTGTAC
Organism: Thermomonas flagellata; assembly: GCF_022419185.1. Taxonomy (GTDB): domain Bacteria; phylum Pseudomonadota; class Gammaproteobacteria; order Xanthomonadales; family Xanthomonadaceae; genus Thermomonas; species Thermomonas flagellata. The sequence continues at coordinate 258,236 of NZ_JAJOZK010000002.1, read as the reverse complement.
GTCAACCCGATCAACATCGCCCGCGAGCGCACCAGCGGCGTGGACGCCAGCGCCAACCTGAAGTGGGACACCGGCTGGGGCCGCTTCGGCTTCAGCGGCAGCTACACCTGGGTGCGCCGGCACGAGATCCGGGTGTATCCGGACGAGCCGGTGATCGACCAGTTCGCCGTCAACAGCGGCTACGACATCCCGCGCACCAAGGCCAGCGCGCGCCTGTGGTGGGACCGCGAGGCGTGGACGGTCTCGCTCACCGGCAACCGCCTCGGGCGCCTGCCCAACGGCTGGTCGTACGACAAGGTGTGGGAGCCCGGCGACCCCGGCCCGTGGATCCCGGCGACCTGGCGCTACAACGGCAGCGTGCAGTACCGCTTCGGCGAGCACGCGCGGCTGGCGCTGAGCGTGGTCAACCTGACCGACGCGATGCCGCCCAAGGACCCGACCTACACCAGCTACCCGTACTACGACATCGCCTGGTTCGACACCCAGGGCCGCACCTACTTCCTCGAGTTCACCTACAAGTTCGGCGGCGGCCGGCTCGACTGAGCGCGGCGGCGCGGGTCGCGCACCGCGGCCCGCGCCCTCAGTCCGGCGGCTGCACCACGTCGTGGTGGCGGCCGCGCCAGGGCCGGTACCAGCGCTGGATGCGCGCGATGTCGGCGGCCATGTCCTCGCCCAGCGTGAACGGCGGGCCGATCCCGATCACCCGCCGCGGGTAGTCGAAATAGGCCGGCAGCACCGGTACCCCGGCCCCCTTGGCGATCCGCCAGAACCCGGGTTTCCAGCGCTCCACCGGCTTGCGCGTGCCCTCCGGCGCGATCGCGTACCACAGCCGCGGCTGCCCGCGCAGCAGCGCGATCGCCTGCTCGACCACGCCGTGCGGCGCGCGCCGGTCGACCCCGATCACGCCCTGCCAGCGCAGCAGCGGGCCCAGCAGCGGCACCTGCATCAGGGTGTGCTTGCCGAGCACGGTCAGGCGGATGCCGAGCGCGAGCTTGGCGGCGAAGCCCCAGATGCCGTCCCAGTTCGAGGAATGCGGCGCGGCGATCACCACCACCCGCGGCAGGTCCGGGAACTGGCCCTCGATGCGCCAGCCGCCGAGCCGCAGCACCGCGCGCCCGAGCCATTCCAGCACGCGGTTGCGCGGCATCCGCGGCACCTGCGGCGGCAGCGGCGGGATCCGCGGCGGCGCGGCCTCCGGCATCGGCCTCACTCCCAGCCCCGCCCGCCGCGGCCCTGCTTGATCGCCGCCCGGCTGCGCTTCTCGCCCAGGCGGTGCTCCCTCGAAGCGCGGGTGGGCCGGGTGGCGATCCGCGGCCTCGGCGCCTGCAGGCCGGCTTCGATGAAGTGGGCCAGGCGTGCGCGCGCATCGGCGCGGTTGCGCTCCTGGGTGCGGAAGCGCTGCGCGGCGATCACCAGCACGCCGTCCGCGGTCACCCGGCGGTCGCGGCGCGCGAGCAGGCGCACGCGCACGGCGTCCGGCAAGGACGGCGAGCCGGCGACGTCGAAGCGCAGTTCGACCGCGGTGGCGACCTTGTTGACGTGCTGCCCGCCGGGGCCGGACGCGCGCACGAAGCGCTCGACCAGTTCGGCATCGTCGATGTCCAGGGTCCCCACCCGCATGCGGCGGATTGTAGGCGGGTTGGCGGCCAGCACCACGCCGGCGACCTCATCCGCCGGCCGCGGGCGGCGCGAACAGCGCCAGCGCGCGCGCGAACTCGGCATCCACCGGCGCCTCGACCACGACCGCGTGGCCGCCGTGCGGGTGCGCGAACGCCAGCCGGCGCGCGTGCAGCAGCATGCGGTGGATGCCGAGCTGGCGGAACTGGCGGTTGTGGCGGCCGTCGCCGTGGCTGGTGTCGCCGATCAGGTGGTGCGAGATGTGCTTGAGGTGGCGGCGGATCTGGCGGAAGCGCCCGGTGCGCGGGCGCGCGCGCAGCCAGGCATAGCGCGAGGTCGTAAACCCCGCCGACGGCAGCGGCAACTCGCAGGTGGCCAGCACCTCGAACTCGGTCAGCGCGGGCTTCTTCGCCGGCTTGCCGGGCCCGCCGTCCAGCGGGTGGTCGACCACGAATGCGCACTCGCGCGGCCAGCCGCGGCAGATCGCCCAATAGTCCTTCTCCACCGCCTGCGCCATGAACGCACGCCCGAGCGCCCCGGCGGTCTCCGCGTCGAACGCCAGCAGCAGGCAGCCGCTGGTGGCGCGGTCCAGCCGGTGAAGCAGGTGCACCGGCGCGGCGAACTGCGCGCGCAGGCGGTCGGCCAGGAAGTCGGTCTCGCCGCGCGCCAATGCGCTGGCGTGCACCATCAGCCCGGCCGGCTTGACCACCACTGCGAGCCAAGCATCGCGGTACAGCACCGGCAGCGGATCCGCGCAGGGAGCCGCCATGCCTAGCGCGGCCGCGGCGGCCACGCCGCCAGCAGCGCCCACAGCCCGCCGAGGCCGGCGATCCAGGTCGAGACCGGCAGCGCCAGCAGGCGCGGGCCGCCGGCATCCATCACGTACAGCACCGCCGCCACGATCAACAGGCCGACCCCGAGGATCGAGGCCACCACCCGCCGCTGCAGGCCGAGCAGGCCCTGCGCGATCGCGCGCACGTCGGCCGAGCGCATCTGCAGTTCGTGCCGGCCCTGCACCTGCTGCTGCAGCCAGGCGTACACCAGCCCGGGCATCTCCGGGGCGTGGGTGACCAGCTCCGGCAGCCGGCGCCGGAACTCGGCCAGCAGCCGCTGCGGGCTGTAGCGCTCGGCCAGGATCTGCTCCAGCACCGGGCGCGCCACCGCCCAGATGTCGAGGTCGGGATCGAGCTGGCGGCCGACGCCCTCGATGTTGAGCAGGGTCTTCTGCAGCAGGATCAGCTGCGGCTGCAGGGTCAGCTCGTAGCGCTGCGCGGTGCGGAACAGTTTGGACAGCACCTCCGCCAGCGAGATCTGCGCCAGCGGGCGGGTGAAGTACGGCTCGCACACCGCGCGCGCGGCCGCCTCCAGCTCGTCGAGGCGGATGTGCGCCGGCATCCAGCCGGCCTGCACGTGCAGCTCCGCGATCCGCCGGTAGTCGCGGTTGAAGATGGCCATGAAGTTCTCGGCCAGCCAGTACTGATCCTCGCGCGAGAGCTGGCCCATGATCCCGAAGTCCAGCGCGATGAAGCGCGGGTTGGCGCGCCGCTGCGGGTCGGGATCGACCCAGATGTTGCCGGCGTGGGCGTCGGCGTGGAAGAAGTTGTCGCGGAACACCTGCTGGTAGAACACGCGCACGCCCTTGGCCGCCAGCGCCCTGCGGTCGATCCCGGCGGCATCCAGCGCGGCGATGTCGTCGGCCGGGATGCCGCGCACGCGCTCCATGGTCAGCGCGCGCTCGCCGGTGTGGCTCCAGATCACCTCCGGCACGTACAGGTCGGGCGAGCCGGCCCAGTTGCGCCGCAGCAGGCTGGCGTTGCCGGCCTCGCGCTGCAGGTCGAGCTCGGCGGCGAGGGTGTTCTCGATCTCGGCCACGATCGCGCGCGGACGGATCTTGTCGGCGTTGGGATGGGTGCGCTCGACCAGCTGCGCCAGCCACGCCAGCAGCGCGATGTCGGCGGCGATCTGCGCGCCGATGTCCGGGCGCAGCACCTTGACCACCACCTCGCGCCCGCCGGGCAGGCGCGCGGCGTGCACCTGGGCGATGCTGGCCGAGGCCAGCGGCTGCGGGTCGAACGCCTCGTACAGCTCGGCGATCGGCCGCCCCAGCGCCTGTTCCACCAGCGCCTGCGCCTGCGCGCCGGGGAACGGCGCCACCCGGTCCTGCAGCAGCGCCAGTTCGTCGGCGATGTCCGCCGGCACCAGGTCGCGGCGGGTGGACAGCACCTGCCCGAACTTGACGAAGATCGGCCCCAGCTCCTGCAGCGCCAGGCGCAGGCGCGCGCCGCGCCCGAGCCGCGCGACCTCGCCGGAGGCGCGCGGCACCAGCGGCCGCATCAGCCGCAGCCAGCGCTCGGCCGGGGTATCGTCGAGCAGGGTGTCGAGGCGGTAGCGCAGCAGCACCCGGCCGATCCGCCACGCGCGCAGCGCCGGCCTCATGCCGGCAGGCCCCGCGCGCGGCGCAGGCGCGCGATCCGCGCCGCCAGCCGCTCGACATCGTCGCGCAGCGCGTCCACGTCGTCGTGGAAGGCCTCCAGCTCCGCGCGCCCGACCACGTCGCGGCCCTCTTCGGTCAGGTACTCGGCGCCCATCTGCGCCAGTCCGCGCCCGGCGCGGCCAGCCCCGCGCAGCGCGGCCGCCAGCGCATCCGCCACCTGCACCCCCAGCACTTCGCCGAACACCTGCACGAACGGCTGCTGCCAGTCCGGATCGAAGCCGCGCGCCAGCTGCTGCAAGCGGCGCGCCAGCTCGGCATCGCCCTCGATCCGCAGTTGCCCGACCGGCGCGGCGCCGGCCTCGCGCAGCGGCGGCAGCTGGCGCAGCAGCGCGCCGAGGGTGGCGCGCACGCCGAGGTCGGGGGCCTGCGCCGGATCCGGCGGGCCGACCCGCAGCGCCGCGCCGTCCACCCGGATCTGCAGCGCCAGCGGCGGCGCCGCCAACTGCAGCGACACCCGGCGCCCGTCCAGCGCCGCCAGCGCGGCGCGGGTGTCCGGATCGAGTGCCAGCAGGCGGTTGAGCGCACGCTCCAGCGCGCGCCCGGCGAGTGGCTTCCAGTCGAAGGGCAGCGGCGTCATCGCGCCATTGTAGGCGGCGTGGCCGGCCGCCGCGCTCAGCCGCCCTGCCACGCCGCCTGCAGCCGGCGCAGCCCCTCCTCGAACCCGACCCGCGGCACATAGCCGAAGTCGCGCTGCGCCGGGGCCATCGAATACCAGTGGGTGGTGGCCAGTTGCTCCGCCAGGAAGCGCGTCAGCGGCGGCTCGCCGCGCAGCGGCAGCGCCCGCCACAGGCCCTCGCAGACCGCGCCGATCGCATAGGCGGCGCCGAACGGGAGCGAGGCCTGCACCTCCGGCGCACCGGCCGCGCGCAACAGCGCGTTGAGCGTCTCGCGCAGGCTGCGCGGATCGCCGTTGCTGATGAAGTAGGCGCGCCCGGCGCAGGCCGCACCGGGCGCGAGATGCTCGAGGGCGTCCAGATGCGCCTGCGCGGCGTTGTCGATGTAGGTCGAGTCGATCAGGTTGCTGCCGTCGCCGACCAGGCGCAGGCGCCCGGCGCGCGCGCGCGCGACCAGCCGCGGCAGGATGTGGTTGTCGCCCGGCCCCCAGATCAGGCGCGGGCGCAGGGCGACGGTGGCCAGCGTCGCGTCGTTGGCCGCCAGCACCTCGCGCTCGGCGACGATCTTGGTCGCGGCGTAATGCGCCTTCACGTCCTCGCCGTAGGGCACCGTGTCGGCGCTGCCGCCGGCCACCGGACGGGTGGCGCGGTGGGTCACGCTCGGGGTCGAGGTGTAGACCAGCCGGCGGATGCCATGCATGCGGCAGGCCTCCAGCACGTGACGGGTGCCGAGCACGTTGGCGCGGAAGTACTCGGCCTGCGGGCCCCAGGCCCCGGCCTTGGCGGCGTTGTGCAGCACCGCGTCGTAGCCGCCGGAAAATGCGCGCAGCACCGCCTCGCGGTCGGCCAGATCGGCCTGCACCTGCTGCACGCCGAGTGCATCCAGCGCCGGATAGCGGCTGCGGCTGACGCTGGTCACCCGCGCCCCGCGCGCCAGCAGCGCGCGGCACAGCGCCTGGCCGAGGAAGCCACCGCCGCCGGTCACCAACACGTTCATGCGATCTCCTTGTGCAGCTGGCGCGCCGCCCAGGCCGCTAGTTTTTCGCGGCCGATCTTGGCGTTGTGGCGGATGTCCACCGGGAACGGCCTGGGATAGTGCAGGAAGTGCGCGATCTTGGCGGTGTGCACGAAGCCGTCGGCGCGCTGGCGCAACTCCCCGGCGATCCGCGGCCAGGCGCCCGCCCGCACGCCCTCCGCCAGCTCCACGCACAGCACCGGCACCTGCGCGCCCTTCGCCCCCACCCCGACCAGCGCGCTGCGCGCCACCTCGGGATGGCTGTTGAACACTGGCTCCACCTGCTCGGTGCACAGGATGGTGTGCGCGTCCACCACCACCCGCTGCGACTTGCGCCCGCAGAACCACAGCCGGCCCTCGGCGTCGAACCAGCCGAGGTCGCCCATGCGGTGCACGATGCGCTCGCCGCCGCCGGGCAGGGCCTCGCGGATCTTGGCGAGCGCGGTCTGCGCGTCGCGGTTGAAGTAGGCATCGGTGGCGCTGGGGCCGGCGACCGTGATCTCGCCCACCTGCCCCGGCGCGACCTGCAGGCCATCGTGCCAGTCGGGGATCGCGCCGTCGTCGATGCGGATGATGCGCACCGTATTGCCCGCCACCGGGCGCCCGACGCAGGTGCCGGCGCCATGCTCGGTGCGGGCGCGCAGGGTCAGCAGCTCGCGGCCCTCGATCACCGCCACCGGCAGGCATTCGGTGGCGCCGTAGGGCGTCCAGAACTGCGCCTGCTCCGGCAGCAGGGCCAGCATCCGCTCCACCACGTCCGGCGGCACCGGCGCACCGGCGCTGGTGACCCGGCGCAGGGTCGGCAGCGGCTGGCCATGGTCGGCGAGCACGCGCATCAGGGCCGGCGAGCCGAACAGCTGGTCGGCGCCGAAGCGCGCGATCGCCGCGTGCAGCTTGCGCGGGTCGGCGCGCGCCGGGCGCGTGGGGTCCATGTCCGGGATGATGCTGGTCAGGCCGAGCGCCGGATCGAACAGCGCGAACGGCGGGAAGGTGGGGAAATCCACCCCGCCCGGCGCGATCCCGAACGCCTCGCGCAGCATGGCGATCTGCGCCACGAAGTGGCGGTGCCGGTACACCACGCCCTTGGGCACGCCGGTGCTGCCGCTGGTGAACACGATCGCCGCAACCTCCTCGCCGTCGGTCGCGGCCAGCTGCGGCCCGGCGCCGGCGCCCTCGGCCTCGACCCGGGCCAGGGTCGCATCCGCCAGCAGCGGCCAGCGCCCGGTGCTGATGCGCACCCGCGCCGCGCGCGCCCAGCCGAGCAGCGTCTTGGCCAGCAGCGCCAGCGGGATGCCGATGAACGCCTGCGGCCGTGCCTCGTCCAGGCACTGCTTGAGCGCGCGCTTGTCGATCCCGGGATCCACCAGCACCGGCACCGCGCCGGCCTTGAACAGCGCGAACATCAGCAGGAAGAACTCCGGGGTGGGCCGCACCATCACCACCGTGCGGGTGCCGCGCACGATCCCGCGCCGCGCCAGGCCGGCGGCGATCGCATCGCTGCGCGCATCGAGCTCGGCATAGGTCAGCGCCAGATCGTAGCGGCCGCCGGCGCCGGGGCAGCGCATCGCCACCTGGTCCGGGCGCTCGCGCGCCAGCCGCGGCAGCGCCGCGGCGATGTTGCAGGGTTCGCTCATGCCGGCATTATCGCCGCTCGCGCGCCCACGCCCGCGGCTTGCGCGGCGGCATCCCGCGGCGAACAATCACCGCCCCGCCCGCCGCGCATCGCCCGCGCATGCATCCCTGCCTGACCTGCGGCGCCTGCTGCACCCAATACCGCGTCGCCTTCCATTGGATGGAATCGGACGCGGTGACCCCGGGCGGGGTGCCGGCCGCGCTCACCGAACGCGTGGACGCCCACCGCCTGTGCATGCGTGGCACCTACGCCCCGCCGATCCGCTGCGTGGCGCTGGACGCCGACATCGGCCGCCACGCGCGCTGCACCATCCATCCCCACCGCCCCTCGGTCTGCCGCGAAGTGCCCGCCTCTTGGGAATTCGGCCAGCCCAGCCCGCAGTGCGACAAGGCCCGCCGCGCCCACGGCCTGCCGGTGCTGACGCCGGACGACTGGATCGGCGTGGCGGAAAGCGAGAAGAATCCGCTGCCTAGGGGATAGCGGCAGGCTTCAGGGTCATCCTTCAGACCACAGTTCTGATACCGTTGCTTGGTATCCGTGAGCGCTGCGATCAAGGAATAATCGCCTCACGCGGCCACCCAAAGGGGGTGTATTGCATGGATGCCATGAAGCCGCAGCCGCCCTGGGGAAAATTCCGTCCAGCCGGCGGTGATCGTCACCCGCTGGCCGACCATTGCCTGGATGTCGCCGTCACATTCCGCCATCTGTGCGATCTGCCACTGATCGCACGGCTCGGAACCCTCAGCCCCACCCAGTGTGACCGCCTTGCCGTCGTCGCTTTCCTGCATGACTTCGGCAAGTGCAACCGCGGCTTCCAGGCCAAGATCGATCCAGCCCCGCGCGACACCGCGGGGCATGTGCTTGAAGCCGCGGCCCTGCTGTTCGACCTGCAAGACCTCCGGCCGCCCGGATGGACCGCGCTGCTGACCGATATTGCCGGCTGGTTCGGCGACGAGGAACAGGCGCTGCAAGTGCTGCTGGCCAGCGTCTCCCATCACGGCCGCCCGGTATCGAAAAACGACTATCGCGGTGCTGGCATCGACCGCTCGGCCAGGCGCTGGTGGACCGCTGCTTCTGGCTACGACCCGCTGGCGGCGCTCGATGCCCTGGCAGCGGCCGCACGCAACGTGTTTCCTGCGGCTTTCGACCCCGACATTCCGCCGATCGACGCCACTGCTGCGCTGCAACAGCGTTTTGCCGGGCTGGTGATGCTGGCCGACTGGATCGGCTCGGACACGCAGTTCTTCCCCTATCGGGCCAGCCCGACCGAAGACCGCATGGCGCTGGCTCGGGCGGCAGCGCGGCGGGCCTTGCGCAGCATCGGGCTGTCGCCTCCGCCGCATCGCCAGCCCAAGCCGTTCAAAGACACGTTCAAGTTCTGCCCCACGCCGTTGCAAGCCGCGCTGGCCGGGGAGATCGCCCCCGATGAGGACACCCGGCTGCTGCTGGCCGAGTCCGACACCGGCTCGGGCAAGACCGAAGCGGCATTGGCCTGGTTCTTCCGTCTGTACGCGCAAGGAAAGGTCGATGGGCTGTACTTCGCCTTGCCCACGCGCGTAGCGGCGCGCGAGCTGTATGGCCGGGTACTCGCGGCCGTGCACTCCGCTTTCGACGGTGACGACCGTCCTGGACCGGTGCTGCTGGCCGCCCCTGGTTATGTCCAGGTGGACGGACAGGCGGTCGGCACGATGCTGACCGACCCGCAGGGCACGCTGTGGGACGACAGCGCGGCCGATCAGCGCCGCGAGCGCCTGTGGTCGGCCGAGCGGCCCAAGCGCTTCCTCGCCGCGCCGATCGCGGTCGGCACCATCGACCAGGCGCTGCTGTCGGCCCTGCAGGTCAAGCACAGCCTGCTGCGCTCGGTCTGCTTGGATCGGCATCTGCTGGTGGTCGATGAAGTCCATGCTTCCGACCCCTACATGCGCGAGGTGCTGCGCGCGCTGTTGCGCGGGCATCTCGCCCGCGGCGGCTGGGCGCTGCTGCTGTCGGCGACCCTCGGCGAATCCGCTGCCGCGGCGTATTTCGAACGCGACCCGGTGCCGTTTGCCCAGGCCGTGCAACGACCCTATCCCTTGCTGTCCGCGCGGCAAGGCGCCTGGCCGATGCCCGCCCCGCGCGAGCGCCGTATCGAGGTGACGACATCGCCGACATTGACGCACGACGACGCGCTATTGCCGGATCTGGCCGCGGCGCTGCAAGCCGGCGCGCGGGTGCTGGTGGTGTGCAACACCGTGGCGCGGGCCAATGCGTTGTTCCGCGGCGTCGAGGCGTATCTGGAGCAACATCACCCCGAGCTGCTACCCGCCCTGTTCGGCCTCGATGGCGTGCGCTGTCCGCATCACGGCCGCTTCGCGCGCGAAGACCGCGAACGGCTCGATGCGGCCGTGACGGCACAGCTGGGCAAAGGTTCCCCCGCCGGCCCTCGCCTGCTCGTCGGCACGCAGACCCTGGAGCAGAGCCTGGACATCGATGCCGACTGGCTGATCACCGACTTGGCGCCGATGGACGTGCTGATTCAGCGCATCGGCCGCCTGCACCGGCACACCCGTGCCGAGCGCCCCAAGGGCTTCGAGACGCCGCGGGTGCTGGTGCGCGTGCCCGACCGCGACCTCGACGCCCTCCTTACCCGCGATGGGTTGCTGTGCGGCCCGGCCGGGCTGGGCAGCGTCTACCCGGACGGGCGCGTCCTCGCGCTGACCTGGCAATCGCTGGCCGCAGATCCCGTCTTGCGGCTCCCGGCCCAGGCCCGCGCGCGCATCGAAGCCGCCACCCATCCGGAGTGCTTCGCCCGGTTGCCCGAACCTTGGCCGGCGCACGGCGCGGCCATCGAAGGCAAAGAACTCAGCGAAATCCGCCAGGCGCTGCGCTCGGTCGTCGACGACCGGCCGTTCGGCGACCTGCACTACGCCGACAAAGGCGAACGCGTGCTCACCCGCCTTGGCCGACCGACCTTCGACATCCCGTTGGCCGCGCCGATGCGTTCGCCCCTTGGCGCGATGATCTCGCGCATCTCGATCCCCGCGCATTGGCTTGGCGAGCGCAACGTGCCCGAGCAAGTGCAGGGACGACAGGAGGCTGCGGGCTTCTCGTTCTCAATCGGTGAGACGGCCTTCCGCTATACCCGCCTCGGCCTGGAGAAAAACGATGCACGACTTGCTCAATGACCCCTTGATCGGCGTGCGCACCGCGCAGGGATCGCAGCGCCTGAATTTGCCCGAGTTATTGGCTGCGCTGAGCGCCGGCCAGATCGAGGGCTACACCGGGCTGCGCGCCCATCAGGCCGACCCCTGGCATGTGTTCCTGGTGCAGCTGGCCGCCAGCATCCAGGCGCGACGCCCCACCAACGCCCTGCCCACCGACGCGGCCTACTGGCGCGAGGGACTGCTCGATCTGTCCGACGGTATTCCCGAGGCCTGGCAGCTGGTGGTGGAGGACGTAACCAAGCCGGCCTTCATGCAGCACCCGTGGAAAAGCTGGGAGGCCGAGGCGGCAGATTACGGGGTGAAAACCAGCCGCGGGCAGACCGTGTTCGACCCCAAGGCCAGCTCGCCGGATGAGTTGGACGTGCTCGTCACCGCCAAGAACCACGACGTCAAGATGGCGCGCGTCACGGCGGATTCGGTGGAGGCCTGGATTTTCGCGTTGGTGGTGTTGCAGACCACCAGTGGTTTTCTCGGCAAGGGCAACTACGGCATCGTGCGCATGAACGGCGGATTTGCCAGCCGCAGCATCGCCGCCTGGGTGCGCGACCTCCACCCCTCGGCCCGATTCGCCGACGAAACCCGGGCGCTCGCCCGCCTTCGCGAGCCAGTCTGCCGCGAGTCGCGCTATCCGCAGCGCGGCATCGTGCTCACCTGGCTGACCCACTGGAACCGCAAGCAGCACCACCTTAGCCTCGATCAGCTCGAACCCTGGTTCATCGAAGCCGCCCGCCCGATCCGCCTGTGGCCGCGTGCAGAGGGCGGGTTGATGGCACTGGGGGCCACCAGCGAGGCGCGGCAGATCGGCCCCAAGACGGCCGAGAACGGCGACATCGGCGACCCCTGGACCGCCATCAACGTCGGCGACAAAAAGAAAGGTCGATCCGCCCTCACCCTTTCCGATGACGGATTCACCCCCCAGCGCCTAACCGACCTGCTGTTCGAACAGGGCTTCGAGCTCACCCCGCTGCAACGGCCACCGGCAGGTGAGGGCGATGGCTGGTTCGTGGCGTCCTGCCTGGTGCGCGGGCAGGGCACCACGGAAGGCTTTCACCGCGCCCAGATCCCCGTTCCCGCCAAAGCCCGCCGCGCCCTGCTGCAAAAGGCGAACCGGGAGACGCTGGGGAAACTCGGGCAGCAGCTGCTGGGCGATGCCAAGGACGTGCAACGGGCCCTGGCCACGGCGCTGACGGTCTTGAGCGAGGGCGGGCCGGACAAAGCGGATTTCGAGCGCGTCGAGACATGGATCAAGGCGGCACGCGCCGGCTTTGCAAAGACCTGGGAACCGCACTACTTCCCCACCCTCTGGCGCGGCGCCGACGAGGCCCATGAGGCGGTGCGCCATGACTGGCAGCAGCGCCTCGTCGATGCCGGCCAGGCCCTGCTCGATGCGGCCGCCGCCCGTCTGCCGCTGCCGTCCAACCGGCGCTGGCGGGCGCTGACGCAGGCGCAGAGCGCCTGGCGCGGCATGTTGCACAAGGCCGGCCTGCCCCTGCCGGGGCGCGCCGCCACCGAAACCCCCGAACCCGAGGAGCAAACGGTATGAGCGAACCCGCCCCCACATCCCCCAAGGCATCGCCCCTCGCCAGCACCGTGGGCCGCCTGGCGCATGCCATCGGCGCCGAGCACTATCCCAATGGCGACCGCGCCGCGCTGCGCCGCTGGGCGCCGGGCCAGCCGCTGCCGCTGGCCTTCTACCGCCTGTGGCTGCGCCAGATCGACGCCGACCTTCCCGCCGAGGCTGCGACCCAAGCCTGGATGCAGCTGGCCTGGAGCCTTGCCACGCTGGGCGCGGAGGCCCACACACCCGGGCGCCCCTGGGGCCAAGCGCTGGCCGAAAGCGGCTTTGCCGAAGGCCGGCTGGAACGGCTGCTCTCCGCCCCCGACGACGTGCGGCCAGACCTGTTCATGGCCGCCGTGCGCTTCCTCGCCGCCAAGGGCGAGCGCTTCGACCTCACCGAGGCCGCCCGCTTCCTGCTCACCACCGACGCCGACAAGCGCGAAGCCGTGCATCGCCGCATCGCCCAGGCCTTCTACCGCCATCTGCCCAAGAACGACTGATCCTCACCGCAAGGAGCCGCTGATGTTTCTGCAGATCCACACCCTCACCGCCTACCCCGCCAGCCTGCTGAACCGCGATGACGCAGGATTGGCCAAGCGCATTCCCTTCGGCAACGCCGTGCGGCTGCGCGTCTCCTCGCAGTGCCTGAAGCGGCACTGGCGCGAGGACCTCGCCCCCCGGCTGCCCGAACTCCCTGACGGGCAGCGCACCCGCGCCTTCTTTACCCGAACTGTGCTGCCGCGCGCCGTCGCGGCCGGCGTGCCAGAAGACCTGGCCAAGAGCCTGATCGAGCCGCTGGCCAAAGCCGTGATCGACGGCGGCGTCAAGGAAGGTGGCGATCTGAACCAGCCGGTGCTCTTTGGGCTGCGTGAAGCCGACTACTTCGTGCAACTGCTGCGCGAGGCCAGCCAGGCGGGTGACCCAAAGAAAGCGCTGGAGGAGCGGCTGAAATCCAAGGAGGAAAAAGACAACCTGAAGGCGATGAGCAAGTCGGCCGCGGGCCTGACCGCCGCACTCTTCGGCCGCATGGTCACCTCCGACCTGCTCGCCCGCGTCGATGCCCCGGTGCATGTCGCGCATGCCTTCACTGTGCACACCGCCAACACCGAGATGGACTATTTCACGGTGGTGGACGACCTCAACCGCGAAGATGAAACTGGCGCGGCGCACGCCAACCAAGCTGAACTGGGCGCCGGCCTGTACTACGGCTACGTGGCCGTGGATGTACCGCTGCTGGTTTCCAACCTCACCGGCTGCGAGGCGAGGGACTGGCGCGCCCAGGATGGCAGCACCGCCCGGCGCGTGCTGGAGGCCCTGATCGACAGCATCCTGCGCCAGAGCCCCGGCGCGAAGAAGGGCAGCACCGCGCCCTACGCCTGGGCCGATGCGCTCTACCTCGAAACGGGACGCAGCCAGCCGCGGGCGCTGTCGAACGCCTTCCTCGATGCCCTGCGCCCGGAAGGCAAGAGCGACCTGCGCAACGCGGCACTCAGCCGCCTGGCGGCTTATGTCAAGCAGCTTGATGCGATGTACGGCGACCCAGCCGAGGGCGAGACGCGACACCTCTCCACCACGCTCGAGCAGCCCGCGCAGCTCCCGCCCAAACAGCCGGTGCCGCAGGCCGTGGCGGCGGCGCTGGATGCCATCTTTGGCCCCCAGGCATGAGGCCCCGGCATGGACGTACTGCTGCTGCGCCTCGATGCGCCCTTGATGAGCTTCGGCGCCGTGGTGGTGGACCAGAACCATCCGGTCTGGCGTTTCCCCGGCGTGGCCATGCTCACGGGCCTCTTGGGCAATGCCCTGGGCTGGGATCACCGCGACACCCACCGGCTGCAGGCCCTGCAGGACCGGCTGCGCTTCGCCGCCCGCTGGGATGCCGAACCGGAGTTGCTGACTGACTACCAGACCGTGGACCTGGGGCAGGATTTCCTGGTCGATACCGGCTGGACCACGCGTGGGCGCCGGGAGGATCGGAAAGGCGACAAAAAGAACGCCACCGGCACCCATATCCGCCACCGCGACCACTGGGCCAACGGCGTCGCCACCATCGCCCTGGCGCTGGACGGAGAAGGCGACCTCGGCCTTGCGGCCCTGGAGCAGGCATTGCGCTTTCCCGCCCGGCCGCTGTTCCTCGGCCGCAAGCCCTGCCTGCCCGCGAGCCCCTTGCTGCTGGGGCGGCGCGAGGCGGAGGGGGTGCGGGCCGCGCTCGCCGCCGAGCCACTGGCCGATATCGGCCCGCGCCGGCGCCCCGGCCCCATCCCGGCCCTGTGGCCGCTGGATGAGGGGCAAGGTGCCCAGGTCGAAGAGCGCTACGCCCCGCGCGACTGGCGCAACAACATCCACCGCGGCACGCAGCGCCATGCCGTGGGCTTTCTGGAGGTACTGGCATGAGCGCGCTGCATCTCGTGCGCATTCCCGTCCATGCACCGCGCCTGCTGCGCTTCGCCCATGAACACGGCATCGCCCAGGAAGACGAAACCCTGGGCTACACCCTGCACGCTTGGTTCGCGGCCCTGTTCGGGGAACACGCGCCCAAGCCCTTCCGCTACTTCGAGCGGCGCGACGAGGTGCTGGGCTACGCCCGGATCCCCGCCGAAGAACTTCTGGCGCGGGCGCAGGCCTTCGCCTCCCCCGGCGGCTGGGCGGCCCTGGATGCCGAAGGCCTGGCCAGCAAGCCCATGCCCGGTGAGTGGCGTCGTGGCCAGCGCCTGCGGCTGGAGGTTCTGGTCTGCCCCGTTTCGCGCAAGGACGACGAGGAGAAAGACGTGTACCTGCGGGCGCTGGACCGCACGGGCGCGGCCACACCGCCACGCGCCGAGGTCTATCGCCAATGGTTCATGGCCCAATGGGGCGAGGCGCTGCGGCTGGAACAGGTGGAACTGCTGGGAATGAGCGCCCGCAGCCGGCTCTTGCGCCGCGCCCGCAACGGCGGCAACCGCCTCCGCCTCGTCGAGCGGCCGCAGGCCCTGTTTGGCGCGGATGCCGTGGTGCAGGACGGCACGGCCTTCGCGGCGCAACTGGCCCGCGGCATCGGCCGCCATCGCGCCTTCGGTTTTGGCATGGTCCTGCTCAGCCCGCCGCGATGAGCCCCGCGCCTGGCCTGTTGCACGGGCGGCTGGGACTGGCCGCCTCGCGCATCCCGCACGCCGACCGCCACGGCCTGTTGTGGCTGGAGTACGGCAGGCTGTCGGTGGAGGACGGCACGCTGCGCTTCGTGGCGGCCAAAAGCGAGACGCTCGACGCTGGCGACTACGCCATCCCCTATCAGGCGGTGTCGATGATTCTGCTCGGCCCGGGCACCAGCCTGACGCAGGATGTGCTGCGCCTTTGCGCCCGCCACGGCACCCTGATCGCCGCCGTCGGCGAAGGCGGCGTCAAGAGCTACACCGCACCGCCGATGGGGCAAGGCCGCTCCGACGTCGCCCGCCGCCACGCCGAGCGCTGGGCCGACGCAAAACTGCGGCTCGACACCGCACGCCGCCTCTACGCCTGGCGCTTCGGGCGCGTGCTGCCGCATCGCGACATCGAAACCCTGCGCGGCATCGAAGGCGCGCGCATGAAGGAGAGCTACAAGCTCGTTGCGCAACGGTTCGGCATTCCCTGGCAGGGGCGCCGCTATGACCGTGACAATCCAAACAGCGCAGACCCGGCGAACCAGGCAATCAACCATGCGGCAACGTTCGTGGAAGCCGCCGCCGACATTGCCGTCGCTGCCGTCGGCGCGCTGCCACCGCTGGGCTTCATCCACGAAGATTCGAGCAATGCCTTCACTCTGGATGTGGCCGATCTGTACCGTGTCGACATCACCCTTCCGCTGGCGTTTGGCGCAGTGCGTGCACTCGCTGATGGCAAGGCCGCTCATCTGGAGCGTGAGGTTCGACAACGCGCCGCCAGGCTCTTCCGGCAGGAGAAGCTGATCCCCCGCATGATCGACCGCATCAAGGAGCTCTTCGATGTCGATGACGGTGGTGGTGACCCGTAACGTATCCCCGCGGATACGCGGTTTTTTGGCCTCTGTAATGCTTGAACTGGCACCTGGCGTCTATAGCGCCCCTCGCCTCTCCCCCGCAGTACGGAATCGCGTCTGGCAGGTGCTCGAACAATGGTTTCCTAACGAACGCGATGCCGCGCTGATCCTCCTGTGGCAAGAGCGTGGCATCCCCGGTGGGCAGGCCATACGCGTATTGGGCACCCCACCCATCCACTTCCAAGAAGCCGACGGCCTGCTCCTTGCGTGCAGACGCTGATACCGAGCGAAATAGGGTTCTTTGACAATTTGGCTTTATCGCCAGAGACTTAGATACTAGGGTCTCCCCCGCGCACGCGGGGATCGACCTCCAGAGGCCAGCAGGCCATGCCACGCCCCCAGGTCTCCCCCGCGCACGCGGGGATCGACCCCACGGTCGGATCGTCGCACCATACTTTTGCTGGTCTCCCCCGCGCACGCGGGGATCGACCCCCCACGAACAACGCGGCACTGGATGCCTGCGGGTCTCCCCCGCGCACGCGGGGATCGACCCGGCGTCGGCGTGTTCGGCGAGGCAGGCCCCGAGTCTCCCCCGCGCACGCGGGGATCGACCCCGTTCGATGTCGCGGGCATCGCCGATCTCCAGGTCTCCCCCGCGCACGCGGGGATCGACCCGAACCCGGATACCGCGTGCTGGTCGGCAGATCGTCTCCCCCGCGCACGCGGGGATCGACCCTCGCCGGAGATTTCCGGCGAGCACCTGTCCGCGTCTCCCCCGCGCACGCGGGGATCGACCCGTATGTCGCCAGCGTGCCGACCGCGGCGAACCGTCTCCCCCGCGCACGCGGGGATCGACCCCTGCTGCATATCGACACCTCAATGCTCGGATAGTCTCCCCCGCGCACGCGGGGATCGACCTCAGGATCAGCGCCCCGCGGGGGGGGGTTCTTCGTCTCCCCCGCGCACGCGGGGATCGACCCGTCGCCACCCGCGTGCCGTCCAGTTCCACCAGGTCTCCCCCGCGCACGCGGGGATCGACCCCAGGCCACCAGCTACGCCGCCGGCCGCCTGGCGTCTCCCCCGCGCACGCGGGGATCGACCCCTGCCCGTCACCGCCACCGGCGACGAGGTGGCGTCTCCCCCGCGCACGCGGGGATCGACCCCGGAAAATAGCCATATCAGGTATCAGCGCCCGGTCTCCCCCGCGCACGCGGGGATCGACCCCACCCCTGTGAGGCGTGTAAACCGCGTATGAAGTCTCCCCCGCGCACGCGGGGATCGACCTCCACTCCGGAGACCTGATCCATGGCCATCATCGTCTCCCCCGCGCACGCGGGGATCGACCCTTCGGCCCAGGGCATGCCCAGCGCCCGCAGCGGTCTCCCCCGCGCACGCGGGGATCGACCTTAGGCGTGATTGGGAATTTAACGCGTTAAATTGTCTCCCCCGCGCACGCGGGGATCGACCCGATGCCGGGCGATCTGCTGCTGCTGGGCCTGCAACCCGCGCAGCCTGTCCTGCAGCGCGGCCATGGCCTTGTCGGCGGTGTGGCTCCCGCCGGTGATGGCGCGGAGCTTGGCCCCCGCCCGATCCACCAGGTCCAGGATGACCTGTAAACGCAGGGTGTCAGCCATGGCCGGCCTCTGCCGGCCGCGCCAGCGTCAGAACGGGACGAACTGCATGAGGTTGCCGACCAGGATCCACACGGCAAGCCAGAACCAGATGCGGCGACGCCTGCGGCGGCTCACCGCCACGGCCGCCGGGGTCGGCGGCAGCGGCGGGGGAGTGGCCTCCACGGGATAGGCGCGGTCGACCAGGGGCTTGATCACGCCGTTGAGCGCTGAGTGCACGCCTACGGCGAGCATCACCACCACCAGAAAGACCAGCGCGTCCATGATTCGATCCTACCATCATTCCGACGCCTCATGCCGCTCGCGGGCACGCTCCCGCCATGCCATCAGTTCATCGAGGAACATGCCGTCCATCGCTGCCGGCGGCCAGTGGAACACCACCGCGATGTCGGCCATGGCGTCCTCTACGTCTCCCCCGCGCACGCGGGGATCGACCCGCGGCGGGTTGACCTGGATATAGGCGCGGCTTCATGCG
The DNA here is from genome assembly GCF_022419185.1 of Thermomonas flagellata. GTDB lineage: Bacteria > Pseudomonadota > Gammaproteobacteria > Xanthomonadales > Xanthomonadaceae > Thermomonas > Thermomonas flagellata. The sequence continues at coordinate 240,029 of NZ_JAJOZK010000002.1, read as the reverse complement.
GGAGGTCTGCCCAGCGCACACGCACAGGAGATCGCCCCTTCCGGCCCGGCAGCTTGCCTGGCACAAGACCAACCGCGCGCCGCGCCATGACCGCTGCGGGGCCGCGGCTCGCGTCGGCTCTTCCCGCGTCGCAACGCCTTCCGCCTCTCCCTCTCCCGCTGCCAAGCCTGCCTGGGGCTCGCGCCCCCTCGACGCCGCGGCATCGCATCATGCGCGCACACGGGGTCACAGCGGCCCATACGAGGGAGGCGCACATGTTCGGAATGCTGTTCCAGTGGATCGGCTACATGCTGACGATGGCCGGCGTCCTGCTGGCGCTGCTGCTGGTCGCCCGGTTCGATGCGTGGTGGTGGGCGGCGGCGCTGGTGCTGCTGATCGTCGGGGGTTCGATCGCGGTCGGGATCGGCGCCGGTCTCGGCAAGCCGTGGGCGCTGAAGGCGTACCGCTGGCTGACCTGGCACCGGCGGCACGGCGCGCAAAACGACGAGGCAGACGACGCGCCGTGACTGCCCGCGGGGCTGCGGCTCACACCGGATGCCCGTCCAGGAACGCGCGGATGCGCGGCACCAGCACTTCGTGGGTGTCCTCCAGCACGTAGTGCCCGGCGTGCGGGTAGGCGTGCACCTCGGCGTTCGGCAGGGCGCGGCGGAAGCCGTCGAGGAAGTGGCGGTCGAACACGAAGTCGCGCAGGCCCCAGCCGATCAGGGCGGGGCGGTCGGCATAGCCGGGCAGCGCCGCGGCCATCGCCTGCACCAGCGGCATCGCGCGGTCGTCCGCGCGCAGCGGGATGTCCTGCATGAAGCGCAGGGTGGCGATGGCATTGTCCCAGCCGGCGTACACGTCGGCATAGGCCGCGCGCACGGCGCGCGGCAGGCGGCGGGTGGTGCCGAAGTGGGCGGCGCCGCGCGCGAACAGGTTGTAGCGGCGGATCAACCAGCCGCCGAGGCGGGAGTCGCGGCCGAGCGCCAGCCGGCGCGGGAAGCGCTTGCCCGCCGGCAGCGGGAACGCGCCGGTGTTGGTGATCACCAGCCGGCGCACGCGCGCGGGATCGCGCAGCGCCCAACCGAAGCCGATGCCGCCGCCCCAGTCGTGCACCGCCAGGGTCAGCGGGCCGTCGATGCGCAGGTGGCGCAGCAGGGCGTCGAGGTCGTCGATCCGCGACTGCAGGGTGTAGTCGTAGCGCGGCACGGCGTGCGGGGCATCGTCCGGGCGGTCGGACAGGCCCATGCCGACGTGGTCGGGCACGACGCAGCGGTAGCGGTCGCGCAGGCCCAGCACCAGATGCCGCCAGTAGTAGCTCCACGACGGATTGCCGTGCAGCATCAGCACCACCTCGCCGTCGCGCGGGCCCTCGTCGAGGAAGGACAGGCCGATGCCGGGGCGGACCGTGAAGCGCTGCGGGGTGAACGGATAGTCGGGGCGCGTCATCCGTGCATTGTAGGCGGGGGCGCGGGATCCTCCGCTGCGATCCGGATCCACACCGCCAGCGGCGCGTCCACACCCGGCGCCGGCTGCACCGCGCGCACCCGCGCGATGAGCCGCCGGCCCGCGCGCAGATGGGCCTGCACGCCTGCCGCGCGCCCGCGCGTGACCCAGCCGACCTGGCGGCCATCGTGATACAGCCGCACGGCACACGGATCGAACGGATCCTCCTCCGCCACCGCCGCCAGGGTCAGCGCCTGGCCCGGGGCGAACGCCTCGGCGGTCAGCCCGAGGTGTTCGAACCCCACCATCCGGCAGTCCCAGTCCAGCGGCAGCGCGCAAGGCGCCAGCACCTGCGCGCGCAGGCGCGGCAGCAGGCGCGCGAGCAGGGCCTGGCTGGCGGCATCCAGCGGCGCAGGGCGGCGCCGTTCCGCCTGCACCGCCGGCCGCCGGCACCGGGAGGCGTCGCGCTCCGCCGCGATCTTGGCCGCCGCCAGCGCGGCGCGGCTGGCCGCCGCTGCCGCGGGGGAATTGAGCCATTGCAATAGGCCATCCGCCGCCTCCGCCAGCGCATCGTCCGCCGCGCTGTTGCGCACACCGCGCAGCTGCGCCAGCGACCAGCGGATCTCGCCCTCCCCCATGGGCTCAGGCGCGAATTGCGCGGTCGCGCGCACGTCGCGGGCGGCATGGTGCAGATGCACGATGCGGTGCCCGCGTAGGCGGCAGGCCTGGGCATAGCCCAGGCTGCCGACGCAGTGCCGCATGCGCGCGCCCTCCTCCGCCAGCGCGGCCAGGTCCGGCAACTCGCGCCAGTGCACGCCGGCGGCCTCGCCCTGCCCCAGGACCGCCGGCCATGCGGCTGCGTCCGCCACACCCGTGTCCTCTGCGGGCGGCGCCTGCGCGGCAGGCGCCACCGCCGGCTGCCGCTGCAGGGCGGCATGCCAGGCCTGCGAGGCGCGCAGCCAGGCGCGCGGCCCGAGTTCGAGCAGCGCCAGCGTGCGCACCGCGTCGCCCATGACGCGGCTGCCGAGCGCGCGGTCGGCGGCCACCAGCGCCTCCAGCAGCGCCTCGGCGAAGTCGTCCGCGTCCCGCCACGGACCGCCCACGTGGGTGTCCGGGGCGCCGCAGTCCTGCGACCGCGGGGGACGGTCAGTGCGGCATGCAGGCCCTCGGCGCGCCGGCCGATCCCGGCGGCCGCCTCACCAGACCACTTCGGCCATCGAGCAGTTCAGGCCGGAACCGATGCCCAGCAGGGCGATCCGCTTGCCCTTCTGCAGGCGGCCCATCTCGCGCAGCTTGGACAGCACGATCGGCACGCTGGCCGGGCCGATGTTGCCGTGCTCGCCGAAGATGGTCATGACCTTGCGCGGGTCGATGCCCATCGCCTTGGTGAAGGCGGCGGTGTGCACCTTGCTGACCTGGTGGATCACGAACTCGTCCAGCTCGTGCACCGCCCAGCCGAGCTTCTGCTTGGCGACCTCGAAGGTCTTGGTCGCCAACTTGATGCCCTCCACCAGCAGCAGGCGGGTATCGGTGATCATGCCGTCGAGATTACCGCGGCAGAGCTTGTTCCACTCGGTCGCGGCGCGGGTGACGCCGCCCTTGTAGCGCGGCGCGCCCGGGGCCAGCTCGGCGCGCGCCAGCACCATCGCGGCAGCGCCGGAGCCGAGGGTGAGCGTGGCCAGCTCGTTCTTGAAGTCCTCCTCGGTGACGTCGGCGCGGGTCATGCGCTCGATCGTCTTCTCGTAGGCGAGGTTGGCGGTCTCCCCGTCCACGATCAGGGCGTACTCGATCTCGCCGCGCTCGATCATGCGCGCGGCGATGTCCATGCCGTTGATGAAGGCCAGGCAGGCATTGGCCACGTCGAAGTTCTGGCAGGTGTCGGGCAGGCCGAGGTTGCCGCTCACGATCGAGGCGGTGGACGGCTCCAGGTAGTCGCGGCTGACCGAGGTGTTGACCAGCAGGCCGACCCGCTCCGGGGCGATCCCGGCGTCGGCCAGCGCCTTCACCCCGGCCAGGGTGGCGGCGTCGGAGGCCTGCACGTCACCGTCCCACAGCCGCCGCGCCTGCACCCCGGCGATGTCGCCGAGCACGTCCACCCGGATGCCGAGGCGGTCGAGGGTCGGCTTCAGGCGCGCGTTGATCTCCTCGGTGGTCAGCCGGCGCGGGGCATCGATATGGGCCAGACCGGCGATGGCGACGTGATGGAACAGCATGGAGCGGGCTCACGGAAGCAGGCGCAAGGCGCCGGAACCGCACAGCATAGCGGTTTTCGCCTCAGTACGCCGGCGTAGGGGGCGCCCTGTTCAGCCAGGTCCCGCGCCGCAGCGCCACAGCGCCCAGCGCTGGCGCCCGTCCTCCGGGGGCCCGAGCGGGCTGATAGCGTCCGCACCGGCGCCGGGGGCGGCGTTGCGCGCCAGGGTCTCCAGCTCGTCGCGCACCTGCAGTTCGCTGCGGCGGTAGTACAGTACCCGGTCCTGGACCGAGACCTTGGCCTCCCCGCGCGGGAGGCAGCCGGCCGGGGCGGCGCCGAGCACGCGCACCCGCGCCGCGTCCGGGGCCAGATGCACGAAGGTGCAGGCCGAAACGGCCAGCAGCAGCGGCACGGGCAGCAGGCGGAGGGATCGGCGCATGTGCTGAGGCTCCGGGCGGACGCGGGCCGCCAGTGTGGCCGGCGCGGGCTGAACCCTCGCGCAGCCGCAGGACGCGGCCGCCGCACGGCGGCCGCGTCGCCCGCGTCACGGCTTGGCGGCGACCGGCCTGCCGTCGGCGTCGATCACCTGCACCTCGCCCAGGTTGAGCGCACGCACCGGGCCGGCGGTCTTGGACAGGTCGCCGACCACCACCCAGGTCAGGCCATCGGGGGCGAGGGCCTTGGCGGCGGCATTCACCTGCGCCGGGGTCATCGCCTCGATCTGCGCCTTGCGCTGCAGCACGTAGTCGTCCGGGCGGCCGTACAGGGCGTTGCTGGCGATGGTGTTCATCACCGCGGCGGCGGTCTCGTAGGCGCCGGGCAGGCTCAGGGTCAGGATCTTCTCCATGCCCTCGACCTCGTCCGCACTGGCCGGGCGCTTGCCGCTGGCATAGTCGGCGATCTCGCGCTGCATCTCGGCCATCGCCTCGCCGGTCTTGTCGATCTGCACCGGGGCCGAGGCCGTCCACAGGCGCGGGCCGACCGCGCCGCCGGCGCCGCTGCGGGCGCCGTAGGACCAGTGCTTGTCCTCGCGCAGGTTCATGTTCAGGCGCGCGGTGAAGTCGCCGCCGATCACCATGTTGGCCATGTCGTACTCGACCGTCTTCGGGTCGGTGCTGGGCGGCAGCGGCTTGGCGGCGACGATGGTCGCCTGCACCGCGCCCGGCTGGTCGATCAGGAACACCCGCGGCTTGGCCTGCGCGGGCGCAGGCGGGATGCTGGCGGTGGTCGCCGCGGCGGGCGCCAGCCAGTCGCCGAAGTACTTCTCCAGCAGCGGCAGGATCTCCTTCATCGTGGTGTCGCCGACCACCACCAGGGTCGCGTCCTGCGGGCGCAGCGCCTGCGCGTGCCAGGCCTGCAGGTCGGCGCGGGTGAGCGCGGCGATCGAGGCCTCGGTGCCGCTGCGCGGCGCGGCGTAGGGATGCCCGGGGCCGTACACCAGCGCCGGCAGCACCCGCTGCACGATCCCGTTCGGGTTGGCCTTCTCCTGCTGGATGCCGGCGATCCACTGGCCCTTCACGCGGTCGATGTCGGCCTGGTCGAAGCGCGGCCGCCGCAGCATGTCGGCGTACAGCGCCAGCGAGGGCTCGAGGTTCTGCTTGAGCGCGGACAGGTAGCCGCTGCTGCTGTCCTGGCCGGCGCTGGCGCCGATGTTGGCGCCGAGGGCCTGCGCGCGGTCGGCGAACGCCAGCGCGTCGAGCTTGCCCGCGCCCTCGTCCAGCAGGCCGGCGGCGAACGCGGCCAGCCCCGGCTTGCCGGCCGGGTCGGCGGCGCTGCCGCCGCGGAACTCGTAGCTCATCTGCACCACCGGCACGTCGTGGCGCTCGGCGAGGATCACCTTCGTCCCGTTGCGCAGGGTGGCGTGCTGCTGGGCCGGGAACACCAAGTCGGGGAAGCGGCTGGGCATCGGCGGGCCGGCCTTGCGGTCGACCGTGCTCGGCAGGGTCTTGTACTTGGGATCGACCGCCGGCAGCGCGAGCTTGGCCGGGGTGACCGCCGGCTCCTCCACCACCGGCTGGCGCTCGCCGGGCACCACCACCAGGGTATGGCTGCCCTTGCCGGCGCCGAGCCAGCGCTCGCCGGTGGCGCGCAGGCTGGCCGGGGTGGCCGCGGCCAGGGTCTTCAAGCTGTCGCGGAAGCAGCCGGGGTTGCCGGTGTAGACGGTGCACTCGGCCAGCACGTCGGCCTTGCCGCCGAAGCCGCCGATGCGCTCGATGCCGCGGATCCAGCCGGCCTCGAGGGTGGTGCGCGCGCGCGCCAGTTCGTCCGCGCTGGGGCCGTCCTTGAGCAGGCGCTTGAGCTCCTCATCGATCGCGGCCTCGACCTTGGCCGGATCCACGCCCTTCTTCACGCTGGCGATGACGTAGAAATTGCTGCCCAGCTGGGAGCCGTTGACCCCGGCGGTGACGTTGTCCACCAGCTTGTCCTGGTGCACCAGCCGGCGGTCCAGGCGCGAGGACTTGCCGCCGCCGAGCACCTGCGCGAACAGCTGCAGGCGGTCCAGGTCCGGCTGGCCGAACTCGGCCACGTTCCACAGCCGGTAGATGCGCGCCTGCGGCACGCGGTCGGTCATGGTCGCGCGGGTGTCGGTGGTGTGCGCGGCCACGTCCACCTTGGGCTGGGCCATGGTCGGCCCGGCCGGGATGTCGCCGAAGTACTTGGCAACCTTCTCCTTGGCGGTGGCCAGGTCGATGTCCCCGGCCAGCACCAGCACCGCGTTGTTCGGCCCGTACCAGGTGCGGAACCAGGTCTTCACGTCCTCCAGCGAGGCCGCGTTGAGGTCGTTCATCGAGCCGATCGTGCTGTGGTGGTACGGGTGGCCCTTGGGGTACATCGCCTTGCCGAGCGTGTCCCAGACCAGGCCGTAGGGCTGGTTCTCGCCCTGCCGCTTCTCGTTCTGGACCACGCCGCGCTGCTCGTCCAGGGTCTTCTGGTCGATCGCGCCGAGCAGGTGGCCCATGCGGTCGGACTCCATCCACAGCGCCATGTCCAGCGCGGTGGTGGGCACGTTCTCGAAGTAGTTGGTGCGGTCGGAATTGGTGGTGCCGTTCTGGTTGGTGGCACCGACCGCCTTGAACGGGGTGAAGAACTCGCCCGGCGCGTTCTCGCTGCCGTTGAACATCAGGTGCTCGAACAGATGGGCGAAGCCGGTGCGCCCGGCCGGCTCGTCCTTGCTGCCGACGTGGTACCAGACGTTGACCGCCACGATCGGCGCCTTGCGGTCGGTGTGCACCACCACCCGCAGCCCGTTGGGCAGGGTGAAGGTCTGGTAGGGGATGTCGACCGCGGCGGCGGCCGGCGCCGTGGCGGCGCGCGTGGCCGGGGCATAGGCGGCGCCGGCGAGCGCGCCGGCGAGGGCGACGGCGAGCGCGGCGGGACGGAACAGGGACATGCGCGACTCCGGAACGGGATGGGCGATGGCCGGATGTTATGGGCGCAGGCGCGCCGATACACTAGGCCTAAAGCCACTGCCGGGAGTCTCGCGTTCATGTCCGCCCGGGTCCTCGTCACCGGTGCCAACCGCGGCCTCGGTCTGGAATTCACCCGCCAGCTGCTGGCGCGCGGCGATGCGGTGATCGCCACCTGCCGGCGCCCGGCCGCCGCGGATGCGCTGACCGCGCTGGCCGCCGCACATCCGGGCCGGCTGCACGTGCTGCCGCTGGACGTCGCCAGCGAGGGCGCACGCGCGGAACTGGTGCGCGAGCTGGCGCTGGTGCTGGACGGCGCCCCCCTCGACCTGCTCGTCAACAACGCCGGCGTGCTGCATGCGGGCGAACGCTTCGGCGCGGTCACCCAAGCCGCGCTGGAGCACAGCCTGCGGGTGAACGCGGTCGGCCCGTTCCTGCTCGCCCAGGCGCTGGCGCCGCAGCTGCGCGACGGCGCGACCGTGGCCAATTTGAGCTCGCAGCTGGGGTCGATCGCACGGGTGGACCGCTTCGGCACGCCCAGCTACTGCACCGGCAAGGCCGCGCTCAACATGCTCGGCGCGCAGCTGGCGCGGGCGCTGGCGCCGCGCGGCATCGTGGTGCTGCAGCTGCATCCGGGCTGGGTGCAGACCGACATGGGCGGGCCGCAGGCGCCGCTGGCCGCCCGCGATGCGGTGGCCGGCCTGCTGGAGGTGATCGCGGCGGCGACGCCGGCGCAGTCCGGCGCCTTCCTCGACTGGCAGGGCCAGCCGCTGCCGTGGTGAGCCGCGCGCGCGGATGTTCCACGTCATCCTGCACCGGCCGGAGATCCCGCCCAACACCGGCAACGTGATCCGGCTGTGCGCCAACACCGGCGCCCGCCTGCACCTGGTGCAGCCGCTCGGCTTCGTGCTCGAGGACCGCCTGCTGCGCCGCGCCGGGCTGGACTACCACGAATACGCGCAGGTGCAGGTCCACCCCGACCTGCCGGCCGCGCTGACGGCGATCGCCGCTGCCACCGGTGCGCCGGTGCGCGTGTACGCTCTGAGCACGCGCGGGCAGGTGCGCTTCGACGCGCCGCGCTTCGCCGCCGGCGATGCCTTCCTGTTCGGCAGCGAGAGCCGCGGCTTGCCGGAGGACGTGCTGGCGGCGATCCCCGCGGCGCAGCGGCTGCGGCTGCCGATGCGCCCGCACAACCGCAGCCTCAACCTGTCCAACGCGGTGGCGGTGATGGTGTTCGAGGCCTGGCGCCAGCACGGCTACGCCGGCGGCGGCTGAGGCCCGGGGCACGACCGCGCTGGACCCGAATAGTTCCTGTACCGAAAAGTTTTGTATTCATCGCCGGTTGCAACGGCGCGCCGAGAATGCGCCCCACGCCGCCACCCCACGGCGGCGTGCCACAACAACACAACAACCGAAGCGAGGTCTCCCCCATGACCACCAAGCGCTCCATGCTGGCCCTGGCCCTGCTGGCCGCCCTGCCGTTCGCCGCCTCCGCGGCCGACGGGCTGTCCTACAACTACGTGCAGGGCAACTACGCCTACACCAACACCAAGTCCGGCGATGCCGACGGCTGGGGCCTGAACGGCTCGGTCGCGGTCCACCCAAACGTGTTCCTGTTCGGCAGCTACGCCAACCAGGACATCAAGCACACCAGCACCGGCTACGACCAGTGGCGGCTGGGCGCGGGCTACAACACCGCGATCTCGCAGAACACCGACTTCGTGGCCGACGTGGCCTACGACAAGTACAAGGGCCACCACGGCGGCCCGTCGTACGACGGCTACAGCGTCGAGGGCGGTGTGCGCTCGGCCCTGCTGCCGCAGCTGGAGGGCTATGCCCTGCTCGGCTACGAGGACGGCCACAAGATCAGCGGCGAGGTCTACGGCCGCCTCGGCGCCCAGGTCAAGTTCAACCCGAACTGGGGCGTGGCCGCGGACGTCAAGCTGGCCAAGGGTGGCGACACCCAGTGGATGGTCGGCCCGCGCCTGACCTGGTAAGCGCCTCGAAAAGGGCGCGGCCGCCGGTTCCTGTCCCGGCGTCGCGCCCCTCGGTCGAGCGGCAGTCCCCCTCCGCCCGACACCGGTGCCCGGCCGCAAGGCCGGGCACCGCCTTTTCCGGGCCGGCCATTTGGTACGAATGGCAGCGGGCCGACCGCCGCCCTGGCCCGGCAGCGGTCCGGTCGCATCGCGGTGCAGGCGCGCACGGCTGGGGTGAAGCGGCCGCTCCGGGCCAGCAGCAGGCACGCCCGGCGGCGCGTCAGTGGCCGCCGAACAGGCCGCTGGGGTATTCCGGCTTGCGCTCGCGCGCCATCAGCCGCCGCAGGCCCTCGGCCGGGGTGATCCGCCCGTGCAGCACGTCGCGCACGTGGCTGGAGATCGGCAGCTCCACGCCGTGGCGCTCGGCCTGGCGCATGACCTCGTCCGCGGTCTGGATGGATTCCACCACCTGGCCGATCTCGCGCACCGCCTCGGCGATGCTGGCGCCGCGCCCGAGCGCCAGCCCGAGGCGGCGGTTGCGCGACAGGTCGCCGGTGCAGGTCAGCACCAGGTCGCCCAGCCCGGCCAGGCCCATCAGCGTCTCCGGACGGCCGCCGATGGCGAGGTTCAGGCGCAACATCTCGTTCAGGCCGCGGGTGATCAGGCCGGCGCGCGCGTTCAGCCCCAGGCCCATGCCGTCGGCCACCCCGGTGGCGACCGCCAGCACGTTCTTCATCGCGCCGCCCAACTCGGCGCCGAGCAGATCGTCGCCGGTGTAGGCGCGGAACGCCGGGCCGTGCAGCAGGTCGGCGACCCGCTGCGCGAACGCGGCGTCCTCCGAATGCACGGTCAGCGCGGTCGGCAGCCCGCGCGCGACCTCCAGCGCGAACGACGGGCCGGTGACCACCGCCAGCGGCACGTCCGCGCCGAGTTCGGCGGCGGCGACCTCATGCAGGAAGCGCCCGCTGCCGGGCTCGAAGCCCTTGGTCGCCCATGCCACCCCGGCCGCCGGCGGCCGCAGCGGGGCGAGCGCGCGCAGGGTCTCGGCGAACGCATGCGAGGGCACCACCACCAGCACCAGGCCGGCCTCGGCCAGTGCCTCCGGCAGTGCGCTGGTGGCGCGCAGCGCGGGCGGCAGCGCGATCCCGGGCAGGTAGCGCGGGTTCTCGCCGCGCCCGGCGATGGCCGCGACCGTCTCCGGGTCGCGGCCCCACAGCACGGTGGGATGGCCGTGGCGCGCGATCAGCGCGGCCAGCGCGGTGCCCCAGGAGCCCGCGCCGAGCACCGCGACGGTCGGCGTGCCGGCAGCCATCCGCGCCGGCTCAGGCGTTGCCCGCGGTCTCGGTGCCGGCCAGCCCGGCGTCGCCCTGGCCCTGCCGCTGCGCGGCGCGCTGGCGCAGGGTCTCGGCGTACAGCCCCTCGAAGTTGATCGGCTGCAGCGGGAACGGCGGGAAGCCGCCGGACTGCACCAGCTGGCCGAGCGCGGCGCCGGCGTAGGGGTAGAGGATGCTGGCGCACTGGATGCCCAGCAGCGCGTCCACGGTCTGCTCGTCGAACCCGGCCAGGATGAACACGCCGGCCTGCTCGATCTCCGCCAGGTAGGCGGTCTTGCCGTTCAGGGTGCAGGTCAGGGTGATGCCCAGGCTGACCTCGTAGGCGGCCTCGTTCAGGCGCTGCACCTTCTGCGCCAGCTTCATCTGCAGGTCCGGCTGGCCCTGTTCGGTGAACACCTGCGGCGCGCCGGGGACTTCGAAGGACAGGTCCTTCACGTACAGCTTCTCGACCGCGAAGGTCGGGCCGGCCGGCTGCGGCTGGGCGTCGGCGACGGGCGCGCCGCCATTGAGGGTTTCGTCGGACATCGGGGACTCCAGTGGATGCGCCGCGCGGCGCAGGATGAACGGAACGGGACCGCGAACAGGGGCGGGATTATCGCACGGCCCGGCGCCGCGGCCGCGCCGGCCCGACCGCCGGCCTCAGCGCCGGCCCTTGACCAGCGGCAGGTCGGCGCCCTGCCAGGCGTGGATGCCGCCCTCCAGCACCGCCACGTTGCTGAAGCCGGCCTTGCGCAGGCGCGCGGCGGCGACGCTCGCGGTCTGCCCGACCCGGCACACCATCACCACCGGCAGTTCGCGCGCCGGCGCCAGCGCCTTGTTCTCCGGATCGAACTGGCTCATCTGCACGTTGCGCGAGCCGGCGATGTGGCCCTTCTCGAACTCCGCCGGGCTGCGCACGTCCACCACCAGCGCGTTGCCGTGGTTGATCATCGCGGTCAGCTCGGCCGGGCCGATCCGGCGGATGCCGGACAGGCGCCCGGCGATCTCGTTGTAGACGATGGCCACGGTCAGGCCGGCCAGTGCCAGCGACAGGTAGGGATGGCGGCCGGCGAAGGCGATCAGTTCGGCGAGGGTCACGGCGGCAGGCTCGGCGGCACGGGCGCGCGCGGGGCGCGGGAGGGGCGCGGATTGTAGCGCGCGCGCCGGGAGGCTCAGCGCTCGCCCCACAGGTCGGGCAGCCCGCTCATCTGCCACCAGGCCTTGCCCTGCGGGTCGTAGTGCCAGTGCTCGCGGTAGCGCACGGTGCGCTCGACCAGGGTGTGGCGGTTGATCACCCCGATCTCGATGTCGCGCACCACGTCGCCGTCCGGGCGCACGCTGGCGCCCAGCTCGCGGTAGCTGGAGATCTGGATCTGGCCGTAGCGCGACAGGTCGAGGTCGGTCAGCGGATGCGCGCGCCGCACCTCCGGATCGACCAGGTTCCACGCGCCCTCGAAGTCGCCCCAGCGGATCGCCGCCGACCACGCGTACTGCGCTTCATCCAGCGCACTGCCGCGGCTGGCGGACTTCGGGCAGCCGGCCAGCAGGGCCAGGCAGCACAGCAGCAGGCAACGCAGCAGCAGGCGGGGCATCGCGGGCGCTCCGGTCGGGGCCTGCATGCTAACCCGGCGCCCGCCTCAGCCGCGCGCGATCGCCACGTAGCGGGCATCGAGGACGGCGGCGACCGCGCCATCGGCCAGCCGCACCTGCGCGCGCACGCGCAGTCCGGCGCGGCCGTGGGCACGCACCTGGGCCGCCAGCGCCGCGGCGGCCGCAGGATCCTCGGCGGCCGCCTCCACTTGCAGGTCCTCGTACACCGGCTTGAGGTAGCGCACCCGGCTGTCGGCCACGTAGAGGTCGGCCTCCACCCCGGCCTCGGCCAGCCGCAGCGCCAGCACGCCCCAGCCGGCGATCGTCATCAGCGACACCAGGCTGCCGCCGAACGCGCAGCCCTTGTCGTTGACGTTCGCCGCCAGCGGCGCGCCCAAGCGCAGGCGGCCGTCCGCCCAGCCGAGCACGCGCGGCTGCAGCGCGCGCACCGGCGGCATGGCGTCGAAGTGGGAGGCGAGCAGGTCGGCGGCGGACACGGTCGGCATGCCGCCAGCCTGCCGCAGCATGGCGGCCTGTGCCAAGCTCGGCGCATGCCCGCCACCGCCCCGCCCCCGCCTGCCGCCCGCTGGACGGTGCTCTCGCTGCGCCCGGCCGGACAGCACGCCGGCCTGCGCCGGGCCGCGGCGCGCGCCGGCGGGCGCCTGCTGGCGCTGTCGCCGCTTGCGATCGTGCCGGCCGGCGAGGCCGCCGTGCGCGCGGCGCTGGCACAGGCGCTGGCCTGCCCGCGGGTGGTGGTGACCAGCGCCAACGCGGTCGCGGCCGCCGCCGCGCTCGCCCCGCTGCGCGCCCGCCGCGGGCAGGTCTGGCTGGCGGTCGGCAGCAGCACCCGGCGCGCGCTGGCGCGGATCGGCATCCCCGCGCTTGCGCCGCAGCGGATGGACAGCGAGGGCCTGCTCGCGCTGCCCGCGCTGCAGGACGTGGCCGGCCTGCACATCGGCCTGCTGACCGGCCGCGGCGGCCGCGACCGCCTGCTGCCGGCGCTGCGCGCGCGCGGCGCGATCCCGGTGCGCGCCGACCTGTATGCGCGCCAGCCGCGCATGATTCCGGCGCGGCGCTGGCAGGCGCTGCGCGCGGCCTGGGTGCCGCCGGTGCCGCTGTGGCTGGCGCTGAGCAGCGCCGAGGCGCTGCAGGCGTGGCAGGCGCAGCTGCCGCCCGACCTCGCCGCGCGCCTGCCGCAGCTGCCGGTGGTGGCAGCCAGCGCCCGCCTGGCCGAGGTCGCCCGCGCCGCCGGCTTCACCCGCCTTGCAGTGGCCGCCGCCCCCACCCCGCCGGCGCTGGTCCAGGCCGCGCTGCCGCTGCTGGGCATGGCCGCGGATGGCACGCCTACAATGCCCAGATGACCGCCATCCCCCCGCTCGACACCGTCCGCGCCTACCTCACCGACCTGCAGGACCGCATCTGCGCGGCGATCGAAGCCGCCGACGGCGGCGCCCGCTTCGGCGAGGACGCCTGGACGAAGGATCCGGATGCCTCGCCCATCCGCGGCGGCGGACGCACCCGCGTGCTGCGCGAGGGCGCGGTGTTCGAGCAGGCCGGGATCGGCTTCTCCGACGTGGCGGGCGACCGCCTGCCGCCCTCCGCCAGCGCGCATCGGCCGGAACTGGCCGGCGCCGGCTGGCGCGCGGTCGGAGTCTCGCTGGTATTCCACCCGCGCAACCCGTACCTGCCCACCACCCATGCCAACGTGCGCCACTTCCGCGCCGAGCGCGACGGCCAGACTGTGGCCTGGTGGTTCGGCGGCGGCTTCGATCTCACCCCGTTCTATCCGTTCGACGAGGACGTGCGGCATTGGCACCGCACCGCGCGCGCGCTGTGCGAGCCGTTCGGCGGGCAGGCGCGCTACGCGGCGCACAAGCGCTGGTGCGACGAGTACTTCTTTCTCAGGCACCGCGGCGAGACCCGCGGCGTCGGCGGGCTGTTCTTCGACGACCTCGGCGAGGACTTCGCCCGCGACTTCGCCTACCTGCGCGCGGTCGGCGACGGCTTCCTCGACGCCTACCTGCCGATCGTCGCGCGCCGCAAGGACACCGCCTACGGCGAACGCGAGCGCCAGTTCCAGCTGTACCGCCGCGGCCGCTACGTCGAATTCAACCTGGTCTACGACCGTGGCACCGTATTCGGCCTGCAGAGCGGCGGCCGCACCGAATCCATCCTGATGAGCCTGCCGCCGCTGGCGCGCTGGGAATACGGCTATAGCCCAGAACCCGGCAGCCCGGAAGCGCGCCTGGCCGACTACCTGCGCCCGCGCGACTGGCTGGCGGGGGAGTGACCATACGCCGGCAGCACTCGGGACATGGGCGCAGGGCCGGATTCCGTCACTGCGCGCATAGGGGGATGGCCGGCAAAGCCGGCGATTGCACGACCGGGAGCGCGCGCAGGCACACCCTCCTGCGCGTGTGCGCGCCGAGCCGCCCTCAATGCCCCGGTCGCCGCCGCCGGCGGCTGGCCGGATGCACGCGCACCACGCCGTCGATGCGGTGGCGCGGCAGCACGCTGATCTTGCCGTCGGTCTCGAGCAGGGCCAGGCCGATGTCGGCCACGTTGGCAATGCCGTTGAGCCGCATCGCCTCCTCGAAGTCCTGCCGGCTGACCAACTCCTGCTCCAGCATCTCGGAGAACACCACGCCGTCGTGCGCCAGCACCACCGGGCGGCCCTCGAGCAGGCGCTCGGCCGCGGGCGAGCGCGCGGTGACCCAGGCCACGGCGTAGTTCAGCACCATCAGGGTCGCGGCCAGGATGACCGCGCCGGTGACGGAGTTGTCGCCGCCGTTGAGGCCGTTCTGCACCGCGTTGCCGACCAGGATCAGCAGCACCAGGTCGAACGGGGTGAACTGGCCGATCGCGCGCTTGCCGGACAGCCGCACCAGCACCATCACCAGGGCATAGATGACCACCCCGCGCAGGACGAACACCCACCACGGCGCGGAAAGTTGCAGCACGGCGTCCATCGACGAATCCCGGGAACGACGGCCGGCACTGTGCCGGATGCGCCGCGGCGATGCCAGCACGGCCGCAAATAAAAAGCCCCGCAGCCAGGGGGAGGGCTGCAGGGCCGGGGGAGCGCAGGTTGGGGAGGACCTGGACTCCGGTGTGATCACACCAGGGGAGGGGTTGTGATCATCGCAACGGGCGTTGCACCCGTTGCGCACATGAGACCACCCGCCACATGGATGGTTCGTGAAGATTCGGGTTAAAAAACTGTTGGGTTCAGGAATGATTCATTGCGTCGGACGCGGCGTTGTGCTCGGTCTTGCGACGCAGGCGGCGCGCGGCGCAACGCCATGGCAGCAGCTCAATGCGCCTCGTCCCAGTTGGTCCCCACCCCGCCCTCCACCTTGAGCGGCACGCGCAGGTCGGCGACCCCGGCCATCAGCGCGGGCACCTGCGCCATCAGCGCGGGCACGAAGTCGGCGTCGGCCTCGAACACCAGCTCGTCGTGCACCTGCAGGATCATCAGCGCGCGCGGCGCGCCGGCGGCGGTGCGCTGGCCGTCCAGCCACGCATCCACCGCCACCATCGCGCGCTTGATGATGTCGGCGGCGGTGCCCTGCATCGGCGCGTTGATCGCGGCGCGCTCGGCGCCGGCGCGCTGCGCGGCATTGCGCGCGTGGATGTGCTCCAGCGCCAGCCGGCGCCCGAACACGGTCTCGACGTAGCCCTGCGCGTGCGCCTGCGCGCGGGTGCGCTCCATGTAGTCGCGCACGCCCGGATAGCGGCTGAAGTAGAGCGCGATGTAGTCCTGCGCCTGGCCGCGGTCGATCCCGAGCTGGCGCGCCAGCCCGAACGCGCCCATGCCGTAGATCAGCCCGAAGTTGATCGCCTTGGCCGCGCGCCGCTCCTCGGCGGTCACCGCCTCCAGCGGCTTGCCCAGCACCTCGGCGGCGGTCGCGCGGTGGATGTCCGCGCCCTGCGCAAACGCGCGCAGCAGCGCCGGGTCCTGCGACAGGTGGGCCATGATCCGCAACTCGATCTGCGAATAGTCGAACGAGACGATCCGGCGCCCCGGCGGCGCGACGAACGCGGCGCGGATGCGGCGGCCCTCCTCGGTGCGCACCGGGATGTTCTGCAGGTTGGGATCGGACGAGGACAGCCGCCCGGTGGCGGCGCCGGCCTGGTGGTAGCTGGTGTGCACGCGCCCGCTGGCCGGGTTCACCATCTCCGGCAGCTTGTCGGTGTAGGTGCTCTTGAGCTTGGCCAGGCCGCGGTAGTCGAGGATCACCCGCGGCAGCTCGTGCAGGTCGGCGATCGCCTCCAGCGCCTCCTCGTTGGTGGAGGGCGCGCCGCCCGGGGTCTTCACCCGCGCCGGCAGCCGGAGCTCGTCGAACAGCAGCGCGCCCAGCTGCTTGGGCGAATCCAGGTTGAAGCTGCGCCCGGCCAGCGCGGTGGCGCGCTGCTGCAGGGCGAGCATGCGCCGCGCGAGGTCGGCCGACTGCCGGCGCAGCGCCTCCACGTCGATCATGACGCCGTTGTCCTCGATCCGCGCCAGCACCGGCACCAGCGGCATCTCGATCTCGCGGTAGACCGCCAGCAGCGCCGGCTCCGCCTCCAGCTTGGGCAGCAGCGCGCGGTGCAGGCGCAGGGTGATGTCGGCGTCCTCGGCGGCATAGCGGGTGGCCGGCTCCAGCGCGACCTGCGCGAACGGGATCTGCTTGGCGCCCTTGCCGGCCACGTCCTCGTACTTGACGGTGGTGTAGCCGAGGTGGCGGCGCGCCAGCGAGTCCATGTCGTGGCGGGCCTGTCCGGCTTCCAGCACGAAGCTCTCCAGCAGGGTGTCGTCGGCGTAGCCGCGCACTGCGATGCCGTGCCGGCGCAGCACGTGCAGGTCGTACTTGCCGTGCTGGCCGAGCTTCTTCTTCGCCGGATCCTCCAGCAGCGGGCGCAGCGCCTCCAGCACCTCGCCGCGGTCCAGCTGCGCGGGCACGCCGGGATAGGCGTGCGCCAGCGGGATGTAGCAGGCCTGCCCGGGCTCCACGCTGAAGCTGAGCCCGACCAGGTTGGCGCGCAGCGGGTCGAGGCTGTCGGTTTCGGTGTCGAACGCGAATTCCGCGGCCGCCTGCAGCCGCGCGATCCAGGCATCCAGCTGGGCCCGGGTCAGCACGGTCTCGTACGCGCCGGCCGCGGCTTGGGCGGCGTCGCCCGGAGCGGCCGCGGCGGCCGGCGCGGGGCCCGCGGCCGCAGCGGCGGCGTCCAGCTCCTTCAGCGCCTGGTTGAAACCGTAGCGGGTGTACAGCGCGCGCAGGGCCTCCACGTCGCGCGCGCGCAGGGCGAGATCCTGCGGCGCCACGTCCAGCGCCACGTCGGTCTTGATGGTGACCAGTTCGCGGTTCAGCGGCAGCCGCGGCAGCGCCGCGCGCAGGTTCTCGCCGAGCTTGCCCTTCATCGCCGCGGCCTGCGCCATCACCGCGTCCAGCGAGCCGTAGTCGGCGAGCCACTTGGCCGCGGTCTTCTCGCCGCATTTCTCCACGCCCGGCACGTTGTCGATCTTGTCGCCCATCAGCGCCAGCCAGTCGACGATCTGCGCGGGGCGCACGCCGAACTTGGCCAGCACCGCCTCCTCCGAGTCCAACCGGCTGCCGCTCATGGTGTTGACCAGCGCGATCGCGCCGCGGCCGTCCTGCCCCGGCGGCCGCACCAGCTGGGCGAAGTCCTTGTCGCCGGTGGAGATGGTGACCGCCATGCCCTGCTCCGCCGCGCGCATCGCCAAGGTGCCGATCACGTCGTCGGCCTCCACCCCCGGCACGCGCAGGATCGGGATGCCCAGCGCCTGCACCACCTCCAGCATCGGCGCCACCTGCGCGCGCAGGGCCTCCGGCATCGGCGGGCGGTTGGCCTTGTAGGCCGGATCGAGCGCGTCGCGGAAGGTCGGCCCCGGCGCGTCCACCACGAAGGCGATGTGCTCGGGCTGCTCCTTCAGGTGCGCGCGCAGCATGTTGACCACCCCGAACAGCGCGCCGGTCGGCTCGCCGGCCGCATTCGACAGCGGCGGCAGCGCGTGGAACGCGCGGTACAGGTAGGAGGAGCCGTCGATCAGGACCAGGCGGGACATGCCCGGATTCTACGGCGCGCGCAGCCCGGCCCGGCGCGGCTTCGCGCATACTGTCGGCATCGCACTGCCGAGGACGACCCGATGCGCGCCCTGCTGCCCCTGACCTGCGCCGCCCTGCTCGCCGCCTGCGCCAGCCCCGGCCCGGAGGCCCTGCTGCCCAAGGAGGCGCAGCCGGTCACCCGCACCGAGGCCAACGGCGACACCGTGACCGAGTACCGCGTGGCCGGGGTGCTGAAGATGGTCAAGGTGGTGCCGCTGCGCGGTCCGACTTACTACATCTACGACCGCAACGGCGACGGCATCGTGGACGAGCGCGACAACACCAACGGCGGCCCGATGACCTACTACAAGCTGTTCAGCTGGTGAGGCTTCAGGCCGGGGCGAGGTGGGCGTAGGCCAGCACCAGCCACTTGCTGCCGGCCTCGTCGAAATTGACCTGCACCCGCGCGTGGGCGCCGCGGCCCTCGACGTCGGTGACCACGCCGAGGCCGAAGGTCGGATGCCGCACCGCGGACCCCAGCGCCAGCGGCGGCGGCTCCAGCGCGGCAGGCCCGGGCGCGCGGCGCGGCGCCGGGGCGAACGCGCGCGCGCCGAACCCGGGCTGCGGCCGCGGCCGGATCTCGTGCAGCAGGGCCTTGGGGATCTCGCGCAGGAAGCGCGAGGGCATGCCGTACAGGTCGCTGCCGTGGATGCGCCGCGATTCGGCGTGGCACAGCACCAGCTGGCGGCGCGCGCGGGTGATGCCGACGTAGGCCAGGCGGCGCTCCTCCGCCATCCGCCCCGGCTCCTCGGCCGAGCGCGCGTTCGGGAACAGCCCCTCCTCCAGCCCGACCAGGAACACCAGCGGGAACTCCAGCCCCTTGGCGCTGTGCAGGGTCATCAGCTGCACCCCGTCCTCGCCGGCCTCGGTCTGGCCCTCGCCGGCCTCGAGCGCGGCGTAGGCGAGGAAGGCCAACAGCTCCGGCATCGCCGCGGCGTCCTCGTCGTCGCCGTGCACGAAGCGCGAGGCCACCGAGACCAGCTCGTCGAGGTTGTCGGTGCGCGAGTCGAGCTGCCCGCGCGACTCGGCCTCGTAGTGCGCGCGCAGGCCGGAGCGCGCCAGCGCATGGTCCAGCTTCTCCGCCAGCGGCAGCGGTGCGGCCTCCTCCGCGATCGCCTCCAGCAGGCGCAAAAAGCCGGCCACCGCGTTGCGCGCGCGCGCGGCCAGGGCGTCGCCCGCGGCCAGCCGCGCCGCGGCGCGCCACAGCGAACTGCCCTCGGCGCGCGCCAGGCGCCGGATCTCGTCCAGGGTGCGCTCGCCGATCCCGCGCGGCGGGGTGTTCACCACCCGCTCGAACGCCGCGTCGTCGTCGCGGTTGGCCAGCAGGCGCAGGTAGGCCAGCGCGTCCTTGACCTCGGCGCGCTCGAAGAAGCGCAGCCCGCCGTACACCCGGTACGGGATCTGGCGCTTGAGCAATTCCTCTTCGAACGCGCGCGACTGCGCGTTGCTGCGGTACAGGATGGCGGCGTCGCCCCAGTTGCCGCCGCCCTGCACCCACTGCGCGATGCGGTCGGCCACGTAGGCGGCCTCGTCCAGTTCGTTCCAGGCGGCGTACACGTCGATCGGCTCGCCCTCGCCGGCCTCGGTCCACAGGCGCTTGCCGAGGCGGTCGTCGTTGTGCGCGATCACTGCGTTGGCGGCGGCGAGGATGTTGCCGCTGGAGCGGTAGTTCTGCTCCAGGCGCAGGGTGGTGGCGCCGCGGAAGTCGCGCAGGAAGCGCTGCACGTTCTCCACCCGCGCGCCGCGCCAGCCGTAGATGGCCTGGTCGTCGTCGCCGACCACGAACACCTGCCCGCATCTTTCATCGGTGCCGCCGCCGGCGAGCAGGCGCACGAAGCCGTACTGGATCGCATTGGTGTCCTGGAACTCGTCCACCAGCAGCTGCCCGAACCGGCGCCGATAGTGCTCCAGCAGGGCCGGCTGCCCGCGCAGCAGCTCGTGCGCGCGCAGCAGCAGCTCGGCGAAATCGACCAGCCCGGCGCGCTCGCAGCGCTCCTGGTAGGCGGCGTAGGCCTGCAGCAGGGCCTGGCCCCAGTCGTCGCCGGGCGCCGGCTGGATGTGCGCCGGGCGCCGGCCCTCGTCCTTCTGCGCGTTGATCCACCACGCGATCTGGCGCGGCGGGTAGCGGCCCTCGTCCAGCTCCAGCGCCTGCGCCACCCGCTTGACCAGGCGCAGCTGGTCGTCGCTGTCGAGCACCTGGAAGCCCTCGGGCAGTCCGGCCTCCTGCCAGTGCAGGCGCAGCAGGCGGTGGGCCAGGCCGTGGAAGGTGCCGATCCACATCCCGCGCGGGTCTCCGCGCAGCTGCGCGGCGATGCGCGCGCGCATCTCGCCGGCGGCCTTGTTGGTGAAGGTGACCGCGAAGATGCCGTGCAGCGGCACCCCGTACACCTCGTGCAGCCAGGCGATGCGGTGGGTGAGCACGCGGGTCTTGCCGGAGCCGGCGCCGGCCAGCACCAGGTAGTGCCCGGGCGGCGCCGACACCGCCTCGCGCTGGGCCGGGTTCAGGCCGTCGAGCAGGTGGGAGACATCCATCCGCGCATTCTAGGGAATGCGGCCGCAGGCGGCCGCCCATGTGCGCGCACCGCGCGGCGCGCACACGGCGCGCGGCAGGCCCGGCTCAATGCCCGCCGTGGACGCGGCGCGCGGCGGCGATGCCGGCGTTCATCACCTTGTCGGTATAGGCGATGCCGAGCGCGGACAGGATGAACACCGCGTGGATGATGGTCTGCCACATCACCCCGGTGGCGGTGCTGTTGGTGCACGGCGCGCCGCCGACCGCGGCGGCGCACAGCGGCAGCCCGAGCTGGCCGGCCTCGATGAAGGTCTTGAGCAGGTGGATCGAGGAGATGCCGATGATCGCCATCGCCAGCTTGACCTTGAGCACGCTGGCATTGACGTGGCTGAGCCACTCCGGCTGGTCGGGATGGCCCTCCAGGTGCAGGCGCGAGACGAAGGTCTCGTAGCCGCCGACGATCACCATCACCAGCAGGTTGCTGATCATCACCACGTCGATCAGGCCGAGCACGATCAGCATGATGCCCTGCTCGCTGAGCCGGTTGGCGTCGTGGATCAGGTGCCAGAGTTCCTTGAGGAACAGGAACACGTACACGCCCTGGGCCACGATCAGGCCGAGGTACAGCGGCAGCTGCAGCCAGCGCGAGGAGAAGATCAGGGCCGGCAGCGGGTTCAGGCGGGGTGGGCTCATGGCGCGTCGGGCGGGGCGGAACCGGCGCGCAGGGTAGCCAAGCCGCCGCGCGCGGCCAAGCCCCGCGCGGAGGCCGCGGCGCTCACGGCTGCAGCGGCTTGAGCGCGAACTCCCGCGGCGGCTCGGCGCCGAGCAGGTGCCTGACGAAGTAGTCCCAGCGCCGGCGCATGACGTAGTAGCTGTCGGCGCCGAAGCCGTGCCGGGCCTGCGGCAGCAGCAGCAGGTCGAAGTCCTTGTTGGCCTTCATCAGCGCGTCCACCACCAGCAGGGTGGACTGCGGCGGCACGTTGTCGTCCATCAGCCCGTGCAGCAGGAACAGCTTGCCCTTGAGCTGCTTGGCGTAGGGCGCGTTGTCCTGGCCGGTGTAGTTGGTGGTGCCGTCCGGCCGCTTCTCCAGCAGGCCCTGGTAGCGCTCGCCCCAATCGTCCTCATAGCTGAGGTTGTCGTGGTTGCCGGATTCGGCGATGCCGACCTTGTACACGTCCGGGTAGCGGAACATCGCCGCCGCGGTGGCATTGCCGCCGCCGGAATGGCCCCAGATGCCGGCGCGCGCGGTGTCGATCCACGGATAGCGCTCGCCCAGCTGCTTCAGCGCGGCCACCTGGTCGGGCAGGGTGTTGTCGGCCATGTTGCCGTAGCAGCTGTCCTGGAACGCCTTGCTGCGCAGCGGCGTGCACATGCCGTCCAGGGCCATCACCACGAAGCCGAGCTCGGCCAGCGCCTGGTGGTCGAGGTGCGCCGGCAGGAAGCTGCGGCTGCGCACCGAGCCGACCTGCGGGCCGGGATAGATGTAGGTGATGATCGGGTACTTCTTGTTGGGATCGAACTGCGAGGGCTTGAACAGCTGGCCGTACAGGTCGGTTTTGCCGTCGCGCGCCTTCACCGTGAACGGCTGCGGCGGCACCCAGCCGGCGGCCTTCAGGCGGGTGAGGTCCGCGCGCGCCAGCTCGCGCACCAGCGTGCCGTCGCGCGCGCGCAGGCGCGCCACCGGCGCGCTGTCCACGGTCGAGGCCACGTCCAGAAAGTGGCGGCCGTCCGCGGCCACGGTCAGCACGTGGTTGGCGTCCTCCGGGGTCAGCAGGCGCACGCGGCCGTCGTCCAGGCCGACCTCGTAGGCGTGCACGAAGTAGGGATCGCGGCCCGGCTCGCGGCCGACGCCCTCCACCAGCAGGGTGCGCCGCTGCGGGTCGTAGTGGTCGATGCGGGTGACGTTCCAGTCGCCGTGGGTGAGTTGGCGCTTCTGCTTGCCGGTGGCCAGATCGTGCAGGTACAGGTGGCCCCAGTCGGACTTCTGGCTGAACCAGAGGAACTCGTTGCTCTCCGGCAGGTAGCGCCAGTTGGCGGTGTCCAGCGCCGGCGCGCTCTGGTACTGGGTGGCCACGGTCTCGGTGTACACGTCGCGCACCCGGCCGGTGGCGGCGTCCGCTACCCGCAGGGTCGCGGACTTGTGGCCGCGGTCGGTGCTGATGAAGGCCAGGGTCTTGCCGTCCGCCGCCCACTGCACGTCCTGCCAGCGGTCGTCGCACAGCAGGTCGTCGGCGCAGGTGGAGCGGTGCGGCTCGGCCGGCAGCTGCAGGCGGATCACCCGCGGCGTGCCGCCGCCGAGGTCCACGATCACCCGCTCCAGCATCAGGATGTCCGGATCGCCGGCGAACGGATAGCGCCACTGCTCGACCTTGGGCGCGCCGACGTTGGTCGCGGTCAGGGTCATCTGCCGCACCTTGCGCTGGTCGAGGCGGAAGGTGGCGAGCTTGTGGCCGTCCGGCGACCACACCACCACCGCATTGTCGGTGTGCTTCCAGCCGGCGTTGTCGGTGGCATAGCCGTAGTCCGGCTGGCCGTCGAAGGTCAGCTGGGTCTCCGCCCCGCTGGCGAGGTCGCGCAGCCACAGGTTCCAGTCGCGGATGAAGACCTCGCGGGTGCCGTCCGGGGACGCCGCGCCCGGCTCGCTGCCGGTCGCCGGACGGGCCAACGGGCGGCAGCCCGCCGCGTCGCAGCGGAAGCGGCGGCCGTCGCGCAGGGTGAGCTGCAGCGCGTCGCCGTCGCGCGCGACCGTCGCCACCGGCAGCCGTCCGGGCGCGACCGCGCGGGCGCCGTCGCCGGCATTGGCGGCGGCCGCCAGCGCCGCGGCGTCGAACGCCGGGCGCGGTTCCTGCCCGGGCAGCACCCGCCACCAGCGGGTCTGGCCGTCCACGCTCTCGCCGTAGACCAGGCTGCCGTCGTCCAGCCAGGCCGGATTGACCAGCAGGTGGTCGACCAGGGGCGCGGTGCGGTCGCCCAGCATCCGCGCGGCGCGCTCGTAGTCGGCCGCGGTCACCTGCGGCACCTGCGCCTGCGCGCCCGCCGCCAGCATCAGCAGCCCCCCGGCCAGCAGTCCGGCCCATCCGTCGATCCTGCGCATGCAGACTCCATCGCGTTCGCTCGCCCCCTGCGGGACACCGCGGCGATGCTAGCGCGACGGCGCCGCCGCCACCCCTGCCGAACGTCCCGCGCGGCGCCCGCAAGGCGCGCTTAACGCCGGCGCAGGCCATACTTGCACGCATGGTTGCCGACCCGTCCCCGCTGACCCCCGACGCGATCGCCGTGGTGATCCCGGCATTGAACGAGGCCCGCCGCATCCGCGAGGTGGCCAGCGCCGCCCTGCGCGAATGCCCGCGCGTGATCGTGGTCGACGACGGCTCCGACGACGGCACCGCCGAGGCGGTCGCCGACCTGCCGCTGACCCTGCTGCGCCATACGCACCGGATGGGCAAGGGCGCCGCGCTGCGCGATGGCTTCGCCGAAGCCCTGCGCCAGGGCGCGCGCGCGGTGCTGACCATGGACGGCGACGGCCAGCACGCGGCGGCCGACATCCCGCGGTTGCTCGCGGCCGGCAACCGCCACCCGGGCTGGATCGTGATCGGCGCGCGCCTGCGTCGGCGCGAGCTGCAGCCGCGCCTGCGGCGCTGGGCCAACGGCTTCGGCGACTGGGGCCTGGCCTGGGCGCTGGGCTACCAGATCGCCGACAGCCAGAGCGGGCAGCGCCTGTACCCGGCGGAGGTGTGCCGGCTGGCGCT
The DNA here is from genome assembly GCF_022419185.1 of Thermomonas flagellata. Taxonomy (GTDB): domain Bacteria; phylum Pseudomonadota; class Gammaproteobacteria; order Xanthomonadales; family Xanthomonadaceae; genus Thermomonas; species Thermomonas flagellata. The sequence goes on along the minus strand of NZ_JAJOZK010000002.1, from coordinate 215,759 downwards.
GGCCGGCATCCCCGGCGAGGACTTCGTGTTCGAGGCGCAGGTGCTGATCTCGGCCGCGCGCGTGCTCGGCACCCGCTGCGTGTCGGTCCCGATCGAGGCCCGCTACAACAGCGTGCACGGCGCGCCGCAGTTCCGCCCGAGCCATTTCCGCCCGCTCCGCGACCTGTGGCGGATCACCCACCACATCGTCGGCCAGGCCCTGCGCCACCACCCCTGGCGCCTGCACCGGCAAGCGCGCCGGCAGCCGCCGGTGGTGTTCGACCCGGACCCGGACGCGGCCGCCGCCGAGCCGCGCGTGGCGCAGCTGCCGGCTGCCTCCTGACCCCTCCGGGTATCCTGCGCGCCGCATGTCCGTGCTCCCGCTCGCCGCCGCCGCGCCCGCGCTCCGGGTGGACTACCGGCCTGCGCCGCTGGAGGCGCTGCTGGCCGAACCGGGCACCCTGGCGGTGTTCGGGTTCGGCGACGCAGCGCCGGCCGTGCACCCGGATCCGCGCTACCTGCACGTCGCCCTGCCCGCGTACGGCCCGCCCGCGTTCGAATGCTGGACGGTGGCGGGGCCGGTGGCCAGCGGCCGCCACGACGGCCTGGCCTGGAGCCGCGGCGGCGGGCTGGCGTTCGCCGCGCTGGCGCTGCCCGACACCGCCGACGCCGCCGCGGTGGCCGCGACGGCCTATGCGCGCCTGCAGGCCTGGCTGGCCGCCAGCGACACCCCGCATGCGCTGCGCATCTGGAACTACCTGGACGCGATCACCGCCGGCGACGGCGATGCCGAGCGCTACCGCCGCTTCTGCGTCGGCCGCGCGCAGGGCATCGGGCGCGCGCTCGCCCCGGCCGAGCTGCCGGCCGCGACCGCGATCGGGCATCCGCAGCCGAGCGGCCGCTTCCAGCTCTACTGGCTGGCCGCCGCGCAGCCCGGCACCGCGCTGGAGAACCCGCGCCAGGTCGCGGCCTGGCGCTACCCGCGCCAGTACGGGCCGCAGCCGCCGGGCTTCGCGCGCGCGCAGTTGCCGGCCAGTCCCGGCATGCCGCTGCTGCTGTCCGGCACCGCCGCGGTGGTCGGGCATGCCTCGCATCATCCGCATTCGGTGCCGGCGCAGCTGGAGGAGATCCTGGCCAATCTCGACAGCCTGATCGCCGCCGCACGCCGCCTGCGTCCCGCGCTGGCGGAGCGGCCCGGCCCCGGCACCCGCCTGAAGGCCTACGTGCGCGATCCGCAGGCGCTGCCGGAGGTCGCCGCCTGGCTGCAGGCGCACCTGCCGGAGGTGCCGGCGCTGGTCCTGCACGGCCATGTGTGCCGGCGCGAACTGGCGGTCGAACTCGACGGCGTGCATGCTTGAACGCGGGCACCGCACGGGTGCCGCATCGCGACAGGAGCGGACATGGGCCTGCTGAGCCTGCTGTGGGGCATCGTGGCGCTGGTATGGATGGTGCTGGCGCTGCTGCCGGTGGTCGGCATCACCAACTGGCTGCTGATCCCGTTCGCCGCCCTCGGCGCGATCCTCGCCGCGCTCGGCCTGCTGGTCACCCGCCGCGAGCGCAACGCGCGCGCCAAGGCCGGGCTGGCGGTCAACCTGCTGGTGATCGTGGTCGCCGTCTGGCGGCTCGGACTCGGCGGCGGGCTGCTGTGAGGGCGCCGCTGCGCCGCGGGCCTGATGGCTGCCCTCGTGCCATCGCCAGTCGCTCGATCCCGGCCTCGGCACCAACCAGCAAAGCGTAGAATGCCGGCATGAGCTATCCCCATGTGCGCCTGCGGCGGATGCGCCGCGATGCCTTCTCGCGCCGGCTGATGCGCGAGCACGTGCTGACCGCGGACGACCTGATCTACCCGGTGTTCGTGCACGAGCCGGCCGGGCGCGCGCCGGTGGCGTCGATGCCGGGGGTGGAGCGGCTGTCGATCGACGAGTTGCTGCGGGTGGCCGAACAGGCCTGCACGCTGCGCATCCCGGCGCTCGCACTGTTCCCGGTCACCGCGCCGGAGGCCAAGACCCCCACCGCGGAGGCGGCCTGGGACGACGACGGCCTCGCCCAGCGCGCGGTGCGCGCGCTCAAGGCGCGCTTCCCCGAACTCGGCGTGATCACCGACGTCGCGCTCGACCCCTACACCAGCCACGGCCAGGACGGCCTGCTCGACGCCGCGGGCTATGTGATGAACGACGCGACGATCATGGCCCTGGTGAAGCAAGCGCTGAGCCACGCCCGCGCCGGCGCCGACGTGGTCGCGCCCAGCGACATGATGGACGGGCGGATCGGCGCGATCCGCGCCGCGCTCGAGGCCGACGGCCACGTCCACACCCGCATCCTCGCCTATAGCGCCAAGTACGCCAGCGCCTTCTACGGCCCGTTCCGCGACGCGGTCGGCTCCGCCGCCGCGCTTGGCAAGGCGGACAAGCGCACCTACCAGATGGACCCGGGCAACGGCGACGAGGCCCTGCGCGAGGTCGCGCTCGACCTCGCCGAGGGCGCCGACATGGTGATGGTCAAGCCCGGCCTGCCCTACCTCGACATCGTGCGCCGGGTGAAGCGGCGGTTCGGAGTGCCGACCTTCGCCTACCAGGTCAGCGGCGAATACGCCATGCTCAAGGCCGCGGCCGGCAACGGCTGGTTGGACGAGCGCGCATGCGCGCTGGAGGCGCTGACCTGCTTCAAGCGCGCCGGCTGCGACGGCATCCTCACCTATTTCGCGCTGGACGCCGCGCGCTGGCTGCGCGAGGAGGCCGGCGCCTGAGCGCCGCCGCGCCCGCGCTGCACGCCGTGTTCGGGCACCCGGTGGCGCATTCGCGCTCACCGCGCATCCATGCCCTGTTCGGCGCGCAGACCGGGATCGGCGTGCGCTACGAGGCGATCGACGCCGCGCCGGCGCGCTTCGCGCAGGCGCTGGCCGCCTTCGCCGCGCGCGGCGGCCGCGGCGCCAACGTCACCCTGCCACTGAAGGAAGACGCCTTCGCGCTGTGCCGCTCGGCCAGCCCGCGCGCGCGCCGCGCCGGCGCGGTGAACACGCTGGTCCGCGCGGACGGCGGCTGGCACGGCGACAACACCGACGGCGCGGGCCTGGTGCGCGACCTCAGCGCGCGCCACGGCCTGGACCTGCGCGACCGCCGCGTGCTGCTGCTGGGCGCCGGCGGCGCCGCGCGCGGGGTCGCCCCCGCGCTGCTGGACGCCGGCATCGGCGCACTGTGGATCGCCAACCGCACCGCCGCCCGCGCGGATGCGCTGGCGGACGCGCTGGGCGATCCGGCGCGGGTGCAGGCGCGCGGCTGGGACGCCCTGCCCGGGCTGGGCGGGTTCGACCTGCTGGTGAACGCCACCGCCGCCACCCGCGGCGGCGCGCTGCCGGCGCTGCCGATGGCGCTGGTGGCGCCGCACAGCGCGGCGGTCGACCTCGGCTACGGCACGGACGCCGCGCCGTTCCTCGCCTGGGCCCGCGCCGCCGGCTGCGCGCAGGCGTTGGACGGGCTGGGCATGCTGGTGGAACAAGCGGCGGAAAGCTTCCAGTGCTGGCACGGCGTGCGTCCGGACACCGACCCGGTCTATGCCGACCTGCGCCGTCTCACCGATACGCAGCCTACAAGCGACTAAACCCAGAGCGCGACGTGCGCCCCTGTGCGCGTCGCCTTTCGTCAACGCTCAAAGCGCCTGGTTCAACACGCTGCGGTCACGCAACCGGAACGGCGTGTTGCCTGACACCATCTCGCCGCTATTGAGATCGGACACGCCCACAGCCAGCTCCATGTCATCCGCTTTCGACCATGGCGGATCCAGCCGGGGGCCGCGGTATTCGTAACGCCAGACGCCGACTCCATAGCGCTCGACTTCATCCGGTTTCTTGTTTATTACATATTCCACCGGCACTCTCACCATATGCTTCTGCCCAGGGCTTGAGTTTTCGACACTGAACGTCCACTTTCGCGCAGCCCCCATCGCATTTTTTTCCAGCAGCGCTCTTGCCTTGTCGAGGACTCTTGGGCTGCCTTTGACGTTATACAGGCTTGATTGTTCAGCAAATACATCCGCCACACTGCCATCCGAATTGACGCGCAGGCGCAGCAACGCGATGCCTTCAACACCAGCCGCAAACAATTCGTATGGGTATTTTGGGTATAGGTGAGACTGCAGACTATTCAACCTGGCCACCGCTTTGCCAGCCGCACGTTCGGCTGCCTCTCGGTCTTCCTTGGTCAACGGCGCAAATATGACATTGTCGATTTTGACCTCGTATTTTTGCTCCCCGATCTCCCGAGCCACCAGGGTGATCCGCATCGGCGTCTTCGCCCGAACCGGCTTGCCATCCTGCTCGATCGGCACAAATGCCCACTTCGGGATTGCCTTATCCAGCATCTTCTGAATGTCCGGGGTGAGCTCGGTACGCAGGGCATAGGCTTCGACTTCGCCCTGGGTGCCAATGGTCAACTCCCCGTCCACCCGCATGGTCAACACGCTTTCGCCCGACCCCTGCTCCGCCGGTGCCGTCCCGGCCTGCGCCCCGGCACAGGCCAGCCACAGCGCCAGCACGCCTGCTTGCAACAAACGCATGATTGTCTCTCCCTGATGTTCGATCACATCCCCACACACCCGAAATCTACCGCGCAAGACGCGCCCCTCATGACCCCGCGTCGCCCGCCAGATACTCGTCTTTCAAGCGTACGTAGTGGCCGGCGCTGTAGTAAAGCGCCTCGATCTCGGCATCACTCAGCATCCGCACTTTTCTGGCCGGGTTGCCCAGCCACAGCTCCCCCTCGCCCACCACCTTGCCCGGCGGCACCAGCGCGCCGGCACCGACGAAGGCGTGCTTTCTCACCACTGCGCCGTCCAGCACGATGGCACCCATCCCGATCAGCACCGCATCCTCGATCGTGCAGGCATGGATGATGGCCTTGTGGCCGATGGTGACGTCGCTGCCGATGCGGGTGGCGAAACCGCCCAGCTTGGCGTGCGGGCCGTCGTGGCTGACGTGGATGACGGTGCCGTCCTGAATATTGGTGCGGTCGCCAATACGGATGAAATTGACGTCACCGCGGATGACCGTGTACGGCCACACCGACACATCATCACCCAGTACCACGTCGCCGATCACGCTGGCGCGGGGGTCGACGTAGGCGCGCGCGCCGAGGGTGGGCGTGATGCCGCGGTAGGGTCGCAGGTCCATGGGCGGATTATCGCGGGTTCCCGCGTGCGCCGCGCGCAACCGGCCGCCCGCGGCGCCGGCGCGCGGGATTGCCCCGCCGCCGCACTACACTGGCCCGCATGGACACCGCCGCCGACACCCCGACCACCGACCTGCGCCCCACCCTCGACCGCCTGCGCGCGGCCTGGCAGGCGCGCAAGCCCGATTTCGCCCAGCGCCGCGACGACCTGCGCCGGCTGCGCGCGGCGCTCAAGCCGCGGCTGGACGAGATGGCGCGCACCATCGCCGCCGACTTCGGCCACCGCGCGCTGGACGAGAGCCGGATCGCCGACGGCATGACCGTGCTCAACGACATCGACCACCTGCTGGCGCACCTGCGCGGCTGGATGCGCCCGCGGCGGGTGGCGGTGGGCTGGCGCTTCTGGCCGGGGCGGGCGTGGATCGAACCGCATCCGCTGGGCGTGGTCGGGGTGATCGCGCCGTGGAACTACCCGGTCAACCTCGCGCTGATCCCGCTGGCGACGGCGATCGCCGCCGGCAACCACGTGTTCCTCAAGCCCTCCGAGCACACCCCGCGCACCAGCGCGTTCCTGCGCGACCTGCTGGCGGAGGTGTTCCCCGCGGACCGGGTGGCGGTCGCCACCGGCGGGCCCGAGGTCGGCGCCGCGTTCGCCGGCCTGCCGTTCGACCACCTGGTGTTCACCGGCTCCACCGCGGTCGGGCGCAAGGTGATGGCCGCGGCCGCGCCCAACCTGACCCCGCTGACCCTGGAGCTGGGCGGCAAGTCGCCGGCGATCGTGTGCCCCGACTATCCGCTGGCGAAGGCGGCCGCGCGGATCGCCACCGGCAAGTGGTTCAACTGCGGCCAGACCTGCATCGCGCCCGACTACGTGCTGGTGCCGGCGGCGCAGCGCGATGCGTTCGTCGCGGCCTTGCGCGCGGAAGTGGTGGCGCGCTACGGCGCCCAGCTCGACAACCGCGAGGACTACACCCGGATCGTCAACGCCGGCCAGTACGCGCGCCTGCAGGGCTACCTCGACGATGCGCGCGCGCGCGGCGTCGCGGCCGTCACCCTCGCCGGCGGCGCCGACCCGGCGCAGCGCCTGCTGCCGCCGACCGTGCTGCTGGACCCGGGCGACGATGCGCGGGTGATGCAGGAGGAGATCTTCGGCCCGATCCTGCCGGTCAAGGGCTACCGCACGCTGGACGAGGCGATCGCCTACGTCAATGCCCACGACCGCCCGCTGGCGCTGTACCCCTTCAGCCGCGACGCCGCCAACGTGCGCCGCATCCTCGAGGCCACCCTGGCCGGCGGGGTGAGCATCAACGACACCCTGTTCCACTTCGCGATCGCCAACCTGCCGTTCGGCGGGGTCGGCCCCAGCGGCATGGGCGCCTACCACGCGCGCGCCGGCTTCGACGCCATGAGCAAGCCGCTGCCGGTGTTCCGCCAGGCCGCGCTGACCGCCGGCGACCTGCTCAAGCCCCCGTACGCGAAGGTGCGCTGGCTGCTGGACCGTATCATCCGCTGACGCCGCGCACCCGGACCTCGCATCGAACGCGCATGAAGATCGCCAGCTGGAACGTCAATTCGCTCAACGTGCGCCTGCCGCAGCTGCAACAGTGGCTGCAGGAGGCCGCGCCGGACGTGGTGGGCCTGCAGGAAACCAAGCTGGAGGACCACCGCTTCCCGGACGCGGCGCTGCTGGAGGCTGGCTACCGCAGCGTGTTCCACGGGCAGAAGACCTACAACGGGGTGGCGATCCTGGCGCGCGGGCACGCGCCCGAGGACGTGCAGGTGGGCATCCCGGGGTTCGAGGACGCGCAGGCGCGCGCGATCGCGGCGACGGTGGGCGGCGTGCGCATCGTCAACCTGTACGTGGTCAACGGGCAGGACGTGGGCACCGAGAAATACGCCTACAAGCTGCGCTGGCTGGAGGCGGTGCGCGCCTGGGTGGCGGACGAACTCGCGCGGCATCCGCGGCTGGTGGTGCTGGGCGACTTCAACATCGCGCCCGACGCGCGCGACGTGCACGACCCGGCGGTGTGGAACGACGCCCACATCCTCACCTCCGCGCCGGAACGCGAGGCGCTGCGCCGGCTGCTGGCGCTGGGCCTGCACGACGGCCTGCGCCTGCACCGCGAGGACGGCGGCATCTTCAGCTGGTGGGACTACCGGCAGGCCGCGTTCCGCCGCAACCTGGGCCTGCGCATCGACCTGACCCTGGTGTCGGACGCGCTGCGCGCGGCCACCGTCGAAGCCGGCATCGACCGCACCCCGCGCACCTGGGAACGCCCCAGCGACCACGCGCCGGCGTTCGTCGTCCTCGGCTGAGCCGCCGGCGGAGGCCGGACACACGAAGGCCCGGCGAGCCGGGCCTTCGGAGGACATCCCTGGCGCGCCGCGCCGTGGGGGAGGCCGGCGCCGGCGGCGGCGTCAGCGCACGCTGCCGCGGCGGAACAGGTTGACGATCGCCAGCAGGATGATCGCGCCGATCAGCGCGGTGACCAGGTAGCCGATCCAGCCGGCGAAGCTCAGGCCGACCATCGGCAGCACGAAACCGCCGATCACGCCGCCGATGATGCCGACCACGATGTTGAGGATGATCCCCTGCTGGGCGTCAGTGCGCATGACCAGGCTGGCCAGCCAGCCGGCGATGCCGCCGACGATGAGCATGATGATCAGGTTCATGGTGTGGCTCCTCGTATGGATGGGAACGGCGCCGGCACGCAGCCGGGCCGCGGGCGCAGTCTCGGCGCGCCGGCGTGACGGGCGCGTGGGCGCTTGCGGCGCAGGGTTCAGGCATGTTGAGCTGGCGTGATGGAGGCGCGCGACGGCCGCTGGGAGGAGGTGCACTGGCGCTGGCAGGCGCGCCCGCGCGATGCGCTCGCCGCGGCGCGCGCGTGGCTGTCCGCGCTGGCCGGCGCGCAGGCCGCGGCCGGCCTGCACCGCGACGTGCGCGGGCGGCCGCGGCTGGCGCCCGGCGCCGGCGACATCGGCTGGTCGCACACCGGCGACGGCCTGCTGCTGGCGTGGACGCCGCACGGGCAGATCGGGGTGGATGCCGAGCACGCCGACCGCCATGCCGATGCGCTGCGCATCGCGCGCCGCTATTTCCGCACGGAGGAATGCGCGCAGCTGGCCGCGCTGGCACCGGGGCCGCGGCGGGCGCATTTCCTGCGCCTGTGGTGCGCCAAGGAAGCGGTGCTCAAGGCGCACGGGCACGGGCTTGCGTTCGGGCTGCACCGGCTGGCGGTCGCCGCCGGCGGGGACGCCCCGCGGCTGCTGGCCTGCGATCCGGCGCTGGGCGATGCGGCCGGCTGGCGGCTGCACCTGCTGGCGCCGGATCCTGCGCACGTCGCGGTGATCGCGCGCCACGACGGCATACTGGCGCCATGAATCCCGACCTCTCCGACCTGCGCGCGCCGCTGCAGCAGGGCCTCGCCGCGCTCGCGCTGGAACCGGCGCTGGCCACGCCGCTGCTGGACTACCTCGCCCTGCTGGTGCGCTGGAACGCCGCCTACAACCTCACCGCAATCCGCGATCCGCGCGAGATGCTGGCCAAGCACCTGCTGGATTCGCTGGCGATGCAACCGTTCGCGCGCGCGCGGCCGGACCTGGCCGACCTCGGCAGCGGCCCCGGGCTGCCCGGCCTGCCGCTGGCGATCGCCACGCCGGGGCTTCGGGTGACCCTGGTGGAAAGCAACGGCAAGAAGGCGCGCTTCCTGCGCGAGGCGGTGCGCCAGCTCGGGCTGGGCAACGTGCAGGTGGCCGAGTCGCGGATCGAGGCGTTCCGCCCGCCCGCCCCGTTCGCGGCGATCACCGCGCGCGCGCTGGCCACGCTGCCGCAGATCCTGGCGCTGGGCGGGCACCTGCTGGCCCCCGGCGGGCGGCTGCTGGCGATGAAGGGCGCAGTGCCGGAGGAGGAGATCGCCGCGCTGCCGCCGCCGTGGCGGGTGCTGGCGGTGCATCCGCTCACGGTGCCGGGGCTGGAGGCCCGCCGCCACCTGGTGGAGGTCGGGCGCGACCCGGCTGGGGCATAATCGGCTGCCCGGCGCCCGCCGCGCCCGGCACCCCACGAGGATTCCACGCCGCATGGCCCGCATCATCGCCATCGCCAACCAGAAGGGCGGGGTCGGCAAGACCACGACCGCGGTCAACCTGGCCGCGGCGCTGGCGCGCACCCCGCAGCGGGTGCTGCTGGTGGATCTCGACCCGCAGGGCAACGCCACCATGGGCAGCGGGGTGGACAAGCGCGAGCTGGACGCCTCGGTGACCGAGGTCCTGCTCGGCGAGGCCGGCGCGGACGCGGCGCTGGTGCAGACCGCCGACGGCTACGCCCTGCTGCCCGGCAACATCGACCTCACCGCCGCCGAGATCCGGCTGATGGACGCACCGCAGCGCGAGGCGCGCCTGCGCGCGGCGCTGGAACCGCTGCGCGCCGGCTACGACTTCATCCTGATCGACTGCCCGCCGTCGCTGTCGCTGCTGACCCTGAACGCGCTGAGCGCGGCCGACGCGGTGCTGGTGCCGATGCAGTGCGAGTACTACGCGCTGGAGGGCCTGTCGGCGCTGCTGGACACCATCGAGGCGCTGAAGGCGCGGCTGAACCCGCACCTGGAGATCGAGGGCGTGCTGCGCACCATGTACGACGTGCGCAACAACCTCGCCAACGCGGTCTCGGCGGAGCTGACCGCGCACTTCGGCGAGCGCGTGTTCCGCACCATCATCCCGCGCAACGTGCGCCTGGCCGAGGCCCCCAGCCACGGCCAGAGCATCCTGGGTTACGACCGCGCCAGCCGCGGCGCGGTGGCCTACCTCGGCCTGGCCGGCGAGGTCCTGCGCCGCCAGCGCGAACGCACCACGCCACCGAAGGAGGCCGCGGCATGACGGCAGGCAAGGAGGCCGGCAAGGCCGCAGGCAAGAAGCGCGGGCTGGGACGCGGGCTGGAGGCGCTGCTGGGGCCGAAGGCCGCGGCCGAGGCGCCGGCCCTGCAGCAGGCGATGCCGGGCGACGAACTGCGCACCCTGCCGGTGGACGCGCTGGTGCCCGGCAAGTACCAGCCGCGGCGGCAGATGGACGAGGGCAAGCTGGAGGAGCTGGCCGCCTCGATCCGCGCCCAGGGCCTGATCCAGCCGATCGTCGTGCGCGAACTGCGCGACGCCCAGGGCCGCGGCGGCCGGGTGTACGAGATCATCGCCGGCGAGCGCCGCTGGCGTGCCAGCCGGCGCGCCGGGCTCGCCGACGTGCCGGTGGTCGTCCGCGAGGTGGACGACCGCACCGTGGTCGCGATGGCGCTGATCGAGAACATCCAGCGCGAGGACCTCAACCCGCTGGAGGAGGCGCAGGCGCTGCAGCGGCTGATCGACGAGTTCGACCTCACCCATGCCGCCGCCGCGGAGGCGGTCGGCCGCTCGCGCGCGGCGGTGTCCAACCTGCTGCGCCTGCTGGAACTGCCGGAGGCGGTGCGGGTGCTGGTGCAGACCGGCGCGATCGAGATGGGCCATGCGCGCGCGTTGCTGGCGCTGGCCGAGCCGATGGCGGTGGCGCTGGCGCGCCAGGCCGCCGAGGAGGGCTGGTCGGTGCGCCAGGTCGAGCACCGGGTGCAGCAGCTGGCCGCCGGCAAGGTCCCGACCGACCCGAAGAAGGCCGCGCCCAAGGCCAAGCCGCCGCAGGCCGACATCGCCGCGCTCGAGCGCGAGCTGTCGGACGCCCTCGGCAGCCGGGTCGAGGTGCGCAACGGCCGCGGCAACAAGGGCCGGCTGGTGATCCACTACGCCGACCTCGAGGCCCTCGACGGCGTGCTCGCGCGCCTGCGCCGGCCGGGCTGAGCGCGCCATGAGCCTGCCGCCCGCCGCCCCGCAGCTGTCGGTGGTCGTCCCCGTGCACAACGAGGAGGACAACGTCGCCCCGCTGATCGCCGAGATCCTCGCCGCGCTGCGCGGGCGCATCGCATTCGAAATCGTGTACGTGGACGACGCCTCGCGCGACGCCACCCTCGCACGCCTGCGCGCGCTGCAGGCCGCGACCCCGGAGCTGCGCGTGGTCCGCCACCTCAGCAACGCCGGGCAGAGCACCGCGGTGCGCAACGGGGTGAAGGCCGCGCGCGCGCCGTGGATCGCCACCCTCGACGGCGACGGCCAGAACGACCCGGCCGACATCCCGCGCCTGCTGGCCGAGCGCGCCGCCGCCGCGCCCGAGGTCAAGCTGTTCGCCGGCTGGCGCGTGAACCGCCGGGACAGCGGCAGCAAGCGCTGGGCCAGCAAGTTCGCCAACGCGCTGCGCGCGCGCCTGCTGCGCGACGCCACCCCGGACACCGGCTGCGGGATCAAGCTGTTCGAGCGCGCGGCCTTCCTCGACCTGCCCTACTTCGACCACATGCACCGCTACCTGCCGGCACTGATGCAGCGCGCCGGCTGGCGCACCGTGAGCGTGCCGGTCAACCACCGCCCGCGCAGCGCCGGCGCTTCCAAGTACACCAACCTCGGGCGCGCGCTGGTCGGCGTGCGCGACCTGCTCGGCGTGTCCTGGCTGATCGCGCGCAGCCGGCGCACCGCGGTGGAGGAGCTGGCGCCGTGATCCTCGCCCCTGCCGGCTTCATGGACACCCCGCTGCCGTGGCTGGAATGGACCGGCATCCACATGAGCCCGTGGAAGCTGATCGGCCTGGTCGGCGCGCTGATGTTCGGCGGGCGCTGGCTGGTGCAGTTCGTCGCCAGCCGCCGCCACCGCAAGCCGGTGATCCCGCGCCTGTTCTGGTACATGAGCATCGTCGGCAGCCTGATGACGCTCAGCTACTTCATCTTCGGCAAGAACGACGCGGTCGGCATCCTGCAGAACCTGTTCCCGGCGTTCACCGCCGGCTACAGCCTGTACCTGGACATCCGCCACCGCGGCTGGAAGCGCGACCGCGCCAGCCACTGAGGGGAGCGCCGATGCGGGTGCTGCTGGTGGAGGATTCGGCGGTACTCGGACAGGCCCTGCACGACCACCTGGAGCGCGCCGGGCACGCCTGCGACCTGGCCGCCGACGGCATGCAGGCGCTGGCGCACCTGCACGCGCACGCCTACGATGCGCTAGTGCTCGACCTGATGCTGCCGCGGCTGGACGGCTTCGCCCTGCTCGCCCGCCTGCGCGCGCGCGGCGACGCGGTGCCGGTGCTGGTGCTGTCGGCGCGCGACCAGGTGTCCGACCGCGTGCGCGCGCTGGACGCCGGCGCCGACGACTACCTGGTCAAGCCGTTCGCGCTGGACGAGCTGCTCGCGCGCCTGCGCGCGCTGGTGCGGCGGCCGCCGCAGGCGCAGCCGCCGCAGCTGCGGCTGGGCGCGCTGGAGCTGGACCCGCGCCTGCGCCTGGCCCGCCATGCCGGCCGCGACCTCGACCTTTCGCCCAAGGAATACGCGCTGCTGGAGGTGCTGCTGCGCGAGCGCGGCCAGGTGCTGTCGCGCGCGCAGCTGTTCGAGCGCCTGTACGACCACGCCAGCGAGGCCTCGGACAAGGTGATCGAGGTGATCCTGAGCACCCTGCGCGGCAAGCTGGCGCGCGCCGGCGCCGGCAACCCGATCCAGACCCGGCGCGGCTTCGGCTACACCATCCCATGAGCGCCGCCGCGCCGTCCGCCCGCGCCGGCTGGTCGCTGCGCCGGCGCCTGGCCTGGCAGCTGGCGCTGGTCGCCGGCGCGGTGCTGGCGCTGCTGTTCGTGCTGCTGGACACCCTGATCGACCGCGAGATCTATGCCCACCTCGACCAGGGCCTGGCGCTGCGCGCCGAGGTCATCACCCACGCCCTGCAGCGGCACGGCGCCGACCTGCCGCTGCCGGACTACCAGGAGGACGGCCACACCGAGTTCTTCACCGTGTACGCCGGCGACGGGCGGGTGCTGGCGACCTCGCCCAACAGCCGCGGCCTGCTGCTGCCGCCGCCGCGCGCCGGCACGCGGCTGCCGGCGTTCTACGACGCCGGCCTGCCGGACGGCCATCCCGGCCGCCTGCTGGCGCGCACGCTCGATCCGGTCGCCGGCACCCGGCTGGTGGTCGGCACCGAGCGCGCGCACTGGGACGCGGTGGAACGCCGCGTGCACGCCCTGCTGATGCTCGGCATCGGGCTGGCCCTGCTGGCGGTGGTGGTGCTCGCGGTCTGGCTGGTCGGGCGCAGCTTCGGCCTGCTCGAGGGCCTGCGCGCGGATCTGGCGGCGGTGGATGCCGACACCCCGGCGCCGCCGCCGGCCGATTTGCCGCGCGAACTGCAGCCGTTCGCACGCAGCCTGCACGCGGCGATGGAGCGCCTGCGCGAGGCGGCCCAGCGCGAGCGCCGCTTCGCGCGCGACCTCGCGCACGAGCTGCGCACCCCGGTCGCGGAAATCCAGGCCAGCGCCGAGGCCGCCCTGCCGCAGCTGCGCGAGGCGCCGGCGCGCAGCGCGCTGCAGGCGATGCTCGAGGCCGGCCGGCGCATGCAGCGCAGCATCGAATCGCTGCTGGTACTGGCGCGGGTCGAGTCCGGGCTGGAGCGCCCCGCCGCCGACCCGGTCGAACTGGCCGCGCTGCTGCGCGCCCTGCTGGCGGCGGCCGCGCCGCGCCTGGCCGCGCGCGGGCTGCGCGCGACCACGACCGTGCCGGACACCGCCTGGGCCCTGGGCGATGCCGGGATGCTCGAGCGGCTGGCCAGCAACCTGCTGGACAACGCGATCGACTACGCCCCGGCCGGCAGCCTCCTGCACCTGCACCTGTGGCGCACCCCCGCCGGCTGGCAGCTGGACATCGCCAATCCCGCCCCCGACCTCGGCGCGGACGACGTCGCCCACTTCGGCGAGCGCTTCTGGCGGCGCGAGGCCGAGGGCGGCACCGCGCTGCACGCCGGCCTCGGCCTCGCCCTGTGCCGGGCGCTGGCCGACGCGCTCGGGATCACGCTCGGGTTCGCGCTGGAGGACGGCCACCTGCACGCGCGCATCGGCCCGCTGCCGGCGCTGTGAGCGCCGCATGCGTGGCGCGCCTTTCGCGTTCGGGGTGAGCCCGTCGAACCACCGACGGGCTTGCCTGCCCGCGCGCATCCCGCGCCAGGCGCGGGACGGACGGCGGAGCGCGCGCACGCCCGGCGGTCCTTAAGCAAGCCCAAAGCCTGCCGCGGCAGGCTGGCCGTGGATCCCCTGCCGCGAGCCTCGCCATGCCGCGCCCGTTCGTCCGTCCCGTTTCCCACTGCCGCCGCGGAGGCCGGCCGTGAGCCCGCGCCTGCGTCGTGCCGCCGGGCTCGCCGTGGCGGCGGTGATCCTCGCCCTGCTCGGCTGGCGGCTGTGGCCGCGCGGCGAGGCGGCGAGCGAGCCGCTCGCCCCGCAGGCCGCGGCGGACGGCAGCGTGCAGCTGGCGCCGTCGCAGGTGCAGGCGCTCGGGATCGCGCTGGCCGACGTGCAGGCCGCGCGCGAGGTGCCGGTGCCGGGCCTGCCGGCACAGGTCGAGGCGCCGCTGGAGGCCAGCCAGCAGGTGGTGACGCCGTGGGCCGGCACGGTCAGCGCGGTGCTGGTGCACGAGGGCGTGGCGGTGCGCGCCGGGCAGCCGGTGCTACGCCTGCGCAGCGCGGAGGCGCTGCGCGCCGGCGCCGAACTGGCGCGCGCCGCGGCCGAGGCCGGGGTCGCCGCGCAGCAGGCCCGGCGCGATGCGCAGCTGTTGGCGGAAGGCATCATCCCGGCCGCGCGCAACGCGCAGAGCCAGGCCCAGGCGCGCAGCGCGCAGGCGGAGCTGGCGCGCGCGCAGGATGCGCTGGCCGGGGCACGGGTGCGGCTGGCCGCCGGCGGCGAGGTCGAACTGCTGGCGCCGCTCGCCGGGCGCGTGCTGCGGCGGATGGTGCGCCCCGGCGATCCGCTGCCGGCACAGGCCGCGGCGCTCCTGATCGCCGATCCGGCGCGGGTCGACGTGGCGGTCGCGGTGCCGGCCGCGCTGCGCGCACAGCTGGCGCCGGGGTTGGCGCTGCGCCTGGGCGACGGCCAGCGTGCGCAGGTGGTGGCGGTCGGCGCCGACCTCGACCCGGCCAGCCAGCAACTGCCGCTGCGCGCGCGCCTGGAGACCGCCGACGGGCTGCTGCCGGGCACCCGGCTGGAAGCGACCCTGCTGCTGCCGGCGCCGGCCGGTGCGCTGGCGCTGCCGGCCGCGGCGCTGCTGCCGGAAGGCGCCGGGCAAGTCGCGTTCGTGCGCCAAGGCGAGCGCTTCCGCGCGCTGCCGGTGGCGCAGGTGCTCGGCAGCGCCGACGGCCAGGCGGTGGTGCTGGCGCCGGGGCTGCGCCCGGGCATGCAGGTGGTGGTGCGCGGCACCGCGGCGCTGAAGGCGCTGCTGCCGCCGCCGCAGCCGGCCAGCACGCGCTGAGGGCGGCACCGTGCTCGCGCGCCTGACCGAATTCTCGCTGCGCCAGCGCCTGCTGGTCCTGCTCGCCGCGCTCGGGCTGGCGCTGGCCGGGGCGTGGGCGTTCGCACGCCTGCCGATCGACGCCTTCCCGGACATCTCGCCGGCGCAGGTCAAGCTGATCCTGAAGGCCCCGGGCATGACCCCGGAGGAAGTGGAGCAGCGGGTGATCGCGCCGCTGGAGATGGAGCTGCTCGGCACCCCGCGGGTGACCATGCTGCGCTCGACCGCCAAGTACGCGATCGCGGACCTCACCCTCGACTTCGAGGAAGGCACCGACGTGTACTGGGCGCGCCAGCAGGTGGCCGAGCGCTACGCCGCGGTCGCGCCGCAGCTGCCGGCGGGGGTGGACGGCGGGCTGGCGCCGATCTCGACCCCGCTGTCGGACGTGTACATGTTCACCATCGAGGGCGGCGGCCTGACCCTGGCCCAGCGCCGCACCCTGCTCGACTGGACCCTGCGCCCGGCGCTGCGCACCCTGCCCGGGGTGGCGGACGTCAACGTGCTCGGCGGGCAGGCACGCAGCTTCGTGGTGGTGCCGGACCCAGCCAAGCTGGCGCAGGCCGGGCTGAGCCACGCCGACCTCGCGCAGGCGATCGAACGCAACAACCGCAACGACGGCGCCGGGCGGGTGGACGCCGGCGAGGAGACCCTGATCGTGCGCGTGGAGGGCGCGCTGCGCGACGCCGCCGACATCGCCGCGCTGCCGGTGCGCGACGGCCCGCCGCTGGTGCGGGTCGGCGACGTGGCGCAGGTGCGGGTGGACGCCCTGACCCGCTACGGCGCGGTCACCCGCGACGGCAAGGGCGAGGCGGTGGAAGGCATCGTGGTCGCGCTGCGCGGGGCGGACGCCTCGGCGCTGGTGGCGGCGGTGCGCCAGCGCCTGGACGAGCTCGCCCCGAGCCTGCCGCCGGGGGTGCGGATCGTGCCGTTCTACGACCGCAGCAGCCTGATCCAGCGCGCGGTCGGCACCGTCGAGCACGCCCTGCTGGAGGCCACCGTGCTGGTGGTGGTGCTGCTGCTGCTGTTCCTCGGCGAGCTGCGCGCGGCGCTGGTGGTGGCGCTGATGCTGCCGTTCGCGGCGCTGGCCACCTTCCTGCTGATGCGGCTGACCGGGATGAGCGCCAACCTGATGAGCCTGGGCGGGCTGGCGATCGCGATCGGCATGCTGGTGGACGCCGCGGTGGTGGTGGTGGAGAACGCGGTCAGCCGGCTCGACCCGCATGCGCCGGGCGCGCACCTGCCGCGCCTGCACCGGGTATACGCCGCCACCCGCGAGGTGGCGGTGCCGGTCGCCGCCGGCATCCTCATCATCTGCCTCACCTTCATGCCGCTGCTGACCCTGCAGGGGCTGGAGGGCAAGCTGTTCGCGCCGGTCGCGCTGACCATCGTGTTCGCGCTGGGCGCCTCGCTACTGCTGTCGCTGACCCTGGTGCCGGTGCTGGCCTCGCTGCTGCTGAAGGAACGCGCGCACGGCGAGCCGTGGCTGATGCGGCGGGTGCACGCGCTGTACCAGCCGCTGCTGGACGGCGCGCTGCGGCGCCCGCGGCTGGCGCTGGCCGCCGCCGGCGGCGCCCTGGTGCTGGGCGTGCTGGCCTGGCTGGGCACCGGCAAGACCTTCATGCCGACCATGGACGAAGGCGACCTCCTGCTGCAGCTGCAGAAGCCACCGTCGATCAGCCTGCCGGCCTCGCTGGCGACCGACGACGCGGTGGCGCGCGCGATCCTGGCGCGGGTGCCGGAGGTGCGCCACGTCATCGCGCGCGCCGGCTCGGACGAACTCGGGCTGGACCCGATGGGCCTGAACGAGACCGACATGTTCATGCAGCTGGCCCCGCGCGATCAGTGGCAGGTGCCGGACAAGCAGGCGCTGGCCGAGCGCATCCGCAAGGTGATGGCGGATTTCCCGGGCCTGGACTACGGCTTCACCCAGCCGATCGAGATGCGGGTGTCGGAGATGCTGACCGGCAGCCGCGGCGACGTGGCGATCAAGGTGTTCGGGCCGGACCTTCAGACCCTGGGCGAGCTGTCCGCGCGCATCGCCGCCACCCTGGAGGGCATCCGCGGCGCGCAGGACGTGCTGACCCAGGCCGCCGACCACGTGCAGTACCTGCAGGTGCGGGTGGACCCGCAGGCCGCCGGCCGCGCCGGGCTGAGCGTGACCGCGGTGCAGGACGAGCTGCGCGCGCAGCTGGAGGGCATGCGCGCCGGCAGCGTGATCGAGCCGGACAAGCGCACCCCGATCCTGGTGCGCGGCGATGCCGGCCTGCGCGCCTCGGCCGCGCGCTTCGGCCAAGGCCTGCTGGCGCGCGGCGACGGCAGCGGCGACATCCCGCTGGCGGCGCTGGCCACGGTCGCGTCGGCCACCGGCCCGGTGGCGGTGCGGCGCGAGGGCGGCTCGCGCTTCGCCCTGATCCAGGCCAACGTCAGCGGGCGCGACCTGGTCGGCTTCGTCGCCGAGGCGCGCGCCGCGGTAGCGCGCCAAGTGCCGCTGCCGCCCGGCTACCGGCTGGTGTGGGGCGGCCAGTTCGAGAACCAGCAGCGCGCCGCCGCGCGCCTCGGGCTGGTGGTGCCGGTCGCGCTCGGGCTGATCTTCGTGGTGCTGTTCATGACCTTCGGCTCGGCGCGCCAGGCGCTCTTGATCCTCGGCAACATCCCGTTCGCGCTGGTCGGCGGCATCCTCGCGCTGTGGCTGGCCGGGCAATACCTGTCGGTGCCGGCCTCGGTCGGCTTCATCGCCCTGCTCGGCATCGCCGTGCTCAACGGGCTGGTGCTGGTGGCGCACTTCAACCAGCTGCACGCGCAGGGCCTGCCGCTCGCGCGGGTGGTGCGCGAGGGCGCGCTGCGCCGGCTGCGCCCGGTGCTGATGACCGCCAGCATCACCGCGTTCGGGCTGGTGCCGCTGCTGTTGGCCAGCGGCCCCGGCTCCGAGATCCAGCGCCCATTGGCCATCGTGGTGATCGGCGGGCTGGTGAGCTCCACCGCCCTGACCCTGCTGCTGCTGCCGCTGCTGTACCGCCGCTTCGGACAGCCACCGGCGGCCCCTGCCGGAGCGTCCGCATGAGTGCCCTGGTACGCCTGACCCTGGTCTTTCCGCCGCGGCTGGAGGATGCCGTGACCGATGCCCTCACCGCCCACCCCGGCCTGCCCGGCTACACCCTGGTGCGCGCCGAGGGGCATGCCCACGACTTCGCGCGCGCCTCCACCGCCGAGCGCGTGCGCGGGCGCGTGCAGCGGCGGGTGCTGTGGATGCTGATCGCGCCCGAGCAGGTGGAAACCGCGCTGGACGCGTTGCGCGCGCAGGTGGCGGCCACCGACGTGCGCTGGTGGACCGAGCCGGTGCTGGCCGCGGGGCGGCTGGCATGAGCCGGCATCGCATCCTCCTGCTGGCGCTGGCGCTCGCGCTGCCCGCGGCCCGGGCCACCGAGCCCGATTTCCTGCCGCCGGAGGATCTGGCCCTGCGCGCGCTGCTGGCGCAGCCGGAGGTGCGTGCCGCCGACGCCGCCGCGCAGGCGGCCGCGGCCGATGCGCGCGCGCTGGCGGCCGGCAGCAACGAGTGGGAGGCCGTCCTCATCCCGCAGCGGCGCAGCGTGGATCCGAACCTGCGCTACCGCGAGTTCGAGGGCCAGCTCAGCCGCCGCATCCGCCTGCCGGGCAAGGCCGCGCTCGACCGCGAGATCGGCGCGACCGCGCTGACCGCGGCCCGGCTCGGGATCGACGACGCCACCCACCAGGCCGCGCGCCGGCTCGGCCAGGACTGGATGGGCTGGCTGCGCGCACGCGCGCTGGCGCAGGCGGCGCAGGGACAGCTGGAACTGCTGCAGCAGGCGCGCGCGGCGCTGGCGCGGCGGGTGCAGCTGGGTGACGCCGCCCGCCGCGAACTGGAGCAGATGGACGCCGAACTGGCGCAGGCGCAGGCCGAAGCGGTGCGCGCCGCCGGCGAGGCGGAGGCCGCGCGCAAGGCGCTGGCCGCCACCTATCCCGGCCTGCCACTGCCGGAGGCGCTGCCGGCGCTGCCGGATCCGGCGCCGCTGCCGGGCGGTCCCGGTTACTGGCGCGACCTGATCATCGCGCGCAGCCACGAGATCGGCATCGCCCGCCAGCAGGCCCTGCACCAGCAGGCGCTGGCCGCGCGCGCGCGCGCCGACCGCCTGCCCGACCCGAGCCTCGGCCTGCGCGTGCTCGACGACCGCGGCGGCGCCGAGCGCGCGGTCGGGCTGGTGGTGTCGATGCCGCTCGGCGGGCGCTACCGCCGCGACGTCGCCGCACGCGAGGCCGCACGCGCCGACATGGCCGAGGCCGAAGCCGACGGGGTGCGCCGGATGATCGCGCGCGAGGCGCAGGCGACCGCCGACCTCGCCGAGACCCGGCATGCCGAATGGCGGGCGATGCAGGGCGCCGCCGCCGCACAGGACGCGGCCGCCGCGCGCACTCGCCGCGCCTGGGAGCTGGGCGAGGCGCCGCTGGCGGAATGGCTGCTGGCGCAGCGCAGCGCGCGCCAGGCCCGCGCGGCCGAAGTACGCAGCCGGCTGGACGCGCTGGAAGCGGCGCTGCGGGTGCGCATCGACAGCCACGAGCTGTGGCACGACAACGCCGACGAGGCCGATGGCCACCCGCGCGAGTGAACCCCGCCGCCCCTCGCGCGGATGCTAGGCTGCCGGCGGTCGGATGCGGAGGCCGGGAATGCGTCGAGGGCTGTGGATCCTGCTGCTGGGCGGGCTGCTGCTGGGCGGCTGCGCGCCCGCCTTCGCCCAGGACACAGAGCGCACCCAGGCCGCGGACGCCGCGCTGCGTGCGCTCTACCAGGCCGAATGGGCGTGGCGCCAGCAGCAGGCCCCGGCCTGGGGCGAGGACGCCGACCCCGCCGCCGCCCCGGCCGACCGCCTGCCCGACGTCGGCGCGCCCGCGCAGGCGGCGCGCCTGGCCTATCTCGAGGACGTGCTGCGCCGGCTGGAGGCGATCGACGTGGCCGCGCTCTCGCCCGGCGAGCGCCTGAACTACGCGGTGTACCGGCCGCAGATCGCGCACATGGCGGCGGCGCTGCGCCTGCGCGAGTACGAGATGCCGTTCAATTCCGACAGCGCGTTCTGGTCGGACCTGGACTTCATGGCGCGCGCCGAGCTGCGCGACGCCGCCGCCTACCGCGCCTACGCCGCGCGCCTGCGCGACGTGCCGCGCTACTTCGACCAGCAGATCGCCAACATGCGCGCCGGGCTGGCGCGCGGGTTCTCGGTGCCGCGCGCGGTGCTCGCCGGGCGCGACGGCGCGATCGCCGCGGTGGCGGCGCTCGAGGACCCGGAGGCGGCCGCGCTGTACGCGCCCTACGCGAAGCTGCCGGCGTCGATCCCGACCGCCGAGCAGGCCGCGCTGCGCGCGGAGGGCCGCGCCGCGATCACTGAGGCGGTGATCCCCGCCTACCGCCGGCTGCTGGCGTTCTTCCGCGACGAGTACCTGCCGCGCGCGCGCACCACCCTGGCCGCCGAGGCCCTGCCCGACGGCAAGGCCTACTACCGCGAGCAGATCCGCCGCTACACCACGCTCGACCTGGCGCCGGAAGAGATCCACGCGATCGGCCTGCGCGAGGTCGCCGACCTGCGCGCGCAGATGGAGGCGATCATCGACCGCCTCGGCTTCCGCGGCCGCTCGCCGCAGACCCGGTTCGCGGATTTCCTCGCCTTCCTGCGCAGCGACCCGCAGTTCTACGCGCAGACGCCGCAAGAGCTGCTGGATCGCGCGGCCTGGATCAGCAAGCGGGTGGACGGCCAGCTCGGCCGCCTGATCGGCACCCTGCCGCGCGGGCGCTTCACCATCGAGCCGGTCCCGGCGGCGATCGCGCCGTACTGGACCGCCGGCCGCGGCAGCGCCGACGTGTACTGGGTGAACACCTACGACCTGCCCAGCCGCCCGCTATACAACCTGCCGGCGCTGACCCTGCACGAGTCCGCGCCCGGGCATTCGCTGCAGCAGATGCTGGTGCGCGAGCAGGGCGCGCTGCCGGGCTTCCGCAAGGAGTACATCAGCGCCTACGGCGAGGGCTGGGCGCTGTACAGCGAGTGGCTGGGCGAGGAAATGGGCCTCTACCAGACGCCCTACGAGGAGTTCGGCCGCCTCACCTACGCGATGTGGCGCGCCTGCCGGCTAGTGATCGACACCGGCATCCACCACTATGGCTGGAGCCGCGCGCGCGCGGTCGCCTACCTGCGCGACAACACCGCCCTGTCCGAGCACGAGGTCGCCACCGAGGTGGACCGCTACATCAGCTGGCCGGGGCAGGCGCTGAGCTACAAGCTGGGCGAGATCGCGATCCGCGACCTGCGCCGCGAGGCGGAGGCCGCGCTGGGCCCGCGCTTCGACGTGCGCGCCTTCCACGACGTGGTGCTGGGCCAGGGCGCGCTGCCGCTGCCGGTGCTGCAGGCGCAGGTGCGGGCCTGGATCGCCGCGCAGCAGGCCGCCGCGGCGCGGTGACCGCCCGCCGCCGGCAAGTGCTTGCGCGGCAAGGAAAAAGCGGGCATCATGCGCGGCTCGCTGCCTATGGCAGCACCTCCCGGCCGCGTGCCGGGGCCGCCGTCCCCCGGGCCATGGGGGACCCCAACGCCATCTCCGAGGTGCCCGATGTCCAAAGTCTGCCAAGTCACCGGCAAGCGCACGACGACCGGCAACAACGTCTCGCACTCCAACCGCAAGACGCGTCGTCGCTTCCAGCCCAACCTCCACGAGCGCCGCTTCTGGGTCGCCTCCGAGAACCGTTGGGTCAAGCTCCGCGTTTCCACCGCCGCGCTGCGCACCATCGACAAGAACGGCATCGACGCCGTGCTCGCCGACCTGCGCAAGCAGGGCCTGAAGGTCTAAGGGAGGATCGAACCATGGCGTCCAAGCGCGACAAGATCCGCCTGATCTCCTCGGCCGGCACCGGCCACTTCTACACCACCGACAAGAACAAGAAGAACACTCCGAACAAGATGGAAATCAAGAAGTTCGACCCGGTGGTGCGCAAGCACGTGATCTACAAGGAAGGCAAGATCAAGTAAGCCTTCCCGGCCCGCTCCGGCCCCATGCGAGGCCCGCCCCCCGGCGGGCCTCGCGCGTTTCATGCGTCCGACGAAGCCGCGTCGAACCCCACGCATACCCCCGATGCGGTTCCGCGCGCGGCGCGGACGTGCTGCAATCGCCGCATGGACTGGCCGCACCTGCACCCCGCCGCCGCGTGGATCTTCGCCCTCGACTGGGCAATCCGGATCGGGGCGCTGCTGTGGATCCCGGTGCGCAGCGCGCCCGCGGCGGCACGCAGCTGGTTGCTGCTGATCGGCTTCGTGCCGCTGCTGGGGCTGCCGCTGTACCTCGCGTTCGGGCAGCCGTGGGTCTCGCGCCTGCGCCGCGAGCGCCAGGCCAACGCCTCGCGGGTGATCGCCGAGCGCCAGCAGCCGCTCGGGCACCTGCGCTGGACCCCGCACCCGGACAGCATCGCCGACGACGTCGCGCGCCTGGTCGAGCACACCGGCGCGTTCATGCCGATGACCGGCAACGCGGTGCACCTCGACGACGACTACGCGCGCAGCCTGCGGGGGCTGCTGCAGGACATCGCCGGCGCACGCGAGCACGTACACCTGCTGTACTACCTGATGTACGACGACGCCGTCGGGCGCGCGGTCACGGACGCCCTGGTCGCGGCCGCGGCGCGCGGGGTGCATTGCCGGCTGCTGCTGGATGCGGTGGGCGCCAAGCGCGGGCTGCGCGCGTTCGCGCCCGCGCTGCGCGCGGCCGGGGTCGAGGTGCACGCGATGCTGGCCGGCGGGCTGGCCTGGCGGCGCAGCGCGCGCATGGACCTGCGCAACCACCGCAAGCTGGCGGTGATCGACGGCCGCATCGGCTGGACCGGCTCGCAGAACCTCGCCGAACCGGAGTTCATCCCGGGCGTGCCCAACCGCGAGGTGGTCGCGCGCGTGCAGGGGCCGGTGGTGGCGCAGCTGGCGGCGCTGTTCGCCAGCGACTGGTACCTCGAGACCGGGCAGGTGCTGGCGCTGCCGGCGCACCCGCCGGCGCCGGCCGGGGCCAGCCCGGCGCAGCTGCTGCCGAGCGGGCCGACCTACCCGTTCGCCAACGCCCGCAACGCGGTGGTCTCGCTGATCCACCGCGCGCGCCGCGAACTGGTGCTGGCCACGCCGTATTTCGTGCCCGACGACGCGACCCAGGACGCGCTGGAGATCGCCGCGCTGTCCGGCATCGACGTGCGCCTGATCCTGTCCGAGCGCAACAACCAGCGCCTGACCGCGTGGGCGCAGGACTCCTACCTCGACGGCCTGCTCGCGGCCGGGGTCAAGGTCGCGCTGCACCGGCCGCATTTCCTGCACGCCAAGTTCCTGCGCGTGGACGATGAGATCGCGCTGGTCGGCTCGATCAACCTCGACATCCGCTCGTTCGCGCTCAACGCCGAGCTCGGGCTGCTGTGCTACGACCCGGCGGTGGTGGCGCAGCTGCGCCGGATCGAGGCCGACTGCCTGGCGCACGCGCGCCTGCTGCAGCCGCAGGCGTGGCAGCGGCGCCCGCGCTGGCGGCGCAGCCTGGCCGGGCTGGCGCGGCTGGCCGATTCCTTCCTGTGAGCGCGCCCGTCAGGGCGCGATGCGCCCGCGCAGCAGCGCCTCCACCACCGACGGGTCGGCCAGGGTGCTGGTGTCGCCCAGCTGCCCGGGGGCGTTCTCGGCGATCTTGCGCAGGATGCGGCGCATGATCTTGCCGCTGCGGGTCTTGGGCAGGGCCGGGGCGAACTGGATCACGTCGGGGGTGGCGATCGGGCCGATCACCCGGCGCACCTGCGCCACCAATTCGGCGCGCAGGGCATCGCTCTCGTGCGCCCCGGCGATGAGGGTGATGAAGGCGTAGATCCCCTGGCCCTTGAGGTCGTGCGGGAAGCCGACGACCGCGGCCTCCGCCACCTGCGGATGCGCCACCAGCGCGCTCTCCACCTCGGCGGTGCCGATGCGGTGGCCGGAGACGTTGATCACGTCGTCCACCCGCCCGGTGATCCAGTAGTCGCCGTCGGCGTCGCGGCGGCAGCCGTCGCCGGTGAAATAGGTGCCCGGATAGGTCTTGAAGTAGGTGTCGATGAAGCGCTGGTGGTCGCCGTACACCGTGCGCATCTGTCCCGGCCAGGACCCGAGCAGGACCAGGTTGCCCTCGCCGGCCCCCTCCAGCAGGGTACCGCCGGCATCCACCAGCGCGGCGCGGATGCCGGGCAGCGGCTGGGTGGCCGAACCGGGCTTGAGCGGGCTGGCGCCGGGCACGGGCGAAATGAGGATGCCGCCGGTCTCGGTCTGCCACCAGGTGTCCACGATCGGGCAGCGGCCCTCGCCCACTACCTCGAAATACCAGCGCCAGGCCTCGGGGTTGATCGGCTCGCCCACGCTGCCGAGCAGCCGCAGCGAAGCGCGCGAGGTGCGCTTGACCGGCGCCTCACCCTCGCGCATCAGCGCGCGGATCGCGGTCGGCGCGGTGTAGAACACGCTGACGCGGTGGCGGTCCACCACCTGCCAGAAGCGCGAGGCATCCGGATGGTTGGGCACGCCCTCGAACAGCACCTGGGTGCAGGCGTTGGCCAGCGGCCCGTACACGATGTAGCTGTGGCCGGTGACCCAGCCGACGTCGGCGGTGCACCAGTACACGTCGTCCGGCTTGAGGTCGAACACCAGCGCGTGGGTGTGGCTGGCCCAGGCGAGGTAGCCGCCGGTGGTGTGCAGCACGCCCTTCGGCTTGCCGGTGCTGCCGGAGGTGTAGAGGATGAACAGCGGATCCTCGGCATTCATGCGCGCCGGCTCGCAGGCGTCGGGCTGGCCGTCCACCACCGCATCGAACCAGCGGTCGCGCGGCATCTGCATGGCCACCGCGGCGCCGGTATGGCGCACCACCAGCACGGTCTCCACGGAATGCGTGCCGGGCAGCTTCAGGGCGGCGTCCACGTTCGCCTTCAGCGGGATCCGCTTGCCGCCGCGCAGGCCTTCGTCGGCGGTGATGATGAGCTTGCTGCCGCAGTCGGCGATGCGGTCGGCGATCGACTGCGGGGCGAAGCCGCCGAACACCACCATGTGCACCGCGCCGATCCGCGCGCAGGCCAGCATCGCCACCACCGCTTCCGGGATCATCGGCAGGTAGATCGTGACCCGGTCGCCCTTGGCCACGCCGAGGTTGCGCAGCGCGTTCGCCAGCCGGCACACGCGCGCATGCAGCTCGCGGTAGGTGAGCGTACGCACCGGCGCCGCGGGATCGTCCGGCTCGCAGATCAGCGCAGGCTTGTCGCCGTGCTGGTCCAGATGCCGGTCCAGGCAGTTCACGCTGGCGTTCAGCTCGCCATCGGCGTACCAACGGATGCGGAAATCCGCGGGGTCGAAGCTGACGTCGGAGATCGCGGTGGGGAAGCGGTACCAGTCCAGCCGCCGCGCCACTTCGGCCCAGAACGCGTCCGGGTCCTGCGCGGCCCGGCGGCGGGCCTCGGCGAGCGCGGCGGCGTCGCAGTTGGCGCGCGCGGCGAACGCGGCGGGAGTGGGCACGGTCATGGCGGCAGGATCGGACATGGCGGCGGCAGGCACGGGAACACTCGCGCCAGCTTAACCCCGGCAGCACGCAAACTTCCCGCACACGCCGCCGCGCCCGCGCGGGCGCAGGCTTTGCCCTTTCCTTGCCGCGAGTCCCCCATGCGCCGTTCCCCTTTGCACCGCCACCCGCTCGTCCTCGCCCTCGCCGCCGCGCTGCCGCTGGCCCTGCTGGCCGGCTGCCAGCGCGCCGCCGCACCCGCGCCGGCGACCCCGGCGGCCGCGCCGGCCCCCGCCGCGCCCACGATCGGCATCGACCTGGCCGCGCTGGACAAGGCCGTGCGGCCCGGCGACGACTTCTATGCCTACGCCAACGGCGGCTGGGAGAAGACCGCGCAGATCCCGGCCGACCGCGCCAGCACCGGCGTGTTCTACACCGTGTTCGAGAAGGCCGAGCAGCGCCAGGCCGAAATCGTGCAGGGCCTGGCCAAGGCCCATCCGGCGCCGGGCACGGACGCGCGCAAGCTGGCCGACTACTACGCCGCCTACATGGACGAGGCCACGATCGAGCGCCGCGGGCTCGCGCCGCTGCAGCCGACCCTGGACGCGATCGCGCGGATCGGCGACCGCCGCGCGCTGTCGGCCTACCTCGGCAGCACCCTGCGCGCCGACGTGGATCCGATCAATGCCACCAATTTCTATACCCCGCACCTGTTCGGCCTGTTCGTGGCGCAGGGCCTGGCCGATCCGGCGCACAACTACCCCTACCTGCTGCAGGGCGGGCTGGGCATGCCCGACCGCGAGTACTACCTGTCGCCGGATCCGGCGATGGCCAAGAACCGGCAGGCCTACCAGGCCTACATCGTCGCCCTGCTCCGGCAGGCCGGCACCCCCGATGCCGAGGCCAAGGCGCGCGCGATCTTCGACCTCGAGCGGCAGATCGCCCAGGCCCAGGCCAGCGTGGTCGAGACCCAGGACATCCACAAGGCCAACAACCCGTGGCCGACCGCCGAGCTCGGCCAGCGCGCGCCGGGCCTCGACTGGCCTGCCTTCCTCGCCGCCGCCGGGCTCGAGAACCGTCCGGTGCTGATCGCCTGGCAGCCGGAGGCGATCCGCAAGCTGTCGGCGCTGGTCGCACGGGTGCCGCTGCCGGTCTGGCAGGACTACCTGCGCTTCCAGGCCCTGAACGAGAACGCCGCCCTGCTGCCCAAGGCCTACGCCGACCTGCGCTTCGGCTTCTACGGCACCCAGCTGCAGGGCATCAAGGCGCAGCGCCCGCGCTGGAAGCGCGCGCTGGCCGCCACCAACGACGCCCTCGGCGACGCCCTCGGCCGGCTCTACGTGGAGCGCTATTTCCCGCCGGCGAGCAAGGCGCGGGTGGAGGCGATGGTGGCCAACATCCTCGCCGCCTTCCGCGACGGCATCGACCAGCTCGACTGGATGAGCCCGCAGACCAAGGCCGAGGCCAAGCGCAAGGCGGCGGCGATGCGGGTGATGGTCGGCTATCCCGACCACTGGCGCGACTACTCAGGCCTGGAGGTGAAGGCGGACGACGCGCTCGGCAACGCCCAGCGCGCGGCCGCGGCCGAGTACCGCCACCAGCTGGCCAAGCTCGACCAGGCGCCCGACCGCGGCGAGTGGTGGATGACCCCGCAGACGGTCAACGCGGTCAACCTGCCGCTGCAGAACGCGATGAACTTCCCGGCCGCGATCCTGCAGCCGCCGTTCTTCGATCCCAAGGCCGACGATGCCGCCAACTACGGCTCCATCGGCGCGGTGATCGGGCACGAGATCAGCCACGGCTTCGACAACCTCGGCGCCGAATTCGACGCCGACGGCCGCCTGCACAACTGGTGGACGGCGCAGGACGCGGCCCACTTCAAGGCCGCGACCGACAGGCTGGTGCAGCAGTACGACGCCTACCAGCCGCTGCCGGGGCTGCACATCAACGGCCGCCAGACCCTGGGCGAGAACATCGCCGACGTGTCCGGGCTGCAGGCCGCGCTGCGCGCCTACCGCAGCGCGCTCGGCGGCAAGCCGGCGCCGGTGCTGGACGGCTTCAGCGGCGAGCAGCGCTTCTTCATCGCGTTCGCGCAGAGCTGGCGCGAGAAGATGCGCGAGGCCGCGCTGCGCGCGCAGGTGGTGGGCAACGAGCACGCCCCCGGGCCGTGGCGCGCGCTGACCGTGCGCAATCTGGATGCCTGGTACGCCGCGTTCGACGTGCAGCCCGGGCAGGCGCTGTACCTGGCGCCGGCGGAGCGGGTGCGGATCTGGTGAGGGCCGCCGGCCGCCGCGCTCAGCGCGGCGGCGCGGCCAGCTCGCGGGCGTCGAGGAACCCGTCGCGGTTGGCGTCCTGGCGGCGGAAGCGCTCCGCGAGCTGGGCGCGGTGCGCCTGCCGGGTCAGCGGGCGACCGCGGCCGCCGGGCAGTTCGTCGGCACGCAGCACGCCGTCGTGGTCGCGGTCCATCTGCGCGAAGCCGTAGCCCATCCAGGCCTGGTATTCGTCCAGCGAGACCCGGCCGTCGCCATCGGCGTCCATCCGCGCCAGGTAGTCGGCCGGGCGCTGCACCTGCGCCGCGGCCACGGCGGCGGCCAGCCACAGGCCGGCCGCCGCGAGCGCGGCCTCAGGCCGCCAGCGCATAGCCGCGCAGGCGCGCCGCGTACTCCTGCAGGGCGCGCACGCCGCTGGCCTCGGCCGCCTCGCACCAGGCCTGCAGCCGGCGCAGGCGCTCGGCAGCATCGTGGCCGCGCTGCTCGAGCAGCTCGGCCAGCTGGCGCCGCCGCTCCAGCAGGCAGCGGATGCGCGGGCGCGCCTCGACCCAGGCGTGCAGCTGGGCGCGGGCGTCCGCGCTGAGCCAGCGGCCGTCATCGGCCAGGCCCTTGCGCAGCTGGCGCGGCAGCAGGGCGCGCAGGCGCGCGCCGGCGGCCGCAGCCTCGTCCTTCAGCGCCGGCCGCAGCACCTGGCGGTGGTAGTCGGTCAGCGCCTGCACCCGGTGCGCCAGCAGCGCGCGCAGGGTCTCCGCATCCGGCACCCGGATGTTCGGGCGCAGGTTCAGGCTGGGCGCCACCCGCAGCACCCGCGCCAGGCGCAGCGCGGACAGCAGCCGGATCGCGGCCCAGCCGATGTCGAACTCCCAGCGCCGCAGCGCGAACTTGGCCGAGGACGGGAAGGCGTGGTGGTTGTTGTGCAGCTCCTCGCCGCCGATCCACACGCCCCACGGCACCAGGTTGGTCGCGGTGTCGGCGGTGTCGAAGTTGCGGTAGCCCCACCAGTGGCCGAGGCCGTTGACCACCCCGGCCGCCCAGAACGGAATCCACAGCATCTGGATCGCCCACACCGCGACGCCGGCGAAACCGAACAGCACGAAGTTCAGCAGCAGCAGCACGGTCGGGCCGAGCGAGGCGTACGGCGCGTACAGGTGGCGCTCGATCCAGTCGTCCGGGCAGCCCTTGCCGTACTGCTCGATGCTGGCGCGGTCGCGGCGCGCCTCGCGGTAGAGCTCCACGCCGTGCCAGAACACCTTGCCGATGCCCTTGTGCATCGGGCTGTGCGGATCTTCCTCGGTCTCGCACTTGGCGTGGTGCTTGCGGTGGATGGCGACCCATTCGCGGGTGATCATCGAGGTGGTCAGCCAGCTCCAGAAGCGGAAGAAGTGCGCCAGCAGCGGGTGGAAATCCACCCCGCGGTGGGCCTGGCTGCGGTGCAGGTACAGGGTCACCGTGAAGATGGTGATCTGGGTCATCACCAGCAGGTACAGGGCCAGCGGCCACAGGCCGGCCTGGAGCAGGCCGCCGGCCAGGAATTCGGGCAGGGAGGGGAACATCGGGGGGGACTCGCGGAACGTCGGCGCGGATGCGCCCGCGCATGATGCCATGCCGCGCGGGCCGCGCCCGGGCCGTCCGTCAGGCCGGATTCACGGCGGCCGCGCCGGGCCCGGGCCCACCGCCCGCCAGCCGGCAGCCCCCGGCCGCGCGTCCGGGCGCGGCAGGCCGCGCGATCGCTGCGAGAATGCCGCCATGCCCGAACTGCCCGAAGTCGAAACCACCCGCCGCGGGCTGCTGCCGCACGTGGCCGGGCGCACCGTCGAGCACGTGCGCCTGCGCCGCGCCGACCTGCGCTGGCCGATCCCGCCCGAGATCGCCGCCCTGCTGCCGGGCCAGCGGATCGAAGCCATCCGCCGGCGCGCCAAATACCTGCTGCTGGACACCGCCGCCGGCAGCGCGCTGCTGCACCTGGGCATGTCCGGCAGCCTGCGGGTGCTGCCCGCCGACACCCCGGTGCGCGCGCACGACCACGTGGACCTCGCCCTCGACTCCGGCCGGGTGCTGCGCTTCAACGACCCGCGCCGGTTCGGCTGCCTGCTGTGGCAGGCGCCGGGCGCGGTGCACCCGCTGCTGGCCGGGCTCGGCCCGGAGCCGCTGGAGGACGGCTTCGACGGCGACTACCTGTTCGCGCGCAGCCGCGGCCGCAGCGCCCCGGTCAAGGCCTTCCTGATGGACCAGGCGGTGGTGGTCGGGGTCGGCAACATCTATGCCACCGAGGCGCTTTTCCTGGCCGGGATCTCGCCCCTGCGCGCGGCCGGCAAGGTCTCGCGCGAGCGCTACGCCGCGCTGGCGCGGGAAGTGAAGGCGATCCTGAGCCACGCGATCGCGCGCGGCGGCACCACCCTGCGCGACTTCCTCCGCCCCGACGGCGCGCCCGGCTACTTCGAGCAGGAGCTGCGCGCCTACGGCCGCGGCGGTGCCCCCTGCCCGCGCTGCGGCCGTCCGCTGCGCCAGGCCGCCATCGGCCAGCGCACCACCGCCTGGTGCGCGCACTGCCAGCGCTGAGCGCCCGACGCGAGCTAGCGCGGCGCGCGCCGGGCGCGGCTCCACTCGCTGCCGCCATTCGCTATAGTGCTGGCATCCCCCGAGCGCACGCCGCGATGACCGAGGCTGGCGAGATCACCCTGTTGCTGGATGCCGCCCACCACGGCGACCGCGCCGCGCTGGACCGGGTGCTGGCCACCCTCTACCAGGAGCTGCACGCGATGGCGCGCCGGCAGCTGGCCGGGCAGCACGGCCACACCCTGGACGCGACCGCGCTGGTGCACGAGGCCTACCTGAAGCTGATCGGGCGCGGCGGCGGCAGCGCCCGCTTCGACGACCGCTCGCACTTCTTCGCCTACGCCGCCTCGGCCATGCGCAGCGTGGTGGTGGACTACGCCCGCCAGCGCCTGGCGCAGAAGCGCGGCGGCGACCTGCATCGGGTCACCGAACTGCCGGAGGAACTGGAAGGCGGCCTGCGCCTGGACGAGGACATGCTCGGGCTGGACGCCGCCCTGACCCGGCTCGCGGCGGTCGACGCGCGCCTGGCGCAGGTGGTGGAGCTGCGCTACTTCGCCGGGCTGTCGGAGCTGGAGATCGCGGCCCTGCTACAGCGCTCGGAGCGCAGCATCCGGCGCGACTGGCAGAAGGCGCGGATGTTCCTGCTCGCTTCGCTGCAGGAGGCGTCCGGCGCCTGACGCGGGTCGGGTCGGGCCGGGCGGCGGCGATGGATCCGGAACGCTGGCAACGCCTCTCCCCGCTGCTCGATGCCCTGCTCGAGCTGGAGCCGGACCAGCGCGCCGAGCACCTGGCCGCGCTGCGGCGCGAGGACCCGGCGCTGGCGCAGGACCTGCAGCGCCTGCTGGAACTGGAGGCCGGCGACCCCGACTTCCTGGCCGAGCCGGTGGCGCCGCCGCCGCTCGGCGCGCAGCCGGGGACGCCGATCGGGCCCTACCGGCTGGAGCGCCTGCTCGGCGAGGGCGGCATGGGCCAGGTCTGGCTGGCGCGGCGCGCCGACGGCCTGTATGCGCGCAAGGTCGCGCTCAAGCTGCTGCGCCCGGGCCTGGCCGATCCGCGCCTGCACCAGCGCTTCGTGCGCGAGCGCGAGATCCTGGCGCGTTTCGCGCATCCCTTCATCGCGCGCCTGCTGGATGCCGGCATCGCCGCCGACGGCCAGCCCTACCTGGCGCTGGAGTACGTCGACGGCAAGCCGATCACCGACTACTGCCGGCAGCGCCAGCTGGACGTGCCGGCGCGCCTGGACCTGTTCCGCCAGGTCTGCGACGCGGTCAGCCACGCGCACGCCAACCTGATCGTGCACCGCGACCTGAAGCCCTCCAACATCCTGGTCACTCCGGCCGGGCAGGTACGCCTGCTCGACTTCGGCATCGCCAAGCTCTTGGACGTGGAAGCGCCCGAGCGCGAGCAGACCCGCACCGGGGTGCGCGCGTTCACCCTGCACTACGCGGCGCCCGAGCAGATCCGCGGCGAACCGGTCACCACCATGACCGACGTATACGCGCTCGGGGTGGTGCTGTACGAGCTGCTGACCGGCAGCAAGCCGTACCGGCTCAAGCGCCAGACCGACGCCGGCTGGGAGGAGGCGATCCTCGACGAGGAGCCGCAGCGGCCCTCGCTCGCGGCGGCGCGCGCGGATCCGGCGGCGACCGCGCCCTACCTGCCGGCGCGGCTGGCGCGGGTGCTCGCCGGCGACCTCGACAACATCGTGCTGCGCGCGCTGGCCAAGCAGCCGCAGCAGCGCTACGGCTCGGTCGAGGCGCTCTCGCACGACCTGCTCAACTTCCTGCGCGGGCGCCCGGTCGCGGCGCGCGGCGAGAGCGTGCGCTACCGCGTGCGCAAGTACCTGCACCGGCACCGCTGGGCATTGGCGATCACCACCCTGGTGCTGGCGGTGATGGCGGTGGCGCTGACGCTGGCCGGCTGGCAGGCCCGCCAGGCGATGCGCGAGGCCGGGCGCGCGCAGGCCATGCAGCGCTTCGTCGCCGACCTGTTCCAGAGCGCCGGCGCCGGCCCGATGGACGCCCCGATCGACCTGCGCCAGCTGCTGGCGCTGGGGATCGCACGCGGGGATGCCAGCCTGGCGCGGCAGCCGCAGGCGCGCGCGGAGCTGTACGGCGTGGTCGCGCGGCTGCGCCTGGGGATCGGCGACTTCCGCGAGGCCGACGCCCTGCTGGCGCAGCAGGCCACGCTGCTGGCCGGCCTGCCGGACGCGCCCATCAGCCTGCGGCTGGAGGCGGCCACCCTGCGCGGCGCGGTGCGCCAGCGCCTGGACGACGGCCGCGCCTGCCTGGCGCAGATGCAGCCGCTGTACGCCCTGGCCGAACGCGAGCAGCAGCAGCTGCCGGCGCAGGTCTCGGCGTTCTACGCCCAGCTGGCGCGCTGCCAGCGCGACGCCGGCCAGCCGGCGCTGGCGCAGACCCTCTATCAGCGCGCGCTGGCGCTGCGCCGCAGCCACGGCGACGACGTCGGCGTCGCCGAGAGCCTGCTCGACCTGGCCGCGCTGCGCGCCGACAGCGGCCGCCCGCGCGAGGCGATCGCCCTGCTGCGCGATGCGCTGGCACAGTTCCGCGCCCGGGTCGGCATGCGCCATCCGCTCGCGATCGACCTGCTGCGCACCCTGTGCACCCTGGACCGCAGTAACGATGACCTCGCCGCCGCCCTGCGCGACTGCAGCGAGGCGGTCGCCCTGGCGCAGGCGCAGCTCGGCGACGGCCACCGCGCCACGATCGACGCCCGCCGCCAGCGCGCCGCGATCTACGTCGATCTTGGCCGCTTCGCCGAGGCCGAGGCCGAATTCCAGGACGCCTATGCCTGGATGCGCGCGCGCCTGCCGGCGGAGCACGTGGACCTGGCGCGGGTGCAGAACAGCCTGGCGATCGTGGCCTGGGAGCGCGGCGAGCTGGGCCGGGCCGAGCAGCTGCAGCGGCAGGCGGTGGCCACCTGGCGCCGGCACGCCAAGCCGCCGCTGTTGGCCTCGGGCCTGTTCAACCTCGCCCTGATCCTGCATGACGCCGGCCGCGACGCGGAGGCGCTGGCGTTGCTGCGCGAGGCCGGCGCCCTGCGCCGCCAGGCATTCGGGCCCACGCACGAACTGGTCGGCGACAACGACCGCCTGGAAGGCGAGGTCCTGGCCGCGCTCGGGCAGGACGCGGCGGCGCTGACGCGGCTGCAGGACGCGGTCCGCCTGACCCGCGCCGGCTTCGGTCCCGCGCATTCCCACACCCGCCGCGCCGAGATCGCGCTGGCGCGGCTGCAGGCACGGCATGGCGACGCGGAGGCGCTGCGCGCGCTGCAGCGGCTGGCCGGCTACCACGGCCACGACCTCGAGCAGCGCAAGGCCGCCTGGCTGGCCACCGCCTATGCCGCCGAGACCGGCTGCGCGCGCCAGCCGTTGGCCGCGCGCGCGCAGCTGGATCTGTTGCTCGGGCAGATGCAGCTGGCGCTGCCGGAAGGCGGCGCGATCGTGCGCGCGGTGGCGCGCGTGCGCGCCGGCTGCACCGGCGCGGCGTGAGCGCTACAGCGGCAGCGGCACCTGCAGCGGTGCGATCGCACCTTCGCCGCGCATCACCTTCTTGAACTCCTTGCGCGACACCGAGACATAGCGCTCGTTGCCGCCGATCTCCACCTGCGGCCCGTCCTGCAGCGCGCGCCCGGCTTCGTCCACGCGCACGGTCATGGTCGCCTTGCTGCCGCTGTGGCAGATGGTCTTGATCTCCTGCAGCTCGTCGGCCCAGGCCAACAGGTACTGGCTGCCCTCGAACAGCTCGCCGCGGAAGTCGGTGCGCAGGCCATAGCACAGCACCGGGATGGCGAGCGCATCCACCACTTCGGACAGTTGCCAGACCTGCGCCCGGGTGAGGAACTGCGCCTCGTCCACCAGCACGCAGTGCAGCGGGCCGTTGTCCGCGATGTCGGCCTCCACCAGGCGCTGCAGGTCGTCGTCGCGGGCGAACGCGCGGCCCTCGGCCTGCAGGCCGATCCGCGAGGCCACCGTGCCGCTGCCGGCGCGGGTGTCCAGCCGCGGGGTGAGGATCAGCACCCGCATGCCGCGCTCGCGGTAGTTGTACGCGCTCTGCAGCAGGGTGGTGGTCTTCCCCGCGTTCATCGCGGAGTAGTAGAAGTAGAGCTTCGCCATGCACGGATTCTAGCGGCGCACAAGGCTGGCGGGCGCCGCGCCCGGCCGGGACAATACGCGCGATGTCCCGCGATCCCCTCCACGGCTTGAATCCGCCGCAGCGCGCCGCGGTCCTGCACGTCGAGGGCCCGCTGCTGGTGCTGGCCGGCGCCGGCAGCGGCAAGACCCGGGTGATCGTGGAGAAGATCGCGCACCTGGTGCAGAGCGGGCGCTACCCGGCGCGGCGGATCGCGGCGATCACCTTCACCAACAAGTCCGCGCGCGAGATGCGCGAGCGCGTCGGCAAGCGCCTGCAGGGCGACACCGCGCAGGCGCTGACCGTCAGTACCTTCCACGCGCTGGGGCTGAAGATCGTGCAGACCGAGCACGCCAGGCTGGGCCTGCGCCGCGGCTTCTCGATCTTCGACGCCGACGATGCCGCCGCGCAGGTCAAGGACCTGCTGCCGCCCGGCAGCAAGCCCGACGCGGTGGCGGCGATGCAGCAGCTGATCAGCCGCGCCAAGAACGCCGGGCTGTCGCCGGAACAGGCGGCGGAGGCCGCGCGCAGCCCCCGCGAGCGCGAGGCGGCGGCGCTGTACGCGCGCTATCAGCAGCGGCTGGCCGCGTTCAACGCGGTGGATTTCGACGACCTGATCCGGCTACCGGTGCAGCTGCTGGAAACCGACGAAGACGCACGGATGGGCTGGCGCGAGCGCATCGGCTACCTGCTGGTGGACGAGGCGCAGGACACCAACGACGCGCAGTACCGGCTGCTGAAGGCGATCGCCGGCGCGGCCGGGCAGTTCACCTGCGTGGGCGACGACGACCAGAGCATCTACGCCTGGCGCGGCGCCAACCCGGACAACCTGCTGGCGCTGGGCCGCGACTATCCGGCGCTGAAGATCATCAAGCTGGAGCAGAACTACCGCTGCTCCAAGCGCGTGCTGCGCGCCGCCAACGCGCTGATCGCGCACAACCCGCACGAACATCCCAAGACGCTGTGGAGCGAGGCCGCCGACGGCGAGCGCATCCGCGTGTGGGAATGCCGCGATGCCGCGCACGAGGCCGAGAAGGTGGCGGCCGAGATCCAGTTCATCGCCAGGCAGCAGGCCGCCGCCGACGGCAGCCTGCCGTGGGGCGAGTTCTGCGTCCTGTTCCGCGGCAACCACCAGAGCCGCGCGCTGGAGAAGGCGCTGCAGCTGCTGCGCATCCCCTACCACCTCAGCGGCGGCACCGCCTTCCTCGACCGCGGCGAAGTGAAGGATGCGCTGGCCTGGCTGCGCCTGCTGGCCAACCCCGACGACGATGCCGCCTTCCTGCGCGCGGTGCAGTCGCCCAACCGCGGCGTCGGCGCCGGCACCCTGGCGAAACTGGGCGAGTTGGCCCACCAGAAGCACCTGCCGCTGGCGCGCGCGGCCGAGTCGCTGGCGGTGGCGCAGCAGCTGCCGGCACGCGCGGCCAACGCGCTGCAGGGGTTTTCGGCGATCGTGCAGGGCCTGCGCGCGGACGCCCGCACGCTGCCGCCGGCCGAGCTGGTGCGCAAGCTCAACGAGCGCTCCGGCCTGCTCGCCGCGCTGCGCGCCACCTGCAAGGACGAGGCCCAGTTCCAGGCGCGCCGGCGCAACCTCGACGAGCTGGCCGACTGGTTCGACGGACCCAGGACCTCCGGCCCCGGCGAGCTGGCCGCGGCGCTGGCGCTGCTGTCGCACGCCGACAAGGGCGAGGCCGGCAACCAGGTGCGGCTGATGTCGCTGCACGCCTCCAAGGGCCTCGAGTTCCGCTTCGTGTTCATCGTCGGGCTGGAGGACGGCACCCTGCCGCACGAGGCCAGCCTCGAGGAAGGCCGGATCGAGGAGGAACGGCGGCTGTTCTACGTCGGCATCACCCGCGCCAAACAGCGGCTGTGGCTGTCGTATGCGAAGGAGGCGCAGCGCTGGGGCGACCGGGTGCGGCTGTCGCCCAGCCGCTTCCTCGACGAGCTGCCCGCCGCCGACCTCCAGCGCGACGGCGCCGACCCCGAGGCCGAGGCCGCGCAGCGCGCCGAGCGCCGCCGCGCCAGCTTCGCCAACATCCAGGCCCTGCTGGCGGACTGACACTGCGCTGCCCGCCCGCGGGAGTAGACTCCGCACTCCCCCGCCCGGCTTCGCCCGCATGCGCCCATCCCTGCCTGTCGCCCTGCTCGCCCTGGCCCTCGGCCTGTCCGCCTGCCGCTCTACCCCGCCGGCCGCACCGCCCCCGCCGCCTCCGCCGGCCACGGCCGTGGTCGCGCCCGACGACAACCTCAACGCCGTGCTGTGGATGCAGCGGTCGGCCGAATACCGCGCGGTGGCCGAGACGGTGTACCGCGCCGCCAGCGACCGCCTCGCCGCCGCGCTGGCGGATCCGTCCTGGGACGCCCTGGTGCCGGCCGAGCGCGATCGTCCGGCCGCCGGGCTGCCGCCGGCGGTGATCGTGGACGTGGACGAGACCGTGCTCGACAACTCGCCCTACCAGGCGCGCCTGGTGCGCAACGGCGGCGAGTACGACGAGGCCAGCTGGCGCGCGTGGGCGGAGGAGCGCCGCGCGCGCGCGGTGCCCGGCGCGCTCGCCTTCGCGCAGGCCGCGGCCGCGCGCGGGATCACCGTGCTGTACATCTCCAACCGCGCGGTCGCGCTCGACCGCGCCACCCTCGACAACCTGCGCGCGCTCGGCTTCCCGGTGCACGACGACGGCGCCTTCATGGGGCTGGGCACGCAGGTGCCGGGCTGCCAGTCGCAGGGCAGCGACAAGACCTGCCGGCGGCGCTGGGCCAGCCGCCACTACCGGATCCTGGTGCAGGTCGGCGACCAACTGGTGGACTTCGTGCAGGTGCCGGACAACACTCCGGCCGCGCGCGACGCCATCGAGCGCCGCTACCGCGACTGGTTCGGCGAGCGCTGGTTCGCCCTGCCCAATCCCAGCTACGGCGGCTGGGAGGCGGCGGTGTTCGACAACGCCTGGCGCCTGCCGCGCGAGCAGCGCCGGCAGGCCAAGCGCGACGCGCTGGATACTGCTAATTGAATCATCCACTTGCAAGCGATTTCTTCAGGTATTGCCTGAGCAAGGCGGCGGCGCTAGGCTGACCCCCGCCACAACCGCTGTCCGCCGGCCTCGCGCCGGCTTGAAGGAGGCCCCGGGCCTCCTTTTTTGTCGCCGCAGATCACCGCGCGCCCCCCATTCCGTGACCGCGCGCGCTTGCGGCCGCCGGCAGCGGCCCGGACACTGCGCGCATGCCCGCCGCCGCCGCGCCCGCATGCGTCTGACCCGCCGCCGGAGCCCCCCGGCGCTGCTCCTGCTGCTGGCCGTGCTGGCGCTGCTGGCGGGCTGCGCGCGCTCGCCGCAGGCCGCGGACGATGGCCGCGCCGGCGCCAATGTGCGCGCGGACACCCCGACCCATGCCGTCCTGCGCCTGCGCGACCGCCTGCTCGCGCACGACGCGCCGGGCTTCGCCCGCGCCGCGCTGCCGCCGGCCCTGCACGCGCAGGTGGCGGCCGCCTGGCGCGAGGGCCGCAGCCGCTGGCCGCTGGACGAACTGCCGCTGGACGCCAAGCTACCGGCGCTGCTGGCCACGCTGCAGGCGCCGGGCGCGGAAACCGACCTGCTGGCCGGCTTCCGCCGCCAGTTCGCCGGCGCCGACCGCGACATCGACCAGGCGGTGCGCACCCTGGTGGTGTTCGCCGGCGAATACGTGCAGGCCCAGGCCGACACCCCGCCGCACGAACGCGAGCACACCCTGCAGGTGCTGGCCGCACTGGGCGACTGGGCCTTGGCCGCGCCGCTGGCGGACCCGGGACGCGCGCGCCGCTTCCTCGATGCGCTCGCCGCGGCCGCGCGCCGCAGCGGCATCCCCGCCGCGCGCGGCCAGGCCGCATTCGCCGACCTGGGCATGCAGGCCAGCCTGCAGCGGCTGTCGCCGTTCCTGGCCACGCTGATGGCCCAGCTGCGCACGCAGTACGGGCTGGATCTGGACGCCAGCCTGCGCGGCCTGCGCGTGCAGCTGCTGGAGCAGACCGGCGACCAGGCGCGGGTGCGCCTGCGCTATCGGCTCGGCACACACGAGATCGACGCGGTGGTGCCGATGGTGCGCCTCGACGGCGAATGGTACGTAGCCGACTATGTGCGCCGCGCGCGCGCCAGCCTCGATGGCGCCGGCGGCGGGCGGGTGGCTTCGCCATAATGACGCGGATGCCGACCCGACCCGACCCCCCGCTGCAGCCCGGCCTGTTCGACCCGCCCGCATCGGGCACCGACGCGCCGCAGGCACCGGACTCCGCGCCGCTGCCGCTGCCGGAGTTCCTGGCCGCGCCGCCTGCGGCCGCCACGCCGGCGGCGGCGCGCACGCCGCGCCGGCGCCCGTTGTGGGCGCGCCTGCTCGGGCGCCTGCTCGACCCGTGGCTGGCGATCACCCTCGAGCCGGACAACCCGCGCGCCTACGACGACGGCCGCCGGGTCTGCTACGTGCTCGAGGACTACGGCCTGTCGAACGCGCTGATCCTGGACCGCGCCTGCCGCGAGGCCGGGCTGCCGCCGCCGCTGCAGCCGATCCCGGGCGACCCGCTCGGGCGCCGGCGCGCCTACGTCGCGCTCTCGCGCCGGCACGGCAACGCCCTGCGCGCGCTGGGGCTGGTGCCCGGGCCCGAGCACCGCACCCACTCCGGCTCGCTGGCGCGCCTGCTGCAGGCGCACCGCGACGACCCGACGCTGGACGTCGCGCTGGTGCCGGTGTCGATCTTCGTCGGGCAGTCGCCGACCCGCAGCAGCGGCTGGTTCAGCGTGCTGTTCTCGGAGAACTGGACCCTGGTCGGGCGCTTCCGCCGGCTGATGGCGATCCTGCTCAACGGCCGCGACACCCTGGTCCAGTTCGCGCCGCCGGTGTCGCTGCGCGCGATCGTGGCCGAGGGCCTGGAGCCGGAGCGCACCGTGCGCAAGCTCTCGCGCGTGCTGCGCACCCACTTCCGGCGCGTGCGCGAGGTGGTGGTCGGGCCCGACCTGTCCACCCGCCGCATGCTGGTGGACAAGGTGCTGGCCGCGCCGGCGGTGCGCGAGGCGATCGCCGACCAGGCGCGGCGCGACCGCTCCGACTACGACACCGCCTGGCAGAAGGCGCATGCCTACGCCTACGAGATCGCAGCCGACTACTCGCACCCGGTGGTGCGCTCGGCCAGCTTCCTGCTGACCCCGGTGTGGAACCGGATCTACCGCGGGGTGCTGGTCCACCACCTGGACCGCTTCAAGCAGCAGGCGCCGGGGCACGAGGTGGTGTACACGCCCAGCCACCGCAGCCACATGGACTACCTGCTGCTGAGCTACCTGCTGTACACCCATGGCATCGTGCCGCCGCACATCTTCGCCGGGATCAACCTCAACCTGCCGGTGGTCGGCACCCTGCTGCGCAAGGGCGGCGCGTTCTTCGCCCGCCGCAGCTTCAAGGGCAACGCGCTGTATTCGGCGGTGTTCCGCGAGTACATGGCACAGCTGGTGGCCGGCGGCTATTCGATCGAGTACTTCATCGAGGGCGGGCGTTCGCGCACCGGCCGCCTGCTGCCACCCAAGGGCGGCTCGCTGGCGATGACGGTGCGCGCCTACCTGCGCCAGCCGACCCGCCCGGTGCTGTTCCAGCCGGTCTACATCGGCTACGAGAAGCTGATGGAGGGGCGCAGCTACCTCGAGGAGCTGTCCGGCAAGCCGAAGGAGAAGGAATCCATCTGGCAGCTGCTGACCGGCATCCCGCGCGTGCTGCGCAGCAACTACGGCCAGGTGGTGGTCAATTTCGGCGAGCCGATCCGGCTCGACGCCCTCCTGCACGAGGTGCTCGCCCGGCATGCGACCGCGTGGGACGGCCGCCCGCTGGCGGAGGACGACAAGCCGGCCTGGCTCGCGGATACCATCGACGCGCTGGCGCAGCGCATCCAGGTCAACATCAACCGCGCCGCCGACGTCAACCCGATCAACCTGCTCGCGCTGGCGATGCTCTCGACCCCGCGCCACGCGATGGGCGAGGCCGACCTCTTGGCGCAGATCGCGCTGGCCAAGACCCTGCTGGCGGAGGTGCCCTACTCCGACCGGGTCACCGTGACCCCGCACACCCCGGAGCAGATCGTCGCCCATGGCGAGGAGATCGGCATCCTGCAGCGCACCGCGCACCCGCTGGGCGACGTGCTGGCGGTGGACGACGAGCAGGCGGTGCTGCTGTCCTACTTCCGCAACAACGTGCTGCACCTGTTCACCGCCTCGGCCTGGATCGCGGTGTGCTTCCTCAACAACCGGCGCATGAGCCATGCCGTGCTGCAGCGGCTGGGGCGCACCCTGTACCCGTTCCTGCAGGCGGAGCTGTTCCTGCCGTGGGACGAGGACGGCTTCGCCGAGCGGATCGACCGCGTGCTGGCGGTGTACCTGCGCGAGGGCCTGCTGCAGCGGGTCGGCGACGACGACGGCGGCATCTACCAGCGCAGCTCCGGGCAGAGCGACGAGGTGTTCCGCCTGCGCGCGCTCGGGCACGCCCTGCAGCAGGCGTTCGAGCGCTACTACATCGCTATCTCGGTGCTGGTGAAGAACGGCAGCGGCACCCTCACCGCGGCCGAGCTGGAGCGGCTGTGCCAGCTGGCGGCGCAGCGGCTGGCGCTGCTGTACGCCAACGTCGCCCCGGAGTTCTTCGACAAGGCGCTGTTCCGCGGCTTCATCCAGAAGCTGCGCGAGCTCAAGCTGGTGTGGACCGACGAGGAGGGCCGGCTGGCGTTCGACGCGCGCCTGCACGGCTGGGCCAAGGACGCGCGCATCGTGCTCGGCCGCGAACTGCGCCACACCATCGAGAAGATCAGCCCGGAGACCACCGCCCCCGCCGACGCCGGCGCGGGCGACGCAGCGGCCGCCGACGGCGCGCGCGGCTAGGCCGGCTCGTCCGGGATCAGCGCGTTCTCGATCCAGGCGATCTGGTCCTTCAGCAGCAGCTTGCGCTTCTTCAGGCGGCGGATCGCCAGCTCGTCGGCGCGCGGGTCGGCCTGCAGGCGGGCGATCGCCGCGTCCAGGTCGCGGTGCTCCTCGCGCAGCGCCACGAGGCGCCGCGTCAGGCGCGACTGTTCGGCGGGATCGAGGGGACGCTCCACGCCGGGAGGATAGCGCGGGCCGGCGGCGGGCGGCGGGTAGAATGCGCAGGCCATGTCCCGTTCGTCCCCGACCGTCCCGCCCGCGGCCGCCGCCGCGGCCGATCCCGCCGCGCTGCGCCGCAAGCGCGAGGCCGACAAGCTGGCCAAGCGCCTGCGCCACCAGGTGGGCAGGGCCATCGCCGACTTCGGCATGATCGAGGACGGCGACAGGGTCATGGTCTGCCTGTCCGGCGGCAAGGACAGCTACACCCTGCTGGACGTGCTGCTGCAGTTGCAGAAGAAGGCGCCGGTCGAGTTCAGCATCACCGCGGTCAACCTCGACCAGAAGCAGCCCGGCTTCCCGGAACACGTGCTGCCGGACTACCTGCGCGCGATCGGGGTCGATTTCCACATCCTCGAGCAGGACACCTATTCGGTGGTCAGCCGCGTCATCCCCGAGGGGAAGACGATGTGCTCGCTGTGCTCGCGCCTGCGCCGCGGCGCGCTGTACACGCACGCCGCGCAGCACGGGTTCACCAAGATCGCGCTGGGCCACCATCGCGACGACATGGTCAACACCTTCTTCCTCAACCTGTTTTTCCACGCGAAGTTGAGCGGCATGCCGCCCAAGCTGCTCAGCGACGACGGCAAGCACGTGGTGATCCGGCCGC
The DNA here is from genome assembly GCF_022419185.1 of Thermomonas flagellata. GTDB lineage: Bacteria > Pseudomonadota > Gammaproteobacteria > Xanthomonadales > Xanthomonadaceae > Thermomonas > Thermomonas flagellata. The sequence goes on along the minus strand of NZ_JAJOZK010000002.1, from coordinate 173,020 downwards.
TGGCCTACGTGCGCGAGGACGACATCGCCGCCTACGCCGAGGCCAAGGGCTTCCCGATCATCCCCTGCAACCTGTGCGGCTCGCAGGAGCACCTGCAGCGCAAGCAAGTGAAGAAGATGTTGGCGCAGTGGGAGCAGGAGACGCCCGGCCGGATCGAGACCATCGCCCGCGCGCTGGGCGACATCCGCCCGTCGCAACTGGCCGACCCCAAGCTATTCGATTTCCTCGCGCTGGGCCGGCGCAGCGACGCCCCGCCGCCCGACGCCCACGCCTGGCTAGCCGGCGCGCCGGCCGCGCCCGAACCGGTGGCGATGGCGCTGCACCCGGTGCGCAACCACGACGGGCTGGACATCTTGAAGTCCTGATCCCGCGCCGCGTTTCCCGCATTTCCGCCCGGCCGCCGTCCCTCCGTTGGCGACGGCCCTTGCACAGGATTCCCGATGTTCTTCCGCAACCTCACCCTGTTCCGCTTCCCGTCCTCGCTCGACCTGTCCGACCTCGAGGCGCAGCTGGCCGAATGCGCGCTCAAGCCGGTCGGCCCGCTGGAGCTGTCCTCGCGCGGCTTCGTCGCACCCATGGGCCAGCACCACGACGGCTTGCTGCACCTGTGCGACGGCGCGCGCTGGCTGACCGTGGGCGGCGAGGACAAGCTGCTGCCCGGCGCGGTGGTCAACGACCTCTTGCAGAAGAAGCTGGCCGCGATCGAGGAGAAGGAAGGCCGCAAGCCCGGCGGCCGCACCCGCAAGCGGATCAAGGACGAACTGGTGACCGAGCTCTTGCCGCGCGCGTTCGTGCGCCCGGTGCGCACCGACGCGCTGGTGGACGCCACGCTCGGCGTGATCGCGATCGACACCTCCTCGCGCAAGTCGGCCGAGGCGGTGGTGTCGGAAGTACGCCGCGCGCTGGGCAGCTTCCCGGCGCTGCCGCTGAACGCGGAAGTGGCGCCGCGCGCCATCCTCACCGGCTGGCTGGCCGGCGATGCGCTGCCCGACGGCCTCGCCCTGGGCGATGAGTGCGAGCTGCGCGACCCGGCCGATTCCGGCGCGGTGGTCAAGATCCAGCGCATGGAGCTGTCGGGCGAGGAAATCGCCAAGCACCTCGAGGCCGGCAAGCAGTGCACGCGGCTGGCGCTGGTGCTGGACGACCACGTCAGCTGCGTGATCGGCGAGGACCTGATCGTGCGCAAGTTCAAGCTGCTGGACGGCGCGGTGGACGCGCTGGAATCCAGCGAGCACGACGACCTGGTGGCCGAGTTGCAGGCCCGCTTCGCGCTGATGACCGGCGAGTTCCGCCGCCTGTTCCCGGTGCTGGAGCAGGCGTTCCGGCTCAGTAAGGCGGGATAACTAAACCCGAACGTTAGAATTATTTTTTACCTCATATGCAATCAAATAAAATCTGAATATTTGATTGCAAAGACGATCGACAATATTGATCGGCAACTCAAATTGCACTTGTCTGTCATTGAATTTCACTGCAATGTGATTTTCCCGCATCAGAAAATACAACCCATCGTGGCAAAGCGCATTTCTAATCCGCTGAGGGAGAGTATCCTCTCCTTTCTTCGTACAGCCAGATCGGTATAGTTTTTTATACAATTCAAGCAAAGAGCCCTCGGGCGCAGAATCCAGGCCTCGCTCCAATATGTCGCTCCTCATATAAACGAGAGCCACATAAAGCTTTAGCAGGACAACGCTTCTCAGCTTAATAGCCGGAATCGCACTGGGAGGGATAGCAACTCCTCCCGCAAAAATTACATCATCTAGACTAGAAAGTCTTTTTATTGCGCCATACGCGGAAAAGGCAAAGCTGAACTTTTCTTGATCTATCTCGAAATTCATTTTCATCATTTCATTTCTGAGCGCACCATCGTCCGCCCTTTCAATTTCAGAAAGAATAGATTCAATGTTGATTTCCATGTAAAGAACCCCCATGCCAGAGAAGTTATCGTCTCCACACCCCTTAGATACACTAGGGTATCAGTTGAGATCAAGAGAAGTACCGCCCGCCACCCGGCGCGAGACGGTCGCGCTGGCGCTGGCCGACGGCCGCGAGGTCGCGGTGCTGCGGGTGCGCGATCCGCGCGCGCGCCGGCTGCGGCTGAGCGTCAGCGAGCGCGGCGCGCGCCTGACCGTGCCGCCCGGCACCAGCCTCGCCGCCGGCGAGCGCTTCCTGCACCAGCACCGCGACTGGCTGGACGCGCAGCTGCAGGCGCACGCCGCCGACGCGCAGGCGCCGCTGCTGCGCGGGCAGACCGCCTGCCTGCCGCTGCGCGGGCAGGAGATCCCGCTGCGCTGGGCCGAGGGCCGCGCCGCGCGCCTGCAGGCGGACGCCGAGGGCCTGGTGTTCGCCGCGCCTGTGCGCGCCGGGGAGGCCGCGCTGCGGCGCGTGCTGCGTGATTTCTACGAGGCGCAGGCGCGCGCCGATGTCGGCCGCTGGCTGCCGGCCTACCTGCCGGGGTTGCCGCGCGCGCCGCGCCGGATCGTATTCAAGCGCACCACCTCGCTGTGGGGCTCGCTGGCCGCGGACGGCACCCTGGCGCTGGACCTGGCGCTGGTGCTGGCGCCGCCGGCGGCGTTCGAATACGTGCTGGTGCACGAACTCTGCCACCTGCTGCATGCCGACCATTCGCCGCGCTTCTGGCAGGCGGTGGAACAGCGCTTCCCCGGCTGGCGCGCGCAGCGCGAGGTGCTGCGCGCGGACGGCCGCCGGCTGAAGGCGCGGCTGCGCGCGTTGCTGGCCGGGTGAGACGCTGGCCGGTCGCGGCCGCCACCCGCGTAGCAGGACACAACAGGACCTCCCGGAACCCTCCGCATGCCGTCGATCCGCCGGCTGCTGGCCACCGGCGGCACCGTGGCCATGCTGCTGGCCGCCGGCTGCCGCAATGCGCAGGAACCCGCCACCGGGCTCGCGGCGGCGACGCTGCCGGCCGTTCCGGCACCGGCACTGCCCATGGCTGCGGTGCAGGCACCGGCGGCGCCCGCCGCGGACACGACCGGGGTGCCGATCCCGGCGGACTTTCCGGCCGACGTCTACCTGCCGCCGCAGCGCGCAGTGGACGGCGCGCTGGCGACGGCGGAAGCCCGCCAGCTGCAGCTGGCCACCCGCACCCCGCCGGCACGCCTGGCCGGGGAGATCGAACGCGCGATGCAGGCCGCCGGCTGGACCCGCGAGATGGCGGTGCAGTCCGGCCAGGGCAGCCTGCTGCTGTACCGCAAGCAGCAGCGGCAGGCGGTGTACCAGTTCGGGCCGGCGGCCGACGGCCTGACCCGGCTGGCGGTGCGCACCGGCCGCGACGGCTGAGCGGGCGCGGCATGCGGTAGATTGGCGGCGTTTCCCCGATCGCCCGCCGTGATGGCTACCTCCGATGTGTCCGCCACTTGGGCGGACTACCACGCCCGCCGCCGCCTGTTCTGGGCCAGCGTCTGGCTCGGGCCATGGCTGGCGCTGGGGATCGGCGCGCTCTGGCTGGTCGAGCGCCACGGCCTGCACGGGCTGCTATGGCCGCTGCTGGCCTGGCTGGCGCTGGTGGCCTGGACCGGGGCGCGCTGGCAGGCCAGCCGCTGCCCGCGCTGCGGGCACCGCTTCTTCCATGCGCGCCCGTTCCTGCTCGCCCTGCGTGCGCCGCGCTGCGCGCACTGCGCGCTGCCCAAGGACTGAACGGCCGGGCGGTCAATCCTGGCCGCGCAGGAATCCGCCGATCGCCGCGGCCACCGCCGCCGGCTGCTGGATGTGCAGGTGGTGGCCGCCGGGCAGCACGACCAGTTCGCCCGCCGGCAGCAGGGCCGCGCGCCGGCGCCGCAGCGGATCGGGCAGGTAGGGCTGGGCCGGATCGGCGTACACCACCCGGGTCGGGCAGGCGATCCCGGCCACCAGCGCCTCCACCTGCGGCTCGGTCAGGCGGCTGAAGCTGGGCAGGGTCAGGCGCGGATCGCTGCTCCAGACATAGCCACCGGGGACTGCGCGCAGGCCGCGCTCGACCAGCGGCCGCAACTCCTGTGCGCTCAGCCCGCTGCCGGGGACGCGGCTGGTCAGCTGGCGCGCGCGCACTGCGGCCTCCACGTCGGGGAATACCCGCAGCTGCTTGCCGGCCAGCGCCCGCTGCGCCGCCAGCGCCTCGCGCATGCGCGGCACGGTGCGCTCCGGCGGTTCCGACAGCGCGCCCAGCGCCTCGATCGCAACCAGCCGAGTGACTCGCTCCGGGCATGCCGCCGCCAGCAGGCTGGCCAGTCCGGCGCCCATCGAATGCCCGAGCAGGGCGAAGCGCTCCCAGCCCAGCGCGTCGGCGGCATCCAGCACCGCCGCCAGCGCCACCATCGGCGTGTACTCCGCGCCCTCCGGCAGGTGCGCGCTATGGCCGTGGCCGGGCAGGTCGAGCGCGACCAGCTCGACCTCGGGCAGGTGCGCGGCCAGCGGCACGAAGCTGGCGGCATTGTCCAGCCAGCCGTGCAGGGCCAGCACCCGCGGCGCGCCGCCCGGCACCTCCCAGTGCAGCGCGGCCAGCGGGCCGAGCGCCGCCTCGATCACGATCTCGCGCATCAGACCCAGCCCTCCTCGCCGCGGGCCAGGGCCGCGAGCACGTCGGCATGCGCCGGCGCCGCGTTCAGGCAGGGGATGTAGCGCAGCGCCTCGCCGCCCGCGGCGCGGAAGGCCACCGCGTTCTCCACCGCGATCTCCTCCAGCGTCTCCAGGCAGTCCACCGCGAACCCGGGGCAGGCCACGTCGACCCGGCGCACGCCCGCCCGCGCCAGCGCCTCCAGGGTCGGCTGGGTATAGGGTTCGAGCCAGGCCTCGCGGCCGAAGCGCGACTGGAAGGTCAGCAGCACCTCCTCGCGCGCCAGCCCGAGCGCGGCGGCGATCGCGGCGGTGCTGGCCTCGCACTGGCGCGCGTAGGGGTCGCCGGCGTCCACCAGCCGCCGCGGAATGCCGTGGAACGACAGCAGCAGGCGCTCCCCGCGCCCGTGCAGCTGCCAGTGCGCGCGGATGCTGTCGGCGATCGCCGCGACCCAGCCCGGGTCGAGGTGGTAGTCGCGCAGCCGCTGCACCTGCAGGCCCGTGTCGGCGACGGCCGCGGCCACCGCATCCTCCACGCTGGCGGTGGTGGTGGTCGAGTACTGCGGGTACAGCGGCAGCACCCGCACCCGGCGCACGCCCTGCGCCTGCAGCTCGGCCAGCACCGCGGGCACCGACGGCTCGCCGTAGCGCATCGCGTGGCGCACCTGCCAGCCGGGCAGGCGCTGCCCGACCGCGCCGGCCAAGGCGGCGGTGTGCACGGCCAGCGGCGAGCCGCCCTCCATCCAGATCTGCGCGTACTTGCGCGCCACCTTCGGGCTGCGCAGCGGCAGGATCACGAAATGCAGCAGCGGGCACCACAGCCAGCGGGTCAGCTGCACCACCCGGTGGTCGTGCAGGAACTGCGACAGGTAGCGGCGCACCGCCGGTGCGGTGGGCGCCGCCGGGGTGCCGAGGTTGACCAGCACCAGGGCCTGCGGTGCGTCGTGGGACATGCGTCGTTCTCCTTGGGGAACCCGGTTCGCGGCCGGGATCCGCGCCTGCCGCGGGCGGCACACGCGGCGGGCCTGCGTAGCATCGCATGCCACGTACGGCGCCCGGCGTCGGGGCGATTCATGCGCGTGTCATCCGCGCGCGGCGAGCATGCAGGCTCCCCCGATCCGCCCAGGAGCCCGTGATGCCCGCCACGCCGCGCCCGCTGCTGCCCGCCGCCCTCGCCCTGCTGCTCGCGCTCGGCCCGGCCCTCGCCGGCGAACGCGAGGACGCGCGCGCCGGCGAGGCGCTGCGGGTGATCGAGCAGCTGCAGGCGATCCCGGAGGCGGCGATCCCGGACCGCCTACTCGACGAGGCGCGCGCGATCGTGGTGGTCCCGGACACCCTCAAGGCCGGCTTCCTGTTCGGCGGCCGCCGCGGCCTGGGCCTGATGGCGGTGCGCGGCGCCGACGGCGCCTGGTCGAACCCGGTGTTCGTCAAGCTCGCCGGCGCCAGCTTCGGCCTGCAGGCCGGGATCCAGTCGGCCGACGTGGTGCTGGTGTTCCGCGACACCCGCAGCCTGGAGTCGCTGGTCAATGGCAAGCTCACCCTGGGCGCGGACGCCGGGATCGCGGCCGGCCCGGTCGGGCGCAACGCCGCCGCCGCCACCGACGGCCAGCTCAAGGCCGAGATCTGGTCGTGGTCGCGTGCGCGCGGGCTGTTCGCCGGGATCGCGCTCGACGGCGCGGTGCTGTCGATCGACAGCGGTGCCAACCGCAGCGCCTACGGCCCGGCGGTGACCCCGCGCATGGTGTTCGAAGGACGCCTGCCGCAGCCGCCGTCGGCGGCCATCGTGCGCGTGCGCGACGCCCTCGAGGAGGCCACCGCCGCCGCCCGCCAGAGCCGCGGCAGCCCGACGCCCGCCGCCCCCGCGCCGCCCGCCGCGGAGCCGGGCGCGGCGCAGGTGCAGCCGCTGGACACCCACAATCCGGTGACTCCGGCCCCGCTGCCCGACCACCGACGCTGAGCGGCCCGGCCCGACGCCGGGCTTGGGCGTAGAATCCTTTCCTCCACACACGCAGGAACCCGACCATGGGTGGCTTCAGCATCTGGCACTGGCTGATCGTGCTGGCGATCGTGCTGCTGGTGTTCGGCACCAAGCGCCTCACCTCCGGTGCACGCGACCTCGGCAAGGCGGTCAACGAGTTCAAGAAGGGCATGGCCGGCGAGGACGACAAGCCGGCCGCGCGCCTGCCCGACGATAGCGCGGCCGGCAAGGCCGAGCAGCGCGACCGCGACGACGTCGCCCGCTGATCCGCGCGGACAGCGCCGATGTTCGACCTGTCCTTCGGCGAGCTGCTGGTGATCGCGCTGGTCGCGCTGGTGGTGCTCGGTCCCGAGCGCCTGCCGAAGGCCGCGCGCATGGCCGGCCTGTGGGCGCGCAAGGCGCGCGCGCACTGGCACGCCGTCAAGGACGAACTGGAGCGCGAGCTGGCCGCCGAGGAGCTCAAGCGCAGCCTGCAGGACGGCCGGCGCGCCTTCAGCGAGGCCGAGCAGGCCCTGCGCGAGGCCGGCGAGCAGGCCGCGCAGCGCCTGCAACCACCGACAGCGGATACCGCGAGTGCGCCGCCGCCGACCCCGGCGCTGGGCCGCGGGCTGGGGCGCGCCTACGACGACCCGGACGACGCCGCGGCGGAGCCACCCACCCCTGCGGATTCGTCTCCGCCCGCCTCCGTCCCCCTTTCGCCGGCCGCGACCTCCGCGCCGCCGCCCGCGGCCGTGCCCGCGCACGAGGCCCGCGATGGCTGACGCCCTCGACGATGCCGAGCGCCCGCTGATCGCGCACCTGCTGGAGCTGCGCGCGCGCCTGCTGCGCGGCTTCGCCGGCCTCGGCCTGGTGCTGCTGGCGCTGCTGCCGTTCGCCAACCGCCTGTACGGCTGGCTGGCGCAGCCGCTGCTGGAGAAGCTGCCGGCCGGCGGGCGCCTGATCGCGACCCAGGTCGCCTCGCCGTTCTTCGCGCCGATGAAGCTCGCGTTCTTCGCCGCGCTCATGCTCAGCATGCCGTGGCTGCTGTACCAGGCCTGGGCGTTCGTGGCGCCCGGGCTGTACCGGCGCGAGAAGAAGCTGGCGCTGCCGCTGCTGGCCTCGGCGCTGGCGCTGTTCTACGCCGGCTGCGCGTTCGCCTACTACCTGGTGCTGCCGATGGTGTTCGGGTTCCTGACCCGGATCACCCCGGAGGGCGTGGCGATGATGACCGACATCGGCGCCTACCTCGACTTCGTGCTGGTGATGTTCCTCGCCTTCGGGCTGGCGTTCGAGCTGCCGGTGGCGCTGGTGATCCTGGCCCTGCTCGGCTGGGTCACCCCGGCGCAGCTGCGCGAGGTGCGCGGCTATGCGGTGGTCGGCATCTTCATCGTGGCCGCGATCGTGACCCCGCCGGACGTGGTCAGCCAGCTGCTGCTGGCGATCCCGATGGTGCTGCTGTACGAGGCCGGCATCCTCGCCGCCGCGCTGGTCGCGCCGAAACCGGGACAGGATGACCGCGCCATCGGCTGAACTGCGCGTGGCCGGGTTCTGGGCGCGCGCCGCGGCGTGGTCGCTGGATGCCGCCGTGCTGCTGCCGCTGGCACTGCTGCTCGGCGGGCCGCTGCTGGCGCCGGCCTGGCAGGCGGCGCAGGCCGCCTGGGCGGCATTGCCGGCGACGCTCGGGCAGAGGCTGGCCGCCGGCGTGGACGCGGGCGTGGCCGATCCCCTGGCCCTGGCGATCCAGCTGGCGCGCGATCCTGCCCTGGCGGCGCAGATCGGCGCCCTGTCCGCGGCCCTGACCCGGCTGCTGCTGGTGCCGGTGCTGGCCTATGCCGGCCTGGCGCTGGCCTGGGCCGAATGGTTCGAGCGCGGCCCGCGGCAGGCCACCCCCGGCATGCGCCTGCTCGGCCTGCGGGTGGTCGCCGCCGACGGCCGCGCGCCGGATGGCGCGCGCGTGCTGCGGCGGCACCTCGCCGCCGGGCTGTCCTGGCTCAGCCTCAACCTCGGGCATGCGCTGGCCGCGCTGCCGCCCGAGCACCTGGCCCTGCACGACCGCCTCAGCGGCACCCGGGTGGTCTGGCGCGCCGGCGCCGGGCCGCACCTGCCGGGCTGGGCGCGCGCCTGGCTGCTGCTGCAGGCGCTGCTGGCGCTGGCCGTGCCGCTGTGGCTGCTGGCGCGCCTGCAGGCGACGCTGCAAGCCGCGCTCGGCGACGCGCTCGGCGGTTGATTTCAGAGCGCGATCCGCGCGTCCTGCGCGGGCGCAGCCGGCGCGTCCGCGCCGCAGATGTCGCGCCACATGTAGTACATCACCCCGAACATCACCACCACGAGGGCGACCACGAACGCCAGGTACACCGGCAGCGCCACCAGCGCCACCAGCCAGCCGCCGACCAGCTTGGACAGCAGCACGGCCAGCGCGACCACCAGCGCCATCACCAGCGCCAGCACCAGCGCCGCCGCGATCGCCAGCAGGAACAGCAGCAGCAGCGCGGGCAGGTTGCGCAGGGTGCCCTGCACCCCGTCGGCCAGCGCGCGCGGCCAGTCGCGCCCGGCCAGCGCGATCTGGCCGAAGCCGAGCGACTGCACGCCGTAGGCGAACAGGGTGACCACCCAGATCGCCACCATCGCCAAGCCAAACCCGGCCGGCGGCGCGGCCGCGGGCGCCGCGCCTGGGCCGGCCTGCAGCATCTGCAGATACCAGTTGCCGAATTCCGGGGCGAGTCCGGCGATCAGCAACGCCAGCAGCAGGTTCTGCGCCAGCACCAGCACCAGCATGAACACCACCGCGTTCACCGCCACCCGGCGCTCGCCGAGCACCGCGAACACCGCGCTGGCGCCGACCGGGCGCCCGCGCTCGACCGCATCCAGCAGGTGCAGGTAGCCGGCGATCAGGATCGCCATCAGCGCGGTCATCGCCAGCATCACCCCGCTCGACACCAGCCCCGCGACCACGCCGTTGCCCTGCGCGACGAACCCGGCGCCGGCCGACAGCAGCACGCTGGCCAGCGCCAGCGCCAGCATCGCCAGCAGCAGCAACAGTGCACCGCCGAACACCGCCTTCGGGTTGTCGCGCCCCAGGTTCACCGCGCGGCGCAGCCAGCCCCAACTGGCGGCGGCACCCACCGACCGCGTCGTCGTCATCGTCCGTCCTCGTCTTGTCCGTCCGCGCCGCGCGCGGAGCACCGGTGCCAAGGATAGCCGAGCGCCGCTCAGCGCGCGGGATGCGGCGCGCGCGCATGGCGCACGAACCGGCGCAGCACCCGGCGCGCGTGCGGCGCGGCGGTGACCGCACGCGCCAGCCGCCGCCCGCACTGGCCCTCGCGCGCGAGCACGTCGTGGCGGGCGCGGATGTAACCGCGCATGTGGGTGGCGGAGAACTCCGGGTGGAACTGCACGCCCCACACCCGCTCGCCCCAGCGGTAGGCGTGGCAGGCGTCGTGCGGGTTGCGCGCGAGCACGGTCGCGCCCGGCGGCGGGCGCAGCACGCTCTGCACGTGGGTGGCCTGCGCCGGGAACCGCGGCGGCAACCCGGCGAACAGCGGATCGGCCTGCGCCGGTTCCGCCAGTTCCACGCACACCGTGCCCATCTCGCGCCCGCGCGGGTTGTCGCCGACCTCGCCGCCGAGCGCGTGCGCGATCAGCTGGTGGCCGTAGCAGATGCCCAGCAGCGGCAACCCGGCGTGCGCGGCCTCTGCCAGCCAGACCGCGCTGGCCTCGCTCCACGGCAGGCGCTCGGTGACCATCGCCGCCGAGCCGGTCACGATCACCCCGGCAAAGCCCGCCCGCCGCGGCAGCGGGTCGCCGCGCTGCACGTCCACCACCACCGCATCATCCGCCTCCAGTCCCGCCGCGACCCGGATCCAATGCGCGAAGCTGCCATGCCGGCGCATGTGCGCCACCGGCTGGCCGGTCTGCAGGATCAAGAATGGCGGGGTCATCGCGCGGCGCACGGGCTCGGGGCGGGAACGGCCCGCCTATACTAGCGGCCGTTTCCGCCGCGCCCACGCCCGATGCCGAGCCCACTCACTTTCCAGGACCTCATCGCCCGCCTGAACGCCTACTGGGCCGGGCAGGGCTGCGTGCTGATCCAGCCGCTGGACCTCGAGGTCGGCGCCGGCACCTTCCACCCGGCCACCTTCCTGCGCGCGCTCGGCCCGGAGCCGTGGAACGCCGCCTACGTGCAGCCCAGCCGCCGCCCCACCGACGGCCGCTACGGCGAGAACCCCAACCGCCTGCAGCGCTACTACCAGTACCAGGTGGTGATGAAGCCCAGCCCCGACGACATCGTCGAGCGCTATTTCGACTCGCTCAAGGCGCTCGGCATCGACCCGCTGGTGCACGACCTGCGGCTGGTCGAGGACAACTGGGAAAGCCCGACCCTCGGCGCCTGGGGCCTGGGCTGGGAAGTGTGGCTGAACGGCATGGAGGTGACCCAGTTCACCTACTTCCAGCAGGCCGGCGGGCTGGAATGCCGCCCGGTGCTGGGCGAGATCACCTACGGCCTCGAGCGGTTGTGCATGTATCTGCAGGACTGCGACAACGTGTACGACCTGGTGTGGACTTATGGCCCCGACGGGCTGCCGGTCACCTACGGCGACGTGTACCACCAGAACGAGGTGGAGCAGAGCGCCTACAACTTCGAGCATGCCGACGTGGCCGAGCTGTTCCACCGCTTCGATGCCTGCGAGAAGGAGGCGATGGCGCTGGTCGAAGCCGGGCTGCCGCTGCCCGCCTACGAGCAGGTGACCAAGGCCAGCCACAGCTTCAACCTGCTGGACGCGCGCCGCGCGATCTCGGTGACCGAGCGCCAACGCTACATCCTGCGCGTGCGCAGCCTGGCGCGCGCGGTCGCCGAGCGCTATTACGCGCAACGTGAGAAGCTGGGTTTCCCCGGGGTCAAAGGGGCGGATCAACGCGCTCGGTTGGCGCTGTCCGCGCCGGGAGCCCCGGCATGAACAGCAAATCCCTGCTGCTCGAACTGGGCACCGAGGAACTGCCGGTGAAGGCGCTGCCGGCGCTGGCCGAGGCGTTCGCGGCGGGGATCGCCGGCGGCCTTGCCCGGCGCGGCATCGCCCACGGCACGGCGCGCGCGCTGCATTCCCCGCGCCGGCTGGCGGTGCACGTGGCCGCGGTCGCGCCGCAGCAGCCGGCGCAGCAGATCGAACTGCTGGGCCCCTACCTCAACGTGGCGCTGGACGCGCAGGGCGCGCCGACCCGTGCGCTGGAGGGCTTCGCGGCCAAGGCCGGGGTGGCGTGGACGTCGCTGGAACGCGTGCGCGACGCCAAGGGCGAGCGCTTCGCCTACCGCGCGCAGCAGCCCGGCGCGGCCACCGTGGACCTGCTGCAGGCGGTGCTGGACGAGGCGCTGGCGGCGCTGCCGATCCCCAAGCCGATGCGCTGGGGCGCGCATGCCTACGCGTTCGCGCGCCCGGTGCACTGGCTGGTCGCGCTGTACGGCGAGGCGGTGGTGCCGCTGCGCGCCTTCGGCCTCGAGGCCGGACGCGCCAGCCGCGGCCACCGCTTCCACCACCCCCAAGCGGTCGTGATCGCGCAGGCCGATGCCTATGTCGCCGCGCTGGAAGCGGCGCAGGTGCTGGTCGACCCGCACGCGCGCCAGGCGCGGATCGTGGCCGAGGTCGAGGCCGCGGCGCGCGCGGCCGGCGGCGAGGCGCGCATCACCGAGGACAACCTGACCCAGGTGCTGTGCCTGACCGAATGGCCGGTCGCGGTCGCCTGCACGTTCGAACCGGCCTTCCTGCAGGTACCGCAGGAGGCGCTGGTCGCGACCATGGAGGCGAACCAGAAGTTCTTCCCGGTGCTGGACGCGCAGGGCCGGCTGACCGCGCACTTCATCGGCATCGCCAACATCGCCTCGCGCGACCCGGGCGAGATCCGGCGCGGCTACGAGCGCGTGATCCGGCCGCGCTTCGCGGATGCCAAGTTCTTCTTCGACGAGGACTTGAAGCAGGGCCTGGCCGCGATGGGCGCGGGCCTGGCGAGCGTCACCTACCAGGCCAAGCTCGGCAGCCTGGCCGACAAGGTGGCGCGGGTCGCCGCGCTGGCCGAGACGATCGCCGCGCAGGTCGGCGCCGATCCGGCGCAGGCGCGGCGCGCGGCGCAGCTGGCCAAGAACGACCTGCAGAGCCGCCTGGTCGGCGAGTTCCCGGAGCTGCAGGGCATCGCCGGACGCTACTACGCGCAGCGCGCGGGCGAGGCGGACGCCGTGGCGCTGGCGATCGACGAGGCCTACCGCCCGCGCTTCGCCGGCGACGACATCGCGGCTTCACCGCTGGGCAAGGTGCTGGCGATCGCCGAGCGCCTGGACACCCTGGCCGGCGGCTTCGCCGCGGGCCTCAAGCCCACCGGCAACAAGGACCCGTTCGCCCTGCGCCGCGCGGCGCTGGGGCTGGCGCGCACCCTGATCGAGAGCGGGCTCGACCTCGACCTGCCGGCGCTGCTGGCGCAGGCGAACACGGCGCTGGCCGCGACCGGCGTGCAGGCGGACGCAGCCGAGCTCTATGACTTCATCCTCGAGCGCCTGCGCGGCTACTACGCCGAGCGCGGGGTGCCGGCGGCCCATTTCAACGCGGTCGCGGAGCGTCGCCCCGCCTCGCTGTACGACCTCGACCGCCGCCTCGACGCGATCGGCGTGTTCGCGCAATTGCCGGAGGCGGCGGCGCTGGCCGCCGCCAACAAGCGCATCGGCAACATTCTGCGCAAGGCCGACATCGCGATCCCGGCCGCGGAGGACCCGGCGCTGCTGGTCGAACCGGCCGAGCGCGCGCTGGCCGAGGCGGTGGAAGCCGCGCTCGGTGCCTGCGCGCAGGCGCTGGCCGCGCGCGACTACGTGGCCGCGTTGACCCGGCTGGCGGCCCTGCGGCCGCAGGTGGACGCCTTCTTCGACGCGGTGATGGTCAATGCCGACGACCCGGCCCTGCGCGCCAACCGCCTGGCCCTGCTGCAGCGGCTGGCGCAGGCGCTCGGCGGCGTCGCCGCGATCGAGCAGCTGTCGGCCTGACCCTTCGGCTCGCCGCCTGTCGCAGGCGCCGGGTATGCTCCCCGGCATGCGCCGCCGCCTCGCCCGCCTGAGCCTGCTCTTGGCCTGCCTGCCGGCCGCGCTGCCGGCCGCTGCGATCGAAGTGCAGGCGGTGCAGGTCGTCGGCGTGCGCGAGGACGCGATCGCACAGAACATCCGCAGCGCGCTGTCGCTGGTGGAGGCGCAGGGCAAGCCGCTCACCGCGCGCCGCCTGCGCTACCTGCTGCAGCAGGCGCAGGATGAGACCCGGCGCGCGGTGGAACCGTTCGGCTACTACAGCCCGACGGTGCGGATCACGCGCAGCGATGGCGGGCGCATGCCCGGCGACGCCGACGCGCCGGCGGACGCCGAGGCCGACGCCGTACCCGAACCCGACGACACGGCCGCTGACGCAGATCAGGCGCGGATCACCGTCCGCATCGAAGTAAGCCTCGGGCCGCCGGTGCGGGTGCGCCGGGAGACCGTGCGGGTCGAGGGCCCCGGCGGCGAGGATGCCGGCGTGCAGGCGGCGCTGGCGCAGTTCGCGCCGCGGGTCGGGCAGGTGCTGGACCAACCCGCCTACGAGGCCAGCAAGAAGCGGATCGGCGAGGCCCTGCTGCGGCACGGCTATTTCGACGCCGACGCGGTGGTGCACCGGATCGAGGTCACCCGCGCCGAGCAGGCCGCCGACATCGACCTGCGCTGGACCAGCGGCGAGCGCTATCGGCTGGGCGAAGCGCGCTTCGTGCAGACCCCGGCGCCGGCGATCCGCGACCGCGTGCTGCGCAAGCTGGTGAACTGGACCCCCGGTCAGCCCTACGACGCGGCGCGCCTGGAGCGCCTGCGGCGCTCGCTGGCGGGGCTGGACTACTTCGGCCTGATCGGGGTGACTCCGCAGCCGGAGCAGGCGCAGGACCGGCAGGTGCCGGTGCTGGTCGAACTCACCCCGGCCCCGCGCAGCATCTACACGGTGGGCGCCAGCTACGGCACCCTCAGCGGGCCGGGCGTCAACCTCGGGCTGGAGCGGCGCTACCTCAACAGCCTCGGCCACAAGGTGCTGGCGCGGCTGGACTACGCCAAGGAGCGCAAGGTGCTGAGCCTGCAGTACCGGGTGCCGGCGTTCGCCTGGCTGGACGGCTGGTACACCGCCGGCCTGCAGGCGGTCGAGGAGCGCACCGATTCGCTCGACGACCGCCGCCTGGAACTGGTGGCCAGCCGCAGCGGGCAGTACAGCGCGCACCTGAACCTCCTGGCCTCGCTGCACGTGCTGCGCGAGCGCTGGTCGTACCTGACCCTGACCCTGCCGACCGCGACCTGGCGCTACGCCAGCTTCGCCTATCCCTCGCTGCGCGCGGACTACCTCGACGTCGACGACCGCCTGTGGCCGCGGCGCGGGCTGGCCGGGTTCGCCATCCTGCGCGGCGGCCGCGGCGGCATCGACAGCAACCTCAACTTCGCGCAGGTGCACGCACGCCTGCAGTGGTTCCATCCGCTCGGCGGCGACGGCCGCCTGCGCCTGCGCGGCGAGCTCGGGCACACCTTCACCGGTGCCGGCGAAGTGTTGGACCTGCCGCCCAGCCTGCGCTTCTTCGCCGGCGGCGACGGCAGCATCCGCGGCTACGGCTGGCGCGAGGTCGGCCCGCGCATCCGCAACAGCGTCGGCCAGCCCTATCCGCTCGGCGCCGCCAACCTGGTCACCGCCAGCGTCGAGTACGAGCGCTATTTCGCCGGGCCATGGGGCGCGGCAGTGTTCGTGGACACCGGCAGCGCGTTCGACAGCCGCCCGGACCTGCACACCGGCATCGGCATCGGCCTGCGCTGGCGCTCGCCGGTCGGCCCGGTGCGGGTCGATATCGCCCACGGACTGAACCGGCCGGACGCGCCGCTCAGCCTCACCCTCAACATCGGCCCCGACCTGTGAACCAGGATCCCGCCCCCCGCCCGGACACGCCGCCACGCCGCCGCCGGCGCTGGCTGGCCGCCGCCGCCGTCGGCGCGCTGCTGCTGGCGGCTGGCCTCGGCCTGCTGCTGTCCTGGCTGCTGGGCACGGCCAGCGGGCGCGACGCGCTGCTGGCGCAGGTCGTGGCGCGACTGCCGCCGGGCGCGAGCCTGACCTGGCGCGCCGCGGAGGGGCCGCTGGCCGGGCCGCTGCTGCTGCGCGGGGTGCGCCTGACCCTGCCGCGCC
Organism: Thermomonas flagellata; assembly: GCF_022419185.1. Taxonomy (GTDB): domain Bacteria; phylum Pseudomonadota; class Gammaproteobacteria; order Xanthomonadales; family Xanthomonadaceae; genus Thermomonas; species Thermomonas flagellata. Next base: position 157,312 of record NZ_JAJOZK010000002.1, on the reverse strand, counting down.
CGCGCGATGCCCGCTGCCGGCCGACCCCGCAGGCGCCGTGCGCCACCGGCACCCTGGTGTTCACTGCCGACACCCTGCGCCTGCAGCCGGCGCTGCGCCCGCTGCTCGCGCGCACCCTGCGCCTGCAGGCGCTGGAGGTGCGCGGCGCGCGCCTGCAGCTGCCGCGCGACGACACCCCGTTCGAACTGCCGCGCTGGCCGCAGGTACTGCCGCAGATCGCGCTGCCGCTGACGCTGGAGGCCACGGCGATCCGGATCGAGGATTTGCGCGTGCTGCGCGAGGACGCGCCGCTGCTGCACGTGCGCTCCGCGAGCGGCGCATTGCAGGCCGGCGACGGCTGGCTGCGGGTGCCGCGGCTGCAGGCCGACACCGACCGCGGCCAGTTCCGCCTGCAGGGCGAGTACCGTCCGCGCGAGAACTTCCGCAGCGACCTGGTCGCGACCGCGGTGTTGCCGGCGCCGGCCGGGCACAGCCTGCCGCGGCTGGGGCTGGTGATGCGCGGCGACCTGGCGCGGATGGACGTGGCGCTGGCCGGGCGCCTGCCCGGCCCGACCCGCGCCACCCTGACCCTGCGCGGCGACCCGGCGGCCCCGCGCTGGCAGCTGCGCGCCGACAGCGCCGCGCTCGATCCCGGCCTGCTCGCCGGCGGCGACGCGGGCACGCCGTGGACGCTGGCGCTCAGCGCCGACGGCCGCGGCGGCGCCGCGCGCGTGCAGGGCCGGTTGGCGCAAGGCGCCACGACGCTGGTGCTGCAGCCCTCGCAGCTGCGCCTCGAGGATCAGCGCCTGCAGCTGCAGCCGCTGGTGGTGGACCTGCTCGGCGGGCGGGTGACCGCCCACGGCGAGGCCGACCTGCGCGACCCGGCCGCGGCCCGCGTGCGGCTGGCGCTGAACGCGCGCGGCCTGCGCTGGGCCAGCGCCGACGGCACCACCACGCTGGTCGGCGACGCCGACCTCGGCGTCGCCGGCCGCCTCGACCGCTGGGGCGTGCACGGGCAGGCGCGGCTGCAGCGCGGGCGCGAGCAGGCGGTGGTCGACCTGGACGGCCACGGCGACCGCGACGGGATGCGGATCGCCGCCCTGCAGGCGCGGATGCCGCAGGGCCGGCTGCAGGCGCAGGGCACCCTGGCGTGGGCACCGCGGCTGGCGTGGCAGGCGCAGGCGCAGCTGGACGGCTTCGACCCCGGCTATTTCGTCCCGGACTGGCCGGGCGCGCTGCGCGGCGCGCTGCGCAGCCGCGGGCAGGTGCGCGCCGACGGCCGCCTGCAGGCGGAGGTGGAAGCGCGCCCGTTCGGCGGCCAGCTGCGCCGGCGCCCGCTGTCCGGGCAGGCGTTGCTGGCGATCGACGGCGATGCCTACCGCGGCGAGCTGGCGCTCGCGCTCGGCGCCAGCCGGGTGCAGGCGCGCGGCTCGCTCGCGCAGGCGCTGTCCGTCGATGCCCGCCTCGCGCCGCTGCGGCTGGACGACCTGCTGCCGGGCGGGCACGGCCAGCTCGACGGCCAGCTGCGCCTGCGCGGCACGCGCCGCGCGCCGGAGATCGCGGCCGACCTCAGCGGCCGCGGCCTGGCCTGGCGCGACCTGCGCGCCGAACGCCTTCGCCTGCACGGCGCCCTGCCGTGGGCGCGCGGCGACGGGCGGCTGCAGCTGGACCTGCAGGGGCTGCAGGCGGGGCTTCCGCTGACCGCGCTGCAGGCCGACCTGCGCGGCGCGGTCGAACGGCTGCAGGCGCAGCTCGCGGCCGAGTCCGAGCACGGCCGCGTGCAGCTGCGCGGCCATGCCGCGCGCGGGGCGCGCGGTTGGTCCGGGCAGCTGGAGTCGCTGGCGCTGGCCCCCGCGACCGGCCCGGACTGGAGCCTGCGCGCGCCGGCCGCCTGGCAATGGGACGGCGCGCGCGGCACGCTGGCCCCGGCCTGCCTCGCCGCGCGCGGGGGGGGCGAGCTGTGCGTTTCCGCCGACTGGCCGCGGCAGGGGCTGGGCCTGCAGGGGCAGGCACTGCCGCTGGCGCTGCTGGCGGCCTACCTGCCCGAGCGCGCGCCGGGCGAACCCTGGGCGCTGTCCGGCAGCGCCGACCTGCGCGCCGGCCTGCGCCCCACCGCCACGGGCTGGCGCGGCGAGGCCCGCGTGGTGTCGGCCACCGGCGGCCTGCGTATGCGGCCGCGCGCGCGCCGCGACGTGCTCGGCTACCACGACTTCACATTAGAGGCGACGTTCGACCCGCACCGGCTGCAGGCGATCGCCTATGCCGGTCTGGACGGCAACGGCGCGCTCACCGCGCAGCTGGCCACCGGCTGGGACGCGCAGGCGCCGCTGGACGGCCTGCTGCGGGTGCGCACCGAGGCGCTGACCTTCCTCGAGCTGTTCTCGCCGGACATCGTCGATCCCAGCGGCAGCCTGGACGTCAGCCTGCAGCTGGGCGGCAGCCGCGCACAGCCGCGGCTGGCCGGCGAGGGCCGCCTGCAGCGCTTCGCGGCGGAGGTGCCGGCGCTCGGGATCAGCCTCACCGACGGCGACGTGCAGCTGGATGCGCAGCCCGACGGCAGCGCCCGCATCGACGGCCGGGTGCGCTCCGGCAGCGGCACCCTGACGGTGACCGGCAGCCTCGGCTGGCGCGGCGACGACACCCCGCTGCAGCTGCAGGTCAGCGGGCGCGACGTGCTGCTGGCGGACACCCGCCAGCTGCGCGCGGTGGCCAGTCCCGAGCTGCAGGTGCGCTACCGCAGCGGGCAGCCGCTCACGGTCAGCGGGCGGGTACAGGTGCCGAGCGCGCAGATCCACCTGGAACGGCTGGAGATGGCGGTCACGCCCTCGCCGGACGTGGTGGTGCTGGATCCGGCCGACCCGCGCCAGGCCCCGGCCGCGCCGCTGCGGCTGGACCTCGATCTCGCGCTGGAACTGGGCAAGGACGTGCGCCTGGACGGCTACGGCCTGAAGGGCAGCCTCGCCGGCACCCTGCAGGTGCGCCAGGTGGCCGGCGGCGGGCCGCGCGGCACCGGCGTGCTCGAGGTGGACGGGCGCTACCGCGCCTACGGCCAGGACCTGCAGATCACCCGCGGGCGCCTGCTGTGGGCCAACAGCGACATCGCCGACCCGCGCCTGGACATCCAGGCCGAACGCAGCGTCGGCGACGTCACCGCCGGGATCAAGGTCGAGGGCCTGGCCTCGGCCCCGCAGGCCACGGTGTATTCCGACCCGAGCATGACCCAGTCGGAGACGCTGGCCTACCTGACCCTCGGTCGCCCGCTGCCGAGCCTCTCCAGCAGCGAGCTGCAGCAGGTGGACATGGCGCGCTCGGCGCTGAACGCTGGGGTCGGCCTGCTGACCGCGCAGCTCGGCACCCGCCTCGGCCTGGACGATGCCGGGATCATGCAGTCGCGCGCGCTCGGCGGCGAGGTGCTGGGGGTCGGCAAGTACCTCTCGCCGCGGCTGTACGTCAGCTACGGGGTGGCGATGGTCGGCAACGGCCAGGTGCTGCTGCTGAAGTACCTGCTGCGCAAGGGCTTCGACATCCAGATCGAGTCGAGCACCTTCGAGAACCGCGCCTCGCTCAACTGGCGCAAGGAGAAGTAGCCGCCGCGCTCAGCCGCCCCCGCGTCGGCCCGCGCCGGCGGCGTACAGCCCGCCGGACAGGATCCCGAGCGCCACCGCCAGCCCCAGTCCGACGAGCTGCGCGCTGCCGGACAGCAGCGACAGCGACAGCGCCACTGCCACGCAGCCGCCGATCAGGCACAGGAACGCCCAGCCTTCCATCCGCGCCATCGCCCACCTCCGCGCCCACACCGGTCGCCCCTGCCTACACCCGGCGGATGACGCACGGATGACGCGCCGGCGGTACGCCGGCAACGTCTCTCAGCGCAGCAGTTGCGCGCCCTGCAGGTGCGGCACCCCGGCGCGCACATCCACCCACACCAGCCAGGCGCCGCGCGCGTCCGCGACCAGCTGCGGGCGGCCGCCGGCATGCCCGTGCGCGCGCGTGCGCGCCACCTCCAGCCGTTGCAGGCGGCGCGCCAGGTCCTGGCTGTAGCGGTCCACCAGCACGGTCTGGCCGTCCGCGTCCTCGCGCAGCCAGGCCACCCACACCTGCGCCGGATCCATCGCCACCGCAACCTGGCCCGCGACCGCCGGGCCGCTGTCCACGGTGACCGGCGCGGCGAAGCGGTCGCCGGCATCCGTGCTGCGCGCCAGTCGCACCGCGCGCGTCCCGCCGGCCTCGGTGTACCAGGCGACCACCGCCTGCTCGCCCTGCGCGGCGACCGCCGGGCCGTTCACCGGGCAGGCCTGCACCACCCAGCCGTCGGCATGCACGGTGACCGTGGGCCCCCAGGCCGTGCCGTCGAAGCGGCGCACGCGGATGTCGCGCACGTCGCCGGCGGCATGCCCGCGCCAGGCCAGCAATGCGCCGCGCGCGGTCATCGCCACCGCGGTCTGGCAGCAGTCGCAGGCGTGCGCGTCCAACTCCACCTCCGGCCCGCGCGCGAGGTCCTGGTCGAACACGGTCGCGCGCAGGCGGCTCGCCTGCGCCGCCGGGTCGGCCGATGCGGAGGCGGGCGCGGCCGGCCCGTCCAGCCAGGCCACCCCGAGGCGGTCGCGGCCCACCGGCCACAGCGCGGCGAAGCCGTGCTCGCCGCCGGCGCCGGCATGGTCGATGCGGGTCATCTGCGGCCAGCGCATGCCGCCATCGCGCGAGCGCGCCAGCACCGCGTGGTAGCCGTTGCCCTGGTCCGGATCGGCCTGCAGCCACTGCACCCACAGCGCGCCGTCCGGGGTCGCGCGCAGGTGCGGGATGTCGGCGCCGCTGACCACCAGCGACTGCCCGACCGCGATCGTGCGCGGCTGGCTCTGCCAGCCGGCGTCCGCGTCGTAGGACGCGAACTGCAGCGCATTGCGCCGGCCCGGGGTGCGGTTCATCCACGCCAGCAGCAGGCGGCCGTCCGGCGCGCGGCTGAGCTCCGGGGCCAGCGAGCCGGCCTCGGCCGGCAGCGGCCAGACCTGCGCGCGGTAGTCGCCGTTCGCCGCCGGGGCCGGCGCCGGTGCGCGCTGGCAGGCGGTGAGCGCAAGCAGCAGGGCCAGGCCCGGCAGGCTGGCGCGGACGATGCGGTGCATGGAGCCTCCGGCGGATGCTGGGCGGGTGCTGCGGGGATTCTGCCGCGCCCGCCGGCGCGCGCAAGCCGGGTGCGTCAGGCCGCGCGCTCGCGGCGCGCGCGCTCCAGGTGCACCAGCAGCAGCGCGATCGCCGCCGGCGTCATCCCGGGGATGCGCTGCGCCTGCCCCACGGTCTGCGGCCGCACCTGCTGCAGCTTCTGCAGCACCTCGGCGGACAGCCCGCGCACCTGCGCATAGTCGAAGCCGGCGGGGATCGCGGTCGCCTCGTGGCGCTGCTGGCGGGCGATCTCCTCGCGCTGGCGTGCGAGGTAGCCGGCGTACTTGGCTTCGATCTCGACCTGCTCGGCGACCTTGGGATCGTCCACCGCGGGGCCGAGCGCGGGCACCTGCATCAGCGCGGCGTAGTCCAGCTCCGGCCGCCGCAAGAGGTCCAGCGCGCTGTTCTCGCGGCTGACCTCGATCCCGAGGTGGCGCGCCAGCGCCGCGCCCAGCGCGTTGTTCGGCGCCGCCCACAGCCCGGCCAGGCGCGCGCTCTCGCGCTCCACCGCCTCGCGCTTGCGGCTGAAGCGCTCCCAGCGCAGGTCATCGACCAGTCCCAGCTCGCGCCCGAGTGGCGTCAGCCGGGCGTCGGCATTGTCCTCGCGCAGCTGCAGCCGGTACTCGGCGCGGCTGGTGAACATGCGGTAGGGCTCGGAGGTGCCGTGGGTGATCAGGTCGTCCACCAGCACGCCGAGGTAGGCCTGATCGCGGCGCAGCGTGCACGGCGGCCGGCCCTGCGCATGGCGCGCGGCGTTCACCCCCGCCAGCAGGCCCTGCGCGGCGGCCTCCTCGTAGCCGGTGGTGCCGTTGATCTGGCCGGCGAAGAACAGCCCGGCCACCGCCTTGGTCTCCAGCGAGGCCTTCAGCCCGCGCGGGTCGAAGAAGTCGTATTCGATCGCATACCCGGGGCGGGTGATGTGCGCCTGCGCGAAGCCGCGGATCGAACGCACCAGCTCCAGCTGCACGTCGAACGGCAGCGAGGTGGAAATCCCGTTTGGATAGATCTCGGCCACGCCCAGCCCTTCCGGCTCGACGAAGACCTGGTGGCTGGGCTTGTCGGCGAAGCGCACCACCTTGTCTTCGATCGACGGACAGTAGCGCGGGCCGATGCCCTCGATCTGCCCGGAATACAGCGGGCTGCGATCCAGCGCGGCGCGGATGATTTCATGGGTGCGCTCGCTGGTGTGGGTGATCCAGCAGCTGACCTGCGGCGGATGGTCGGCGGGGCTGCCCAGGAACGACATCACTGGGCGCGGGTCGTCGCCGGGCTGCTCTTCCATCACCGCGTAGTCCAGCGTGCGGCCGTCGATCCGCGGCGGGGTGCCGGTCTTGAGCCGGCCGACCACGAACGGCCCCGCGCGCAGGCGCTGCGCCAGCGTGGTCGCAGGCGGATCGCCCATGCGCCCGGCCGCGTACTGGGTGTCGCCGATGTGGATCTTGCCGGCGAGGAAGGTGCCGGCGGTGAGCACCACCGCCGGCGCATGCAAGCGCAGGCCGGTGTGGGTGACCACCCCGCGCACGGCGTCGCCCTCGATCACGAGGTCGTCCGCCGCGGCCTGGAACACCGCCAGGTTCGGCTGGGTCTCCACCGCGCGGCGGATGAAGGCGCGGTACAGGGCGCGGTCGGCCTGGCAGCGGGTGGCGCGCACCGCCGGGCCCTTGCTGGCGTTGAGCACGCGCCACTGGATGCCGGCGGCGTCCGCGGCGCGCGCCATGATGCCGCCCAGCGCGTCGATCTCCTTCACCAGATGGCCCTTGCCGATCCCGCCGATCGCCGGGTTGCAGCTCATCGCGCCCACGGTCTCGATGCTGTGGGTCAGCAGCAGCGTGCGCGCGCCGGCGCGCGCGGCCGCCAGCGCGGCCTCGGTGCCGGCATGGCCGCCGCCGACCACGATCACCTCGTAGCGGTCGAACGCTGTGCTCATTGGCCCGCCTCCGGACGCGCACACGGCGCCGCGCGCGCGGCGCGGGCGCGGGGCGGACGAGCAGCGGTGGGATGCGGACGCGGGGCCATGCGGCACTCGAGGCGGAGGGACGGGGGGCCCGCCGGGGTCCGGCCGGGACGGCGGCGGGGTTCGGGCATTATCCCGCAGCGCGCGCCGGCGCGATCCCCCAAACTTGGCACGCTTCCTGCGTAACTCCAGGCGGCACCCGGCATGGCACGCCCATGGCGAGGACCGGACTGAACAGGGGCCGGTCGTTGCGCAGGCCGGGGACGCTCGAGGGCCGGATGTCGGGGGACGTCCGGCCCTCATTCTTTCTAACCGACTCCTTCGCCCGACCCGCTCCGGGTTCGCAGGCGGCAGTGCAGGTCCAGACTCAGCCTTTCGGATCGCAGCCACGACCTCGCAGCGCAGTGCCGCGCAGCGCGTCGAGGTGAGAATGAAGGGCCGGCGACCGCGGGGTTGACGGAACAGGGGGGATCCGGGATGCCCCGGTCGGTCGCCGGCTGGAACGCAGCTTACTCGGTTCGGGGCGCGGAGTGACGTTCTGTGTCAGCCGGCCGACCGACGGCATCCGATTCCACGCACTGCGTCACAGTTTGCGGCCATCCCGGACGCGGGAGGTCACTCCTCGGCCGACACCGCCGGATGCGGCACCCGCAGCGGCCGTCCACCGCCCTCGGCGCGCGCCGGCAACCGCGGCGCGGTCATTCGCTCGGGCGTACCGATGCGTTCCGGCATCGGCGCCTGCAGGGCGCGCGGCGGCGGCGCCGGGCGCGGCTCGGGGGCGTTTTCCAGCCGCGGCAGGGCACGCCACGGCGGGCGCCGATCCTGGTCGCTGCCGGTCGCCGGCGGGGACGGCGGGCGGTTGTCGTCGTCATCGCGGCGCGGCGGGTGCGGATGCGGCGGCCGCACGTAGTAGCCATACGGGTAGTAGTAATAGGGCCAACCATAGAACCCCCCCCAGCCCCACGGTCCGTAGTAGCTGCCGAAGCCCAGCCCCCAATAGGGGCCGCCATAGCCGTACTCGTAGCGGTATTCGACCGAGGGGCGACCGTAGTAGTAGTCGCCGCTGCCGGCGCGGTAGCCGTAGTCGGTGGCACAGCCGGCCAGCAGCGCGGCGGCCGCGAGCGGGAGGGCGAGGAAGCGGAGGGGCAGGCGCATGGCGGCGATCCTCGGGTGTTGTCGGCGAGCGTGAGCGCGCCGGATTGAATCCGTGCTTAATCCTGCAGGCCACGCACACGGCCGCTCACCCCGCGTTGCCGGTCATGGCCTTGCGCTAGCATCGCACGGATGCCACCCACTGCCGACCTGCCCTCCCCCGGCGACGTGCTGGACGCCGCTGCGCGCATCGCGGTGCATGCCCACGCCACGCCCGTGCTGCGCTCGCGCGCGCTGGACGAGGCCGCCGATGCCCGCCTGCACTTCAAGGCCGAACACCTGCAGCGCGCCGGCGCGTTCAAGTTCCGCGGCGCCTGCAATGCGGTGTTCGCGCTGGACGAGGCCACCGCCGCGCGCGGCGTGGTGACGCATTCCTCCGGCAACCACGGTGCGGCGCTGGCGCTGGCCGCCCGCCTGCGCGGGATTGCCTGCCACGTGGTGGTGCCGGAGGGCGCGGTGCGTGCCAAGCGGGCGGCGATCGCGCACTACGGCGCGGTGCTGCACCCCTGCGCGCCCACCATCGCCGCGCGCGAGGCCGCCTGCGCCCGGGTGCAGGCCGAGACCGGCGCCCGCGTGGTGCATCCCTACACCGATGCGCGCGTGATCGCGGGCCAGGGCACCGCCGCGCTGGAGTTGCTGCGCGCGGTGCCCGACCTCGACGCCGTGGTCGTGCCGCTGGGCGGCGGCGGGCTGGCCGCCGGGACCGCGCTGGCGCTGCGCGCGCTGGCGCCGGCGTGCGCGCTGTTCCTGGCCGAGCCCGCGGGCGCGGCCGACGGCGCACGTTCGTTCGCGCGCGGCGTGCTCGACCATGAGTTCGTGCCCGATACCGTCTGCGACGGCCTGCGCGGCACCTTGGGCGCGCCCAACTTCGCCCTGCTGCGCGCGGCCGATGCGCGCGTGCTCACGGTGGACGATGCGCGCACCGTCGCCGCGATGCGCCTGCTGTGGACGCGCACCAAGCAGCTGGTGGAACCCTCGTCGGCGATCGCGCTGGCGGCGGTGCTGGCGCATCCGGCGCTGTTCGCCGGGCGCCGGGTCGGGATCGTGCTCTCGGGTGGCAACGTCGACCTCGACGCCGTGCCGGCCCTGTTCGCCCTTGCAGGAGAGGCCGCATGAAGATCGATGGCAACCGCGCGCACGACCGCGCGATCGAACGGGTCCTGTCCTACTACGCCGCGTTCAACCGCGGCGACTGGGACGGCATGCTGGCGCTGCTGGCGGACGATGTGGTGCACGACCTCAACCAGGGCCCGCGCGAGACCGGCAAGCCGGCGTTCGCGGCCTTCCTGCAGCGGATGGCGCGCTGCTACCGCGAGCAGCTGCGCGAGGTGGTGGTGCTGGCCAGCGAGGACGGCACCCGCGCCGCGGCCGAGTACGTGGTGCACGGGCAGTACCTGCAGACCGATGCCGGGCTGCCGGAGGCGCGCGGGCAGGCCTACGTACTGCCGGGCGGGGCGTTCTTCGCCCTGCGCGAGGGACGCATCGCGCGGGTGACCAACTACTACAACCTCGACGCCTGGCGGGCGCAGGTGCGCTGAGGCGCCATGGCCGCCTGGCTGCGCCGGCCCGCGGTCGCCATCGCGCTGCTGGCGCTGCTGCTGGCCCTGCTGGGGCTGGGCTGGCGCGGCATCTGGGATCCGGACGAGGGCCGCTACACCAACGTCGCGCTGAACATGCTGGCCAGCGGCGACTGGCTGAACCCGCACCGCAGCCACGAGGTCGGGCACTGGACCAAGCCGCCGCTGACCTACTGGGTGCTGGCGGCCAGCCTCGGCAGCCTCGGCCACAGCGCGTTCGCCGCGCGCCTGCCCTCGGCGCTGGCCTACCTGCTGCTGGTGTGGCTGGCCTGGCGCAGCGCGCGCCGGCTGGTGCCCGGCGGCGAGGCGATGGCGGCGCTGGCCTATGCCAGCATGCTGCTGCCGTTCGCCAGCTCGCAGCTGGTCACCACCGATCCGCTGCTGGCCGCCTGTCAGGGCGTGGCCATGCACGCCTTCGTCGAAGCCCGGTTCGGGGCGCGCGCGGTCAAGCGCTGGCTGTTGCTGATGTGGGCGGCGTTCGCGCTGGCGTTCCTGACCAAGGGCCCGCCCGGGCTGCTGCCGCTGCTGGCGGTGCTCGCGTTCCAGTGGCTGGGGCCGGGCCCGCACCGGCACCGGGTGTTCACCCTGGCCGGGCTGGCGGTGTTCCTGCTGCTGGCGCTGCCGTGGTACGTCGCGGTGGTGCTGGGCAATCCCGGCCTGCTCGACTACTTCCTCGGCGACGAGGTGTACCGGCGGATCGCGACCGACCACTTCGGCCGCCACGGCGAGTGGTACGGCTGGCTGAAGGTGTACCTGCCGACCCTGCTGCTCGGCAGCCTGCCGTGGACGCCCTGGCTGTGGCCGTGGCTGCGGGCGCTGCCGGCGGCGGTGCGGCGCTGGCGTGACCCGGCCACGCGTGCCGCCGATGCGCCGCTGCTGCTGCTGACGCTGTGGGTGCTGCTGCCGCTGCTGGTGTTCTGCCTCGCGCGCTCGCGCCTGCCGCTGTACCTGCTGCCGCTGTTCCTGCCGCTGGCGCTGCTGGTCGCCCGCCAGCGCGTGCAGGCCGGGCGCGGGCTGCCGCACTGGGGCTGGATCGCGGCCTGGGCCGCGCTGCTGCTGGGGCTGAAACTGGCCGCGGCGCGCCTGGACAGCGACAAGGATGCCGCCGCCTGGGCCGAGGCGATCCGCGCGCGCGCGCCGGGGCCGGTCACCGAGGTCAACGCGATCGACGACCTGCCGCGCTACGGCCTGCACCTGGAGCTGGGCGTGCAGGTCGAGCGGGTCTCGCTGCATCCACGGCCGGACGCGCCGCCGATCAACCCGGAGTACGACAAGGACGTGCTGCGCGAGCTGGCCGAGCGCGAGACGGGCGTGGTCTGGCACACCCCGCAGGAGCACTTGCCCGCCGTGCAGGCCTACCTGCAGGCGCACGGCCACCGGGTACAGGTGCTCGGCGCGCCCTACCGCGACCGGGTGTTCCTGCGGATCGAGCCGGTCGCAGCGGCGGCGACCGCGGGCGAGTGAGCGCTCAGCGCCGGCGCACCGGGATCCGCGCCAGCGGAACGCTGGCCACCTCCTGGCCGCCCTCGCGGCGCGGCGCGCCGGGCGGCGGCGCCCACGCCATCGCGGTGATCACCTCCCAGTCGGCGGGCAGGCCCGCATCCTCGCGCCAGGCCTCGTAGGCGGCGGCCGCGCGCGCGAAGCGGCCGCGCCCGGTCAGGCCCGGGCGGCGCGCGGCCAGCGCGTTGGTCGCCCCGGTCGCGCGCTGCGCGCGCATCAGCGCGGCCAGGTCCGGGTAATGGCGGACCAGCACGTCGCGGTCCAGCACCGGCTGGCGGAAGCCGGCGCGCACCAGGGCATCGCCGAGCGCGGCGATGTCGGCGAACGGGCTGACGTGCGGCGCATCGTCGGCCTGCGCGAACGCCTCGCGCAGCTGCCACAGGGTGCCGGGGCCGAAGGTCGAGACCAGCAGCAGGCCGTCCGCGCGCAGCACGCGCCGGAACCCGGCGAGCACCGCATCGAGGTCCTCCACCCACTGCAGGCACAGGTTGGAGAACAGCACGTCCACGCTGGCCTCGGCCAGCGGCAGCGCGCGCGCGTCTGCGCAGACCGGCTGCGGGCGGCGCGCGAACGGGCGCCAGCGGCGCGCCGCGTCCAGCTGGCGCAGCATCGGCAGGGCGAGGTCGAGCGCCAGCACCCGCGCCCGCGGCCAGCGCCGCTGCATCGCCCGGCTCGCGCTGCCCGGCCCGCAGCCGAGGTCGAGCACGCAGGCCGGCGGCGGCCGCCGCAGCGCCGGATCGTCCAGATAGTCCAGGGACTCCAGCAGGCGCGCCTCGATCTCCGCCTGCAGGCGCGCGGCGGCGGCATAGCCGGGGGCGGCGCGGCCGAACGCGCGCCGCACCTGGCGCACGTCGAACACCGGCGTGCTCATGCGGCGTGCTCCGCCAGGTGCGCCAGCAGCGCCTGCGCGACCCGCGCCGGGTCGGTGAGGAACGGCGCATGCCCGGCGTGCGCCACCTCGACCCAGCGGGCCTGCGGCGCCAGCGCGGCCGCGGCCTGCAGCGCCGCCGGGTTGACCAAGCGGTCGCGCCGGCCGCCCAGCCACAGGCTGGGCGCGGCCAACGCCGGCAGCCGCGGGCGCAGGTCGGTCTGCTCCAGCAGCGCCAGGCCTTCCGCCAGCACCCGCGGATCCGGCGCGCCGCGCTCCAGCACCGCCGCGCGCAGCAGGCGCAATTCCTCGCGCATGTGCGCCGAGCCGAACGCCTCCAGCGCGAGGAAGCGGTCGACCGTGGCCTGCCAGTCGGCGGCCAGGCCGGCGGCAAACTCGGCGAACACCGAGGCCGGCATCCCCTGCGGCCAGTCCGGGGCCTGCACGAAGCGCGGGCTGGCGGCGACCAGGGCCAGGGCCGGCACCTGCGGCGGCGCCTGCAGGGCGGCTTCCAGCGCGACCAGCCCGCCCAGCGACCAGCCGCACCACGGCGCCGGCGGCAGCGCCGCGCGCAGGGCCGCGGCCAGGGTCGACAGCTGTAGCGGCAGCGCGCAGTCGCGGCTGTGGCCGTGCCCGGGCAGGTCGACCACGTACAGCGTGCGCCGCGCGCGCAGCGCCTCCACCAGCGGGGCGAAGATGCCGCCGTGCATGGCCCAGCCGTGCACCAGCACCAGCGGCGGGCCGCGGCCGACCACCTCCACGTGCAGGCCGTTCACGGCGTGCCGGCCTCCAGCTCCGCGCGCACCGCGTCGGTGTGCGCGCCCAGCGCGGGCGCCGCGCGCCCGAGCGCCAGCGTGGCCTCCGAGAAGCGGATCGGGGTGCGCAGGCCGGGCACGCGGCCACCGGCGAGGCCGGGCGCCGGCAGATCCAGGCGCAGCCCGCGGTGGCACACCTGCGGGTCGGCGAACACCTCGGCCAGGTCGTTGATCGGCCCGGCCGGCACGCCCTGTGCCGCGAGCGCCGCCAGCAGCGCGGCGCGCGGCCAGGCGGCGATCGCCTCCGCCAGCTGCGGCACCAGCCGCGCGCGGTCGCGCACGCGCCCGGCGTTGTCGCGCCACGCCGGCGCCTGCGCCCACTGCGGGCGGCCGAGCACCGCGCACAGCCGCGCGAACTGGGCATCGTTGCCGACCGCCAGCATCAGCCAGCCATCGACGGCGGCGAACGCCTGGTAGGGCACGATGTTGGGATGGGCATTGCCCATTCGCCGCGGCACTTCACCGCCGACGAAGTAGTTCATCGCCTGGTTGGCGAGCATCGCCACCTGGCAGTCGAGCAGGGCGATGTCGATGTGCTGCCCGCGCCCGCTGCGCTCGCGCTGCCACAGCGCGGCCTGGATCGCGATCACCCCATGCAGCCCGGCGAACAGGTCGGCATGCGCCACCCCGGCCTTCTGCGGCGGGCCGTCGGGCTCGCCGGTGAGCGACATGATGCCGCCCATCGCCTGCACCATCGCGTCGTAGCCGGCACGCGCGGCGTACGGGCCGTCCTGGCCGAAGCCGGTGACCGAGCAGTACACCAGGCGCGGGTTCAGCGCGGCCAGCGCGGCATAGTCCAGCCCGTGGCGGGCGAGATCGCCGACCTTGAAGTTCTCGATCAGCACGTCGGCGCGCGCGGCCAGCGCCCGTACCAGCGCGCGCCCCTCGGCGCTGCGCAGGTCGGCGACCACCGAGCGCTTGCCGCGGTTGCAGGCGTGGAAATAGGCGGCATCGCCGCCGCTGCCGTCGGCGCGGGCCACGAACGGCGGACCCCATCGGCGGGTGTCGTCCCCTTCCGGCGCCTCCACCTTGACCACGTCGGCGCCGAGGTCGGCCAGGGTCTGCCCGATCCACGGCCCGGCCAGGATGCGCGCCAGTTCGACCACGCGCAGGCCGGCCAGCGGGGCGCCGGCGCTCATGGCGTCGCCTCCGCGGGCGCCGCCGCGCCCGGCATGGCCGGCAGCGCATCGCGCGCCGCGGCCAGCGCGTCCAGCAGGCGATCGACGTCCTCCGCGGTGTGCGCGGCGGACAGGCTGATGCGCAGGCGCGCGCCGCCCTCGGGCACGGTCGGCGGGCGGATCGCCGCCACCCACAGCCCCTGTTGCTCCAGCGCCGCGGCCAGCGCCAGCACGGCCGCCTCGCTGCCGCAGGGCAGCGGCTGGATCGGGGTGTCCGAATCCAGCAGCGGCAGGCCGAGCCGGCGCGCGCCGGCGCGGAACTGGGCGATGCGCGCGGCCAGCCGCTCGCGCCGCCAGCCGTCGCGGCGCGCCATCCCCACCGCCGCGCGCGCGGCCGCGGCCAGCGCCGGCGGCAGCGCGGTGGTGTAGACATAGGGGCGCGCGGTCTCGGCCAGGTGCTGCACCAGCTCGGCCTCCCCGACCACCAGCGCGCCGTAGCCGCCGAGCGCCTTGCCGAGCGTGACCAGCCGCAGCGGCACCGCGGCGTGGTCGAGCCCGGCCGCGGCGACGCTGCCGCGGCCTTCCGGGCCGAGCACGCCGATCGCATGCGCCTCGTCCACGTACAGGGTGGCGCGCTGCGCCTGCGCCACCAGCGCCAGCCGCCGCAGCGGGGCGACGTCGCCGTCCATGCTGAACACGCCGTCGCTGGCCAGCAGCGCCGCACCCTCGGGCGCGGCACGCAGCTGGCGCAGGGCGCCCTCGGCATCCGCGTGCGGATAGCGGCGCAGCGCGCAGCCGGCCAGGCGCGCGCCGTCGATCAGGCTGGCGTGGTTGAGCCGATCCTGCACGCACACGTCGTCGCGGCCCAGCAGTGCCTGCACCACCGCCAGGTTGGCCGCATAGCCGCTGCCGAACAGCAGCGCCGCCGGCGCGCCCAGCCAGTCGGCCACCGCGCGCTCGAGCGCGGCGTGCTCGGCATGGTGGCCGCAGACCAGATGCGAGGCGATCCCGCCGCTGCCGTGGCGGGCGGCGGCGTCCTGCAGCGCGCCGGCCACGGTGTAGTGGCGCGCCAGCCCGAGGTAGTCGTTGCCGCAGAAGTCCAGCAGCCAGCGCGTGCCGCCGCCGGCGTCCTGCACCTGGCAGCGCATGCCGTCGCGGCGCAGCACGGTGCGCCGCGTGCGCACGCGCTGCTGCGCGAGGCGCTGCTGGCGCAGCGCGGCGACGCGGGCGGTCAACGGCGGCCGCGGCATGCTCAGGCCGCTGCGGTGATCCCGGCGTGCACCGTCACGGTGCAGGCGTCGATGCGGTCGTCCTGCACGGCGTCCACCGCCATCGGGCGCAGGCCCAGGCGCGCGAACAGCGCCTGGTCGCGCGCGGTGTCCGGGTTGCCGGTGGTCAAGAGCTTCTCGCCGTAGAAGATCGAATTGGCGCCGGCCAGGAAGCACAGCGCCTGCAGCTCGTCGCTCATGGTCTCGCGCCCGGCCGACAGCCGCACCATCGAGGCCGGCATCAGGATGCGCGCGACCGCCACGGTGCGCACGAACTCGAATGGGTCCAGCTCTACCGTGCCGTGCAGCGGCGTGCCTTCCACCTGCACCAGGCGGTTGATCGGCACCGAGTCCGGATGCGCCGGCAGGTTGGCCAGGGCGCACAGCAGGCCGGCGCGCTGGCGGCGCGATTCGCCCATGCCCACGATCCCGCCGCAGCAGGTCTTCAGGCCGGCCTCGCGCACGTGCGCCAGGGTGTCCAGGCGGTCCTGGTACTCGCGGGTGTGGATGATCTGGCCGTAGAAGTCGGGGGCGCTGTCGAGGTTGTGGTTGTAGTAGTCCAGCCCGGCGTCCTTCAGCGCCTGCGCCTGCGCCGCGCTGAGCATGCCGAGGGTGGCGCAGGTCTCGAGGCCGAGCGCCTTCACCTCGCGGATCATCGCCGCCACCTTCGGGATGTCGCGGTCCTTCGGGCTGCGCCAGGCCGCGCCCATGCAGAAGCGCGAAGCGCCGGCGGCCTTGGCCTGGCGCGCGCGCTCGACCACCGCCGCGGTCTCCATCAGCTTGGTCGCCGCCACGCCGGTGTGGTAGCGCGCCGCCTGCGGGCAGTAGCCGCAGTCCTCCGGGCAGCCACCGGTCTTCACCGACAGCAGGGTGGACACCTGCACCTGGGTGGGATCGAACCGTTGGCGATGCGCGCTGGCAGCGCGGTACAGCAGCTCCGGGAAGGGCAGCGCGAACAGGGCCTCGACCTCGGCCAGGGTCCAGTCGTGGCGGATCGGGAATTCGGCGAGGGCAGGTTGCGGCATTGTCCGATGCAAGGGGAGCGGCCCGGGCGGCAGTCTGGTCGCCATGGCCGCCCCCGTCAACCGATCTCCCCCTGTGCCGGTTGACGGCGGGCCGGCCTGCCCCGCGCCGTGGCTGTTCCCGCCCACCTGCCTGGTCTGCGGCGAGCCCGGCTTGCAGGGACGCGACCTCTGCCGCGCCTGCCTGGCGGCCTTGCCGTGGCAGGGGCCGGCCTGCCCGCGCTGCGCCCTGCCCACCGCGGAGGGGCGGATGTGCGCCACATGCCGCCGGCAGCCGCCGCCGCTGGCGGCGGTGCATGCCACCTTCGCCTATCTGTTCCCGCTGGATCGGCTGCTGCCGCGGCTGAAGTTCCATGCCGATCTCGCCGCCGGGCGCGTGCTGGCGCAGTGCATGGCCGGCGCGCTGGCTGCGGTGGAGCGCCCGCAGGCGTTGGTCGCGATCCCCCTGCATCCGGCCCGGCTGCGCCGGCGCGGGTACGACCAGGCGCGCGAGCTGGCCGCGCCGCTGGCGCGCCTGCTCGGGTTGCCGCTACGCGAGGGCGCGTTGTGGCGGACCCGCGCCACCACCGCGCAATCGCAGCTGGATGCGGCCGCCCGCCGGCGCAACCTGGCGGAGGCATTCGCGGCCGCGCCGGGGGCCCTGCCCGCGCACGTCGCCCTGGTCGACGACGTGATGACCACCGGCGCCACCCTGCATGCCGCGGCACGCGCGCTGCACGCGGCCGGGGTCGCGCGCGTGGATGCCTGGGTCTGCGCGCGTGCAGTGTGAGGCCCTGCCGCCCGCGCCCCGCGCCGGCATGGCGGCGGCTTAACGCGCGCCTGCGGACACTCGCCTGCGGGAATCCATTCAAGGGGAGAAACCTCATGGCGCTGGTCCAGCATCCGGTTTCGCGCAGCTGGTGGCTGTTCGTGGTCTATGGCGTGATCGGGATCCTGTTCGGGCTGGGGATGCTGCTCTGGCCGGACCGTTCGCTGATCGCGCTGATGCTGGCCTTCGGCCTGCTGTCGCTGGCGGACGCGGTGGTCAGCCTGCTCAGCCTGGTGCGCCGCGACCTCGCGCTGCCGCGCTGGCTGCTGTTGCTATACGCGCTGGTGTCGCTGGCGTTCGGCGTGCTCGCCCTGCGCGATCCCCTCGGCATGGCCCAGGCCATGCTGTGGCTGCTGGCGATCTGGCTGATCGTGGCCGGCATCGCGCGGATCGTGTTCGCGGTGCAGGTGCGCAAGCTGGTGCAGGGCGAATGGCTGCTGGTGCTCAGCGGCCTGCTGGCGCTGCTGCTCGGGATCCTGTTCCTGGCCAATCCCGGCATCGGCCTGTTCACCGTGGTCCTGTGGATCGGCGCCGGCGCGCTGGTGTACGGCGTGTTCCAGGTCGCGGTCGGCCTGCGCCTGCGCCGCCACCGGCTGGCGGCCTGAGCGCTCAGCCGCGCAGCGCGAGCGCCGCCGCCAACCCGACGAACACCGCCAGCCCCACCCAGGTGTTGTGCAGGAACGCGCGGAAGCAGGCCGCACGCTCGCGCCGGCGCGCGATCGCGAATTCCCAGGCGACCAGCGCCAGCGCGACCGCCAGCCCCGCCCAGTACGGCCAGCCCAGCGCGGCCTGGCGCCCGACCAGCGCCAGCGCCGCGAACATGCCGGCGTACAGCACGCCCTGCGCGATGAGATCGAGCTCGCCGAACAGGATCGCAGTGGACTTGGCGCCCATGCGGATGTCGTCGTCGCGGTCGACCATCGCGTACCAGGTGTCGTAGGCGGTGGCCCAGAAGATGTTGGCCACGTACAGCACCCAGGCCAGCGGCGGCACGCCGCCGGTGACCGCGGCGAACCCCATCGGGATGCCCCAGCCGAAGGCCATGCCCAGGTAGACCTGCGGCAGGTAGGTGTAGCGCTTCAGGTAGGGATAGCTGGCGGCGAGGAACACCCCGACCACGCTGAGGGCGACGGTCAGCCGGTTCTGGGTCAGCACCAACGCGAACGCCACCAGCATCAGCGCCGCGAACACCGCCAGCGCCTCGCGCGCGGACACCGCGCCGGTCGCCAGCGGGCGCCCGCGCGTGCGCTCCACGTGCGGGTCCAGCCAGCGGTCGGCGTAGTCGTTGATCACGCAGCCGGCCGAACGGGTCAGCCAGACGCCGAGGGTGAACACCAGCAGCACCCCCAGCGGCGGGACACCGCCCGCGGCCAGCCACAGCCCCCACCAGGTCGGCCACAGCAGCAGCAGCCAGCCGATCGGGCGGTCGCCGCGCACCAGCGCCCAGTACAGGCGCAGGCGCCGGCGCCAGGCCGGCTCATCGGCGGGCGGGACGGCGGGAGATGGCATGTCGGGCATGGGCAAGCCGGCGATCTGGGCGCATCATCCTGCCAAATCCGGCGCGCGCGGCCCACGCCCGCCGCGCAAGGGTTGCCCCGGGCTGTCAAGCGCACGCAACCTGGCGCCGGCAGGCTGGCGCGACCGCCGCCGCCCGCCCCTCGCCGATGTCGCTGCTGCTCGCCCTAGCCATGCTCGCCCCGCCCGCCTGCCCCGAGCCCGCCGCGTTCCCGGCGGAACCCCCGCGCGCGGCGCAGGTGCAGGTGTACGGCCACCGCGGGGCGAGCGCGCTGCGCCCGGAGCACACCCTGGCCGCGTACGCCAAGGCGATCGCGGACGGCGCCGATGCGATCGAGCCGGACCTGGTGATGACCCGCGACGGCGTGCTGGTGGCGCGCCACGAGAACGAGATCGGCGGCACCACCGACGTCGCCGCGCACCCGGAATTCGCCGGCCGCCGCACCACCAAGATGATCGACGGGCAGGCGGTCACCGGCTGGTTCAGCGAGGACTTCACCCTCGCCGAGCTGAAGACCCTGCGCGCGCGCGAGCGCCTGCCGGAGCTGCGCGGGACCGCCTGGGACGGCCAGTTCCAGGTGCCGACCCTGGAGGAGATCATCGACTTCACCGCGGCCGAGGCCGCCGCGCGCGGACGCCCGATCAAGCTGGTGCCGGAGCTCAAGCACTCCACCTATTTCCGCGCCCACGGCCTGCCGATGGAGGACGCCCTGCTCGCGGTCCTGCAGGCGCACGCCTACACCCGGCGCGCGCCGGTGGAGATCCAGTCGTTCGAGATCGGCAACCTGCGCGCGCTGCGGCAGGCGCTCGGCCAGGCGCATCCGAACATCCGCCTGCTGCAGCTGATCGACGAGCCGCAGCTCAAGCCGGGCGACGTGCTGGCCGCCGGCGGCACCCTCACCTACGCGCAGATGCTCACCCCCGCCGGGCTGCGCGCGATCGCCGGCTACGCCGATGCGATCGGGCCGGACTACCACGCGGTCATCCCGTTCGACGCCAACGGCTGCCTGGGCGCCCCCACCTCGCTGGTGCGCGATGCCCACGCCGCCGGGCTGGAGGTGCACGTCTACACCTTCCGCCCGGAAAACACCTTCCTTGCGCGTCCGTTCCGCGCCGGCGACGACCCGAAGGCGGTGCCGCCCGACGGCATGGTGCGCCAGATCCGGTACTACCTGCGCACCGGGATCGATGCCTTCTTCACCGACGATCCCGCCGGCGGCCGCCGCGCGGTGGACGCCGGCCCGCTTCCCGCCACCGCCCGCTGAGCCCCGTATGCCCTTCGCCCCGCGTCGTTTCCCCGTGCGCGCCCTCGCGCGCCTGCTGCTGTGCCTGTGCGCGCTGGCCGCGCTGCCGGCCCTCGCCGGCGGACGCCCGGTGCTGCTGGTGTCGATCGACGGCCTGCGCCCGCAGGACGTGCTGCAGCCGCCGGCGGGTGCGCCGCCGCTGCCGCAGCTGCGCGCGCTGGCGCGCGAGGGCGCCTACGCCGAGGGTGTGGTCGGGGTGCTGCCGACGCTGACCTATCCCAGCCATGTCACCCTGATGACCGGCACCGCGCCGCGCACCCACGGGATCGGCGGCAACCTGACCTTCGACCCCTACAACAAGAACCAGCAGGGCTGGGCCTGGTATGCCCGCGACATCCGCGTGCCGACCCTGTGGCAGGCCGCGCACGCGGCCGGCCTGCGCACCGCCAACGTGCACTGGCCGGTGAGCGTGGACGCGCCCGGGCTGGACGCCAACCTGCCGCAGATCTGGCGCACCGGCAGCGACGACGACCGCAAACTGCTGGCGGCGCTGGCCACGCCCGGCCTGCTGCCGGCGCTTGAGGCGGACACCGGCATCGCCTATCCGCAGGGCATCGACGAGTCGCTGCAGGCCGACGCGCAGCGCGCGCGCTTCGCGCTGGCGCTGATCCGGCGCGCGCGCCCGCAGTTCATGACCGTGTACTTCGCCGCGCTCGACCACGAGGAGCACCTGCACGGCGCCGGCTCGGCCGAGGCCTGGCAGGTGCTGCAGCGGCTGGACGGGCTGGTCGGCGAACTGCGCGCGGCGTGGCGGCAGGCGCATCCGGACGGTGTGTTCGCGCTGGTGTCCGACCACGGCTTCGCCGACGTGCAGCACGACGTGAACCTCTACGCGCCGTTCCTGTCCGCCGGGCTCATCACCCTGCAGAACGGTGAGGTCAAGGACTGGCAGGCGATGCCATGGAACCAGGGCGGCAGCGCCGCGATCGTGCTGCGCGACCCCGCCGATGCCGCGCTGCGCGCGAACGTGCAGGCGCTGCTGAAGACGCTGCAGGCCGATCCCACGCTCGGCATCGCCGCGGTGCTCGACCACGACCAAGTCGCCGCCAAGGGCGGCAGCGAACGCGCGGAGTGGTTCGTGGTGTTCGCGCCCGGCTACGAGATGGCGGCGCGCCCGGACGCGCCGTTGGTCGGGCCGCCGCAACGGCGCGGCATGCACGGTTACGATCCGGCGCGGCCGGACCAGCGTGCGAGCTTCTTCCTGGCCGGGCCCGGGATCGCCGCCGGGCAGGACCTGGGCGTGATCGACATGCGCGCCATCGCCCCGACGTTGGCCTCCCAGCTGGGGGTCGCGCTGCCGACGGCGGAGGTCGCGCCGCTGCCGTTGCAGCGGCCGTCATCGCACTGACGCACGCGCGTCAGCATTCCTACACGCAGCGCTTACATCCTGCCGCCAGCCGCGCGGCCCGGCCGCGCGCGTGCTGCCCCCATTCAACCCAGGAATCCGACGCCATGACCTTCCGCCCGCTCCCGCGGCGCCGCGCCGTGCTCGCGCTCGCGCTGCTGTCCGCCCTGCACGCCCCGGCCTTCGCCGCCGACGCCGATGCCGACGCCCGCGATCCCAAGCAGCTCGACGCGGTCTCGGTGATCGGCCAGGGCAGCGCCCGCCAGGTGCACCGCATCAGCGTGCAGGAAACCGCGCTGCAGCCGCCCGGCGCCAGTCCGCTGCAGGTGCTGGCGGCCAAGCCCGGCGTGCACTTCGTCGCCGCCGACCCGTTCGGCAACTACGAATGGTCGACCCGCTTCAGCCTGCGCGGCTTCAACCAGGCGCGGCTCGGCTTCACCCTCGACGGCATCCCGCTCGGGGACATGAGCTACGGCAACAACAACGGCATGCACATCAGCCGCGCCATCATCGCCGAGAACCTGGCCGGCGCCGAGCTGGCCGAGGGCATCGGTGCACTCGGCACCGCCTCCAGCAGCGACCTCGGCGGCACCGTGCAGTTCCTCTCCGCCGACCCCAGCCCGGACTTCGGCGCCACCGTCGCCCAGAGCCTCGGCAGCGACGCCGCGCGGCGCACCTTCCTGCGCCTGGACACCGGCAACCACCAGGGCTTCTCGATGTACCTGTCGTACGTCTACGCCGACGTCGACAAGTGGAAGGGCGACGGCCGCCAGCAGCAGCAGCAATTCAACGCCAAGGCGGTGTACGAGCTCGGCGAGGACAGCCGGATCGGCGCGTGGCTGGGCACCTCCGACCGCGACGAGCAGGACTACCAGGACCTGTCGCTGGCGCTGACCCGCCGCAACGGCTGGGACTGGGACAACTTCCGCCCGGACTGGGCGCGCGCGGTCAAGGTCGCGCAGCAGTACCAGACCACCGGGGTCGTCAACGACGGCAACGTGCAGAGCGTGGACGACGCCTACTACGACGCGCGCGGCCTGCGCCGCGACACCCTGGCCAGCGTGTTCGGCGACTTCGCGCTGGGCGACGGCCTGCGCCTGAAGGCCACCGCCTACCACCACAAGAACCGCGGCCAGGGCCACTGGTTCACGCCCTACGTGGTGTCGTTCCCGGGCACGCCGCAGCAGACCCCGATCTCGATCCGCACCACCGAATACGGCATCGACCGCAGCGGCGTGGTCGCCTCGCTGGGCTGGGAGCTGGGCATGCACCGGATCGAGGGCGGCCTGTGGTACGAGGATTCCGACCACAACGTGCAGCGCAACTTCTACTACATCACCGGCCCGCTCAACGACGGCTATTTCCTGCGCAACCCGAACCTGCGCCAGTTCTACCTGCACTTCCGCACCACCACCCGCATGTTGTACCTGCAGGACAGCCTGAGCCTGCTGGAGGGCCGCCTGCGCCTGGACGCTGGCTTCAAGGCGCTCGACGTGCAGACCGACGGCCGGCCGATGCCCGGCACCCTGACCTACGGCACGCCCGGCTCCTACGCCACCGGCACCCTGACCGCGAAGAAGAACTTCCTGCCGCAGCTGGGCGCCAGCCTCGACCTCGGCGACGGGTTCGAGGCGTTCGGCTCCTACGCCAAGAACATCGCCGCGTTCCAGCCCGGCATCAGCAGCCCGCTGGCCACCACCCAGGTCGCGTTCGACACCTTCGCCCGCAACCTGAAGCCGGAGGAGTCGCGCACCTTCGAGGGCGGCCTGCGCCAGGTCAACCCGCTGTTCGAGGCCTCGCTGGCGCTCTACCACGTCAAGTTCTCCAACCGCCTGCTGGTGATCTCGCAGTGCGCCGGCATCATCGGCTGCGCCAATGCCTACGCCAACGTCGGCTCGGTCACCAGCAAGGGCGCGGAGCTGGCGGTCAACTTCAAGCTGGCCCCGGACCTGCGCTGGAACAATTCGCTGGCGCTCAACCAGGCGCGCTACGACAACGACTACGTGCGCGGGCTGGACGGCAGCGGGCGGCCGATCGTGGTCGCCACCCGCGGCAAGACGGTGGTGGACAGCCCCAAGCAGCTGTTCAGCAGCAACCTGTACTGGACCCCCGGCCCGTGGCAGCTGGGCCTGTCCGCGCACTACACCGGGCAGCGCTACTACACCTACCTCAACGACGCCGGCGTGCCCAGCTTCTGGCTGCTCAACGGCCTGGTCGGCTACGACTTCGGCAAGGTCGGCCCGACCCAGGGGGTGAAGCTCGCGCTGAACGTGACCAACCTCGCGAACAAGCGCTACTTCTCGACCATCGGCTCGAACGGCTTCGTGGTCAGCGACCCCGACGGCAGCTACCAGACCCTGCTCGCCGGCGCCCCGCGCGCGTTCCTGCTGACCGCCACCGTGCGCTTCTGAGCGTAGCGCCACCAGCGCCCCGCCCGGCCCGCGTGCCGGGCGGGCGTCCGCCCGCGGCGTGCACGCCGAGCGCGGTTCGTGCGAGAATCGCGGCCCGCGATGCCCGCCATCGCACCTGCGCGCCCGTAGCTCAGCCGGATAGAGTAGCGGCTTCCGAAGCCGTTGGTCGGGGGTTCGAATCCCTCCGGGCGCGCCATCTTCGATGCCGCTTCCTCCGCGATTCCCGGCCCTCGCGCACAGCGCTCGGGCGTTCGTGTCCGCGCGAGGCTGCGCCTCGCCAGCGCGTCCCCTCACCCCTCCGGGCGCGCCATCTTCGATGCCGCTTCCTCCGCGATTCCCGGCCCTCGCGCACAGCGCTCGGGCGTTCGTGTCCGCGCGAGGCTGCGCCTCGCCAGCGCGTCCCCTCACCCCTCCGG
>NZ_JAJOZK010000002.1:0-133005 GCF_022419185.1 Thermomonas flagellata | reverse complement strand
GGGCGCGCCATCTTCGATGCCGCTTCCTGCGTGATCCCCGGCCCTCGCGCACAGCGCTCGGGCGTTCGCGGCCGCGCGAAGCTCACGCTTCGCAACCGCGTCCGCTCACCCCTCCGGGCGCGCCATCCTCAATGCCGCTTCCTCCGCGATTCCCGGCCCTCGCGCACAGCGCTCGGGCGTTCGTGTCCGCGCGAGGCTGCGCCTCGCCAGCGCGTCCGCTCACCCCTCCGGGCGCGCCATCCTTGATGCTGCTTCCTCCGCGATTCCCGGCCCATGCGCCGCAAGGCGCACGGGCGTTCGCGGCCGCGCGAGGCTGCCGCCTCGCCAGCGCGTTCCCTCACCCCTCCGGGCGCGCCATCTTCGATGCCGCTTCCTCCGCGATTCCCGGCCCATGCGCCGCAAGGCGCATGGGCGTTCGTGTCCGCGCGAGGCTGCGCCTCGCCAGCGCGCCCCCTCACCCCGCTCCGGTGCGCGATCCACGACGACGCTGCTGCGGGATTGCCTGCCCGACACCGCGGGCACATGCCGGGTACCGACGGGCGGCGCTACGTGGCCAGGCGCGGCTACGCCGCACTCCACGGCGTAACCCAAAGCGAGACGGCCCGCCAAAGCGGGCCGTTCGCATGCCTCGTGCGGGCCGGGCGTCAGTTGACGTTGACCGCGCTCCACGCCGCCGCGACCGCGTTGTACTGCGGCGAGCCGTTGCCGTACAGGTCGGCCGCGGCGTTCAGGGTCGCGGTGCGGGCTGCGGCGTAGTTGGTCCCGCTGGTCATGTAGACCGTCAGCGCGCGGTACCAGATCTGCTGCGCCGCACTGCGGCCGATCCCGGTCAGACCGGTGTTGCCGTTGCACACCAGCGAGGCCGGGGTCAGGTTGGCCCAGCTGCCCGGGCCGAACCCGGCCGGCACCACCGCGCCTTCCGCCAGCAGGTAGAAGAAGTGGTTGGCCACGCCGGAGCTGTAGTGCACGTCGAGGCTGCCGATCCCGCTGTAGTAGCAGTCCGGCGAGCTGCCGTCCAGGCTCGGCTTGAACATCCAGCGGATCGCCTTGCGCATGTTCGCGTTGTTGGGGAACAACTGCTCGCCGATCACGTAGTCGGCCGGGTCGGCCGGGTCGTTGGCATAGTACTCGACCATGGTGCCGAAGATGTCCGAGGTCGCCTCGTTCAGGCCGCCCGACTCACCGCTGTAGATCAGGTCGGCGGTACGGCTGGTCACGCCGTGGGTCATCTCGTGCGCGGCCACGTCGATCGACACCAGCGGGTAGATGGTGGCGCCGTTGTCGCCGTCGCCGAAGGTCATGCAGAAGCAGGCATCGCTCCAGAACGCGTTGGCGTAGTTGCGGCCGTAGTGGACGCGGCTGACCGCGCCGACGCCGTTGTTGGCGATGCCGAGGCGGCCGAAGATGTTCTTGTAGAAGTCCCAGGTCAAGGCCACGCCGTAGTGGGCGTCGGCCGCGGCGGACTGGGCGTCGGTGGTCAGGTTGTTGCCCCAGATGTTGTCGGTGTCGGTGAACACCGTGCCCATCCCGGCGGTCTTCATCGCCATGTTGTTGGTCTGGCCGCCGCCGCGGGTGGTGTCGCGCAGCTCGAAGCTGGTGGCGCTGCAGCGGGTGGTGGTCAGGGTCACGTTGCCGGCAAGGATGGTGCGGCCGGTGCCGGTCGCCGCGGTGCCCGCGCAGCCGCTGCTGCCGCCGCCCGGGCGCGCCGCCTGGATGCCGCCCGCGAACGCGCCAGCCGGCACGGCCTGGCCGCCGCCGGGGCGGGTGACGTGGATGCCGTCCCACTGGTTGAGGACGCGGCCGCTGCGCGCATCCACGATGTAGTGCATCTCGGTCGGGGTCTGGTCGGCCTTGATGCCGTTGAACACCACCTCGTAGGCGAGGGTCGGGGTGGTGTTCAGCGCATAGACCACCAGACGCGCGGAGGGCGCGCCCTGGAACTGGCTGCCGAAGCGCGCGCCGGCCTCCACGATCGCCTGGTCGGCGCTGACCTGCGGCTTCAGCGCCGGCCGCGCGGCGCTGCGCAGGGTCTGGCTGATCGTGCCGAGGCGGCCGTTGCGCACCTGCACGACGGTGTCGCCGCCGATCACCGGCAGGCCGTTGTAGGTGCGGTCGAAGCGGACGTGCTCGGTGCCGTCGGCATCGACGATCACGTCGCGGGCGACGAAGGCATCGCCGCTGGCGCGGCGCAGCGCGGCCGGCGCGGAGGCGAGCAGCGACTGCGCGCGCTCGGCCACGGCGGCGCGCGCCTGCAGCACGCCGGCCTCGGCAGCGCTGGCGGCGGACAGGCCGGCGATCACGGCCAGGCTCAACAGGGTGGATTGCAGCTTCATGGTGACTCCCGGGGTTGGGTGGCCCGCTCAGGGCCGGTGCGGACGGGTGGAGCGACGGGTCATGGCGTCCCTGCGGCCACCGCGGGCGGCGGCGGATCAGAAGCGGCGAGCTGGCGCAGGCGCCGCACCAGGGTGGCGGGCAACGGCGCCGGCGGCAGCAGCACCGCCTCCTGGAAGTAAAGCGCATACAGCGGCAGCCCGCGCGGCGAGTAGCCGATGAACGCGGCCTGGTAATCCGGTTCCCAGGCATGCCGGTAGGCGCGGGCGATCTTGGGATTCTCCAGCTCCAGCAGCAGGCCGAGGCTCTCGGCCTGCGGCAGCGCCGCATTGTGCGCCTCCAGCACCTGCCGGCAGGCCTGCACGAAGCGCCGCATCACCCCGCGCCCACGCACTTGCGGCGCGAAGTACTGGCGGTAGTAGTAGAGCGGCTGGCGCAGCCGCGGCAGCACCCGCACCACCGCGGTGCCGACCCCGAGCAGGGCGCCGCTGGCCTCCTCGCGCAGCAGGCACACCGCCTGCGCCGCGCGTGCGCGCGCGCGGTCGGCATCGGCCACCGCCTTGTGCTGCTGCCAGAACGCGACCAGTGCATCCTGCAGGGCCGGGGTCATGCACTGCCACACCGGCTCGATCCGCAGCGCGCGGCCGTCGTTGGCCTGGATCGCGAGGGGGACCGGGGCCTGGCTCATGGCGTGTCCTTGGCGTCCTTGCCGGCCTGCGGTGCCAGCGCCTGCACCAGCTGCACGTACTCGACGAACTCGAGCTTGCCGTCCTTGTTGGCATCGAAGCGCGCCAGCGGCGGGGCGTCCTTGCCGGCACGCTTGACCAGCTCGATGGTGGCGTACTCGGCCGGCTCCAGCGCGCCGCTGTGGTCGGCGTCGAGCGCATTGAAGCGCTGGCGCAGGCGCGCCTCCAGCACCAGGCTGCGCTGCAGCTGGATCCAGCCGGCACGGAACTCCTCGCGCGAGAGCACGCCGTCGTGGTTGCGGTCCCAGGCGTCGAAGGTCTTCTCGATCTGCGCCTGCGGCCCGCCGGCAGGCGCGGCGGCGGCAGGTCGCGCCGCGGTGGTGGCGGGCTTGGCCGGCGCTGTCTGCGCCTGCGCCGCGCCGGCCAGCAGCAGCGCCGCGAGGGCGCAGGCGGAGGCAGCGCGGCTCATGGCGCCACCGCCTCCTGCGGGATGGCGGACTCGAAGGTGATCAGGTCGCGGATCTCGGGCGTGCGCAGGCCGATCAGCATCGGGTTCTTGACGTTGGGCAGGAAGCTGATGTCGAAGATCTCGGTGATGTCGCCCTCGAAGCGGATCCAGTTGAGCACGTCGCCGTTGGTGAGGGAGACGATCTGCACCCCGCACCACGGGTCGGCATCGCGCTTCTTGAGCTCCTCGTCCAGTTGCAGGCCCTCGAAGCGCTGGTTGCGCGGCTTGGACAGCCCGACCGCGGCGACGTTGCCGATCATGCCCAGCCCGCGCGCGAAGCCGGGCACGAAGGCGTGCGGCACGAACGCCTTCTTCTCCAGGTCGATCCAGCCGAGGTGGCCGGTGCCGGCGTTGAGGATCCACAGCCGCCCGTTGTGCCAGCGCGGCGAGTGCGGCATCGACAGCCCCTCGCACACGATCTCGTCGGTCTGCACGTCGATCACCACGCCGCCGTCGCGGCGGCGGTCGCGCCAGCCGTCCACGCTGTCGCTCCGGCACACCGCGGTGACGTACTTGGGCTCGCCGTCCACCATCGCCAAGCCGTTGAGGTGGCAGCGGTCCTCCGGTGCCAGCTTGCTGATGAACTTCGGCTTCCAGATCGCCTTGAAGCTGTGGATCGGGCTCAGTTCGGCCAGGCAGGAGTACTTGGTGTTGACGAACACCACCCGGCCGTCTTTGCGGATGCCAAGCTCGTGGATGTCGAGGTCGCCGATGGTCTGCGCGTTGCGCGGCACGTAGCACTTGTCGAACTGGCCGTGGATGACCTCGTTCGGGCGCAGCACGTTCTCGAACCGCCACAGCTGGTACAGGCCGCCGAGGTAGATGCGCTGGGCGTTGCCGACCACGCCCATCGCGCGCTCGAAGATGCGCTCGAAGAACGAAACCCGGCCCTGGGCGTCGCTGCCGACCAGGTAGATGCGGCCGGACTGGTAGGAGGTGA
This sequence comes from Thermomonas flagellata, assembly GCF_022419185.1. Taxonomy (GTDB): domain Bacteria; phylum Pseudomonadota; class Gammaproteobacteria; order Xanthomonadales; family Xanthomonadaceae; genus Thermomonas; species Thermomonas flagellata. The sequence goes on along the minus strand of NZ_JAJOZK010000002.1, from coordinate 128,540 downwards.
TCGCCAGCGACAGGCGGTGCTGGCCGAGCCAGCCGGCGAGGCCGCGCGAGCAGCTCTTCTCGACGCGCAGCTGGGTGAGGTCACGCGGGGCCTGCGCGGCCGGGGCCGCGGGCGCCGCCGGGGCGGGCTGGCCGACGGCGTCGAGGCCGGTGTCCAGCTCCTGCGGGGGGGCTTCCTGCTTGTTGTCGTCTGCCACGAGGATTCCGATGCGATGGGGCCGCCCCCGGCCCGCGCGGGGCCGGGGGAGCGTGCCGTCTTACCACGCCAGGCGCAGCACCGCCTGCCCGCCGAACGTGCGCTTGAGCGCGCCGCCGTCGGTCCAGTTGGCGCCGAGGGTGAACGCCCAGCTGTCCTTGCCCACCCCGAGGCCGAGCTCGGCCATTGCGCTGGTGCCCTTCAGGCTGGTGCTGCCGTTGAAGTAGGTCGCCGCGGTGTAGGTGGTCTTGCCGTCGAACTCGCGCACCGCGTGGATCGCGCCGTACGGCGTCCACTGCAGCCCGTTGCCGGAGGTGAAGGACTTGCTCAGCTCCAGCCCGAGGCGGCCGCGCGCGAAGGTGCCGCCGTGCGGCTGGAAGGTGCCCTGCGGCCCGGTCAAGGTGCGCACGTCCTGCACCTCGGTCCAGGTGTACTGCGCCTGCGGGATCAGGCTCAGCCCGCCCAGATCCCACTCATAGCCGACCTCGAGGCTGTAGCCGCGGGTGTGGGTGCGGGTCGGCAGGTCGCCGGCGCTGGACTGCGAGTGGACGTTGGCGGCCATCCAGCGCCCGCTCAGGTCCACGTACCAGCCCTGCGGCTGGTACCAGGTGGCATAGGCGCCCCAGGTCATGCCGTCGAAGCGGTTCACGCCGACGCCGCCGTCGATCAGGCGCTGGCGGCTGTTGGCGCTGCCCAGCGCCAGCCCGGCATGGAAGTTGCCGAACAGGTTGGCATTGACCCCGACCTCACGGCCCCAGGTGCTCTGGTCGTAGTTGAAGTGGCCGCCCTGGCCGAAGTTGGCGGCCACGTGTGCCGGGTGCACGTCGCCCTCGCCCATGAACACCCGCACGTACGGGCTGATCACCTTGCCCGGCTCGCCGAACGGCTGGGTACCCAGGCGCTGGCGGAAGGTGCCGATCGCGGTGTTGACGATCCCGGCCGCGCCGGAGGCGATCGAGGCCGCCAGCGTGCCCGGATCGCTCAGGCCGTTGACGTTGAGGTTGATGCTGAACACGTCGTTGGGTGTGTTCATCGCACTGCTGACCGTCAGCCCCAGCAGCAGCCAGCTGGTGTTGGGGTTGTACCCGAGCATGCTGCCGGCGACGAAATTGCCGGCCACCGAGGTGCCGGTGATGGTCGCGAACGGGATGGTCGTGACCGCCGTGGTCGGCACGCCGGTGAACTGCACGTTGACCGTCTGCACCGCGTTCGCCGCCACGCTGCCGTTGACCACCAGTTGGTCGGCCGCGAGGGTGCCGAGGTTGGCGTCGATGCGCAGGCTACCGGTGCCGGCCAGGTTGCCGGTGATGGTCAGCTTGTCGGTGGTCGCGCCGTTGAGGAAGTCGACCAGGCCGGTGTTGGTCAGGGTACCGGTGCCCAGGTTGATCTGGTTGCCGTTGCCGATCACGCGCAGGGTGCCGGTGTTGGCGAAGGCGTTGTTGCCCGCGCCGAGCAGGACCCAGCCGTTGTTCATGCGGAACAGGCCGGCATTGCTGAGGGTGTCGTCGCCGTTGCCGCCAGTGATCTGGCCGAACAGGTCGATCAGGCCGCTGCTGGCATTGCTCAGGCTGTCGTTGCCATCGCCGAAGGACAGCACTCCGGTGGACGCGATGGTGAACTGCCCGGCATTGGTCAGGCTGTCGTTGCCATTGCCGGTGTCGATCGTGCCCGCGAGGCTGATCAGGCCACCACTGGCATTGCTCAGAGTGTCATTGCCGTCGCCAAGGGCAAGCTGCCCGGTCGCCGCGATCCCGATTTGGCCGGCGTTGGTCACGGTATCGTCGCCATTGCCGGCATTGATGGTGCCGGCCAGGCTGATCACGCCGCCGCTGGCATTGGTGAGGGTGTCGTTGCCATCGCCCAGCGCGAGCGTGCCGGTGGCGGCGATGCCGATCTGGCCGGCGTTGGTCACGGTGTCATTGCCGGCTCCCATGTCCACCAGGCTGCCGGGGCCGATGGTGAGCAGGCCGCCGCTGGCGTTCGCGAGGGTGTCGTTGCCGGCCCCGAAGGTGATCGTGCTCGACACCAACACCTGCCCGGCGTTGTTCAGGGCGTCGTTGCCGTTGCCGAAGTCGATCTTGCCGCCATTGAGCAGAACCTTGGCGGTGGCGGCATTGTTGAGTACGTCGTCGCCATCGCCGAAGCTGGCGTACAGGCTGCCGGCCACGTCCCACAGGCCGCCGGCCTGGTTGTTGAACACGTCATTGCCGCCGCCCAGGGCGATCGCGCCGCGGATCGTGCCCTGGTTGTTGATCACCTCGACCGCGTTGCTGCCGACCACCGCCCAGGCCGAACCGTCGCTGCCGCTGGCATAGATCAGGCCGCCGGCCGCGTTGTTGAGGGTGTTGGTACCGATGCCGCTGCTGTTGGAGAACATCACGGCGGCGGCGAAGGTGCCGGCCGGGGCGGTGGCATGGATGAGACCGGCGTTGTTGATGGTGGCGTTGCCACTGGTGGTCACGGCCTGCACACCGACCGCGGCGCCGCCAGCATCGGTCTTGGCCTGCACGCTGGCACCTGCAGCATTGCTGACCACGATCGCGCCGGTGGTACTGCCAGCACGGATCCCGATACCGCCGAAGGACTTGCCGTAGGCCTGCACACCGCCAGCATTGCTGACGGTCACCGTACCAGCGCCAGTGGCCGCGGCATCGACCGCGACTGCGCCGTAAATGCTGTAGGCATACACATTGGCGCCGGCAGCGTTGCCGACGCTGACATTCCCACCCGTGGAGACGGCATGGATGCCGCGCGAGTAGTAGTAGCTGCCGGCATAGATATCGCCACTGTTGGCCACCGTGACGTCACCGCTCGCAGCAGCGTCGATGCCAGTCGCGGAGGCAACTGACGAACCGGCCCCGACCACGGTGATGTCACCGGCATTCACCACGGCGACCTTGCCATTGGGTGCATTGGCCCGGATACCGATCGCGCTCGCAGTACTGTACGCATAGAGCGTGGCCGCAGCGAGGTTGTTGATGGCCACGTTGGCATTCGCCGAGGATGCGTCGATCCCGACGGCCCCGAAATACTGCCCGCGGGCAGTGATGTCGCTGGCATTAACCACCTGCGTATTGCCGTTGCGCGAATAGGCATAGATCCCTGTCGCGCCTCCCAGCGCCGTCGCCGTGATGCTGCCACCGGTGTTGTTCACCACCGTCCCGTACAGCGACATCGCCATCATGCCGGTCGCGTAGTAGTACCCGTCGGCCACGATGGTCCCGCTGTTGGACACCTGCGCGTACGCTCCGCGCGCGAACATGCCGTACGCCGAGTACCCGGTGTAGTACCCGCCCGGGAAGTCGCTCGCCACGATGTCGCCGCTGTTGCTGATGCTCGCCGTGCCGGAGTCCGCGCGCGCGAACGCGCCCACCGCCACGTTGCCGCCGCTGCTCACCGCGATGCTGCCGGTGTTCACCACCGTCGCATCCCCCTGCACCGCACGCGCGAACATCCCCGCCGACTGCCCGAACGCATATCCTGCGATCGCACCGTCGTTCACCAACTCCACGTCGCCCAGGCTCGCGAACCCGAACACGCCCCAGCCACGGCCCAGGTACGAGTAGAACCCGATGTCCCCGCCCGCCGCGTTGTGCACGGACACGTTGCCCGCGTTCGACACCGCGTACACCCCGAACGCGTACTTCTGGCCGTTCGCGTACACCGAGCCGCTGTTGTCCACCGCCACGTCGCCCTGCGCCGTCGCGTTGATCCCCGTCGCCCAGTACTTCGCCCTCGCGTCCACCGAACCGCTGTTGGACACCTGCGCCGACCCGTTCGCCGAGAACGCCGTGATCCCCGTCGCCGCAAAGTACAATGACGCCGTGCTGTCCACGCTCACATGGCCGCTGTTGGTGACACTGGCAGTGCCCGCCCAGGACAGCGCCGTCAGCCCGTTCGCCGCCCCGCCCGAGGTCACCGTGATGTCGCCGCTGTTGGCGATCATCGAGTTCCCGTCCGCCGAGGTCACGATCCCGTACGCGCCGTAACCGTACTTGTAGTACTGCGAGGCCTGCACGCTGCCCGTGTTCACCACCGTCACGGTGCCGCCGCTGCCGCTCGCCGTCGCCGCGATCCCGGTCGCGCCGAAGTAGCCCTCGGCCAGCAGGTCCCCGCTGTTGGTCACACCCACCGCCGCACCGGCGCCGTTGCTGCTCGCCTCGATCGCCGTCCCCAGCACGCTCGTGTACAGCCCGCCCGCGGCGATCACGCCAGTGTTGTTGACGGTGACATTGCCGGTCGCCTGCGCGTTGATCCCCGTCGCATAGTAGCCCTGCGCGTAGATCGTGCCGCTGTTGATGACGCTGGCGTTGCCAGCGCCGCCGTTCGCATTGATACCCGTCGCGGTGCCGGCGGGGGCATAGGCGAGGATGGTGCCGGTGTTATCCACCGTCACGCCAGTGCCGCCCGAGGCGAAGATACCGTTGGCCTGCGCGCCGCTGGCATAGGCCGCGGCGCCGATGAGACCGCTGTTGTCCACCGTCACTTGGCCGGAGCCGGCAGCTTCGATGCCGGACGCCCAAGGACCCGACGCTGAAACCGCGTAGATGTCACCGGTATTGACCACGGTGACGTCCACACCGGTGGCAAAGATGCCATCGGCCAGACCCGTTCCGGTCGAATAGGCGAAGATGGTCGCCGCATTACTTACGTCGGTGTTACCGACCGTCGCATAGGCATAGATACCGAAGGCATTGCTGGTGCTGACACCCGCCAGATTCGCACCGGCACGATTGACGATGGAGACATCGCCACCGTAGCTGTAGGCCCCGATACCGAAGGTGGGGACAATTGGCGAGTAGTAGTAATACGTCCCTGTGTTGTCGATGCTGATATCGTCCGGCCCGTAGCAGCTGATATAGGTGCCCGGATTGACAAGGCAGGTGCCGCTGCCGGGGTTGGTGGTCGTCAGCGTTGCCAGCGGAGCCGCAGGAACCAACAGCGGCTGCACGATGCTGGGATCGGCCAGCGGCAGCTGCGCGGACGCGCGCGTGTGAGCAGCGATCAGCAGGGTGTCGGCCGGGGCCTGACGCGGCGCGGCGACGGCGCCGCTGCCGAGACCGAGTGCGACTGCCATCGCCGACACCGCCAGCGCATTGCGCACCGCATGTGCCATCGGCGCCAGCTTCACCGCGCGTGCCTTGCGTCCGTCCTGTTGCCTATTCCCGTGCATGTGAACCCCCTTCTCCTGTCAGTTCATGGATCCGGCTGTAACACACCAGTCCTGGATGGAACTTCGTGTTGGCGGCCCGCCCGCCTACGCGGGCGCCTGCCGCCAATTGCATCCGACGGACTGCCCGACGAAGAGCGGCCATGAGTGATCGCCCGCACTGAACACATTTTTCATGTGTCGTTATGACCTCGTTGTTCAGCCCATGTCAAGCACAAGGATCCATCGGCGATGTGAAGACCCTGCCCCTGGCCCAGCCCACTTCCCGACGCGGCAGCGCGTCCGATCCCCCACTCCGCCCGGATGGCCGCGCGCTTCGCCACCGCGGGGGCATCTGCAATAATCCGCGCAGACGGCGGCGGCAGCCGCGATGGCCATGGGGTGGCACGTGCGCAGTTACGACCTGGACTTCCTCAAGCGGTTCTCGATGGTGATCGGCTTCCTCGTGCTGGTCACGATCGGCCTGATCCTGTTCGCGATCCACCTGAACAAGACGCTGCCGCCGGAAGCCGACCCGGCCGCGCGGCAGGCCACCCTGGAGCGGATCGCGCCGGCCGGCGCGGTCTATGCCGGGGCCACCGGCGCCGCGCAGCAGGCCGAAGCCGCCAAGGCCGCGGCGGCGGCCGCCGCCTCGCAGGTCGCCTACGGCGGCACCCTGGACGGCAGCGTGATCTTCAACAACCTCTGCACCGGCTGCCACACCTCCGGCGCCGGTGGCGCGCCCAAGCTGGATGCCGCCGGGATCGGCGCGCGGGTGGCCGCGCAGGGCCTGGACGAGCTGGTCCACCGCGCGATCACCGGCTTCACCGGCAGCGCCGGGGTCATGCCGCCCAAGGGCGGCAATCCGGCCCTGACCGACGCGCAGGTCAAGGCGGCGGTCGAGTGGATGGTCGAACAGAGCAAGAAATGAGGATCGCCGCCCACGCCGCCTGCGCGGCGTGCCCGTCCCGCCACGGCGAACCAGCATGAGCGAGCATCCCGCGCCCGAGGGTGGCGACGCGAGCCTCATGATCCCCGGCCCGGCCGGCGCGCTGGAAGCCGTGTTCGAACCGGCGCCAGCCCCCCGGCGCACGGCATTGGCGATCGTCTGCCATCCGCTGCCGGTCGAGGGCGGCAGCATGCACAACAAGGTGGTGACCATGGCCGCACGCGCGCTGCGCGAGTCGGGCGTGGACACCCTGCGCTTCAATTTCCGCGGGGTCGGCGCGTCCGCCGGCACGTTCGACGACGGCCGCGGCGAACTGGACGACCTGCGCGCGGTCGCGGCCTGGGCGCGCGCGCAGGCCCCGCAGGCCGCGCTGTGGCTGGCCGGCTTCAGCTTCGGCGCCTGGGTCAGCCTGCGCGCGGCCGCCGCGCTGGAGGCCCGCGCGCTGATCAGCATCGCGCCGCCGGTCGGCCGGCGCTGGGACTTCGGCGGCATCAAGATCCCGCCGATCCCGTGGCTGGTGGTGCAGGGCGAGGCCGACGAGGTGGTCGATCCGCAGGCGGTGTTCGCCTGGGTCGCCGCGCAGCCGCGTCCGCCGCAGCTGGTGCGGATGCCGGACACCAGCCACTTCTTCCACCGCCGGCTGGTCGACCTGCGCGGCGCGATCCGGCAGGCGGTGCGGACCTGGCCGCCGCTGCCGGCATGAGCGCGGCCGCGCTTCCCAGCCAGCGCTATGCCGAGGGCGTGGCGCAGGGCCGTTGGCAGGACGACCCCGCGCAGCACCCCGCACTGGAGGCGCTGGACGCGATCCAGCAGGCGCTGCTGGCGACACCCGCGCCCGCCGCCGGCGGCCTGCTCGGCCGGCTGTTCGGGCATGCGGGCGCGGCGCCGGCGATCCCCGGCCTGTACCTGTGGGGCGCGGTCGGGCGCGGCAAGACCTTCCTGATCGACCTGTTCTACGCCGGCCTGCCGCTGGAGCAGAAGCGGCGCACCCACTTCCATCGCTTCATGCGCGAGGTGCACGCGCGCCTGCGCGAGCACGCCGGCCAGCAGGATCCGCTGGTGGCGATCGCGCGCGAATGGCGGCAGGCGCTGCGGGTGCTGGTGCTGGACGAATTCGTGGTCAGCGACATCGGCGATGCGATGCTGCTCGGGCGCCTGCTGGAGCGCCTGTTCGCCGAGGGCGTGGTGCTGGTCACCAGCTCCAACGTGGCCCCGGACGAGCTCTACAAGGACGGCCTGCAGCGCGACAGCTTCCTGCCCGCGATCGCGCAGATCAAGCAGCACTGCCGGGTGCTGGAGCTGCACGGCCCGACCGACTACCGCCTGCGCGCGCTGACCCGCTCGCCGGTGTACCGCGCGCCGCTGGACGCACAGTCGGACGCCTGGCTGCGCCAGCGCTGGGAGGAGCTGACCGGCGACACCCGCCACCTCGACGCCGGGATCGTGATCGACGGGCGCCGCATCCCGGTGCGCGCGCGCTGCCCGGGCGCGTGCTGGTTCGACTTCGCCGCGCTGTGCGAAGGGCCGCGCGGCGACGCCGACTACATCGAGATCGCGCGCGAGTTCCACACCGTGTTCCTCGGCGGCATCCCGCGCCTGGACGACGAGCGCAACGACGCGGCGATGCGCTTCGTGCACCTGATCGACGAGCTGTACGACAACCACGTCAACCTGGTGTGCACCGCGGACGCCGCGCCGATGGCGCTGTACACCGGCGAGCGCCTGGCCGGCCCGTTCCAGCGCACCGCCTCGCGCCTGGTGGAGATGCAGTCCACCGCCTATCTCGCCGCGCCGCACCGCGGCTGAGCCGGGCCGGCGCGCGGGGCCGCGGCCGGCATGGCCTAGAATGCCTGCCACCGTTCCTGCCGCTCGCGAGACCGCCGATGCCCCGTCTAGCCCGCCTGTCCGTCCTGCTGCTCGCCGCCATCGCGCTGGCGGCCTGCAACCGCCAGGGCCCGCAACTGCCGAGCGGGCCGGGCAAGACTGCGGATGCGGATGCCAGTCCGCGCGAGGGCGGGATCGACACCGTGACCGTGGATCCCAACGCGGCCTTCGTCGGCGCCGCGGTCGACGCCAACGGCGAGATCGCCGAGCCGGCGCACGAGTTCAAGGTCGGCCAGACCGTGTACGTCTCGGTGCCCAGCAAGGGCCGCAAACTGGGCAGCGAAGTGGAAGTGTTCTGGTTCCACCAGGACCGGCGCTCGCGCAAGGACGAGCGCAAGCCGATCAGCGGCCCGTTCACGGTGTTCGAGTTCCAGCCCAGCGAGGCCGGCCAGTACAACACCGAGGTGGACGTCAACGGGCGTCCGATCGCGCTGGTGCAGTTCGAGGTGAAGTGATCCGGTGATGGCCGACCTGCACGCCTCCCCGCTCGGGCGCGAGGTCGCCTATCCCGACCGCTACGATCCGGGCCTGCTGTATCCGATCCCGCGCGCGCAAGCGCGCGCGGCGCTGGGGCTGGCCGACTCCGACGCGCTGCCATTCGCCGGGCACGACCGCTGGCACCTGTACGAACTGTCCTGGCTCGACCCGCGCGGCCTGCCGCAGGTGGCGACCGCCACCGCGTGGATCCCGGCGGACTCGCCGCGGCTGGTGGAATCCAAGTCGTTCAAGCTGTACCTGAACTCGCTCAACCGCACCCGCTTCGCCGATGCGGAGGCGGCGCGGATGCGGATCGCGGCGGATCTGTCCGCCGCGGCCGGCGCGGAGGTTCGCCTGGCGTTCGGGCTGCCGCCGCTGGCGGAACCGGCCGGCGCATCGCTGGACGCGCAACAGGTCACGATCACGGACTACGGCCCGCCGCGGCCGGACCTGCTGGCCGCCGATCCCGCGCAGGTGGTGGAGGAGACCCTGTGCAGCACGCTGCTGAAGTCCAACTGCCCGGTCACCGGGCAGCCGGACTGGGCCGACGTCCGCATCGCCTACCGCGGGCCGCGGCTCGACCGCGCCGGCCTGCTGCGCTACCTGGTCAGCTTCCGCGACCACGCCGAGTTCCACGAGCAGTGCGTGGAGCGCATCTTCCTCGACCTGCTGGCGCGCGCGCGGCCGCAGTGGCTGTCGGTGGAGGCGCGCTACACCCGCCGCGGCGGGCTGGACATCAACCCCTGGCGCGCCAGCCCCGGCGCGCCGGCAGCGCCGCCGACCCGCAGCCCGCGCCAGTAGGCGGGCATGCCGCGTTAACACCGCCGCTGCGAAGGTGCCGGTGCGGAAACCGGTTCCGCATCGGCGAGCATCCCCATGACCCCCGGCAACGGCAAACCCGATCTTTCCAACGTCCGCGGCAACGTCGCCTCCAGCGCGGCCCCCGCTCCGCCCGCGCCCGACTTCTCCAACGTCGGCGGCCACGTCACCTCCACCGAGGCCTCGGCAACGGGCGAGGCCCTCTGGCCCACCTACACCGTGGCCAAGGGCGACACCCTCTCGCACATCGCCCAGCGCCACTACGGCAAGGCCAGCCTGTGGAAGGCCATCTTCGACGCCAACCGCGACCCGCTGGACGATCCCGACCGCATCCGGCCCGGGCAGGTGCTCAAGCTGCCCGTGCTCGACGGCTGACCGCCCCACCGCGACCCCTCTTTCCGCCCTTTCCCGACGAGGAGCCCCATGCGCCATTCCCGCCTGAACGCCACTGTGCTCGCTGCCGGCCTCGCCGCCCTGGCCCTGGCCGGCTGCAAGAAGAAGGAGGAACCCGCGCCGATGCCAGCGGCCGCCAGCACCCCGGCGCCGGCGGCACCCGCACCGGCCGCGGCCCCCGCCCCGGCTGCGACGGTCAGCGTGACCGCAGTCGACCTCGGCACCGCGGTCGGCCCCGACCTGCGGGTGACCGCGCCCAAGACCACCTTCGCGCCCACCGATTCCACCCTGTATGCCGCGGTCAGCACCCACACCCGCGATCCGGCGGCGAGCGTGCCCGGCAAGCTCGCCGCGCGCTGGACCCATGTGGACAGCCACCAGACCGTGCACGAGGACAGCAAGGATTTGACCTTCCAGGGCGACGGCGTGACCGACTTTTCGATCACCAAGCCGGACGCCTGGCCGCCCGGCAAGTACAAGGTCGAGATCCTGCTCGACGGCAACCTGGTGCAGACCCGCGAGTTCGAGGTGCGCTGACGTCGCGCCGGAGATCAAGCGCCGCGTTGGGCCCGCCGCCGCCGGGCCCGACGCGCGCGCATGCGCCCTGGGGTTTTGCCGGCGCCGCGCGCAGGCCCGACAATGGCGTTTTCCCGCAGGCCGCCCGCCATGTCCGACATCCTTTACACCTACACCGACGAGGCGCCGTTCCTGGCCACCGCCTCGCTGCTGCCGATCGTGCAGGCCTATGCCGGCGCCGCCGGGGTCGCGGTCGGCACCCGCGACATCTCGCTCGCCGCGCGCATCCTGGCGCAGTTCCCGGACCTGCTCGGCGAACGCGCGGTGAGCGACGACCTGGCTGAGCTCGGGCGCCTGGCCAAGACCCCGCAGGCCAACATCATCAAGCTGCCCAACATCAGCGCGTCGGTGCCGCAGCTGAAGGCCGCGATCGCCGAGCTGCAGGCGCAGGGCTATCCGCTGCCGGACTACCCCGACGCGCCGCAGGGCGACCGCGAGAAGGACATCAAGGCGCGCTACGACCGGGTCAAGGGCAGCGCGGTCAACCCGGTGCTGCGCGAGGGCAATTCCGACCGTCGCGCGCCGAAGGCGGTCAAGGCCTACGCGCGCGCGCACCCGCACCGGATGGCGCCGTGGACCGCGGACAACCGCGCGCACGTGGCGCACATGCGCGACGGCGACTTCTACGGCAGCGAGCAGTCGTTCACCCTGGTGCGCGACGGCCAGCTGCGGATCGAGTTCACCAGCGCCACCGGCAGCAGCTTCCCGCTGCGCGCACCGGTGCCGGTGCAGGCCGGCGACGTGGTCGACGCCGCGGTGATGGACGTCGCCGCGCTGGCGCAGTTCTACGACGAGCAGATCGCCGACGCGCGCGCGCAGGGCTTGCTGTTCTCGCTGCACCTGAAGGCGACCATGATGAAGGTGTCCGACCCGATCCTGTTCGGGATCGCGGTCCAGCGCTTCTACGCCCCGGCGCTGGAGAAGCACCCGCGCACGCTGGCCGAGATCGGCTTCGACCCCAACAACGGGATCGGCGACCTCTACGCGCGCCTCGGCCAGCTGCCGGAGGCCGAGCGCCTGCGGATCGAGGCCGACATCGCCGCCGTCTACGCGCAGCGGCCGCAGCTTGCGATGGTGAACTCCGACAAGGGCATCACCAACCTGCACGTGCCCAGCGACGTGATCGTGGACGCCTCGATGCCGGCGCTGATCCGCGACGGCGGCTGCATGTGGAACCCGCAGGGGCAGCTGCAGCAGGCCAAGGCGGTGATCCCGGACCGCTGCTACGCCGGCATCTACCAGGCGGTGATCGACGACTGCAAGCTGCACGGCGCGTTCGACCCGGCGACCATGGGCAGCGTGGCCAACGTCGGCCTGATGGCGCAGGCGGCGGAGGAATACGGCAGCCACGACAAGACCTTCCGCATCAGCGGCGACGGCACCGTGCGCGTGATCGACGAGCGCGGCACCGTGCTGATGCAGCACCCGGTCAAGGCCGGCGACGTCTGGCGCATGTGCCAGACCCGCGACGCGGCGATCCGCGACTGGGTCAAGCTCGCGGTCAACCGCGCGCGGCTGTCGGCCACCCCGGTGGTGTTCTGGCTCGACCCGCGCCGCGACCACGACCGCGGGCTGATCGCCAAGGTCGAGACCTACCTCGGCGAGCACGACACCGCCGGGCTGGACATCCGCATCCTCAGCCCGATCCGCGCCATGCGCCACACCTTGAAGCGGGTGCGCGCGGGGCAGGACACCATCGCCGCCACCGGCAACGTGCTGCGCGACTACCTGACCGACCTGTTCCCGATCCTGGAGCTGGGCACCAGCGCCAAGATGCTGTCGATCGTGCCGCTGATGGCCGGCGGCGGGCTGTTCGAGACCGGGGCCGGCGGCAGCGCACCCAAGCACGTGCAGCAGTTCCTCGCCGAGAACTACCTGCGCTGGGATTCGCTGGGCGAATTCCTGGCCCTGGCCGCGTCGTTCGAGCACCTGGCCCAGGCCGGCGGCAAGCCGCGCGCGCAGGTGCTGGCCGACACCCTGGACGCGGCCAACGCCCGCTTCCTCGAGCACGACCGCTCGCCGGGACGCAAGCTGGGCACGATCGACAACCGCGGCAGCCATTTCTACCTGGCGCTGTACTGGGCGCAGGCGCTGGCCGCGCAGGACCGCGACCCGGCGCTGGCCGCGCGCTTCGCACCGCTGGCGGAGGCGCTGGCTGCGCAGGAGGCACGCATCGTGCAGGAGCTGCTGGCGGTGCAGGGGCGGCCGGTGGACATCGGCGGCTACTACCATCCCGACCGCGCGCGGCTGGAGGCGGCGATGCGCCCGAGCGCGACCTTCAACGCCGTGCTGGCGGAACTGGCGGCCGCCACCTGAGGCTGCGGCGCGCCGGCGGCTTGCACCGCCGCCGGCGCGCGCTACCCTGCGCGCATCCCCCGTTGGAGGCCGCGCCATGCTCCGCCCGTCCGTGCTCGTGCTGACCGCCCTGCTCGCCGGCGCCTGCGCCGCCACCCCGCCGCCCGCGCGCAGCGCGGACGAGGCGGCCCCGGCAACCGTCGATCCGGCCCTGCAGGCGGCGATCGACGGCGCGTGGCGCAGCCCCGCCAACCGCGCCCGCGACGCCTACCGGCATCCGGCGCAGACCCTGACCTTCTTCGGCCTGCGCCCGACCGACCGGGTGATCGAGATCAGCCCGGGCGCCGGCTGGTACACCGAAATCCTCGCCCCCTACCTGCGCGCGCAAGGCCAGTACATCGCGGCCAGCGCGCCGCCCGCGCCGGGCCGCGCCAACCCGCTGGAGGCGCTGTTCCTCGCCGATCCGGCGCACTACGACCGCGCCGAGCTGCGCGAGTACGACCCCAAGGCCCCGCAGCTGGGCCCGCCGGGCAGTGCGGATCTGGTGCTGACCTTCCGCAACGTGCACAACTGGGTGGCCGCCGGCACCGCCCCGGCCTACTTCCAGGCCTTCTTCGAGGTGCTCCGGCCCGGCGGCACGCTCGGCGTGGTCGACCACCGCGCCAAGCCCGGCACCGACCTGGCGACGATGAAGAAGAGCGGCTACCTGACCGAGGCGCTGGTCATCCAGCTGGCGCGCGACGCCGGCTTCGTGCTCGACGCGCGCAGCGAGGTCAATGCCAATCCCAGGGACAGCGCCGACCATCCCAACGGGGTGTGGACCCTGCCGCCGACCAACCGCCATCCGCCGGAGCAGGCCGAACGCTACCGCGCGATCGGCGAGAGCGACCGCATGACCCTGCGCTTCCGCAAGCCCGCCGCCTCCCCGTGATCCGGCGCCCGCGGCGCCACCCCGCCCGCTGCCCGTGCTGATCGCGTTCAACAAGCCCTATGGGGTGCTGTGCCAGTTCACCGACCGTAGCCCCGCCCCGCGGCGCACGCTGGCGGACTTCGGCCTGCCCGCCGGCGTGTACCCCGCCGGCCGCCTCGACTTCGATTCGGAAGGCCTGCTGCTGCTGACCGACGACGGCGCCCTCGCGCACCGCCTGACCGACCCCCGCCACAAGCAGCCCAAGACCTACTGGGTGCAGGTGGAGGGCGCGCCGGGCGAAGCCCAGTTGCAGCGCTTGCGCGAGGGCGTGCCGCTCGCCGACGGACCGACCCGCCCGGCGCGGGTGCGGCGGCTGGCGCCGCCCGCCCTGTGGCCGCGCGAGCCGCCGGTGCGGTTCCGCAAGACGGTGCCGGACGCCTGGCTGGAACTGGTGCTGCGCGAGGGCCGCAACCGCCAGGTGCGGCGCATGACCGCGGCGGTCGGGCTGCCGACCCTGCGCCTGGTACGGGTGGCGATCGGCCCGCATCGGCTGGACGGGCTCGCGCCGGGGCAGTGGCGGCGGCTGGACGGACGCGCTCCCGCCAGCGCCTGAACCGTTCAGCCGGACCCGCGTCGGCCACATGCCGCCGCATGGGTGGCTTTGCTATGGTGCCGCCCGAGCTGAATGCGCCAGGAGGGCGGCATGCACATCACCGAGGCCCGGAGCGGCCGCATCCTGGTGGTCGACGACCAACCGGCCAACCTGCGCGTGGTCGCCACCCTGCTCGAACGCCACGGCCTGACCGCGGTGGCGGCCGGCTCCGGCCGCGAGGCGCTGGCCGCCGCGCGCGCGGACGCGCCCGACCTGCTGCTGCTGGACATGCGCATGCCGGGCATGGACGGCTTCGAACTGCTGGCCGCGTTCCGCGCCGACCCGGCGCTGGCGGACATCCCGGCGATCTTCCTGACCGCCGCGCACGACCGCGACCTGTTGGTGCGCGCGTTCGAGGCCGGCGCGGTCGATTACGTGACCAAGCCGTTCATGGCCGAGGAACTGCTGGCGCGGGTGGATGCCCAGCTCGGCCTGAAGCTCACCCGCGACCGCCTGCAGCGGATCGCGCGCGAGCGCCAGCAGCTGGTCAACCTGGTCGCGCACGACCTCAAGAACCCGCTGTCCACCGTGCTGTTCGCCGCGCAGATGCTGCAGCAGCCGGACTGCCGCCGCGACCGCGTGCCGCGCTACCTGCAGATCGTGCAGGACAGCACCGAGGACGCGCTGGACTACATCCGCCGCTACCTCGAGCAGCAGGCCGCCGGTCGGTCCGAGGACGCGGCGGCGCGGGCCGACCTGGGCGCCACTCTGGTCTGGCTCGAGCAGCGTTATGCGCTGCCGCTGGAGGCGGCCGGGATGCGGCTCGACGTGCAGGCCCCGGCGCAGCCGCTGGCGGTGGCGGCCGAGCCGCTGGTGCTGCGCCAGGTCGCCGAGAACCTGGTGACCAACGCGCTCAAGTACGCCCGCGGTGGCGGCGAACTGACGCTGTCTGCGCGCCCGGGCGCGCCGGGCTTCGCCCGCCTGCTGGCGGAGGACCGTGGCCCCGGCATTCCCGCCGCCCTGCAGCGGCAGCTGTTCAAGCCGTTCCAGCGGCTGGATCCGGACGCCGGGGACCGGCTGTCCAGCGGGCTGGGGCTGGCGCTGGCGCACCAGATCGTGGCCGAACGCGGCGGCCAGCTGTGGTACGAGGACCGCCCCGGCGGCGGCGCCCGCTTCGTGCTGGAACTGCCGGCCGCGCGCGCGGCCTGAGCGGCCGCGCTCAGCCCTCCGGCAGCTCGCCCGGCTCGACCTCCGCCGGCGCCCGCGGCTGCATGCGCTGCGCCTCGATGCGGGTGGCCTGGCCTTCCAGCGGTGCCTGCGCCCGGCGCTTGGCGCGCTGGCGCGCGGCGAACCAAAGCAGGCCCACGCCGGCGATCGCCGCGCCGGCCAGCACCGGATGGCGGCGCACCACCTTGCCCGCGACCTTGCCGCCGGTGCGCAGCGCGCCGAGGGCGGCGCCGGTCTCGATCCACTGCAGCGCACGCCCCGGCAGGGCCTTGCGGATGCCGTCGCCGAGCTCGCCGATCAGCTCGCGCGCGCGGTCCTGGGAATGCTCGAACTTGCCCATGGCAACTCCTCGTCCGATGGTGGCGTCGCCGACAGTCTCCGACCCGCCGCGTTGACGGCTCGTGAGCGCGGCCCCGGCGCCGACTGAACGCGCGCCCCCGGGGCTTGCATCCGCCGCCCGCCCGCGCCCACAATAATTCAGGAATGAACTATCCAGCCATGAGCAAAGCCGCCGCCCGCCGCGAGACCCGCGTCCCGGTCGCGCTCGCCTCGATCGAGGAGGGCGTGGCGCGCACCGCCGCGCGCATGCCGGGGATGCCGGCCGAACCGGTGGCGTTGCTGAAGCTGATCCGCCACGTCGCCGGGCGCATCCATGCGCGGCTGACCGCGCGCCTGCGCGCGCACGGGCTGAACGAGTCCGACTTCCAGACCCTGATGGCGCTGTTCAGCAGCGACGCCGGGGTCGCCACCCCCGGCGAGCTGTGCCAGTACGCCCACGAGTCGCGCACCAACATGACCCGCATCACCGACGGCCTGGTCGCGCGCGGGCTGGTGCTGCGCAGCCCGAGCGCCGCCGACCGCCGCCGCATCGAGCTGCGCCTGAGCGCGCGCGGCGAGCAGCTGGTGCGGCGCCTGCTGCCGCAGATGTTCCCCAGCATCGACGCCCTGTTCGCCCCGCTGTCGGCGCGCGAACGCGCGACCCTGCGCCGCCTGCTGGCGCGCCTGGCCCTGCAGCTGGAACAGATGGACGCCACCGAGGAGGGCGTGCCCGCATGAAGCCGACCGTTTCCCGTCCCCTGCTCGCCGGCCTCGCCGCCGCGCTGCTGGCCGGCTGCGCCGCCGCGCCGCCGCGCCTGCCGCCGCCGACGCTGGACGCGCGCGCGCCGCTGCCCGCCGGCGTCGGCGATGCGCAGGCCGCGTGGCCGGCCGCCGATTGGTGGACGCCGTACCGCGACCCGACCTTGGATGCGCTGATGGCGCGCGCGCTGGCCGGCGCGCCCAGCCTGGCGCAGGCCCAGGCGCGCCTGGCGCAGGCGCGCGCCGCGATCGCCGCGCAGGCCGCGGCCGGCAATGCCTACGTCGGCGCCAGCGCCGACCTGCAGCGGCAGCGGATCAGCGAGCACGGGCTGTTCCCGGTGCAATTCCTCGGCTTCACCTGGTACAGCCAGGCCGACCTCGGGGTGCAGCTGCAGTACGACGTGGACTGGTGGGGCAAGCACCGCGCGCAGGTCGCCGCCGCCACCGACCAGGCCCGGGCCGCCGCCGCGGAGGCGGACGCCGCGCGCCTGGCGCTGACCGCCGCGGTCGCGCAGACCTATTTTGGCTGGCAGGCCGACCAGGCCCGGCTGGGCCTGGCCACGCAGGCGATCGCCGCGCAGCAGCGCCTGCTGGCGCTGGCGCGCGCGCGCGCCGCGCGCGGGATCGACGGCAGCGATGCGGTGCACGCGGCGGAAGCGGCGCTGGCCGCCGCCGAGCGCGCGCGCACCGCGCTCACCGCCAGCGCCGAGGGCCGCCGGATCGCCCTGGCGGCGCTGCTCGGGATCGCCCCGGACGCGCTGCCGCCGCTGCAGGCGCGGCCGCTGCCGCCGGCCACCGCGGGCCTGCCCGCGGAGGCCTCGCTGGCGCTCATCGCGCGCCGCCCGGACGTGGCCGCGAGCCGCTGGCGGGTCGAGGCCGCGACCCAGGACGTGGCCGCCGCGCGCGCCGCGTTCTTCCCCGACCTCAGCCTGAAGGCGCTGCTCGGCCTGTCCAGCATCGACCTCGGCAAGTTGCTCACCGCCGGCAGCCGGGTCGCGCTGCTGCAGCCGGCGCTGAGTCTGCCGCTATTCGACGGCGGCCGCCTGCGCGCCGGCTACGGCCTCAGCCGCGCCCAGCTCGACGCCGCGATCGCCGACTACCACGCCAGCGTGGTGCAGGCCGCGCGCGACGTGCAGCAGCAGGCGCTGACCCTGGCCCAGCTCGGCGCGGAGGCGCAGCAGCAGGCCACCGCGCTGGACGCCGCGCGCGCGCTGCAGGCCAATGCCGACGCGCGCGCGCGCGCCGGACTCGGCGACGACCGCAGCCGCGCCCAGGCCGCGCTGGCCCGGTTGCAGGCCGAGGACGCCGCGCAGGTGCTGGCGGCGGCGCGGCTGGCGGCCGACATCGCCCTGATCCAGAGCCTCGGCGGCGGCTATGCCGACCCGTCCGCCGCGGCGCCTTCCCCCGATTCCAAGGACGCCCCGACGCCATGAGCACGCCGACTCCCTCCGCCGCCCCGGCCGCCCCCAGCAACGGCAACGGAAATGGCAAGCGCAAGCGCCTGCTGCTGGGCATCGCCGCGCTGTTCGTGCTCGCCGGCCTCGCCTGGCTGCTGCTGTGGCTGTTCGTGTTCTCGCTGCGGCAGACCACCGACAACGCCTACGTCGGCGGCAACCAGGTCGGGGTGAACGCGCGCGTGGCCGGCACCGTCACCGCGATCTACGCCGACAACACCGACTATGTGCGCGCCGGCCAGGTGCTGGTGCGGCTGGACGGCACCGATACCCGGCTGGCGCTGCAGCGCGCGGCCGCCGCGCTGGCGCAGGCCGTGCGCCAGGCGCGCCAGGCCGACAGCGGGGCCGCCGCCGCCGCCGCCGGCGAGGCGCAGGCGAAGATCGCGCTGGCGCAGGCCGAGGCCGACTACCGCCGGCGCCTGCCGCTGTTGGCCGACAAGGCGGTGCCGCCGGAGGAAGTGGCGCATGCGCGCGAAGCGGTCGAACGCGCACGCGCGGCGCTGGCGCAGGCCACCGGCCAGGCGCGCGCGCAGCGCGCGCTGGTGGAGGGCGTGGCGATCGCGCAGAACCCCGCGGTGCAGCTGGCACGCGCCGCCTACATCGAGGCCTGGGTGGCCGACCACCGCACCGCGATCGTGGCGCCGGTGGACGGCATCGTGGCCGAGCGCGCGGTGCAGGTCGGGCAGCTGGTCGCACCCGGGCAGCCGCTGCTGAAGATCCTGCCGCTGGGCACGCTGTGGGTGGATGCCAACTTCAAAGAAAGCCAGCTGGCCAAGATCCGCCTCGGCCAGCCGGCCACCGTCACCAGCGACCTGTACGGCAGCGGCGTGGTGTTTCGCGGCAAGGTCGCCGGCATCGCCGCTGGCACCGGCAGCGTGTTCTCGCTGCTACCGGCGCAGAACGCCAGCGGCAACTGGATCAAGGTGGTGCAGCGGGTGCCGGTGCGGATCGCGCTGGAGGAGGACGCGACCTACCGCAAGCACCCGCTGCGGATCGGGCTGTCGATGGAAGTGGACGTGGACACCCGCGACCAGTCCGGCCCGCGCCTGCCGAGCCTGCCGCCGAAGGCGGCGGTCAGCCAGACCGACGTGTACGCGCACGACCTCGACGCCGCTGCGCGCGAGGCCGACGCCATCATCGCCGCCAACGGCGGGCGCTGAGGCCCGGCCATGGCCGTCGCCGCCGCCGATCCCGCCGCCGCCCCGCTGCCCGCGGCGGCCACCAAGCCGCCGCTGCGCGGCGGCGCGCTGGCGCTGCTGACCCTGGCGATCGCGCTGTCCACCTTCATGGAGGTGCTGGACATCACGATCGTCAACGTCTCGGTGCCGACCATCGCCGGCAGCCTCAGCGTCGGCGTGTCCGAGGGCACCTGGGCGATCAGCTCGTACTCGCTGGCCAGCGCGATCGTGCAGCCCCTGACCGGCTGGCTGGCGCGCCGGTTCGGCGAGGTGCGCACCTTCACCGCCTCGGTCACCCTGTTCGTGGTGTTCTCGATGCTGTGCGGGTTCGCCAACAGCATGCCGATGCTGGTGCTGTTCCGGCTGCTGCAGGGCCTGGTCTCCGGGCCGATGGTGGCGCTGTCGATGACCCTGCTGCTGGCCAACTACCCCAACGAGAAGAAGGGGATGGCGCTGGCGCTGTGGGCGATGACCGTGATCGTGGCGCCGATCTTCGGCCCGATCCTCGGCGGCTGGATCACCGACAACTATTCCTGGCACTGGATCTTCTTCATCAACGCGCCGGTCGGGTTGCTGGCGGCGCTGGTGGTGTGGACCCTGCTGCGCGACCGTGAGACGCCGATCCAGAAGGTGCCGATCGACCGCATCGGGCTGGCGCTGCTGGTGATCGGCGTCGGTTCGCTGCAGTTCATGCTCGACAACGGCAACGACAAGGACTGGTTCAGCTCGCCGCTGATCACCACCCTGGGCATCGTCGCGCTGGTCTGCCTGACCTTCTTCGTGGCCTGGGAGCTGACCGACAGGCACCCGGTGGTGGACCTGTCGCTGTTCCGCCGCCGCAACTTCCGGGTGGGCGTCATCGCGCTGTCGGTCGGCATGTTCGGCTTCTTCGGCATCAACGTGATCTACCCGCTGTGGCTGCAGACCACGCTCGGCTACACCGCCGAATGGGCGGGCCTGGCGACCGCGCCGGTCGGCATCCTGGCGGTGTTCTTCTCGCCGCTGGTCGGGCGCATGATCGCCAAGGCCGACCTGCGGATCATGGTCAGTTTCGCGTTCCTGGTGTTCGCCTTCACCACCCACTGGTTCTCCACCTTCACCGCGCAGGCCAGCTTCGGCCAGCTGATCTGGCCGCGCCTGATCCAGGGCATGGGGGTGGCGTTCTTCTTCATCCCGCTCAACCAGATCATCCTGTCCGGGCTGCCGCCGAGCGAAATCGCCAGCGCCTCGGGCCTGTCCAACTTCTTCCGCACCATCGCCGGCAGCATCTCCACCGCGGTCACCGTGACCCTGTGGCAGCACCGCGCCGACTACCACCATGCGGTGCTGACCGAGAGCGTGACCGCGGCGCGCCCGGCCGCTGAGCAGTGGCTGGGCACCCTGCAGGGGGTGGGCATGGGCCAGGCGCAGGCGCTGTCGCTGACCGACCAGGTGATCAACCTGCAGGCGTTCACGCTGGCGGTGAACGACCTGTTCCTGCTGTTCTCCGGCCTGTTCGTGGCGATGATCGTGCTGGTGTGGTGGGCCAAGCCGCCGTTCGGCAGCACCGGCGGCGCGCCCGCGCATTGAACCGCTGCGCCCGCCGATGGCGGGCGCGCCGCGGCGGGCGCTGCCCGCACCCGCTCGTGTTCGATGGGCTCACCGCGAACGGGCGGGGCTGCGCGCCGGCGGCTGCAATGGGCGATGCCGGCCGCGTTCGCGGTTCGACGGGCTCACCATGAACGCGGGGCAGCGGAATGGCACGATGATCAGGTCCCGCGCGGCTTGGCGCGGTGGGTGGCGGTGGCGCTCCACGGGTCGTCCGGCCACGGGTGGCGCGGGTAGCGGCCCTTCATTTCCTTCTTGACCTCGGGATAGGTGCGCTCCCAGAACCCGCGCAGGTCCTGGGTCACCTGCAGCGGGCGGCCGGCGGGCGAGAGCAGGTGCAGGGTCAGCGGCACGCGGCCGTCGGCGATGCGCGGGGTGTCGGCCAGGCCGAACAGTTCCTGCAGCTTGACCGCCAGCACCGGCGGCGCCGGCGTGCCGTCGGCCTCCAGCGCGTACGCGATGCCGCGCTGCATCCCGGAGGGCACGGCGATGCGGGTCGGCGCGAGCGCGTCGAGGCGCTGGCGCAGCGCCCACTCCAGCCGCCCCTGCAGCGCCTCGCCCAGTTCCTCGGCGGTGAGCGCGTCCAGCCGGGTCTTGCCGGCGAAGGCGGGCGTCAGCCAGTCCTCCAGCGTCGCCAGCAGCGCGGCGTCGGACACATCCGGCAGCCCCAGTTCCGGCATCCATGCGCGCAGGCACTGCACGCGGTTGCGCCACTGCACGAGCGCCTCGCTCCACGGCAGCACGCCCAGACCGAGGTCGCGTACGGCGTCGGTCAGCGCCCGCGCGGCCCGCGCCGGATCGACCCGGCCCGCAGGTTTCGCCGCCAGCACGATGCCGTCGAAGCGGGCGATGCGCGCGCTCACCAGCGCGCGCCGCTCGGGATCCCAGCGCACTTCGTCGGCCTCGGAGAACTGCGCGGCGAAGTCGCGGCGCAGCACCGCCTCGTCCACCGGCGCCGCGCGCAGCAGCAGGGCGTCCTTGGCCTCGTGGCGCAGCTCGCTGGCCACCAGCCACGGCTCGCCGTACAGCACGGAGTCGTCCGGCAGGCGCGCGCTGCGCCCGTTCGCCAGCAGGTAGCGGCGCGCATCCTGCGGGTGCTGGCGGGCGATGCGGTCGGGGAAGGCGTGCGCCAGCAGGTTGCCCAGCGCATGCGCCGGGGCCGCGGCGGGCGGCGCGGCTTCGCAGCGCAGGCGACGCCGCCACTGCCGGGCCGCGGCATCGATCGCCGCCAGCGCGCTGCGGCTGGCCTCGGGCGGGCTGCGCCCGGCGCGGAACGCGGCCAGCGCCTGCCAGCGCGCGGCCAACGCATCGCTGCGCAGGCGCAGCGGGTCGCGGGCTTCCAGCAGCGCGGCGAGGTCGCAGGCCAGCGCGACCTGCCCGGGCGCCTCGGTGGCGAGCAGCATCGCCGCCAGGCGCGGATGGGTGCCGAGCGCCAGCATCCGGCGTCCCTGCGCGGTGAGGCCGCCGCTGGCCTCCAGCGCGCCGAGCCGGCGCAGCAGGTCGCGGCCCGCGGCCAGCGCACCGGGCGGCGGCGGATCGGGGAAGCGCAGGTCGCTGCTGCCCCAGGCCGCCAGTTCCAGCGCCAGCGGCGCCAGGTCCACCTGCGCGATCTCCGGCCGCCGCTGCGGTTCCAGCCGCTGCGACGCCGGCCACAGGCGGTAGGCCCAGCCTTCGGCCACGCGCCCGGCGCGGCCGGCGCGCTGGTCGGCGCTGGCCTGCGCGATCGCCACCACGTCCAGCCGCGAGAACCCGCTGTTCGGATCGAAGCGCGGCTCGCGCGCCAGCCCGCTGTCGATCACCACGCGCACGCCGGGCAGGGTGACGCTGGATTCGGCCACGTTGGTCGCCAGCACCACCCGGCGGCGGCGGTCGGGCGCGGGCTGCAGCACGCGCGCCTGCTGCTCGACCGGCAGCTCGCCGTGCAGCGGCAGCACCTCGGCGGGCAGCCCGGCCTGGGCCAGCAGCGCCTCGGCCTTGGCGATCTCGCGCCGGCCCGGCAGGAACACCAGCACATCGCCCGGATGCGCCGCCAGCGCCTGTTCGATCGCGCGCCGCACCTGGTGTTCCAGCGCCTCGTCGCGGCGCGCCGGGAAGTGCGCTATGTCCACCGGGAAGCTGCGCCCCGCGCTCGACAGCCGCGGCGCATCCAGCCACGCGGCCAGCCGTTCGCCGTCGAGCGTCGCCGACATCACCACCAGCCGGAGGTCGTCGCGCACGCCGGCCTGCACGTCCAAGGCGAGCGCCAGGCCGAGGTCGGCGGCGAGATGGCGCTCGTGGAACTCGTCGAACAGCAGCACGCCGACGCCCTCCAGCAGCGGGTCGTCCTGCAGCATGCGGGTGAGGATGCCCTCGGTGACGACCTCGATGCGGGTGGCCGGCCCGACCTTGTGCTCGAAACGGATGCGGTAGCCCACCGTCTCACCCACCGCCTCGCCCAGCTGTCTCGCCATGAAGCCGGCGGCCGCGCGCGCGGCGACGCGGCGCGGCTCCAGCATCACGATCTTGCGGCCCGCCAGCCACGGCGCCTCGAGCAACGCCAGCGGCACCTGCGTGGTCTTGCCCGCGCCCGGCGGCGCCTCCAGCACCAGCCGCGGATGCGCGGCCAGCGCGGCGAGGATCTCGGGCAGTAGGGGCGAGATCGGGAATTGCACGCGCACATTGTAGGAGTCACGCCTGCCAGGCCATCGCCCTTGCCTCTGCCTCCGGGCCGCGGGGGATTCGCGCGCGCCATGGATGGCGCGCGGCCGCGCGTCAGAGCCGCACATGCCACACCCACCCCCCGGCAACGTAACCACCCCGTTGCCAGACCCGGTCGGGCCCACGGCACTGGCCTGGGGCGTGCATGGGTGCACCAGGGGCAGCAAAGGAAGGCAACGTCAGGCCGTCGCACGGGGCACGGGTTCCGTGCGTCCGTAGGCGATGAGCAATTGCGTATATCATCAATTTTGTCTTTTACGCCCCGCCCTTCGCATGGCCCCGACCGCCCCCGCAGACAACGACTCCGACCATTTCGAGCGTGAACTGCAAGCGCTCGAAGCCACACGGCAAGAAGTCCTGAACAAACAAGCCGTGGCCGCCGATGAGCTCTCCAGCCTGCTTCCGGCATGCAAGAGCGCGGCCGCCGAGATCGAGCAGACGCTGCAGCAGGCCAGCCATGCGCATCTGCGGGAGTTGAACCGACAGGCGTCCGCGAGGGCCACTCGCAGCGCCCTGGGCCTGCGGCCCGTCGCAGGTGGCCGCAAGCGGCAACTGCTGCTCTGGGTCACGCTGCTGCTGCTCATTCCGGCATTGGTGATCTCGTTCGTGACCGGACGCAATTTCTTCAATGTCGTTGGCCATGCACTCCACCCCTGGCAATGGGGGCTGTCCGACGCGTTTGTCTGGGAGTTCGCCAGCATTCCGAGCGTCCTGCTGTATGCGGGGCTGGTCAATATCGGTCGCAAGCGCCTGGCAGCGCGCGCCAATGCCGGCGTCGCGGCGGTGATCGGTGCTTTCGGCCGCAGCGGTGCGGCGCTGATGCAGTTTTCGACCGGCTTGAGCGGCGATCGCGAATATCCTTACAAATCGACCCTCGCCCCTGCGGCAGATGGCCCGCAGTTGGATACCTGGAAAATCCGGGACCAGTACGGGGACTTGCGCGGAGCCAGCTTCGCGGCGGTGCTGATGTCGAACGATGCAAGCAAGGTCCACAGCCTGCTGCGCCTGGATGCCGACCCGGTGTTGATCGACATCCACGGCAGGCATTCCGAGTCGGAATGGGCGCACCTGCGCCAGATCGCGGCGATCGCGGCACCGCGTCTGGCCGCGCATGTGCCGCTGGCACGCAAGCTCGGAGAGTGCGGCGATGCCGTGCGCGCGGCGCGGGCGGAACTGGCCGCCATCGATCGCAGGCTCGCCACGGTCCGCAATGCCGCATCCGACTGGGCAGAGGTCGCGCTGGAACCGAGCAAGCTCGATCAGATGCTCAAGCTGGTCGATCTTTTCGTCTCGGGGCGCAAGCCGGTACCGAAAGGGTTCTTGATGTACGGCCCGCCGGGTACCGGCAAGACCCTGATCGCGCGCAAGCTGGCCAAGACCGCCGGCTGCCATTTCGAAGCCGTGACCATTGCCGACCTCAAGGCCGGCTACATCGGCCAGACCGCGCCCAAGGTCAAGGACGTCTGGAAGCGCTGCCGCGCGCATGCACCCGCGATCCTGTTCGTGGACGAATGCGAGAGCGCATTCGCCCGGCGCAGCAGCAGCGATAGCGACTCCTTCGGAAACGAGCTGGTGCAGACCTTCCTGGCCGAGTGGGATGGCTTCGAGGGCAACAGCCAGGTACTGGTGATCGGCGCCACCAACCGCCGCGACATCCTGGATGATGCGATCGTCTCGCGCTTCACCACCACGATCGAGATCGGCCTGCCCAATGCCGTAGCGCGCCGCAAGATCCTGCGCCACGAACTTAAGCAAGCCGGTATCGCCATGGACCCACCGGATGCCCTGGTCAACGAGACGTCCGGCATGTCCGGGCGTGACCTGCATACCCTGGTGGCGGCGATCGTCGCAGACCACCCCGCGGGCGTGAACGATGCGCAGGTCCTGCTGGCCACCGTGCGCCGGCAGCGCGGCAAGCATGCGACCGATGTCAAGGAACTGACCTGGGACGACATCGTGCTGCCGCCGCGCACGCTCGAGGAGTTCGTCGGCCTCGGCAAGGAGTTGCGCAACGCCGAGCAGCTGGCAGCCCTAGGCATCCCCGCGCCGCGCGGCATCCTGCTCTATGGGCCTCCGGGAACCGGCAAGACCCAGATCGCTCGCGTGCTGGCCAGCCAGTCAGGCTTGTCGTTCATCGCCGCCAGCACCTCGGATCTGAAGGCCAATTACCTCGGCCAGTCCGGCAACAAGGTCAAGGCGCTGTTCGAGCGCGCCCGCGCGCAGGCCCCCTGTATCCTGTTCATCGACGAGATCGACATCGTCGCGCCGGCACGCGACGGGCGCGACGACCAGATGACCCAGGAAATCGTCGGCCAGCTACTGCAGGAGCTGGATGGTGTCGCCAACAAGGCCGGGCAGGTGTTCCTGCTGGCGGCGAGCAACTATCCGAACCGGATCGACGGCGCCCTGCTGTCGCGCCTGGAGCGCAAGGTGGAAATCGGCCTGCCGGATGCCGAAGGACGGGCGCGCATCATTCGCCTGCTGCTGTCCGGCAAACCCCTCGACTTCGATGCGGAAGACATGGTGCGCGAACTGGCGCAACGGACCGAAGGCTATTCCGGGCGCGATCTGCAGTCGCTGGTGACGCGCGCGACCCGTGCCGCCGTCAAACGCGCCATGCTCGAGCACGACGATGCCAGCAAGACGCAGCTGCGACGCGACGACCTTGAGCACGCGCTGACAGCGTCCAGCTGACACCCGCCTGGCCCTCCGTGCGTCCGCGGGGCATCACATGCAACTCATCGACATCGGCCTGAACCTCAGCCACGACAGCTTCGACCGCGACCGTGACGCGGTCTGGCAGCGCGCGCGCGAGGCGGGGGTGACGCGCGCGATCCTCACCGGCGCCAGCCGCGCGCACAACCCGAAGGTGCTAGAGCTGGCGCGCAGCCGGCCGGGCGAATGGTTCGCCACCGCCGGCGTGCATCCGCACCATGCGGCCGAGTACACCGAGGAATGCGACGCCGAACTGCGCGCGCTGCACGCCCAGCCCGAGGTGGTGGCGGTGGGCGAATGCGGGCTGGACTACTTCCGCGACTTCTCGCCGCGCCCGGCGCAGCGGCGCGCGTTCGAGCGCCAGCTGCAGATCGCCGCCGACCTCGCTGCGGCGGGCAACCCGAAACCGCTGTTCCTGCACCAGCGCGATGCGCACGCCGATTTCCTCGCGATCCTGCGGGACTTCGAAGGCCGGATCGGGCCGGCGGTGGTGCACTGCTTCACCGGCAGCCGCGAGGAATTGTTCGACTACCTCGACCGCGACTGGCACATCGGCATCACCGGCTGGCTGTGCGACGAGCGCCGCGGCCGGCACCTGCGCGAGTTGGTGCGCAGCATCCCCCCGCACCGGCTGATGGTGGAGACCGACGCGCCCTACCTGCTGCCGCGCACGTTGATCCCGCCGCCGAAGGACCGCCGCAACGAGCCGGCGTTCCTGCCGCACATCGTGGCGGAACTGGCGCGCGACCGCGGCGAGGCGATCGAGGTCACCGCCGCGGCGACCACCGCCACCGCGCGCGCGTTCTTCCGGCTGCCGGGCTGATCCGGGCGCCGCGGACGCGGCGGTGCCGTGCGTGCCGTGCGTGGTTCGACAGGCTGACCACGCACGGACAGGGCCGCGCGGTGGCGGGCTTGCAGCGGGCGATGCTGGCACCGTCCGTGGTTCGACAGGTCCATCACGAACGGCGATGGCGGCTCACCCATCGCGCGCGGCGCGGCCCTCAGTGGCGCAAGCCCACCCCGCGCTGCAGCAGCCACAGGCCGATCGCGGCGAGCGCCGCGGCGAAGGCCAGCATCAGCCCGAACGCCACCCCCACAGACACGTCGGAAACGCCGAGCAGCCCGTAGCGGAACGCGTTGACCATGTAGAAGATCGGGTTGAGGTGGGTGGCCGCCTCCGCCCAGCCGGGCAGCAGCTTGATCGAATAGAACACGCCGCCGAGGTAGGTCAGCGGGGTGAGGATGAAGGTCGGCACGATCGCGATGTCGTCGAACTTCTTGGCATACACCGCGTTGACGAAGCCGGCCAGCGAGAAGATGGTCGCGCCCAGCAGCACCGAGCCGACCGTGACCAGCGGGTGCGGCACCCGCACCCGGGTGAAGAACATCGCGATCACCAGCACGATCGCGCCGACCATCAGCCCGCGCAGCACCGCGCCGGCGACGTAGCCACCGAGGATCACCCAGTTCGGCATCGGGCTGACCAGCAATTCCTCGACGTGGCGGCCGAACTTGGCGCCGAAGAACGAGCTGCTGATGTTGCCGTAGCTGTTCTGGATCACGCTCATCATCACCAGCCCGGGCACGATGAAGTCCATGTAGCGGATGCCGTCCATGGTGCCGATACGCGAGCCGATCAGGCCGCCGAAGATCAGGAAGTACAGGGTCATGGTGATCGCCGGCGGCATCAGGGTCTGGCCCCAGATGCGCAGGATGCGGTTCACCTCGCGGCGCACGATGGTGGCCAGCGCGACCAGGTTGGGGTGGGCGGGCTGGCGCGCGCTCATGCCGCGTCCTCCTGCTTGCCGGTCAGGCGCACGAACAGTTCCTCCAGGCGGTTGCTCTGGTTGCGCATCGAACGCACGCGGATACCGGCCTCGCCGAGCACCGCGAACACGTGGTTGAGGTCCATCGCGCGCGGCATCTGCAGGTCCAGGGTCTGCGGGTCGGTGGCCTTCAGGTGCGCGCCGGGGATGTGCGGCAGCGGGTGCGGCAGCGTGCCGTCCACGTCGAGCACGAAGCCCTCCATGTCGAGCTTGGTCAGCAGCGACTTGATCGGCCCGCGCTCGATGATCTGGCCGCGGTCGATGA
Organism: Thermomonas flagellata; assembly: GCF_022419185.1. GTDB lineage: Bacteria > Pseudomonadota > Gammaproteobacteria > Xanthomonadales > Xanthomonadaceae > Thermomonas > Thermomonas flagellata. The sequence continues at coordinate 100,275 of NZ_JAJOZK010000002.1, read as the reverse complement.
TCGCCAGGTGCCGGCACAGGTGCTCGGCTTCCTCCAGGTAGTGGGTGGTGAGGATGATGGTGGTGCCCTCGGCGTTGATCTGGCGCAGGGTCTTCCACATGCCGCGGCGGATCTCGATGTCCACCCCGGCGGTGGGCTCGTCCAGGATCAGCAGGCGCGGCTTCGTCATCATCGCGCGTGCGATCATCAGCCGGCGCTTCATGCCGCCGGACAGGGTGCGGCTCATCTTGTCCGCCTTGTCCCACAGCTGGGCGTCCTTGAGCACCTGCTCGGCGCGCTCCAGCGCCTGCCGGCGCGGCACGCCGTAGAAGCCGGCGTAGTTCACGCAGATGTCCAGCGGCTTCTCGAACATGTTGAAGTTCAATTCTTGCGGCACCAGCCCGAGCTGGCGCATGGCGCGGCTGCGCTCGCGCTCGAGGTCGATCCCGAACACCTCGACCGTGCCGCTGCTCTTGTTCACCAGCGAGCTGACGATCCCGATCAGGGTGCTCTTGCCGGCACCGTTGGGGCCGAGCAAGGCGTAGAAATCGCCGGGGGCGACCTCCAGGCTCACGCCTTTCAGCGCCTCCACACCGTTGTCGTAGGTCTTGCGCAGCTCGTGGAGGCGCAGCGCGGGCACGGGATGGGACTGCATACAGGGCTCCGCCCCCGCGGCGCGGGGGCTGTCGGGACGGACCGGATGGCGGTACGGGTAGTATAGGCGCCCGCCCCGGCGCGCCCCGCGCGGCCGGCACCGCCGCTTCCGGAACAGAGCATCGCTTGGCCATCGTCCATTTCCCGCTCCGGCTCACCGCGCGCCGGATGATCGCGCCGAGCGTGGCGCACCTCACCTTCGTGCGCGACGACGGGCAGGCGCTGGACTTCGTGCCCGGCCAATTCATCCAGATCCACTTCCGCTATGCCGACGGCAGCCCGGCGCGGCGCAGTTATTCGCTGGCGACCCGCCACGAACGGCCACTCGTGGCCGGGGATGCGGTCGAGATCGCGGTGAGCTACGTGCCCGGCGGCGCCGCTACCGCCCTGTTCGAGGGCATGCCGCTCGGCGGCACGGTGGACGCCAGCGGGCCCTTCGGGCGCTTCTGCCTGCTGCCCCAGGATGCCAACCGCCGCTACCTGCTGATCGGCACCGGCACCGGCATCACCCCGTACCGCGCGATGCTGCCGCAGCTGGCCCGGCTGATGGCCGAACGCAGGGTGCAGGTGGCGCTGCTGCAGGGCGCGCGCACCCCGGCCGAGCTGCTGTACGGCGACGAATTCCGCGCGTTCGCCGCGGCGCACCCGGGCTTCCGCTACCTGCCCTGCCTGTCGCGCGAGTTGCCCGCGGCTGATTCCCCACACGCGCATGCCGACGTGCGCCATGGCTATGTGCAGAACGTGCTGCCGGAACTGGTGCCCGACCCGGCCGGCGACATCGCCTACCTGTGCGGAAACCCGGACATGGTGGATGCGACCTTCGAGGCGCTGAAGGCCATGGGCCTGCCGGTGCCGATGATTCGCCGCGAGAAGTACGTCAGCAACAAATGATCCGGGCGACGGATCCCCTGTCGCGCGCCTGCCTGCCGCGTTCGGCGGGATATGTAAAGGACGCTTGACAAGCGAGCCAAGGCCACCGTATCGTCGTGTCAAGCATCCTTGACACGACGCGTAGCTCATGACTTCGCAGGACTGTGGACGACGGCGTGGCCACCGCCTTCATCGCGCTCGGCGCGGTGTTCCTCGCCCGTTCGCGCCGGGGTTGCGCCGATGACCCTGCGCCGCTGGATGTGGATCTTCGTGGCGATCGCGCTGGGCTGCTTCGCCTTTGCCGCCGCCGGCCGCGCATGGCTGGGCTGGCCGCAGGCCGCCGTCGGCACCTGGGGCGGGATCGGCGCCGGCTACCTGCTGGGCGCGGCGCTGCTGGCGCTGGTGCCGCGCTGGTGGCGCCAGCATTGCGACGAGATGTACGCGCAACCGGCCGCACGCCGCTACCTGCGCGCGCTGTGGCCGATCCTGGTCGCCTATGCCCTCAGCCTGTTCCTGTCGCTGTGGCTGGTCAAGCGCGGGATCGAGGCGGTGCCGCTGCGCGCGCTGGTGGCGATCCTGCCCGCGCTGCCGATCGCGCTGCTGATGCGCGCCGCGCTGCGCTACCTGCGCGAGATCGACGAGCTGCAGCGGCGCATCGAAACCGACGCCATCGGCATCGCCAGCCTGCTGGTGGCGCTGCTGTACTTCGCCGGCGGCCTGCTGCAGAAGGCCAAGGTCATCGACCTCGATGCCGCCGCTGCGATGATCTGGGTGTTCCCGCTGCTGTGCCTCGTCTACGGCCTCGCCAAGATGGTGCTGGCGAGGCGCTACCTGTGAGGCGTGCCCGGTGAACAACCGCCTGCGCACGCTGCGCGAGCATCAGGGCTGGTCGCAGGCCGAGCTGGCGCAGCGGCTGGACGTGTCGAGGCAGACCGTCAACGCCCTGGAAACCGGCAAGTACGACCCGTCGCTGCCGCTGGCCTTTCGCATCGCACGCCTGTTCGGCTGCCGGATCGAAGACGTGTTCCTGCCCGATGACCCCTGACCCCATGCCATCCCTTTCCCGCGCCCTGCCCGCGAGGCCCTGCCGATGACCCCCCGCACCACCCGACTCCTGCTGGCGGCCGCGATCGCCGCCGCGATCCTCGGCTACAAGGCCCTGCAACCCACGCCCGGGGACGCCGACGCCGCGCCCGCCGCCGGCGCGCCGGCCCCGGTGGCCGCGGCCACGCCGGTGCTGCTGGGCAAGATCCCGTTCACCCCGTGCACGCTCAGCTCGCCGATGAGCCGGGAGAGCCTGGAGGCGCTGTGCGGCACCTACACGGTGCCGGAGGACCGCGCGCATCCGGACGGGCGCAAGATCGCGCTCCGCCTCGCGTGGCTGCAGCCGACCAGCAACGGCGAGCAGCAGGCCGACCCGGTGTTCTTCCTCGCCGGCGGCCCCGGGCAGTCGGCCGTGGACACCTTCCCGGCGCTGGCGCCGGTGTTCGCCGAGATCCGCAAGCACCGCAGCGTCATCCTCGTCGACCAGCGCGGCACCGGGCGCTCCAACCTCTTGGCCTGCACCCCGCCCGCGGGCGACGCCGCGGAAGCGGACACCTCGCCCGCGGCCATGCAGGCGCAGGCCGCCGCCTGCGCGGCCGCGCTGTCGAACAAGGCCGACCTGCGCTTCTACACCACCACCGACGCGGTGGCCGACCTCGACGCGGTGCGCCGCGCGATCGGCGCGCGCCAGATCAACCTGGTCGGCGTCAGCTACGGCACCCGCGTGGCGCAGCAGTACGCGATGCGCCACCCGCAGGCGACGCGCAGCATCGTGCTGGATTCGCCGGTGCCGAACGCGATCGGCCTCGGCAACATCTTCGCGCGCAACCTCGACGATGCACTGGCATTGCAGTTCGGGCTGTGCAGCAAGGACCCGGCCTGCAAGGCCCGGCTGGGCGATCCGCGCGCCGAGCTCGACCGCCTGCTGGCGACCCTGCGCGCCAAACCCGTCCAGGTGCAGTACCGCGATGCCAGCACCGGCGAACTCAAGCAGGGCACCCTGCGCGCCGAGACGGTGGCCGGGCTGGTGCGCATGTACGCCTACCTGCCGCTGGCCGCGGGGCTGCTGCCGCTGCTGATCCACGAGGCCAACGCCGGCCACTACGAGAACCTGATGGCGCTCGCGCACATGCTGGCGGACGGCATGCAGGACGCGATGGCGATGGGCATGCAGCTGTCGGTGGTGTGCAGCGAGGACGCCGACAGCATGGTCGCGCGCGCGCAGGACAGCGGCACCGTGCTCGGCAACGCCATGCCCACCGGCATGGCCGCGATGTGCCAGGCCTGGCCCAAGGGCCGGGTGCCGGCCGACTTCCACCGGCCGCTCGCGACCGCGGTGCCGGCGCTGGTGCTGGCCGGCGAGTTCGACCCGGTGACGCCGCCCCGCTACGGCGAACAGATCGTGCAGACCCTGCCCAACGGGCGCCTGTTCGTGCTCAAGGGGCAGGGCCATTCGGTGCTCGGCGCCGGCTGCATGCCCAAGCTGCTCACCCGCTTCATCGAAACGGCCAATGCCCGGGCGCTCGACGGCCAGTGCCTGGACAGGCTGGCCTATCCGGCCCCGTTCCTCGACTACAACGGCGCGGCGCCGTGACCGTCCCGCCGCCAGGAGCCAGACCATGATCGTCGCAGAACACCTGCGCAAGACCTTCCCCGGGCGCGGCAAGGACAAGGCCCCGGTGGTCGCCGTGGACGACGTGGGCTTCACCGCCCGCGACGGCGAGATCACCGGCCTGCTCGGCCCCAACGGCGCCGGCAAGACCACCACCCTGCGCATGCTCTACACCCTGATGGCGCCGGAGTCCGGCCGTGTGCTGGTGGACGGCATCGACGCCGCGCGCGACCCGCAGGGCGTGCGCCGCCGCCTCGGCGTGTTGCCGGATGCGCGCGGGGTGTACAAGCGCCTGACCGCGCGCGAGAACATCGCCTACTTCGGCGCGCTGCACGGGCTGGATGCGGCCACCATCGCCCGCCGCACCGCCACCCTCGCGCAGGCGCTGCAGATGGAAGACGTGCTCGACCGCCGCACCGAAGGCTTCTCGCAGGGCCAGCGCACCAAGACCGCGATCGCGCGCGCGCTGGTGCACGACCCGCGGAACGTGATCCTGGACGAGCCCAGCAACGGCCTCGACGTGATGACCACCCGCGGCCTGCGTGGCTTTTTGCGCGCGCTGCGCGCGGAGGGGCGCTGCGTGATCTTCTCCAGCCACATCATGCAGGAGGTCGCCGCGCTGTGCGACCGCATCGTGGTGGTCGCGCGCGGCCGGGTGGTCGCGCACGGCACGCCCGAGGAACTGCGCGCCTGCACCGGCGAGGCCAACCTCGAGGACGCCTTCGTGCAGCTGATCGGCAGCGAGGAGGGCCTGCACGCATGAACACTCCCACGTTCGCCGCCGCCCTGCTCACGGTGATGCGCAAGGAATGGCTGGACTTCTTCCGCGACCGCCGCACCTTCCTGCTCTCGCTGCTGATGGCGCCGCTGCTGTACCCGCTGATCTTCCTCGGCATCGGCAAGCTCACCCAGCTGCGCGCCGAGACCCAGCTGGAAAAGCCGCTCAGCGTGCCGGTGGTCGGCCTCGAGCGCGCGCCGAACCTGATCGGGTTCCTCGCCAGCTACGGCATCCAGGCGCGGCCGGCGCCGGCCGACATCGAGGCGCGGGTGCGCGCGCAGCAGGAGGACCTGGCGCTGGCGATCGACCCGGACTTCGCCAAGGACTGGGCGGCCGGCCGGCCCGCCAAGGTCGACATCATCACCGACACCACCCGCCGCAACGGCGACGTCAAGGTGGCGCGGGTGAGCAAGGTGCTGGAGGGCTACAGCAACGGCGTCGGCGCGATGCGCCTGCTGGTGCGCGGCATCAACCCGGCGGTGGCCACCCCGCTGCACGTCGGCACCCGCGACATGGCCACCCCGGAGGCCAAGAACAGCCAGTTCATGGCGGTGCTGCTGCCGATGATCCTGACCATCTTCGCCTTCATCGGCGGCGCCCACCTGGCGATGGACACCACCGCGGGCGAACGCGAGCGGCAGTCGCTGGAGCCGCTGCTGGCCACCCCGGCCCCGCGCGCGGCGCTGGTCGGCGGCAAGATGCTGGCCGCGACCGCGCTCGGCCTGGCCACGCTGCTGCTGATCCTGGTCTCGTTCAAGGCCTCGGCCAGCCTGGCCAGCGGCCTGGCCCGGCAGATGGACGTGAGCTGGCCGGCGATGGCCAAGCTGCTGCTGGCGCTGCTGCCGCTGGTGCTGATCGGCACCGCGCTGATGACCGCGCTGGCCGCCGGCGCCAAGAGCATGAAGGAGGCGCAGAGCCACATCATGTGGCTGATGCTGCTGCCGATGCTGCCGGCCTACGGGCTGATGGCCTACCCGCTGAAGGACACCGCGCTGTGGCAGTACGCGGTGCCGTTCCTGGCGCAGAACCAGCTGATCCAGAAGATCACCCGCGGCGAGGCCGCCTCGCCCGCGCAGTGGGCCGTGTACCTGGCCTGCGCGCTGGCGCTGGCGGCCCTGCTGTGGGCGCTGGCGGTGTGGCGCTACCGCCAGGAGAAGCTCGCGATCTCGGCCTGAGCCCGGGCTCGCATCGCCCACGAAAAAGCCCGGCGCCGGCCGGGCTTTTTCCATGGCCTGCCGATCGCCGGGCGGGCCGGCGATCCGCGCGCGGCGGTCACTGCTGGAACGCGATCGTGCGGCGGGTGGTGACCGGCTGCGACACCGGCTGGAAGCGCCAGCGCTTGGCCGCGGCGACCGCCTCGCGCTCGAAGTCGCGGGCGTACTGGCGCGGGCCGGCGGAGCTGACCGCGCGCACGTCGCCGACGCTGCCGTCCGGGTTGACCGTGAACTCCACCACCACCGAGGCGGTGGCGCCGGCGCGCTGGGCGTTCTGCGGATAGCGCGGCGCCCCCTGGCTGATCGGGCGCAGCTCGGTGCCACCGCCGCCCGCGGCCGCGCGCGGCGCCGCCGGCTGCGCCTGCGCCTGCGCCTGCGCCTGCGCCTGTGCCTGCTGGCGCTGGCGCTCCGCCTCGGCGGCCGCCTGCCGCTGGCGCTCGGCCTCCGCCGCGGCCTGGCGCTGGCGCTCGGCCTCCGCCGCGGCCTGCTGCTGGGCCTGCTGCTCGGCCTGCTGGCGCTGCTGCTCCTGCAGCCGGCGCTGCTCCTCCTCGCGCTGCTTGGCCTGCTCGGCCTTGCGCTTGGCGTCTTCCTCGGCGGTCAGCTGCTGCTGCTGGGCGCGCTGCGCCGCCGCCTGCTCGCCCTTGTCGATGCTGGCGCGCAGGCGGCCCAGGGCCGGATGCTGCGGATCGGCCTTGGCGATCAGCGCCACCAGCCGCTTGGCCTCGCCGAAGTCCTCGCGCGCGATCGCCTGCTCGGCGGCGATCACCGTCATCGGCAGCAGGTCGGTCAGGGCGCTGGAGGCACCGGCGTCGCCCGGCTGCTTGTCGCGCAGGGCGAGGTAGAACTCCATCGCGTTGTTGCCGGCCGGGGCGTAGAGGCGGTTCTCGGAATAGGCCTTGCTGGCCTCCTGGCGCAGCTGGTCGGGCCCGAGCGCGCTGACGCTGGCGGCGACCACCGACTCCGGGGTCGGCGCCGGCGCGGCGGGCGCGGCGGCGGTGGGCGCGGCCGGGGCCGCCGCCTCCTTCTTGCAGGCGGCCAGACCGGCGGCGGTGGCCACGGCCAAGGCGAGCGGCAGCACGGCGTGCCGCAGCGGGTGGTGGGCGGACATGGTGGCTCTCCCCTGTGATGCAGTTCGCAGCGGCGATAGCACGCGGCAGTGGCGCGCGTTTGTCAAGCCGCGGGCGGGACGCGGGCTACTTGCCGATGCAGAAACTCGCGAATATGTGACCGAGTAGGCAGTCCGGATCGACCCGGCCGCCGATCGCCCCGAGCGCGTCGTGGGCGCGCCGCAGCGCCTCCGCCGCCAGCTCCAGGCGCTCGCCGGCCAGCTCCGCGCGGGCCGCGGCGAGCCAGTCCCCGGCCTCCGCCAGCGCCTGCAGGTGGCGCGCGCGTGCGCTGAACTCGCCGGCCGTGCCGTCCCCGGCGCCTGCCAGCGCATGCAGGCGCGCGTGCAGCGCCGGCAGGCCCTCGCCGCTGCGGGCGGAGACGTACAGCGCGTCGTCCGCCAACGGCGGACGCGCGTCCAGCAGGTCGGCCTTGTTGTGCAGCCACAGCACCTGGGCGGCCGCGCCCAGCTCCGGCTGCAGCGCGGTGCGGTCGGCCTGCGCGCGGCGCGCATCCAGCACCGCCAGCACCAGGTCGGCGCGCGCCAGTTCGGCGCGCGCGCGGCGGATGCCCTCGGCTTCGACCGCATCCGCGGCCGCGCGCAGGCCGGCGGTGTCGACCAGGGTCAAGGCCACGCCGTCGCACTGCACGCTCTCACGCAGCAGGTCGCGGGTGGTGCCGGGCAGGTCGGTGACGATCGCGCGCTCGCCGCCGGTCAAGGCGTTGAGGAGCGAGCTCTTGCCCGCATTCGGCGCCCCCGCCAGCACGACGTGCAGGCCATCGCGCAGCTTGCGCCCGCGTTCGGCCTCGCGCCGCAGCTGCGCCAGCCGTTCGGTCGCGACCTCGAGGGCGTCGCGCAGGGCCGCGCCGCCGAGGGTCTCCAGCGGCTCGTCGGCGAAGTCGATCGCCGCCTCCACGTGCACCCGGGCCGCCAGCAGCGCATCCATCAGCGCCTGCACCTGCCGCGAGAACACGCCGTCCAGCGAACGCCGCGCCGCGCGCGCCGCGCGCGCATCGGCGGCCGCGATCAGATCCGCCAGCGCCTCGGCCTGGGCCAGATCCAGCTTGCCGTTGAGGAAGGCGCGCTGGCTGAACTCGCCCGGCCCGGCCGGGCGCGCACCGAGCGCGCAGCAGCGCTCCACCAGGGCCTGCAGCACGGGCAAGCTGCCGTGCGCCTGCAGCTCGACCACGTCCTCGCCGGTGAAGCTGGCCGGGGCGCGGAAATACAGGGCGATCCCATCGTCGATCACGCTGCCGTCGGCGGCGCGGAAGCGCGCGTGGTGCGCATGCCGCACCCGCAGCCGGCGCGCGCAGACGGCCTGCCCGATCGCGCGCGCGCGCGGCCCGGACAGGCGCACGATCCCGACCCCGGCGGCGGCCGGCGCGGTGGCGATCGCGACGATGGTGTCCTCGGCGGCGGCCATCCGCGCATGATCGCAGATGCCATCGCCCAGGCTCACGCCGGCCCGGGCCGGTCGTCGCCGCCGCCGAAGAAGCGCGCGTACAGCAGCAGGTAGCCGGCCTGGCACAGCGCGGCGAGCAGGAACGGCGCGGTCAGCCAGCCGGCGTGCAGCATCAGCCCGGCCAGCACCGGCCCCAGCGCGCGCGGGATCTGGACCGAGACGTTCTGCAGGCTGGCGGCGAAACCGCGGCGGTCGTCGCCGGTCAGGCCTGCGACCACCGCCTGGCGCACGCCGGCCGTGCCCTGGTTCATGCCTGCGCGCAGCGCGTAGCAGGCGGCGGCCAGGGCAAAGCCGGGCATCAGCGGGATCGCCAGCAGCAGCACCAGCCCCGCCAGGCGCATCCCCACCACCACCCGCACCAGCCCGTGGCGCTGGGCCAGACGGCCGGCCAGCAGCGCCCCGGCCGCCGCCAGCACGAAGCTGGCCGCGAGCGCCGGCCCGATCCGGTCCGGCCCATGCCCGAAGCGCAGCAGGAACCAGTAGGCGATCAGCGGGCCGACCATGCCGATGCCGAGGCCGTTGAGCGCGTTGACCGCCACCAGCCGGCGCAGGTCGCGGTTCTCCGCGGCGCGGCGCGCAGGATCCGGGGACGGCGCAGCTCCTCCTGCCGGGCCGCTCGTGGCGGGCGGCAGTTCGCGCAGGCCGGCGAGCAGGGCCAGGCCGGCCAGTGCCCCCAGCAGGGTGAGCAGGAAGATCCCGCGGTAGGCCATCTGCTGCCACGGCGGGGTGGCCGCCAGCCCGATGAGCGCGGTGGCGGCCGCGCCCACCGCCATCCCGGCGAAGCCTACGGCGGTGTTGATGCTGAACACCCGCCCGCGCTGCGCCGGCGGCAGGCGCAGCGCGAGCCAGGCCTGCTCGAGCGGGCCGAACGGCCCGGCGCTGCCGTTGGCGCCGCGGCCGAAGCCGCCGAGCACCGCGGCCAGCGCCAGCAACGCGGGCTGGGTCGTGGCCAGCGCCAGCAGTGCCGCACCCGCCTGGATCCCCTCGTAGGCCAGCAGGAAGCGGCGGCGGCCGCCGATGCGATCACTCGACGGTCCGACCGCGAGGGTCAGCGCGGCCCCGACCAGCAGCGCCGCCGACAGGGTGGCGCCGATCGCCGCCGCCGACCAGCCCAGCACGTGCAGGTACAGGCTGAAGGCCGCGACCTGCGCACCCTGGCCGAGACTGCGCGCGGCGCGCAGCGCGACCAGCCGGCGCACGTCGGGCGGCAGCCTCGCGGCCGCGTCGGCGGGCATGCGCGCGTCGGGCATGGGCACGGCTCAACCGCCGCGCGCGGCGGCCAGCCGGCGCGGCCTGCTCAGGCCTTGGCCGGAGCCTCGGCGAAGCGCTTGGTGTTCCACCACTGCTGCAGCATCCCGAGCGCGCCGTTGGTCACCCAGTACAGCACCAGGCCGGCCGGGAAGAAGGCGAACATCACCGCCATCACCACCGGCATCAGCTGCATCATCTTCTTCTGCATCGGATCCATGCCGACCATCGGGGTCATGCGCTGGGTCAGCCACATGATCAGGCCGTTGAGGACCGGCAGGATGAAGTACGGATCGCGCGCGGTCAGGTCGTTGATCCAGCCGAGGATCCACGGCGCCTGGCGCAGCTCGACCGCCTCCACCAGCACGTAGTAGAGGGCCAGGAACACCGGCATCTGGATCAGGATCGGCAGGCAGCCGCCGGCCGGGTTGATCTTCTCCTGCCGGTACAGCTCCAGCATCGCCATCTGGAACTTCTGCTTGTCGTCGCCGTAGCGCTCCTTGAGCTGCTCGATGCGCGGCTGGAACTTGCGCATCTTCGCCATCGAGCGGTACTGCGCGGCCGACAGCGGGTACAGCAGCAGCTTGATCAGCACCACCAGCAGCACGATCGCCCACCCCCAGTTATGGGTGAGCTTGTGCAGCTGGGTCAGCAGCCAGTGGATTGGCTTGGAGAGCACGGTGAAGATGCCGTAGTCCAGCGCCAGCTCCAGCCCGGGCGCGACCTGCGCCAGCTGGTCGGCGAGCTTGGGCCCGACCCACAGCACCGCGGTGCTGGACACGCCCTGGCCCGGCGCCAGTTGCACCTGCGGGCCGAGCGCCTGGATCCCGCGCAGCGGGCCGGCCTCGGTCAGCGAATACAGCGCGCCCTGGTCCGGCTGTGGCACCCACGCGGCGAGGAAGTAGTGCTGCGACAGCGCGATCCAGCCGCCGGTCACCGGCTTGCCCTGCGGGCTGGCCTTGTCCAGCGGCTTGTCGCCGAAGTCGGCGAACTTGCGCTTCTCGTACTTGTCCTGCGGGCTGTACCAGGCCGCGCCGCTCAGGGTGAAGGCCTGCGGGTCGGTGAAGCCGTGGCGGGTGTCCGGCGGGATCCGCTGCAGGCGGCGGTCGACCAGCCCGCTCCACGGGGCGCTGCCGGCATTGCGCAGCTCATCGTGCACGCGCACGGCATAGCTGCCGCGCGCCAGGGTGTAGGTGCGGCGCAGCTGCACCCCGTTGCCAAGCGCGCCATGGAACACCAGCTGCACCTGCGCCGCGCCCGGGGCCAGCTGGGCGCCGGCGGGGTCGCCCTCCGGCTGCAGTACGATCGGTTGGCCGTCGCTGCCGCGCCAGACGTCGCTGGCGGTGTACTGGCTGCCGGCGGCATCGTCCAGCAGCAGCACCGGCGGGCTGCCGGCGGCCTGGGTCTGCGGATAGCGCAGCAGTTCGGCGCGCAGCACGCGGTTGCCGTCCAGGGTGAGCGCGAGCACGTCGTTGCGCAGGGTCACCAGGCGTGCGCCGCCGGCGGCCGGGACCGCCGCGGCTGCGGTGGCCGGTGCCGTACCGGGCACGCCGGCGGTCGCCAGCGCCGGGGCGCCGGGGCTGGCCGCCGCCGCGGCGGGCGCCGGCGGCGTCTGCTGCTCCTTGCCCCATTCCATCCACAACAGGGTGGCCACCATCAGCCAGGCGAGGATCAGGAAGGTGCGGGTCTGGGTCATCGGGCAGGGGAGTCCGGCCGGCGCGGAGCGCGCCGCGGAGCAGCGTCGGAAGGGGAGGCGGGCGGCATTGTGCCGGCCCGGGCGGGTGCGGGCAACGCGCCGGCGCGCTGCAGCAGCCCGCGCAGGGCGCGGCGCAGTCCGGCGCTGTCGAGGTCGGCCGCGGCGCCGCGCGCGACCACCACATAGGCACCGGTCGCCAGGTGCGCGCGGCAGTGGCGGAATTCCTCGCGCAGGGCGCGCTTGATCCGGTTGCGGCCGACCGCGCGCGCGTCCACCTTGCGCGAGACCGCCAACCCCAGCCGCGGCGGCTGGCCGTCCGCGAGCCTATGCAGCACGAGCGCGGGGCCGAGCACGCGCTGGCCGTCGGCGAACACGCGGTCGAACTCGGCGCGGCGGCGCAGGCGCGCCGTGCGCGGTAGCGTCGCCGACGCGACGACGCCGGCATCCTCGTCGGATACCGGCGTCCCGGTGGACTGCATGGCCATGTGCGCGGCCGCCCGCTGGCGGACGCGGGTCAGACCGTCAGGCGATGCCGGCCCTTGGCGCGACGGCGGGCGAGGACCTTGCGGCCGTCGGCGGTCTTCATGCGCGCGCGAAAGCCGTGGTCGCGCTTGCGCTTGAGGTTGCTGGGCTGGTAGGTGCGCTTGGTGGCCATGGCGGCTCCTTGTGCGGATCTGGCGCGGAAAAGACGCGGGATGATACGGGCCGATCGCGGGCGGCGCAAGCCCGGCATCCGCCTGACGGCGGGACGCCTGCGGCCCGTGGCCGGCATCGGCAGGCGGTGGTACGCTGCCGCCACCCCCACTTATCCACAGGCCTCCGCGCGGAGGCCGGTCGTGTCCACGCCGTGACGTTCCCTTCCCTGCCCGACATCTGGCCACAGTGCCTGCGCCATCTGGAAGCCGAGACCCCGCCCGAGGAGTTGCAGACCTGGCTCAAGCCGCTGCAGGCCGACCAGCAGGGCCAGGACCTGGTGCTGTACGCCCCCAACGGCTTCGTGCGCGACGAGGTGGCCCAGCGCTTCCTGGCGCGGATCCGGGTGCTGGCCCGGCACTACGGCGCCGATGAGGTCGCGCTGGACGTCGGCAGCGTGCCACGCACCCCGCCTCCGGTCGCCGTCGGCGCGGCCGGGGAGGCGTCCGCGCCCGCGGCGCGCGCGCCGGCCGAGCCCTTCCAGGGCAACCTCGACCCGCACTACACCTTCGACAACTTCGTCGAGGGCCGCTGCAACCAGTTCGGCCGTGCCGCTGCCTGGCAAGCCGCGCTCAAGCCCGGCGACCGTGCCCACAACCCGCTGCTGCTGTATGGCGGCACCGGGCTGGGCAAGACCCACCTGATGTTCGCCGCCGGCAACCTGATGCGCCAGCAGCATCCGGGCGCGCGGGTGATGTACCTGCGCTCCGAGCAGTTCATGAACGCCTTCACCAAGGCCCTGTACGACCGCAGCAGCGGCGGTATGGAGGCGTTCAAACGCCAGTTCCAGGGGATCGACGCCCTGCTGATCGACGATATCCAGTTCTTCGCCGGCAAGGACCGCACCCAGGAGGAGTTCTTCCACACCTTCAACGCGCTGTTCGACGGCCGCCAGCAGATCATCCTGACCTGCGACCGCTACCCGCGCGAGGTCGAGGGCCTGGAGCCGCGCCTGAAGTCGCGCCTGGGCTGGGGCCTGTCGGTGGCGATCGACCCGCCCGATTTCGAGACCCGCGCCCAGATCGTGCTGGCCAAGGCGCGCGAGCGCGGGGCGCAGGTGCCCGACGAGGTCGCGCAACTGATCGCCAAGCGCATGCGCAGCAACGTGCGCGAGCTGGAGGGGGCGATCAACAAGCTGATCGCCGAGGCCGGCATGGCCGGGCGCCCGCTGACCCTGCAATTCGCGCAGGAGAGCCTGCGCGACCTGCTGCGCGCGCAGCAGCAGGCGATCAGCATCCCCAACATCCAGAAGGCCGTGGCAGACTACTACGGGCTGCAGGTCAAGGACTTGCTCTCCAAGCGCCGCACGCGGTCGCTGGCGCGCCCGCGCCAGGTGGCGATGGCGCTGGCCAAGGAACTGACCGAGCACAGCCTGCCGGAAATCGGGGATGCGTTCGCCGGCCGCGACCACACCACCGTGCTGCACGCCTGCCGCCAGATCCGCCAGCTGATGGAGACCGACGGCAAGCTGCACGAGGACTGGGACAAGCTGATCCGCAAGCTGACCGAATGAACACCGACCGAGGACAACCGCTGGACAAGCTGTGGACAACCGCGGGACAGGCAGCGGGACGGGAAATTGTCCACAGCTTGCACACCGCGGCCGCGGCCGTCGTTCACAGCCTTCGACGTCGCCGAAATCCTTGCCATTTCAAGCACTTGTACCGGTCATCCACGGCCGGAACCGGGCTCCAGCACCACCGCTTTTGACAGTATTACTTTCTGCTCTAGATGCCATGCCGCGGCCCGGGCCGCGCCACCAACGAGGGTCGATATGCGGTTCTCCCTGCAACGCGAAGTCCTGCTCAAGCCGCTTGCCCAGGTCGTCAACGTGGTCGAGCGCCGCCAGACCCTGCCGGTGCTGGCCAATCTGCTGGTGCGGGTGCGCGACGGGCAGCTGGCGCTGACCGGTACTGACCTCGAGGTGGAAATGGTGGCCCGCACGGGGGTCGAGGACGCCCAGCCCGGCGAGACCACCATCCCCGCGCGCAAGCTGTTCGAGATCGTACGCGCGCTGCCGGATGGCAGCCGCGTCAGCGTGCAGCAGGCCGGCGAGAAGGTCAGCGTGCAGGCCGGGCGCAGCCGCTTCAGCCTGGCCAGCCTGCCGGCCAACGACTTCCCGGCGATCGACGAAGTCGATGCCAGCGAGACCTTCCACGTCCCCGAAAGCGCGCTCAAGGAGCTGATCGAGCGCACGGCGTTCGCGATGGCCCAGCAGGACGTGCGCTACTACCTTAACGGCCTGCTGTTCGACCTGCGCGAGAGCGCCCTGCGCTGCGTCGCCACCGACGGCCATCGCCTGGCGCTGTGCGAATCCGGGCTCGAATCCGGCCCGCAGCCGGGTCGCCGCCAGATCATCGTCCCGCGCAAGGGCGTGCAGGAGCTGCAGCGCTTGCTCGAGGGCGGCGATCGCATCCTCGAGCTGGAGCTGGGCAAGGGCCATCTGCGGGTCAAGCGTGATGACGTCACCTTCACCAGCAAGCTGATCGACGGCCGCTTCCCCGACTATGAGGCGGTGATCCCGATCGGTGCCGACCGCGAGGTCAAGGTCGACCGCGAGGCGCTGCGCGCGGCCCTGCAGCGCGCCTCGATCCTGTCCAACGAGAAGTACCGCGGGGTGCGGATCGAGGTTTCACCGGGCCTGCTGCGGATCAGCGCGCACAACCCGGAGCAGGAGGAGGCCCAGGAGGAGCTGGAGGCCGAGACCAGCGTGGACGGGCTGGCGATCGGCTTCAACGTGAATTACCTGCTGGACGCGCTCGGCGCCCTGCGCGACGAGTTCGTGCTGCTGCAGCTGCGCGATGCCAATTCCTCCGCGCTGGTGCGCGGCGCGGCGAGCGCGCAGGCCCGGCACGTGGTGATGCCGCTGCGGCTGTGAGCCTGCCCCGGTTCCACGTGGAACACCGCCGACGCCCGGAGCAATCCGGGCGTCGGTCTTTGCGGCCGGAGCTGCGGCGATGCTGATCGAGCGCGTGCGCGTCCAAGATCTGCGCAGCCTGCGCGCGGTCGATTGGCAGCCCGCGCCCGGCTTCAATGTATTGGTCGGCGACAATGGCACCGGCAAGACCAGCGTGCTCGAGGCCGTCCACCTGCTAGCGCATGCGCGCAGCTTCCGCGGGCGCGTGCGCGATGGCCTGGTGCGGGTCGGCGCCCTCGAACTGCAGGTGCATCTGCAGTGGCGCGAGCCCGGCGGTCGCCGGCGCGGCGCCGGGCTCCGCCACAGCGGTAGTCAGTGGCAGGCGCGGCTGGACGGGGCGGAGGTCGCCCAGCTCTCGGACCTGTGCGCCGCCTTGGCGGTGGTCAGCTTCGAACCGGGCAGCCATGCCCTGGTGCAGGGAGGTGCCGAGCACCGCCGGCGCTACCTCGACTGGGGATTGTTCCACGTGGAACGCGGCGCGGCGGACGGCGGCGGCTTCCTGCCGGTCTGGCGCCGCTATGCGCGCGCGCTCAAGCAGCGCAACGCCCTGCTGCGCCAGCGCGGCGGGCAGGGGGAGCTGGAGGCCTGGGAGCACGAGCTCGCCCAGTCCGGGGAGGCGCTGACCCGCTATCGCCAACAGCAGGTGGAGGCGCTGCAGCCACGCGTGGCCGCGACGCTGGCGGCGCTGTTGCCGGCCGCCGGCACCTTGCGGCTGGCGCTGCAGCCCGGCTGGCGGTCGGACGCGCTGGCGCTGGCCGATGCCCTGCTGCTGGCGCGCGAGCGCGACCGCCAGCTCGGGCACACCAGCCTCGGCCCGCACCGCGCCGAGCTGCAGCTGGCGTTCTCTGCGCTGCCGGGGCGCGAAGCGCTCTCGCGCGGGCAGGCCAAGCTGGTGGCGCTCGCGCTGCTGCTGGCGCAGGCCGGCCAGCTGGCCGAGCTGCACGGGGCCTGGCCCGTGCTGCAGTTGGACGACCTGGCGTCCGAACTGGATGCCGCACGCCGCGCCGAGGTGCTGGCGCTGCTGGCCGGGAGCGGAGCGCAGGTGCTGATCACCGGCACCGATCTTGCGGCGCTCGGGGACCTGCCGGCGCCGGCCGCGGTGTTCCACGTGGAACACGGGGCGCTGCGCCTGGCCGGAGGGCGCGCGCATTGATTGCTATACTCGCCACACCTTTTGAATTAGTGTGTCGCGGCGTGCCACGGCACGCCCGTGGAGAGTCCCGCGCCGATGTCGCAAGCCCCCCTGTCCCCGCCGCCGGCCGCGGCCGGCCAGCCCAGCTCGGCCTACGATTCCAGCAAGATCACCGTCCTGCGCGGCCTGGAGGCGGTCCGCAAGCGCCCGGGCATGTACATCGGCGACGTCCACGACGGCACCGGCCTGCACCACATGGTGTTCGAGGTGGTGGACAACGCGGTGGACGAGGCCCTGGCCGGGCATGCCGACGACATCGTGGTGACCATCCATGCCGACGGGTCGGTCAGCGTGGCCGACAACGGCCGCGGCATCCCGGTGGACATCCACAAGGAGGAAGGGCGCTCGGCGGCCGAGGTGATCCTCACCGTGCTGCATGCCGGCGGCAAGTTCGACGACAACAGCTACAAAGTCTCCGGCGGCCTGCACGGGGTGGGCGTGAGCGTGGTCAACGCGCTGTCCGACCGCCTGCTGCTGGAGATCTGGCGCGACGGCGGGCATTTCCGCCAGGAGTACGCGCTGGGCGAGCCGCAGTACCCGCTGCAGCGGGTCGGCGAGCAGGGCGCGCGGCGCGGCACCACCCTGCGCTTCTGGCCGTCGCCGGAGATCTTCAGCGACACCCGCTTCCACTACGACATCCTCGCCCGCCGCCTGCGCGAGCTGAGCTTCCTCAACTCCGGGGTGCGCATCACCCTGATCGACGAGCGCCCGGACGAGCGCGGCGAGGGCCGCCGCGACCTGTTCCAGTACGCCGGCGGCATCCGCAGCTTCGTCGAGCACCTGGCGCAGCTGAAGACCCCGCTGCATCCGCACGTGATCGCGGTCGGCGGCGAGCAGAACGGAATCGCGGTGGAGGTCGCCCTGCAGTGGACCGACGCCTACCAGGAAACGATGTTCTGCTTCACCAACAACATCCCGCAGAAGGACGGCGGCACCCACCTGCAAGGCTTCCGCGCGGCGCTGACCCGCACCCTGACCCAGTACATCGAGCAGAACGGGATCGCCAAGCAGGCCAAGGTGGCGCTGTCCGGCGACGACATGCGCGAGGGCATGATCGCGGTGCTCTCGGTGAAGGTGCCCGACCCCAGCTTCTCCAGCCAGACCAAGGAAAAGCTGGTGTCCTCGGAGGTGCGCCCGGTGGTCGAGGCGATCGTGTCCGCGCGCCTGGAGGAGTTCCTGCAGGAGCACCCGAACGAGGCCCGCGCGATCGCCGGCAAGATCGTCGAGGCCGCGCGCGCGCGCGAGGCCGCGCGCAAGGCGCGCGACCTGACCCGGCGCAAGGGCGCGCTGGACGTGGCCGGCCTGCCGGGCAAGCTGGCCGACTGCCAGGAGAAGGACCCGGCGCTGTCCGAGCTGTTCATCGTCGAGGGCGACTCCGCCGGCGGCAGCGCCAAGCAGGGCCGCAACCGCAAGAACCAGGCGGTGCTGCCGCTGCGCGGCAAGATCCTCAACGTCGAGCGCGCGCGCTTCGACCGCATGCTCTCCAGCGCCGAGGTCGGCACCCTGATCACCGCGCTCGGCACCGGCATCGGCAAGGACGAGTACAACCCGGACAAGCTGCGCTACCACCGCATCATCATCATGACCGACGCGGACGTGGACGGCAGCCACATCCGCACCCTGCTGTTGACCTTCTTCTACCGGCAGATGCCGGAGCTGATCGAGCGCGGCCACGTCTACATCGGGCTGCCGCCGCTGTACAAGGTCAAGCAGGGCAAGAACGAGCTGTACCTCAAGGACGACGCCGCGCTCGAGGCCTACCTGGCCAGCAGCGCGGTCGAGGGCGCGGCGCTGGTCCCGGCCGCGGGCGAGCCGCCGATCGAGGGCGCGGCGCTGGAGCAGCTGCTGCTGGCGCATGCGCGCGCGCACGAGGCGATCGCGCGCCAGGCCCAGCGCTACGACGCCGCCTTGCTGGCGGCGCTGGTCGATTTCCCGCCGCTGGACGCGGCCGGCGTGGCCGCGCACGGCGACCCCGGCCCGGCGCTGGCCGCGCTGGCGGCGCGCCTGAACCGCGGCGGCCTGGGCCGCCCGCAGTACGCGCTCGCCTGGCAGTCCGGCCAGGACGGGCATCCGCCCGCGCTGCGGGTGGAGCGCCGGCACATGGGCGAGCACACCACCCAAGTGCTGCCGCAGGCGCTGTTCGAGCACGGCGAGCTCAAGCCGGTGCGCGAGGCCGCCGCGCTCCTGCACGGGCTGGTGCGCGACGGCGCGCGGATCGCGCGCGGCCACAAGGCGCAGGCGATCGCCAGTTTCGCCGAGGCGCGCGCCTGGCTGCTGGAGGAGGCCAAGAAGGGCCGCCAGATCCAGCGCTTCAAGGGCCTGGGCGAGATGAACCCGGAGCAGCTGTGGGAGACCACGGTCAACCCGGAGACCCGGCGCCTGCTGCAGGTGCGGATCGAGGACGCGGTGGCGGCGGATGCCATCTTCAGTACCCTGATGGGCGACGTGGTCGAGCCGCGCCGCGAATTCATCGAGGACAATGCGCTCAAGGTCGCCAATCTCGACGTCTGAACCGGCGCGCGGCCGCCTGCGTGCGTCGCGGCTGGCCCCGCTGCTGGTGCTGCTGCTGGCGGCCTGCGCCACCACCACCTCGCCGACCGGGCGCACCCAGTACGTCGGCGCGGTGTCGCAGGCGCAGCTGGATGCCCTGGGCGCCAAAGCCTTCGCCGAGCAGAAGGCCGGCCAGCGGCTGGCGCCGCCGGCGCAGCAGCGCTACGTGGCCTGCGTGACCGATGCGCTGGCGCGCGAACTGCCGCCGCAGTGGCGGCAGGTGCCGTGGGAGACCGCGGTGTTCGTCAACGACGAGCCCAACGCGTTCGCCCTGCCTGGCGGCAAGGTTGGGGTCAACACCGGCATCTTCCGGGTCGCGCGCACCCAGGACGAGCTGGCGGCGGTGCTGGCGCACGAGATCGGGCACGTGATCGCGCGCCACCACGACGAGCGCATCACCCGCCAGCTCGGCGCCGCCGGCGCGGTCCAGCTGCTGGGCGCGCTTGCCGGCGACTACGGCCAGCTCGCCACCCAGGGCGGCTCGCTGCTCGCGCAGACCGGGTTCCTGCTGCCCAACTCGCGCGCGCAGGAGGCCGAGGCCGACGTGGTCGGGCAACGCCTGATGGCGGAGGCGGGCTTCGACCCGCGCGCCGCGGTCGCGCTCTGGCGCAACATAGAGGCGCTCGGCGGCGCGCGCCCGCCGCGCTGGCTGTCCACCCATCCCGATCCCAGCAGCCGCCTGCGCGAGCTGCAGGCGCGCGCGGACGGCCTGCTGCCGGTGTGGGAGCAGGCGCGTCGGCGCGGCCTGGTGCCGCGCTGCGGGTGAACCGCGGTCGCGCTGTCATGCGGCCGAGGTCGCCGTCGCCGCGCCGGTCTGCTAGGGTGCACATCCCCATCCGGGTGCGCGCTGCGCACCCTCGTCCCACCGAGGTCGTCCCATGCACACCCCGCTCCGCCGCCCGCTGACCCTGGCCCTGACCGCCGCGCTCGCCGCGCTGCTCGCCGTCCCCGCCGCGCAGGCGCAGGACGCCGGCAGCATGCGCGAGCAGCGCGCCAAGCGCATGGCCGAGCTCGGCAAGGGCAAGGACGCCGGCAAGGCGCAGGAACCGGCGCCGCTGTACCCGAACGCCACGCGCAGCGCGCCCGAGGCGCGCGCCAACCCCAAGCTGGTCAAGCAGCTGCAGGAGCTGCAGCAGCTGTTCGAAGAGCACAAGAACGAGGAGGTGATCGCCAAGGCCGAGGCGATCGCGGCGATGCCCGCCGCCGGCGCCTACGACAAGAGCTATGCCTATTCGGTGGCCGGCAACGCCGCCGCCGACCTCGACCAGCCCGACCGCGCCGCCGAGTTCTTCCGCAAGGCGGTCGACGCCAACGGGCTGGACAACAACAGCCACTTCGCGGTCATGTACAACCTGGTGGTGCTGCAGTACAGCGGGCAGAAGTACGCCGATGCGCTGGCCACCCTCGACCGCTTCCTGGCCGAGACCAAGTCGGACAAGCCCGAGCACCAGAGCCTGCGCGCCAGCATCCTCGCCAACCTCGGCCGCAACGACGAGGCGCTGGCGATCTACAAGGCGCTGCTGGCGAAGAACCCGGACGACAAGCGCATGCTGATGAACGCGGTCGCCACCCTGCAGGCCGCGGACAAGTTCGACGAGGCCAACACACTGCTCGAGCAGGGCTACAAGCGCGGCATGCTGACCGAGCCGCGCGAGCTGCGCGTGCTCTACACCGGCTACATGAACACCCAGCGCTGGGACGACGCGCGCCGGGTGATGGAGGAGGGCCAGGCCAAGGGCATCCTGCAGCCGGGCCCGGAGCTGGCGCGCGACTACATGGTGCTGGCGCAGAACGCCTACATGGACGACAAGCTGCCGCTGGCGATCGAGCTGTACGGCAAGGCGGCGCCGATGGCGGCCGACGGCGAGGCCTGGCTCAACCAGGCCAAGGTGCTGGTGATGGCCGGGCGCAAGGCGGAGGCCAAGGTGGCCGCGCAGAAGGCGCTGGACAAGGGCGTGAAGAAGCCCGAGGAGGCCAAGCGCATCCTCGCCACCAAGTGAGGCGGCGCGCCGGCGCGCCGCCCGCCGCGCGCCGGTGGTTGGAACCCTCGCGCGGGATTGTATAAACTAGGTGGTTCCTGCGGCCGGGCTGGCCGCGTTGCAAGATCCCGCCGCGGTGCGCGCGGGTCCCCCACACCAGAGCCGTGCGCATGACGCAAGATCTCGATCTCGCCCACACCGAGACCTCCGAAGAACGCGAACGCGAGACCGGCCTGAGCTGGCCGCGGATCGCCGGCATCAGCTTCGCGCTTGCCCTGCACGCGGCCGCCCTGCTGCTGCTGCTGGCGCCGATCGCGCCGCCGGCGCCGGAGCAGGAGAAGGAGGACGTGGTCAGCGTCACCTTCATCGAACCGCCGCCGCCGCCGCCCCCGCCGCCGCCGCCGCCGCCGGAGCCGCCCAAGCAGATCACCCCGCCCAAGACCCTGGCGCCGCCGCGCCCGACGCCGGTGCCGCCGCCGCCGGAGCAGCCCCCGGTGGTGCTGTCCGAATCCCGTCCGGTCGACGTCGCCGCGCCGCCGCCGGCGCCGCCCGCGCCGCCGGCCGCGGTCGCCGACATCGGTTCCAGCGTCGACCCGTCCTCGCGCGCGATGAACCCGCCCAAGTACCCGCCGGAGGAGATGCGCCGCGGGATCGAGGGCACCACCGTGCTGATCGTCAGCATCGACGCCAGCGGCAACGTGCTGGACGTCGAGGTCGAGAAGTCCAGCGGCAACCGCAACCTCGACCGCGCCGCGGTCCAGGCCGCGCGGCGCTGGCGCTTCAACCCCGAAGTCAAGAACGGCCAGAAGGTCGCCAGCCGCGTGCGCGTGCCGGTGGACTTCAAGATCCAGTGACGGTTTCTTCCCCGCGTTCCACCCGCTCCACCCTCGCCAACGTTCCTTTCTTCCACTCCATCCACGACATCCAAAGGTAAGCGTATGTTGCAAGAAACGACTGCTGCCGCACCTGCCGCCGCCGGAGGCAACAACGCCGCCGCGCTGCAGCAGATGGGCTTCGACCATCTGATCCAGAACTTCGACGTGGTCGGCTGGGCCGTCTTCATCACCCTGTCGGTGATGTCGGTGATGTCCTGGTACTGGATCATCGTCAACTTCATCAAGAACACGCGCCTGCGCGGCCGCGCCGACAAGGTGATCAGCACCTTCTGGGAGACCCCGAATGCCCAGGACGCGATCCGCTTCATGGAGGAGCAGCCGGCCTCCGAGCCGTTCTCCAAGATCGCGCTGGACGCCGCCCAGGCGGCCGCCCACCACGCGCGCCAGGACGGCTCGCGCCTGGCCGAGTCGCTGAACCGCTCCGAGTTCGTCGACCGCGCCCTGCGCCAGGCGGTGACCCGCGAGTCCTCGCGCCTGGAGAACGGCCTGACCGTGCTGGCGACCACCGGTTCGACCGCGCCGTTCGTCGGCCTGCTCGGCACCGTGTGGGGCATCTACCACGCGCTGATCAAGATCGGCTCCTCGGGCGACGCGTCGATCTCCGCGGTCGCCGGCCCGGTGGGCGAGGCGCTGATCATGACCGCGATCGGCCTGTTCGTGGCGATCCCGGCGGTGCTGGCGTACAACTTCTTCGTGCGCATCAACCGGGTGACCAACAACCAGTTCGACGCCTTCGCGCACGACCTGCACGACTTCTTCGCCACCGGCTCGCGCGTCGGCGAAGTCGCCGGCAAGCGCTGATCGGCGCACAGCAGACGGAGCACCGCCATGGCCTTCAGTTCCGGTAACAGCAGCGGCGGCCCGATGGCCGAGATCAACGTCACGCCCCTGGTGGACGTGATGCTGGTGCTGCTGATCATCTTCATGATCACCACCCCGCTGATGAACCACAAGGTCAAGGTGCAGCTGCCGGAGGCCAACGTCGAGAAGAAGGAAGAGAAGAAGCAGCAGGCCACGCCGATCACGATCTCGATCACCGAGGACGGCCAGCTGTTCCTCAACGACGAGCCTTCCACCAAGGCGGCGATCGAAAGCCGCCTGTCGGTGGAGGCGCAGAAGACCCCGCAGCCGCCGGTGCAAATCCGCGCCGACAAGACCACGGCCTACAGGATCGTCAACGACATCGTGAAGGTCGCCCAGCAACAGGGCATCGCCAAGGTCGGCTTCATCACCACGCCGCCCAAGAAGGGCCAGCCGTAAGGAGTCCCCGCCATGGCATTTTCGAGCAATACCAGCGGCGCGATGGCCGACATCAACGTCACGCCCCTGGTGGACGTGATGCTGGTGCTGCTGATCATCTTCATGGTGACCATGCCGATCCAGTCGGTGCCGGTCGACGTCGATTTGCCGCAGAAGACCGAGAAGCCGCCGGAGAACCCGAAGGAACCGCCGGAGCCGATCCGCCTGCGGATCGACGCCAGCGGCCAGGTCTACTGGAACGACAGCCCGACCGCGATCAACATGCTGGAGAAGATGATGCGCGACGAGGTCGCGCGCGACCCGACCAACCAGCCCGAGCTGCAGATCGACACCAACGACGACGCGCAGTACGGGGTGCTGGCCAAGGTGCTGGCCGCGGCCAAGAACGCCGACATGCAGAAGATCGGCTTCGTGCAGAACAACAATTGACAGCCCGGCTCCGCTGAGCGAGCCCGTCGTGGATGACGCAACGCCGCCCGCCCGGGCGGCGTTTTTTCATGCCGCCGCGGCGAGCAGGGCGAGGTAGGCGCGCACCGTCGGCACCAGGCCCGCATACAGCGCCTCGCCGATCAGGGCGTGCCCGATCGAGACCTCCAGCACGCCGGGCACCGCGGCCAGGAAAGGCGCGAGGTTGGCCTGGTCGAGGTCGTGCCCGGCATTCACCCCGAGCCCGGCGGCCTGCGCCAGGCGCGCGGTGGCGGCGGCGGCAGCCAGCGCGGGGGCGGGGTCGCCGCTGGCGAAGGCCTTGGCGTACGGCCCGGTGTACAGCTCGACGCGGTCGGCGCCGCAGGCGGCGGCCTGCGCGACCTCGGGGTTGCCGACGTCGACGAACACGCTGACCCGGCAGCCCAATGCCTTGAACGCGGCGATCTGCGGGCGCAGCGCGGCGCCGTCGCGGGCGAAGTCGAAGCCGTGGTCGGAGGTCAGCTGGCCGTCCGCGTCCGGGACCAGGGTGACCTGGGTCGGGCGCGCCGCCTCGCACAGCGCCAGCAGGCCGGGATAGCCGGGGCGCGGCGGCGCGAACGGATTGCCCTCGATGTTGTATTCCGTGCCGCGCGCGCGGCAGAGCGCGGCCAGCGCGTGCACGTCGTCGGCGCGGATGTGGCGCGCGTCCGGGCGCGGGTGCACGGTCAGCCCGTGCGCACCGGCGTCGAGGCACGCAGTGCCGGCGCGCACCACGTCCGGTTCGCGGCCGCCGCGCGCATTGCGCAGCAGCGCGACCTTGTTGAGGTTGACGCTGAGCCGGCAGCTCACGGCGCGGAGGGCGGTTCGTCCAGCTTGTCCAGCCGCCGCCCGGCGGCCTTGAGCGCCTCCGCCTGCTCGCGCAGGCGGCGCAGCTCGGCCGGGTCGATCATGCTCGCCGGGTCGCGCTCGCGCCCGGCCATGCGGCTGGCGTACAGGGCCATCGCCCACAGCACGAACAGCACCAGCGCCAGCAACAGGGCGACCACCATCAGCGCGACCGAGGTGGTCTTGAAGGCGAACAGCATGGCCAGCGCGGCCAAGAGCAGGTAAAGCCAGTGCATGCGCAGCACCCCCGGGGCGTCCGCCGGCAGTGTACGCCCGCGGCGCGCGCGGCGCAGCTCACAGCAGCGGCGAGAGCAGGCGGGCGAAGGCCTCGGGCAGGCGCGCCGTCAACAGCGGGCGCGCGCGCTCGCGGTGCACGCGCGGCGCATGCGCAAGCTCCCCCTCCAGCAGCCGCGCCAGCGCCGCGGCATGCCCGCGGTCGTGGAAGGCCAGGCCCAGCTCGAAGTTGAGGCGGAAGCTGCGGTGGTCGAAGTTGGCGCTGCCGACCAGCGCGAAGTCGTCGTCCACCAGCAGGGCCTTGGTGTGCAGCATGCGCGGGCCGTACTCGTGGATCTTGACCCCGGCCTCGAGCAGGGTGTCGTAGTAGGAGCGCGCGGCCAGCGTGACCAGCCGGCTGTCGCACTGGCGCGGCAGCAGCAGGCGCACGTCGATCCCGCCGAGCGCGGCGGAGGTCAGCGCCATCAGCGCCGCCTCGCCGGGCACGAAGTACGGGGTGGCCAGCCACGCGCGGCGCTGGGCGGCGTGGATCGCCGCCACCTGCAGGCGGTGGATCGGCTCCCACGGCGCGTCCGGGCCGGCGGTGACCACCTGCACCGCGATCGCGCCCGGCGCCGCCGGCGGGGTCTGGCGCGCGACTTCGGCGAGGAAGTCGCGCTGGCCGCTGGCATAGGCCCAGTCCTCCACGAACACCCGCTGCAGCGCGCGCACCACCTCGCCCTCGACCCGCACGTGCAGGTCGCGGTAGGCATCCGCGCGCAGGGCGTCGTTCTCCTCGTCGGTGATGTTGATGCCGCCGGTGAAGCCGACCGCGCCGTCCACCACCACCAGCTTGCGGTGGGTGCGCAGGTTGATCCAGGTGCGCTCCCAGATGCGGCCGAAGCGGAGCGGGTGGAACCAGGCCAGCTCGCCGCCGGCGGCGAGCAGCGGGGCGAAGAACCGGCGCGGGGTGGCGCTGCTGCCGACCGCGTCCAGCAGCAGCCGCACCTTGACCCCGGCGCGCGCGCGTTCGACCAGGGCGTCGCGCAGCAGCGCACCGCTACGGTCGGGCTGGAAGATGTAGTACTCCAAGTGCACGTGCTGGCGCGCCTGCGCGATCGCCTCCAGCAGCGCGGCATAGGTCGCGCTGCCGTCGACGAGCCAGTCGGCGCGGGTGGCGGTGGTCGGCGGCAGCCCGGTGGTGGCCTCGGCCAGGCGCGCCAGTTCCAGCGTGTCCGGGTCGCCGGCCGGCAGCCGCCCCGGCAGGTCGGCGCGCACCCGCGCGCGGCGCAGCCGGTAGCGCTGCAGCCGGCGCGGCCCGAATACGAGGTAGATCACCAGGCCCAGGTAGGGCAGGGCGGCCAGGCCCAGCAGCCAGCTCAGGGTCGCGACCGGTTCGCGCTTCTGCAGCACGATCCACACCCCCAGCCCGACCAGGTAGGCCAGCCAGGCCAGGGTCAGGTAGAGCCGCAGGTGCGGGACCGCGGCGAGCGCCGTCCACAGGCTGAGCAGGACGTCGGGCATCGGTGAGGGCCGTCGCGGCGGGTGCGACAGGCACAGGGTAGGCTGCCGCGATGGCAATGGCACGTGACGGTGGCACCGGCAGCGAACACCCGCCCGCCCCCCTGCGCGGGCGCGGCGCTGCGAGCGCCCCGCCCGGGCGCTTCGCCCGCACCCGGATCGAGGCGGAGGACGATGGCTGGGACCCGGCCCTGGACGAGGGCGCGCCGCCGCCCGCGCCGGCGACGCAGGTCCGCGTCGAGCGCGCGCGCCGGGTGATCAGCCGCAATGCGTCGCCCGACCTCGGGCTGCGCCAGTCGGTCAACCCCTACCGCGGCTGCGAGCACGGCTGCGCCTACTGCTTCGCGCGGCCGTCCCACGCCTACCTCGACCTGTCGCCGGGGCTGGACTTCGAGACCCGCCTGTTCGCCAAGACCAATGCCGCCGAGGTGCTGCGCGCCGAGCTGGCCCGGCCCGGCTACCTGCCGGCGCCGATCGCGCTGGGGATCAACACCGACGGCTGGCAGCCGATCGAGCGCCGCCACGGGATCAGCCGCGCCTGCCTGGAGGTGCTGCTGGCGGCGCGCCATCCGGTGAGCATCGTCACCAAGGGCAGCGCGCTGCGGCGCGACCTGGACCTGCTGGCGGCGCTGGCGCGCGAGGGCCTGGTACAGGTGCACGTGTCGGTCACCACCCTCGACAACGGCTTGGCGGCGCGGCTGGAACCGCGCGCCGCGGCCCCGCATGCGCGCCTGCGGCTGATCGCCGCGCTGCGCGCGGCCGGGGTGCCGGTGGGCGTGCTGGTGGCGCCGGTGATCCCGGCGTTGACCGATGCCGAGCTCGAACGCATCCTCGCCGCGGCGCGCGCGGCTGGCGCGCAGGCCGCCGGCTACGTGCTGCTGCGCCTGCCGCACGAGCTGAAGGATCTGTGGCGGCAGTGGCTGCAGCGGCACGCACCCGAGCGCGCGGCGCGGGTGATGGGCCTGCTGCGGCAGATGCACGGCGGGCGCGACTACGACGCCCGCTTCGGCCATCGCCAGCGCGGCAGCGGGCCGCTGGCGGACCTGCTCGCCGCGCGCTTCGCCAAGACCTGCCGGCGCCTGGGCTACGGCGCGCTGCCGCCGCTGCGCTCCGATCTGTTCGCGCCGCCGCGGCCGGCATCGCCGCAGGGCACGCTGTTCTAGGGCCGCGCGCTCATCCGAACGCCGGCAGCAGCGGGCCGCCCAGCCACAGCCAGCGCGCCATCCACGCGCTGACGAAGCCGATCACCACGGTCAGCGGCAGCCCCACGCGCAGGAAATCCCCGAAGCGGTACTGGCCGGGCCCGAGGATCAGCAGGTTGCCGTGGTGCCCGATCGGGGTCAGGAATGCGACCACCGCACCGAGCGCGGTGCACACCACGAACGGGGTCGGCGGCAGGTCCAGCACCTGCGCCAGCGCGATCGCCACCGGTCCGAGCAGGGCCACCGTGGCCGAATCCGACATCGGCTGGGTCAGCAGCGCGGCGGCGGTGAACATCACCAGCAGCACCGCCAGCGGCGGCCAGTGCGCGACCAGCTGCGCCAGCCCGGTCGCCAGCAGGTCGGCGGTGCCGGTCTGCTCCATCGCGATCCCGAGCGGGATCACCCCGGCGATCATCACGAAGATGCGCACGTCGATCGCGCGGTAGGCCTGCTTCACGTCGATGCAGCCGGTGGCCACCATCGCCACCGCGCCGAGCAGGAACGCCAGCGGCGGCGGCAGCCATTCGGTCGCGGCGGCGAGCACGGTCGCGGCGAGGATGGCCAGCGCCAGCGGCGCGCGCAGGCGGCGCTTGGCCTCGCCGGTGAACGGCGCCAGCAGCAGGAAGCCGTGGTGGGTCGCCAGCTCCGCGAAGCGCGAAGGCCGTCCCCACAGCACCAACAGATCGCCCTCCTGCAGGCGCGCGTCCGACAGGCGCCCGCCCATCGGCCCGCTGCGCCGCCACAGCCCGACCACGATCGCGTGGAACTGGCGCGCGAAGTCCAACTCGCGGATGCTGCGGCCGATGAACTCCGAACCCGGCGCGACCACCGTCTGCACCAGCTGCGGGTGGCCCTCGCCGCTGAGCTGCTCGCCGAAGCGGGCGATCGCGTTGAGGTCGAGCCCCGGGTCCTCGTGCAGCGACATCAACTCGTCGGCGCCGGCCTCGATCAGCAGCACGTCGTTGCCGAGCAGCGGGCTGGCCGCGGTCAGGTCGGTGCGCGGCACCCCGTCGCGCAGCCAGCCCAGTACCTGTACCGAGGGCCCGATCGCCTTCTGCATCTCGGCCAGGGTGCGGGTGCACCACTGCCCGCCCGGGATCACCACCAGCTCGGTGCGGAAGCGGCCCAGGCGCAGGTAGTCGTCCTCGCCGCGCTCGCCGCTGCGCTTGGGCAGCAACCAGCGCGCGACCAGCATGTAGCCAGTGCCGACCACCACCAGCGCCAGCCCGATCGGAGTGATCGCGAAGATTCCCAGGCCCTCGGCGCCGGCGCGCTGCAGCTGGTCGTTGGCGAGCAGGAACGCGGGTGCGCTGACCAGGGTCAGGGTGGTGCCGAGCGAGGCCGCCAGCGACATCGGCATCAGCAGACGCGAGGCCGGCAGGTGGTGGTCGCGCGCATGCTTGAGCAGCAGCGGCAGCATCATCGCGGTGACCATCACGTGGTGGGTGAACGAGGCCAGCAGCGCGACCAGCGGCATCACCACCGCGATCGTGCGCCACTCGGTGCGGCCGCCGGCGCGCCCGATCCACACGCCGATGTGCTCGGTCACTCCGGTCGCCGCCAGCGCGCCGGAGATCACGAACACCGAGGCGACGATGATCGCCGGCTCGCTGGCGAAGCCGGACAGTGCCTGCTTTTCGTCGAGGATGCCGGTCAGCACCAGCGCCAGCAGGATCAGCATCGCGGTGACGTCGATCCGCAGCTTCTCGCTGATGAACAGGTACAGCCCGCCGGCCAGGATCAGGGCGAAGGCGAGCTGCGACCACAGCAGGGGATGGGCGGCGAGCATGCCCGCCATTGTGGCATCGCCCGCCACGGCCATCTGCACAAGGGGTTTACGCCCGCGGCCTAGACTGCGGGCATGTCCGATCCCGCCCCGCTGCCGCCTGCCCCCGGCGACCCCGTGCTCGGGCCGGAGGCGCTGGCGTCCGCGCTGGCGCACGACCTGCGCGCGCCGCTGCGCGCGATCGACGGCTTCGCACGCCAGATCGAACGCGCGCCGGACGGCCCCGACACCGCCGCGCACGCGGCCCGGATCCGCGCTGCCGCCGCGCGCATGGAGCGGCTGGTCGAGAAGCTGGTGGCGCTGCTGCGGATCGAGCAGCGCGCGCTGCGCCCGCAGCCGCTGGACCTGCCGCTGCTGGCGGAATGGACCGCGGCCGAGCTGCAGGACCTGACGCCGGGGCCGGCGCTGGAGCTGCATCTAGAGGCCGACGTGCCGCTGACCGGCGACGAGACCCTGGTGCGGCGCATCCTCGCCGAGCTGCTGGCCAATGCCCGCCAGTTCGCACAGCCGGCGCAGCCGGCGCGGGTCGAGCTGCACGCCCGCCGCGAGGACGGTGCGGTCGCGCTCGACCTGCGCGACCACGGCATCGGCTTCGAGGCGGCCGACGCCGTGCGCCTGTTCGTGCCGTTCCAGCGCCTGCACGGCCACGAGCAGGGGGCCGGCGACGGCCTCGGGCTGGCGATCGTGCGCGCCGCCGCGCGCCGCCACGGCGGCGAGGCCTGGGCGGAGGCGGGGGCTGGCGGCGGCGCCTGCTTCCATGTGACAGTGCGCGACCTCGCCCCGGACCCCGCCCCCGCCGACGCCGGTGGCCCCGACTCGCCCGTATGGGCGACGGCGCGCGACCTCGCCCCGGACCCCGCCCCCGCCGACGCCCCATGACCCACAGCCGCGACATCCTGCTGGTCGAGGACAACCCCGACGACGTTGAGCTGACCCGGATCGCGTTCGCCGAGGCCGGCAGCGACCACCGCCTGCAGGTGGTCACCGACGGCGCGCAGGCGCTGGACTACCTGTTCGCCCAGGGGGCCTTCGCCGGGCGCGACCCGGCCGACCTGCCGGCGGTGGTGCTGCTCGACCTCAACCTGCCCAAGCGCAACGGGCGCGAGGTGCTGCAGGCGATCCGCGCGAACCCGGCCACCCGCAGCCTGCCGGTGGTGGTGCTGACCACCAGCGCCGAGCCGGTGGACGTGGACGTGGTCTACGAGCTGGGCGCCAACAGCTACATCCAGAAGCCGGTCGAGTTCGAGCGCTTCGTCGAGGTGGTGCGCCAGATCGGGCTGTACTGGCTGGTGCTCAACCAGCCGCCGTGCCGGGGCTGAGCGCGGCGGCGGCATCGGCAGCGCGGTGGTAGGCCACCGCGGTCTCCACCTCGATCCGCGAGCCCAGGAACACCGGCACCCGCTGGTGCAGCGCCTGCGGTGCCAAGTCCAGCAGCGGCGCGCGCCCGGTGCTGGCGGCGCCGCCGGCCTGCTCGACCAGCAGCGCCATCGGGTTGGCCTCGTACAGCAGGCGCAGCTTGCCGCCCTGGGCCGCGCACTTGCGGTCGAGCGGATAGGCGAACAGGCCGCCGCGGGTGAGGATGCGGTGCACGTCGGCGACCATGCTGGCCACCCAGCGCAGGTTGAAGTCCTTGCCGCGTGGGCCGTCCTTGCCGGCCAGCAGGTCGGCCACGTAGGCCTGCATCGGCGCCTCCCAGTGGCGCTGGTTGGACAGGTTGACCGCGAACTCGGCGGTCTCCTCCGGGATGCGCATGCCGCGGGTGGTGAGCACGAAGCTGCCGACCTCGCGGTCGAGGGTGAAGGCGTGGGTGCCGTGGCCGACGCTGAGCACCAGCTGGGTGCTCGGCCCGTACACGCAGTAGCCGGCGGCGACCTGGGCGCGGCCGGGTTGCAGGAAGTGCGCGGCCTGCGGCTGGGTCACCCCGTCCGGGCAGCGCAGCACCGAGAAGATGGTGCCGACCGAGACGTTGACGTCGATGTTGGACGAGCCGTCCAGCGGGTCGAAGACCAGCAGGTAGTTGCCGCGCGGGTACACGTCCGGGATCGGGTGCGGCAGCTCCATCTCCTCGGAGGCCAGGCCCGCCAGGTGCCCGCCCCAGGCGTTGGCCTCGAGCAGGATTTCGTTGCTGAGCACGTCCAGCTTCTTCTGCGCCTCGCCCTGCACGTTGAGGCGGGTCTCGCCGGGCGCGCCGGCCTCGCCGAGCACGCCGCCGAGCGCGCCCTTGCCGATCGCGATCGCGATCCGCTTGCAGGCGCGTGCCACCACCTCCACCAGCAGGCGCAGGTCGGCGTTGACGTGCCCGGCGCGCTGCTCCTCGATCAGGAACCGGGTCAGGGAGATGTGGCCGTCGTCGGACATCGCGGGCGCTCGCACGGGCGGAAGGCGGGCGCCATTGTCAGGGATCGCCGCCGCCGGCGGAACCGCCTCAGACGTCGCCGTCGGCGGCCCAGCCCTCGCCGCTGCCGCGCTGCAGGACGCGGTCGCCCGGCAGCACCGCGCCGGCCGCGATCGCCGGCTGCGCCGCCAGCCGCGCGTAGATCGGGGTGAAGTCCGGGCCCGTCGCGTCCATCAGCTGGGCGAAGCTGTCGATCACGAAGTAGGTTTTCTGGTAGGTGTCGATCCGGTAGCGGGTGCGCATGATCCGCTCCAGGTCGAAGCCGATCCGGTTCGGCGCCGGGCTGTCCAGGCAGTACAGCGACTCGCCCTTGCTGGAGACGATCCCGCTGCCGTAGATGCGCAGCCCGTCGTGCTGGCGGATCAGCCCGAACTCGACCGTGTACCAGTACAGCCGGGTCAGCTGCTGCAGCGCCTCCGGGCCGATCGCGTGCGCCTTCAGCCCGCCGCGGCCGTAGGCCTGCATGTAGTCGGCGAATAGCGGGTTCATCAGCAGCGGCACGTGCCCGAACAGGTCGTGGAACAGGTCCGGTTCCTCGATATAGTCGACCTGGTCCGGGCGCCGGATCCACCAGGTCACCGGGAAGCGGCGGCGCGCGAGGTGGTCGAAGAAGTCCAGCTCCGGCAGCAGCCCTTCGACGCCGATCAGGGTCCAGCCGGTCGCGCGCTCGAGCACGCGGTTGATGTCGGCGAACTTCGGGATGCGGTCCGGGGTCATCCCCATCGCGTCCTGCGCCTGCAGGAACTCGTCGCAGGCACGCCCCACCAGCAGCGCGCGCTGGCGTTCGTACAGCTGCCGCCAGACGCCATGGTCGGCGGGGCGGTAGTCGTCCCACGGCTGTTCGACCACGCCGGTGGCATACACCGGCACCTTGCCCTTGTCGGTGTGCAGGTTCTCGACCCGGCGCGGCGTGCTGTTCATGGGGCCAAGTCTACGCCGATGCGGCATGCCCGGCGGCCTCAGCCGCGCAGCGCCGGTTCCAGTTCCAGCAGGGCGCGGTCGCGCCCGATCGCGGCCGCCGCCAGCAGGGTGTCGCCCCGGAAATAGCGCACCAGGCAGTCGTCCGCGGCCGGATCGCCGTCCACCTCGACCCGGTCGAACCCGCGGCCGAGCCCGAGGTAGCGCAGGTCGGTGCCGTAGTGGTGGGTCCAGAAGAACGGCGGATCGGTGAAGGCCTGGCCGGCGCCGAGCAGGTTGGCGGCGGCGACCTGGCCCTGGCGCTGCGCGTGCACCCAGTGCTCGACCCGCGCCGGTTGCCCGCGGTAGGGGAAGCGCGCGGCGTCGCCGGCGGCGTAGATGCCGGGAACCGAGGTCTGCAGGGTGGCGTCGACCACGATGCCGTCCTCCACCGCCAGCCCGGCGGCGCGCGCGAGGGCGAGATCCGGCTTGACCCCGACCCCGAGCAGCAGCGCGTCGCAGTCCAGCCGGCTGCCGTCGTCCAGCACCAGCGCGCCGCCGTCGAACGCCTGCGGCTTGCGTCCCAGATGGAACGCCACCCCGTGTTCGCGGTGCCGGCGCAGCAGGTCCCGGGCCAGCACCTCGCCGAGCACGCCGCCCAGCGGCAGCGGCTCCGGCGCGACCACCTCCACCGCGAGCCCGCGGGCACGCAGCGCGGCCGCGGCTTCCAGCCCGATGAAGCCGGCGCCGACCAGCACCACCCGGCGCGCGTGCGCGATCCGCGCCAGCAGGGCATCGGCATCGGCCAGGCTGCGCAGCACGCACACGTTGGCGGCGTCGAAGCCGGGCAGCGGCAGCCGGTTCGGGACCGCGCCCGGCGCCAGCAGCAGGCGCTCGTAGCCGAACTTGTCCCCATGCGCGTCGGTCAGCTGCCGCCAGTGCTGGTCCAGTGCGGTGATCGCGCGGCCCAGGTGCAGGCGGATGCCCTGCTCGGCGTAGAAGTCCGGGCCCTGCAGCGGGATCCACTCGGCCGGCGCGGTGCCGGCCAGGTAGTCCTTGGACAGGTTGGGGCGGTCGTAGGGCGGCTCCGGGTCGGCGCCGAACAGGTCGATCGCGCCGGCATAGCCGAGCGCGCGCAGCTGCACCGCGGCGGCGTAGCCGGCGGCGCCGGCGCCGACGATCGCGATCCGCTCCGGGTCTTCGCGCCCGCGCCGCGCGCGCGGGCGGGGATGGGCGTCGTCGTCGCGGCCGCGCACGTAGGCCAGCCCGTCGCGCTCCTCGACCTGCCAGCACGGCAGGTCGGCGAACGCCGGGGCCTTGAGCGCGGCGCCGTCGCGCAGGCGGAAGCAGGCGTGGTGCCACGGGCAGTGGATGACATCGCCGCGGCGCAGGCCCTCCGCCAGCGGCGCCCCGTAGTGGCTGCAGCGGCCGGAGACCGCGTGCATGCGGCCGTCGACCCAGGCCAACAGCACCGGCTCGCCGTCGACCTGGCCGGCGAACACGCCCTCCGGCGGGATGTCGGCCAGCGGTACGCCCTGGCGCAGGTCGGGACCGCTGGCGGGGGTGGCATCGCCCATGGGTATGGCTCCGCGGCAGGGTGGCCGCGACTGTGCCCGCCGCCGCCTGTGGCCGGCGTGAAGGCAGCTCAGCCGCCGCGGCAGTCCGGATCGCGCCGCAGCCGGTCCAGCCAGCCGCTCTGGCGCGCGCAGCGGGCCTGGCGCTCGGCCTCGCGCTGCTGCGCGGCGCGCGCCTCGGCCTGTGCGCGCGCCTGCGCCAGCCGCTGCGCCTGCAGCGCGGCGATCTTGGCGCGGATCTGCGGCAGCGCCGCCTGGGCGGCGCGTTCGCCCTCGAGGATGGCGCGCTGGCGCTGGGCGAAATCGGCCGGGCCGATGTCGTTCACCGCCGGGCGGATCACCACGTCGGCGCGCGCCAGCTCCTGCGCGGCCAGGCGCGCGCCCATGATCTTCAGGCTCTGGCCGAGGTTGCCGAGCATGCTGTCCGGGCTGGCCTTGCCGTTGGCCTTGCTGGAGATGTCCACCGCGATCACCAGGTCGGCGCCCAGCGCGCGCGCGGCGTCCACCGGCACCGGGCTGACCACCCCGCCGTCGACGTAATGCGACTTGTCGATCGGCACCGCCTCGAACACCCCGGGGATGGCGCTGGAGGCGCGCACCGCCTGCCCGGTGTTGCCGCGCACGAACACGGTGCGCTCACCGTCCTCGAGCCGGGTCGCCACCGCCGCGAACGGCTTGGCCAGGCGCTCGATCGGGCGCCCGCCGACCTCGCGGTTGACGTAGTCCTGCAGCTTCTGGCCCTTCACCAGCCCGCCGCCGAACAGGCTGACGTCGCGGATGCTGGCCTCGTCCAGTGCCACCGCCTTCTCCTGCAGGGCATAGGCATCCATGCCGCCGGCATAGAGCGCGCCGACCACGCTGCCGGCGCTGGTACCGGCCACCACCGCCGGGCGGATGCCGTTGGCCTCCAGCATCTTGATCACCCCGATGTGGGCGAAGCCCTTGGCGGCGCCGCCGCCGAGGGCCAGCCCGACTTTGACCGGCGGCACCGCGACCGCTGGGGCGGCAGGCGGCGTGGCGGCCGCGGGCGGGGCCTTCGGCGTGCTGGCGCAGGCCGCCAGCAACCCGGCCAGCAGGCCGGTCAGCAGGGCCGGGAGCAGCGGCGGCGCGGGGATCGGACGCATGCGGAGGAGGATGGAACCCAAGGACGCGGCAGCTTAGCCCGGCCCACCCGAACCGCCGGCCAACGTGCGCGCGGCACCCGCTGTCATCCCGCGGTGGTGTGCGCGTCATCGTTCTGGAACAATGGCGGCCGGCGCGAGGGGGCCCTTGCGCCGCCTGTCGCGCCCACCCCCGGGGAATCCTGCCATGTCCAAGCCGTCCACCGCGGCGCGCCGCGCGCTGCATCCGCTCGCGCTGGCCTGCGCGCTCGCCCTGCCGCCGCTCGCCCATGCGCAGAGCGCCCCCGCCGCCGAGGACCCGGCCGCGCGCAAGGCGGTCACCCTCGATGCCGTGCAGGTGACCGCCGAGCGCCGGGTCGAGAACATCCAGGACGTGCCGATCGCGATCACCGTGGTCGACGGCGAGACCCTGACCGCCTACGACGCCGCCGGCGAGGACGTGCGCGTGCTGTCGGCGCGGCTGCCGAGCCTGAACATCGAGTCCTCGTTCGGGCGCGCCTTCCCGCGCTTCTACATCCGCGGGCTGGGCAACACCGACTTCGACCTCAACGCCAGCCAGCCGGTGTCGCTGGTGTACGACGACGTCGTGCAGGAGAACCCGATCCTGAAGGGCTTCCCGATGTTCGACATGGCCGCGGTCGAGATGTACCGCGGCCCGCAGGGCACCCTGTTCGGGCGCAACTCGCCGGCCGGCGTGATCCGTTTCAGCTCGGCGCGCCCGGAGCAGACCTTCGGCGGCTACGCGCGGCTCGGCTACGGCACCTACGGCACCGCCAACCTCGAGGGCGCGCTGACCGGCGCGCTGGCGCCGACCCTGTCGGCGCGGGTGTCGCTGCTGCACCAGCGCCGCGACAACTGGATCGACAACCTCTACAACGGCCGCGGCAAGGACCTGGAGGGCTACCGCGAGACCGCCGCCCGCCTGCAGCTGCTGTGGCAGCCTTCGGACACCTTCGAGGCGCTGGCCAACGTGCACGTGCGCAAGCTCGACGGCACCGCGCGGGTGTTCCGCGCCGGTGCGATCGCGCCCGGCGGCAACCGCCTGGCCCCCGGCCTGCGCCGCGACCAGGTCAGCCTGGACGCGGCCAACACCCAGCACCTCGACGGCGACGGCGCCAGCCTGCGCATGCAATGGGACCTCGGGCGGGTGACCGTGCACGCCATCTCCGGCTACGAGCACGTCAAGGTCTACAGCCGCGGCGACATCGACGGCGGCTCGGTGTACGTGTTCCCGCCGCTGCTGCCGGGGCAGGCGCTGTTCCCGGCGGAATCCGCCGACGGCCTGCCGTACCACCGCCAGCTCAGCCAGGAGGTGCGGGTCGAATCCAACGACTGGGGCCGCTTCGACTGGCAGGCCGGCGCGTTCTGGTTCAACGAGCGCATCCGCATCGACAGCTTCTCCTACGACGGCTTCGGCGGCCCGCAGACCGGCTATGCCACCCAGCGCCAGGACAATACCGCGTGGGCGGTGTTCGCCTCCGGCGACTACGACCTGACCGCGGCGCTCAAGCTGCGCGGCGGGTTGCGCTACACCCGCGACAGCAAGGACTTCACCGCGCAGCGGGTGACCGGGCCGTTCGGCCCGCCGATCGCGCCGATCCACGTCAGCCCGCGCGGCAGCAACCTCAGCGGCGACGCCAGCGCGCTGTACCAGCTCAGCCCGGCGACCAACGTCTACCTGCGGGTGGCGACCGGCTTCCGCGCGCCCAGCGTGCAGGGCCGGCTGCTGTTCGCCGACGCCAGCCTGCCGGCCAGCCAACTGGTGACGGTCGCCGACTCGGAGAAGGTGCGCTCGCTCGAACTGGGCCTGAAGAGCCAGCTGTGGGACAACCGCGTGCGCCTGGGCCTGGCCGCGTTCCACTACCAGGTGCGCGACCTGCAGCTGACCGCGGTCGGCGGCGACGCCAACGTCGCCCGCCTGGTCAACGCGCGCCGCGCGCGCGGCCAGGGCCTGGAGCTGGACCTCGAGGCGCAGCTGACCGACGCGCTGTACGTGACCGCCGGCGCCAGCCTCAACGACACCCGCATCCAGGACCCGACCCTGGCGGTGTTCGGCTGCGTGCTCGACCTGTGCGGCGTGCGCGACCCGGCCAACCCG
Source organism: Thermomonas flagellata (assembly GCF_022419185.1). Classification (GTDB taxonomy): domain Bacteria; phylum Pseudomonadota; class Gammaproteobacteria; order Xanthomonadales; family Xanthomonadaceae; genus Thermomonas; species Thermomonas flagellata. The sequence continues at coordinate 63,029 of NZ_JAJOZK010000002.1, read as the reverse complement.
GACCCGGCGCGCCCGGGCACCTTCCTGCTCGACGGCAACCCGCTGCCGCAGGCGCCCAAGTACGTGGCCAACATGACCGCGCGCTACGGCGTGCCGCTCGCCGGCGGCGAGCTGTACGTGCTCACCGACTGGGCCTACAAGAGTTCGGCCAACTTCTTCCTGTACGAGTCGGTGTCGTTCCGCAGCCGGCCGATGGTCGAGGGCGGCCTGCGCGTCGGCTACAGCTGGCAGGACGGCCAGCGCGAGCTGGCGCTGTTCGGGCGCAACATCACCAACACGATGTACGCCACCTCCGGGATCGACTTCAACAACCTGACCGGGATGCTCAACGAGCCGCGTATCTGGGGCGTGCAGCTGAGCGTCAAGTTCTGACCGGCGCGGGGCCCGCGCACACGCGCGGGCGAGCAGCGCGTGTGCGGGGTGTGCTGGCTACCGCGTTTGGCATTCATGCGGGCACGGCATGGAATCGGCCGATCCCATGGCGCCACCGCCACCTTGCGGTGGCGGTGGCGCTTGTGGCCGGGTCAGCGGCAACAGGATCAGAAGCGGGCTTCCAGGCCCAGCGAAAGGGTGTTGGTGCGCAGGCGCAGTGCGCCAACAGACGCCCGGTTGTGGTCGTAATTCAGGCTGACGCCGAAGGTCTTGCTGAAGTCGTAGCCGGCGCCGATGCCATAGTAGGGCCGGTTGGAAGTCTCGCTGTCGTTGCCTTGCGTGGACCGGATCGAGAACTTGCTGCGGGCGATACCGGCGCGCAGCTGCACGAAAAACCCGAGATCGGTTTCGGTGGCGTGCTCCTTGGCGATCATGCCAAGACCGATGGCAGACAGCTTGCCGTCCGCGCGGCCCTGACCGTCCTTGAACAGGGGGCGGTCGTAGAAGTGGCTGTAGCTGGCTTCCGCAGCGAAGTTCGGATTGAACCAGTAGCCGCCGCGCAGGGAATACGCCGTGTCCTTGTCATGCGAGCTGCCGACGTCCTCCAGGATCGCCTTGACCTTGCTCTGGCCGACCTCGGCGCGGACGAACCCATCGCCGGCGGTGGCCGAGGCCGACAGTCCGCACAGCATCAGGGCGGCGGCTGCCATCAGGGACTTCTTCATGTTGTAACTCCTTTTGTGATGGTCGATCCCGCCTGTCCTGGCGGGGCGTGCATCATAGTGATTGCTGCCGCGAGGACCAAGCTCGGCAGGCCGCTCGCGGCACAGATGTGTCAGACCATGCGGAGCGGCCGATTTGCCGTGGGTGCTCTCGACACTGCCAGGCCAGGGCGAGGCGCCGGGCCGCGGCTCACTCCCGCGGCCGCCGCAGCGGCACTACCTTGCGCTCCCCTGCTTGCGCCGGTGGCGTGGGGCGTTGCCACAGCACCGGCACGTCGGCCGGCGCGGGCGGTTCGAACTGCGCAGCGTCCGCGGCGGCGTGTTCGCGCGCGGCCGCGGCCTGCTGCTCCTCCAGCTCCCAGCTGTAGGGCGCGCGCACGGGCGGCGGGTCGCTGCGGCGGAACAGGAGTGCGGCGAGGATCCCGGCCAGTGCGCCGCCCAGGTGCGACTGCCAGGACACCCCCGGTTCGCGCGGCAGCACGGTCAGCAGCATCCCGCCGTAGAAGGCGAAGGCCAGCATCGCCGCCGCCAGCGCGGCGCGGTCGCGGCGCAGCAGCCCGAGCGTGAACAGCAGGAACAGCAGGCCGTGGGTCAGCCCGCTGGCGCCGAGGTGGTGGCTGCCGGGCTCGCCCAGCGCCCACGCCCCGAGGCCGGAGCCCAGCCACAGCAGCGGCAGCGCGCGCACGCTCGCGCGCGGGTAGGCGACCAGCGCCAGAGTGCCGAGCAGCAGCAGCGCGCTCGCATTCGCCAGCAGGTGCGCCGGCGAGCCGTGCAGCAGCGGTGCGGTGAGCACGCCGAGCAGGCCGGCGCGGCGGCCGGGGGTCACCGTCAGCGCAGTCGGGTCGAACGCCTGCTGGGCGAGGAAGCAGGCCCCGAGCAGGAGGACGAACCCGCCGCTGGCGAGCACGGCGCGGCGCAGGCGGCGGCGGTCGCGTTGGACGGCGGGCAGGTCGGGCTGATCCATTGCAGCGAAGTGGGGGGCGTCGGCGCCGACGCAAGGCGCCGGCGCGCCGCTGCCCTCAGCCGGGAGGGCAGCGCGTGGCCGGCGGGAAGCGCAGGCTCAGGGCAATGGTGGTGCCGATGATCGCCGCCACCACGCCCAGCGCCAGCAGCACCGGCGGCTTGTACAGGTCCACCAGCAGCATCTTGGCGCCGATGAACACCAGCACCAGCGCCAGGCCGTAGGGCAGCAGGTGGAAGCGGTCGGCCATGCCCTGCAGCAGGAAGAACATCGCGCGCAGGCCCAGCACCGCGAACACGTTGCTGGTCAGCACGATGAACGGATCGGCGGTGATGGCGAAGATCGCCGGGATCGAATCCACCGCGAAGATCACGTCGGTGATGCCGATCATCGCGATCACGATGAACAGCGGGGTGAACTTGCGCCGGCTGCCGCGGCCGATCCACAGCGCGCTGCCCACGTAGCGGCGCACGAACGGCACGTGCGCGGTCAGCCAGCGCAGCACCGGGTTGCGGTCGAGGTCGGGCTCCTCGCCGGCCGCGCGCCACATCTTCACCCCGGTGAACAGCAGGAAGGCGCCGAACAGGTAGAGGATCCAGTGGAATTTCGCCAGCAGCAGCGCGCCGGCGAAGATCAGCAGCGCGCGCAGCACGATCGCGCCGATGATGCCGATCACCAGCGCGCGCTGGCGCTGCAGCTCCGGCACCGCGAAGTAGCCGAACAGCATCAGGAACACGAAGATGTTGTCGACCGCCAGCGCCTTCTCGACCAGGTAGCCGGTCAAGAACTCCATGCCGATGCGCTCGCCTTCCGCGGCGCCGAAGCGCTGCCCAGCGTGCCACCACAGCCAGGCGTTGAAGGCCAGCGCCAGCGCGACCCAGCCCGTGCTCCACCACGCCGCCTCCTTGAAGCTCACCTTGTGCGGCCCGCCGTGGCGCATCAGCACCAGGTCGGCCAAGAGCGCCAGCAGCACCACGCCGGCGAACACCGTCCACAGCAGGGGGGAACCGATCGTCTCCATGGGCATCCTCGTCGTTGGGGATGCCGGCGGGCGCGACCATGCGCGGGCATGGAGGAAGGGGACACGCTTCGCCGGCAGGCGAAGGTCTCACTCGCAGGCCGGCGGCCTGCCGCGGGGCCGGGGCGGCATCGCCTGGATGCCGGCCCGTCATGACGACCGCCGCGCGCGGAGTTACTCCCCTTCGGGTTGCGCGAGAATAGCCCACCCGCGCCTACGCCCGCCACCCCCGCGCCCGATGACCGACGCCCTGCCCGTGATCCGGCTGAAGAACGCCTGGAACTCCACCCACCCGTGGATCTTCCAGCGCCTGGTCGAGAAGCCCGCGCAGCGGCCCAAGCCCGGCAGCATCGTCGAGGTGGTCGGGGTGGATGGCGCGTTCGTCGGGCGCGGCTTCTACAACGGCCACTCGCGGATCGCCGTGCGCCTGCTCGAGCGCGACCCCGACGTGGCGGTGGACGCCGCCTGGTTCGCGCGCAAGATCGGCGAGGCGGTGCGCCTGCGCCGCGACATCCTGCGGCTCGACGAAGTCTCCACCGCCTGGCGCGTGGTCCACAGCGAGGGCGACGGCCTCAGCGGGCTGGTGGTGGACCGCTACGACGACCTCTTGGTGGTCGAGTTCTTCAGCGCCGGCGCCTGGCGCCACCGCAGCATCATCTTCGACGCCCTGCGCGCGCACTTCCCCGGCTGCCGCTTCCACAGCTTCGCCGACGAGCACGTGCAGAAGCAGGAGAGCTTCGACTACAAGGACACCCAGGGCACTGCGCCGGCGCTGGTGCAGGAGTACGGCGTGCGCTTCCGCGCGGATCCGGCCGGCGCGCACAAGACGGGCTTCTTCGCCGACCAGCGCGAGAACCGGCGCTGGGTCGCGGCACAGGCCGCCGGCCGGCGGGTGCTGGACCTGTGCTGCAACACCGGCGGCTTCGCGGTGCACGCGGCGGTGGCCGGCGCGGCCGAAGTGGTCGGGGTGGACATCGACCCGGCGGTGATCGCGATCGCGCGCGAGAACGCACAGCTCAACCAGGTGCGCCCGCGTTTCGTGCAGGCCGACATCTTCCCGTGGCTGCGCGATGCGGCCGCCAACGGCGAGCGCTTCGACCTGGTGGTGCTGGACCCGGCGAAGATGACCCGTGACCGCGAGCAGGTGATCGCCGCGCTCAAGAAGTACCTCGACATGAACAAGCTGGCGCTGGGGGTGGTGAGGCCCGGCGGGTTGTTCGCCACCTTCAGCTGCACCGGCCTGGTCAGCGAGGAGCAGTTCCTCGACATGCTGCGCCGCGCCGCGTTCTACGCCGGCCGCAAGGTGCAGGTGCTGAAGGTCGCCGGTGCCGGCCCGGACCACCCGTGGCTGGCGCAGGTGCCGGAATCGCGCTACCTGAAGGCAGTATTCTGCCGCGTGCTCGACTGACTCCCGCCGGAGGCCGCATGCACATCCCGCATCCGCACGCCGAGCCGCATCGCAGCCAGCACGGCGGCTGGCTGCGCGCGGCGGTGCTGGGCGCCAACGACGGCCTGATCTCGACCGCCAGCCTGGTGCTCGGCATGGCCAGCGCGCGCGCGCATGCGGACGCGATCCTGCTTGCGGGCCTGGCCGGGATGGCGGCCGGCGCGCTGTCGATGGCCGCCGGCGAATTCGTCTCGGTCAGCTCGCAGGCGGATGCGGAGGCGGCGGATGCGCGGATCGAAGCGCGCGCGCTGGACGAGCATCCGGAGGCCGAGCTCGAGGAACTGACCCAGATCTACGTGCAGCGCGGGGTAGCGCCGGCGCTGGCGCGCCAGGTGGCCGAGCAGCTGACCGCGCACGACGGCCTCGACGCCCACCTGCGCGACGAGCTGGGCATCCACGACCGCTTGCGCGCGCGCCCGGTGCAGGCCGCGCTGGCCTCGGCCGCGGCATTCACCGCCGGCGCGCTGCCGCCGGTGCTGCTGGCGTGGCGCTGGCCGGCCGCCAGCCTGGCGTCCGCGATCGTGCCGGCCACCCTGCTCCTGCTGCTGCTGATGGGCTACCTGGCCGAGCGCATCGCCGGCGGCAACGGCTGGCGCGGCGCCGGGCGGGTGCTGCTGTGGGGCGCGCTGGCGCTGGCGGTGACCGCCGGCATCGGGCGCCTGTTCGGGGTCGCGGTCGGCTGAGCGTCGCTGCCGCTGCGACCGCCGCTGGCTACACTGCCACGATGCCGACTACCGCCGCGATCGTCCTGCTCATTTTGAATGCCGCGCTGCTGCTGGTGGCACTGGCATTGCTGCTGCGCGGCCCGCGCCGCCAACAGGACACGCTGGCGCAGGCTCTGCGCGCGCACGCGCAGGACGCCCGCGAGGACCTGCGCGGGCGGCTGGACAGTCTGGCCCTGCAGCAGGCCCAGCGCATCGACGGCTTCGGCCTGCAGCTGCAGGCGGTGGCGACCGGCACCGACGCGCGCCTGGACGAACTGACCGCGCGCACCGATGCCCGCCTCGAGGCGCTGCGCGCGGCGCTGGTCGAGGATGCGCGCGCCGCGCGCCAGGAACTGGCACAGCAGCAGCAGCGCCATGCCGAGGCGCTGGCGGCCGGCCTGCGCGAGCTCACCCAGCGCAACGAGGCGCGCCTGGGCGAGCTGCGCGCCACCCTCGAGCAGCAGCTCACCGGCATGCGCGAGGACAACGCGCGCAAGCTCGAACAGATGCGCGCCACCGTGGACGAGAAGCTGCATGCCACCCTGGAGACCCGCCTGACCGAGAGCTTCGCCAGCGTGCAGCGGATGCTGGCGCAGGTGCACCAGGGCCTGGGCGAGATGGGCAAGCTGGCGGCCGACGTCGGCGGCCTGCAGCGGGTGCTGACCAACGTGAAGTCGCGCGGCGTGTTCGGCGAGGTGCAGTTGGCGGCGCTGCTGGAGCAGGTATTCGCGCCGGAGCAGTACGCCGCCAACGTGGAGACCGTGCCCGGCAGCAACCGCCGGGTCGAGTTCGCGGTGCGCTTCCCCGGCACCGGTGGCGGCGGTCCGGTGTGGCTGCCGATCGACGCCAAGTTCCCGCGCGAGGACTACGAGCGCCTGCTGGACGCACAGGAGCGCGCGGACGGCGAGGCGGTGCGCGCCGCCGGCGAGGCGCTGGAGCGCGCGGTGCGGCTGCAGGCGCGCGAGATCCGCAAATACGTCGCCACCCCGCACACCACCGAGTTCGCGGTGATGTTCCTGCCCAGCGAGGGGCTATACGCGGAGGTGCTGCGCCGGCCCGGGCTGTTCGAGGCGATGCAGCGCGAGCACCGCATCACCCTGGCCGGCCCGACCACCCTGCTGGCGCTGCTGACCAGCCTGCAGATCGGCTTCCGCACGGTGGCGATCGAGCAGCGCTCGGCCGAGGTATGGCGGATCCTGGAGAAGGCCAAGACCGAGTTCGGCAAGTTCGGCGACGTGCTCGACAACGTCAAGGCCAAGCTCGACCAGGCCAGCCGCCAGCTGGAGCAGACCGGCGTGCGCACCCGCGCGATCGAGCGCAGCCTGCGCGAGGTGGACGTGGCCGCCGACCCGGCGCTGCCGCCGGCGGAGTAAACGGCGTCCGCCGGGTTACAGCGCCTGCGCCAGCGCCACCAGCCGGCGCAGCTTCTCCGCGTTCGGGGTCTGGATGTCGCTGGCGTTGAGCTGCAGCTCGCTGCCGCCCTTGACCAGCCAGACCGAGACCAGCCCGGTCTGGCTGACTGCATGCGCGTCCTCGCCCAGCTGCGGCAGCGGCTGGTAGCCGGTGGTCGTCAGCGCCTGGCGGTGGCGTTCGGCGAGGTTGGCGCGCGCCTTCTCGGGCGTGGCCGGGGTGCGCACGAACAGGTCCACGGTATGGGTCGGGGTGGTCGGCGCCTGGGCGATGCTGCCGATCCCGGCCGCGTAACTGCAGCGGGAATCCCAGGCATAGCCACTCAGGCGCGGCGGCAGCGCCTGCTGGACCTTGAAGCTCTGGCCCGGGAACACGGTGCCCAGCTGCGCGACCGGCAGCAGCTGGCAGGCCTCCGGCGGATGCAGCCGCCGCAGCGCCGCCAGCTCGGGGTCGTCGCCCGCGCCGGTGCCCGCCGTGGGTGTGGAGGACGCGGCGGCAGGCGGTGCGGCAGCGGAGTCCTCGGCGGCCGGGGCGCGGGCACAGCCGGCCAGCAGCAGGCCGGCCAGCAGCAGGGCAGTCGCAGCGGGCATCGTCGATCCGGGCATGGTGGCAGGCGTAGCGGGGACTGCGCGACAGTGTGGCGGGCGCGGCAGGCGCCGACCATCGGCCGAACGGCGGGGAGGGCTCGGCCATCCGGCAGGGCCGGACGCCGCGTGCGGCGCCGGCATCGGCTAGAGTGCCGGCATGCGCCGAGCGCTGCCGCCCCTGCTGCGCGTCCTATTGCTGCTCAGCCTGGTGCTGGGCGGCGTCGCCCAGGCGATGGCCGCGACCCGGATGGCCGCCGCCGCGCTGGCGTCTCCATCAGCACCTGCTGCACATGCGCATGCACAGGCGCGTGCCGGCGCCGTGCCGCCCTGCCATGCGGCCGCGCCGGCGCCCGCCGCGCACGCGCCGGACTGCCCGTGCCCGCATGCGCAGCACGGGCGCGCCGGCTGCGACTGCCTGCATGCCGGGATCGCATTGCTGCCACCGCTGCCCGTGCCGGCGCCGGGGTCGGCCGCGACCGCCCCGCCGGCGCCGCCGCACAGCGGATTGGCCGCCGCCCCGCCCGCGCGCCTGCTGCGCCCGCCGATCGCCTGACGCACGGCCCTGCGCGCCCTGCGCGCCGTCCGTCCGCGCCTGCCGCGCGGCCTTGACCCGTGCGTTTTCTCAGGAGATTTCGGCATGTCTGCCCGTTTGCTGTTGCCGGCCGCGCCCACCGCGGCCGGCCTGACCCGCCGCCGGTTCGTCCAGGGCCTGGCCGGCGCCGGCCTGGCGGCCCTGTGGCCGCGCCCCGCCTGGACCCTGCGTGCGCCGGATGCGCCCGGCGTGGTCGCCGGCACCGACTTCGACCTCAGCGTGGGCGAGACCTGGGTGAATTTCACCGGCCGCCCGCGCCCGGCGGTGACCCTCGGCGGCCAACTGCCCGGCCCGGTGCTGCGCTGGCGCGAGGGCAGCGAGGTGCGCCTGCGCGTGCGCAACGCGCTGCCGCCCGGCGCGATCCACGGCCCGGACACCTCGATCCACTGGCACGGCATCCTGCTGCCGGCGGACATGGACGGCGTGCCCGGGCTGAGCTTCGACGGCATCCGCCCCGGCGAGAGCTACCTGTACCGCTTCCGTGTGCGCCAGAGCGGCACCTACTGGTACCACAGCCACTCCGGTTACCAGGAGCAGGCGGGGCTGTACGGGCCGCTGATCATCGACCCGCTGGAACCGGAGCCGTTCGCGTACGAGCGCGACTACGTGCTGATGCTGTCCGACTGGACCGACCTGCCGCCGGCGGCGCTGATGGCGCGGCTGAAGAAGATGCCGAGCTACGACAACACCTACCAGCGCACGGTCGCCGACTTCCTGCGCGACGCCGGGCGCGACGGGCTACGCGCCACCCTGCGCGACCGTGCGGCCTGGGGCCGCATGCGCATGACCCCGACCGACCTGTCCGACGTCAACGCGCACACCTATACCTACCTGCTCAACGGCCACACCGCGGCGGACAACTGGACTGCGCTGTTCCGCCCCGGCGAGCGCGTGCGCCTGCGCCTGATCAACGGCTCGGCGATGACCTATTTCGACCTGCGCATCCCCGGGCTGGAGATGACGATCGTGGCGGTGGACGGGCAGTACGTGCACCCGCTGACGGTCGACGAACTGCGCATCGCAGTCGCCGAGACCTACGACGTGATCGTGCAGCCGCGCGGGCAGGAGGCCTACACCGTATTCGCGCAGGATGCGGCGCGTACCGGCTGGGTCGCCGGCACCCTCGCCACCCGCCCCGGCCTGCGCGCCCCGGTGCCGCCGCTCGACCCGCGGCCTCTGTTGCGCATGGCCGACATGGGCCACGGCGGCGGCGCGGCGATGGGCGGAATGGCGGGGATGGAGGGCGGCTGCGGCGCCGGGATGGCGCACGCCGGCCAGGCCGGGCACGCAGGGCATGCCGCGGCCGGCGCGGCGCGCCTTGCCGACAATCCGCTGGTGGACATGCAGGCGATGGACCCGCAGCCGCGCCTGGACGATCCGGGGGTCGGGCTGCGCGGCAACGGGCGCCGGGTGGCCACCTACGGCGCGCTGCGCAGCCTGTTCCCGGACCCGGACGGCCGCGCGCCCGGGCGCGAACTCACCTTGCACCTGACCGGGCACATGGAGCGCTTCGCATGGTCGTTCGACGGCGTCAAGTTCGCGCAGAGCACTCCGCTGCGCCTGCGCCACGGCGAGCGCGTGCGGATCGTGCTGGTCAACGACACCATGATGAGCCACCCGATCCACCTGCACGGGCTGTGGAGCGACCTGGAAGATGCCGACGGCCGCTTCCATCTGCGCAAGCACACGGTGGACATGCCGCCCGGCACCCGCCGCAGCTACCGCGTGCGCGCCGACGCGCTCGGGCGCTGGGCCTACCACTGCCACCTGTTCTTCCACATGGAATCCGGCATGTTCCGGGAAGTGCGGGTGGAGCCATGAATGCGCCGTGCCTCCCGGCCGCGCTGGCGCTGGCGGCCGCGCTCGCCGCCGCGCTGGCCGCGGCTCCGGTCGCCGCCCGGCAGGCCGCATCGCCGCCCGGGCCTGCGCTGCAGGTGCCGCCGCTGCGCGCAGCGCATCGGGGGCAGAGCCCCGCGCAGCTGGATCACGCGCAGAGGGATCACGCGCAGAGGGATCACGCGCAGAGGGATCACGCGCAAATGGACCACGCGCAAATGGACCACGCGCAGAGGGACCCCGCGCAGAGGGACCCCGCGCAGAGGGACCCCGCGCAGAGGGACCCCGCGCAGAGGGACCCCGCGCAGAGGGACCACGCGCAGAGGGACCACGCGCAGATGGATCACGCGCAGATGGATCACGCGCAGATGGATCACGCGCAGATGGATCACGCGCAGATGGATCACGCGCAGAGGGATCACGCGCAGAGGGATCACGCGCAGAGGCCCCCTGCGCCGGGGGCCGACGACCTGCCGGCCACCGCCGCGCCGCGCACGCCGATTCCGCCGCCGACCGCGCAGGACCTGGCGGCCGCGTTTCCGTCGCTGCACGCGCACATGCACAGGCACGGCGAGGGGATCTACAGCTACAGCCTGATCGACCGCCTGGAGGCGGTGCCGGCCGCGGCCGGTGCCTGGCAGTGGGAGGCGCAGGGCTGGATCGGCGGCGATCTCGACCGGCTGTGGTGGCGCACCCGCGGGCATGCTGCCGCGGGCCGGCTGGAGCAGGGCGAGCTGGCGCTGTTCGCCGGACGCGCGGTGCGCCCGTGGTGGGACGTGGTCGCCGGCGTGCGCCAGCAGCGCGGCGACGGGCCGCGGCGCGACTGGCTCGGGCTCGGCGTGCAGGGGCTGGCGCCGTACAAGTTCGAGCTGGCCGCGACCGCCTATCTCGGCCGCGCCGGCCGTCACCAGCTGCGGCTGGACGGCGAGTACGACACCCTGCTGAGCAACCGCCTGATCCTGCAGTGGCGCGCGGAAGCCCTGGTGCAGGCGCGCGCGGATCCGGCCTGGCGGCTGGGCGCGGGGCTGGCCACGCTGGAGGCGGGGCTGCGCCTGCGCTATGAGATCGACCGCCAGTTCGCGCCCTATCTCGGCTGGGAGTGGGAGCGCGGCTACGGCACCACCGCGCGCCTGCGCCGGGCGGCGGGATGGCCCGTGCGCGAGGGGCGCTGGGTCGCGGGCGTGCGCCTGTGGTTCTGATGGCGCAGGCAGGCGGGCGTGGCCACGGGTAGGCTGCGCGGATGACCCCACCCGCCCCGCCGGCTCCGGTCCGCCTCGGCCTGCGCGCCAACTGGCGCCAGTTCGCGCTGCTGGTGGTGGTCAACGCCTGCGTCGGCGGGCTGGTCGGGATCGAGCGCACGGTGGTGCCGCTGATCGGCAGCGAGCAGTTCCACCTCGCGTCGGCCAGCCTGGTCACCGCCTTCATCGTCAGCTTCGGCCTGGTCAAGGCGGCGGCCAACCTGGTGTCCGGGCAGCTGGCCGACCGCTGGGGGCGCAAGCGCACCCTGCTGCTGGGTTGGGTGCTGGGGCTGCCGGTGCCGTGGCTGATCATCGCCGCGCCGGACTGGGGCTGGATCGTGGCGGCCAACGTCCTGCTCGGCGCCAGCCAGGGCCTGGCCTGGTCGATGACGGTGGTGATGAAGATCGACCTGGTCGGGCCGCGCCAGCGCGGCCTGGCGGTCGGGCTCAACGAGTTCGCCGGCTATCTCGCGGTCGGCGCCACCGCGCTCGCCACCGGCTGGCTGGCCGCGCGCCATGGGCTGCGCCCGGCGCCGCTGTGGCTCGGGGTGGGCTATGCGGTGGCCGGCACCCTGCTGTCGTGGACGCTGGTGCGCGACACCGCCGCATACGTGGCGCTGGAAGCGCGTGCGGCGCCGGTGGGGGCGCCGGGGCCGGGGTTCGCCGAGGTCTTCGCGCGCACCAGCTGGCGCGACCGCGACCTGTTCGCGGCCTCCCAGGCCGGGCTGGTGAACAACCTCAACGACGGCATGAGCTGGGGCCTGTTCCCGCTGTTCTTCGCGGCGCTAGGACTGGGGCTGGAGCGGATCGGCCTGCTCAAGGCGGTGTATCCGGTGGTGTGGGGCGCGCTGCAGGTGGTGACCGGGCCGCTCAGCGACCGCTGGGGGCGCAAGGGCCTGATCGTGGCCGGGATGTGGGTGCAGGCCGCGGGCCTGGCGCTGACCGCGCTCAGCGGCCGCTTCGCCGGCTGGCTGGCCGGCAGCGTGCTGCTCGGGGTCGGCACCGCGATGGTGTACCCGAGCCTGCTGGCCGCGGTGTCCGATGCGGCGGCCCCGGCCTGGCGCGCGCGGGCGCTCAGCGTGTACCGCTTCTGGCGCGACCTCGGCTACGCGGTCGGTGCGCTCGCCGCGGGGCTGCTGGCCGACCGCTTCGGCCTGCGCGCGGCGATCCTGGCGGTGGCGGCGCTGACCTTCGCCTCCGGCGCGGTGGTGGCACTGGCGATGCGCGGGCGGCGTGCGGGTGCATCGAATGCGGGTCCGGCGCCGTAGAGCTGATGTCCCGCGCCGCGGCGCGGGTTACGATCCCCGTTCCCCCCGGAACCGCCCCCATGTCCGACGACGAGATCCGCCACGGCGTCCGCCGTGCCCAGGCCGAGGAGGCCGTCCGCACCCTGCTGCGCTGGGCCGGCGACGATCCCACGCGCGAGGGCCTGCTCGAGACCCCCAAGCGGGTGGTCAAGGCCTATGCCGACTGGTTCAGCGGCTACGCGATCGACCCGGAGGCGTACCTCAAGCGCACCTTCGAGGAGGTGGCCGGCTACGACGAGATGATCATCCTGCGCGACATCGAGTACGAGAGCCACTGCGAGCACCACATGGCGCCGATCATCGGCAAGGTCCATGTGGGCTACCTGCCGGACGGCAAGGTGGTCGGCATCAGCAAGCTGGCGCGGGTGGTGGATGCGTTCGCGCGCCGCTTCCAGGTGCAGGAGAAGATGACCGCGCAGATCGCGCGCTGCATCCAGGACGTGCTGCAGCCGCGCGGGGTCGGGGTGGTGGTCGAGGGCGCGCACGAGTGCATGACCACCCGCGGCGTGCACAAGCGCGGGGTGAGCATGGTCACCAGCAAGATGCTCGGCTGCTTCCGCGAGGACGCGCGCACGCGCGCCGAGTTCCTGCGCTTCATCGAGGTCGGCAACGGCCGCCGCTGAGCCGACCCGCGCGGCTTGGAGGCGGGCGTGGCCGCCGCGACAATGGGCGCGCCCGCCCCCGCCCCCCGCCATGAGCCTGCCGTCCCTGCGTTGCACCGCGTTCGCCGACCAGTCCCGCATCGCCAGCGGCGAGTTGCGGCACGTCGCGCTCAAGGCCAAGCAGGCGCACGATCGCGGGCACCGGGTGCAGGTGTTCGAGGACGCCAGCGGGCGCAGCGTGGAGCTGCCGCTGGCGCTGCCGGAGGCGGAGCTGCTGCGCTGGCTGGCCGAGCCGCGCAGCGCGCGTGCCGGCGGTGCGCGCGCGCCGCGCGGGCCGGGGCGACCGCGCCTGGGCGTGATCGCGCGCGAGGTCACCCTGCTGCCGCAGCACTGGGACTGGCTGGCGGTGCAGCCGGGCGGGGCCTCGGTGGCGCTGCGGCGGCTGGTCGAGCAGGCGCGGGTGGCCGCCGCCGGCGAGCGCCGCGGCGCCGCGCGCGAGGCCACCTGGCGCTTTTTGCAGGCGATGGCGCGCGAGCTGCCCGGCTGCGAGGCGGCCGGGCGCGCGCTGTTCGCCGGCGATTTCTGCGCCTTCCACGAACACATCCAGCGCTGGCCCGAGGACATCCGCGAGCATGCCGCGGTGCTGGCCGCGGATGCCTTCACCGCCGCCTGAGCGAGGCCCGCGTGCCGATCCCGACCCTGCTGCCCGGCCGCCGCGCCGCGCTCGCCTTCATCTTCGTCACCGTCCTGATCGACGTGATCGCGTTCGGGCTGATCATCCCGGTGCTGCCGCACCTGGTGCAGCAGTTCGTCGGCGGCAGCACCTCGCAGGCGGCGTACTGGACCGGGGTGTTCTCGTTCACCTTCGCGCTGGTGCAGTTCTTCAGCGCGCCGGTGCAGGGCGCGCTGTCCGACCGTTACGGGCGGCGCCCGGTGATCCTGCTGTCCTGTCTCGGGCTGGGGGTGGACTTCGTGTTCATGGCGCTGGCCCCGAGCCTGGGTTGGCTGTTCGTCGGCCGGGTGGTCTCGGCGATCACCTCGGCCAGCTTCACCACCGCCAATGCCTACATCGCCGACGTGGTGCCGGCCGAGCGCCGCGCCAAGAGCTACGGCCTGATCGGCGCCGCGTTCGGGCTGGGGTTCATCATCGGCCCGCTGCTGGGCGGGGTATTGGGCGCGATCGAACACCGGCTGCCGTTCTGGGTGGCGGCGGCGCTGGCGCTGCTCAATTTCCTGTACGGGCTGCTGGTGCTGCCGGAGTCGCTGCCGCCGGAGCGGCGCAGCGCGCGCTTCGACTGGCGGCACGCGCGCCCGCTCGGCGGGGTGCGGCTGCTGGCCGAGTTCCCGCGCATCTGGCCGCTGGTGGCGGTGGTGTTCATCGCCAACTTCGCCCACTACGTGTACCCGAGCACCTTCGTGCTGTTCGCGGACGCCGCGTTCGGCTGGGGCGAGCGCGCCGCCGGCTACGTGCTGGCGCTGGTCGGGGTGCTCAGCGTGGTGGTCAACGTGGCGGTGGTCGGGCGCGCGGTGAAGCGGCTGGGCGAGCGCCGCGCGATGCTGCTCGGGCTCGGCTGCGGCGCGCTCGGGTTCCTGGTGTACGGGCTGGCCGGGCAGGGCTGGGTGTTCCTGCTCGGGCTGCCGCTGAGCGCGCTGTGGGCGATCGCCTCGCCGGCGACGATGGCGCTGATCACCCGCCAGATCCCGGCGCAGATGCAGGGGCGCATCCAGGGCGCGTTGAGCGGGCTGGTGTCGCTGGCCGGGATCGTCGCGCCGGCGCTGTTCGCCGGCAGCTTCGGGTTCTTCATCGGCCCGCACGCGCCGCTGCGGCTGCCGGGCATCGCGTTCCTGTTGGCGGCACTGCTGCTGGCGGCGGCGGCCACGATCGCCTGGCGCGCCGGCCGGCGCGTGGCCGCCGAGCCCCCGCCCGCCGTCGCGGACGGACCGGGGCCGGGCTGAGCCTCAGCCGCAGGTGATCTGCGCGATGCGGCCGGCGGCGTCCTGCAGCACGTTCAGGCGGTCGCCGCGGTAGTCCATCGTCATCGGCTGCCCCGGCATGAGGCTGCGCACCGTGCGCGCGCCGGCGGCGCGGCGCGCGGCCTCGACGTTGGTCGCGCTCGCCGACTGGCCGACGAAGCGCTGGGCCGGCCCGGCATCGCAGGCCATCGGCGGCGCGGGCGGCGGTGGCGCGGACGCGGCGGGCGGCGCAGGTGGGGCGGGCGGCGCGGCGGGCGGCGGCGGACGCTGGCCCGGGGCGGCGGTCGGCGGGGGCGGCGGGGCCGGCCGCAGTGCGCCGGCCGGGGGCGGCGGGGGAGGCGCCATTCCGGCCGCGGGCGGCGGCGGGGCGGGCGGCACCGGTGGCGTGGCGCAAGCCGCCAGCAACAGGACGGCGGCGGGGGCGAGCCAGCGCAGCGATGGGCGCATCGGAAACCTCCAGAGGGTGGGGATGCCGCCAGTGTGCCTGCGCGGGGGTGGAGGCGGCGTCCGCACCGCGTGCACGCGGCGTGCATGGCTTCCGGCATAGGGGCGCGCGGCCGGCCCCGCCTACCATGCCCGGATCGTCCGATCCGGAGTGCCCCGATGCCGCGCCTGCGCCCGCTGTCCGTCCTGATCCTGCCGCTGCTGCTGGCCGCCGGCGCGCGCGCGCAGCAGGCCGAATCGACGATTCCGCCGCCGCGCGACATCCCCTATGCCGGCACCATCAAGCTGGAGGTGGACGCCACCAACCTGTCCCAGCGGATCTTCCGGGTGAAGGAGACCCTCCCGGCGCAGCCCGGCCCGCTGACCCTGCTCTACCCGATGTGGGTGCCGGGCGGGCACACCCCGCGCAACCCGCTGGACAAGATCGCCGGCATCCGCTTCAGCGCCGGCGGCAAGCCGCTGGCGTGGCGGCGCGACCCGCTCGACGTGGCCGCCTTCCACCTCGACGTGCCGGCCGGCGCCAACGAGGTGGTGGCCGAATTCAAGTACCTCACCCCGACCGCGCCCAACCAGGGCCGGATCGTGATGACCCCGAGCATGCTCAACCTGCAGCCGCTGGCGACCGTGCTGTACCCGGCCGGCTACTACGTGCACCGCATCCCGGTGGACATGCGGGTGACCTACCCGGCCGGCTGGACCGCGTTCACCGCGTTGCACGAGGACGGCCGCCAGGGCGACACCGTGGACTACGAGGACGTGCCGCTCGACATCCTGGTGGATTCCCCTGTGTACGCCGGCCGCCATGCGCGCCTGATCGACCTCACCCCGGCCGGCAGCAAGGTGCCGGTCAGCCTCGGGGTGGTCGCCGACGCACCCAAGTACCTCGAGGCCAAGCCGGAGCAGATCGCCCAGCACAAGGCGATGGTCGCGCAGGCGCTCAAGCTGTTCGGCGCGCAGCACTACGACCATTACCGCTTCCTGCTGTCGCTGTCCTCGCAGCTGGGCGGCAACGGCCTGGAGCACCAGCGCTCCAGCGAGAACGGGGTCGGCACCGACTATTTCACCGGCTGGAACGAGAAGACCGGCTTCGACGACCTGCTGCCGCACGAGTTCACCCACAGCTGGAACGGCAAGTACCGCCGGCCGGCCGACCTGTGGACGCCGAACTACAACGTGCCGATGCAGGACACTCTGCTGTGGGTCTACGAAGGCCAGACCCAGTACTGGGGCAACGTGCTGGCCGCGCGCAGCGGCATGCGCCCGCTGCCGGCCTCGCTCGACGCGCTGGCGCTGGTCGCCGCCACCTATGCCGACAACCGCCCCGGCCTGTCCTGGCGCAACATCCAGGACACCACCAACGACCCGATCATCGCCGCGCGCGCCCCGCGCGCCTACCGCAACTGGCAGCTCAGCGAGGACTACTACTCCGGCGGCCAGCTGATCTGGCTGGAGGCCGACGCCCTGATCCGCGCCGGCACCGGCAACAAGAAGTCGCTGGACGACTTCGCGCGCGCCTTCTTCGGCCAGAACGACGGCCAGTGGCGCACCCAGTCGCTGTACACCTTCGACGACGTGGTCGCCACCCTCAACCAGGTCTATCCGCACGACTGGGCCGGCTTCCTGCGCGCACGCCTGGACGGCCGCCATCCGCTGACCGGCGGGATCGAGGCCGCCGGCTGGAAGCTGGTGTTCAAGGACACCCCGAGCGCCTACGCCAAGGCCAACACCCGCGGCGGCTTCAGCGATTTCGTCTATTCCCTCGGCCTCACCCTCGGCGCCGACGGCAGCATCGCCGACGTGCGTTGGGACAGCCCGGCGTTCAACGCCGGCCTCGGCAGCGGCAGCACGGTGGTCGCGGTCAATGGCCAGGCCTACAGCAAGGAGGCGCTGGAGGACGCGATCAAGGCCGCCAAGGACAGCCCGGCCCCGATCGAACTGCTGGTGCGCGACTTCGACCGCTTCCGCACGGTCAGGCTGGACTACCACGGCGGCCTGCGCTACCCGCACCTGGAGCGCATCCCCGGCACCCCGGACTACCTGGGCGCGATCTTCGCCGCGCGCAAGTAAGCGCGGCGCGCCCGCGGCGGCCCGTGCGCGGCGCGGGTCGCGGTGCGGCCCTGCGGCCGGGAGGGCGACCGGATCCGGCGGCACGCGGGAGGCCTGCCTGCGGATCGGCCCGCCCGCGTTCGCCGGCCGGCTGGTCGGCAACGCGCGGGTGCGCGCTCAGCCGCGGCGCGGGCGTCGCCCGCGCCTGATCCCGGCCGCCGCCGCGGACGCCGGGCTCAGGCCGCCTGCCACTGCGCGAGCAGGTCCGCCAGCCGTGCGCGCGCGCGGGCCAGGCTTGCGTCCTTGACGTGGCCGTAGCCGCGGATGTGCTCGGGCAGGCCGGCGATCTGCGCGGCCAGCGCGAGGTTGGCGGGCGCCAGCCGTTCCAGCAGGCCCTCCACCGTGCGCCGGTACTCGCCGATCAGGGCACGCTCCTCGCGGCGCTCGCGCTGGTAGCCGAACGGATCCAGCCAGGTGCCGCGCAGCCAGCGCAGTTTGGCCAGTAGCCGGAACGCCGGGAACACCCACGGCCCGTAGGCGCGCTTGCGCAGCCGGCCCTGGGCGTCCTTGCCGGCCCACAGCGGCGGCGCCAGGTGCACGTGCAGGCGCACCTGGCCCTCGAACTGGGCCTGCACCTGGCGCAGGAACTCGCCGCTGGTGTACAGCCGCGCGACTTCGTACTCGTCCTTGTAGGCCATCAGCTTGAACAGCCCGCGCGCCACCGCCTCGGTCAGCACGTGGCTGCCGGGCACGCGCGCGGCCTCGGCCGCGCGCACGCGCTGCACGAAGTCGGCGTAGGCGCGCGCGTAGCGGGCGTTCTGGTAGCCGGTCAGGAACGCGCGGCGGCGCGCGATCAGCTCGTCCAGCGAGCGCGACAGGCGGGTATCGTCGAGCGCCGGATGCAGCGCCGCGCCGGGGTCGCCAGCCGGCAGGTGGCGCAGCTCGTCGGCGTCGCGCAAGTCGGCCGCCTGCGGCATCAGGCCGGACTCGTGCGCCTCGTTCGGGGTCGCCGCCAGCAGCGGCAGCGGCGGCGGGGTGGCTTCGGCCGCGGTCGGCGGGTCGCGTTCCAGCCCGGCGGCGGCGGTGACCGCCGGCAGGTCGATCGCCGCCAGCCGGCCCCAGGCGAAGGCCTGCTTGTTCATCTCCACCGCGGCGCCGTTGAGTTCGATCGCGCGCATCAGCGCGGCGTGCGAGATCGGCACCAGGCCCTGCTGCCAGGCATAGCCGAGCATGAACAGGTTGCTGGCGATGGCGTCGCCGAGCAGCGCGGTGGCCAGTTCGGTGGCGTCCACCTGCAGCGGCTCGCCGCCGGCGAGCGCGGTGCGCACCGCCTGCACGATCGCGGCCGCCGGGAATTGCAGGTCGGGGCGGGTGGTGAAGGTGCCGGGCATCGCCTCGTAGGTGTTGAGCACCACCGTGCTGCGCCCGGCGCGGATCTTGGACAGCGCCCAGTAGTCGTTGACCACCACCATGTCGCAGCCGAGCACCAGGTCGGCCTCGCCGGCGGCGATCCGCACCGCATGCAGCGCGTCAGGACGGCGCGCGAGGCGCACGTGGGTGGTGACCGCGCCGCCCTTCTGCGCCAGCCCGGTCTGGTCGAGCACGGTCGCGCCCTTGCCCTCGAGGTGGCCGGCCATGCCCAGCAGGGCGCCGATGGTGACCACGCCGGTGCCGCCGACGCCGGTGATCAGGATGTTCCAGGGCTGCGCGAGGTCGCTGCGGAATACCGGGTCGGGCAGCTGCGCCAGCCGCTGCGCCGCCTCCGCCTTGCGGCCCTTGCGCAGGCGCCCGCCCTCGACGGTGACAAAGCTGGGGCAGAAGCCCTCGACGCAGGCGAAGTCCTTGTTGCAGTTGCTCTGGTCGATCTGGCGCTTGCGCCCGTACTCGGTCTCCTTGGGCAGCACGCTGACGCAGAAGCTCTTCACCCCGCAGTCGCCGCAGCCCTCGCACACCAGCGAATTGACCAGCACCCGCTTCGGCGGGTCCGGCAGCTTGCCGCGCTTGCGCCGGCGGCGCTTCTCGGTGGCGCACACCTGGTCGTAGATCAGGATGCTCACCCCCGCGACCTCGCGCAGCCTTTTTTGCACCGCATCCAGCTCGCGGCGGTCGTGGAAGCTGGTGCCGGCCGGGAAGATCGAGGGGTCGGTCCACTTGTCGATGTCGTCGGACACCACCGCGATCACCTGCACGCCTTCGGCGCGCATCTGGTGGGCGATCTGCGGCACCGTCAGCACGCCGTCCACCGGCTGCCCGCCGGTCATCGCCACCGCGTCGTTGTAGAGGATCTTGTAGGTGATGTTGACCCCGGCGGCGATCGCCTGGCGGATCGCCAGCGAGCCGCTGTGGAAGTAGGTGCCGTCGCCGAGGTTCTGGAACACGTGCGGGGTGTCGGTGAACGGCGCTTGGCCCGCCCACGTCACGCCTTCGCCGCCCATGTGGGTGAAGGTGTCGGTGCGGCGGTCCATCCAGGTGACCATGTAGTGGCAGCCGATCCCGCCGAGCGCGCGGCTGCCCTCCGGCACCTGGGTGGAAGTGTTGTGCGGGCAGCCGGAGCAGTAGTGCGGCACGCGCGGGAAGTTGGCGCGCGGCAGCGCCAGCTCGCCTTCCTTCTGCGCCATCCACTGCAGCACCTGGCCGATGCGCTCGGCCTGGCCGCCCTCGACCAGCCCCAGCCGCAGCATGCGCCGGCCGATCACCCCGGCGATCGTGGCCGGGGTCAGCTCGCCGGTGGACGGCAGGATCCATTCGCCGGCCTCGTCGTACTTGCCGACGATGCTCGGGCGGCGGCCCCAGTCCTGCGGCCAGTTGTAGAACTGCTCCTTCATCTGGCGCTCGATGAAGGCCTTCTTCTCCTCGACCACCACGATGTCGTCCAGCCCGCGCGCGAAGCGCGCGATGCCCTGCGGCTCCAGCGGCCAGGTCATGCCGACCTTGTACACGCGGATGCCGATGGCGCGGCAGGCGGCCTCGTCCAGCCCGAGGTATTCCAGCGCCTGCAGCACGTCGAGATAGCTCTTGCCGGTGGTGACGATGCCCAGGCGCGCGGCGGGCGCGTCGATCACCACGCGGTCGATCCGGTTGGCGCGCGCGAACGCCTGCGCCGCCACCACCGCATAGCGGTGCAGGCGCATCTCCTGCTCCAGCGGCGGGTCCGGCCAGCGGATGTTGAGCCCGCCTTCCGGCAGCGCGAAGTCATCATCGCCTGGCAGCACGATCTCAAGCGCGAACGGATCGACCTCCACCGAGGCCGAGGACTCCACCGTCTCGGCGATCGTCTTGAACCCGATCCAGCGCCCGGTGTAGCGGCTCATCGCGAAGCCGAGCAGGCCCAGCTCCAGGATGTCCTGCACCCCGGCCGGGTTGAGCACCGGCATCATCGCGCTGACGAACTCGTCCTCGCTGCCGTGCGGCAGGGTCGAGCTGCGGCAGGCGTGGTCGTCGGCGGCCAGCGCCAGCACGCCGCCATGCCGCGAGGTGCCGGCCGCGTTGGCATGCTTGAACACGTCGCCGCAGCGGTCCACGCCCGGCCCCTTGCCGTACCACATCGCGAACACGCCATCGTGCTTCGCGCCCGGGAACAGGTTGACCTGCTGGGTGCCCCAGACCATGGTCGCGCCGAGGTCCTCGTTGAGGCCGGGGGTGAACCTCACCCCGGCCGCGTCCAGGTACTTGCGTGCGCGCCACAGCTCGAGGTCGAACCCGCCGAGCGGCGAACCGCGGTAGCCGGAGATGAACCCCGCGGTGTCCAGGCCCGCGCGCTGGTCGCGCAGGCGCTGCATCAGCGGCAGCCGCACCAGCGCCTGCACCCCGGACAGGTAGATGCGCCCCTGCGGGCGCCGGTACTTGTCGTCCAGGGTGTAGTCCGGATCGGTCACGCCATGGGTCAGGCCGGTGTTGGCCGAGGCCGGCGAGGAGAGTTCGGCGGTGCTGGTCATGGTGGGAGTCCCGGCGCGGGGCGTGGCGCCGTTCGAGCAAAGACTCGGTATGGTAGCAGCCGGGGTCGCGCGGCCGCCCCGCCGGCCACCACCCCGGCCGCGGCTGGGGTAGGCTAGCGGGGCTGTGCCTGCGGCAGGGGATGCGACGCATGGGCTGGGCGGATCTGCGGGTGATGGTGGTCGAGGACCACGGCTTCCAGCGCCGCATCGCGCTGCGCCTGCTCGCCGAGCTCGGCGTGCGCGACGCGCAGGAGGCGGCGGACGGGCTGCAGGCGCTGCAGTGCCTGCGCGCGCAGGCGGCGCCGCCGGACGTGGTGCTGGTCGACCTGGACATGCCGGGGATGGACGGCATCGAATGCATCGGCCACCTCGCGCAGGAGCACCTGGCGCGCGCGGTGGTGGTGGTCAGTGCGCTGGATCCGGCGCTGCTGCACACCGTGCAGACCATGACCCGCGCCTACGGGCTGCGCGTGCTCGGCAGCGTCGAGAAGCCGCTGACCCGCGACAAGCTCGAGCAGGTGCTGGAGCGCTATGACGAGCAGGCCGGGGAGGCGGTCGAGGACGCCGACACCGAGGTCGACGCCGGCGCGCTGCGCGCGGGGCTGGCGGCCGGCGAGATCGTGCCCTGGTTCCAGCCGCAGGCCGAGTTCGCCAACGGCAAGGTGGTCGGGGTCGAGGCGCTCGCGCGCTGGCAGCGCCGCGACGGCCTGCTGGTGCGCCCGCACCTGTTCGTCCCGGTGCTCGAGCGCGAAGGCCTGGCCGAGGCGCTGACCGAGCACATGCTGGACGCCGCCTGCGTATGGAAGCGGCGCTGGCAGGAGCAGGGGCTGCGGCTGGAACTGTCGGTCAACGTCTCGCCGCAGGCGCTGGCGGATGCCACCGCCGACCGCTACCAGGCGATCGTCGAGCGCCACGGGCTCAAGCCCGAGGATGTGGTGCTGGAGCTGACCGAAAGCTCGGTGATGGCCGACGCCGCGCGCGCGCTCGGGGTGCTGGCGCGGCTGCGGCTGAAGGGATTCGGGCTGTCGATCGACGACTTCGGCACCGGCTACTCGTCGCTGGCGCAGCTGTCGCAGATCCCGTTCACCGAGCTCAAGATCGACCAGGGCTTCGTCACCGGGGTCGCCGCGCAGCCGCGCAAGCGCGCGGTGGTGGAGGCCAGCCTGGACCTGGCGCGCAAGCTCGGCCTGACCACGGTGGCCGAGGGCGTGGAGAGCGCCGAGGACTGGCAGCTCTTGGCCGAGCTCGGCTGCGACATCGCCCAGGGCTGGCTGATCGGGCGCCCGGTGCCCCCCGCGGAGCTGGCCGCCGCGATCGCGCGCTGGCGGCAGCCGGCGCAGTAGCCCGCCGGCGCCTTGCGGATGCGCCTGGACCTGTCCCGCCTCGGCCTGCGCCAGCAGTGGCTGGGGCTGTTCGGGCTGTTCCTCGCCACCGGGGTGCTGCTGCTGGCGCTGGACCAGCTCGGGCAATGGCTGGTGCGGCAGTCGCTGCAGCAGATCCGCAGCGACGTGCTGGCGGAGATGGCCGACCTGAACCGGCTGGCGGAGGCCTACCGCAGCGGGGTGGTGGACACCACGGTCAAGGCCCGGCACGCGCTGATCCAGCGGGACCACGCGCGCGCCCGGCTCGGGGACGCGCGCGCGGCGATCGAGGCCGGTTGGCGCGCGCTGCAGGCGCGCCCGCTGCAGGGCGCGGAGCGTACGCTGCTGGCGCAGGCGCTGCAGTCGCGCGAGCGCGCCGACGCCGCGGCGGCGGTGATCGCGCGTGCGCTGGAGAACGACGACCTGCGCGCGCAGGCGCAGTTCATCGACCACGAGCTGTATCCCGCGGTGGATCCGCTCGCCGCCGACCTGCAGCAGCTGGCCGCGCTCGCGCAGCAGCGCGCCGACGCGCAGGCCGAGCGCGCGCTGCGGCTGGCGCGCTGGCTCGGCTGGCTGCAGGTGGCGGTGGTCGCGGCCAGCCTGCTGCTGCTGGCCTGGGTCGGGCGGCGGATCGTGCGCAACGGCTACCGCGGGGTGGAGACCCTGGTCGAGCTGGCGCGCCGGATGCAGGCGCACGACTACGCCGCGCAGCCGCGCTACCGCGCCAGCGGCGAACTGGGCGAGGTGCTCGACAGCTTCCTGCGCCTGCGCGCGCACGTGCAGCGCATGGAGCAGCAGCTGACCGAGCAGCTGCGCCAGACCGACCGCGTGCGCGAGGCGCTGGAGCGGCGCGAGCACTTCCAGCGCCTGCTGCTGGAGGCGGCGCCGACCGCGATCCTCGCGGTCGATGCCGAGGGCGTGTTCACCCAGGTCAACCCGTTCGCCGAGCAACTGCTGGGCTGGCCGGCCGCGACCCTGGTCGGGCGCGAGCGGCTGGACCGCATCCTCGACCCGGAGGCGCTGTCCGTGCTGGCCGCGGCGCTGTCCGAGGCCTATGCGCAGCCGGTGGCGGCGGACTGGACCGCGCTGCGCGCGCTGGCGCTGCACCACGAGGCCCCGCGCGAGTTCGCCCTGCGCCACCAGCGCGGGCGGCGGCTGCCGGTGCAGCTGGCGCTGGCGGCCATGCGCGACGACACCGGCGCGCTGGTCGGGCTGCTGGCGGTGGCCACCGACCTCACTGCGACCAAGCGCCTGGAGCACGCCCTGCGCGACAGCGAGGCGCGCGCGCACGAGGCCAACCGGGCCAAGAGCGCGTTCCTGGCGGCGATGAGCCACGAGATCCGCACCCCGATGATCGGCGTCACCGGGATGCTCGAGATCCTCGCCCACACCCCGCTGGATGCCGAGCAGCGGCAGGCGCTGAACGTGGTGCAGGCCTCGGCCCAGACCCTGCTGCGGATCATCGGCGACATCCTGGACTTCTCCAAGATCGAGGCCGGCCGGCTGGAGATCGAACCGGTGCCGACCGCGCTGCCGGAGCTGGTGCGCAGCGTCACCGCCAGCCATGCCGGCTCCGCCTCGAGCAAGGGCCTCGGCCTGCGCTGCGAGATCGACCCGCGGATCGGCCCGGCGCACTACGCCGACCCGGTGCGGCTGCGCCAGATCCTCGGCAATTTCCTGTCCAACGCGATCAAGTTCACCCGCGAGGGCGGGGTGCAGGTGGCGCTGGAATGGCGCGGCGAGGACCCGGCGCAGGGCGCGCTCGGCGCCGACCAGCTGGTGTTCCGGGTCAGCGACAGCGGCATCGGGATCAGCCCGGAGGCGCAGGCGCGGCTGTTCCAGCCCTTCGCCCAGGCCGAGGCCGACACCACCCGCCGCTTCGGCGGGACCGGCCTCGGCCTGGCGATCAGCCGGCGCCTGGCCGAACTGATGGGCGGCACGGTCGAGATGGAGTCGGTGCCGGGGATCGGCACCACCCTGCGCCTGCACCTGACCCTGGCGCGCGCGCCGGCGGAGGCGCTGCCGCAGGCCAGCCTGCCCGGCGACGGCCGCGGCGGCTTCCGCCCGCGGCGGCTGCCGACCGTGGCCGAGGCCGAGCAGGCCGGACGGCTGGTCCTGCTGGTGGACGACCACCCGACCAACCGCCAGGTGATCCAGCGCCAGCTGGCGCTCGCCGGCTACGCCGCGGAGACCGCCGAGGACGGCCGCGAGGGCCTGCAGCGCTGGCGCAGCGGGCGCTACGGGCTGGTCCTCACCGACGTGCACATGCCGCACATGGACGGCTACCAACTCGCGCGCGCGATCCGCGAGGAGGAGGCCCGCGGCGGGCGCGCGCGCACCCCGATCGTGGCGCTCACCGCCTCCGCACTGAAGGGCGAGGCCGAGCGCTGCCTCGGCGCGGGCATGGACGACTACATGGCCAAGCCGGTCGGCCTGCAGGCGCTGGACGCCTGCCTGCGGCGCTGGTTGCCGCTGCCGGACGCGGATGCCGCGGCGCTGGCGGAGCCGGCCGCCGCGCTGCCGCAGCTGGAACAGCCGCCGCCGCTGGACCCGGCGGTGCTGGACGCGCTGACCGGCGGCGACGATGGCGAGGTGCGCGCGCTGCTCATCGACTTCCTCGCCAGCTGCGACGACGACCTCGCGCAGGCGCAGGCCCGGCACGGCGCCGGCGACCTGCCCGGGCTGGCGCGCCAGGCGCACAAGCTCAAGGGCGCGGCGCGCCTGGTCGGCGCGCAGGAGCTGGCGCAGGCGGCGGAGCGGCTGGAGGCGGCCGCGCGCGAGGCGGCCTGGGACCGGGTGCTGCCGGCCGCGAGCGACGTGGAGACCGCGCTGGCGCGGCTGCGCCTGCACGTGGCCGCGCGCTGGCCGGGCTGAGCCCGCGCCGGTGTACGCTTGGCGCATGCCGGCAGCGGAGGGGCGCGCATGAAGATCTGGCTGGTCGCCTGCGCCAAGGGCGGGGTCGGCAAGACCACGCTCGCCACCCAGCTGGTCGCGGCCACCGCCGCGGATGGCCACGCCTGCGCCCTGGTGGATGCCGATCCGCAGCAGTCGGCGACCCGCTGGGCGATGCGCCGCGCCGCCCTCGGCGCCGCGCCGCTGGCGTGGGTGGACGGCACCCGCAAGGGCTGGCGCAAGGCGCTGCCCGACGCGACGCGGCGGGTGGTGGTGGACACCCCGGCCGGGGCCGACCGCGACACGCTCGAGGGCTTCCTCGACGAGGCGGACGCCCTCTTGGTGCCGGTGCAGCCCTCGGCGCTGGACCTGGAGGCCGCCGCGCGCTTCCTGCAGGACGTCGCCCGCCATCCGCGCATCCGCAAGGGCAAGCTGCGGGTCGGGCTGGTCGGCAACCGCCTGCGCCCGCACACCCTGGCCAGCCAGCAGGCGCTGGAGCAGCTGCAGGCCTGGCCGTTCCCGCTGGTCGCCCAGCTGCGCGACAGCCAGGCCTACGTGGTGCTGACCGGGCTTGGGCGCAGCCTGTTCGACTACCACTCGGCGCAGGTGCGCGAGCACCAGGCCGACTGGGCCCCGCTGCAGCGCTGGCTGCAGGCCGCCTGACCCCCCGGAGGAGCCGCCGATGCGCACCCTGATCCTGCTGCGCCATGCCCATGCCGAGCCGGCCGCGCCCGGCCAGGACGATGCCGAGCGCCCGCTGTCCGACCTCGGCCGGCGCGAGGCCGCCGCGGCCGGCGACTGGCTGCGCGCGCACGCCCTGCAACCGGCGCGCGTGCTGTGCTCGCCGGCGCGGCGCACGCGCGAGACCCTGGCCGGACTCGGCGCGCTCGGCGCGCCCGAGGTGCGGCTGGAGCCGGCGATCTACGACGCCACCGCCGGCACCCTGATGGCGGTGCTGGAGGCCGAGCGCGACGCCGACAGCGTGCTGCTGGTCGGGCACAACCCCGGCCTGGAGCACCTGCTGGCCTTGCTGCACAGCGGCCAGTCCGGCGACTTCCGCGGAATGCCGCCGGCGGCGATCGCCTGGCTTGTGCTGCCGGACCAGGCCGTGATCGAACCGGGCGTGGCCCGCCTGCGCGAGTTCTGGTGGCCTTGACCGGCGCGGCGCGGGTCGCCGCGTCCCTGTTCGCGGTGCTGGCACTGCTGGCGGCCGCCGGCTGCGCCAGCCTCGGCGCGCCGGCGCGCGCGCAGGCGGAGGCGATCGCCGTGGCCGCGCAATCGCACGCGCTGGACTGCGCCGCGGCGGAGGCCTGCGCGGCGCCCTCGCCGTTGCATGCGCTGGCCGCGCGCGCCGCGGCCGAGTCCAGCCCAGACCGGCCGCGCCACCTCCTGCGCCTGCTCGACGACGGCCCGGAGGCGCTGGCGGCGCGGATCGCGCTGGTGCGCAGCGCGCGCCGCAGCATCGACCTGCAGACCTACATCTTCGCCGAGGACGACAGCGGCTGGCTGTTGCTGCAGGAACTGGCCGCCGCCGCCCGCCGCGGGGTGCAGGTGCGGGTGCTGGTCGACCAGCTGTCGGCGTTCGCGCAGGTGCGCACCCTGGCCGCGCTGGCGTCGCTGCATGCCAACTTCGCCCTGCGCCTGTACAACCCGGTGCTGGACCGCGCGCGGCTGTCGCTGCCGATGTACGCGGTCGCCTCCGCCTGCTGCTGGCGCCAGCTCAACCGGCGCATGCACAACAAGCTGCTGCTGGTGGACGACGCGCTGGCGATCACCGGCGGGCGCAACGTTCAGGACGTGTACTTCGACTGGGGCGAGGACTACAACTTCCGCGACCGCGACCTGCTCTTGGCCGGGCCGGAGACCGCGGCGATGGCGCGCAACTTCCAGGCCTTCTGGGACTCGCCCTACAGCGTGCCGGCGGCGCGCCTGGGGGATGTCGCCGGCTACCTGCGCGCGCACGGCGCGCCGGCGCTGGCGCCGCCGCCGTACCGCCGCCCGCAGCGGGTGCAGGCGCTACAGGCCGAGGCGGGCGACCCGCAGTGGCAGCAGGCGCACCTGGTCGACCCCGCGCTGGCGGTCGGCCCGGTGCGCTTCATCGCCGACGGCCCGCGCAAGCACCGCGCGGAGGTGGATCCGCGGCAGGCGCCGGAACCGGCCGGGGCGGCGCTGCGCGCGTTGGTGGCCGGCGCGCAGTCGGAGATCCTGCTGCAGACGCCGTACCTGGTGCTGTCGCAGCAGGCCCAGCACGTGTTCCGCCAGCTGCACCGGCAGCCGGCCCCGCCGCGAGTGCAGATCTCCACCAACAGCCTGGCCGCGACCGACGCCTTCATCGCCTACGCGCTGTCGTACAAGTACAAGCGCCGCTACCTGCGCGACTTCGGCTTTGAGATCCACGAGTTCAAGCCGTTCCCGGCCGCGGCGCCGCTGCGGTTGGATGCGCTCGGGGTGGACCTGCCGGACGCGCCGCCCGCGCCGGCGACGCCCGCGCCGCGCGGACTGCAGGCGCGCCGGCTGGCCGCGCACCGCCTGCGCGAGGCGCCGGAGAGCGAATCGGCGCGCTGGGGTATCTTCCCCTCCGGCGGCTTGCCGGTGCGCCTGCGCGAGGCCGGGCTGCGCATGGGCCTGCACGCCAAGTCGCTGGTGGTGGACGGGCGGGTCGGGGTGGTCGGCAGCCACAACTTCGACCCGCGCGGGGACCACTGGAACACCGAGAGTGCGGTGTTGGTCGCGGACCCGGCGTTCGCCGCCGCGCTGGCCGCCAGCATCCGCCGCGACATGGCGCCGGAGAACGCCTGGACGATCGGCCGCCGCGACCCGTCGCCGCTCCTGCCCGGCCTTGAATTCACCCTGGCGCGGCTGTCCGAGCGGATGCCGCTGTTCGACCTGTGGCCGGTCAAGTACGCGACCAGCTACCAGTTCGTGCCCGGGCCGGACTGCCCGGCGCCGCCATCGCCGTTCGCTCCCGACTTCCGCCGCTGCCACGTGCCGGTCGGCGACTTCCCCGAGGTGGACATGGGTGTGAAGTGGCTCGGCGTGCGCCTGTTCACCGCGTTCGGGGCCGGGCTGCGGCCGATCCTGTAGCGGCCCCTCCGGCGCCGCGGCCGGCAGCGGCGCATTGACGGCACCGCGCCGGCTGCCTAGGCTGCGCCGGCGCTTCCCCCGCGCAGGCACGCCCCCGAGGAACGGACGCCATGCCCGAGTTCACCTGGCCGGCCGCGGCCACCGTCGCGGCGATCAACGCCCATGCCGCCGGCACCCTGATGCAGACCCTCGGCATCGAGTTCACCGAACTCGGGCCCGGCTACCTGCGCGCGCGCATGCCGGTCGATGCGCGCACCCACCAGCCCTACGGCCTGCTGCACGGCGGCGCCTCGGCGGCGCTGGCGGAGACGGTCGCCAGCGTCGGCGGCATGCTGCTGGCCGGCGGCGGCGCGGTGGTCGGGCTGGAGCTGAACGCCAACCACCTGCGCGCAGTGCGCGCCGGCTCGGTCACCGCCACCGCGCGCCCGCTGCACGTGGGCCGCAGCACCCAGGTCTGGGACATCCGGATCGAGGATGGCGAAGGGCGGCTGGTGTGCGCGAGCCGGCTGACCCTGGCGGTGCTGCCGCAGCCGCCCGGGGCAGAGCCAGCGGCGCCGTGAGCCTGCGCCTCGGCTAAGCTTGCCGGCCATGCCCGACCGCGCCTCCGCCGCACCGCTGCGCCGCCTGCTGCGCTACGGCTACCGCCTGCCGCTGCTGGCCTGGCACCTGCTGGTCGCCCTGCCGCTGGTGCTGTTGGTGATCGCGTTCGGCGGCGAGGCGCGCGCGCACGCCGCGATCCGCTGGTGGGCACGCGGCCTGCTGCGGGTGTTCGGCCTGCGCGTGCAGCGCCGCGGCGAACCATTGCCCGGCGGCACCCTGTTCGTGGCCAACCACGTCAGCTGGGTGGATATCGTCGCCCTGCACTCGCAGCACATGATGGGCTTCATCGCCAAGGCCGAGATCCGCGGCTGGCCGGTGGTCGGCTGGCTGACCACGCACGCGGAGACCATCTTCCTGCAGCGCGGCAACGCCGACTCGCTGGGACGGGTGATGGTGGAGATGGTGGCGCGCCTGCGCGCCGGGCGCGCGGTCGCGGCGTTCCCGGAGGGCGGCACCCGCGACGGCGGCGAGGTCGGCCCGTTCCATGCGCGCATCTTCGCCACCGCGATCGAGGCCGGCGCGCCGGTGCAGCCGGTCGCATTGTGCTACGGCGAGGGCTGCGCGGCGCAGCGGATCGTGGCGTTCGCCCCGCGCGAGAGCTTCCTCGGCAATTTCCTGCGCCTGCTCGGCGAGCCGGCGCGCCCGGTCACCGTGTGGTTCCTGCCGCCGATCCCGGCGCAGGCGCACAGCGGCCGGCGCGCGATCGCCGAGGCCGCGCGCGCGCAGGTGCTGGCGGCGATGGCGCAGGCATGAGCCTGGCGCGCAGCCCGTACCGCCCGCCGCGCCTGCTGCGCAGCCCGCACCTGCAATCGCTGCTCGCGTCCAGTCCGCTGCGCGGGCTGCGCGCGCGCCGGCGCCTGCTGCAGGCCCCGGCGCGGCACGAACCGGTGCTGCTGGAGCTGGCCGACGGGGTGCGCCTGCAGGGCGTGTACAGCGCGCCGGCGGCGACGCCGCGCGCGCTGGTGCTGCTGCTGCACGGCTGGGAGGGCAGCCTCGACTCCAGCTACATGCGCCTGACCGCGGCGCGCCTGCTGCAGGCGGGGGCTGCGGTGTTCCGGCTCAACTTCCGCGACCACGGCGACACCCACCACCTCAATCCCGGGCTGTTCCACTCCAACCGCCTGGACGAGGTGGTGCAGGCCGCGGCCGAGGTCGCCGCGCGCTGGCCGATCCGGCCATACTTCGCTGCCGGCTACTCGCTCGGCGGCAACTTCGCGCTGCGCCTGGGCCTGCGCGCGGATCCGCAGCGGCTGCCACTGCAGAAGGTGGCGGCGGTGT
This sequence comes from Thermomonas flagellata, assembly GCF_022419185.1. Lineage (GTDB taxonomy): Bacteria > Pseudomonadota > Gammaproteobacteria > Xanthomonadales > Xanthomonadaceae > Thermomonas > Thermomonas flagellata. Next base: position 32,619 of record NZ_JAJOZK010000002.1, on the reverse strand, counting down.
GCCCGGTGCTCGACCCGGCGCGCACGATGGACGCGATGGAGCGCGGCTGGCCGGTGTACCTGCGCTACTTCGAGCGCAAGTGGCGCGGGTCGCTGGCGCGCAAGCGGCGGCTGTTCCCGCAACTACATGGGTTCGACGACGCCGTGCTGCGCCTGCGCATGCGCGCGCTGACCGCGTGGATGGTCGCGCGCCACACCGACTTCCCCGACCTCGACGCCTATTTCGACGGCTACCGCGTGGCCGGTGGCCGCCTGCGCGCGCTGGCGGTGCCGGCCGATATCCTGATGGCGGCCGACGACCCGGTGATCCCGACCGCCGGCTTCGGCGCGCTGGCGCGCCTGCCGCGGGTGCACGTGGAGCTGGCCCGCCACGGCGGCCACTGCGGCTTCATCGAACGCGCCAGCCTCGACGGCTACGCCGAGCGCTGGGTGGTACAACGCCTGCTCGGCGCTCCCGCCGATGCCGATTCCAAGTCCGGAGACACGCCATGATCCTGCGCAGCGACAGCTTCGAGCACCGCCAGCCGATCCCGCCGGAGTTCGCCCTCGGCGCGCCGGGCGGCGGCTTCGGCGGCAACCGCAACCCACACCTGGCCTGGGACGCGGTGCCGGCCGGCACCGCTTCGTTCGCCCTGCTGTGCATCGACCCGGATGCCCCGACCGATCCGGCGCTGGTCGCGGACGCCGCCACCCCGATCCCGGTCGAGCACCCGCGCGGCGACTTCGTGCACTGGGTGGTCGCCGACCTGCCGGCCGACCTGCGCCAGATCGCGGCCGGCAGCTGTAGCGACGGGGTGACCGTGCACGGCAAGCCGGCCGGCCTGGATGCCGGCGGTCGCCGCGGCCTCAACGACTACACCGGCTGGTTCGCCGCGGATCCGGCGATGGCCGGCGACTACCACGGCTACGACGGGCCCTACCCGCCGCCGCACGATCTGCGCGTGCACCGCTACTTCTTCCGCCTGTTCGCATTGGACGTGCCGACCCTGGCGCTGCCGGCGCGCTTCGGCGCCGGCGAGGTGCTGCGCGCGCTGCACGGCCACGTGCTGGCGGAGGCGGCGCTGTACGGCACCTACAGCCTGCACGGCTGACGCGCGCCGGCCGCGCTCACGGTTCGCGCGCGGACTCCACCACCATGTCCAGCACGTAGGCATAACGCGACGCATCGGCGGGCGGATTGGGCACGTCGTAGCGGTCGATCCGCAGCACGTTGCGGATGCCGTCGGCATGCGTGTAGCCCTCGATCTGGCCGGAGAACGGCTGGAACGGCCCCGGCGCGCCGCGCCGGAGGCCGTTGGCGTCGTACTCCAGCTCGCGCACCTGCAGGCAGCGTGCGTTGGGGATCAGCGGATGCGCGCACGGCGCGTCGTGCGCCGCCACCTCGAGGAAGATCCGGGTCGGCGGCCCGCCGTAGCGGGTCTGCGCGGTCGGCGCGCCGGCGAACACCAGGGTGTCGCCGGCGGCATTGCGCAGCTGCAGCCGCGGCGGATCGCCGGCCTGCGCGGTGACCGCAAGCGTGCCCTCCAGGCGCCGGCCGATCTGCGTGTCCAGCGCCATCACCGCCGGATCCGGGCAGGCCATCATGGTCGCGGCCAGCCGCGCCACGACCAGTTGCCCGCCTTCCAGCGCATAGCCACCGACCAGCCGGTTGCAGGCGTTGCTCACCGCGAGCCGGCCGCCGCGGAAGTCCAGCTGCAGCGGCGCGTCCGCACGCACGAACAGGGCATCGATGCGGCGACCGTCGGAGGCGCGCGCGTCCGTGAGCCGCCAGTGGTAGCGCGGCAGTTCCTCTGCCAGCGCAGTCGCCTGGGCGGTATCGGCGCCCGCTCCGGGCGCGGCAGGCGCCGGCGCGCGCGGGCAAGCGCTGAGCAGCAGGGAGGACAGGGCCAGGATGAACCAGCGGTGCATGGCGATGCTCCCCTTGCGGTGATGCCGCCATCCCGAGTGATCCCAAGTTATGCCGGCGTGAACGCGCTCAGGCCCCGGCCGGCAGCCACAGCAGCAGCGCGATCCCGAGCAGCAGGCGGTACACCGCGAACGCGGTGAAGCGGTGGCGCTGGATGTAGTGCAGCAGCCACTTCACCGCCACGAACGCAGTGATCGCGGCGGCCACGAACGCCACCGCCAGCGCGCTCCAGTCCTCGCCGGCGCCGCCGCCGGCCTTGAGCGTGCCGAGCAACTCGTAGCCGGTGGCCGCGAACATGGTGGGGATGCCGACCACGAACGCGAACTCGGTGGCGGCGGCACGGTTGGTGGTGCCGGCCAGCAGGGCGACGAAGATGGTGGCGGCACTGCGCGAGGTGCCCGGGAACACGCCGGCGGCGATCTGCGCGGCGCCCACCAGCAGCGCCACGGTCCAGGTGATCGCGGTGCGCTCGCCCTCGCGCGCGGCGCGGCGCGCGGCCAACTGCTCGGCCAGCACCATCCACACCGCGCCGATCACCAGCGCCCACGCCACCGGTGTCACCGTCTCCGGCAGGCGCCAGCCCAGCTTCTTCACCAGCAGCCCGCCGACCGCGGTGACCAGGAAGGCGGCGATCAGCTTGAAGGCGTAGTCGCGCGACTGCGCCGGGCTGGCGGTCTGTCCCAGCGGGTCGTAGGCGGCGGGCGCGTCCCGGCCGAGGAAGGCCAGCAGCATGCCCCACAGCCGCTTCCAGTAGATCAGCGCCACCGCGAGGATCGCCCCGGCCTGGATGGCGATGTTGAACAGGTCGCTGCGCGCGCCCAGCCAGTGCTCGGCGATCAGCAGGTGGCCGGTGCTGGAGATCGGCAGGAATTCGGTGATGCCTTCGATGATGCCGAGCAGGAGCGCGGCGAGCAGGTCGTTCATGCGCGGGAGGGACCGGAAAGCAGCCGGCAGGATAGCCCAGCGACGTTAATTCCAGCTTGGTGCATCCGTTCGTGAAAATGCACCAATATAGTGCATACAGCCGAGCCGCCCGTCCCATCTTGATAGACAATCAATGGGTTGCAGGTTGGCACGCGGCTTGCTTGAGAGTGGGCATCGATCCTAATCCCCCTCGACATCATCCAAGTACCGGAGCCCCCGATGCCGCACCCGCAGGTAGAGCAGCTGATCCAGGACCACAAGGTCGAGTTCGTCGACCTGCGCTTCGTCGATATGCGAGGCGTGCAGCAGCACGTGACCTTCCCGGTGAGCATCGTCGAGCCGGCCCTGTTCGAGGACGGCAAGATGTTCGACGGCTCCTCGATCGCCGGCTGGAAGGGCATCAACGAATCCGACATGGTGCTGCTGCCGGACGCCAGCACGGCCTACATCGATCCGTTCTACGACGACCCGACCCTGGTGCTGACTTGCGACGTGCTCGACCCGGCCACCATGCAGGGTTATGCACGCTGCCCGCGCGGGGTCGCCAAGCGCGCCGAGGCCTACCTGAAGGCCAGCGGGATCGCGGACGCCGCGTTCTTCGGCCCGGAGCCGGAGTTCTTCGTGTTCGACGGCGTGCGCTTCGGCAACGAGATGGGCCACACCTTCTTCCAGATCGACTCCGAAGAGGCGGCATGGAGCAGCAGCGCTCAGATCGAGGGTGGCAACAGTGGCTACCGCCCGGGCATCAAGGGCGGCTACTTCCCGGTGCCGCCGACCGACTCGCTGCAGGACCTGCGGGCGGAGATGTGCAAGATCCTCGGCCAGGTCGGGATCGAGGTCGAGGTGCACCACCACGAGGTCGCCACCGCCGGGCAGTGCGAGATCGGCACCCGCTTCAACACCCTGGTGAAGAAGGCCGACGACCTGCTCACGCTCAAGTACATCGTCAAGAACGTGGCCTACCGCCACGGCAAGACCGCGACCTTCATGCCCAAGCCGATCGTCGGCGACAACGGCTCCGGCATGCACGTGCACCAGTCGCTGGCCAAGGGCGGGCAGAACCTGTTCTCCGGTGACGGCTACGGCGGCCTGTCGCAGCTGGCGCTGTGGTACATCGGCGGCATCTTCAAGCACGCGCGCGCGATCAATGCCTTCAGCAACTCCGGCACCAACAGCTACAAGCGGCTGGTGCCGGGGTTCGAGGCGCCGGTGATGCTGGCGTATTCGGCACGCAACCGCTCGGCGAGCTGCCGCATCCCGTGGGTGTCCAACCCGAAGGCGCGCCGGATCGAGATCCGCTTCCCCGATCCGCTGCAGTCCGGCTACCTCACCTTCGCCGCGCTGATGATGGCCGGCCTGGACGGGATCAAGAACCAGATCGATCCGGGCGCGCCCAGCGACAAGGACCTCTACGACCTGCCGCCGGAGGAGGAGAAGAACATCCCGCAGGTCTGCCACAGCCTGGACCAGGCGCTGGAGGCGCTCGACGCCGACCGCGACTTCCTCAAGGCCGGCGGCGTGTTCTCCGACGACTTCATCGACGGCTACATCGCGCTCAAGATGCAGGAGGTGACCCGCTTCCGCGCGGCCACCCATCCGCTGGAATACCAGATGTACTACGCCGTGTGAGGCGCGCGGCGCGCGCGGCTCGGGCCGCGCGCGCCGCGAGAGTGGGGAGCGGGTTGCGCGGCGCCGGCGCGATCCGCGGGGAGACGCCAGGAAGGCGGGAAACGACAACGGGGACGGGCGCAGGGCGCGCGGCTGCAGAGGCCGGTGTCCGGGCAACACGCGGTACTGAATGACCGGGGAGGGCTCATCCACCAGGGAGCCTTGCGTCATGTCCAAGCCATCGCGTTCCGGCCGGGGGTGCCGGTCACGTCGTGTCATGCCCCGTGCGGCCGGCCTTGCCGTCGGTCTCGCCGGTGTCCTGCTGGCGGCGTCCGCACACGCCGGCGCCAGCGGCAGCATTGCCGTCACCAGCGACTACATCTACCGCGGCATCACGCAGACCAATGCCAAGCCGGCCGTGCAGGCGGGCATGGAGTATGCAGCGGACAGCGGCCTCTACCTCGGCGCCTGGGGCAGCAGCATCAGCTGGCTGTCCGATCTGTCCACCCCGACCGCGCCGATCAGCAGCAGCGTCGAGCTGGATGCCTACGGCGGCTGGCGCGGCAAGCTCAGCGAGGCGCTGAGCGTTGATGTCGGCCTGGCCTACTACGGGTATCCCGGCAGATTCCCGGCCGGCTTCAACAGTGCCGATACCGCCGAGGTCTACGCCGGTGCGACCCTCGCCGCCAATGAGGCCCTGAGTCTGGGAGCGAAGTACTCGGTCTCGGTCACCGACCTGTTCGGTTACACCAACTCGTCCGGCAGCAGCTACCTCGATCTGAACGCCACCCTCAACCTCGCGGATGGCTGGAGCGTCGGCGCACATGCCGGCCGGCAATGGATCAAGTCCAACCGCGCCTACGAGTACACCGACTGGAAGCTGGGCGTCACCAAGGCGTTCGCCAACGGCGTCTCGCTGGCGGCGGCATGGACCGATACCGACGCGGATGCCGCGCTGTACACCAATGCGTACGGGCGCAACACCGCGCGCGGGACGCTCGCGGTCACGCTGACCAAGGCCTTCTGAGGGGATGCCATGAAGCTGATCACCGCCATCATCCGCCCGTTCAAGCTCGACGAGGTGCGCGAGGCGCTGGGCGAGGTCGGGGTATCCGGCCTCACCGTCACCGAGGTCAAGGGCTTCGGCCGCCAGAAGGGGCATACCGAGCTCTACCGCGGCGCCGAGTACGTGGTCGACTTCCTGCCCAAGCTCAAGGTCGAGACCGCGGTCACCGACGCCATGTACGACGCCGCGGTCGAGGCGATCGCGCGCGCCGCCGGCACCGGCAAGGTCGGCGACGGCAAGCTGTTCGTCACCGAGCTGCACCAGGTCATCCGCATCCGCACCGGCGAGGTCGACGCCGATGCGCTCTGAGCCCGCGAAGGAGACTCCCATGTCCCGATCCTCCCGACGGCCCGCCGGGGCCGTGACCCGGCTGCGCGGCCTGCTGCTGGCCGGCCTGTGCACGCTGGCGCTCGGCCTCGCCGCGCCCGCGCGTGCCCAGGACGGCGCGGCCACGCCCGCCGCGGCACCTGCACCCAGCGCGAGCGCGCCCGCCGCGGCCAACGCCGGGGCGGAACCGGCCGCCGCGCCTGCCTCACCGGCGGTCGCCACGGCGGAACCGGCGTCCGCGCCGTCCGCCGCCGCCACTTCCGCATCGCCGCCGGCGCCAGCGGCGCCCAGCATCAGCAAGCCCGACACCATGTGGGTGCTGGTCTCGGCGGCACTGGTGATCTTCATGACCCTGCCGGGCCTGGCGCTGTTCTACGGCGGGCTGGTGCGCGCCAAGAACGTGCTGTCGATCCTGATCCAGAACCTGGCGGTGTTCGCGCTGGTGGCGGTGCTGTGGGCCCTGTACGGCTACAGCATCGCCTTCACCGAGGGCAACCCGTTCTTCGGCGGCACGGATCGCCTGCTCGCCCACGGCCTGGACGCCGCCGCGATCGGCGCCACCTTCAGCAAGGGCGTGTACATCCCGGAGCTGGCGTTCTTCGTGTTCCAGGGTGCGTTCGCCAGCATCACCTGCGCGCTGATCGTCGGCGCGTTCGCGGAGCGGGTGAAGTTCGCCGGGGTGCTGCTGTTCACCGCGCTGTGGTTCACCTTCGCCTACCTGCCGGTCGCGCACATGGTGTGGTTCTTCCCGGGCCCGGATGCGTTCACCGACGCCGCCGCGGCCGAGGCGGCGACCGCCCGCTCCGGTTTCCTGTGGGCCAAGGGCGCGCTCGACTTCGCCGGCGGCACCGTGGTCCACATCAATGCCGCGGTCGCCGGCCTGGTCGGGGCCTACGTGATCGGCAAGCGCACCGGCTACGGGCGCGAGGCGATCAAGCCGCACAACCTGACCCTGACCATGGTCGGCGCGTCGATCCTGTGGGTCGGCTGGTTCGGCTTCAACGCCGGCTCCGCGCTGGAGGCCGGCGGCACCGCGGCGCTGGCGTTCGTCAACACGTTCCTCGCCACCGCCGCTGCGGTGCTGGCCTGGTTGGCGGCGGAGTGGGTGCTCAAGGGCAAGCCTTCGCTGCTGGGCGCGGCCTCCGGCGCGGTCGCCGGGCTGGTCGCGATCACCCCCGCCGCGGGCCTGGTCGGGCTCAATGGCGCCCTGGTGATCGGCGCGCTCGCCGGCGTGCTGTGCCTGTGGGGGGTGAGCGGGCTCAAGCGCCTGCTGGGCGCGGACGACAGCCTGGACGTGTTCGGCGTGCACGGCGTGGGCGGGATCAGCGGCGCCCTGCTGACCGGGGTGTTCGCCGCGCCCGCGCTCGGCGGTGCCGGGATCTGGGACTACGTGCACGAGCGCGCGCTGCCGGACTACTCGATCGCGGCCCAGGTCTGGATCCAGGCGCAGGCGGTGCTGGTCACGGTCGCGCTGTCGGCCACGGTCGCACTGCTGGCGTTCCTGATCGTGAAGTACACGGTGGGCCTGCGGGTCAGCGTCGAGGCCGAGCGCGAGGGGCTGGACATCACCTCGCACGGCGAGTCCGCCTACGAGACCTGAGCCCGGCGCACATCGCTTCCGTCACCGGACGACCCTCCCCTCCGGCGACACGCGGGCAGCGGCGACGCTGCCCGCTTTTTCATGGGCGGGGTCAGGCCCCGTGCACCAGCGCCAGAAGCTCGCCGACCGTGCGGTGAGCCTCGACCGGATGCCGCAGGTGCACCGCGCGGTCGATCCGGTAGCGGTTGCGGCGGCCGTCGCGCACGCGCTCGAGCACGCCGGCCCGCTCCAGCTCCGCCACGATCCGCTGCACCGCGCGCTCGGTGATGCCGACCCGCGCGGCGACGTCGCGCAGCGCCAGCCCGTCCTCGGCGGCGAGGCAGAACAGCACGTGCGCGTGGTTGCTGAAGAACGTCCAGCCGGGCGCGGCGTCGGGCGCCGGCTCGGCCACGCGGCGCGGGGCCTTGACCCGGGCCGGATTGCGATCTTTAATACGCGACATATATTTCGTGATTTATCCTTCCGCAACCTGGAGCCGCCGATGTCCGCCGTCCTGCAGACCGCCCCCACCCCGCGATCCTACCCCGCCGCCCGCAGCGTGGCCGTCGCTCACGGCGACGGCATCGGCCCGGAGATCATGGACGCCGTGCTGCACGTGCTGGCCGAGGCCGGCGCGCCGCTGCGGCTGCTGCCGGTGACTCTCGGCGAGCGCGCCTACCGCGCCGGCGAGCGCGCCGGGATCGCGCCGGCGGCATGGGAGGTGATCGCCGAGCACGGGGTGCTGCTGAAGGCGCCGCTGACCACCCCGCAGGGCGGCGGCTACAAGAGCGTCAACGTCACCCTGCGCAAGACCCTCGGGCTGTTCGCCAACGTGCGCCCGTGCGTGGCCTATGCGCCCCACGTGGTTTCCGCGCATCCGGGGATGGACGTGGTGATCGTGCGCGAGAACGAGGAGGACACCTACGGCGGGATCGAGCACCGCCAGACCGACGAGGTGGTGCAGTGCCTGAAGCTGGTCAGCCGCCCGGGCTGCGAGCGGATCGTGCGGCACGCGTTCGACTACGCGCTGCGCAATGGCCGCCGCAAGGTCACCTGCATGACCAAGGACAACATCATGAAGCTGACCGACGGCCTGTTCCGGCGCGTGTTCGAGGAGGTCGCGGCGGACTACCCGCAGATCCAGAGCGAGCACCGCATCATCGACATCGGCGCCGCGCGCCTGGCCACCCGCCCGCGCGACTTCGACGTGGTGGTGACCCTGAACCTGTACGGCGACATCCTCTCCGACATCGCCGCCGAGCTGGCCGGCTCGATCGGGATGGCCGCCTCCGCCAACATCGGCCTGCACGGAGCGATGTTCGAGGCGGTGCACGGCTCGGCGCCGGACATCGCCGGCCGCGACGTGGCCAATCCCTCCGGCCTGCTGCAGGCGGCGGTGATGCTGCTGGTGCACCTGGGCCTGCCGGAGGAGGCCGCGCGCATCCACAACGCCTGGCTGTGCACGCTGGAGGACGGCGTGCACACCGCCGACATCGCCGGCCACGGCACACGCCGGCAGGTCGGCACCCGCGCGTTCGCGCAGGCGGTGGCGCAGCGCCTGGGGCGCCGCCCGCAGCAGCTGCCTGCGGTGGCCTATGCCCGCGCCGACGCGCCCGCGCCGACGGCCGCGGCGGCGGCGACCGCGCCTGTGCCCGCGGCGCGCAAGACCTGCCACGGCCTCGACGTGTTCCTGCACTGGGACGCGCCGGGGCGCGACCCGGAGGCGCTCGCCGCGCGCCTGCAGCCGCTGGCGGGCGAGGCCTTCCGGCTAGCGGTGATCACCAACCGCGGGGTCAAGGTGTGGCCGCAGGGCCGGCCGGAGACCTTCCGCACCGACCACTGGCGCTGCCGCTTCCTGCACCGCGACGGCGATGCCAGCCCGCAGGCGCTGGCCGCCCTGCTGGCGCGGATCGCCGACGCCGGGCTGGATTGGATCAAGAACGAGCAGCTGTACGCGTTCGACGGCCAGCCCGGCTTCAGCGCCGCGCAGGGCGAGTGAACCCGGCGCCGCGCCCGCCCTATGCCGGGTGCGTGGCGGTGGTCGCCACCCGGCATGGCAAGGCACGCGCGCTGCGGGTGCCGTTGCGGCGGCTGGCCGGGGTGCGCCTGCGCACCCCGCGCGACCTGGCGACCGATGCCTTGGGGACCTTCTGCGGCAGCCAGCCGCGGACCCGCTCGGCGCTGGAGACGGTGCGCGCCAAGGCGCGCCTGGCGATCGCGGCCAGCGGGATACCGCGCGCGCTGGCCAGCGAGGGCAGCTTCGGCGGCGACCCGACCTGCGGCCTGCTGGCATTGCACCAGGAGCTGCTGCTGTGGCGGGACGAGGCGCGCGGGATCGAACTGCTCGAATCGTGCACGCGGCCGGTCCGCCATCACGCCGTGCAGGAGGTGGCGGACCTCGCGCAGGCGCGCTCGTTCGCGCGGCGCCACGGGTTCCCCGCGCATGCCCTGTGCGTGCAACCGGCCGGGTTGGCGGGCGGCGCATGGCCAAACTGGAAGGGCGTACGCGACCCGGCGCTGCTGGCGTTCGCGGTCGAATCCTGCATCGCCACGTCGCCGCAGCGGCGCGCGCGGCTGCTTCTGGACCTGCGCGCGCACTGCCATCCCGAGCGCATGCGGGTGCTAGCGGGCTTGGGCGCGCGCCTGGCGCGGAGGCTGGCCACGCCGTGCCCTGAGTGCGCCAGCCCGGGCTGGGGCGTGCACGACCGCCGCACCGGGTTGCCGTGCGCCTGGTGCGGGACCGCCACCGCGCAGGTGGCGGCGTGGATCGAGGGCTGCGTGGCCTGCGGCCTGCGCCGCGAACGCCCGCGCGCCGACGGCCTGCGCGCGGCCGACCCCGGGGACTGCCCGCAGTGCAATCCGTGAGCGGGCTTGCATCGGCCGGCGCGCGCCGCTGCAATGGCGGGATGGATCGCTTGCGCCGCCCCCGCCGCGCCGTGCCTGTGCTCGCGGCCCTCGCCGTCGCCGCGCTCGCCGGCTGCGGGCACGCGCCGGTGCGCAGTGCCCTCGCGGAGTGGGCGCCGTCGCCGAACTTCGATGCGCGCCGACCGCAGCTGGTGGTGCTGCATGCGACCGAGGAGCCGTCCGCCGCGCAGGCCCTGCGCACCCTGCAGACTGCCAACGCCGGCGGCCGCGTCAGCGCGCACTACCTGATCGGCCGCGACGGCCGCATCTGGCAGTTGGTGGATGAGCGCGCGCGTGCCTGGCACGCCGGCGCCGGGCGCTGGGGCGGGCTGGTCGAGCTCAACTCCGCCTCGCTCGGGATCGAGCTGGACAATGCCGGCCGCGCCCCGTACCCGCCGGCGCAGATCGCGGCGCTGCTGCGCCTGCTGGACGACATCACCGCGCGCTGGAACATCCCCCGGACCCAGGTGATCGGGCATGCCGATCTCGCCCCGACCCGCAAGACCGACCCCGGCGCGCACTTTCCGTGGGCGCGCCTGGCCGCGGCCGGCTATGGGCTGTGGCCGCAGGGCGAACTGCGCGACCCGCCGCCCGGGTTCGATCCGTGGCTGGCGCTGGCCGCGATCGGTTATCCGCTGGACGATCGTGCCGCCACGGTGCGCGCGTTCCACCGCCACTACCGCGGGCGCGAGGACGGCGACGACCCGCAGCCGACGCTGGACGCCGAGGACCGGCGCATCCTCGCCGCGCTCGCGCGCCAGCGCGGTGCCGTGCCGTGAGCACGGACGCGCCGGCGCCGCGCCGGTTCCTGATCGTGTGCCCGGCGCGCAGCGGCAGCACGCTGCTGGTGCGCACCCTGCGCACGCACCCGCGGTTGCGCGTGCACGGCGAGGTGTACGGCCAGCCGATGGTCGGCCTGGATGCCCCGCTGGCCGCGCTCGACCCCCCGGCGCTGGCGGCGCTTGAGGCGCTGCGCTTCACCGACCCGGCGGCCGCACTGGCGCGCTTCTTCGCGCCGCACGGCGCCGAGGCCGCCGGTTTCAAGCTCAAGTACGAGGAGCTGGTGCAGCCGGCGTGGGCGCCGGTGCTGGCGCGGCTGCAGGCCGACCACGCCCTGCACGTGGTGTTCCTCGAGCGCCGCGACCTGCTGGCCCGCTACGTCTCGCACCAGATCGTGCTGCGCCAGACCGGGATCACCCATGTCCCGGCCGGGCAGCCGGTGCCGGCGATCGCGCCGTTCGCGGTGGACGTGGACGATCTGCTGCGTGACATCGCCGAAACCCGCCGCCGTGCCGCCCATTTCGCGCAGGTGTTCGCGGCGCAGCCGTCGCTGCGGATCGCCTACGAGGACCTGGCGGCCGACCCGCAGGCCAGCTGCGACCGGATTGCGGGTTTCCTCGGAGTGGCGCCGGCGCCGGTGCGGGTGGCGACCGAGAAGATCGTGCGCCAGCCGCCGCAGGCGCTGTTGCTGAATTATCCGGAGATCGCCGCGGCGCTGGCCGCGGTCGCAGGCTAGGGCCGATCGGGTCGTGCGGTTGCACTATAGTGGTGCAATGGCCGATGCCGCCGCCCTGCTGGATGAACTGGCGACCCCGCTGCTGCGGCTGGATGCGGACGGGCGGATCGTGGCGGCGAACCTGGCTGCGGCCGACTGGCTCGGCGCCGGCCCGCGCCGCCTGGCCGGGCAGCCAGTGGCGATGCTCGAGCGCGAGGGCGGGCTGTTGGCCGCGGCGCTGGCGCACCGCCCGCAGGCGCCGATGCGCCTGCGTCGGGTGGGCCTGGCCTGCCCCACCCATGCCGAGCTGCAGTTCGCCGACCTGTGGCTGGTGCCGCGCGGCGAGGGCGGCTATTGGCTGGAGGTGCACCCGGTCGACGAGTTCCCCGGCGAGGACCCGGCGCAGGCGCTGCCGGGTGCGCTGAACGCGGCCCTGCGTGGGTTGGCGCACGAGCTGCGCAATCCGCTGGCCGGGATCAAGGGCGCCGCCCAGCTGCTGGCGCGCCGCGGCGACGAGGACATGCGCGCGCTGACCGCGCTGATCGAGGCCGAGGTCGGCCGCCTGGACGCGCTGGTGCAGCGCCTGCTCGACCCGGCGCCGCCGCGCGCGTTCGCCGCGGTCAATATCCATGCCGTGCTCGAGCGCGTGCGCCGGCTGGCGGAGGCGCAGCCGGGCGCGACGGTCGAGCTGCAGCGCGACTACGATCCCTCGCTGCCGGAATTCCCCGGCGATGCCGACCGCCTGGTGCAGGCAGTCTGGAACCTGGTGCGCAACGCCGGCGAGGCCGGCGCGCGCCGGGTGCAACTGCGCACCCGGCTCGAGCGCGGCGCCCGGATCGGCGACGAGCTGCACCCGCGCGCGCTGCGCCTGGACATCGCCGACGACGGCCGCGGGGTGCCGCCGGAGCTGGCCGAGCGCCTGTTCCTGCCGCTGGTGAGCGGGCGCGCGGACGGCACCGGGCTGGGGCTGGCGCTCGCGCAGCAGGTCGCGCGCGAGCACCGCGGCTCGCTGGTGTACCGCTCGCGGCCCGGGCATACCGTGTTCACGCTGTTGCTGCCGCTGGCGGAGGCCGGCGATGGCTGAGGCGCGGATCTGGGTGGTGGACGACGACCACGCGGTGCGCTTCGTGCTGGCCGCGGCGCTGCGCGAGGCGGGGTTCGCGGTGACCGCGTTCGCCGAGGCCGGCGCGGCGCTCGCCGCGCTCGCGCGCGAGGGCGCGCCGGCGCTGCTGGTGACCGACGTGCGCATGCCCGGCAGCGACGGCCTGGCGCTGCTGGAGGCGGTCAAGGCGCGGCATCCGCAGCTGCCGGTGATCGTGATGTCCGCGCATACCGACGTGGCCAGCACCGCCGGCGCCTTCCGCGGCGGCGCCAGCGAGTTTTTGTCCAAGCCGTTCGACCTCGACGCCGCGGTCGCGCTGGTGCGGCGCGCGCTGCCGGCGGCCGCGCCCGCGCCCGCGCCGGCCGAGGCGCCGCGCGAGGACGATGCCCTGATCGGCCAGACGCCGGCGATGCAGGCCCTGTTCCGCGCGATCGGGCGGCTGGCGCAGGCGCCGCTGGCGGTGCTGATCACCGGCGAGACCGGCACCGGCAAGGAGCTGGTGGCGCGCGCGCTGCACCGCGAGTCGCCGCGCGCGGCGCGGCCGTTCATCGCCCTCAACACCGCCGCGATCCCGGCCGAGCTGCTGGAAAGCGAGCTGTTCGGGCACGAGGCCGGCGCCTTCACCGGCGCGCACAAGCGCCTGGTCGGGCGCTTCGAGCAGGCCGACGGCGGCACCCTGTTCCTGGACGAGATCGGCGACATGCCGGCCGCGCTGCAGACCCGCCTGCTGCGGGTGCTGGCCGAGGGCGAATTCTTCCGGGTCGGCGGGCGCGAACTGATCCGGGTCGACGTGCGGGTGATCGCGGCCACCCACCAGCCGTTGGAGGCGCTGGTCGCGCAGGGGCGCTTCCGCGCCGACCTGCTGCACCGGCTGGACGTGGTGCGCCTGCCGCTGCCGCCGCTGCGCGAGCGGCGCGAGGACGTGCCGCTGTTGGCCGCGCGCTTCCTCGCGCAGGCCGCGCAGCGCCTGCAGCTGCCGCCCAAGCGCCTGGCCGCGGACGCGCTGGCGCGGCTCGCCGCCCATCCCTGGCCGGGCAATGTGCGCGAACTGGAGAACCTGTGCTGGCGGCTGGCGGCGCTGGCCACCGGCGAGGAGATCACCGCCGCCGACATCGCCGCCCACCTGCGCCCGGCGCCCGCCGCGGCGCCGGCCGAGGGCGACCGCCCGGACTGGACGGCGGCGCTGGCGCAGTGGGCGGACGCGCAGCTGCAGGCCGGGGTGCCGGATCTGCACGCGCAGGCCCGCGCCGCGCTCGACGCGGTCCTGCTCGAGCGCGCGCTGGCGCAGTCCGGTGGCCAGCGCGGCGAGGCCGCGGCGCGCCTGGGCCTCGGCCGCAACACCCTGACCCGCAAGCTCGGGCCGTCGCGACGGCGGCGCTGAGCGCCCCGCCCGCGGCCCGTCATCGCCGCGCTTGTCGCCGCGCGCCGGGCTATGCTGGACTTGCCGCATGCGCGCCGCGGCGCCTGCCGCGGACCGCAGGCCCCATCCCCTCCGGAGCCGCGCCATGTCGCCCCGCCGTCCCCCCGCTGCCGCCCCCGCCTTGCTCGCCGCGCTGCTCGCGGCCTGCGCCAGTGCGCCCCCGCCGCCCCCCGCGCCGCCCCCGCCGCCGGCGCCGCGCAGCACCGCGCAGGAGGCGGTCGCCAACCTCGCCCCGGCGTCCGGCAGCCTGGTCAGCGGGCGCCTGCTGCTGCGCCCGGAGGCCGGCGGCGTGCGCCTGCGCGGCGAGGTCGGCGGGCTTACGCCCGGCAGCCTGCACGGGTTTCACGTGCACGAGAAGGGCGATTGCAGCGCCGCCGACGCCAGCAGCGCCGGCGGCCACTTCAACCCGGCGGCGCAGCCGCACGGGCGCAGCGGGCACGGCGCCCACCACGCCGGCGATGCCGACAACCTGGTCGCCGACGCGCGCGGGGTGGCGCAGGTGGACGTGCTGCTGCCGGACGTGACCCTGGGCGGCGGCGCCGGCAACGACATCGCCGGGCGCGCGATCGTGGTGCACGCCGCGCCCGACGACTACACCACCCAGCCCGCCGGCAACGCCGGCGCGCGGATCGCCTGCGGGGTGATCCGGATCGTGCGCTGAACGCGCCCCGGGCGCACGGGCTGTCAGCCCCCCGCGCGGGCGGCGTCGAAGCGGCGGTTGACCGTGTTCCAGTCCAGCACCGACCACCACTGCCGCAGGTAGTCCGCGCGCCGGTTCTGGTACTTCAGGTAGTAGGCGTGTTCCCACACGTCCACGCCCAGCAGCGGGAAACCGCGCACCGCCGCGACGTCCATCAGCGGATTGTCCTGGTTGGCGGTGGCGACCACCTGCAGACGGCCGTCCGCCCAGACCAGCCAGGCCCAGCCCGACCCGAACTGGCCGAGGCCGGCCTGCTCGACGGCCCGCTGCATCGCGTCCAGCGACCCGAAATCGCGCTCGATCTGCGCGCGCAACGCCGGCGAGGGCGCGCCGCCCTGGCCCGGCGGTGCCATCAGCTGCCAGAACAGGCTGTGGTTGTAATGCCCGCCGCCGTTGTTGCGCACCGCCGCCGGCAAGCGCGAAGCCTGCGCCAGCAGCTGCGCGAGGGTCTGCCCGGCGAGCGCCGGATCGGCCGCGACGGCCTTGTTGAGATTGTCCACGTAGGCGCGGTGGTGGCGGTCGTGGTGGAGGGCCATGGTTTCCGCGTCGATCGCCGGCTGCAGCGCGTCGGCCGGGTATGGCAGCGGCGGCAGCACGAACGGCGCACGCGCGTCGGCCAGGGCGTGTGCATGGCGTGCGCCGGGCGCGGCTTCAGGTTCACCGGCGGCTGCCACCAGCGGCAGCAAGAGCGAGAGCAGCAAGGCGGTCTGGCAGAGCGGGCGGCGCGGCATGGGGCAGGCCTGGAGCGGGGGCACGGCGACGATAGCAACCCACCGCGGCCCTCGCCACCGCGTCAGCACAGGCAGGCCGGATCGCCGTCCGCGCAGTGCACGAACTGCACCGGCACCGCGTGTGCGTCCAGCACCGCGGCGTACTGGCGCTGGCGCGCCTGGAACCGCTCGAAGCCGCGCTGCAGGCGCGCCTCGTCGCGCTCGCCGGGAGCGTCACGCTGCTGCCAGGCCGCCGGATCGAGCAGGGCGATGCGCACCTCGCCCTCGGCATAGCGCGCCAGCGGCTCCGGCGGGGCGTCCAGCAGGGCCGATGCGCCCGGCGCCAGCAGCGCGGTCTCCAGTAGCGTCCACAGCGCGTCCAGGCCGGCGTGGCGGTACTGCATCGCGATGATCGCCAGCAGGTCGTGCAGGCTGAGCAGGCGCGCGTGCTCGATCTGCGCGGCCAGCCCGTCCTGCAGCGCCAGGGCCAGCGCCGCATCGGCCATGCCGCGGTCGAGCAGGCTCGCCTCCAGCGCCTGCGCGACGGCGGCGACGCCCTCGCCGTGCAGCACGAACGGCAGTACCCGCAGCGGGCCGCCGGCGAACTGCGGGTCGGCCTGCAGCGGCAGCGGCACCGCGCCCTGCGCATCCGCGCCGACGCCGACCACGCGCGCGCCGAGGGCGCGCCCGGGCGCGCGCTGCAGCAACTCGAGCGCGCGCCGGTGCAGCGGCCAGCCCGGGCGCAGGGCCTCGGCGGGGTCGAAGTGCGCGCCGAGCAGCGCCAGCGAGAGCGCCTCGGCGCCCGGCGCCAGCGCGGCCAGCGCCCGTCCCAGCTGCGCGGCGGCCTCGCCGGCGGCCTCCGCGGCCAGCGCCGGCGCCTGCGGCGCGCTGCCGGGACGCAGCTCGAGGGCGATCACGCCGCGGAAGGCGTCGGGGGCGGTGGCGGGCATGTGGAGTCCGGGCTCGGCGGGGCGGCGCTACACTGCCGATTATCGAGGAATCCCGCGCCGTGCGGGCCGCACGAGGTCAAGCCGATGCAGCATGGTCGTCCCGTCGCCGTCCTCGGCGGCGTCCGCATTCCCTTCTGCCGCCAGAACACGGCCTACGCCGACGTCGGCAACCTCGGCCTGTCGGTGCGCGTGCTCGGCGCGCTGGTCGAGGCGTTCCGCCTGCAGGGGCAGGAACTGGGCGAGGTGGCGATGGGGGCGGTGATCAAGCACTCCTCCGACTGGAACCTCGCGCGCGAGGCCGCGCTGTCCTCCGGGCTGTCGCCGCTGACCCCCGGGATCACCCTGCAGCGCGCCTGCGGGACCTCGCTGGACAGCATCGCCATCATCGCCGGCAAGATCGCGACCGGGCAGATCGAGGCCGGGATCGGCGGCGGTTCGGACACCACCTCGGACGTGCCGATCGTGTACGGCGCGCGCCTGCGCCGGCGCCTGCTGCAGGCGGCGGCGGCCAAGAGCCTCGGGCAGAAGCTGGCGGCGTTCCGCGGCTTCCGCCCGGGCGAGCTCAAGCCGGCGTTCCCCGGGGTGACCGAACCGCGCACCGGCAAGTCCATGGGCCAGCACTGCGAGGACATGGCGCGCCAGTGGGGCATCGACCGCGCCAGCCAGGACGCGCTGGCGGTCGGCTCGCACCACAAGCTCGCCGCGGCCTACGCGCGCGGCTTCTTCGACGGCCTGGTAGTGCCGTTCCGCGGGGTGGAGCGCGACAACATCCTGCGCCCCGACACCAGCGTGGAGAAGCTGGCCACCCTCAAGCCCGCGTTCGACAAGACCTCCGGCCACGGCACCCTGACCGCCGGCAACTCCACCCCGCTGACCGACGGCGCCGCGGCCTGCCTGCTGGCCAGCGAGGACTGGGCCGCCGCGCATGGGCACGAGGTGCTGTGCCGGCTGGTGGACGTGCAGACCGCCGCGGTCGACTTCGTGCACGGCGAGGGCCTGCTGATGGCGCCCACGGTCGCGGTGGCGCGCCTGCTGGCGCGCCACCGCCTGCGCCTGCAGGACTTCGACCTGTACGAGATCCACGAAGCCTTCGCCGCGCAGGTGCTGTGCACCCTGCGCGCGTGGGAGAGCGCCGACTACTGCCGCGACCGCCTCGGGCTGGACGCCCCGCTCGGCGCGATCGACCCGGCGCGGATCAACCCGGTCGGCTCCTCGCTCGCGACCGGCCATCCGTTCGCCGCCACCGGCGCGCGCATCGTCGCCACCGCCGCGCGCCAGCTGAAGGAACTTGGCGGCGGTCGCTGCCTGGTGTCGATCTGCACCGCCGGCGGCATGGGCGTGGCGGCGATCCTGGAGCGGTGAGGACCGGATGGCGCTGCCGACGTTCGAAGACCTGATGCTGCCGCTGCTGCGCTTGGCCGGCGAAGGGCGTGCGCATGATCTGGTGACCGCCGAACGCCTGTTGGCGGATGCGCTCGCCCTCGGCCCCGAGGAGCGCGCCCAGCGCCTGCCCAGCGGCCAGCAGCGCGTGCTGCACAACCGCATTGGCTGGGCCAGCTTCTACCTTGCCAAGGCGGGGTTGCTCGCCAAGCCGCGCCGCGGGCGTTTCGAGATCACCGACGCTGGGCGGCAGGTGCTGCAAGCGCCACCCGTGCGGATCGACAAGGAGTACCTGGGTCGCTTTCCGGCGTATGCCGAGTACATGGCGAGCCTCGGCACGACCACCGCCGATCCCGGGGCCAGCCCCGACCTCCACCCGGAGGCTGCCCGCACCGCCGACGAGCTGCTGCAGGAGGCCTACCAGCAGGTCCGCGATGCCCTCGCCAGCGATCTTCTCGCACGGCTACAGGCGGTGGCCCCGGAGTTCTTCGAGCAGGTCGTGATCGACCTGCTACTGGCACTCGGCTACGGTGGCGCGCGCGAGGATGCCGGTGCGCGCCTCGGCCGCAGCGGCGACGGCGGCATCGACGGCACCATCAAGGAAGACCGGCTCGGCCTGGACGTGATCTACCTGCAGGCCAAGCGCTGGCAGGGCAGTGTCGGCCGCCCGGAGATCCAGCGCTTCGTCGGCGCGCTGCACGGCCAGCGCGCGGGCAAAGGCATCTTCATGACCACCGGGACGTTCACCGCCGAGGCGCGCGAATACGTGCGCCATCTCGACAAGAAGGTGGTGCTCGTGGACGGCCGCGAAATGGCGCACCTGATGATCGAGGCCGGGGTCGGGGTGACCCCGGTCGCAACCTACGTCGTGCGGCGGTTGGATTCGGATTACTTCGAGGACGCCTGATCCGTCTGCGGCCGCAGCGTGCGCAGGAACAACTGGTCGATCCGGCGGAACTCGTCGTACCAACTGTCCGGGTGCACGAAGCCGTGGCGCTCGAGCGGGTACAGCGCGATCTCCCAGCCGTCCTTGCGCAGTTCGATCAGCCTCTGGGTGAGCATCACCGAGTCGCGGAAGAACACGTTGTCGTCGATCATCCCGTGCGCGATCAGCAGCGGGTCGGCCAGGCCCTGGGCGTACTCGATCGGCGAGGAACGGCGGTAGGCCTCGGGGTCGAGCTCGGGGGTGTTGAGGATGTTGCTGGTGTATTCGTGGTTGTACTGGGTCCAGTCGCTGACCGGGCGCAGCGCGGCGCCGGCCTTGAACGTGCCGGGGTGCTGGAACAGCGCCATGAAGGTCAGGAACCCGCCGTAGCTGCCGCCGTAGATACCGACCCGGTCGGGATCGGCCTGGCGCTCGGCCGCCGCCCAGGCGATGCCGTCCAGGTAGTCCTCCAGCTCCGGCTTGCCCATCCAGCGGTAGATCGCGGTGCGCCAGTCGCGGCCGTAGCCGGCGCTGGCGCGATAGTCCAGGTCCAGCACTAAAAAGCCCTGCTGCACCAGCAGGTTGTGGAACATCTGCTCGCGGAAGTAGTCCGGCCAGCGCAGGTCGGCGTTCTGCAGGTAGCCGGCGCCGTGCACGAACAGCACCAGCGGATAGCGCCGTCCCGGTTCCAGTCGGGCCGGGCCGTAGAACTTGCCCCAGATCGTGCCGGCGCCATGTCGGCTCGGGATCTGCACCGCCTGCGGCTGGATCCAGTCGCGCGCGCGGAAGTCGGCGCTGCGGGTGTCGGTCAGCTCGCGCGGGGGGCCGCCGGCGGCGGGCAGCACCGCCAGCTGCGGCGGCAGGTAGGGGCCGGAATGGCGCACCAGCAGGTCGCGCCCGTGCGGGGAGAGCACGAAGTCCTCGACCCCGCCGAGCGCGGTCAGGGTGCGCAGCGGGCCGCCGGCGGCCGGCACGCTGCACACCTCGTAGGCGATCGGGCGGACCGGGTTACAGACGAAGTAGAAGGTCGCGCCGTCGGGGGCGAGCGCGACCTGCGAGGTCTCCCAGCGGCCATCGGTGAGCTGGCGCCGGCGTCCGTCCGCGCCGAGCACGTACAGGTGGGCGTAGCCGGCTTCCTCGGACAGGTACCACAGGCTGCGGTTGTCCGGTAGCCAGCCGAAGTCGTTGAAGTCCCAGTTGATCCAGGCCGGATCGTGCAGGCGGTGGCGCGGCACCAGCGCCGCGCGCGCGAGGTCCACAGTGGCGATCCAGCGGTCCTTGTTGTCGATCGCGCGCAGCATCACCGCCACCTGGCGGCTGTCGCCGGTCCAGCGCAGGGTGGAGGCGGCGGGGGCGTCCTCGTCCGCCGCGATCCGCACCGGGCGCTCGCCCTGCAGCGGCGGCAGCCCGGCCTTCCGGCGCAGGTCGGCCAGCGGGTCCTCGCCGATGCCGGGCAGGGCGGCCAGGCTGACCGCGCGCACCTGGCCGCTGGCAACCTCGGCCAGCCACAGGCGCTGCCCGGCGGGCGGATTGCGCCCGACCCGGGTGCGCACGTCCTCGCTCTCCTCGTAGCCGGATTCGGTCAGATAGCGCGGCAGCTTGCCGCGGCGGCCGGGATCGGCGTCCTTGGGCACGGTCACCACCAGCAGCCAGCGGCCGTCCGGCGACAGCGCGCTGTCCACGATGGCGACGCCGCTGCCGAGGTAGATCGGCGCCGGCGCGCGGGTCGGGTCGGCACGCCGGCGCGCGGCGTCCTCGGCGCGCGCCGCCTCCTGGCGGGCGCGGTCGTCGGCGAGGGTGGACAGCAGGCGCAGCTGGCGCTCGCGCAGCAGGTCCGGCTTGGGCGGCGCGTCCGGGGCGTCCTCGGCCTTCGCCTCCGCCGCCAGCGCCACCACCCGCCCGTCCCAGCGATACCACGCCGCGCCGGCCTGCCACACCAGACCGCCGTCGTCGCTCCACTGCAGGCGCGCGGCCGGCGCGCCGCCGCGGGTCAGCGCCTGCAGCGCGCCGCTATGTAGGTCGCGCACGAACACATCGCCGTTGCGCACGAACGCGAGCCGCTGGCCGCCGCGCGCGGTCACCGCGCCGGGCGCGTCCACTTCGGCCAGGGCCGCGCCGTCCAGGCGTTGCGGGGGGTCGCCGGTGATCGCCACCTGCCAGGTGTCGCGCACCGGGCTGCCGGCACGCTTGAGGGTGTACTGCGCGGCGCGCCCGTCCCAGCGCCACCACATGCGCTCGACCGGCGGGCCGATCCAGTCCGGGTCGGCCATCGCCTGGGCGAGGGTGATCGGTTCGCCGGCATGGGCGGCGGTGCAGGTCAGCAGCAGGGCCAGGGCTAGCGGGAACGGGCGCATCGGCGGGCAGCGAGGTGGCGGTGGAGCGCAGCAGCCTAGCAGCCCGCACGCCGCGCGCCCGTGCCGGACGCCGGCCTCGCGGTTCCGTCCACCGCGGCTTTCCCGCACAATCCCCGGCACTGCCCGTGGACGCCCGATGTACGCCTACGTCTACAAGAGCCTGCGCAAGGCGGATACCTACGTGTACCTGGCCCGCCGCGACGATTTCGGCTGCCTGCCGGAATCACTGCGCGCGCGCCTGGGGGCGCTGGCGTTCGTGCTCGAGGTGGCGCTGACCCCGGAGCGCCGGCTGGCGCGCGAGGATCCGGCCGTGGTGCGCGCCAACCTGGCCGCGCGCGGCTTCCACCTGCAGCTGCCGCCGGCGGAGACCGCGCGCGTGGGGACGGATGTCCGCGCCGATGGCTGAGGCGGCGGCCCGGCGGCGCCGGCGCGCCGGCGCGCTCGCGCTGCTGCTGCTCGGCCTCGGCCTGACCGCCGCGGCCGGCCTGGAGCGCCCCGGCTTCGGCCTGCTTGCCCTGCTGGCGCCGGTGCCGGTCGCGTTCGCCCTGCTGCGTGCGGGCGATGCCGGCACGGCGGGCGCGCGCGATCTGGGGGCGCTCGCCCTGGCCTGGGGGCTGGCGCTGGCGCTGGCCGCGGCGTTGCTGGTGCTGCCGCTGCAGGCGCTGCGCACCGCGCCCGGTCCGGGCAGCGTGCTGGCGATGAGCGCTGCGCTCGGCGTGCTGCTGCTGGCGCTGTGGTGGCAGTGGCCGTTCTGGCATGGGCTGCTGTGTGCAGGCGGACCGCTCGCGTCGCGCTGGGCGACGCCGGTGCCGGCCGCCGAGCGGCAGGCCTGGCGCGGGCTGCGCACTGCGCTACCGGTGGCGCTGGTGCTGCTGGCCGCGCTCGCCCTGGCCTGGCCCGGAGGGCTGGCGGGCGCTCCGCGCCTCGGGCTGGCGCTGGCGGCCGCGGTGCTGCTGCCGCTGTGGCTGCAGTTGGCACGTGCGCCCATGGCGGCGGCGCGGATCGCGGGCCTGCCGGTGCGCGAGATGCCGCGGCCGGCGGCGGCCGAAGTGGAGCCGCCCGCAGTGCAGGCCGACCCAGGGCCCGCGCCGGCGCGGGACACCGCCGCGCAGACGGCTGCGCTGTACGCCGCCGCGCGCAGCGGCCGGGTGGCGCAGGCACTGGCGCTGCTGGAGGCCGGTGCCGATCCGGCGGCGCCGCCGCCCGCGGGCGAGCGTGACCGCCGCAGCCTGCTGGTGCTGGCCGCGCTGCTGCCTGACCTGCGCCTGCTGCGCGCACTGATCGCGCGCGGCGCCGAGCTCAACCCGGCCGAAGGCATGCCGCCGCTGTTGGCGGCCACCCGCGACAGCTGGCACGGGCGCCCGGAAGCGGTCACCACGCTGTTGGCCAACGGCGCCGACCCGCGGGTGCGCGATGGCGAAGGTCGCACTCCGCTGCACCACGCCGCGCGCAGCTCGGACCCGGCGGTCGCCGCCCTGCTGTTGGACGCCGGGGCCGAACTGGAGGCCTGCGATGGCGACGGCCTGACCCCGCTCGGGATGGCCTGTGCGGTCGGCAACTGGCGGCTGGCCAAGTTTCTGCTGGAACGCGGCGCGCAGCCGGATGCGGCGGGCGCCCGCCCGGCGCTGCTGGCGGCGGCCGGCGGCGACGACGACGACCCGGCCGGGGTGCAGCTGCTGCTGCGCCAGCGCGCCCGTCTGGATGCACGCGACGGCGACGGGCGCAGCGCCCTGCATGTGGCCGCGGCGGCCGGGCATGCGGCGATCGTGCGCGCCCTGCTGGACGCCGGCGCGGATGCCACGGCCTGCGACCAGGCCGGGCGCACCCCGCTGCACGCGGCCGCGCTCGCCGGCGCGCCGGCGGTGCTGGAGGCGCTGCTGACCGCGCACGCCGATCCGCACGCGCGCGATGCCGAGGGCGCCAGCGCGCTGCACCTGGCCTGCCGCGCGGATGCGCCCTCGTCCGAGGTGGTGCGGCGGCTGCTGGCGCTCGGGCTGGATCCGCATGCCGCCGATGGCGCCGGGCGCAGCGCCTGCGACCTGGCCGCGGCGGCCGGGCGCTGGACCCTGCTGGCAGTGCTGGATCCGCAGCGCGAATTGCCGGTCGCGGTCGCCGGCGAGGCGCCGCCGGCCGACCGTCCGCCGCTGCTGCTGCTGCGCGAGCGCCTGCTCGCCGGCACCGACCCGGCGCCGCTGCTGGGCCTGGTCACGCCCGCCGCGCTGAGCGGCCTGCTGCTGGATGCGGAGATCGCGGCGCTGCCGTCCACGGTGGACTGGCTGCTGCGCCACGGCGCCGCCGCCGAGGCACGCCTGCCCGGGCAGCCGCTGCCGGTCTGGGCGGCACTGGCGCGCGGCAGCGCCGGTTGGCCGGTGCTGCAGGCGCTGTTCGCGGCGGGAGCCAGCCCCGCCGGGGGCGGGGGGTTGGCGCGCTTCCTCGCCGCCTGCCTGGCCCAGGATGCAGACGCCGTTGGCGAGCGCCAGGCGCTGGAACTGCTGGAACGCGGGGCCGATCCGTTCGCGCCGACGCCGGATGGTACGTCCCCGCTGCTGCTGGCCGCCCGGCTCGGCTGGGCCCGGTTGGCGAGCGCGCTGCTGGCGCGCGGGGTGGATCCGGACAGTGCCGGCCCCGGTGGCGAGACGGCGCTGCACATCGCGGTGGCGCGCGCCGACCTGCCCCTGCTGCAGGCCCTGCTGCGCGCCGGCGCGCGCCCGGACCGGCGCGCCGCGGACGGCCAGACCCCGCTCGGGCTGGCGCTCGCCGCCGGCCGCCGCGAGCTGACGCAGTGGCTGGACTGGCGCGGCTGGCCATGGCCCGGGCGCCCCCTGCGCGGCCCCGACCTGCCGGCGGCGGCGGTGCGCGGCGACGCCGAGGCGGTGACCCGCCTGCTCGCGCTCGGCCTGCCGATCGATGCCACCGACGCCCAGGGCTGCACCGCGCTGCTGCGTGCCGCCGGCGGCGGCCACCTGGCGGTGGTCGAGGCCCTGCTCGCGCGCGGCGCCGATCCCAGCTTGGCCGCCTACACCGGCGCCACCCCGCTGTCGGCGGCGGTGAGCATGCGCCAGCCGGCGATCGTGGACCGCCTGCTCGCGGCCGGCGCCGACCTCGAGCAGCGCCTGCCCGGGCAGGTGAGCGTGCTGATGCTGGCCGCCGCGCTCGGCCTGCCGGACCTGGCCAGCCGCCTGCTGGCGGCCGGCGCCGACCTGCAGGCGCGCGACGCGCAGGGCCTGACCGCGCTGCACTGCGCCGCGCTGTACGGCTTCACCGCGCGCGAGCGGCCGCGGCTGCTGGCGCTACTCGATGCGCTGCTGCTGGCCGGGGCCGAAGTGGATGCGCCCGCGGACAAGGGCCTGACCCCGCTGCTGCTGCTGCTCGGCGCGCGCGCCGAGCCCGGCACCCCGGCGCGCGAGGACGTGCTGCTGGGCGGGCTGGAGCGCCTGCTCGACGAGGGTGCGCGGCTGGACGCGCGCGACGCGCGCGGCTTCACCGCGCTGCACCTGGCGGCCTTGCATGGGCTGCTGCAGGTCGCGCAGGCGCTGCTGCAGGCCGGCGCCGACGTACACGCGCGCGACGCGCTCGGGCGCACCCCGCGCGAGCTGGCGCTGGTACGCGGCTACGTGGATCTGGCCGCGGAACTGGTGCCGGCCGCGCCGCCCTCGGCACCGGTGTCGCTGGCGCGTTTCCTGCGCGAACCCTGACCCGGCGCGCCCGCTCAGTCGCGCGGATCGACCAGCCGGCCGAGGCTGCCCTCGCCGGCGTCGGCCTCGAACAGTTCGGCCAGCTCGCGGCGCGCATCCTGCGCGCTCTGCAGCAGCGCGTCCTCGTCGTCCTGCAGCTGGCGCTGGGCCTCCAGCAGGCGCTCGTCGAACGCGCGGAAGCGCTGCACCCGCTGCGCCGCCAGCTCCGGGTCCATGCCCAGGGTCTGCAGCAGCGCCCGGCCCAGCTCGAGGCTGCTGGCGAACAGCTCGCGGAACGGCTGCGCGCCGAGGTCCAGCAGCTGCCACGCGTGGCGGCGGTCGCGCGCGCGCGCCAGCACCGCGGCGTCCGGATACTGCGTGCGCAGCAGGCGCACCAGCGCCAGCGCCTGCTCCGGGCGGTCGATCGCGACCACGAACGCGCGCACGTGCGCGGCGCCGGCCGCGCGCAGCAGCTCCGGGTGGGTCGGGTCGCCGTAGTAGACCGGGTTGCCGAAGCGGCGGAAGAAGTCCACCTGCGCCACGTCCGGGTCGATCGCGATGAACGGGATCTTCTGCGCCCACAGCAGGCGCGCGACCACCTGGCCGAAGCGGCCGAAGCCGGCGATCAGCACCTGCGGGCGGCTGTCGGGGATGGCGTCGAACGGGCGCGCCGCGGCCGCCGGCGCCGGATCGCGCAGCAGGCGCGCCAGCACCACCAGCAGCAGCGGCGCCAGCGCCATCGACACCCCGACGATCGCCACCAGGCGGTCGCGCTGGGCCGCGGCCAGCAGCCCGACCCGCGCCGCCTCGGAGAACACCACGAACGCGAACTCGCCGCCCATCGCCAGGGTCGCCGCCAGCAGCAGCGCCTCGCGCGGCGCCAGCTGCCCGGGCCGGCGCCCGACCAGATACAGCAGCGCGGACTTCACCGCCAGCAAGATCAGCACGCCGGTCGCGACGATGCCCGGCTCCGCCGCGATCCGCTGCAGGTCGATGCTCATCCCCACCGCCATGAAGAACAGCCCGAGCAGCAGGCCCTCGAACGGGCGGATCTGCGCCTCCAACTCGTGCCGGTACTCCGACTCGGCCAGCAGCACGCCGGCCAGGAACGCGCCCAGGCCCGCGCTCAGCCCGGCCAGCTGCAGCAGCCAGGCGCTGCCGAGCACCACCAGCAGCGCGGCCCCGGTGAAGACCTCGGGGATGCCGGTGCGCGCCACCGCGCGGAACAGGTGGCGCAGCAGGTAGCGCCCGCCCAGCACCAGCGCGGCGATCGCGGCCAGCGCCTGCAGCACCGCGCTGCCGACGTGGGCGTCGGCCACCGCCGCGCGTCCGAGCAGCGGGATCGCCGCCAGCAGCGGGATCGCCGCCAGGTCCTGGAACAGCAGGATGGCGAACCCGAGCCGGCCGTGCTCGCTGGCCAGGGCCTTGCGCTCGGCCAAGAGCTGCAGGCCGACCGCGGTGGACGACAGCGCCAACCCCAGCCCGACCACCAGCGCCGGCTTCCAGCCCAGGCCGGCGGCGAGCGCCAGCGCGCCGAGCGCCAGCCCGCTGAGCAGCACCTGGGTGCCGCCGGCGCCGAACACCGGGCGGCGCAGCAGCTTCAGCCGCGCCAGCGACAGCTCCAGCCCGATCACGAACAGCAGCATCACCACCCCGATCTCGCTGGCGGCCAACACCGGTTCCGGTTGTGGCACCAGGCGCAGCCCGTGCGGCCCGAGCAGCGCCCCGGCCGCGAGGTAGCCGAGGATCGCGCCCAGGCGCAGGCGCTTGAACAGCGGGACTGCGACCACCGCCGCCAGCAGGAAGACCAAGGCCAGGGTGAGACCGCCGCCGTGCATGCAGGCTCCGCGCGTTCGTACCGGCCCCAGTATCGGCGATCGCGCGGCCGGCGCCTGTGCGGCGCGTTCGTTGCGGCGGTCGCGGTGCGTGGCTACAGTCGCCCGCACGCGGATCGCTGGGAGGGCGGCGCGATGGGGATCGGGGCATGGATGGGGGCACGCCTGCTGGCGCCGGGGTTGCTGCCGGGCGCGCTCGTCCCGGCCGCGGCGGTGGAGCGCCAGGCGCTGGAATCGAGACTGGTGGTGGCCGGCGAGATCACGCTGGGGCCCGACGGCGCGATCCGCGAGTACCGCCCGGACCCGAAGGCGCCGATCGGCCAGGACGTGCGCGGCTTTCTCGATGGGAGCATCCGCGGCTGGCAATTCGAACTGGTGCGGGAGGCCGGTGAACCGGTCGACGTGCGCGCGCCGATGCGCCAGCGCCTGGCCAGCGCCTGGTTTGGCGATCCGAAGGGGGGTGACGGTGCGGGGCCATGCCGAATGCCTGCGCCGATCTACCCGGAAGATGCGCTCCGATTCGGCTATGCGGGCAACGTCTACCTGCTGCTGCGGGTGGATGCCAACGGCATCCCGCAGGACGCGGCGACCGAGCAGGTCGACCTGTATACCGTCGGTAATGAGCGCCTGATGCAGCAGATACGGCGCGTGCTGGCGGCTGGACGTGTCGTCCGCGCTCGGCCCCGGTCCGCACATCGTCCGGGTGCCGGTCGATTTCATCCTGGGTGGGGAGGCCTCCTCCGAGCCCGGCCGGCGGCGTACCTACCTGCCCGGGCCGCGCAACCGCGACATCCCGTGGGCACAGGAAGCCCTGCAGGCGGCCGGCGGCCCGGGCGCGGAGCCGCCCAACGCGATCAGCCTGCTGGGGGGCGGCGGGCCGCATCTGCACACCCCGGTCGAGGGCTGACCCCGGCGCTGCCGCCGTGGCCCGCGTCCGGCCGCCCGTGCTGACCCATCCGCAGCGGGTGGTGGATGCCGCCAGCGGGCTGCGCAAGGCGGATGTGGCCGCGTATTACGAGGCCGTCGCGCCCTGGCTGCTACCGCAGGTCGCAGGACGGCCGCTGTCGCTGCTGCGCTGCCCGGACGGGGTCGGAGCGGCGTGTTTCTTCCAGCGCCACTACCGCCCCGGGTTCGGGCCCGGGGTGCGCGCGCTGGCGCTGCCGGACGCGCGCGGCGAGGGCGGGCCGCTGCTGGCCATCGAGGATGCCCGCGGCCTGCAGGCCCTGGTGCAGATGAACGTGCTCGAACTGCACCCGTGGGGCGCGCCGGCGGACGCGCCGGACCGCCCGGACCGGCTGGTGTTCGACCTCGACCCGGATCCGGCGCTGCCGTGGGCGCAGGTCCGCGACGCCGCGGTCGAGGTGCGCGGGGCGCTCGCCGCGCGCGGCCTGCGCAGCTGGGTGCGGCTGACCGGCGGCAAGGGCGTGCACGTGGTCGCGCCGTTCGCACCGGGCCCGGACTGGACCGCGCTGCGCGCGTTCTGCCGCGCGCTGGCGCAGGCGCTGCAGGACGCCGCGCCCCGGCGCTATGCCAGCGGCGCCGCGCGCACGGCGCGCGGCGGGCGCATCTACCTGGACTGGCAGCGCAACGCGCGCGGTGCCAGTAGCGTGGCCGGCTGGTCGCTGCGCGCGCGCCCGCGGCTGCCGGTGGCGATGCCGCTGCACTGGGACGAGCTGGCCGAGTGCCCCGGCCCCGCCGCCTACGACCTGCCGCGCGCGCGGCAGCGCGCGCAGGCGCTCGCCCGCGATCCCTGGGAGGGCTTCGCGCAGTGCCGGCAGGCGCTGCCGGCGGCCTGACCCACTCCACGCCTGCGCCGCGTGTCGGTGACCCTCGCAGGTCCAGGTGGCCCGACCTGCGCGTGCTGGCCGGCCCCCGAAACGCCGACGCCCCGCGCGTCGGCGGGGCGTCGCTCGCGGCGCGGGCGGTGGGCCGTCAGCGCTTCATCGAGGCGAAGAATTCGTCGTTGGACTTGGTGTTCTTCATCTTGTCGAGCAGGAACTCCATCGCCGCGATCTCGTCCATCGGGTGCAGCAGCTTGCGCAGGATCCAGATCTTCTGCAGCAGCTCCGGCTCGATCAGCAGGTCCTCGCGGCGGGTGCCAGACAGGTTGACCGCGATCGCCGGGTACACGCGCTTCTCGGTGATGCGGCGGTCCAGGTGCACCTCGCTGTTGCCGGTGCCCTTGAACTCCTCGTAGATCACCTTGTCCATCGCGCTGCCGGTGTCCACCAGCGCGGTGGCGATGATGGTGAGCGAGCCGCCTTCCTCGACGTTGCGGGCGGCGCCGAAGAAGCGCTTCGGGCGGTGCAGCGCGTTGGCGTCCACGCCGCCGGTCAGGACCTTGCCGCTGCTGGGCAGCACGTTGTTGTAGGCGCGCGCCAGGCGGGTGATGGAGTCCAGCAGGATCACCACGTCCTTCTTGTGCTCGACCAGGCGCTTGGCGCGCTCGATCACCATCTCGGCCACCTGCACGTGGCGCGCGGCCGGCTCGTCGAAGGTGGAGCTGATGACCTCGCCACGCACGGTGCGCTGCATTTCGGTCACTTCCTCCGGGCGCTCGTCGATCAGCAGCACGATCAGGTGCACGTCCGGGTGGTTGGTGGTGATCGCGGTGGCGATCTGCTGCATCATCATCGTCTTGCCGGCCTTGGGCGGGCTGACGATCAGCGAGCGCTGGCCCTTGCCCTGCGGCGCCATCAGGTCGAGGATGCGGCCGGTGATGTCCTCGCTGGAGCCGTCGCCGCGCTCCAACTTGAAGCGCCGGCGCGGGAACAGCGGGGTGAGGTTCTCGAACAGGGTCTTGTTCTTGCTCGCCTCCAGCGGCTCGCCGTTGATGGTGTCGACGATGTTGAGCGCGAAATAGCGCTCGCCGTCCTTGGGCCAGCGGATGCGGCCGGAGACGTGGTCGCCGGTGCGCAGGTTGAAGCGGCGGATCTGCGACGGGCTGATGTAGACGTCGTCCGGGCCGGCCAGGTAGCTGGCCTCGGCCGCGCGCAGGAAGCCGTAGCCGTCCGGCAGGATCTCCAGCACGCCGTCGGCCTGCACGCCCTCGCCGTGGCGGGTCAGCACCTTCAGGATCGCGAAGATGATGTCCTGCTTGCGCGCGCGCGCCACGCCCTCGCTGATGGAGAGCTGGTCGGCGATCTCCAGCAGGCGGTGCGCCGGCAGCCGCTTGAGGTCGCCCAGGGTGTAGCTGGGGAAGCCCTCCGGCACCTGCGGGTGCGGGCGCGGCACGAAGGGCTCTTGGCCGTTGCCGCCCTCGTCCGCCATCGCCAGCTCGCGCTGGCGTTCGCGCTGGCGCTCGCGGCGGTTCTTGAAGCGCTCGCGGCGGCTCAGGCGGCGCTGGCCGTCGCCGCCTCCGGGCTGGCCGGCGGCGCCCGCCTCGCCCGCAGGCGGTTCGCTGGCGGTGCTGGCGCCCGGGCTCTCGGTGGCCGCGGCAGGCGCGGGGGCGGTCTCGGCCGGTGCGGAGTCGCGCGCGGGCTCCGCGGCGGGGGCCGGTGCGGCGGATGCGGCCACCGCGGTCGCGGGTTCGGCGGCAGTGTCGGGGGGCGGAGTGGCGGCCTTGGCCACGCGGGTACGGCGCACGCGCTTGTCGGCGACTTCGCCGGCGTCGTTGGGGGTCTCGGACAAGGGAACGATCCTCGCTAGGGGCGAGCGCCCGCGGGGCGGGCGGGTCGGGATGGGTCGACGGGTGGGAACCGGACGGGAGCTGCCGGCGCTGCGCCCGGTGGGCGCGTGTGGCGCGGCGGTTGCGGCGCAACGCTAGCACCGCGGCGGGCGGCCGCGCAACCGCCGCGGCGGGCGGCGTTCAGCGCGGGCGCCGGCGACCGCGGCGCCCGCGCGCGGGTCACAGGGCCTTGTCGAGCAGCTGCGCCAGCTGCGCCTTGCCCACCGCGCCGATCTGCTGGCCGTGGATCTGGCCGCCCTTGAACACCAGCAGCATCGGGATCGAGCGCACCTTGTACTGCATCGCGGTGCGCGGGTTCTGGTCGACGTCGATCTTCACCACCTTGGCCTTGCCGGCGTATTCGCTGGCGAGCTGGTCGAGCGCCGGCGCGATCATCCGGCACGGGCCGCACCACGGCGCCCAGAAATCGACCAGGACGGGGACGTCCGATTGCAGGACCAGCTGGTCGAAATCGGCATCGGTGGCATGCAGGACGGTGTCGCTCATGGAGGCTCCGGAGGGGCGCCGGCGCGCGGCGCGGCGGGCGGGGTGGGGACGGATGCTAGACTGGTGGGGTTGCCGGGCGGCGGATGCAAGCCCCCGGCCGTGCCGGGAACCAGCAGCCCCGGACCCTTCCCGGCAGTCTGCGCGGCTGCCAGTCCACACGCAAGCGGCCGCCGCGCGGCCGCGGCCCACAGGAACGCTCCGTGTCCGACAAGCCCCTGACCGACGTCACCTTCGCCTCCTTCGACCTGCACCCGGCGCTGCTCGCCGGGCTGGAGGCGGCCGGCTTCACCCGCTGCACCCCGATCCAGGCCATGACCCTGCCGGTCGCGCTCGCCGGCCGCGACGTCGCCGGCCAGGCGCAGACCGGCACCGGCAAGACCCTGGCCTTCCTGGTCGCCGCCATCAACCGCCTGCTGACCCGCCCGGCGCTGGCCGAGCGCCGCGCCGAGGACCCGCGCTGCCTGATCCTGGCCCCGACCCGCGAGCTGGCGATCCAGATCCACAAGGACGCGCTGAAGTTCGCCTCCGACCTCGGCCTGAAGTTCGCGCTGGTGTACGGCGGGGTGGACTACGACAAGCAGCGTGCGCAGCTGCAGGCCGGTGCCGACATCATCATCGCCACCCCCGGGCGCCTGATCGACTACGTCAAGCAGCACAAGGTGGTCAGCCTGCACGCCTGCGAGGTGTGCGTGCTGGACGAGGCCGACCGCATGTTCGACCTCGGCTTCATCAAGGACATCCGCTTCCTGCTGCGGCGCATGCCCGAGCGCACCACCCGCCAGACCCTGCTGTTCTCGGCCACCTTGAGCCACCGCGTGCTGGAGCTGGCCTACGAGCACATGAACGAGCCGGAGAAGCTGGTGGTGGAGGCGGAGACCGTGACCGCCGCGCGCGTGCGCCAGAAGCTCTACTACCCGGCCGACGAGGAGAAGATCCCGCTGCTGCTGGGCCTGCTGTCGCGCAGCGAGGGCGCGCGCACGATGGTGTTCGTCAACACCAAGGCGTTCGTGGAGCGCGTCGCGCGCGCGCTGGAGAAGGCCGGCTACCGGGTCGGCGTGCTGTCCGGCGACGTGCCGCAGAAGAAGCGCGAGTCGCTGCTGAAGAAGTTCCAGGCCGGCCAGCTGGAGATCCTGGTGGCCACCGACGTGGCCGCGCGCGGCCTGCACATCGACGGCGTCTCCCACGTCTACAACTTCGACCTGCCGTTCGACGCCGAGGACTACGTGCACCGCATCGGGCGCACCGCGCGCCTGGGCGCGGAAGGCGACGCGATCAGCTTCGCCTGCGAGCGCTACGCGATGTCGCTGCCCGACATCGAGGCCTACATCGAGCAGAAGATCCCGTCCGAGCCGGTCACCGCCGAACTGCTGACCGCCCTGCCGCGCGCCCCGCGCGCAGGCGTGGAGGCCGTGGCCGAGGAGGGCGAGAGCATCGGCGAGATCTTCCGCGAGGTGCGCGAGGCGCGCGCCGCCGAGGACGCCAAGCGCGGCGGTGGCCGCGGCGGCCGCAGCGGCGGGCGTTCGGGCGAGCGCCGCGGCAGTGCGCGCGGCGGCGACGGGCGCAGCGAAGGCCGCCGTGAAGACCGCG
>NZ_JAJOZK010000015.1 GCF_022419185.1 Thermomonas flagellata | reverse complement strand
GTTCGGGCTGCAAGAAAGGACGGTCCGGCACAGGCACCCAGTGCTCAGTCGCGGGCTTCATTCACTGGCCCAGAGGCCGCTCGGGCTGCCCGAGCCGGTCCGCGGGCTGAAAGATACAAGGACGCGCGCCATGTCGAACGCCGCCAACGCCCCGATCTACGAGCGTCTGGCCCGCAAGTACGAGGCCGGCTTCGTCACCGAGATTGAATCTGATTCCCTGCCACCCGGCCTGAGCGAGGACATCATCCGCGCCCTGTCCGCGAAGAAGGACGAACCGGAGTGGATGACGCAGTGGCGGCTGGCCGCCTACCGCCGCTTCCTCACCATGCGCCAGCCGGACTGGGCCAAGCTGCAGATCGGCCCGATCGACCTGCAGGCGCTGAGCTACTACAGCGCGCCGAAGGCCAAGTACCAGTCGCTGGACGAGGTGCCGCAGGAACTGCTGGACACCTACGACAAGCTGGGCGTGCCGCTGCACGAGCGCGCACGCCTGGCCGGGGTGGCGGTGGACGCGGTGTTCGATTCGGTCAGCGTGGGCACCACCTTCCGCAAGGAGCTGGCCGAGCGTGGGATCATCTTCTGCTCGATGAGCGAGGCCATCCGCGAACACCCCGAGCTGGTGCGCCGCTACCTCGGCACCGTGGTGCCAGTGGCCGACAACTACTTCGCCGCGCTCAACTCGGCGGTGTTCTCCGACGGCAGCTTCGTGTTCATCCCGAAGGGCGTGCGCTGCCCGATGGAGCTGTCCACCTACTTCCGCATCAATGCCGGCCACACCGGCCAGTTCGAGCGCACCCTGATCATCGCCGAGGAAGGCAGCTACGTCTCCTACCTCGAGGGCTGCACCGCGCCGATGCGCGACGAGAACCAGCTGCACGCGGCGGTGGTCGAGCTGGTGGCGCTGGACGACGCGGAGATCAAGTACAGCACGGTGCAGAACTGGTACCCGGGCGACGAGAACGGCGTCGGCGGCATCTACAACTTCGTCACCAAGCGCGCCGAATGCCGCGGCGCGCGCAGCAAGGTGACCTGGACGCAGGTGGAGACCGGCAGCGCGATCACCTGGAAGTACCCCTCCTGCGTGCTGCTGGGCGACGACAGCGTGGGCGAGTTCCACAGCGTGGCGCTCACCCACCACCGCCAGCAGGCCGACACCGGCACCAAGATGATCCACGTCGGCAAGCGCACCAAGAGCAAGATCGTGAGCAAGGGCATCAGCGCCGGCCACGGCCAGAACACCTACCGCGGCCTGGTCAAGGTGGCCGCCTCCGCCGAGGGCGCGCGCAACCACACCCAGTGCGACTCGCTGCTGATCGGCAAGCACTGCGGCGCGCATACCTTCCCCTACATCGAAGTCAAGCACCCCACCGCCACCGTCGAACACGAGGCCACCACCTCCAAGATCAGCGACGACCAGCTGTTCTACTGCCGCAGCCGCGGCATCGGCGAGGAGGACGCGGTGTCGCTGATCGTGGACGGCTTCTGCAAGTCGGTGTTCCGCGAACTGCCGATGGAGTTCGCGGTGGAAGCCAAGAAACTGCTAGACGTGTCGCTGGAAGGGGCGGTGGGATGAGCGCGACGCCCGAGCGCCGCCTGCGCTTCGTGGATCCCGACGCGCCGCGTGCGGGTGCCACCGACCACTGGCGCTCGCAGAGCCCGTGCGAACGCCTGCAGGCCGTGCTGGCGCTGCACCGCGAGGGCAATGCCCTGTTCAAGGGCGGGAACCCGCCTGTCGCCCTCGAATGGAGGTTGCGCCATGACCTCCCGCGATGACGGCGCGCTGGATCGGGACTGGAAGGACTTCCTGGCCGCGCTCCAGGCCCATGGTGTGGAATACATGCTGGTGGGCGGAATCGCGCTGGGCGTCCACGGCTACGTCCGCTACACCAAGGACCTGGACGTCTGGTTCCGCGCCACCGAAGCGAACGCCGAGCGCCTGATCGCGGCCCTGCGCATGTTCGGGTTCACGGACCTCCATGTACCGCCCGCCGCGTTCTGCAAGCCACGCTCGATGCTGGTGCTGGGCAAGGAACCGAATGCCATCGAGCTGATCAACTTCGCCGATGGCATCGACTTCGACGCCTGCTACCCGCGCCGGGTCGTCGTCCCGCTGGATGGCATGCAGGTCGCCGTGATCGGGCTCGACGACCTGCGCAAGAACAAGCAAGCGGTGGGCCGCCTGCAGGACCTGGCCGACCTCGAACATCTGCAAGGAGTCGACCGAACCGGCTCTGGAGAATCCCATGCTTAAGATCGACAACCTCCACGCCAGCGTCGCCGGCAAGGAGATCCTCAAGGGACTCACGCTCGAGGTGAAGCCCGGCGAGGTGCACGCCATCATGGGGCCGAACGGCGCCGGCAAGTCCACCCTCGGCAACGTGCTGGCCGGCCGCGAGGGCTACGAGGTCACCGCCGGCCGCGTGCGGTTCGACGGCCAGGACCTGCTCGCGCTGGAGCCGGAGGAACGCGCCGCCGCCGGGGTGTTCCTGGCCTTCCAGTACCCGGTGGAGATCCCCGGGGTGAACAACACCTACTTCCTGCGTGCGGCGCTCAACGCCCAACGCAAGGCCCGCGGCGAACCGGAACTGGATTCGATGCAATTCCTTCGCCTGGTGCGCGAGAAGCTCGCCGTGCTGCACCTGAAGGACGAGCTGCTGCACCGCGGGGTCAACGAGGGCTTCTCCGGCGGCGAGAAGAAGCGCAACGAGATCTTCCAGCTCGCGCTGCTGGAGCCGAAGTTGGCGATCCTCGACGAGACCGACTCCGGGCTCGACATCGATGCCCTGCGCGCGGTCGCCGACGGCGTCAACGCCCTGCGCGCGCCCGACCGCGCGTTCCTGGTGATCACCCACTACCAGCGCCTGCTCGACTACATCCGCCCGGACGTGGTGCACGTGCTGGCCGACGGCCGCATCGTCGAATCCGGCGGCCCGGAGCTGGCGCAGGCGCTGGAGCACCGCGGCTACGCCTGGCTCGCCGAGCGCACCGCGCCCGCGGCTGCGGACGCCCGATGAGCGCGCTGCTGGACTCCCTCGCCGCCGGCTTCGACGGCGATGCCGCGCGCCGCGCGGTGCTGGAGGCGCTGCTGCGCGACGGCCTGCCCGGCCCGCGCAGCGAGGCCTGGCGCTATACCCCGCTGCGCGCGCTGGAGCGCCGCCGGTTCACGCCGGCGACCGCCGCCGCGGTGGATCCGGCGCGGCTGGCCGCGATCCCGGCGCCGCGGCTGGTGTTCGTCAACGGCCAGTTCGACGCCACGCTGAGCGACCTGTCCGGGCTGCCGGCCGGGGTCGAGTACGTGCCGGTTTCGCACGCGCTGCGGCATGCGCGCCCGCGCGACACCGACTTCCTGCTGCGCCGCTACGACCGCGCGGACGAGCCGTTCGCGCGCCTGAACGCCGCGCTCGCGCGCGAGGGCATGCGGCTGCGCGTGGACGACGGCGTGCAGGTGGACGCCCCGCTGCACCTGGTGCAGGTCGGCGCCGCGCTCGCGCACGACGCAGCCTGGCACCTGCGCCACTTCATCGAACTGCGGCGCGGCGCGCGGCTGACCCTGGTCGAACACCAGCTCGCCGACGGCGCGCACGCGCACCTGGCCAACCTGCTGGCGCACGTGCACCTGGCCGCCGGCGCGCGCCTGCTGCACCTGCGCAGCCAGGACGAGGCGCCCGCGGCCACCCTGTTCCTGCGCACCGACGCGGTGCTCGCGCGCGAGGCCCACTACCGCCGGCTCGACCTCGAACTCGGCGGCGGCCTCGCCCGCCACGAGCTCAACGTGCGCCTGGAGGGCCAGCACGCGGCCCTGCAGGCCGACGGCGTGCTGCTCGCGCACGGCCGCCGCCACGTCGAGACCCGGCTCGGGATCGACCACATCGCGCGCGACACCCAGGCCGACCTCGGCTGGCGCGGGATCGCCGCCGGGCAGGCGCGCGCGGTGTTCCACGGCGGCATCCTGATCCGCGCCGGCGCCGACGGCACCCGCGCGGCGCTCGCCAACAAGAACCTGCTGCTGTCCGCGCAGGCCGAGATCGACACCCAGCCGGTGCTGGAGATCCACGCCGACGAGGTGCAGGCCGCGCACGGCGCCACCGTCGGCCAGCTCGACCCGACCGCGCTGTTCTACCTGCGCTCGCGCGGCATCGACCAGGCGCAGGCGCGCCGCCTGCTGACCGCCGCGTTCTGCCGCGAACTGCTGGCCGGGCTGGAACCGCCGGCGCAGCGCACGCGCCTGGAGGAGCTGCTCGACGCCGCGCTGGCGAGGCTCTCCGCATGAGCGACAACGCCGCACCCGCCTTCGACTGGGCCCAGGTCCGCGCCGACTTCCCGCTGCTGCAGCGCGAGGTCAACGGCCGCCCGCTGGTCTACCTGGACTCCGCCAACACCGCGCAGAAGCCGCGCGCGGTGATCGACGCGGTGGACGACTTCTACCGCCGCCACAACGCCAACGTCAGCCGCGCCGTGCATGCGCTCGGCAGCGAGGCCACCGAGGCCTACGAGGGCGCGCGCCGCGCGCTGGCCGGCTTCCTCGGCGTGCAGGCGCAGGACCTGGTGCTGTGCAGCGGCACCACCTTCGCGCTCAACCTGGTCGCCTACTCGTGGGCGCTGCCGCGGCTGCGCCCGGGCGATGCCATCCTGCTCACGCGGATGGAGCACCACGCCAACATCGTGCCCTGGCAGCTGGTGGCCCAGCGCACCGGCGCGACGATCCGGGTCGCCGAGCTGTTGCCGGACGGCAGCCTCGACCTTGCGGCCCTGTACCGCGCGATGACACCGGAGGTGAAGCTGCTGGGCCTTGCCCACGTGAGCAACGTGCTGGGCACCGTCAACCCGGTCGCCGAGATCTGCCGGCACGCGCGCGAGCGCGGGATCACGACCGTGGTCGACGGCTCGCAGGCGGTGCCGCACATGCCGGTCGACGTGGCTGCGCTGGGCTGCGACTTCTACGCCTTCACCGGGCACAAGCTGTGCGGCCCGACCGGCACCGGCGGGCTGTGGGCGCGGCGCGAGCATTGGCAGGCAATGCCGCCCTTCCTCGGCGGCGGCGAGATGATCGAGGAGGTGCGCTTCGAGGGCAGCCGCTTCGCCGCGCCGCCGCACCGCTTCGAGGCCGGCACCCCCAACATCGCCGGCCAGGTCGGGCTCGGCGCCGCGGCCGACTACCTCGGCCGGGTGGGCATGGCGCGGATCGCCGCGCGCGAACACGAGCTGCTGGCGCATGCCAGCGAGGAGCTGGCCCGGATCGACGGCCTGCGGGTGTTCGGCCAGGCCCCCGGCAAGGCCGCGATCGTGAGCTTCGTGATCGACGGCACCCATGCGCACGACGTCGCCACCCTGCTCGACCTCGAGGGCGTGGCGGTGCGCTCCGGCCAGCACTGTGCGCACCCGCTGCTGCAGTCGCTCGGGGTCGGCGCGACCTGCCGCGCCTCGTTCGCGTTCTACAACACCCACGCCGAGATCGAGGCGCTGGTCGCGGCCCTGCGCAAGGCGAAGGCACTGCTGGCATGACTGCCGGCCTGCACTTCCGCGCCGCCGGCGAGGCCGACGTCGAGGCGATCGTCGCGCTGGTCACCCGCGCCTATCGCGGCGAGGCCAGCCGCGCCGGCTGGACCACCGAGGCCGATCTGCTGGACGGCCCCAGGATCGCGCCCGAGGTGCTGCGCGCGGATCTCGCGCGCCCGCGCAGCCGCGTGCTGCTCGCCGAGCGTGACGGCACGCTGGTGGCCTGCGCGCACGTGGCCGACGACGGCGGCATCGGCTACTTCGGCATGTTCGCGGTCGATCCGCGCTACCAGCGCGGCGGCATCGGCGCGCGCGTGCTGGCCGAGTGCGAGCGCATCGCGCGCGAGGAATGGCGGCTGCCGGCGATGCGGATGACGGTGATCGACCTGCGCGAGGAGCTGATCGCCTGGTACCAGCGGCGCGGCTACCGCCGCACCGGCGTGCACAAGCCCTTCCCCTACGGGGACCCGCGCTTCGGGCTGCCGCGGCGGCCGGATTTGCGCTTCGAAGTGCTGGAGAAACCGCTGTGACCGACGGCGACGCCCTCGACTGGCAGCGCGCCTGCAGCAGCGCCGAGCTTTTGCCCGGCGAGCAGCGCAGCGTCTGGCTCGGCGACCTCGCGCTGCTGCTGGTCAACCTCGACGGCCAGCCGTATGCACTCGAGGACCGCTGCAGCCACGAGGACTTCCCGCTCTCAGACGGCACGTTCGATCCAGCCAGCGCCAGCATCGAATGCGTGCTGCACGGCGCGCGCTTCGACGTGCGCGACGGCCGCCCGCTGCGCGCGCCGGCCTACGCCCCGGTGCGGCGGTTCCCGGCGCGGCTGCAGGACGGCGCGGTGTACGTCGGCCTGCCGCGCGCCTGAACGCGGCTTACGCCGGCGGCCAGCGGTAGTCGGCCGGCCCCATCAGGTCGATCCCGCACTGCAGTTGCTCCAGCCAATCGAGGAAGGCCGGGATCGCCGCGTCCTTCAGCGGCAGGCCGTGCTGCGGCACGATCATCCGCGGCGCGATCTGGCGCACCATCGCCACCCACAGCCGCAGCACCCGGTTGCTGGCCATGTAGCGGCGGTGGAAGCCCTCCATCCGCGGCCGGTGCGCGGCGAAGTCGGTGACGAACGTGTAGGGATGGTCGCTCGCCACCATCGACGCCCCGATGTCGCCGGAGAACAGGATGCCGCTCACCGGGTCGTAGAAGCCGAAGTTGCCGACCGAGTGCATGAAGTGCCCGGGCACCGCATGCAGCTGCCCGCGCCCGAGCGGGATCGGCCCGCCCGCGTCCGGCAGCAGCAGGTAGCGGTCGGCACCAGCATTCTTCATGTAGCCGGGCACCACGTGTGGGATGAAGCGGCCCCACAGGCGCGAGCTGACGACCGTGGCCTGGCTGTAGAGCATCCACTTGTCGACCGAGCCGATGATGTCCGGGTCCTGGTGGGTGCACAGCACCCAACGCATCTCGTGCGGGCGCATATAGCCGGCCAGCGCTAGCACCAGCGGGTTGTAGAGCAGCGCGCCGCCGGGGTCGAGGATGGCCGCCTCGCCCTCGTCCTGGATCAGGAACTGGTTGGCCTGGATGCCGTCGTCGCCGCGGACCAGGCCGCTGAAGGCGACGCAGCGGTGGCCGTCGTGGTCGTAGAGGAGGGTGCCGGGATTCATGGCGGGGTGCTCGCTGCAGGGTGGGGTGCGCACTCTAGGCCGCGCCGCGCAGGCCGGCCTTGCGCGCGATCAAGTGTGGATGCGCGCACACTTCACGAGCATTGACGAATGCGAATTGTTCGCATTAGCATTGGCGAACCAACCACAACAACAGACGGATGCCATGCACCCCACCCGCCTGGCGCTGCTGATCGCCGCGCTGCTGCCCACCGCCTTCCTGCCCCGCCCCGCCGCTGCCGCCGAACCCGTCGCTGCCGAACCCAGCGCCGACGCGGCGGCTCCCACCGACCTCGACCGCGTGCAGGTGCTCGGCCAGCGCTACCTGCCCGAATACAGCGTGCGCCGCACCCGCAGCGCGACCCGCACCGACACGCCGCTGCGCGACGTGCCGCAGGCGATCACCGTGGTCACCGACAAGCTGATCGAGGACCAGGCGATGACCGGGCTGGCCGACACCTTCCGCTACCTGCCCGGGGTCGGCACCGCGCAGGGCGAAGGCAACCGCGACGCCCCAGTGCTGCGCGGGATCGCGACCACCGCCGACTTCTTCGTGGACGGCATGCGCGACGACGTGCAGTACATCCGCGACCTCTACAACGTCGAGCGGGTGGAGGCGCTCAAGGGCCCCAATGCCATGGTGTTCGGGCGCGGCGGCAGCGGCGGCGTGATCAACCGGATCACCCGCCAGGCCGACGGCGAGGACCACCGCGCGCTGTCGCTGCTGTGGGGCAGTTGGGGACGCCGGCGCGCGAGCGTGGATCTGGGCACTGGGATCGGCGAGGCCGGCTCAGGGCTGCGGCTGAACGCGATGGCCGAGGATTCCGGCAGCTTCCGCCACGACGTGCGGCTCAAACGCCACGGGGTGAACCCGACCCTGGGCCTGGCGCTGGGCGAGGCCACCCGCCTGCAACTGGGCTACGAGCGCTTCCAGGACGAGCGCACCGCGGACCGCGGGGTGCCCTCCGCGTTTGGGCGGCCGCTGGACATCCCGCGCGCGACCTTCGTCGGCAATCCGCAGGCCAGCCCGGTGGAGGCGACCGTGGATGCCTTCGACGCGGTGCTCAGCCACACTACGCGCAACGGCCTTGAGCTGCGCAACCATCTGCGCTGGGCCGACTACGACAAGTTCTACCAGAACGTGTTCCCGACCGGCTACGCGCCGGCGACCGGCCTGGTCAGCCTCGGCGCCTACAGCAACGCGACCCGCCGCCGCAACCTGTTCAACCAGACCGATGCGGTGTGGACGCTGGAGACCGGCGGCGTGCGCCACACCCTGCTGGCCGGCGCCGAGTTCGGGCGCCAGGTGACGGACAACCGCCGCCTGACCGGCTACTTCGGCAACGCAACCAGCCTGCTGGTGCCGCTGGCCGACCCCACGACCACGGTGGTGCCGGACTTCCGCCCCAGCGCGACCGATGCCGACAACCACGGCATCGCGCGCAGCGCCGCGGTGTACGTGCAGGACCAGATCGCGTTCGGGCCGCACTGGCAGGCGATCCTCGGCGTGCGCCACGACGACTTCCGGATGGAACTGCGCAACAACCGCACCGGCGGCGTGCTGCGCACCCGCGACCGCGTGTTCGCGCCGCGCGCCGGGCTGGTCTACAAGCCGGTCGAGGCGCTCTCGCTGTACGCCAGCTACAGCGACAGCTTCCTGCCGCGCGCCGGCGAGCAGTTGGCGTCGTTGACTGCAAGCAACGCCAGCCTGAAGCCGGAACGCTTCCGCAACCGCGAGCTCGGCCTGAAATGGGACCTGGCCCCGGACCTGCAGGCTAGCTGGGCACTGTACCGCCTGACCCGCAACAACGTGGCCATCACCGATCCGGCCGACCCGACCCGGTTGCTCCTGGTCGACGGGCAGACCGCGGACGGCATGGAACTGGGCCTGGCCGGGCGGGTGAATGCGCACTGGCAGCTGATGGGCGGCTATGCCTGGCAGAAGGCGCGCATCGCCAGCACCCAGTCGGCCAGCGTGCGTGCCGGCAACCGGGTGGCCATGGTGCCGACCCATTCGGCCTCGCTGTGGAACCGCTACGACTTCAATGATCGCTGGGGTGTGGGCCTCGGCGTGGTTTACCGCGGCGCGGTGTTCGCCACTGCCGACGACCTGGTGCAGCTGCCCGGCTTCACCCGGGTGGATGCCGCGGTGTTCTGGACGCTCTCGCCGACGCTGCGCCTGCAGCTGAACATCGAGAACCTGGGCGATCGCCGCTACTTCGCCAGCGCGCACAGCAACCAGAACATCAGCCCCGGCGCGCCGCGCAACGCGTGGCTCGGCGTGAACCTGCGGTTCTGAGCGGAGGGCGCAGGCGATGCACGCAACCTCGCTTCCGGCCGCGCGCCCGCGCGCGCGGCTGCACCGCGCGATCCGCCAGTTGCACCTGTGGCTCGGGGCCTGGGGCGCGCTGGCCGCGATCCTGTACGGCCTGACCGGGCTGGTGATGAACCACCGCTTCGGCGAGGGCGCCTGGCCGCAGGGCGACAGCCGCCAGGGTGCACGCATGGAACTGCCGGTCCCACCGGCCGCGCGCGCCAGCCCGGAGCAGCTCTCGCTGTGGCTGCGGGCGCAGCACGGCCTGGAGGCCAGCCTGATCCGGCGCGGTGGCCCCGGCCCGGACAGCCGCCCCGGCAGCGAACCACCGGCCTGGCGGCTCTCCGGCGGCAGCGCGCGCCAGTCGTGGGTGCTCGAGTACGAGCCCGGCCGCACGCAGGCACAGCTGGTGCGCACCACCCATTCCCCGCTCGCCGCGCTCAACCGGCTGCACAAGGCCGTGGGCGGCGGACCGGCGTGGATCCTGCTGGCCGACAGCTTCGCGCTGGCGATGGTCGCGCTCGGCGTGTCCGGGATCTGGATGTGGGCGCGCGGACGGCGTCCGCGCGATCTGCTGCTGAGCGTGATGGGGCTGTCCACGCTGGTGCTGCTGGCCGTGCTCGGGCTGGCCCTGCGCTGAGCGCACGCACGGCCTGCGACCGTGCGCCCGCCTCCGCCACCGGCAGGGCCTGCCCGCGCCCGCGGCGGAGGCGCGGTTCCGCTCAGCGGCGGGCCACGACGGCCGGCGCCGCCGGCTTGCGGGCCGCCGCGGCCGCGGCGGGGGCTGCGGCCCCGGGACGCGCGCCGCCGAGCACGATGCGGTCGCGGTTCTTCTCCACCGTCTTCAGGCCGATGCCCTTGACCAGGGCCAGCTGCTCGACGCTGCGGAAGGCGCCGTTGGCCTTGCGGTAGTCCACGATGGCCTGGGCCTTGGCCGGGCCGACGTTGAGCAGCACGCGGTCGATCGTGGCCGCGTCCGCGGTGTTGATGTTGACGGTCTCGCCGGCGATGGCGCTGCCGGCCAGGGCCAGCGCGAGCAGCAGCGAGGTGCCGAGGGTCTTGAGGGCGTGCATGGTGGTGGTCTCCGTCGTGTGGTGTCGTGGATGGCGTGGGCGGTGCCGGCGATGGATCCGCGCGGCAGGTACAGGGTCGCCGCCCCGGCAGCGCGGCGGGATCGGCCTGCGGCGCGGCGCGGCCTGCGGCCTCGCCGCAGGCGGCGGTCAGGGTTCCCTGAGCGGGCGGCGGTAGAATGCGAGCTCACCGCCCAAGGACTCCGTCATGGACGCGCACCGGCTCAAGCAGTTCGTGGATGCGCTGTGGGACGCGCAGATCGTGCCGCAGCTGGTCGAGTACATCCGCATCCCGAACAAGTCGCCCATGTTCGATGCCGACTGGCAGGCGAACGGCCACATGGACCGCGCGGTGGCGCTGCTGGAGGGCTGGGCGCGCGCGCAGCCGTTGCCCGGCATGCAGGTCGAGGTGGTGCGCCTGCAAGGCCGCACGCCGCTGATCTTCATCGACATCCCGGCCGCCAACGGCGGCCGCGACGACGACTGCGTGCTGCTCTACGGACACCTCGACAAGCAGCCGGAGATGACCGGCTGGGACGCCGACAAGGGGCCGTGGACGCCGGTGCTGGAGGGCGAGCGCCTGTACGGCCGCGGCGGCGCCGACGACGGCTACGCGCTGTACGGCTCGCTGGCGGCGATCCTGGCGCTGCAGGCGCAGGGCCTGCCGCACGCACGCTGCGTGGTGCTGATCGAGGCCTGCGAGGAATCCGGCAGCTACGACTTGCCCGCCTACGTCGACCACCTGGCGGCGCGGATCGGCAAGCCCTCGCTGGTGGTGTGCCTGGACTCCGGCTGCGGCAACTACGAGCAGCTGTGGTGCACCACCTCGCTGCGCGGGCTGGCCGGCGGCAACCTCACGGTCAAGGTGCTGGAGGAAGGCGTGCACTCCGGCGATGCCTCCGGGATCGTGCCGTCCAGCTTCCGCATCCTGCGC
Organism: Thermomonas flagellata; assembly: GCF_022419185.1. Classification (GTDB taxonomy): domain Bacteria; phylum Pseudomonadota; class Gammaproteobacteria; order Xanthomonadales; family Xanthomonadaceae; genus Thermomonas; species Thermomonas flagellata. The sequence continues at coordinate 1,197 of NZ_JAJOZK010000015.1, read as the reverse complement.
GAGCTGCTCGGCCGGCTGGAGGACGCCCGCACCGGCCGCATCCTGGTGGAGGGCCTGCACGTCGAGATCCCCGCCGAGCGCCGCGCGCAGGCGAAGAAGGTCGCGCAGGTGCTGGGCAGCGCGGTGTACGACAAGTTCCCGTTCCTGCCGGGGATGCGACCGATGGACGACGACCTCGCCGAGCTGGTGCTCAACCGCACCTGGCGGCCGGCACTGTCGATCACCGGTGCCGGCGGCATTCCGCCGCTGGAGTCCGCCGGCAACGTGCTGCGCCCCTACACCGCGCTCAAGCTCAGCCTGCGCCTGCCCCCGACTCTGGACGGCAAGCGCGCCGGCGAGCTGCTGCAGGAGGTGCTGCTGAAGAACCCGCCGTACGGCGCGCAGGTCAGCCTGCAGCTGGAGAAGGCCAGCACCGGCTGGAACGCGCCGGCGCTCAGCCCATGGCTGGAGCAGGCGATCGAACAGGCCAGCCAGGAGGTGTTCGGCAAGCCGGCGATGTACATGGGCGAAGGCGGCACCATCCCGTTCATGGGCATGCTCGGCGAGAAGTTCCCCGGCGCGCAGTTCATGATCACCGGCGTGCTCGGCCCGCACTCCAACGCGCACGGGCCGAACGAGTTCCTGCACATCCCGATGGGCAAGGGCGTGACCGCCTGCGTCGCGCGCGTGATCGCCGCGCACCACGCCGCCAGCCTGCGCGGCGAGACCAGCGGCGTGGCCGCGGTCGCCGGCGGCCACCACCACGGCGCCCACGGCTGCTGCTGACGCTGCAGCGCAGCGCGACCGCCGGCGGGCGGCTGCTAGGATGGCGGCGGCAATCCGCCATCCATGTCCGGCAAGGGGGTCGCGATGTTCGAGGGGGTGCTCGGCTACGTGTTCGGCGGTCTGGTCATCGGTCTGCTCGCGCGGCTGCTCAAGCCGGGCGCCGACCCGATGGGCTGGATCATGACCCTCCTGCTGGGGATCGCCGGCGCCGTGATCGGCGGCTGGGCGTCCTCCAGCTTCGGCCTCGGCCGCGCCATGACCTGGGTCGCCGCGATCGTGGCCGCGATCGTGCTGCTGTTCCTGTACGAGGCGTTGCGCAAGAAGCCCGCCTAAGCAGCGTCCGGCCTCAGGCCCGCGCGCGCGGCACCGCGGGGCGGCTGTACCTGGTGCCGGGCGACTCCCCCATGGGCTACCGGCTGCCGCTGGATTCCC
>NZ_JAJOZK010000014.1 GCF_022419185.1 Thermomonas flagellata | reverse complement strand
CGGCCTCACGCAGGAAGCCGATGATCTGTTCTTCGGTAAAACGCTTCTTCACGTCCAATCTCCTTGTTGTTGGGGATTGGACTCCAGATCGCGGCGCTACTCAAAACCGGGGGGACGTCGCCACCTCATCGAGGGTGAATATCTCTCCAGTGTCTTCTTTCATCGCTTCCTCACCCGGTACCAGGCAGGGGCCGGTGATGATGGTAATCTTGGCTAGGATACGGCAATATTGGACACGGTTGAACAGCTAGATGGCAGGAGGGGGGATGATCGACCCGGCAAGCCAGGCCCAACTGAAGGAGGCCATCGCGGACTGCATCGGCACCGACCAAGGGGTGCTGGATGCACTGCGCGAAGAGATTCGCCCTCTGAAGAGCGCCACACGCCGCATCCAACCACGTGCCACGACGTCGATCTCGCTGGTCGGCACCGATGGCGGCAACAACCAGCTCCAGTTCGACCCCTTCCTCATCCAGCTGGTCCGGGTGGTGGACAGCAGCAACAACGAGTACTGCCTGGAGGCGGTCTCGCCGACGACACCCATCGGCAAGCTCGACAAGCGCCAGTTCGAACCGGATGGAACACCTCGCACGGCGCTGGGCGAGATGATGGCGTACTTGGGCGTAGCATCCCTTCAAAACCTTTCCCCCGTCTTCCCACGACCAGAAAAAAACAAGCCTGTGTCTCCCAGCTGGGTGCAGGTCTACCGGGAGCTCGTCGAGTGGGCCATCCTGTTCAAAATACTCGGCAAGGACTACGGCACCGACACACTCATCATTTGCGACGGCCTACTGCGCAGCAAGGTCTTCGCCAAGGACCTGTTCCAGCGACTGCTCCAAGGCATGAAGGAGCGCATCGAAGCGCAGTGGAGCAAGAGCCGCCGACGGGTGTACCTGGCTGGCGTAGCCAAACACAGCAAGGTGCTTTCACGGTATCGCCTCGCCATGGCACTGGAAGGCGTCCTGCAGACCGACTATCCGGCCTACGTGGAGGTGCCTCGCGAGGTGGAGGAAGAGGCCTACGTCTGGTCGGAATTCGCCCGAGGCGATGACCGCGCCGGTGAGGGCGGAGAGATCAATAAGTTCGTCGGCGGCAAGATGTTCCTGGTGAAGTTCGGCTCCCACCGCCGTGATCCGGTGTGGCCGGTGGATATCTTTGTTCCACAAGTCAGCGAGGCTCAAATCATCCTCGGCTCGATGCTCGCCGACGCGATCAACGGCTTCCCGGTGCCACACTACCCCCGTTGCCTGCAAAAGGCGCACGAAAACGCGGCTCTGGTCGATTTTGATTTCGACATTCTGCAGGACTTCATTTACGAAGGTGTTCGATCGAGTCTCGGTGGCGACGCGGGGACATTGGATGCGTTTCAGCTTCAGGATGCAGATCCTGCTCAACGCCGGTACGGATAAGGGAGCACAGCATGGCAAAAATCCAACTCTTCCCCAGGGAGCAAGTTGTCGGCATCTTCCGGGGCTTCCAGCAAGGAGGCATGGAGTTCCACGCCGACCTGGTGCTGCCGTACCGGAATGAGTTCCAGAACATCCCGATGCACGGGCAGTTCCTCCTCGTACAATTGGAGACGCCTGACGAAGCCGTGCTAGGCCGCATCGCCTCCTTCTCCTCAGAGGGCAAGCTGTCGTTCGGCTCCGGCGAGGAGTTCAATATCCGTGCAGTCCGCGAGGACCGGCCGATCCCCGAAGACCTGCGCGAGCAGTACCTCAAGTACCGGGTCAACATCCGCGTGTTGGGCGTGCTGCGCAAGAATGGCAAGGGGCTGACCTTCGTCCCCTCGCATCGCCGACTCCCCCATGTCGGTAGCAAGGTAGCCTTTCCGAACGACGAGGTGCTGCGCGAGATCGCCGGTCACAACATTGACGGCGCTCCCATCGGCCATCTGGCCTTCGGAGAGTACATCTACGCCGCAGGCAGCAAATCACTCCAGTCGCAAGAATGGATGCAGGTGGTCGACCCGGAGGTGTTAGTCCGCTTCCCCATCGAGTCCCTCGTATCTCGCCGCAGCTTTATCTTTGCCCGAGCGGGCTTCGGCAAATCCAATCTCAACAAGCTGCTCTTCTCGAAGCTCTACGAGACGACGCCCTTCGTCACCAAGCGCGCCGGCAAGCAGGTCCCTGTGGGCACGGTGATTTTCGATCCAGATGGCGAATATTTCTGGCCCGACGACAAGGGCCGCCCAGGGCTGTGCGATGTCCCCGCTCTGGAGGACAAGGTCGTCGTCTTCACCGACAGGAAAAATCCGAGTCCTTTCTACCAGTCGTTCGTGGCTGGCGGCATCAAGCTGGATATTCGCCGCCTACGCCCAGGAGACGTGATTTCAATCGCACTCGGACCGGAACGTCAGGAGCAGCAGAACGTTCGGAAGCTGCGCGGGCTTCCGCAAGACCGGTGGGAGTCGTTGGTCAACCTGATCGACACCAACGGCAACACCACGCCGCTTGACGATATCTGCCGACTGCTCGACCTTGATCCTCAGCGGCAGGAGGCCGAGGCTCTGGCCGCCAGAGGCAACATGACAGCGATCGTGAAGATGCTGCATGACAAGAGCAGCCAGCTTATGGACATGCTGGTTCACGCGCTCTCCGAGGGGAAGCTGTGCGTCATTGACGTCTCGCAGATGCGCGGCGGCCAATCGCTCGTTCTCTCGGGCCTGATCTTGCGCCGGATCTTCGACCGGAACCAACAGGAATTCACTGCGGCCGACCCAAAGACCATCCCGACCATCGCAGTCGTCGAAGAAGCCCAATCGGTGCTGAACGAAAACGCACCGGCTGCAGAGCCCTACATCGCCTGGGTGAAGGAAGGGCGTAAGTACGATCTGGGCGCGCTGCTGATCACTCAGCAGCCGGGCAGCATTCCAGTCGAGATCCTCAGCCAGGGTGACAACTGGTTCATTTTTCACCTGCTGTCGGCGGCGGATCTTACGTCGCTGAAACGAGCCAACGCTCATTTCAGCGACGACTTGCTGAGCTCCCTGCTCAACGAACCTATCCCGGGCCAGGGTGTGTTCTGGAGTTCGGTGGGAGGTAAGCCTTATCCGGTCAGCCTTCGCGCCCTGTCCTTCGAGAAGATGTTCTCGATGCGCGATCATGATTACAACCAGCCGGCGGGCAACACCTACGCCCAAACGCTGCGCAGCAAATTCGCAACGATTGGGTGGACCGCGACGACGGCCCGCGTGGCCCAAGCCCCAGATGCAGGCACTTTGTTCCCCGAAGAAGCGGAGACCGGAGAAGTCGAGCCGATGGATGTCATGGCGACCATCGAGCGGACCGCTATCGAAGCTTTGCGGGGGAATGACGATCTTCGTCAGAAACTTGAATCCCAGAATGGTATGCCGTGGTATGGGGTTCAGCAGTTCCTGATTGACCACTTGCCGGAACACTTGGAAGACCGTCGTCAGTTTGCTTACAACCTGGTGTCGAAGGCGATGAATGCAGTGTTCGGGCCACAACCTACGGCGTGGGAGACTTTCAAGAACCCGAGCACCGGGAAAACGTGGATAAGAGTCAGAAAATGACCGTTACCCTTCTGCGTGAAGATGCCGCCCTGAATGGGATTTGTCCGTACTTCACGATGTTCCCGCTCGATTTTCCGCTTGGCATCCTGCAGCGGAGCGCGCGGGCGGGCCATGTCGTGCTAGATCCCTTCTGTGGCCGTGGCACCACCAATTTCGCGGCACGACTCGTCGGGCTGCGTTCCCTTGGGGTGGACTCCAGCCCGGTTGCCGCAGCCATTACGGCGTCCAAGCTCGCGACGGCCACCGTTGATGACATTCTTGCCGAAGCACGCAGGATTCTGACCGAACGTAAGGCGCGCCACATCCCGACCAGCGAGTTTTGGCAATGGGCGTTTCACCCGACTGTGCTGGACGCGCTGTGTCGGTTCCGGGAAGCTTTCCTGGAGGACTGCACGACGGATGCCCGCGTCGCACTACGGGGCATTGTCCTGGGTGCGCTGCATGGCCCAAAGCAGAAGACCTTCCCAAGCTACTTCTCCAACCAATGCCCCCGCACCTACGCCCCTAAGCCTGTCTATGCGACACGCTTCTGGCGGTCGCGAGGGCTTTCGCCTGAGCCAATTGATGTCTTGGCCGTGATCGAACGGCGTGCAAAACGCTACTACGGAACCTCGCACGACACTAAGGGCACCGTGCGATTGGCAGACAGCCGACAGGCCGAAGCGCTCCAGCCGGAAACACCAGAAACCCGATTCGACTGGGTGATCACCTCGCCGCCGTACTACGGTATGAGGACCTACATTCCTGATCAGTGGCTGCGCAACTGGTTCGTGGGTGGCGCCGACGTTGTCGACTACAGCAGTAGCGACCAGATCGTTCATTCAAGCCCCGAGGCCTTCGCGGAAGATCTCCGCCGGGTATGGCGCAACGCCAATGAGGTGTGCGCCGAAGAGGCTAAGATGGTCATCCGGTTCGGCGGTATCACAGACAGGCGCGCCGACCCGCTGGAGCTAATCAAGAGTTCCCTCACTGACAGCGGCTGGCGCATCACGACCATCAAGGTGGCTGGGGCTGCGACAGAGGGCAAACGCCAGGCAGATACCTTCCTGCGCACAAAGTCCAAGCCGATGGTCGAGTACGACGTCTGGGCGATGCGGGTATGACACCCACGTCGTGAACGACGTACCACCAGCGGCGCCAAATCATCGAATCTCCGCCCTCAAGCCCGCTGACTTGCTATCTTGTTCGGAATCCGGGTTGTGTTTCGGTGGTGTCTGCACCACCATTTCCGTGCGGCAACCGGTCTCCGCATCGGACGCAGCCGGCGGGTCACAGACTCCAGCACGGTCCTGCGTTTGCTCCGGGCCGCCGCATGGAATGGACGTTCTCGCGTGAGATCAGGTCCGGGCCGAGGGGCAGGGTGGCCGTCATCTAGCCGGAATCCGTTTGCAATCGACGAAGGGGCGCTCAGCGCCGGCAACCTGAGGAGGCCTTGCATGACATCCGCCATTCGGGGGTCTTTTCCACCGCATCTTGCCGTCATCCGGCCGGGCCTGGCGCAGGCCTGTTCGATCCTGCTGCTGCTTGCAGGATGCGGGAAGGCGCCGGACGCGCCCGCACCGGCCCCGGATGCCGCCCCAGCGCCGCAGGATGCCGCGGGCCACGGCGCCAAGCCGGCACTGACGGCGCAGGTACGCTGGCCCCGCGGCGACACCGCGTTCGCCTTGAACGTGTGCACCAGCATCGGCCCCCATACCCTCCAGGCGGGCGGCAATAGCGCGGACGGGCAGTGGAACCTGGTGCTCGACGGCAACCTGCTCAAGCCGGGGGACACGGGTAGGCTGACGATTGCGGAGAAGACCGCCGGGATGCCGGTGGCCTATGACGCACGGCTCACCCAGCTCACGGTGACGCCGGATGGCCGTTTCAGCGGGAGTGGACAGGACGCAGGCGGCGCCCCCTTCACCCTCAGCGGCCAGTGCATGACCACCTGGCGCCCGTGACGGCAGTGCTCACTGCAGCAGCGAGCGCAGCATCCAGGCGTATTTCTCGTGGGTCTGCAAGCGCTGGGTCATCAGGTCCACGGTCGGATCGTCGCCGGCGTCATCCGCGGTCTTGAGCACCTGGCGCGCGGTGCGGCAGACCGCCTCGTTGCCGGCGACCAACTGGCGCACCATCTCCTTCCAGTCGGCGGCGTCCTCCAGGCCCGGTTCCTCCTTGATCGAGCCCAGGCGCATGAACTCGGCATACGAGCCGGGTGCGTTGTAGCCGAGCGCGCGCATGCGCTCGGCGATGTCGTCCAGCGCGTTCCACTGCTCGGTGTACTGGGTCTCGAACATCAGGTGCAGGCTGTTGAACATCGGCCCGCTGATGTTCCAGTGGAAGTTGTGGGTCTTCAGGTACAGGGTGAAGGCGTCCGCCAGCATGCGGCCGAGGCCTTCGGCGATCTCGCGGCGGTCGCCGGCGGCGATCCCGATGTCGATCGCCGGGGCGCCGTCGGCGTGGGCCTGCGGCTTGGTGGGCTTGCGGTCGTGCTTTTTCTTGGCCATGGCCTGCTCCTTGCTGTGCAATGCGGCGAGAATACGCCGGCATGCCGTTGCAGTCCGATGAAATTTCCCGATCCGCGCCATCGCCGGGGTCGATCCCGCCCGGCGCGGGGCCGGATGCCGCGGCAGTCCGGCAGGCGCTGGAACGGGCGCCGACCCGCGACCGCGGGCGCCTGCTCGGCCTGCTGCGGCGCTGGCGCGAGGCGCCCGCCGACGCCGCCCGGCGCGCCGCCTTCGCCGCCGCGCTGGAGCAGGCGTTGGCTGCGCGCGCGCGGCGCGAGGCGGCCCTGCCGGCGGCGGGGCCGATCGACCCGGCGCTGCCGATCGCCGCGCACGCCGAGGAACTGATCGAGCTGATCCGCCGCCACCCGGTGGTGGTGGTGGCCGGCGAGACCGGCAGCGGCAAGACCACCCAGTTGCCGAAGTTGTGCCTGCTGGCCGGGCGTGGCGCCGCTGGGATGATCGGCTGCACCCAGCCGCGGCGGCTGGCCGCGCGCGCGGTGGCGCGGCGGGTGGCCGAGGAGCTACAGGTGCCGCTGGGCGGCGCGGTCGGCTACCAGGTGCGCTTCAACGAGGCGGTCGGCGAGCAGACCGCGGTCAAGTTCATGACCGACGGCATCCTGCTGGCGGAGATCCAGAGCGACCGCTGGCTGTCGCAGTACGACACCCTGATCATCGACGAGGCGCACGAGCGCAGCCTCAACATCGACTTTTTGCTCGGCTACCTCAAGCAGCTGCTGCCGCGCCGGCCCGACCTCAAGCTGGTGGTGACCTCGGCGACCATCGACACGGCGCGCTTCGCCGCGCATTTCGGCGGGGCGCCGGTGGTGAGCGTGGAGGGCCGCGGCTATCCGGTGGAGGTGCGCTACCGGCCGCTCGAGGGGGAGGGCGCGGAGGATGGCGGGGATGCCGGGCAGCGCACGCTGGTGGACGGCATCGTCGCCGCCTGCGACGAGATCCTGCGCGAGAAGGGCAGCGGCGACATCCTCGTCTTCCTGCCCGGCGAGCGCGAGATCCGCGACGCCCACCAGGCGCTGGAGCGCCGCAAGTACCGCCACACCGAGGTGCTGCCGCTGTACGCGCGGCTGGCCGCGAAGGACCAGGACCGCGTGTTCCATCCGGGGCCGCAGCGCCGCATCGTGCTGGCCACCAACGTGGCCGAGACCTCGCTCACGGTGCCGCGCATCCACTACGTGATCGACCCCGGCGTGGCCCGGGTCAAGCGCTACAGCCCGCGGCAGAAGCTCGACCGCCTGCACATCGAGCCGGTCTCGCAGGCCAGCGCCAACCAGCGCGCCGGCCGCTGCGGCCGGATTGCGCCGGGCACCTGCTTCCGCCTGTATTCGGAGGCCGATTTCGCCGCGCGCCCCGCGTTCACCGACCCGGAGATCCGCCGCGCGGCGCTGGCCGGGGTGATCCTGCGGATGCTGGCGCTGGGGCTGGGCAATATCGAGGACTTCCCGTTCCTGGAACCGCCCGATCCGCGCGCCATTGCCGACGGCTGGCAGCAGCTCAATGAGCTGGGCGCGGTGGACGGCCACCGCAAGCTCACCGCCATCGGCCGGACGATGGCGAAGCTGCCGGTGGACGTGAAGCTGGCGCGCATGCTGGTGGCCGCGCACGCGCACGGCGTGCTGCGCGAGATGCTGGTGATCGCCAGCTTCCTCGGCATCCAGGACCCGCGCGAGCGCCCCGCCGACGCGCGCGCCGCCGCCGATGCCGCGCACGCGCAATTCGCGGATGCCAAGTCCGAGTTCGTCGGCATCCTCAAGCTGTGGCAGGCCTACCGCGGCGCGCACGAGGCGATGACGCAGTCGCAGCTGCGCAAATGGGCCGACCGCCACTTCCTCGGCTTTTTGCGCCTGCGCGAATGGTGGGAGCTGCACCGCCAGCTGAAGCTGCAGTGCGAGGCGCTGGGCTGGGACACCGCCGCGCCGGTCGCCGAGGCCGCCGAGGCCGCCGCGCCGCTGCCGGCGGCGTCCTACGCGGCGCTGCACCGCGCCCTGATCGCCGGCCTGCCCACGCAACTGGGCCAGCGCACCGACAAGGGCCAGTACGCGGGGCCGCGCGGGCGCAAGTTCCAGCTGTTCCCCGGCTCGAGACTCGCCAGCAAGCCGCCGCCGTGGGTGCTGAGCGCCACCCTGCTGGACACCGAGAAGGTGTGGGCGATCACCAATGCCGCGATCGAGCCGGACTGGGCGATCGCCGAACTGCCGCACCTGTTGGCGCGCCGCCACCACGACCCGCACTGGTCGCGCGCACAGGGGCGGGTGGTCGGCAGCGAGCAGATCAGCCTGTTCGGGCTGGTGCTGGCGCCGAAGAAGCCGGTGCACTACGGCGCGCTGTATCCCGAGGAGGCGCGCCAGATCTTCGTGCGCGAGGCGCTGCTGACCGGCGAGATCAACACCCGCAGCGCCTTCCTCGCGCGCAACCTGCGCACGCTGGAGCTGGCCCGGCAGGAGGAAGCCAAGCAGCGCCGGGTGGGGCTGGTGCAGGACGAGGACTGGCAGGCGCGCTGGTACCTGGACCGGCTGCCGCCGCACGTGCACAACGCGCAGGCGCTGGACGCCTGGTACGCGAAGCTCGCGAAGGAGGAGAAGGCCGCGCTGGAATGGTCGCGCGCGGACCTGCTGGTGGCCGACCAGACCGACGCCGCGCGCTTCCCGGCGTACATCGCGCTGGGCGAGGCGCGGCTGGCGGTGCAGTACCGCTTCGCGCCGGGCGAGCCCGACGACGGCATGACCGTGGCGGTGCCGCTGCATCTGCTAGGTGCGCTGGATCCGGCGCGGCTGTCGTGGTTGGCGCCGGGGTTCGTGGAGGACAAGGCGACGGCGCTGATCAAGTCGCTGCCGAAGGCGCTGCGGCGCAATTTCGTGCCGGCGCCGGACTTCGCCCATGCCTTCGCGGAGGCCTTCCCGCAGCCGGACGCCGACAGCCTGGAAGGCGCGCTGGCGCGCTTTTTGAAGAAGCTGTCCGGGGTGGAGGTCGCCGCCACCGATTTCGACCCGGCCGCGTTGGAGCCGCACCTGCGCGCCAACCTGCGCCTGCTGGACGGCAAGGCGGTGCTGGCCGAATCGCGCGACCTCGACGACCTGCGCGCCCGCTTCGGCGAGGCCGCCGCGCGGGCGTTCGCGCGCCACGCCGCGCAAGGGATGGCGCAGGCCGGGTTGACCGCGTTCCCCGACGCGCCGATCCCGGCGTCGGTGCCGGGCGCCGGCGGGGTGCCGGCATATCCGGCCTTGCAGGACGACGGCGACAGCGTGTCGCTGGCGCTGCACGCGCAGCGCGAGGTGGCCGAGCGCCTGCATCCGCAGGGCGTGCGCCGGCTGCTGGCGATCGCGCTGGCCGACAAGCTCAGGCAGGCGCGCAAGCAGCTGCCGGTGCCGCCGAAAATCGCGCTGCTGTATGCGGCCATCGAGTCGGCATCGCCGCGCAAGGACGGGCTGAAGGACGCCGACCGCCTGCGTGCGGACCTGGTCGAGGGCGCATTCGCGGCGCTGAGTGCCGACGGCCTGCTGGAGATCCGCGATGCCGAGGCGTTCGCACGGCGCCGCGACGCGCTCGCGCGGGCGCTGTTCGGCGAGGCGATGCAGCGGCTGCGGCAGGCCGAGACCATCCTCGGCCTGGTCGCGGAGGTGCGCGCCAAGCTGGAAGCGACGCTGGTCGGCTGGGCGCGCGCCAACCTCGACGACATGCGCGAGCAGCTGGAGGCGCTGGCCGCGCCGGGCTTCCTGCGCGACACCCCGGCCGCCGCGCTGGCGGAATACCCGCGCTGGCTGAAGGCACTGGCGCTGCGCGCCGAGCGCGCCCAGCGCGACCCCGGCAAGGACCAGGCGCGGATGCTGGAGCTGGCGCCGTTCCAGCAGGCGCTGGCGGCGGCCGCTGCGGACGATCCCGAGGCGCAGGCGCTGCGCTGGGAGCTGGAAGAACTGCGCGTGCAGCTGTTCGCGCAGGAGCTGGGCGCCAAGGGCGGCATCTCGCCCAAGCGGCTGGCGGCGCGCCTGCAACGGCTGCGTGCGCGCGAATGAGCGCGGCGTCCGCGCGCCGCGCCCCCGCGTTCAGTCGGCGATGCGCTCGCCCAGCAGCTCGCGCTGGCGGCGGTCGAGCTCCTCGGCGTAGCGCTTGCGCACGAAGCGCTCGGACAGCAGGCCGAGCACATGGCCGTCGTGGTCGATCACCGCCAGTTCGTCGCTCTGGCTGGTATCGAACTGGCGCATGACCGCGAGCGCGTCGTCCTCCTCGCGCACTGCAGTGGCCGGATTGCGCGCGTACTGCGCGACCGGCGCGGCCGGATCCACGCCGTCGGCGTACAGGTCGGGCAGGACCGCGATCCCGGCGTAGCGGCCGGCGGCATCGACCAGCACCAGCCGGCTGGTCGAACCGAGCGGGAAGCGCCGGCGCACCTCGGCCACCGCCAGCACCGCCGGCAGGGTGTCCGGGGCCTTGCGCATCATCCGCCCGGCGGTCAGGCTGCGCACCCAGCCGACGTCGCGCGCGTCGCGGATCTCGGCGCCGCGCAGGTGCAGGCGCCAGGTCGAGAACGAATAGCCGAACAGACGCCGGGTCACGGTGCTGGAGACCAGCACCGCGGCCATCGCCGCGCTGGCCAGGGCGAAGTCGTGGGTGCCCTCCAGCACCAGCATCGCCATCGTCATCGGCGCGCCGACCACCCCGGCGGCGAGCGCCGCCATCCCGACCAGGGCGGCGGTGGTGGCGTCCAGCGGCGGGCGCCCGAACAGCTGCCCGAGCAGGCCGGCGTAGACCGCGCCGACCAGGGTGCCGATGAACAGCGAGGCGAAGAACAGGCCGCCGCGGAAGCCGAACCCGAGCGAGATCGCCGAGGCCAGCGACTTCAGCACCAGCAGCAGCAGCAGCCAGCGCAGCGGCTCCTGCACGGTCAGGTCCACCTGCAGCGCGCCATGGCCGGAGGAGAGGATCTGCGGGGTGACCAGCGCGAGCGGGATCAGCAGCAGCCCGCCCAGCGCCGGGCGCAGCCAGATCGGCACTCGCGCGCGGTCCACGCCCTGCTCGATCAGGGTCACCAGGCGCATGATGCCGATCCCGATCAGGGCGCAGACCAGGCCGAGCAGGGCGTACAGCGCGTAGTCCTGCCACTCCAGTCCGGTGCTGGTCGGCGCCGGCAGCAGGCTGTCGCCGCCGCCGAACGCGGCGCGCACCGAGGCCGCGCCGAGCACCGCGACCGCCACCGGCGCCAGCGCCGAGGGCGAGTAGGCGCCGATCACGATCTCGAAGCCGTAGAACGCGCCGGTCAGCGGCGCGTCGAACGCCGCCGCGATCGCCGCGCCGGCGCCGGTGCCGACCAGGGTGCGGATGTCGGCGCGGCGCAGGCGCAGCACCCGCCCGAGCTGCGAGCCGGCTCCCGCGCCCATCTGCGCGTAGGCCGCTTCCAGCCCGACCGAGGCGCCGCTGCCGTTGGACAGGATGGTCTGCGCGGACACGATCAGGTTGTCGCGCATCGACATCCGTCCGCCGTGCAGGGCGTTGGCCTCCACCGCATCCACCAGCTGGCGCTTGCGCACCCGCGCGATCAGGCTGATCAGCCCGACCGCCAACCCGAACAGCGGCAGCGCCAGCAGCAGCCGCCAGTCCACCTGCGGCAGCGAACTCAGCCGCACCCCGGGCTGTTCCAGCCCGTACCACCAGGCCTGCAGCGCGTGCGCCAGCCAGTGCTGGAGCAGGCTGAGGCCGCCGGCGACCACGCCGACCACCAGCGCCAGCAGCAGGAACAGGTGCTCGCGGGTGCGGAAGCGCTCGCGCAGGCGGTCGGCGAGCGTGCGCACCTGCGCGCGCGCCGCGGTCAGGCCCGGGGCGACGGACATGCAGGGGCGGGGCGGCGGGGCGGCATGCCGGCAGTGTAGTGCGTGCGGCTGGCCGGGCGCGCACGGCCTCGCTACTGTAGCCGCATGCAGCAGGCGCACGCGCAGCACGAGTACGCCGGGGCGCTGGCGCAGGTGCCGGCGGCCGCGCTGCCGCCGGCGCTGGCGGCGTTCTGGCAGGCGCAGGTGCAGGCCGGGGCGGCGCTGCGCGATCCGCCCGCGGTGCTGGCCGACACCCTCGCCATCCTGCGCGGGCTGCACGTGGATGCCGAAGTGCTGGCGGCGGCGCTGCTGGACGCGCTCGATGGCCTGCTGGCGCAGGCCGACGCGGCCGGGCTGGCGATCCCGGAGCGCCTGCGCGTGCTGCTGGAGGGCCAGCGCGCCGCCAGCCGGGTGTGGGCGCTGCACCGCGACCACGGCGGCGGTCGCAACCCGGAGGGCATGCGCCGGCTGCTGCTGGCCCTGGTGCGCGATCTGCGCGTGGTCCTGATCGTGCTGGCGCGCCAGCTGGCGCGGCTGCGGGCCTGCGCCCGGCATGCGGGCGACGACTGCCGCGCGCTGGCGCAGCTGACCCGCGACATCCACGCGCCGCTGGCCAACCGGCTCGGCATCTGGCAGCTCAAGTGGGAGCTGGAGGACCTGGCGTTCCGGGTGCTGGAGCCGGACACCTATGCGCGCATCGCGCGCCAGCTCGACGACAACCGCAGCGGGCGCGAGCGCTACATCGACGCCGCCCGCCGCCAGCTGCAGGAGGCGCTGGCCGCGCATGGCCTGCACGCCGAGGTCGCCGGGCGGCCTAAGCACATCTACAGCATCTGGAAGAAGATGCAGCGCAAGGCGGTGCCGATCGAGGAACTGTACGACCTGCGCGCGCTGCGGGTGCTGGTGGACGACCTGGCCGCGTGCTACGCCGCGCTGGGAGTGGTGCACGCGACCTGGGTGCCGATCCCCAGCGAGTTCGACGACTACATCGCCCGTCCCAAGCCGAACGGCTACCGCTCGCTGCACACCGCGGTGATCGGTCCGCAGGGCAAGACCCTGGAGGTGCAGATCCGCACCCGCCAGATGCATGCCCAGGCCGAGCTGGGCGTGGCCGCGCACTGGCGCTACAAGGAGGGCGCCGCCGCCGGCGCGGGGCTGGATGCGCGCATCGCATGGATGCGCCAGCTGCTGGAGCAGGCCGCGGAGGCGGCGCGCGAGGGCGAGGCCGCACCGCTGCAGGGCGTCACCGCGGAGCTCAGCGAGGACCGGGTGTATGCCCTGACTCCGAAGGGCGAGGTGGTGGATCTGCCGCAGGGCGCGACCGTGCTCGATTTTGCCTACCACGTGCACACCATGGTCGGGCACCGCTGCCGCGGGGCCAAGGTGGACGGCCGGATCGTGCCGCTGCACTACCGCCTGCGCAGCGGCGAGCGGGTCGAGATCCTCACCGGCAAGGTTGCCGCGCCGCGCCGCGACTGGCTGCAGCCGAGCGCCGGTTTCCTCGCCAGCAGCCGCTCGCGCGAGAAGGTGCGGGCCTGGTTCAACCGCCTCGACCGCGCCCGCAACCTGCAGGCCGGGCGCGAGTTGCTGGAGCGCGACCTGCGCCGGCTCGGGCTGCTGCAGGCCGACCTCGGGCCGGTGCTGGCGCGCTTCAAGGCGGCCAGCGTGGACGACCTGCTGGTGCAGGTGGCGCTCGGCGACATCGGCCCCGGCCAGGTCGCGCGCGCCCTGCTCGAGCAGGAGCGTCCGCCCGCTGCCGCCCCCGCCGCGGCGCCGGCGCCCGCCGCCCGGCCGGCCCCCGCCGCGGGCAGCGGCGCGATCACGGTCGAGGGCGTGGACAACCTGCTGGTGCAGCGCGCGCGCTGCTGCCAGCCGCTGCCGGGCGAGCCGATCGTCGGCTACCTGACCCGCCACCGCGGGGTCAGCGTGCACCGCCCGGACTGCGCCGCGCTGCAGCGGCTGGCCGCGCGCGAGCCGGCGCGGGTACTGCCGGCCGAGTGGGGCGCGCGCCGGCAGGAGCAGGAGGTCGCGCTGCGGATCGAGGCGATCGACCGCAAGTGGCTGCTGAAGGACATCACCACCCTGGTCGCGCAGGTCGGCGTGCACGTGGCCAGCCTGCATGCCGAGCCGCAGCCGGGCGGGCACGCGCGGCTGCGGATCGCGCTGCGGGTGCGGATCGCCGACTACGACCAGCTCGGGCAACTGCTGGCGCGGCTGGAGGCGCTGCCCGGGGTGCTGGCGGCGCGCCGCGGCTGAGCCATGCGCGCGCGCCAGTTCGCGTCGCTGCGTGTACTGCCGGCCGCCTGGCGGCGCGGGCTGGCGATCGCGGGCGGCGTACTGCTGGCCGGCGCGCTGCTGCTGGCGTGGCGGCAGCCGCTGGGCGAGTGGCTGTGGCCGCAGCCGCGCGCCGAGCAGCTGCGGCTGCGGGCGGAGCGCGCGCTTGCGGCCGGCCGCCTGAGCGCGGCGGACGGCAGCGGCGCGCGCGAACTGTACGAGGCGGCGCTGGCGCTGGACCCGGACCAGCGTGCGGCGCGCGCGGGGCTGGCGAAGGTCGCGCGCGCGGCGCTGGCGCGTGCGCAGGCGGCGCTGGACGCCGGGCGCGAGGACGCGGTGGCCGCGGACCTGCAGCTGGCGCAGGCGCTGCAGGCGCCGCAGGCCGAGATCGCGCGGGTGCAGGCGCGCTGGCAGGCGCGGCGCGCCGCGCAGGCGGACATTCCCGCCCTGCTGGCGCAGGCGCAGGCGGCGCAGCGCGCCGGACACCTCGACGACGGGCCGCAGGCCGCGCTGCCGCTGTACCAGCAGGTGCTCGCGCTGGCACCGCGCAACCTGGCCGCGGCCGAGGGCCGCGAGGACGCGCTGGCGCAGCTGCTGCAGCCGGCGCAGGCGGCGCTGGCCGCGGGCAATGTCGCCGCAGTGGCGGCGCGGATCCGGCGCGCCGAGGCCTTTGATCCCGGGCACCCGGACCTGCCGGCGCTGCGCGCGGGGCTGGCGCGCGCGCTCGAGCATCGCCAGCAGGCGTTGCGGCGTGCGCTCGTGCGCCGGCACCTGGTGGCGGCCAGCGCGCAGTGCCTGGCATTGCGCCGCGACGTACCGGAGGCGGAGCCGGCCGAATGCCGCGGCGCCCTGGTGGATGCCCTGCTGGTGCGCGTCCAGCGCGCCGCTGCGCATGGCAATGCCGCGGCGGCGCGCGGGCTGCTACAGCAGGCCGAAGCGCTGGCCGGCGCGGCGGATCCGCGCCTGCGCGGGGAGGCCGCGCGGCTGGCGGCGCCGCCGGCGGTGGCCGTGCCGGCGCCGCTCGACCACCGCAGCCGTGCCCGCGTCCGCCAGCTGCTGCAGCAGGCCGCGCGCGCGCAGGCGCGCGGCGACTGGCTGACCCCGCCCGGCGAGAGCGCCTGGGACCGGCTGCGCGCCGCGCGTGCGCTGGCGCCGGCGGACCCGGCGGTGGCCGCCGCGCTGCACGCGCTCGGGCCGGCCGCGCGCCACTGCCAGGCGCAGGCCCTGCGCGACAATCGCCTGGCCCAGGCCGAGACCTGCCTCGACGCCTGGCGGCAGGCCGATCCGCGCGCGCACGCGGCGCTCGCCGCCGCGGCGCAGGCGCTGGCCGAGCGCTGGCTGGCGGTCGCCGACGAGCGCCTGCAGGCCGGCGAGCTGGAACGCGCGCAGCAGGCATGGGCGCACGCCGCCGCGCTCGACCCGCAGGCCCCCGGGCTGGAGGCGCTGGCGCAGCGCCTGCGCCGCGCCCGCCCGGCCGAGCGCTGAGCCTCAGCGCCCGAGGAACAGCGCGCGCACCAGCGGGCGCGCGGCGTCCAGCGAGAAATGCCGGGCCACGTTGGCGCGCCCGTTGGCGGCCAGCTGCTGCCACAGCCCGGGGTCGCGGTAGAGGCGGACGATGGCCGCGGCGAAGGCCTCGGCATCGGCCGCCAGCAGCACGTCCTCGCCGTCGCGCAGGTGCATGCCCTCGGCCGCCAGCGGGGTCGCCACCACTGGCAGGCCGTGCGCCATGGCCTGGTTGACCTTGCCCTTGACCCCGGCGCCGGCCCGCAGCGGCGCCACCGCCACCCGGCAGCCGTCCAGCCAGGGCTGCAGGTCGGGGACATGGCCGTGGATGCGCACGCCGGGCTGCGCGGCCAGCGCCGCGATCGCCGGCGGTACGTCGCCGCCGATGCAGTGGAACGTGACTTCCGGCAGTGCCGCGCGCACCCGCGGGAACACCGCCTCGACGAACCAGCGCACCGCATCCACGTTCGGCGGATGCCCGAAGCCGCCGACGAACAGCAGGTCGCGCCGCGCCTGCGGGCCCGGGCCGGGCGGCGGCAGCCGATGCAGGTTGGACAGCACCTGCACGTCGGCCGCGGGCAGCAGGCGTTGCAGCAGGTCGCGCTCGGCGCTGCTGACCACCAGGGTGGTGTCGGCCTGCTGGGCGAGCGCCAGCTCCTGGCGGCGGGTGCGCGCGGCCGCCCGCCGCGCGGCGGCATCGCCGGCCAGGTCCGCCTGGCGCTGCTCGCGCAGGAAATGCAGGTCCACGGTGTCGAACAGCAGCCGCGCCTGCGGCGCATGCCGGCGCAGCAGCGGCAGGCACTCGGCGGCGACGTAGTGGCGGCTGACCAGCACGCTGGCGAAGCGCGCGCCGTGGCGGCGCAGCCAGGCCGGCAGGCGCGGCGCCCACGGCGCATGCCAGCACTCCACGCCCTGCCGCTGCAGGGCGCGGGTGTAGTCGCCGTCGGCGCGGCGGTTGGCCGGCCAGAACACCACGTGCGCGCCTTCTTCCTGCAGCAGGGCGATCAGGTTGGCCAGCCGCAGCGAGCCGGAGTCGCGGTCCGGGCGCGGGGTCAGGGCATCGATCAGCAGCACCTGCGGCTGCCGCGCGTGCAGCAGCGCTGGGGTCGGCAGGGTGTCGGGCGCCGGCTGCTGCGCCAGCGCCTGCGCCCATTTGGCCGCGAACACCGCGCGGTTGCGCACCTGCGCGGCCTTGGCGCCGGCGCCGGGGTCGGTGCCGGCGGTGGCCCCTTCCACATGCACCACGGTCGCTTCCGGCTGGTACAGCACCCGCAGGCCGGCCGCGCGCACCGCGAAGGCCAGGTCGGTGTCCTCGTAATAGGCCGGCGCATAGCGCAGGTCCAGCCCGCCCAGCCGGCGGAACAGCGCGCTGGGCAGCGCGATCGCCGCGCCGCTGAGGTAATCGGCGTCGCGCAGGTAGGCGAAGCGGCAGTCCTGCGGGTCCTCGCCGCGCCCGTAGTTCCACGCCGAGCCGTCGGCGAACACCACCCCGCCCGCTTCCTGCAGGCGGCCGTCGGGGTACACCAGTCGCGCGCCGACCAGCCCCGCCGCCGGCTGGTCCGCGAAGGTGCGAAGCAGCGCCTCCAGCCAGCCCGGCTGCGGCACGGTGTCGTTGTTCAAGAGCACCAAGAACTCGCCGCGCGCGAGCCGGGCGCCGTCGTTGCAGGCGGCGATGAAGCCGCCGTTGGCGGTGCGCGCGTGCACGCGCAGGCCGTCGATCCGGCGCAGCTGCGCCAGGGTGTCGTCCGGCGAGGCATCGTCCACCATGATCACCTCGAACGGCGTCGCCGGCGGATGCGCGGCGAGCGCGCGCAGGCAGCGCAGGGTGTGCGCAAAGCCGCCGTGCACCGGGATCACCAGGCTGGCGCGCGGCGCATCGGAGGTGGGCAGGGCGAACGGCGCGAACGCGTCCGCGGGCGGCAGCACCAGCGCCAGCGGCGCGCGCAGCGGCGGACGCCACAGCCGGCGCAGGCGCACCAGGCTGGCGCGCAGCCCGCGCGTGCGCAGGCTGGCCCAGCCGCGCCGCCACAGCCCCCGCATGCGCGCCCACCAGAAACGCGCATCCGCGGCGAAGGACATGCAGGGCAACTCCGGCTGAAAGATCGGGACGGGCGCCGGCGGCCCGCGCGGCGGCCTGCGCTAGACTGCCCGGCCATCGCATTGTCGCATCCCGCGCCGGACCCGCCAGCCCGCCCATGCCCCGCATCCAGGACGACGACGCCGCCCCCGGCGCGGCCGGCGAGGACCCCCGCGGCGACCGCCCGTCCTGGCGCCGGCGCCTGCTGACCTGGGCGCTCGCCGCGGCCGCGCTGGCGCTCGGCTTCCTGGTGCCGTACGTGCTCTACCTCAACCACCAGGTCGGCGAGCGCTTCGGCAAGCTGCGCTGGCAGGTGCCGACCCGGGTGTACGCGCGCCCGCTGGTGCTGCGCGCCGGCCTGCCGCTGGACGCGGCCACCCTCAAGACCGAGCTGGACGCCGCTGCCTACCAGCCCGGCGACGGCTACCGCCCTGGGACTTACCTGCGCGACGGCGCGCGCTGGCGGATCGCCAGCCGCGGCTTCACCGACGTGGATGGCCGGGTGCTGCCGTCGCAGCTGGAGGTCGTGCTGAGCGGCGACCGCGTGCAGAGCATCCGCGACGTGCCCGGCCGGCGCTGGCTGCGCAGCGCGCGCATGGATCCGGCGCGGATCGCGACCCTGTACGGGCAAAGCCAGGAGGAGCGCCGGCTGGTGCGGCTGGAGGAAGTGCCGGAGTTGCTGATCACCGGCCTGCAGGCAGTCGAGGACCGCGACTTCAACCACCACATCGGGATCGACCTCAGCGGCATGCTGCGCGCGGTGTTCGTCACCGCGGCCTCCGGCGGCGACACCCGCCAGGGCGGCAGCACCCTGACCCAGCAGCTGGCGCGCAGCGGCCTGCTCGGGATCGGCAGGGAGCAGACCCTGCGCCGCAAGTTCAAGGAGATCCTGTTCGCCCTGCTGCTGGAGGCGCGCTACGACAAGCGCACCATCCTCGAGGCCTACCTCAACCAGGTGGACCTCGGCCAGCGCGGCGCGCAGTCGATCCGCGGGGTGGCGGCGGCCTCCGAGTTCTGGTTCGGCAAGGACCTCAAGGACCTCAGCACCGAGCAGATCGCGCTGCTGATCGGGATGGTGAAGGGGCCGTCCTGGTACAACCCGCGGCGCAACCCGGAGCGCGCGCTGGAGCGCCGCAACGTGGTGCTGGCGCAGATGCACGAGACCGGCCTGATCGACGCGGCCGAATACCGGCGCGCGCGCGCGGCGCCGCTGGAGGTGACCCGCGGGCCCGGCAACCTCGCCGCCAACCGCTTCCCGGCCTACGTGGACCTGGTGCGCCGGCAGCTGGCGCGCGACTACCCGGCCGACTCCATCTCCGGCGCCGGGCTGGCGGTGATGACCGGGATGGCGCCGTCCGCCCAGGCCTATGCCGAGGGCGCGGTGGTGCGCACCCTGGATGCCCTGCAGACGCGCGGGCGGCCGCCGCTGCAGGCCGGGCTGGTGCTGACCGACGCCCACAACGGCGACGTGCTGGCGGTGGTCGGCAGCCGCGAGGTCGCCGAGCCCGGCTTCAACCGCGCGGTCGAGGCGCGCCGCCCGGTCGGCTCGCTGCTCAAGCCGTTCGTGTACCTGCTGGCGCTGGCGCAGCCGGCGCAGTGGACGCTCGCCAGCCCGATCAGCGACGAGCCGGTGACGGTACCGCTGGGCGGCGGCCGGCGTTGGACCCCGGGCAATTCCGACGGCCGCAGCCACGGCACCGTTCCCCTGATCGACGCCCTGGCGCAGAGCTACAACCAGGCCACCGTGCGCCTGGGCATGCAAGTCGGGGTGGCGCGCCTGGCGCAGCTGCTGCGCACCCTCGCCGGGTTGCAGGTGGAGGCGCAGCCGGCGCTGATCCTCGGCGCCACCGACCAGAGCCCGTACGCGATGGCGCAGCTGTACCAGTTCCTCGCTGCCGACGGCCAGGTGCAGCCGCTGCACGCGGTGCGCGGGGTGCTCGATCCGCAGGGGCGGGCGATCCGCCGCTACGACCAGCCGGCGCCGCCGGCGCAGGCGGGCGATGCGGTCGCCGCGCGCCTGGTCGGCGCGGCGCTGCAGTACGTGGTGACCGCCGGGACCGCGCGCGCGCTGCTGGCGCAGGGCCTCGGGCGGCTGGCCCCGGCCGGCAAGACCGGCACCAGCAACGACAGCCGCGACAGCTGGTTCGCCGGCTACACCGGCGACCACCTGGCGGTGGTCTGGGTCGGCAACGACCAGAACCAGCCGACCGGGCTGTACGGCGCGACCGGTGGAATGCGGGTCTGGGCCGAGCTGTTCCGGCGCCTGCCGAGCAGCCCGCTGCGGATCGGCGGCGACGGCCTGCAGTGGGTGGCGGTGATCGACGGCCATGCCACCGACCCGGACTGCCCCGGCGCGCGCCGGTTCCCGTTCGTCGCCGGCAGCGCCCCGGCCTACGCGCCATGCCCGGCGCCGGTGCCGCTGGATGCCGAGGGCAACCCGATCCCGGCCGGCGAGGACGCCGGCGGCAACCTGCTGCAGCGCGCCGGGGATGCCCTGCGCGCGCTGTTCGGCGGCGGCGATCCGGCCAAGGCCCCGCCGCCCGCGCCGGCGCCGAACCCGCCGCCGCCCACGCCGTGACCGCGTGCTGATGGAACCGGAGTCGCGGCTGGCCCGCGCCACCCTCGCGGCGCTCGGCGAACAGGCGGCGCTGGCCGCGGCGTTGCCGGGTTACCGCCCGCGCCCGGCGCAGCAGCGGCTGGCGGCCGCGGTGGCGGAGGCGTTCGAACAGCGCGCCGTGCTGCTGGCCGAGGCCGGCACCGGCACCGGCAAGACCTTCGCCTACCTGGTGCCGGCGCTGCTGTCGGGGCTGAAGACCATCGTCTCCACCGGCACCCGCGCGTTGCAGGACCAGCTCTACCAGCGCGACCTGCCGCGCGTGCGCCAGGCCCTGGGCGTGGGCCTGAAGACCGCGCTGCTGAAAGGCCGCGCCAACTACCTGTGCCGCTACCGGCTGGAGCACGCGCGCGGCGAGGGCCGCTTCGGCAGCCGCGAGCAGGCCGCGCTGTTCCAGCGGATCGTGGCCTGGGGCGGGCGTACCCGCAGCGGCGATCTCGCGGAACTGGAGGGACTGCCGGAGGACTCGCCGCTGCTGCCGCGGGTGACCTCGACCGCCGACAACTGCCTCGGCGGCGAGTGCCCGTTCTGGAGCGAATGCTTCGTGGTGCAGGCGCGCCAGCGCGCGCAGGCGGCCGACCTGGTGGTGGTCAACCACCACCTGCTGCTGGCCGACCTGGCGCTGAAGCAGGAAGGCTTCGGCGAGATCCTGCCCGGCGCGCAGGCGTTCGTGGTGGACGAGGCGCACCAGCTGCCGGAGTTGGCCGCGCAGTTCTTCGGCGAGGGCATCGGTGCGCGCCCGCTGGTGGAGCTGGCGCGCGACGCGCTGGCCGAGGCCGCTGCCGTGCCGGGTGCGCTGGCCGCCGTGCAGGCCCCGGCGCAGGCGTTGGAACGCGCGACCCTCGACGTGCGCGCGGCGCTGGACGGGTTGCCGCAGCGCGGCACCGCCTGGCGCGCGCACGCGGCGGCCGGGCTGGCGCCGGCGCTGGCCACGCTGGACGCCAGCCTGCACGCACTGGCGCAGGCGCTGGCACCGCTGCGCGAAGCGGCGCCGACGCTGGATGCCTGCGCGGTGCGCGCGCAGGCGCAGCAGGCGCGGCTGCGGCGCTGGCGCCACGCCCTGCAGGACGCAGGCGACCCGGCGGCCGAGGACCTCGCCCAGGACGCGCCCGATCCGCTGGCCGGCGCCGACTGCGTGCACTGGTACGAACTGGGCGCGCGCGGCTTCCGCCTGCAGCGCACGCCGCTGGACGTCTCCGCCCCGCTGCGCGCGCACCGCGAACGCTCGCAGGCGGCGTGGGTGTTCACCTCGGCGACGCTGGCGGTGGCCGGCCGCTTCGACCACCTGGCGCAGCGGCTGGGGATCGATGAAGCGCGCACCCTGATCGAGCCCAGCCCGTTCGACTGGGCGCGGCAGGCGCTGTGCTACCTGCCGCCGGGGCTGCCGGAACCGGCCGCCCCCGATTTCGGGCAGGCGGTGCTGGCGGCGGTGCGGCCGGTGCTGGAGGCCTCCGGCGGGCGCGCGTTCCTGCTGTTCGCCTCGCACCGCGCCCTGCGCGAGGCGGCCGCGGCGCTGGCCGATGGCCCGTGGCCGCTGTTCGTGCAGGGCAGCGCGCCGCGCCACGTCCTGCTGCAGCAGTTCCGCGCATCCGGCAACGGCGTGCTGCTGGGCACCGCCAGCTTCCGCGAGGGCGTGGACGTGGCCGGCGCGGCGCTGAGCGTGGTGGTGATCGACAAGCTGCCGTTCGCCGCGCCGGACGATCCGGTGTTCGAGGCGCGGCTGGAGGCGATCCGCCGCGCCGGCGGCCACCCGTTCCGCGACGAGCAGGTGCCGCAGGCGGTGATCGCGCTCAAGCAGGGTGCCGGCCGCCTGATCCGTAGCGAGACCGACCGCGGCGTGCTGGTGCTGTGCGATCCGCGCCTGCTCGGCCGCGCCTACGGCCGGATCTTCCTCGACTCGCTGCCGCCCTTGCCGCGCACCCGCGCGCTGGCCGACGTGCAGGCGTTCTTCGCCGATAATCCCGCGCCATGAACCTGCTGGCCTTCGAAACCGCCACCGAGGCCTGCTCGGTCGCGTTGTACGTCGCCGGCGAGGTGCGCGAGCGCTTCGCCGTCGCCCCGCGCCGGCATGCCGAGCTGGCGCTGCCGTGGGCCGAGGCGCTGCTGGCCGAGGCCGGGCTGGCGCGCCGCCAGCTGGATGCGATCGCGTTCGGCCGCGGCCCGGGCGCCTTCACCGGGGTGCGCCTGGCGGTGGCGATCGCGCAGGGCCTCGCGCTCGGCCTCGAGCGCCCGCTGCTGCCGGTGTCCACCCTCGCCGCGCTGGCGCTGCAGGCCGAAGGGCCGCGTCGGCTGGCCGCGATCGACGCGCGCATGGGCGAGGTCTACCTGGGCGCGTTCGGGTGGGACGGGCACGCGCTGCAGCCGCTGGCCGCGGAGCAGGTGGCCGCGCCGGCGGCGGTGGCCCTGCCCGCGGGCGAAGGCTGGCACGGCGCCGGTACCGGCTTTGCGGTTGCGGGCGGCGCGCTCGGCGCGCGCATGGGCGCGCGCCTGCGCGCGGCCGCGGCCGCCGCCCTGCCGCATGCGGCCGACGTGGCGCGCCTGGCCGCCGCCGCCTTCGCCCGCGGCGAGGCCCTGCCGCCGGAGCAGGCGGAGCCGGCCTACCTGCGCAACGACGTCGCCCTCACCCTGGCCGAGCAGCAGGCCTTGCGGCGCTGAACGGCAGGCTTGCTATCCTCGCCCTGCATGCAAGGGGGGCGACGATGCGCTGGAACGGACTGGCACGGACTCTCGCGATCACGCTGCTGGCGGCGGCCGCGGCCGCCGGCGCGCAGGAGGTGAGCTTCGGCGGGCACCTGCTGACCCTGGCCGGATCGCCGCAGGCGCCGGTGGTCGAACGCGCCAGCGGCACCCTGCACATGGTCGGGCTGGACGCGCAGGAACTGGCCGCGCGCGCGCGGACCTGCCTGGCGGCGCAGGGCCTGACCCCGGATCCGCAGGCGCCGGACGGCCGCCTGCAGGCGACCCTGACGGTGCAGCGCAGCGGCCTGCTATCGGCGTTCCGCGCGCGCAGCCGGCTGTGGATCGAGATCGGCGAGGGCCAGTTCCGGCTGGTGCAAGAGGCCCCGGAGCGCGCCACCGGCGCGGAGGCCGATGCGGCGTTCGCGCCGGTGCCGGCGCCGTCCGCCGGCGGCGGCAAGGTGCTCGAGGCCCTGTTCGAGGCCGAGCGCCCGCTGGTCGACTGCCTGTATCGCTGAGGCGGCCTCAGCGGTCGATCAGCTCGCCGCCCGGCAGGAACTGCCAGGTGCGGGTGATGTGCAGCACGTCCGGGTCCTCGCGGGTCTTGGGCAGCGGCTCGAACGGCGCCGCCAGCTGCACGATCCGCAGCGCCGCCTCGTCCAGCATCGGCACGTGGCTGGACTGCACGATGCGCACGCCTTCCACGCTGCCGTCGCGGCGCACCGCCACGCTGATCACCAACAGCCCGCCGATCCGGCGCCGGCGCGCCTCCTCCGGATAGTTGAGGTTGCCGACCCGTTCGACCCGGTCGACCCAGCCGCGCAGGTACTGGGCCCAGGCGTACTCGCGGGTGCTGGCGGAGACGAACTTGCGCTTGGGGCGCTTGGCGTACTCGGCCGAGCGCAGCTGGATCTCGGCCGCCAGCCGCGCCATCTCCATGTCGCGCGCGATCTTCTCCTGGCCGGGCGGCAGCGGTTCCGGCGGCAGGTCCGGGCGCGCCTGCGGCGTCGGCTGCGGCGCCTGGCCGCGGGTGCTGGCCACGACCCGGTCGCGCGGCGGTGGACTCGGCGCCGGCGTCTGCGCGTGCAGCGGGCGCGGCGCCAGGCCGTCGCGCGCGCTCGCCAGCGCGCCGGCCTGCGGCGCGCTCGGGCGCTGGCTGCGGTCGCGGTCGCCGCCGCCCTGGTTGTTGGCCTGGGCGAGGAAATCGGCCTGCGCCGGGGTCAGCGGGGTCTGGGTGCGGGTCAGGATCACGTCCAGGGTCGGCACCACCGGCGCGGCCGCCTCCAGAGTGAAGCCGAGGCCGAGGATCACCAGCGCATGCAGCAGCACGGACAGCGCCAGCGCCGCGCCCAGGCGCGCGGAATCCGGCGGGGCGGCAGCCGCGGCGGCCGCGCTCATGCCGGCATCCGCGCCTCGATGCGGTCGAACAGCAGGCCTGCGATGTTCAGGCCGAACTGGGCATCCAACTCGCGGATGCAGGTCGGGCTGGTGACGTTCACTTCGGTCAGGTAGTCGCCGATCACGTCCAGCCCCACGAACAGCATGCCGCGACGCTGCATCTCCGGGCCGACCTGGGCCGCGATCCAGCGGTCGCGTGCGGACAGCGGGCGGCCCTCGCCGCGGCCGCCGGCGGCGAGGTTGCCGCGGAACTCGTCGCCCTGCGGGATGCGCGCCAGGCAGTAGTCCACCGGTTCGCCGTCCACCAGCAGGATGCGCTTGTCGCCCTGCGCGATCTCCGGCAGGTAGCGCTGGGCCATGGCCAGGTGGCGGCCGCCTTCGGTCAGCGTCTCCAGGATCACGTTGAGGTTCGCCTCCCCGGCGCGGGCGCGGAAGATCGAGCGCCCGCCCATGCCGTCCAGCGGCTTGAGCACCGCCTCGCCGTGTTCGGCCACGAAGGCCTTGAGCGCGCCGGCGTCGCGGCTGACCAGGGTCGGCGGGCAGCACTGCGGGAACAGCAGCGCGGCCAGCTTCTCGTTGAAGTCGCGCAGGCCCTGCGGGTCGTTCACCACCAGCGCGCCCTGGCGCTGGGCCAGGCCCAGGACCTGGGTGTCGTGCAGGTAGTCGGCATCCACCGGCGGGTCGGTGCGCATCAGTACCACCTGGCCGGGGCCGAAGTCGATCTCGGCCCATTCGCCCAGCCGGAAATGGTCGCCGGCGGCATCGCGCACCGCCAGCGGTGCCGCGGTGGCGACGGCGCGGCCGTCGCGCACGCTCAGCCCGCCGGGGCGCACGTAGTGCAGGCGGTGGCCGCGGCGCTGGGCCTCCAGCAGCATGGCGAAGGTGGAATCCTTGGCGATCTTGATGTCGCCGATCGGATCCATGACCACGATCACATCCCGCGGCGTCGGCATGGCCCTGCGCTCCGTCACAATGGGCCGGCATGGTAGCAGCGGCGGCCGGCGCCCTAGCAGGATGCTTGACACTGCCGGCCCCCACGGGGATATATGACGCTTCGACGCCGCACCGCCGTCCCGGCGCGGGACGGCCGCAAGGGGACCGCATGTCGCACGAACATGGGCACGACGTCAGCCTCAAGGGCCTGAGGGTGATGGTCATCGACGACTCCAAGACCATCCGCCGCACCGCGGAGACCCTGCTCGCGCGCGAGGGCTGCGACGTGGTGACCGCCACCGACGGCTTCGAGGCGCTGGCCAAGATCGCCGACCACCAGCCGCAGATCATCTTCGTGGACATCATGATGCCGCGGCTGGACGGCTATCAGACCTGCGCCCTGATCAAGAACAACCAGACCTTCAAATCTGTGCCGGTCATCATGCTTTCGTCGAAGGACGGTTTATTCGACAAGGCGCGAGGCCGTATCGTCGGCTCCGAGCAGTACCTCACCAAGCCGTTCACCCGGGAGGAGCTGCTCGACGCAATCCGGACGTACGTCAACGCCTGACCGGGGGGTAGGGCACGCATGGCACGCATTCTGATCATCGAGGATTCGCCGACCGAGACCGCGGTCCTGGTGCAGATCCTCGAACGCAACGGCCACCAGGTGAGCACCTCGGGCAACGCCGAGGACGGCATCGCCAGCTGCAAGCGCGAGAAGCCGGACCTGGTGCTGATGGACGTGGTGCTGCCGGGCATGAACGGGTTCCAGGCTACGCGCGCGCTGGCGCGCGACGCCGAGACCCGCGACATCCCGGTGCTGATCGTCAGCACCAAGGGGCAGGAGACCGACCGCCTCTGGGGCCTGCGCCAGGGCGCCAAGGACTACATCGTCAAGCCGCCGCGCGAGCAGGACCTGATCGCGCGCATCAACGCGCTGATCGGGCACTGACGGCCATGGCCAAGCGCGGCAAGCACCGGCACGGCAAAGGCGGTCCCGGCCCGGGCGCACCGCGGGCGCCGGAGCCGGCCACCATGCAGGCGAAGGACCACGCCCCCGCGGTCGCGCCGGCGGAGGATGCCGATGCCGCGCACGAGGAGCGCGCCGGACAAGTCGCGGAGCCCGCCACGGCGGAGGCCCCGGCGGCATCGGCGGCCCCGCTGCTGGCGGAGTTCGAACTGGCCGGGCAGTCGCCGTTCCTGGTCCTGGCCGAATACGAGCGGCGCAGCCTGGCGCACGTGGTCGGCCTGCCGGAGCAACTGGATGCACCCGGGCTGTGGCGCGGGATCGCCTACCGGGTCGGCAGCCGCCGGCTGGCGTCCGGCTTCGGCGAGGTGGTCGAGATCTTGACCCTGCCGGCGCTGACCCCGGTGCCCGGCACCCAGCCGTGGATGCTCGGGGTCGCCAACGTGCGCGGCACCCTGCTGCCGGTGGTCGACCTCAAGCAGTTCCTGGAGGGCGAGCGCACCGTGCTGCACGAGGGCCAGCGCGTGCTGGTGGTGCGCCAGCCCGGGGGCGACGTCGCGGTGACGATCGACGAGCTCTACGGCCAGCGCAGCTTCATGGACGGGGATGCCGCCGATCCCGCCGAGGCCGGCGAGCTGTCCGCCGGCCGCTATGCCCATTTCATCGAGCGCGCATTCCGCCTCGACGGCCAGCTGTGGGGCCAGTTCAGCCTCGACCGCCTGGCCCGTACCCCCGAGTTCCGCCAAGCCGCGGCATGACGCCGCCATCCCCGCAAGCCGAGGTCGCAACATGAGCACTCTGATGGATACCGTCGCCGGCAAGGGCCGCAGCCTCAGCACCAACTTCTGGATCTGGCTGCTGGTCGGCGCGCTGGTGGTGTTCGCCGGCAACACCCTGTACGCGGTCACCAAGACCGCGCGCCTGAGCGGCGCCAGCGGTGCGGCCTCGCGCTTGCAGCTGGATTCGCAGCGCCTGGCCAACCAGGCGCGCGAGGCGATCGGCGGCGACGCGCAGGCGTTCGCGGCGTTCAAGGCGACCAAGGACCAGGTCGACGCCGACGTGAAGATGCTCAACGACCGCTTCGGCGACTCCCCGGACGTGGGCGGCCCGATCCGCACCGTGAGCGAGACCTGGGCGCCGCTGGCCAAGCGCGCCGACGAGGTCCTGGCCTCGCAGCAGGCGGTGCTGGGCCTGGCCGGCAAGGCCGACAGCTTCACCGCCAAGGTGCCGCAACTGCAGGCGCAGCTGAACGAGGTCGTGCGCGGCCTGGCCTCCGGCGGCGCCAGCTCCGGCCAGGTGTTCACCGCGCTGCAGCAGGTGGTGACCTCGGCGGCGATGGCGCGCCGGATCGCCGAGCTGCGCGCCGGCGGCCCGGGCGCCAAGGTCGCGGCGGACGCGCTCGGCCGCGACGCGGCGGTGTTCGACCGTTCCATGAACGCGCTGCGCAACGGTGGCGAGGACATCGCCAAGGTCACCGCGGCCGG
The DNA here is from genome assembly GCF_022419185.1 of Thermomonas flagellata. GTDB lineage: Bacteria > Pseudomonadota > Gammaproteobacteria > Xanthomonadales > Xanthomonadaceae > Thermomonas > Thermomonas flagellata. The sequence goes on along the minus strand of NZ_JAJOZK010000014.1, from coordinate 20,383 downwards.
CGCGGTCGGCCCGCTGAACCAGGCGTGGACGCTGTGGCAGGGCATGAAGAGCGACCTCAACGCGATCGTCGGCAGCTCCGACGCGCTGATCAAGGCGCAGACCTCGGCCGAGGCGCTGGCGACCGGCTCCGACAAGCTGCTCGGCGACGGCGAGAAGCTGTTCAACGCCCTGACCTCGTTCGGCTCGGTCAAGGACACCAGCATCATCGGCGGGGTGTGGGTGAGCATCATCTCCGGCCTGCTGGCGCTGGCCGCGCTGGTCGGCCTGATCTGGTCGATGGGCCGCGCCGACCGCATCCGCTACCAGACGACCAAGGAACTCAACGACCGCAACCAGGAGGCGATCATGCGCCTGCTGGACGAGATGGGCTCGCTCGCGGAGGGCGACCTCACCGTGAAGGCGACCGTGACCGAGGACATGACCGGCGCGATCGCCGACTCGATCAACTTCGCGGTCGAGCAGCTGCGCACCCTGGTGCAGACGATCAACGACACCTCGGTGCAGGTCGCCGCCAGCGCGCAGGAGACCCAGGCGACCGCGCTGCAGCTGGCCGAGGAGGCCGAGCACCAGGCGCAGGAGATCAACTCCGCCTCCGACCGCATCAACGAGATCGCGGCGAGCATCAACCAAGTGTCGCGCAACTCCGCCGAGTCCGCCGAGGTGGCGCGTCGCTCGGTGCAGATCGCGACCAACGGCGCCGGGGTGGTGCGGCAGACCATCGCCGGCATGGACAGCATCCGCGACCAGATCCAGGAGACCTCCAAGCGCATCAAGCGCCTGGGCGAGAGCTCGCAGGAAATCGGCTCGATCGTGGAACTGATCAACGACATTTCCGAGCAGACCAACATCCTCGCGCTGAACGCGGCGATCCAGGCGGCCTCCGCCGGCGAGGCCGGCCGCGGGTTCGCGGTGGTGGCGGACGAAGTGCAGCGCCTCGCGGAACGCTCCTCGAACGCGACCAAGCGCATCGAGTCGCTGGTGCAGACGATTCAGGCCGACACCAACGAGGCGGTGTCCTCGATGGAGCAGACCACCTCGGAAGTGGTCGCAGGCGCGCGCCTGGCCGAGGACGCCGGCACCGCGCTGGGCGAGATCGAGCGCGTGTCGGCCGACCTGTCGCAGTTGATCGAAGGCATCTCCGCGGCGGCCGCGCAGCAGTCCTACGCGGCCACCGACATCACCCAGACCATGCACACGATCCAGTCGATCACCGCGCGCACCGCGCAGGGCGCCAACCAGACCGCGCAGTCGATCGGCACCCTCGCGCAGCTGGCGGCCGACCTGCGCCGCTCGGTCGCGGACTTCAAGCTGCCGGCCTGAACGGCGGATCGACCGGCATGAACGGCAACATCCAGGCGTGCCCCGCGACGGACCGCGGCGGCAGGAGGGTTTCGCGATGAACACGGCAGTGCAGGACGCGATCGACCTGGCCGCGCTCGGCTGGGTCAAGCCGGAGATCGACGAGACCCTGCGCCAGGCGCGGCTGGAGATCGAGGCCTGGCTGGAAGCGCCGCAGGACGCGGCGCCGATGCAGGCCGCGGCGGCGCATCTGCACCAGGTGCAGGGCACCCTGCGCATGCTCGAGTTGCAGGCGCCGGCGATGGTGGCCGAGGAGATGGAGCAGCTGGCGCGGGCGCTCGCCGCCGGGGCGGCGGCGGACCGCGAGGAGGCCTGCAGCGTCCTGCTGCGCGGGATCGTGCAGCTGCCGGACTACCTCGAGCGGCTGCAGGGCGGCCACCGCGACATCCCGATCGTGCTGCTGCCGCTGCTGAACGAGCTGCGCGCCGCGCGCGGGCAGCCCGCGCTCGGCCGCGAGGCGCTGCCGGCGCTGCTGGTCGAGCCGACCGCGGACGAACTGGAGCATGCGCGCGGCAGCCTGGCCGGGCGCAACCGCGCGCTGCTGGACACCGTGGCCGCGGCGTTGAAGGAGGACCTGCTGCGGGTCAAGGATGTGCTCGACCTGCACCTGCGCGCGGGGCTGTCCAATCCGACCGACCTGCAGCCGCAGGCGCAGGCGCTGGAGCGGATCGCCGAGACCCTCGGCATGCTCGGCCTGGACGGCGTGCGCAGCCTGCTGCTGGCGCAGCGCGACGTGCTGGCCGAGGCGGCCGACGGGCGCCGCCCGGCGCGCGAGCAGGACCTGCTGGCGGTGGCCGAGGTGCTGCTGCAGGTGGACCATTCGCTGGACGACCAGGTGGCGCGCCTCGGCCAGGCCGAGGCCGGCGACGCCGATCCGCTGGCGCAGGAGTCGCGGCGGGTGATGGCCAGCGTCGCGCGCGAGGCGATCGCCAATTTCACCGAGGTGCGCAACGCGTTCGTCGCGTTCGTCGAGACCGGCTGGAGCCACGATGCGCTGGCGCAGGTGCCGCGCCTGCTCGGCGAGGTCGCCGGCGCGCTGCGCATCCTGCAGCGGCCGGAGCCGGCGGGCTATCTCGACGCCCTGCGCCGCCACGTCGAAGTGGAACTGCTGGGCGCGCGCCGCGTGCCCGCTGCCGCGCGCCTGGACGACTTGGCCGATGCGCTGGCTGGGATGGAGTACTACCTGGAGGCGCTGCCGCAGACGGTCGGCCAGCGCCAGGACATGCTCGAGAAGGCGCGCGCCAGCCTCGAGCGCCTCGCCGCGTGGCCGATCCCGCAGGCTGCCGCGCCGCGGGCCGAGGAGCCGCCGCAGGCCGCCGCGCGCGATGCCGCCGCGGAGGCAGCGATGGCGGAGTCGGAGGAGTTCGCGGCCGAGGCCGTGGGCGAGGCGGCCTCCGCCACGACGCCGGAGCCCGAGGCTGCGATCGCGGCCGACGCCGAGCCCGAGGCGGAGGACAGCGCGCCCGCGCCCGCTCCCGCGGCGGTGGTGGCGGCAGTGCCGGCCGCGCCCGGTGCGCATGCCGGCTTCGATACCGCCGGCGAGGAGATCGACGATGAGATCCGCGAGATCTTCCTGGACGAATTCCAGGAGGAGATCGCCAACCTAGACGCCCTGCTGCCGGCCTGGCGGCGCGCGCCGGAGGACCTCGAGCAGCTGCGCCCGATCCGGCGCGTGTTCCACACCCTCAAGGGCAGCGGCCGGCTGGTCGGCGCCAAGGTGCTGGGCGAATTCGCCTGGCACGTGGAGAACATGCTCAACCGCGTGCTCGACGGCAGCCGCCCGGCCAGCCCGGCGGTGGTCGCGTTCGTCGGCCAGGCGCGCGAGGCGCTGCCGCACTTGCATGCCGCGCTGCGCGGCGAGGCCCTGCTCGGGCTCGACCTGCAGGTGATGGAAGCGGTGGCCGACCGCCTCGCCGCCGGCGAGGAGGTGGTGCTGGAGGCCGTGCCTGCGGCCGCCCCGGCATCCGCCGCGGCGCCGCTCGAGGCGGAGCCAGAACCGGCGCCGGCCGAGGCGCCGGAAGTGCTCGCCGTGCACGTGGACCCGGTGCTGCTGGAGATCCTCGGTACCGAGGTCGGCGGCCATCTGGACACGATCGAGGCGTGGCTGGCGCAGGCCCGCGGCGGCGACGCCCACGTCGACGAGCCGGTGGTGCGCGCCCTGCACACCCTCAACGGCGCCTTCGCGATGACCGAAGTGCCGACGGTGACCGCCTTCACCGCGCCCGCCGAGGGCTATGCCAAGCGCCTGCGCGCCGCGGCGCGGCCGATGGACGCCGCCGGCCTGGACGCGATGGAGGCGCTGGTCGCCGCCATCCGCGCCTCCACCCACGCCCTGCAGCACACCCCCGAGGCGGTGCCGGTGTATGCCGCCCTTGCAGCCACCCTGGTCGCGCTGCGCGATGCGCAGCCGGAAGCCACGGTGCCGTTCGCGCCGCCGTTGGCCGAGGTGGCGGCCGACCTCGCCGGCGCGGGCGACGAAGTCGACCGCATGATCGCCGAGGAAGCGGCATGTCTCGAGGCCGAGCGTCTCGAGGCCGAGCGTCTGGCCGCGGAGGAAGCCGCGCGTCTCGAGGCCGAGCGTCTGGCCGCGGAGGAAGCCGCGCGTCTCGAAGCCGAACGCCTGGCCGCGGAGGAAGCCGCGCGTCTCGAGGCCGAGCGTTTGGCCGCGGAGGAAGCGGCGCGTCTGGAAGCCGAGCGTCTCGCCGCCGAGGAAGCCGCGCGTCTCGAAGCCGAACGCCTGGCCGCGGAGGAAGCGGCGCGTCAGGAAGCCGAGCGCCAGGCCGCGGAGGAAGCCGCGCGTCTCGAAGCCGAACGCCTGGCCGCAGAGGAGGCCGCCCGCCTCGAGGCCGAACGCCAGGCCGCGGAGGAAGCGGCGCGTCAGGAAGCCGAGCGTCTGGCCGCCGAGGAGGCGGCACGCCTGGAGGCCGAACGTTTGGCGGCGGAACAGGCCGCCGCGGAGGAAGCGGCCCGCCGCGAAGCCGAGCGCCTGGCCGCAGAGGAGGCCGCCCGCCTCGAGGCCGAACGCCAGGCCGCCGAACAGGCGGCCCGCGAAGCCGCGCTGCTCGAGGCTGAGCGCCGCGCGGCGGAGGAGGCCGAGGCCGCGCGCGTGGCCGCGGAACAGGCCGAGCGTCTGGCGGCAGAGGAAACCGCGCGCCTCGAGGCCGAGCGTCTGGCGGCGGAGGAAGCGGCCCGCCAGGAAGCCGAGCGTCTGGCCGCGGAGGAGGCCGCCCGCCAGGAAGCCGAGCGCCAGGCGGCCGAGGAAGCCGCACGTCTGGAGGCCGAGCGTCTGGCCGCCGAGCAGGCGGCCGCGGAAGAAGCAGCCCGCCGCGAGGCCGAGCGCCTGGAAGCCGAACGCATCGCCGCCGCGCGCGCGCAAGCCGAGCGGCTGGAGGCGGAGCGGCGCGCGGCCGAACGCGCCGAGGCCGAACGCCGCGAGGCGCAGCGCCGCGCCGAGGAGGCCGCCGCGCTGGCCAAAGCGCGCGAGCTGGCGGCCGCGGCCATGCTGCAGGCACTGCCGGCGGCCGCCGAGGACCCGGATGCGCCGCTGGACATGGAGGGGCTGGACGCCGATCTGGTCGACATCTTCGTCGAGGAAGGCGGCGACCTGCTCGACCACGCCGACGGCCTGCTGGCGCAGTTGCGCGAGAACCGCGAGGACCGCGAGGCAGTGGTCGGCCTGCAGCGCGACCTGCACACGCTCAAGGGCGGCGCGCGCATGGCCGGCCTGCTGGCGATCGGCGAACTCGGGCATGCGATGGAGAGCCTGCTCGAGGCGGTCGCCGCGCAGCGGGTCGAGCTCGGCGCCGACGGCGTGCCGCTGCTGGAGCGCGGCTTCGACCGCCTGCACGCGATGGTCACCCGCACCGCCGCGCGCCGCGCCATCGGCCTGCCGCAGGCCCTGATCGACCAGTTCAACGCGCGTGCGCTCGGCGCCGCCGAGCCGGTCCAGGCACCGCCCGCGGCCGCGGCCGTGGCAGACGTCCCGGCGCCGCGGCGGCCGGAGCTCAAGCCGCTGTCGGCGCCGATCGCCGCGGCGCCCGGGATCGATGACGACGACCTGGCGATGCGCGCGCCGCAGGAGCAGGTGCGCATCCGCGCCGACCTGCTCGACAAGCTGGTGAACTACGCCGGCGAGGTGGCGATCTACCGCGCCCGCCTCGAGCAGCAGCTGGCGGCCTTCCGCAGCACCGCGCAGGAAATGGAGCGCACCAACATCCGCCTGCGCGACCAGCTGCGCCGCCTGGATGCGGAGACCGAGGCGCAGATCATCGCCCGCTACCAGCGCGAGAGCGAGGCCGGCAACGAGGTGTTCGACCCGCTCGAGCTCGACCGCTTCAGCACCCTGCAGCAGCTCTCGCGCGCGCTGGCCGAATCCGCGGCCGACCTGCAGAGCCTGCACGGCTCGATGGAGGACCTGACTCGGCAATACGAGACCCTGCTGCTGCAGCAGTCGCGGGTCAGCTCGGAGCTGCAGGAAGGCCTCATGCGCACGCGCATGCTGCCGTTCGACTCGCTGGTGCCGCGCCTGCGCCGGGTGGTGCGCCAGGCCGCCGCCGAGACCGGCAAGCAGGCGCAGCTGCGCCTGGAGGGCGCGCAGGGCGAGCTCGACCGCAACGTGCTCGAGCGCATGACCGCGCCGCTCGAGCACATGCTGCGCAACGCGATCGCGCACGGGCTGGAGAGCCCGCAGGCGCGCGCGGCGGCCGGCAAGCCCGCCGAGGGCAGCATCCGCATCGCGATCCGGCGCGAGGGCTCGGAAGTGGTGCTGCAGGTCGGCGACGACGGCGCCGGCCTCGACCGCGCCGCGATCCGCCGGCGTGCGGTGGAGCGCGGCCTGATCGCCGCCGACGCCCAGCTGTCCGACGCCGACCTCGACGTGCTGATCCTCGAGCCCGGCTTCTCCACCGCCGACAGCGTCAGCCGCCTGGCCGGCCGCGGCGTGGGCATGGACGTGGTCGCCAGCGAGGTGCGCCAGCTCGGCGGCTCGATCGACATCGCCAGCACCCCGGGCCAGGGCACCACCTTCACCCTGCGCCTGCCGCAGACGCTCGCGGTCACCCAGGCGGTGTTCGTCAAGATCGGCGAGACCCGCTACGCGGTGCCGATCGCCTCGGTGCGCGGCGTCGGCCGCATCGCCCGCGAGGAACTGGCGCGCGCGGACGCGAGCTACCGCTACGGCGGCGAGGACTACGCCCTGCACGACCTCGGGGCGCTGGTCGGCGCCGCGCCGGCGAAGGCCGAAGGCCAGCTGCAGATGCCGCTGCTGCTGGTGCGTTCCGGTGACCTGCGCGCCGCGGTGGCGGTGGACGCGGTGCTCGGCAACCGCGAGATCGTGGTCAAGCCGGGCGGGCCGCAGCTGGCCTCGGTGCCGGGCATCTTCGGCGCCACCATCATGGGCGACGGCTCGGTGGTGGTGATCCTCGACGTGGCGCCGCTGGTGCGCCGGCACGCCGCGCTGCCGCGGGCCGCAGCCCCGGCGCCGGTCGCCCAGGAGACGCGCCGGGTGCCGCTGGTCATGGTGGTGGACGATTCGGTCACCATGCGCAAGGTCACCGGGCGCGTGCTCGAGCGCCATGGCTTCGAGGTGGTCACCGCCAAGGACGGCCTGGACGCGCTGGAGCGCATGGCGGATGTCATCCCGGACCTGATGCTGCTGGACATCGAGATGCCGCGCATGGACGGCTACGAGCTGGCCACTGCGATGAAGGGCGACCCGCGCATGCGCCAGGTGCCGATCATCATGATCACCTCGCGCACCGGCGAGAAGCACCGCGAGCGCGCCATGCAGATCGGCGTCGAGCGCTACCTCGGCAAGCCCTACCAGGAGCCGGAGCTGATGCGCAACGTGTTCGAGCTGCTGAAGCTCGAACGCAGCGGTGACGGCGGGCCGCAATGAACCGGCGGCGGGTGGTGCTGCTGGCGCGGCCGGGCGTGGCCTGCGAACGCACCCAGGAAGCGCTGGCCCAGGCCGGCGCGGAGCTGGCCGCGTGCCTGGATCCCCTGGTCGCGGACGAGGCGCTGGTGCGCGCGCACGCGCCGGAGGCGGTGCTGGTGGTGCTCGATCCGATGGTGGAGCAGGTGCTCGACCGCTACCAGGGCCTGCTGGCCGACCCGACGCTGGATGCGCTGTTCGAGGATGCCGACGTGGCCGCCCGCCGCGAGGGCTGGGAGGCGGCGCGCTGGGCGCGCCACCTGCGCGCCAAGCTGCACGGGCATGCCGACGTGCTGCCGCCGGCTGCCGGCGCGGCGGCAGCCGGGGCCTCGGGTGGCATGGCCGAGGCCGACCTGCGCTTCGAGGAGGACATGCGCCGCATCCAACTCGCCGCCGCGCAGGTGGAGCTGGATCCGGCGGCCGATCGCCGCAGCGCCCCGCGCCTGGCCGGCGCGGTCGTGATCGCCGCCGGGCTCGGCGGGCCGGACGTGGTGCGCCAGCTGCTGGCGGCGCTGCCGGCGCATTTCCCGCGCCCGGTGGTGCTGGACCAGCGCATCGAAGGCGGCCATTACGACCGCCTGGTGCGGCAGATGCAGCGGGTCAGCGCGCTGCCGGTGGTGCTGGCGCAGGCCGGCGAACCGCTGCGCGCCGGCAGCGTGTACGTGCTGCCCGCACGGCTGGACGTGGTTGCCGCGCCCGGCGGCCTGCAGCTGGCGGAGGTCGCGGGCGATCCGCGCTTCGCCGCGCTGCCGCCGGCCGACAGCGCGCTGCTGCTGCTCAGCGGCGCGGACGCCGGGCTGGTGGACACCGCGCTGGCGATCCGCCTCGGCGGCGGGCTCGCGCTCGGCCAGGCGGCGGACAATTGCTACGATCCGGCCGCCAGCCAGCAACTGGTGGCCCGCGGCGGCGAGGCCGAGCCGGTGGCCGGGCTCGTGCGCCGCCTGCTGCAACGCTGGTCTGCCTGAGGTGTCCCATGTCCGATAGCGCTCCCATCATCCGCGGCGTGCTGGTGCAGGTCGCCGACACCCGTCTGCTGTTGCCCAACGCGACCATCGCCGAGGTGCTGTCCTATGCGCGTCCGGAGCCGGTCGAGGGGGCGCCGGACTGGCTGCTCGGTCGCATCCGCTGGCGTGGCTGGCGGGTGCCGCTGGTCGCGTTCGCGCGCTTCGCCGGCCATCTGCAGGAAGAGGCCGGCTTCGGCAGCAAGGTGGTCGTGCTCAAGGCGCTCGGCGGCGATCCGCGCCAGCCGTACTTCGCGGTGCTGACCCAGGGCTTCCCGCGCCTGGTGACCGTGACCCAGCAGGCGCTGCGCGCGCTCCCCGCGGAGGCCGGGGAACTGCCGCCGGGCGTGCTGGCGCAGGTGATGCTCAACGAGGATGCCGCGGTGGTGCCGGATCTGCCGCGCCTGGAGCGCGAGATCCGCGCCGTGCTGGCGGCCTGAGCGCCGCCCCGGCTTCAGCCAAGATCCCCGGCCAGCGCCTGCAGCGCCGCGATCGCCGCCAGCCCCGCGGTCTCGGTGCGCAGCACCCGCGGCCCCAGGCGCAGGCCGCCGAACCCGGCCGCCTCCAACTGCGCGCGGTCGCGCGGGGACCAGCCGCCTTCCGGCCCGATCGCCAGCGTGCAGGCCGCCAGCGGCGTCCCGCGCAGCGCGGCCAGCGCGGTCTTTGCCTGCGGATCGAGCAGGAAGCCGCGGCCTTCGCGCAGCGCCGCGGCCGCGGCCAGCGGCTGCGGCGGCAGCACCTGCGGCACGCGCGCGCGCCCGCTCTGCTCGCAGGCGGCGATCACCACCTGCCGCCAGTGCGCCAGGCGCTTGTCCGCGCGTGCACCCGCCAGCTTCACCTCGCTGCGCTCGCTCTCTACCGGGAGCACCCGCGCCACGCCCAGCTCGGTGGCCTTCTGCAGGATGAAATCCATCTTCTCGCCACGGGCGATGCCCTGCAGCAGGGTGATCCGCAGAGGCGATTCGGTCGCGACCGCGCGCGCGGTGAGCACCTGCGCCCGCGCCTGCCGCTTGTCGGCGGCAAGCAGGCGCGCCGCGTAGTCGTGGCCATCGCCGTTGAACAGCACGCAGGCATCGCCGGGCGAAAGGCGCAACACCCGCAGCAGGTGGTTGGCGACCTCCTCGGGCAGCAGGACCTCGGCGCCGGGCGCCAGCGGGCCGTCGACATAACAGCGGGTCAGGCGCACCGGGCGGCCTCCTCCAGCGCGGCGGCGGTGGCGCGTGCCAGCACTTGCAGCTCGGCCTCGCCCACGCAATAGGGCGGCATCCAGTACAGCACGTCGCCCAGCGGGCGCAGCAGCGCGCCGGCGTCCAGCGCGGCGCGGTACATGCGCAGGCCGCGGCGGCCGGCGATCTCCACCGCATGGCCGTCCTCGGTATTGCCGGTCTCCGGGTGCAGCTCGATCGCAACCACCATCCCGGTCTGGCGCACCTCGGCCACCTGCGGATGCGATCTGAACTGCGCCGCCAGCGCGCCCATGCGCGCGGCGGTGGCGCGGTTGCGCGCGAGCACGGCGTCCTGCGCCAGGATGTCCAGCGAGGCCAGCGCCGCGGCGCAGGCCAGCGGGTTGCCGCTGTAGCTGTGCGAATGCAGGAACGCGCGCTCGCGCGAATCGTCGAGGAAGCCGTCGTAGATCGCCTGGGTGGCGAGCACCGCGCACAGCGGCAAGAAGCCGCCGGTCAGGCCCTTGGACAGGCACAAGAGGTCCGGCTGGATGCCGGCCTGCTCGCAGGCGAACAGGGTGCCGGTGCGGCCGAAGCCGGTGGCGATCTCGTCGGCGATCAGCAGCACCCCGTGCGCATCGCACAGCGCGCGCGCGCGGCGCAGGTAGGCCGGGTGGTGCATGCGCATGCCGCCGGCGCATTGCAGCAGCGGCTCGACGATCAGCGCGCAGACCTCGCCGGGATGCGCCTCCAGCAGCGCCTGCAGGGCATCGGCGGCGGCCTCCGCCTTGCGCTCGGCGTCGGCGGCGTCCACGCTGCCGAAGGCATCCGGCGAGGGCGCGAACAGGGCCTCCGCCAGCAGCGGCGCGTACACCCGCCGGTACAGCGGGAGGTCGCCCACCGCCAGCGCGCCGAGGGTCTCGCCGTGGTAGCTGCCGGTGAGCGCGATGAACTTGGTGCGCCCGGCGATGCCGCGGTTGTGGAACCAGTGGAACGCCATCTTCAGCGCCACCTCGACCCCGGCCGAGCCGTTGTCGGCATAGAACACCTTGGCCAGCGGGTCGCGCCCGGGCTGGCGCGGGGCGAGGGCGAGCAGGCGCTCGGCCAGTTCCACCGCAGGCGCATGCGAGAATCCGGCCAGGATCACCTGCTCCAGCGTCCGCGCCTGGCGGGCGATGGCCGCGGCGATGCGCGGTTCGGCATGCCCGTGCAGATTGGTCCACCAGCTGCTGATCCCGTCCAGCACCCGGCGGCCGTCCATGCCCACCAGCCAGGCGCCCTCGCCGCGTTCCACTGGGAACAGCGGCAGCGCGTGCGGGTGCTCGCGCATCTGGGTGCAGGGATGCCACAGCACGGCCAGGTCGCGCGCGCGCCAGTCCTCGGCGGCGGCGGGTATCATGGGGCCATCGTGAATCGCCTTCATCGCGCCATTATCGTCGCCGAGGGCCGCGCATGCGCCAGCGTCTGCCGGTGATCCATGGCATCACCCAGCACGAGGCCGGCCCGTACCGGATGGAGCGGCTCGACCTCGAGTTCGCCAACGGCGAGCGCCGCCTGTACGAGCGCCTGCACAGCCGCGGCCACGGTGCGGTGGCGGTGGTGCCGCTGCTGGATCCTCAGACCGTGCTGCTGGTGCGCGAGTACGCCGCTGGCGTGCACCGCTACGAACTGGGGCTGGTGAAGGGCCGGATCGACGCCGGCGAGACCCCGGAGCAGGCGGCCAACCGCGAGCTGATGGAGGAGGCCGGCTACGGCGCGCGCGACCTGCGCGTGCTGCGCCGGCTGAGCCTGGCGCCGACCTACATGAGCCACCAGACCCACCTGGTGCTGGCGCGCGACCTGTACCCGCAGCGCCTGCCCGGCGACGAGCCGGAGGAACTCGAGGTGGTGCCGTGGAAGCTGGCCGACCTCGGCCAGCTGATCCTGCGCGAGGACTTCTCGGAGGGGCGCAGCATCGCCGCGCTGTTCCTGGCGCGCGAGTGGCTGGAGCAGCAGGCGCATGGATGAGGCCCTGCGCGAGGGCGTGGCCGCGCTCGCGCGGCGCGCGGCCGCCGCGATCCTGGCGGTGTACGAGGGCGAGTTCGCGGTGCAGCACAAGGACGACCGCTCGCCGCTGACCGCCGCCGACCTCGCCGCGCACCGCTGCATCCTGGACGGCCTGCAGGCGCTCACCCCCGGCATCCCGGTGCTGTCGGAGGAGTCGCGCACGGCCGACATCGCCGCGCGCCGCGGCTGGCGCCGGCTGTGGCTGGTCGACCCGCTGGACGGCACCCGCGAGTTCGTCAAGCGCAACGGCGAGTTCTGCATCAACATCGCGCTGGTCGAGGACGGCACGGCGGTGTTCGGGCTGATCCAGCAGCCGGTGACCGGCCTGCTGTGGCATGGCGCGCCGGGGCAGGGCGCGTTCCGCCGCGCGGGCGCCGATGACCAGCCGATCCGCGCGCGCCGGCCGGCCGTGCCGCCGCTGCGGATCGCCGCCAGCCGCTCGCACCGCGACGCGCGCACGCAGGCGCTGTTGGACGCGCTGCCCGGCAGCGAGGTGGTCGGCTGCGGCTCGGCGCTGAAGTTCTGCAAGATCGCGGAGGGTGCGATCGACCTCTACCCGCGCTTCGGCCCGACCAGCGAGTGGGACACCGCGGCCGGGCAGGCCATCGTGGAGGCCGCCGGCGGCGCGGTGCTGGACGCGCGCGGCCGCCCGCTGCGCTACAACCAGCGCGACAGCCTGCTCAACGGCGACTTCATCGCCGTCGGCGACCCCGCCCTCACCGCCCGCCTGCCCGCATGACCGACGCCCCCGGCGACCCGCGCGACATCCGCACTCTGCTGGCGATCATGGCGCGCCTGCGCGACCCCGACGGCGGCTGCCCGTGGGACCTCGCGCAGACCTTCGCCAGCATCGCGCCGTACACCCTCGAGGAGGCCTACGAGGTCGCCGATGCGATCGACCGCGGCGACCTGCACGACCTGAAGGACGAGTTGGGCGATCTGCTGCTGCAGGTGGTGTTCCATGCGCGCATGGCCGAGGAAGCCGGCGCGTTCGCCTTCGCGGACGTGGTGGCGGCGATCTGCGACAAGATGGTGCGCCGGCACCCGCACGTGTTCGGTACCGCGCAGGCCGGCGAGCCGGGTGCGGTGCTGCAAGGCTGGGAGGCGATCAAGCGCGCCGAGCGCGCGGCCAGGGGGGAGACGGATCCCTCGGCGCTGGCCGGCGTTTCGCGTGGGCTGCCGGAATGGCTGCGCGCGGTGAAATTGCAGCAGAAGGCGGCCAAGGTCGGCTTCGACTGGCCCGGCCCGGCGCCGGTGATCGCAAAGCTGCACGAGGAGATCGAGGAGGTGCGCGCGGAGTTCGCCGCGGTCGCGGACGATCCGGACGATGCCGCCGCGCGCGACCGCCTGGAGGACGAACTGGGCGACCTGCTGTTCGTCTGCCTCAACCTCACCCGGCATGCCGGGATCGATGCCGGCGCCGCCCTGCGCCGCGCGAACGCCAAGTTCGAGCGGCGCTTCCGCGCGATGGAGGCGCTGGCCGCCGCCGACGGCGGGCTTGCCGGCCAGCCGCTGGCGGCGCAGGATCGCTACTGGGAGCAGGCGAAGGCCGCCGAGAAGGCCGGCGGGCCGGGCCTCCCGGCGCAGGCGCAGGAGGCCGGCTGACGCGCGTCCCGATCGTGGCGAGCCCGTCGAGCCACGCACGGGCGATGCGTGTGAGGCCGCAGGCGACCCGCTGCCGATCCCGCGGGGCCGCGTGCTGGCCCCGTCCCGCATACAGTCCAGAGGAGTCCTCGCCATGGGCGACGCCACGCATTTCTCCAGCTTCCGCGAGTTCTACCCGTTCTACCTGGGCGAGCACCGCGACCGCACCTGCCGGCGCCTGCATTTCGCCGGCAGCAGCCTGGCGCTCGGCTTCCTGCTGCTGGCGCTGCTGCGCGGCAATCCGTGGTGGCTGCTGGCGGCGCTGGTGTCCGGCTATGCCCTGGCCTGGATCGGGCATTTCTTCTTCGAGAAGAACCGCCCGGCCACCTTCCGCCATCCGTTCTATTCGTTCGCCGGCGACTGGGTGATGTTCAAGGACATCCTGACCGGCAAGATCCCCTTCTGACCGCGTTCCCGGCGCGGCGGGCGGCACCGCCCGCGCGCTTTCACGCCGCATCCACCCGGCGCTGGGAATCCTGCCGCGGTTGCCACGATTCGGAAACGGAGTCCATGCGCGCACACGAACAGGCCGGCCTGGTCCTCATCGTCGAGGACAACCGCAACATCTCGGAGATGGTCGGCGAGTACCTGGAGAGCCGCGGCTTCGAGGTGGACTACGCCGGCGACGGCATGGACGGCTATCGGCTCGCCTGCGAGAACACCTACGACGTGATCGTGCTCGACCTGATGCTGCCGCGGCTGGACGGCATGGAGGTCTGCCGCCGCCTGCGCCAGGAGGCGCGCAAGGCCACGCCGATCCTGATGCTGACCGCGCGCGACACCCTCGAGGAGAAGCTCGACGGCCTCACCACCGGGGCCGACGACTACCTGACCAAGCCGTTCGCGATCCAGGAGTTGGAGGCGCGCCTGCGCGCGCTGATCCGGCGCGAACGCCGCCAGGTCGGCGGCGAGATCCTGCGGGTGGCCGACCTGGTGCTGGATCCGGCCGCGCTGCGGGTCAGCCGCGCCGGCACCGAACTGCAGCTCTCGCCGATCGGGCTGCGCCTGCTGACCATCCTGATGCGCGAGTCCCCGCGTGTCGTCAGCCGCCAGGAGATCGAGCGCGAGATCTGGGGCAACGGCCTGCCCGACTCGGACACCCTGCGCAGCCACCTCTACAACCTGCGCAAGGTGATCGACAAGCCCTTCGACAAGCCCTTGCTGCACACCGTGCAGAGCGCCGGCTACCGGATCGCGGACTTGTCGGCGCAGCCGGGCTGAGGCGGCCCGCGCGGGGCGCGCATGGGCTATTCCTGGCGCCAGATCCGGCTGGTGTTCCTGCTCCAGGTGGCGATCGTCAGCCTGGTGGTGCTGCTGTGCATGCTGGTGCTGGCCGCGCTCGGCGGGGAGCTGATGCCGCTGGCGCTGCCAGCGCTGGCCACCATCCTGATCGCGCTGGCCGCGATCGCGGGCGCGACCTGGCTGGCCTGGCGCGCCACCCGGCGCACCCTGGCGCCGGTGGACTGGATCCTCGGCGAGGTCCTGCGCTGGGATCCGCGCCGGCCCGATCCGCAGGCGTTCGCGCCGGCGCGCATTCCCGCCGACCTGCCGGCCGAGCCGCGGCGGCTGGCCGATGCGCTGCACGGCCTCGGCCAGCGGATGGAGGACTGCCTGCTGCGCGAGCGCGACTTCACCCGCGCCGCCAGCCACGAGCTGCGCACCCCGCTCACGGTCATCCGAATCGCCGCCGACCTGCTGGAGGGCGAGCCCGACCTGCCGCCGCGCGCACGCCGGCAGGTGGAGCGCATCCAGGCCGCGGGCACCGCCATGCACGACCTGGTGGACGCGCTGCTGCTGCTGGCGCGCGACGAGGCCGTGGTGGCCGAGGCCCAGGATGTCGCCGTGCGCGCGGTGGTCGAGGCGGCGCTGGCGCGGCTGCGCCCCGAGCTCGAAGGGCGTCCGCTGACGCTGGCGGCGGAGTACCACGCCGCGCCGCAGCTGCACGCCTCGCCGCGCGCGCTGGCGGTGATCCTCGACAAACTGCTCGACAACGCCGCGCGCTACACCGCGCAGGGCCGGATCGCGCTGCAGCTGCATGCGGACCGGCTGGAGATCGCCGATACCGGCAGCGGCATGGACGCGGCGCTGCTGGCGCGCGCGTGCGAGCCGTTCCGGCGCGGCGCCGATGGCGATGCCGGTCCCGGGCTGGGGTTGGCGATCGCGCACCGCCTCGCGCAGCGCTGCGGCTGGCGGCTCGTGCTCGACAGTGCGCCCGGGCGCGGCACCCGCGCCGTGCTCTGGTTCGCCGCCGACGCTGCGGCGGCGCAGGCCTAGGCCGGCAGCGCGTCCAGCGCCTGCGCGAAGTCCGCCACCAGGTCGCGGGCGTCCTCCAGCCCCACCGAGACGCGCAGCAGGTCCTGCGGCGAACGCGGGTGCGCGCCTTCCACCGAGGCGCGGTGTTCCACCAGCGACTCGCACCCGCCCAGCGAGGTGGCGTTGGTGAACACCCGCAGCTGGCCGGCCACCGCCAGCGCGGCCGCGCGCCCTCCGCGCAGCTGCACGCTCAGCATCGCGCCGAAGTCGTGCATTTGCGCGGCCGCCACCGCATGCCCCGGATGCGCGGGCAGGCCGGGCCAGTGCACCCGCGCCACCGCCGGATGGCCGGCGAGGAACTGCGCCAGCGCGCGCGCGTTCGCGCAGTGCATGGCCATGCGCGCACCCAGCGAACGGCAGCCGCGCAGGATCAGCCAGGCGCTGAACGGCGCCAGCACCGCGCCGGTGACGTGCAGCCGGTGCGCCACCTGGCGCGCGAAGTCGTCGTCGCGCGCGAACACCAGCGCGCCGCCCAGCACGTCGCTGTGGCCGCCGAAATACTTGGTGGTCGAATGCATCACGATGTCCGCGCCCAGCGCCAGCGGGCGTTGCAGCAGCGGCGTGGCGAAGGTGTTGTCCACCACCACCCGTGCGCCGGCGGCGTGGCCGAGGGCGGCGAGCGCGGCGATGTCGCTGACCTTCAGCAGCGGGTTGGACGGGGTCTCGATCCACAGCAGCGCCAGCGGCGCCGCGCAGGCCGCGCGCACGGCGTCGAGGTCGCCCATGTCCACCGTCTCGACGCGCAGGCCGCGCGCGGGCAGGAACTCAGTGAACAGCATGCGCAGGCCGCTGTAGCAGTCGTCCGGGAACAGCACGCGGCTGCCCGCCGGCAGCGACTCCAGCAGGGTGGTCATCGCCGCCATGCCGGAGGCGAAGGTCAGTGCGGTGGCGCCGCCTTCCAGCGCGGCCAGCGCCTCGCGCAGGCGGTCGTTGGTGGGGTTTCCCTCGCGCTGGTACTCGTAGCCGGCCAGGCGCTCGCCGGCGGGGCCGTGGCGGAAGGTAGTGGCCAGGTGGATGGGCGGGGCGACCGCGCCGGTCGCGGGGTCGGGCGCCTGGCCGGCGTGCACGGCCACGGTCAGGGGATGCGCATCGTGCATGGGGGTCTCACTCGCTGTCGCTGGAGGGAAGGGCGTGGCCGCACTTGCGGCAGTGCCAGGCATCGGCTTCGTGCTCGGGCAGGCCGCACTGCGGGCAGCGCACGCGCATCCGCCGCGGCTGCAGGCTGCGCGCCAGCTCCGCGGTGTAGATGCCGGTCGGCACCGCGATGATGCTGTAGCCGATCAGGATCAGCACCGAGGTGATGAAGCGCCCGAGCGGCGTGTGCGGGGCGATGTCGCCGAAGCCGACCGTGGCCATCGTCACCACCGCCCAGTACATCGCGGTGGGGATGCTGGTGAAGCCGTTGGCCGGGCCTTCCACCAGGTACATCAGCGCGGCGAACACCACCACCACGGTCAGCACCGCGGCCAGGAACACCAGGATCTTGCGCCGGCTGCGCCACAGCGCCTGTAGCAGCACCCCGGCCTCGCTGGAGTACTCCACCAGCTTCAGCACCCGGAAGATGCGCAGCAGGCGCAGCGCCCGCACCACCGTGAGCGAGGTGCTGGTGGGGAACAGCAGCGACAGGTAGGTCGGCAGGATCGCCAGCAGGTCGATCAGCCCGTAGAAGCTCAGCGCATAGCGCAGCCGGTTGCGCACCACCCACAGCCGCACCAGGTACTCCAGGGTGAACAGGCCGGTGAACAGCCACTCCGCCGCATACAGCACCAGGTGCCAGCGCGCGCGCAGGGACGGCACGCTGTCCAGGATCACCACCAGCACGCTGGCCAGGATCGCGGCGATCAGCCACAGGTCGAAGTTGCGCTCGGCCGGACTGTCGTGGTGGAAGATCACCCGGTACAGGCGGTAGCGCAGGCCCGCGGTGCTGGCCGGCCAGTGCTCGCGCTCGAACAGGCTGCGCGGCTCCCCCTCGCGGCGCGCCGGGCCGGCCATGTCAGCAGGCCGCGAACGCGCCGCGCGCGGCCTCGAGGGTGGCCGCGATCACCGCCTCGTCGTGCGCGATCGAGACGAAGCCGGCCTCGAACGCCGACGGCGCGAGGTACACCCCGCGCTCGCGCATGGCGTGGAAGAAGCGCCGGAACATCGCCACGTCGCAGGCGGTGGCCTGGGCGTAGGTCTCCACCTTCTCGGCGCTGAAGAACAGGCCGAACATGCTGCCGACCCGGTTGCAGCTGAACGCGACGCCGGCCTCGCGCGCGAGCGCCTGAAGCCCGTCGCACAGCGCCTGCGTGCGCGCCTCCAGCGTCTCGTAGAACCCGGGCGCCTGCACCAGCTCCAGCATCGCCAGCCCCGCGGCCATCGCCACCGGATTGCCGCTCAGGGTGCCGGCCTGGTAGATCGGCCCGCTCGGCGCGATCTGCCGCATCAGCGCGGCGCGCCCGCCGTAGGCGCCGACTGGCATCCCGCCGCCGATGATCTTGCCGAAGGTGGTCAGGTCCGGCACCACGCCGTAGCGCGCCTGCGCGCCGCCCAGCGCGACCCGGAAGCCGGTCATCACTTCGTCGAAGATCAGCAGCGCGCCGTGGCGGCTGCACAGTTCGCGCAGATGCTGCAGGTAGCCCGGGCGTGGGGGGATGCAGTTGGCATTGCCGACCACCGGTTCCACGATCACCGCGGCGATCTCCTCGCCGCGCTCGGCGAACAGCGCGGCGGCCGCCTCGAAGTCGTTGTAGGGCAAGGTCAGGGTGAGGTCGGCCAGTGCCGTCGGCACCCCGGGCGAGGTCGGTACCCCGAGCGTGAGCGCACCGCTGCCGGCCTGCACCAGGAAGGAATCGCCGTGGCCGTGGTAGCAGCCCTCGAACTTGACGATCCGGCTGCGGCCGGTGGCGCCGCGCGCCAGCCGGATCGCCGACAGCGTAGCCTCGGTGCCGGAATTGACCATACGCACCATCTCGCAGCTGGGCACCAGCCGGGTGATGGTCTCGGCCATCGTCACCTCGAGCGGATTCGGGGTGCCGAAGGACAGGCCGTCGCGCGCGGTGGCGATGACCGCCTCCAGCACCTTCGGGTGGTTGTGGCCGGCGATCATCGGGCCCCACGAGCCGACGTAGTCGATGTAGCGGTTGCCGTCCACGTCGAACAGGTACGGCCCCTCCGCGCGCTGCACGAAGAACGGCTCGCCGCCGACCGACTTGAAGGCGCGCACCGGCGAGTTGACGCCGCCGGGGATCAGCGCCTGGGCGCGGGTGAACAGGGCGTGCGAATGGTCGGTCTTCATGCGGTCGGCTCGTCGAAGCAGGTCAGGTAGGCGCGGCAGGCGGCCACGGGGTCGTCGGCGTCGAACACCCCGCTGATCACCGCCAGCAGATCGGCGCCGGCCGCCACCAGCGCGCGGCCATTGTGCGGGGTGATCCCGCCGATCGCCACGCGTGGGCGCCCGAGCGCGGCCGCGGCGGCGAGCAGGGCGGGCGTGGCGCGGCGGGCCTGCGGTTTAGTGGGGGACGGATGGAATGCGCCGAAGGCGAGGTAGTCCGCGCCCTCATCGGCCAGCCGCTGTGCGCGCGCCAGATCGTCGTAGCAGGACACCCCGATCAGCGCGGCTTGGCCGAGCAGCGTGCGCGCGGAGGCAAGATCGCCGTCGTGCTCGCCGAGGTGCACGCCGTCGGCACCCACCGCGCGGGCCAGGTGCGGATCGTCGTTGACCACGAACGCGACTCCGGCGGCGCGGCATTGCGCCGCCAGCGCGTGCGCCACCTCGGCGACCGCGCCCGCGGCGGCGCGCTTGAGGCGCAGCTGGAGGACGGCGGCATACGGCAGCAGCGGCGCCACCCGCGCCGGCAGCGGCGCCGGATCGGCGAGGTCGGGGGTGATCAGGTACAGGCCGCGGCGCAGCAGGGGGGGCATCGCGCTTCCTTCCGGGGGCGGGCAGTGGGAGAATCCGGCCGTCTTCCCGCATTATCCCGCCGATGAGCCAGTCCGCCGCCGTTGCCTACCGCACGTGGATGTGCGTCGTCTGCGGCTTCGTCTACGACGAGGCGCGCGGGCTGCCGGAGGAGGGCATCGCGCCCGGCACCCGCTGGGAGGACGTGCCCGACACCTGGACCTGCCCGGACTGCGGCGTCACCAAGGACGACTTCGAGATGGTCGAGGTGTGAGGCGCGCGGGCGCGCTCAGCGCGCGCCCGGGATGCCCGGCCCGAAGCGCAGCTCGGCGCCGTCCTTGAGCCCGATGCGCGCGGCCTCGCCGGCATTGAGCTCGAGCACGTAGCGCGCCGGCGCGCTGCTGGGATACGCCGGGCAGGCATCGCCGAGCGAGCATGGCGGCACGTCGCGCTGTTGCGTCACCAGCCGGCGGCGGCCGTCGAAGAACAGGATGTCCAGCGGGATCCGGGTGTTCTTCATCCAGTACGCCTGCGGCTCCTCGGCATCGTGGATGAACAGCATGCCGTGGCCGGGCGCGAGCGCGTCGCGGAACATGAGCCCCTGCGCGCGCTGCGCATCCGTGGCCGCGATCTCGACCGTGTAGCGGTGCCCCTGCAGCTCCACATACGGCTCGCGCGCGGCGGCGCAGGCGGACAGCAGAGTGGCGGCGGCGAAGGCGAGCAGGGAGCGCAGCGGCATGGGCGGCATTCGGCGGTGGGGATGGCCGCGCACCTTGCGCGCGTGCCACGACTCGCGTCAAGCGGTCAAGACTTCACAGGCAGGTGCCGGCCCGGCATCATGCGCCTCCCTCGCGGCGGGCCGGCACGGTCGCCTGAAGGAACGCAAAAAACCGGCATCTGGGGTGTTGACGTTCTTGCAAAGTCCTGTATGATGTGCGGCTCCCTCGGGCGGTAAGCGATCTGAGGGGATGGGAGACGGCGCTGAGGCTGGTCTTTCGGATCTTTGACAGTGTGCGCAGGTGACTTGTGCGGGCGTCTGGCAGT
>NZ_JAJOZK010000013.1 GCF_022419185.1 Thermomonas flagellata | reverse complement strand
CCCAGCGCCAGCCGGGCCGGCGCCGCACCGCCGCCGGCCGCGGCGCGCCCTGCACCGCGGCGGCCACCCGCGCGGCGAAGTCCGGCGGCAGCCGGTGCCCGGGCGCGCTGCCGCGCAGGGCCTCGCCGGCGATCCGCCAGCGCTCCCAGCAGGCCGCCAGCTCGGCATCGTGCTGCAGGCGGCGCAGCAGGAAGCGGGTCGCGTCGCGCGGCAGGGCGCCGTCCATCAGGGCCGAGAGCTGCTCGCGGCTGCTCAGCCGGGTGAGGTCGCTGCTGCGGTGGTCGGGGTCGTGGTCGTGGCTCATGCGGAACCTGCGTGTGCGCGCCGGCGGCGGTCGTCGTGCCCGAGCAGCGGCCGCAGGCGGGCGTCGATCGCCTCGCGCGCGCGGAAGATGCGCGAGCGCACGGTGCCCACCGGGCAGCCCATGCGTGCGGCGATCTCCTCGTAGCTCAGTCCTTCGACCTCGCGCAGGGTGATCGCCTCGCGCAGCTCGGGCGGCAGGGCTTCGACCGCGGCCAGCACGGTTTGTTCCAGCTCCTGGCGCAGCAGTTCACGCTCCGGGGTCGCGCCCTCGCGCAGCGACAGCGCGGATTCGAACTGCTCGGCGTCCTCCGGCTCGATGCCATCGGCGCTGGGCCGCCGCTGGCGCGCGACCAGGTGGTTCTTGGCGGCATTGACCGCGATCCGGTGCAGCCAGGTCGAGAACTGGGCATCGCCGCGGAAGCTGGCAATCGCCCGGTACGCGCGCACGAAGGTCTCCTGCGCCACGTCCTGCACCTCGTCCCAGTCGTGCACGTAGCGCGCGATCAGGCCGGCGACCTTGTGCTGGTACTTGCGCACCAAGAGGTCGAACGCGGCCAGATCGCCGCGCTGCACCCGCGCCACCAGCTCCCGGTCCAATGCCTGCGACACTCCATCCTCGGCCATGCGTGCCGGTGCCCCGTCTGCGGTGCCCGGCGGTCCGGGCGGTAGGACCATGATCGCGCGCCCAAGTTCCCCGCCGCGGGGCTCCGGCGGCGCCGGTTTGACGCGGATTCAAGTTGGCAGCCGCTAGGATACCGGCCCACCCTACCGTACCGGATGGACCCCGATGAGCGCTGCCGCCACCGCCCGCTTCGACGGCCTGACCCCGCGCCACTGGCGCATCGACGCCCGCGACGACGGCGTGCTGGTGCTGGCCTTCGACCGCGCCGACAGCACGGTCAACGCGTTCTCGCAGGACGCCCTGCTGGAGCTGTCGGCGCTGGTCGAGCGGATCGCGCTGGACCCGCCGCGCGGGGTGGTGTTCGCCTCGGCCAAGGCCTCCGGCTTCATCGCCGGGGCCGACCTCAAGGAATTCCAGGAGTACGACCGCCAGGGCACGGTCGAGGACGCCATCCGCCGCGGGCAGGGGGTGTTCCAGGCGATCGCCGAGCTGCCCTGCCCGACCGCCGTGGCGATCCACGGCTTCTGCATGGGCGGCGGCACCGAGCTGGCGCTCGCCTGCCGCTACCGCGCCGCCAGCGACGATCCAAGCACCCGGATCGGGCTGCCGGAGGTGCAGCTCGGCATCTTCCCCGGCTGGGGCGGCAGCGCGCGCCTGCCGCGCCTGGTCGGCGCGCCCGCGGCGATGGACATGATGCTGACCGGACGCGCGCTGTCGGCCCCGGCCGCGCGCGCGATCGGGCTGGTGGACCGGGTGGCGGCGCCGGCGGTGCTGCTGGATGCGGCCGCGGGCCTGGTCCTGCACGGCACCCGCCGGCCGCTGCGGCAGCGCCTGCTGGGCTGGCTCACGAACACCTGGCCGGCGCGCCGGCTGCTGGCGCCGCAGATGCGCAAGCAGGTCGCGCGCAAGGCGCCGAAGGCGTTCTACCCGGCACCCTGGGCGCTGATCGACACCTGGGAGCGCCACGGCGGCGGCGGCATCCAGGCGCGCCTGCACGCCGAGCGCCGCGCGGTGGTGGCGCTGGCCGCCACCCCGACCGCGCGCAATCTGATCCGCATCTACTTCCTGACCGAACGCCTGAAGGGGCTGGGCAAGGGCGATGCCGGCATCCGCCACGTGCACGTGGTCGGCGCCGGGGTGATGGGCGGCGACATCGCCGCCTGGGCCGCCTACAAGGGCTTCGCGGTAACCCTGCAGGACCGCGAGCAGCGCTTCATCGACCCGGCGATCGCGCGCGCGCGGGCGCTGTTCGAGAAGAAGGTGAAGGACCCGGGGCAGCGCGCCGCGGTGGCGGCGCGGCTGCAGCCCGACCTCGCCGGCTCGGGGGTGGCGCGCGCGGACCTGGTGATCGAGGCCATCATCGAGGACCCGCAGGCCAAGCGCGCGCTGTACCAGACGCTGGAACCACAGCTGCAGGCCGATGCGCTGCTGGCCAGCAACACCTCCTCGATCCCGCTGGACGAGCTGCGCGCGCCGCTGGCGCGCCCGGCCCAGTTCGCCGGCCTGCACTACTTCAACCCGGTCGCGCAGATGCCGCTGGTGGAGATCGTCCACCACGACGCGATGGCGCCCGAGACCGGCCGCCGGCTGGCGGCGTTCTGCAAGGCGCTCGGCAAGTTCCCGGTGCCGGTCGCCGGCAGCCCCGGGT
The DNA here is from genome assembly GCF_022419185.1 of Thermomonas flagellata. GTDB lineage: Bacteria > Pseudomonadota > Gammaproteobacteria > Xanthomonadales > Xanthomonadaceae > Thermomonas > Thermomonas flagellata. The sequence continues at coordinate 67,426 of NZ_JAJOZK010000013.1, read as the reverse complement.
TCCTGGTCAACCGGGTGCTGTTCCCGTACATGCTGGAGGCGGCCACCGCGTACGCCGAAGGCATCCCCGGGCGCGCGATCGACGAGGCGGCGACCCGCTTCGGCATGCCGATGGGCCCGATCGAGCTGCTCGACACCGTGGGCCTGGACGTGGCCGCCAGCGTCGGCCGCGAGCTGGCGCCGTTCCTCGGGCTGGAAGTGCCGGCCGCACTGGCCACGGTCACCCCGGGCAAGCGCGGCAAGAAGGACGGCGAGGGCCTGTACCGCTGGCAGGACGGCGAGCGCGGCCGGCGCGCGGTCAAGCCGGAGCTGCCGCCCGGCTACCAGGCGCCGGAGGACCTGCAGGACCGCCTGATCCTGCCGCTGCTCAACGAGGCGGTGGCCTGCCTGCACGATGGCGTGGTGGCGGATGCCGACCTGCTGGATGCCGGGGTGATTTTCGGCACCGGCTTCGCGCCGTTCCGCGGCGGCCCGATCCAGCACATCCGTACGGTCGGCGCCGATGCGCTGCGGGCCCGCCTTGAGGCCCTGCAGGCCAAGTACGGCGCGCGCTTCGCCCCGCGCCCGGGCTGGGAGGCGGCGACCCTGCGCCAGCCGCCGGCGTGAGCGGCGGGGTGCGCCGGCCGCGGCGCGCCCGCGCGACGGCGGCTACATCGTCTGCGTGGGCTGGTCGGCAGTGAGGATGCCGGCCAGCAGGGCCTCGATCTTGCTGCGCACCGACTCGCCCTCGCCGCCCTCGGCGAACTGCACGCCGACCCCGGCGATGCGCCCGCCCTGGGCGCCGCTGGGAGTGATCCACACCACCTTGCCGGCGACCGGCAGGCGCTCGGAGGACTCCGGCAGGGTCAGCACCAGGAACACTTCGTCGCCGAGGAAGTAGCGCTTGTTGGTCGGCACGAAGATCGCCCCGTGGCGGATGTAGGGCATGTACGCGTTGTACAGCGCGGCCTTGTCCTTCAGGGACAGCGACAGGATGCCCTGGCGGGCGGCGCCTGCAATGCTCATGCGCGGATCCTCTCTCCTTCAGGTCCAGGCCGCCAGGGCCTCGGTGAGCGCCAGTTCCGCGCGCAGGGTACTGCGCAGGGCCTCGCGCGCGCGGTTGGCGGCGTCGAATCGCGCCGCCAGCGTGCGGATTCCGGCCGGATCGGTCAAGCCCGCGGCCTGCGCGCGCGCCAGTTCGGCCAGATGCCAGAGGCGCTCTTCGGCGCGGCCGTCGCCGGCCCAGCGCCAGGCCAGCGCCGCCGGCCCGACCCGCCCCTGCTGCAGGGCCTCGGCATCGCGCGCGACCTCGCGGCGCAGGGCCAGGCCGTCGCCGGCCAGCCACGCCGCGGCCAGGCCCGGATGCCCGCGCGCGGCCTCCAGTGCCTCTGTGGCCGCAGCCGCCGCATGCCCCTGCGCCCGCAGCCAGGCCAGGGACTCGGCGCGCGCCGGCTGCGCCAGATCCAGGCGCTGGCAGCGGCTGCGGATGGTGGCCGGCAGGCGCGCCGACTCCGCCGCCAGCAGCCACAGGTAACGCCCGGGCAGCGGCTCCTCGAGGGTCTTCAGCAGCGCGTTCCAGGCGCTCCAGTTGACTGCGTCGGCCGGATCCACGATCACCACCTGGGCCCGTCCGAGTTGCGCGGTCAGTCCCAGTTTCTCGCCGATCGCGCGGACCTGCTCGATCACGATTTCCGCGCGCGGCTTGCCGGTGCTCGGTGCCAGTTCATGGCCGAGCAGCAGCAGGTCCGGATGCGGGCTCAGCCCCCACGGATGCGCCAGACTCCCGTCCGGCCGCAGCGGCGGCGGATCCGGCTGCGCGCGCACCGCGAACAGACGGCAGCTCTTGCAGGTGCCGCAGGCCGCCCCGCCCGCGCCCGGTGCCTGGCACAGCACGCGCTGCGCCAAATGCTCGGCAAGCAGGCGCTTGCCGCTGCGGGCCGCGCCGACGATCAGGGTGGCGTGCCCGAAACGGCCGCCGGCCAGCGCCTCGCCGGCCTGTGCGAGGGTGCGCTGCTGCCAGGGGGCCAGCGGCGGCAGGCCGGACCCGCTCATGCGCCCTGCGCCCGGTAGGCGGCCAGCGCCCGCAGCGCCGCCGCGGCGACCTCCGCCGGGGCGACGCTGGCGTCCAGCACCCGCACCCGCTCCGGCGCCTGCGCCGCGCGCTGCAGGAAGCCGGCGCGCACGCGCTCGAAGAACTCGTCGCGCTCGCGTTCGATCCGGTCCGGGCCCGCGCCGTCCAGCAGGTCGCGGCCGCGGGTGCGCGCGCGCGCATCCGCGACGCCGAGGTCCAGCAGCAGGGTCAGGCCGGGCTCGATCCCGACCACCTGCCGCTCCAACTCCGCGATGAAGCCGGTGTCCATGCCGCGCGCCACGCCCTGGTAGGCATAGCTGGAATCGGTGAAGCGGTCGCTGACCACCCAGGCGCCGCGCGCCAGCGCCGGCAGCACCACCTGCTGTACGTGCTGCGCACGCGCGGCGAACATCAGCAGCAGTTCGGTGTGCGCATGCACCGGTTCGTCGCCGTGCGCGAGCAGCAGGTCGCGGATGCGTTCGGCCAGCGGCGTGCCGCCCGGCTCGCGGGTGCTGACCACCTCGTAGCCATCGGCCAGCAGCGCCGCGCGCAGGGCGTGCAGCACGGTGCTCTTGCCGGCGCCCTCGCCGCCCTCCAGGGTCAGCAGGCGCGGTTCGCGGCGCAGCCCGGCGCTCACCGCGGGGCCGTCCCCGGCGCGGCGGCCTGGCGCTGCGCGCGCAGCCGCTGCAGGTAGGCGCCCACCGCGGCGTTGTGCTCGTCCAGGCTGCGGCTGAACACGTGGCGGCCGCTGCCGTCGCCGACCGCCACGAAGTACAGCGCATCGCCGTCCGCCGGGTGCGTGGCCGCCTGCAGCGCGGCCTTGCCCGGCATCGCGATCGGGGTCGGCGGCAGGCCCTCGCGGGTGTAGGTGTTGTAGGGCGTGTCGGTCACCAGATCGACCCGGCGCAGGTTGCCGGTGTAGCGCTCGCCCAGGCCGTAGATCACGGTGGGGTCGGTCTGCAGGCGCATCCCGGCCTGCAGCCGGCGCACGAACACGCCGGCGATGCGCGGGCGCTCGTCGGCCACGCCGGTCTCCTTCTCCACGATCGAGGCCAGCACCAGCGCCTCGTCCGCGCTGCGCAGCGGCAGGCCGGGCGCGCGCGCCTGCCACGCCGCGGCCAGCGCCTTGTCCATCGCCGCATAGGCACGCCGCAGCAGGTCGAGGTCGGAATCGCCGCGCACCCAGGCATAGGTCTCCGGCAGGAAGCGCCCTTCCGGATGCTGGCCCGGATGCCCGAGCGCGGCCATCAGCGCGGCATCGTCCATCCCGGCGGCCTCATGCCGCAGCAGCGGCACCTTGGCCAGCGCGGCGCGCAGGTCGCGGATGTTCCAGCCTTCGACGATGGTGAACATGCGCCGCAGCACCTTGCCGTCGCGCATCGCCGAGAGCAGCGCGCGCGGAGTGGTGCCCGGCGGCAGCGCGTACTCGCCGGCCTGCAGCCGCCCGGCGGCACCGGTCTGGCGCGCCAGCAGCTGCCAGTACAGCGGCGGTCCGACCGCGACGCCCTGCGCGCGCAGAGTGCGCAGGATCGCCGGCAGGCTGTCCCCGCGCGCCACCACCAGGCTGGCATCCGCGCCGATCCCGGCCAGCGGGGTGTCGGCGAAGCGCTGGTAGCGCTGCCACTGCCAGCCCAGCAGCGCCAGCAACAACACCACGAGCAGCAGCAGGCCGCGGCGGAGGCTCATGGGCGGGCCTGCCCGGGAACGGAAAACATCGGATACGCCATCGCCAGTCGTGCCTGCAGGTCGGTGGTGGCCGGATGCGCGCGCCAGCGGCGCGCGCCCAGCGTCGCGACCGGCAGGATACCGCGCACCGCGTTGCACAGGACCAGCGCCTCGGCGGACGCCACCTCCTCCATCGACAGCACCGCCTCCTCCAGCAGCCCCTGTTCCAGCAGCCAGCCGCGCAGCACGCCGGCCACGCCGCAACGTGCGACCGGCGGCGTCCACCAGCGCCCCTCACGCCGCACCAGCAGGTTCGCCGAGGTGGCGCACACCGGGCGCCCGTCGGGGTCGCACAGCAGGCCTTCGTCGCCGCCGGCGCGCTCCACCTCGGCGCGCGCCAGCACCTGCTCCAGCCGGTTGCAGTGCTTGATCCCGGCCAGCGCCGGCTGGAGCGCCAGGCGGGTCTGGCAGGGATGCAGGCGCAGAGCCGCGGGAGTCGCCGGCAGCGGATGCAGCGCCAGCATCCAGGTCGGCGGCGCAGCGGCCGGCGGCGCATAGCCGCGGCCGCCTTCGCCGCGGGTCAGCAGCAGCTTGAGCACGCCGGCCTCGACGCCCGCGCTCAGCTCGGCCATCCGGGCCTCGATGAATGCCGGCTCCGGCAGCGCGATGCCGAGCCGGGCCGCGCCCTCGCGCAGGCGCGCCAGATGCCGCGGCCACAGCGGCGCCTCGCCGCGGTGCACGCGCAGGGTTTCGAACAGGCCGTCGCCGTAATTCAGCCCGCGGTTGGACAGCGACACCCCGTCCACGCGCTCGCATCCGACGAACACCGCCCCGGCCCGCATCACGCCACCCCCAACGCGTGCAGCATACCGCGCGCCTTTGCCCGGGTTTCGTCCAGCTCGCGCTGCGGGTCGGAGTCGATCACGATGCCGGCGCCGGTGCGCAAGCGCAGCAGCTCGCCCTCGACCTCCGCGCTGCGGATCAGGATGTTGAGGTCGAGGTCGCCGTCATGGCCCAGCCAACCGAACGCGCCGGTGTAGGCGCCGCGGCCGGTGCCCTCCAGCTCGGCGATGATCTGCATGCAACGCACCTTCGGGCATCCGGTAATCGTGCCGCCGGGGAACACCGCGGCGATCGCCTGCCCCGGGGTCACGCCGGCGCGCAGCGCGCCGCGCACGTTGCTGACGATGTGGTGGACATGGGCGTAGCTCTCCACCGTCATCAGCTCGTCCACCCGCACGCTGCCGGGCGCGCACACGCGGCCGAGGTCGTTGCGCTCGAGGTCGATCAGCATCACGTGCTCGGCGCGTTCCTTGGGATGCCCGGCCAGCTCGCGGATGCGTGCCGCGTCGTCGTCGCCCGGGAAGCGCGCGCGGGTTCCGGCGATCGGGCGGGTCTGCGCCACGCCGTCGCGCAGCGACAGCAGCCGCTCCGGCGAGGCACTGACCACGCTGCCCCACGGGCTGCGGAAGATGCCGGCGAACGGCGCGGGGTTGTGCGCGCGCAGGCGGGCGAACAGCGCCGCCGGATCCAGCGCCTGCGCGAACCGCGCGCGCCAGCCGCGCGACAGGTTCACCTGGAACACATCGCCGGCGGCCAGGTACTCCCGCACGCGCGCCACGCCCTCGAGGTAGCGCTGCGGCGGATCCTCGTCGATGGCGATCGGCGGTGCCCACGCCGGCAGCGGCGGCAGCGCGCGGGCACGTTCGGCATCGGCGGCGATGCGCGGCAGCCACGCTTCGGCACCCGCCTCCGCCACCGCGATGCAATCGCCATTGGCGCGATCACGCAGCAGCGCCGCCGGGCAGCGCAGCGCGAGCGCGACCGGCAGGCCGCCGTCCGCCACCGGCAGCCGCAGCACCGGTTCCACCTGCTGCGCCAGTTCGTAGCCCAGCAGCAGCGCCCAGCCGCCGCGGAACGGCCACGTACCGTCACGGGGCGCGCCGTCGGCGGCGGCGCGCCAGTGCGCATCCAGCACGTCGAGGAACGCGCCGGCCAGCGGCGCACCGGCGAGCGTGCGCACCACGCCGTCGCGGTGCAGGGCGAAGCCCTCGCCGGCGTGCGCCAGCAGCAGGTCGAAGCGGCCGAGCGGGCCGCCGCTGCTGGACTCCAGCAACACCGGGTAGCGCGCCGGATCGCACCGGTGCAGCGCGAGCAGGTCGGTCTGCGCGGGCAGGACGCGTGCGGTCATCGGCGGGCGGCCCCTACCGGCCCCGCCCGGCGCCGCGGGCGGGCGCGGCCATCAGATCCGCCGGAACACCAGGGTGCCGTTGGTGCCGCCGAACCCGAAGCCGTTGGAGATCGCCACGTCGATGCGCGCCTCGCGCGCCACGTTCGGCACGTAGTCGAGGTCGCAGCCCTCGCCCGGGCGGTCGAGGTTGATGGTCGGCGGGATGATCCCGGTCTCCAACGCCTTGACCGTGTAGATCGCCTCCACCCCGCCGGCCGCGCCGAGCAGATGGCCGGTCATCGACTTGGTCGAGCTGACCATGGTCTTGTAGGCGTGCTCGCCCAGCGCGCGCTTGATCGCCAGCGTCTCCGCCACGTCGCCCAGCGGGGTGCTGGTGCCGTGCGCATTGACGTAGCCGACCTGCTCCGGGCGGATGCCGGCATCGCGGAACGCGGCCGCCATGCAGCGCGCCGGGCCTTCGCCGTTCTCGCTCGGCGCGGTCATGTGGAAGGCGTCGGAGGACGCCCCGAACCCGGCCAGCTCGCAGTAGATGCGCGCGCCGCGGGCGCGGGCGTGTTCGTACTCCTCCAGCACCAGGATGCCGGCGCCGTCGCTGAGCACGAAGCCGTCGCGGTCGGCGTCCCACGGACGCGAGGCGCGCGCGGGATCGTCGTTGCGGGTGCTCATCGCCTTCATCGCGCAGAAGCCGGCCATCGAGGTCGGCGAACTGCCGCGCTCGGCGCCGCCGGCGACCATCACGTCGGCATCGCCGTACTGGATCATGCGCATCGCCATCCCGATCGAGTGGTTCGAGGTGGCGCAGGCGGACACCGCGGAGAAATTCGGGCCCTTGATCCCGGTCAGCAGCGACACCTGCCCGGGCAGCATGTTGATGATGGTGCTGGGCACGTAGAACGGGCTGACCTTGCGCACCCCGCCTTCGTGCAGCTTGAGGGTGGTCTCCTCGATCCCCCAGATGCCGCCGATCCCGGAGCCGATCAGGGCGCCGATCCGCTCGGCATTGGCCTCGGTCACCTCCAGCCCGGCGTCCTGCATCGCCATCAGCGCGGCGGCCACCCCGTAGTGCAGGAAGTGGTCCATCCGCTTGAGCTCCTTCGGGCTGATCCAGCGGCTGGGGTCGAAGTCGCGGATCTCGCCCGCGATCCGGGTCGGATAGGTGCTGGCGTCGAAGCCGGTGACCGGGCCGATCCCGGAGCGGCCGTTGACGATCGCGTCCCAGTTGCTAGCCAGGTCATGGCCGAGCGGGGAGACGATGCCCATCCCGGTGACGACGACGCGGCGCTTCGACATGGCGGCTCCTGGCGGAAAACGGGGCGGTGGCGGGTGGCGGGGGGACGCAAACGGCAGGGGCCGCATGCGCGGCCCCCGGGGTGCGGCCGGCGGGCGCCGGTCACTCCTTGACGTGGGCCTTGATGTAGTCGATCGCCTGCTGCACCGAGGTGATCTTCTCGGCTTCCTCGTCCGGGATCTCGCACTCGAACTCCTCCTCAAGCGCCATCACCAGTTCCACGGTGTCCAGCGAGTCCGCGCCGAGGTCGTCCACGAACGACGCGCTGTTGGTCACGTCCTCCTCCTTGACGCCCAGCTGTTCCACCACGATCTTCTTGACGCGCTCTTCGATGCTGCTCATGTCTGCAGGCTCCTCCCGGAGTGGGGTTTTCGATGGGTAAGTGTACGTGAAAGCCGGCGGCGGCAAGTGCCGGCACGGGGTCAGGCCATGTACATGCCGCCGTTGACGTGCAGGGTCTCGCCGGTGATGTAGCCGGCGCCCGGCCCGGCCAGGAACGCCACCGCCTGGGCGACGTCCTCCGGGGTGCCGAGCCGGCCGAGGGCGATCTGCGCCAGCATCGCCTCCTTCGCCGCCTCCGGCAGGTCGGCGGTCATGTCGGTGGCGATGAAGCCGGGCGCGACCACGTTGACCGTGATCCCGCGCGAGCCGACTTCCTTGGCCAGCGACTTGCTGAAGGCGATGATGCCGGCCTTGGCTGCCGCGTAGTTGGCCTGTCCGGCGTTGCCGGTGACGCCGATCACCGAGGCGATGTTGACGATGCGGCCGCGGCGCGCCTTCATCATGCCGCGCAGCACCGCCTTGCTGGCGCGGTAGACGCTGGTCAGGTTGGTGTCGAGGATGGCCTGCCAGTCCTCGTCCTTCATCCGCAGCAGCAGGGTGTCGCGGGTGATGCCGGCGTTGTTGACCAGGATCGAGATGCCGCCGAACTCCGACGTCACCGCCTCCACCAGCGCCTCGATCGCGCCCGGCTCGGTCACGTCCAGGCGGCGGCCGTGGCCGCCGCGCGCGGCCAGGCGCTGGCCGATCGCCTGCGCGCCGGCGTCCGAGGTGGCGGTGCCGACCACGGTCGCGCCCTGCGCGGCCAACAGGTCCGCGATCGCCGCGCCGATCCCGCGCGAGGCGCCGGTGACCAGCGCGACCTCGCCCTTCAGTACCTGCTCGCTCATGCCTTCCAGTCCTCGATGGCGCCGGCGAACTCCGCCGGGGTGCCCAACGCGCGCGCGTCGAGCGCTTTGTCGATGCGCTTGATGAGGCCGGTCAGGACCTTGCCCGGGCCGCATTCGCCGATCCGGGTGACGCCGCGCGCGGCCAGCGCCTGCACGCAAGCGGTCCACTGCACCGGCTGGTAGAGCTGGCGCACCAGCGCGTCGCGGATGGCCACGATGCCCTCATGCACGCGCGCGTCCACGTTCTGCACCACCGGCAGCGCCGGCGCCCGCCAGTCCAGCCCGGCCATGGTCTCGGCCAGCCGGTTCGCGGCCTCGCGCATCAGCGGGGTGTGCGACGGCACGCTCACGGCGAGCCGGACCGCCTTGCGCACGCCCTGCTGCTGCAGCCGCGCCAGCGCGCGGTCCACCGCCGCGGCGTCGCCGCCGATCACGATCTGGCCGGGCGCGTTGTAGTTGGCCGGCACCACCACCTGCGCGCCGGCCGCCTCGGCGCAGGCAGCCTCGACCTGGGCGTCCTCGGCCCCGAGCACGGCCGCCATCGCCCCGCTGCCGGCCGGCGCGGCGTCCTGCATCAGCTGGCCGCGGATGCGCACCAGGTGCGCGCCGTCGCGCAGCGACAGCGCACCGGCGGCGACCAGCGCGGTGTATTCGCCCAGGCTGTGCCCGGCCAACACGGCCGGCTCCGGTCCGCCCTCGGCCTGCCACAGGCGCCAGACCGCGATGCCCGCCGCCAGCAGGGCCGGCTGGGTGTATTCGGTGCGGCCGAGCATTTCCTCTGGCCCGCCCTGCGCCAGCGCCCACAGGTCCACGCCGGCGCCGTCGGAGGCCTCCTCGAACGTGGCCTTGACCGCCGGGTGCAGCTCCGACAGCTCGGCCAGCATGCCGACTGACTGCGAGCCCTGGCCGGGAAACACGAACGCGAGCGATGGCAGGGGATGAGGGGAAGTCACGCGATCACCGGGACGGCGGGCGGCCTGCCCGCAGGGGCGGGCATGATACGAGCAAATGCTCTAGCGCGTCTGTACCGGGGCGTATGCCGGCGCGGGCGCCGCGCCCTGCCCGCCTGCCCCGGGTTCAGTAGCGCAGCAGCGCCGAGCCCCAGGTGAAGCCGCCGCCGAAGGCCTCCAGCAGCAGCAGCTGGCCGCGCTGGATGCGGCCGTCGCGCACGGCCAGGTCGAGCGCCAGCGGCACCGAGGCGGCCGAGGTGTTGCCGTGCTTGTCGACCGTGACCACCACCCGCTCCATCGGCATGTCCAGGCGCTTGGCAGTGGCCTCGATGATGCGCAGGTTGGCCTGGTGCGGCACCAGCCAGTCCAATTCGTGGCGATCCAGGTCGTTGGCCGCGAGCGCCTCCTCGACCACCGCGTCCAGGGCCTTGACCGCATGCTTGAACACCTCGTTGCCGGTCATCAGCACGCGCACGCCGGCGTTGGGCTCCTGCGGGCGGAACCCGGCGGAGACGCCGACCGGGTTCCACAGCAGTTCCTTCTTGCCGCCGTCGGCGTGCAGGTGGGTGCTGAGGATGCCGGTCTCGGCATCGGCCTTGAGCACCACGGCACCGGCGCCATCGCCGAACAGCACGCAGGTCGCGCGGTCGTTCCAGTCGAGCATCCGGGTCAGGGTCTCGGCCCCGACCACCAGCGCGGTGCGCGCGGCGCCGGCGCGGATGAACTTGTCGGCGGTCGCCAGCGCGTAGATGAAACCGGAGCAGGCCGCGTTCACGTCGAACGCCGGGCAGCCCTCCGCACCCAGCTTGTGCTGCAGCAGGCAGGCCGCGGACGGGAAGATCAGGTCGGGGGTGGTGGTGCCGACCACGATCAGGTCGAGGTCCTGCGGCGCCACCGCGGCGGCCTCCAGCGCGCGGCGCGCGGCCTGCAGCGCCATGTCCGAGGTGGTCTCGCCGTCCGCGGCGACGTGGCGCTGGCGGATACCGGTGCGGGTCGCGATCCACTCGTCGCTGGTGTCGACCATCCGCGCCAGGTCGTCGTTGCTCAGCACCTTCTGCGGCAGGTAGCTGCCGGTGCCGGCGATGCGGGCGAATGGGCGGCCTTCGGCTGAGGACATGCGGGGAGACTCCGGGCAGGTGCGGACGCGCGGGGCGGACGGGAACGGCCACGATACACCGGCCGCCGCCCGCGCCAGCGCAGAAACGCTGCCGGCCGCGCAAGGCGCGGCCGGGGGAACGTCAGCGGGCGCGAGCCGGGTGCGGCGCGCGGCTCACTCTTCGTCGACGACCCGGGTCTTGGGCGTGATGACCTGCTTGCCGCGGTAGTAGCCGTCGGCGGTCACGTGGTGGCGCAGGTGGATCTCGCCGCTGGTCGGGTCGGTCGCCAACTGCTTGGCGGACAGGGCGTCGTGCATGCGGCGCATGCCACGGCGGGACGGGGTGACGCGGGACTTCTGGACGGCCATGGATGTGACTCCGGAAACGAAACGGGGGTGCGACGCTCAGCGCGACATTGTCGCACTTATTCCTTCTTCCAGCCTGCCAGCGCCGCGAACGGGCTGGTGCGGGCGGTCTCCTCCGCGGACGGGCCGAACGTGCGTTCCACCACCTCCGCGTCGGGCGCCACCGGCACCACCGGCAACGCCAGGATCAACTCGTCCTCGACCAGGTCGGCCAGCCGCAGCTGGCCGTCGGCCGGCACCAGCAGCGGCTCGTGACCGGGCGGCAAGGCGGCTTCGCCGGCCTCGTCGCGCAGCAGCCCCAGCGCCAGCTCCAGCCGCACCGGCAGCTCGAACCGGCGCAGGCTGCGCTGGCAGGTCAGCGGCAGCGCGGCCTCGACTTGCAGGCGCACCTCCGGCGCGCCTGCCGGACCGGTGCCGAAACGGGCCACGTAGCGCACCGTGCCCTGCGGATCGCACAGGCTCCCGCGCAGACGTGCCAGGTCAGCCAGCGCCAGCGTGCCCTCGAAACAGCGACCGGCGGCCACCATCCGCCAGGCATCCACGGCATCGGGTGCGCGGCGGGAGGTCTCGGACATAAGGGGCGGAAGGATAGGCAGCCCACCCCTCCCTGTCAATGCGCGTGAGTCACCGGGATCGGCGCGTTGCCGCGGCGCCGGGGCTGGCGCAGACTGCGGCGATGAACGCAGGAAGCCTCGCATGGGCCGCGCTCGCGGCGGTGGTGCTGCTGGCCGCGGCCTGGGTGGGCGGCCGCGGGCTGCGCCGCGCGCGCGCGCGCGGCATGGCCATCCGCGGCGTGCTGGATGCCGCCGACCGGCTGGAGGCCCGCCTGCGCAGCGCGCGCGACGAGATCGAGGCGGTCGCCGGCAGCGAGGAGAACCCGGTGCGCGGCGCGATGCGCGACCTGCTGCGGCAGCGGCTGTGGCTGCAGGAACACGCGCAGGACGCCAGCCTGGCGCAGTTGGAGGCGGTGCGCGACGCACTGGAGTCCGCCAGCGGCCGCCTCGAGTTCCAGCTGCAGCGGGTGCGCCGCGCGCGTGCCGCCGCGGAGGCCGGCCCGGCATGAGCGCGTCGCTGGTGCTGGCCTCGACCTCGGCCTACCGGCGCGCGCTGCTGGCGCGGCTCGGCCTGCCGTTCACGGTGGAGCGGCCCGAGGTGGACGAAACCCCGGCGCCGGGCGAAGCCCCGCCGGCGCTGGCGCTGCGCCTGGGGCGGGCGAAGGCGCATGCGGTCGCGCAGCGGCTGGGCGGCGACACCTGGGCGATCGGTTCCGACCAGGTCGCGGACCTCGACGGCGCGCCGCTCGGCAAGCCCGGCGGGCGCGCCGCGGCGATCGCCCAGTTGCAGCGGATGCGCGGGCGCACGCTGCGCTTCCACACCAGCCTGGTGCTGGCCCATGCCGACGGGCGCCAGTACGAGGCCTGCGACCTCACCTGCGTGCACCTGCGCGCGCTGACGGATGCGGAGATCGCGCGCTACGTGGACGCCGAGCGCCCGTACGACTGCGCCGGCAGCTTCAAGTCCGAGGGCCTGGGCATCGCGCTGTTCGAGGCGATCGACAGCCATGACCCGACCGCCCTGGTCGGGCTGCCGCTGATCGCCACCGCGCGGCTGCTGCGCGCGGCCGGCTTCGCCCTGCCCTGAGGGGCGTCAGCGCACCTGCAGCGGTTGCGCCGGCCAGTCCTCCACGCTGCCGTCGCGCCCGTGCAGGCGCAGGCCGAGCCAGTGGCGGCCGGGCGGCACGCCGGCCAGCTCCGCGTGGAAGCGCACCCGCGGCTGCTGCGGGTCGGTGCTGATCCGCCAGAACCCGGCGATCCCCGGATCCGGCTCGCCGTAGGCGGCGCGCGCCCACGGGCGGCCATCCAACAGGATCTCCACCGCGCGCAGGCCGACCCCGTCCTTGAACGCCCAGCCGCGCACGGTGAACGCCGGCGCGACCTGCGCCCCGGCCGCGGGCGCGTCGATAAACGCCAGCGCCGGGGTGGTGCAGGCCGCCGCGCCGGCGTCCGGCAGCGGCCCGGCCGGCAGCGCGAACAGCAGGAAGCGCCGCCGGCCGTGGTCCACGCTCACCACTTGCGGCGGCGGCAGCGGGCCGACCTGCGCGCACAGGCGGTGGTAGTAGGCCAGCAGTTGGCGCGGCTCGACGCTGCCCGGATCCACCACCAGCAGCCAGGGCCCGGACCCAGGCCGCCGCGGCTGCAGCAGCCCCCACAGCGCCAGCTGCGGCGCGCGCCCGTGCTTGCGGTTGAGCGGATGCTCGAGCACCGGCAGGTCGGGATCGCCGAGCGCGAAGCCGAGCTCGGCGCCGAGCTTGAAATCCCCGGCCAGCACCCGGGTCCCGGCCGGCAGCGTGCGCAGGCGCGCCTGGACCGCCTGCGCCAGCGCCCGCCAGCCGGCGAAATTGGTCGGGTGGAAATTGAAGCGCGCGGTCTCCGCGCGCAGCGGCGGACTGGCCGCCAGCGCGTAGTAGCCCAGCACCAGCGCCAGTCCGGCAGCCGTGCTCGCCCACAGCAAGGCGCGCCAGAACCTCGGCCAGCCGGCCAGCACCGCCGGCACCAGCGGCAGCAGCGCGACCACGCCCGGCAGCGGCCAGTGGAAGCTGACCCGCTCGCGGTCGGCCACGAACGCCAGCAGCACGAAGCCGAGCACCAGGCCCGCGCCCCACAGCGCCAGCAGGCGCGGCCCCGGGCGCGGGTCGCGCACACCGCGCCAGGCCACCAGCGCCAGCGCGACCAGCAGCAGCGGGGTGATCGGCAGCAGCTGCCACAGCGCCAGCCGCAGCCCGGCCGCGGCCGCGAACTGCCACGGGTGGCGGTCGACCAGCTGGAAGCGCAGCCCGGCCTCGGCATGCTGCAGGTTCCAGCCCAGCAGCGGCAGCCAGGCCAGCGCGCCGAGCGCGATCGCCAGCCACACCAGCGGCGCGCGCAGCAGTGCACGCCCCTGCCGCACCAGCAGCAGCCCGAGCAGGCCGACCGCGAGCACCGCGCCGAAGCGGTAGTGGGTCAGCCCGCCCAGCACCAGCCCCAGCGCCAGTTCGGCGGCGGCCGCGGGCGTGACCCGCCGCAGCAGGCGCAGCGCGGCGTCCAGGCACAGCAGGCTGGCCAGCAGCAGCGGTACGTCCGGCAGCGCCAGCAGGCCGAGGCTGCCGGCCAGCGGCAGCAGCAGGGCGAGGCTGCCCGCCTGCCAGCCGGCGCGCGCACCGGCCTCGCGCCGCGCGATCACCACCACCAGCCCCGGCAGCGCCAGCGCGATCAGCAGGAACGGCAGGCGCAGCGCGAACACGCTGCCCGGCGCCAGCACATCCCCGATCCGGGTCAGCCAGGCGGTCAGCCCCGGCAGGTCGGAATAGGCCCAGGCCGGATGCCGGCCCTCCTGCCAGTAGAACGCCTCGTCCACGAACAGCGGCAGGCGCGCGGCCAGCCAGACGCGCAGTGCGGCGGAGGCGACCCATAGGGCCCAGAACGCGCGTCGCGCGGATCGGATCGCGGCCTGCTCCGGCATCTTCGGGGGTCCTCGCTACACTGGGCAACCGCTTCCACCGGATCGGACCCGTGCCCGCCAAGACCGCCGCTGCCGCCGCGATCCTACCCGATGCCCTGCGTGCGGCGCTCGCCGCCGCGCAGGCGCAGGTCAACACCCTGGTGCTGGGCAAGCCGCTGCAGGTGCGGCTGGCGTTCGTGGCGCTGCTGGCCGGCGGCCACCTGCTGCTGGAGGACCTGCCGGGGCTGGGCAAGACCACCCTCGCCCACGCCCTGGCGCGCACGCTCGGGCTGGACTTCGCGCGCGTGCAGTTCACCTCCGACCTGCTGCCGGCGGACGTGCTCGGGGTCTCGGTGTACGACGCGCGCAGCGGTCGCTTCGAGTTCCACCGCGGCCCGGTGTTCACCCAGGTGCTGCTGGCCGACGAGATCAACCGCGCGCCGCCGCGCACCCAGAGCGCGCTGCTGGAGGCGATGGCCGAGCACCAGGTCAGCCTGGACGGCACCACCCATCCGCTGCCGGATCCGTTCCTGGTGATCGCCACCCAGAACCCGGTGGACCTGGCCGGCACCTATCCGCTGCCGGACTCGCAGCTCGACCGCTTCCTGCTGCGGATGGCGCTCGGCTACCCGGACGCGCAGGCCGAACGCGCCCTGCTGGCCGGGCGCGACCGCCGCGACCTGATCGCGGACGCGCCGGCCCGGCTGGATGCGGACGCGGTGCGCGCGCTGCGTACGGCCGCCGCCGAGGTGCACGCCAGCGAGGCGCTGCTGGCCTACGTGCAGGCCCTGCTGGCGCGCAGCCGGCAGCAGCCGGGCGTGCGGGTCGGGCTGTCGCCGCGCGCCGGCCTCGCGCTGCTGCGCGCGGCGCGCGCGCATGCGCTGCTGCTCGGGCGCACGCACGTGCTGCCGGAGGACGTGCAGGCACTGTTCCCGGCGGTCGCCGAGCACCGCCTGGTGGCCGAGGCGGACGTCGCGCCGGCGGCGCTGGCGCGCCAGATCCTGCACGCGGTCGCGGTGGACTGACGGGGCCAGGCATGCGGCCCGCGCGCTGGCTCCAGCGGTTCGCCCGCCCGCGCGGGCCGGAGCCGCTGCCGGTGCGGCTGGACCGGCGCCGGGTGTACGTGCTGCCGACCCGCAGCGGGCTGTTCTTCGCCCTGCTGCTGGCGGTGATGGGCCTGGGCGCGCTCAACTACAACAACAACCCGGCCCTGCTGCTGGCGCTGCTGCTGGCCGGGGCCGCGCATTCGAGCCTGCTGTATGCGCACCTGCAGCTGTCCGGGCTGGTGGTGGAGGCCATCGCCGCCGAGCCGGTGCCCGCCGGCCAGCCGCTGCCGCTGCGGGTCGCGCTGGCCAGCGGCGATGCGCGCGTGCGCCGCGGCCTGCAGCTGGCGGTCGAGGGCGCGCCGCCGGTGTACGCCGAGGTCCTGCCCGAGCGCGGCGGCAGCGCGCTGCTGCGGCTGCCGACCCGGCGGCGCGGCCTGCTGGCCCTGCCGCGGATCACCCTCGCCACGGTCCAGCCGCTCGGGCTGGCGCGCGCCTGGGCCTATGTCTGGCCGGCGCAGTCGGTGCTGGTATATCCGGCCCCGGAGGCGCCGCCGCCGCCGCTGCCGGCCACCACCGGCGCGGACGGCCGCGCGCGCCCGCAGCGCAGCGGCGACGAGCCGCACCACCTGCGCGACTACCAGCCCGGCGACGCCCCGCGCACGGTGGCGTGGAAGGCCTCCGCGCGGCGCGGCCAGCTGCTGGTGCGGCAGTACGAGCAGGCGCAGGCGCGCCAGCTGCGGCTGGCATGGGAGATGACCGCCGGACTGGGGCACGAGCAGCGCATCCAGCGCCTGGCCGCGTGGGTCGAGCAGGCCGAACGCGAGGGACGCCACTACGCCCTGGAACTGCCCGGGCAGGCAGCGATCCCCGCCGGACACGGGCCGCAGCAGCGCCACCGCTGCCTGCGCGCGCTGGCGCTGCTGCCGGGAGGCGGCGATGGCCGCGCCTAGCCCACCGCTCGGCCCGCGCGCGCACCGCCGGGTGCTGCTGGCGGCCGCCGCCTGCCTGCTGCCGCTGCTGCTGCAGTTGCCGCCGCTGCTGGGGTTCGGCTTCGGCGGGCTGGCGCTCGCGGTCGCCGCGGCGAGCTGGCGCCGCCCGTTGCCCGGCCCGCTGCGGCTGCTGCTCGGGCTCTTGGTGATCGCCGCGGTCGCGCTGGTGTTGCCGGGGCTGGGCCGCGATTCGGCCAGCGCGGTGCTGGCCGGGATGCTGGCGGTGAAGTCGGCGGAGACCCACCGCCTGCGCGACGGCCGCAGCCTGCTCGGGTTCGCCCTGTTCGCGCCGTTCGCCACCTTCCTGCTCGACCAGGGGCCGCTCAGCCTGGCGCTGGGGCTGCTCGCGCTGGGCCTGGCCGTGCTGGCGCTGCAGCAGCTGGCCGCCGACGAGGCCGGGCTGGCGGCGCCGACGCTGCCGGTGGAGCTTCGCGCGGCGCTGCGGCTCGTGCTGCTCGGGCTGCCGCTGGCGCTGGCGGCGTTCTGGCTGTTCCCGCGCCTGCCGGCCCCGCTGTGGGGCCTGCCGGAACGCAGCAGCGCGCGCCCCGGGCTGTCGGACAGCATGAGCCCCGGCCAGTGGCAGCGGCTGCTCAACGACGACCGCCCGGCGGCGCGGGTGCGCTTCGCCGGGGCCGAGCCCGCGCGCGACCAGCTGTACTGGCGCGGGCCGGTGCTGTGGGACTTCGACGGCCGCACCTGGCGCACGCTGCAGGGCAGCATCGCCGAACCTGCGACCCCGCTGCGGGCCGGCGCACCGCGCTATGCCTACGTGCTCGAACTGGAGCCGACCGAACGCCACGACCTCATCGCCCTCGACCTGCCGCTGCAGGCGCCGCCCGGCGCGCGCCTGCAGCTGGGCCGCGTGCTGCGCAGCGAGCTGCCGCTGGATGCGGTCAGCCGCTGGACGCTGCAGTCCGCGCCGCCCGGCAGCTTCGTGCAGTCGCTGCCACCCGGCCTGCGCGCGCAGGCGCTGCAGCTGCCGGCCGGCTACAACCCGCGCACGCTCGCCCTCGGCCGCCAGTGGCGGCGCGAGGCCGGGCAGGATGCGGACGGCCGCGCCGACGCGGCGATCGTGGCGCGCGCGCTGGCGATGATCCACCGCGACTTCGCCTACACCCTGGACGTGCCCCTGGCCGGCCGCAACGAGGTGGACGACTTCCTGTTCGACCGCCGCGCCGGCTACTGCGAGCACTTCAGCTCCGCGTTCGCGGTGCTGATGCGCGCCGCCGGCATCCCGACCCGGGTGGTGACCGGCTATGCCGGCGGCTACCGCAACCCGCTCGGCGACTACTGGCTGCTGCGCTATTCCGATGCCCACGCCTGGAACGAGGTCTGGCTGCCGCGGCGCGGCTGGGTGCGGGTGGACCCGACCGCGGCGGTGGCCCCCGAGCGGGTGTTCGATACCCTCGCCGACCGCCAGCCCGGGCGTTTGGGCGGCTTCGCCGGGCTGGCGCCGGTGTTCGACCTCGGCGACTGGCTGCGGCGTGGCTGGAACGACTGGCTGCTCGGCTTCGACGCGCAGCGCCAGCAGGGCCTGCTGGCCTGGGCGGGCGTGCGGCGGCTCTCCCCGGACGCGCTGATCGCGCTGTTCGGCGCGTTGGCCGCCG
This sequence comes from Thermomonas flagellata, assembly GCF_022419185.1. Classification (GTDB taxonomy): domain Bacteria; phylum Pseudomonadota; class Gammaproteobacteria; order Xanthomonadales; family Xanthomonadaceae; genus Thermomonas; species Thermomonas flagellata. The sequence continues at coordinate 49,533 of NZ_JAJOZK010000013.1, read as the reverse complement.
CCGCGATCGCCGGCATGGCATGGTGGCTGGCGCGCGGCGAGCGCGTGCGCGATCCGCTGCTGCGTGCCTGGCACCGGCTGGAGCGGCGCTACCGCCGGCGCGGCCTCGGCCGCGCCGCGCACGAGCCGGCGCAGGCCTGGGCCGCGCGGGTCGGCGCCGACGTGCCTGCGGCCGGACAGGACCTGCGCACGCTCAGCCGGCGTTTCTCCGACGCACGCTACGCTCCGAGCGACCCCGAGGCCGTGCCGCGCCTGCTGCGCGACCTCGACGCGCATCGGCCATGATCCGCACCACCACCGCAGCCCTGGGAGTCGCCATGTACCGCCCGTCGCCCGCCCGCCTCGCCCTCGCCGGCCTCGCCCTCGCCCTGCTCGCCGGCTGCACCACCCTGCCCAAGCCCCTGCAGGGCAACTACGCGCCGTTGACCGCGCACCAGGCGGTCGAGGGCGACCACATCGGCGCGCAGGTGCGCTGGGGCGGCCGCATCATCCGCACCGAACCGGGCCCGGACCGCACCTGCTTCGAGGTCATCTCCACCCGGCTGGACGCCGATGGCCGCCCGCAGTGGGCCAGCGATGACACCTGGGGCCGCTTCATCGCCTGCCGCCCGGGCTTCTACGACCCGGCGCTGTTCGAACCCAAACGCGAGGTCACCTTCACCGGCCGCATCGACGGCTACGAGGAGCGCCGGATCGACGGCTACACCTACCGCTTCCCGCGGCTGGCGGCCGACGTGGTCTACCTGTGGCCGCCGCGCGAGCGGGTGCGGGTGGTGACCCGCCCGGCGCCGTGGCCCTGGTGGGGCTGGTGGTGAGCGCCGCCTGAGCGCGCGCCCGGCCTCAGCGGCCGGGCACGCCGAAGTGGCCGAGCGGCGCCCCGGCCAGCAGGTGCAGGTGGATCTGGAACACCGTCTGCCCGGCGTCGTGGTTGCAGTTCATCACGATCCGGTAGCCGGACTCGGCGAAGCCCTGCGCCTTGGCGTAGCGCGCGGCGGCGGTCGCCAGCCGGCCGATCACGATCGCGTCCTCCTCCGGCACGTCGTTGAGGGTGGCATAGTCGCGCTTGGGCACGAACAGCACGTGCACCGGGGCCTGCGGGGCGATGTCGCGGAACGCGATCAGGTGCTCGTCCTCGTACACGATGTCGGCGGGCAACTCGCGCCGCAGGATCTTGTGGAAGATGGTGTCGGGCATGGGTGCGCGGCCGGAAGGGCGGGAGACGGGACCGGAGTGTAGGCCAGCCCGTCCCCCCGCTGTACTCACTCCTGCATCTCGCTGCGGCTGCCGAAGGCGTGCGAGAGGGTGCCGCGGTCCACGTATTCCAGCTCGCCGCCCAGCGGCACGCCGTGCGCCAGCCGGGTCGGGCGCACGCCGTGCTGGCGCGCCAGCTGCGCCAGGTAGTGCGCGGTGGCCTCGCCCTCGACCGTGGGGTTGGTGGCGATGATCAGCTCGCGCACCTTGCCTTCCTGCAACCGCCGGGCCAGCAGGTCCAGCCCCAGTTCGCGCGGACCGAGGCCGTCCAGCGGGCTCAGCCGGCCCTGCAGCACGAAGTACAGCCCGCGGTAGCCGGTGGCCTGCTCGATCGCGAGGCGGTCGGCCGGGGTCTCCACCACGCACAGCAGGTGTACGTCGCGCGCGGGGCTGGCGCAGGTCGCGCACAGGGCGTCCTCGCTGAAGTCGCGGCAGCGCGGGCAGTGCCCGATCCGCTCCATCGCCGCGGCCAGCACTGCCGCCAGCCGGCGGCCGCCGTCGCGCTGGCGCTCAAGCAGGTGGTAGGCCATGCGCTGCGCGGACTTCTGGCCGACCCCGGGCAGCACGCGCAGGGCCTCGATCAGCTGGTCGAGCAGGCCGGCGCTCATGCGCGCCGCCCGCCCTGCGCACCCCTCGGGGACACCGCGCGCGGCCTCCGGCTCAGAACAGGCCCGGCAGCTTCATGCCCGGCGGCAGCGGCAGCCCGGCCGTGGCGGCGGCCAGCTTCTCCTGGCTCACGGCGTGGATCTTGTTCACGGCGTCGTTGAACGCGGCCGCCAGCAGGTCCTCGAGCATCTCCGTATCCGCCAGCGCGGCCGGGTCGATGCGCACCTTGCGGCAGTCCATGCGCCCGCCGACGGTCACGCTGACCAGCCCGCCGCCGGCGTTGCCGGTGGCCTCCAGCGCGGCCACTTCCTCCTGCGCGCGCTGCATGTTTTCCTGCATTTTCTGCGCCTGCTGCATCAGCTGGGCGATGTTTCCACGCATGTCGTATCTCCTCGGGGGCCGGCGGCGCCGGCCGGATCAGGGGTCGAGCGGGCGGATCGAGTCGGGCAGGATCCGCGCGCCGTGCTCCTGCACCAGTTGCAGGATCGCCGGGTCGGCCGGGAACGCGCGCTCGGCCTCGGCCTGGCGGGCATCGCGGGTGCGCGCGGCGCGCGCCTGCGCGGTGTCGCCGGGGTTGGTGAGCTCGTAGCGGACCTGCAGCGGCCCGCCCAGCCGCTGCGCCAGCGCGTCCTCCAGTTGCTGCACCAGCTTGGACGAGTGCAGGTGCTCCTGCTCGGGCGCCAGCGCCAGGCGCAGGGTATCGTCGCGGTGGCCGAGGAAGCCGGAGTTCTCGGCCAGCATCCGCGCCGGGCCGCGCAGCAGGCCTTCCTCGGCCAGCGTGGCGACCAGCCCCAGCCAATGCTCGCTGTCGGTCACCAGCTGCGGCGGCGCGGCGGCCGCCGGCAGGCGCGCGGGCCTGCCGGGCGCGGCACCCCCTGTCGTAGCGACGGCGACCGCGTCCACGGCACCCGCCGCGGCGGGTACCGGCGTGGGCCGCGCCGGGCCGGGCACGCGGGCCGGTGCCGGCGACGCCGGTTCGGCCAGGCTCGCGCGCACCGCGGCGGCCGCCTGCGCGCGCGCGCTGCCAGCGGCGCTGGCGGACGCGGCCGTCGGCCGCCCGGGGGACGGCGCGGCCTGGATCGCCCCGTCCGGGCGGAAGGCCAGCATCCGCAGCAGGGTCATCTCGAAGCCGGAGCGCGGCGACGGCGCGTGCGGCAGGTCGCGCCGCCCGTGCAGTGCCATCTGGTACCACAGCTGCACCAGCTCCGGGGCCAGGCGCGCGGCCAGCGCGGCGAGCGCGGCGCCGTCCTCCGGCCGCGCCACCGCGGGCACCAGCTGCTGCACCTGGATCCGGTGCAGGGCCTCGCCCAGCGCATCCAGAATCCGCGCCCAGTCCGGCGAAAACCCGGCCAGCGCCTCGACTTCGCCCAGCAGGCGCGCGCCGTCGCCGTCGGCCAGCGCCTCCAGCAGCGCCTGCACCCGGCTGCGGTCGACCGTGCCCAACATCGCCGCCACGCTCGCCCCGTCCAGCCGGCCGCCGGCATAGGCGATCGCCTGGTCCAGCAGCGACAGCGCATCGCGCAGGCTGCCGTCGGCGGCGCGCGCCAGCTGCGCGATGGCATCCTCGTCCGCGGCGATCGCCTCGGCCGCGAGGATCTTGCGCAGCTGGCCTCCGATCTGCGCCTCGTCCAGGCGCTTGAGGTTGAACTGCAGGCAGCGGCTGAGCACCGTGACCAGCAGCTTCTCCGGATCGGTGGTGGCGAACAGGAACTTGACGTGCGCCGGCGGCTCCTCCAGCGTCTTCAGCAGCGCGTTGAAGGCCGGCTTGGAGAGCATGTGCACTTCGTCGATCAGGTACACCTTGTACTTGCCGCGGCTGGGCATGTACTGGGCGTTCTCGATCAGCTCGCGCACGTTGTCCACGCCGGTGTTGGAGGCGGCGTCGATCTCCAGCAGGTCGATGTAGCGGCCGGCGTCGATCGCCCGGCAGGTCTCGCACTCGCCGCAGGGGTCGGCCGACGTGCCGCGCTCGCAGTTCAGGCTCTTGGCGAAGATGCGCGCGATGGTGGTCTTGCCGACCCCGCGGGTGCCGGTGAACAGGAACGCGTGGTGGATGCGGCCGGTCTCCAGCGCGTTGGTCAGCGCGCGCACCACGTGTTCCTGGCCGACCAGCTCGGCGAAACGCTTGGGGCGCCACTTGCGGGCGAGCACGAGGTAGGACATGCCGGCATTGTGGCATGCGCCGCCCCTGCGGCGCGGCCCCGCCCGGCCGCGCTTGAGCCGCTCGCCCGACGGCCGCTACAATGCTGCGTTCCGGAGAGGTGTCCGAGTGGTTGAAGGAGCACGCCTGGAAAGTGTGTAGGCGGCTAAACCCCGCCTCGGGGGTTCGAATCCCCCTCTCTCCGCCAGATCCACGCGATGCAGTTCCCGGGCCGCGCAGCGCGCGGCCCGCGTCCATGGTGGCCCCGTCGGCCCCTCGCGACGCTAGGTCGAAAACCCCGCCAGGGCCGGAAGGCAGCAACGGTATCGACTGACGCGGGCGCCGAGGCCAGCCGGCGGGGCCGCCGCCTTTTCCGGCCTGCCGCGGCGGCTTCGGCACCGGACCGTGGCGGCAGCCGCGGGGCGCCGCGCCGGTGCCGTGGCCCGGCCGCAGGCCGCAACGGCAACAACTGCCGCGGACGCCGCCCGGCCGGCGGCCTCCATGGCGGCCGCCGCTGGCCGTACCGCGCAGACCCGCCGGCGGCGACCACGTTGGACGATCCGCCGGCCGCGGTGGTGCATGCGCGCGCGGCCGCGGCGTTACCGGCCGCCGCTCAGCGCGGCGCCGGCTCCGGATGCAGCCAGCCGGCGTCACCCTCGCGGTAGTGCTCGTGCTTCCAGATCGGCACCCGCGCCTTGACCTCGTCGATGATCCAGCGGCAGGCCGCGAATGCGGCGTCGCGGTGGGCGGCGGACACCCCGACCCAGACCGCGAGGTCGCCGATCGCCAGCTCGCCGATCCGGTGCACGCACGCCGCCTCGATCACGTCGAAGCGCGCCAGCGCCTCGGCGAGGATCGCCTCGCCTTCGTGCGCGGCCAGCTCCGCATAGGCTTCGTAGCGCAGGCCGCGCACGCCGCGGCCGTCGTTGTGATCGCGCACCCAGCCTTCGAAGCTGGCGCAGGCGCCGGCGCGCGGGTCGCGCAGGCGCGCGGCCAGCGCGGGGATGTCGAGGGGCTGCGCGGACAGGGCGAAGCGGGCCATGGCTCAGCCTCCGCTGACCGGGGGGATGAAGGCGACCGTGCAGCCCTCGCGCGGGGCCTCGTGCCAGCCGGCGAAGCGGCCGTCCACGGCCACCCGCAGGCGCGCGCGCGGCAGCGCCCAGCGATGGCGGGCCTGCAGTTCGTCGTGCAGGGCGGCCAGGTCCGCGGCGTGGGTCTGCACGTCCTCGGCCTCGGTGCCGGCGGCATCGCGCAGGCTGGCGAAATACAGCACGCGCAGGTTCATGCCAGCGTCCCCACGTCGCGCCGCCCGCCGCGCTTGCCGCGCAGGCGCGCGGGCCCGACCACGATCGCGTGGCTGAGCGCCTTGCACATGTCGTAGACGGTGAGCGCGGCGACGGTGGCGCCGGTCAGGGCCTCCATCTCGACCCCGGTGCGGTGGGTGGTGCGCACCCGGCACTCGATCCGCAGGCTGCGCGCGTCGTGCCAGTCCACCGCGAGGCGGCAGCCCTCCAGCGGCAGCGGGTGGCAGAACGGGATCAGCTCGTGGGTGCGCTTGGCGGCCAGGGTGCCGGCGATGATCGCGGTCTCCACGATCCCGCCCTTGGCGCTCTTCAGGCCGCTGCGGCGCAGCTGCTCGGCGACCGCCGGCGGGAACCGCACCCGGCATTCGGCGACGGCCTCGCGCGCGGTCGCCGGCTTGGCCGAGACATCGACCATGGCCGGGCGGCCGGCGGCATCCAGATGGGTCAGGGCGGGCTTGGGCATCGCACAAGGATAGCGCCGGCACGGCCGGCCGCGGCGCGCGCGGCTCAGCCGCCGATCAGGAACATCTCCACGTGCCGGCGCGAGGCCCCGGCCTGGCTGCGGATCTCGCTGTAGCGGTCGGCCCGGCGCGCCCACAGCGCGGCCACGTGCGCCGCCAGCGCCTCCGCGCCCGCGGCCAGCGCCGGGCGCAGGTCGTGGCCGTCGGCGGCGAACAGGCAGGTGTACAGGCGGCCGTCGGCGGACACCCGCGCGCGGTGGCAGTCGCCGCAGAACGGCGCGCTGACGGAACTGACGAAGCCGACCTCGCCGGCGCCGTCGCGGTAGCCGTAGCGCGTGGCGACCTCGCCGCGGTAGTTGGGATCCAGCGGCAGCAGCGGCCAGCGCGCGGCGATGCGGTCGCGCACCTCGGCCGAGGGCACCACCCGCTCGCGCCGCCAGCCGTTGCAGGTGCCGACGTCCATGTACTCGATGTAGCGGGCGACGTCGCCGTGGCGGCGGGCGTAGTCGGCGATCGCCTCGATCGCCTCCTCGTTGACCCCGCGCTGGACCACGCAGTTGAGCTTGATCGGGGCGAACCCGGCCGCGCGTGCCGCATCGAGCCCGGCCAGCACCGGCGCCAGCTCGCCGCGGCCGCCTGACAGCGCACGGAACTGCGCCGGGTCGAGGGTGTCCAGGCTGACCGTGAGCCGGCGCAGGCCGGCCTCGCGCAGGGCCCGCGCCTGCGCGGCCAGCAGGCTGCCGTTGGTGGTCAGGGCCAGGTCCTCGATCCCGGGGATCGCGGCCAGGCGCGCGATCAACGCCGGCAGGCGCTTGCGCAGCAGTGGCTCGCCGCCGGTCAGGCGCAGCTTGCGCACGCCGAGCGCGGCGAACCCGCGCACCAGTGTCTCGATCTGGTCGAACGACAGCCGCCGCGCGGCGTCCAGGCCGTAGTCGTCCGGCACCTGCTCGGCTGGCATGCAGTACGGGCAGCGGAAGTTGCAGGCCTCGATCACCGAGAGGCGCAGGTCGCGCAGCGGGCGGCCGAGGACGTCGCGCGGCGACGACGGCAGCGGCGCACTCATGGCGCCTCCGGCGGCGGCAGCGGCGCGGCCAGCGGCAGCCGCTCCCCCGGCGCGCCGACCCGGTGGCCGCGCGCGCGCAAGGCCACGGCTTCCTCCGCGCTGGCGTAGTGGTACAGCACGCAGCGCGCCAGCAGTTCGGGCGGGTACTCGCGCTCGAGTTCGTCGATCCCGCTGTGCGAGGGGTTGCCGTGCAGCGCGCAGTCGTGCGCGACCAACTCGCCGGCGTCGGCGTGGCGCGCCAGCATCTCCGGGATCGGGCGGGTGTCGCCGGTCCACACCATGCTGCCGCGCAGGCGCAGCCCGAAGGCGCTGTCCGGCCAGTGGTGGCGGACCGGGAACACCTCCAACCGCTGGCCGTCGTGCCAGACATGGTCGTCCACCGGGATCACCCGGAACGCCTCCCAGAAATTCACCCCGCCCTCGGCCAGCACGTTCGGATAGCTGGCCACCCGCCGGTGCAGCAGCGGCAGCAGCGGCACCGGCACGTACAGCCGCACCTCGCCGCGCAGCGCGGCATCGAACCAGGCCGCCACGAACAGCCGCTCGAACCCGGCCACGTGGTCGAGGTGGGCATGGGTCACGAACAAGGCCTGCGGGATGCCGCCATAGGCGGCCTGGTAGGCGGAGAGGCCTTCGCCGCCGCAGTCGATGGTCAGCCACGGGCGGCCGTCGCGCTCGATCACCGCCATTGCCGAGCCCAGCTCGGCGGCCGCGGCGGCATTGCCCACGCCGAGCAGGTGCAAGGTCCAGCCGGACATGCTCAGTACCCCCGCTGCCAGGCCGCGTCGTAGGCCGCGCGCAGGGCGCGAAACCCGGCCTCGACCCGTGCCGGCGCGCGCGCGCCGGCGAGCTTGCGCAGCGAGCGCTGCAGCCGCGCGAGGTTGGCCTCGCGCCAGGCGGTGGCCGGGATGCGCAGGCGCGAGCGGTCCAGGTCCACCAGCCAGCCGCGGCCCTCGGCGTCGAACAGCAGGTTGTGCGCGTTGAGGTCGGCGTGGTCCAGGCCCTGGCGGTGGAAGCGCGCGACCAGTTCCCCGGCCGCCTCCCACGGCGGCGCGTCCTCGCCGAGCAGCGCCGCCAGCGAGCGCACCTCGGGCAGCCACTGCATCAGGATCGCGGCGCGGTAGACCAGCCCCTCGCGCCGGTAGCAGGCGGCATACGGGCGCGGCACCGGCAGCCCGCGCGCGCGCAGCTCGCGCAGCAGGCGGTACTCGCTGAAGCTGCGCACGTGGGCGATGCCGCGCCAGAGGTGGGCGTCGCGGCTGAGCCGCGCGACCAGGCCACCGCGCAGGTACTGGCGCAGGAAGGCCTCGCCGCCATCCATCGCGATCCGCCAGGCGCCGCCGCGCCCCCCCGTGGCGATGGCGTGCGCCGCCGCGCCCCAGTGCCCGGGATCGAACCAGGCCGGGTCGGGTTGCCGCAGCTGTACGCGGTCGAACAGAATCGCGCCGTAGCCGCGCGCGTCGCGGAACGGCGTCAGGTGTTCGTTGGCGTCGAAACCGGCCATCCACGGAGTGTAACAAGCAGGTGCCAGCCGCCGCGCCGCGTTCGATCTGCCTGCTGCGCCTGTCCGCGCTGGGCGACGTCACCCACGTGCTGCCCTTGGTGCACACCCTGCGCGACGCCTGGCCCGGGCTGGAGCTGGCCTGGGTGATCGGGCGCGCCGAGCACCGCCTGCTCGAGGGCCTGCCCGGCGTGCGCTTCGTCGAATACGACAAGCGCAGCGGGCTGGCCGGCATGCGCGCGGTACGGCGCGCGCTCGGGCGGCGCTTCGACGCGTTGCTGCAGCTGCAGCTCTCCGCGCGCGCCAACCTGCTGTCGGCCTTCATCCCTGCGCGCCGCCGGATCGGCTACGACCGTCCGCGCAGCAAGGAAGGGCACGGGCTGGTGGTGCGCGAGCGCATCCCGGCGCGCGCCGGCCAGCACGTACTGGATGCCATGTTGAGCTTCTGCGAGCCACTCGGGCTGGTCCCGGGCGCGGTGCGCTGGGAGCTGCCGGTGCCGGCCGAGGCGCACGCCTGGGCGCACGCGCAGTGGCCGCAGGACGGCCGCCGCACGCTGATGATCTCGCCCTGCTCCAGCCACCGCCTGCGCAACTGGCGGGCCGAGCGCTACGCCGCGCTGGCCAGCCATGCCCAGGCGCAGGGCTGGCGGGTGGTGCTGTGCGGCGGGCGCAGCGCGCTCGAGCGCGAGACCGGGGACGCCATCCTGGCTGCCATGCCCGCGCGCGCGGCCGTCATCGACCTGATCGGCAAGGACACCCTCAAGCAGCTGCCGGCGCTGCTGGCGCGCGCCGACCTGCTGGTCAGCCCCGATTCCGGCCCGATGCACATCGCCAACGCGATGGGGACGCGCGTGCTCGGTCTGCACGCCGCCACCGACCCCAACCGCAGCGGCCCGTATTCCGACCGCCGCTTCTGCGTGGACCGCTACGACGACGCCGCGCGCCGCTACCGCGGCCGGCCCGCCGCGGCGCTGCCATGGGGGACCAAGATCGAGGTCGAGGGCGTCATGGACCTGGTCACCGTCGCGGACGCGATCGCCGCGTTCGAGCGCTTCCGCGCCCTCTGCGGCTAGCGCGGGCGGCTTCAGTCCGCGTGGTGCCGGGCCAGCCGCGGCGCCGCCATCGGCACCGTCAGCAAAGTGCTGGCGACCGCCATCAGCAGCAGCGCGGTGAAGGTGGCGCTGGCGATGATGCCCTTGTCCAGCAGCACGTTGGCGAAGATGATCATGATCAGCGCCTTGGTCTGCAGCAGCCAGCCGACCAGCAGCCCGTCGCCGCGCGGCCAGCCGAGCAGGCGCGCGGCCAGCGCGGTGCCGGCCAGCTTGCCGGCCACCGCCGCCGCCAGCAGCGCGGCCGCCGCCAGCAGCACACCCAGCCCGCCCATCTCCCAGCCGGTGCGCAGGCCGGTGCTGAGGAAGAACACCGGCATCAGCAGCAGCAGCACGTTCTGGCGCAGGCGGTCGCGCGCCGCCTGGTCGAACCAGTCGTGGTCCACCACCACCCCGGCGAGGAAGGCGCCGACCATGTAGTGCAGGCCGGACCAGTCCGCGCCCCAGCCGCAGGCCAGCAGCCAGACCAGCAGCGCGTACCAGCGGTCGCGCGCGGGCAGCGCGCGCAGCAGCCGGCGGAAGGCCAGGCTGGCCAGCGCGAACGCCAGCAGGAACGCGGCCTGGCGGCCGATCCGCTGCCAGTCCATCAGGATCAGCGCCAGCACCCCCCAGATCGCCAGGTCGTCGAGGCTGGCATAGCGCAGGATGCGCTGGCCGAGCGCGCTGCGCAGGATGCCCAACTGCTCCATCAGCAGGATCAGGATCGGCAGCGCGGTCACCGCGCAGGCCATCCCAACCCCGGCCACGAACTGCCAGCGCGCGCCGTGCGGCCCCAGCCAGCCCGGCCAGGCCAGCATCCCCGCAGCCACCGCCGCGCCCAGCAGCAGCGGCGCGCCCAGCGCCAGCGCCGCGGTGACCAGCGTGTCGCGGCGCTGCGCCCAGGCCTGGCGCAGGTCCAGCTCGATCCCGGCCAGCATCACGAACAGCATCACCCCCCACCAGGCGATGCCGTTCAGGGCGCCGATCACCGCCGGGGTGAACACGGCCTGGTAATAGCCGGGGAAGGCCTGCCCGAGCACGCCGGGGCCGAGCAGCACCCCGGTCACGATCTGCACCACCACCAGCGGCGCCACCCGCTCCAGCCGCGCCAGCCGCCACAGCAGCCAGGGCACCAGGAAGATGATCGCCATCGCGACCAGGAACAGCTCGGTCGTGGTCAGGGCGTGCGCCATGTGCGCTGGCGTCGCGTTGCTCGGCGGCTCGGGCTCAGGGCGCGCCCTGGCCGCTGCCGTAGTCCTGGTAGGACTTCTCCTCGACGTAGGCCGAGCCGAGCGCGAGGTTGATGTCCTTCTTGATCCGGGCGCGGGTGTCGTTCTCGAAGTACACCGCGCGCGCCAGCCGGATGAACTCGGCGTCGAAGGCCTGCGCCTTCTCCTTGAGCCGGATCGCGTCCTCGATCTCCCACAGGCGCTCGTTCACCGCCTTCAGCGCGGCGCGCAGGGCGGCGATGTCCTGCGCGGCGGCCGGATGCGCGGCCCAGGTCGCCTCCAGCGCGGCCAGTTCGCGGCGAACGTTGGCCAGCTTGGCCGGATCGGCCATGCGCTCGGACTTGATCTGCAGGATCGCGATCTTGTCCAGCAGCTCGCCGTAGGAGACGGGGACCAGCAATTCGGACATCGTGCAGGGCTTCCGGCGCGGAAAACGGGCGCCAGTGTAGCGCCTTGCCCGCGCCGGGGCGGGCCCGTATCATGCGCAACCCACCCGGAGAGGTGGCAGAGTGGTTGAATGTACCTGACTCGAAATCAGGCGTAGGTGCAAGCCTACCGAGGGTTCGAATCCCTCCCTCTCCGCCAGTCCCGCAGGCCCCCGTTCGCGGGGGCCTGGCGTCTGGGCCGGCCGTTCCCCCGCGGCATCTGCGTTGTCCAAGCCAATCCCGGAGGAGACGCCGCGCGCATGATCGAATTCGGACACCTGACCCATGTGGGCCTGCGCCGGGAACTGAACGAGGACACCTACTACGGCGACAGCGCGCTCGGGCTGTGGCTGGTCGCCGACGGGATGGGCGGGCACGACTACGGCGAGGTCGCCAGCGCGCTGGCGCGTGAGGCGATCGTGCGCGAAGTGCGCGCCGGGCGCAGCCTGCAGGAAGCGATCCGGATCGCGGATGCCGAGATCATCCGCTGCTCGCGCCGGCGCGGCGACAGCCTGCCGATGGGCACCACCGTCGCCGCGGCCCGCATCCAGGGCAACCGCTTCGAAGTGGCCTGGGTCGGCGACAGCCGCATCTACCTGTGGCGCGACGGCCAGCTGACCCAGCTCTCGCACGACCACAGCTACGTGCAGGAGCTGATCGCACAGGGCGCGATCACCGCCGACCAGGCGCGCAGCCACCCGCACCGCAACGTGGTGACCCAGGCCCTGGGCGTCACCGACCCCGAGCAGCTCAACGTCGAGACCCTGTCCGGCGAGCTGCGTCCGGGCATGCAGCTCTTGCTGTGCAGCGACGGCCTGACCGAGGAAGTGGACGATGGCACCATCGCGCGGGTGCTGGCGCACCAGGAATGCAGCGCGCAGGAATGCGTCGACGGGCTGGTGGCGGCGGCGCTGGACGGCGGCGGCTCCGACAACGTCACCGCGATCCTGATCCGCCGCCACTGACCGCTCGACGCCGCGGGCACGCGCCTGCCCGCCCCCCGCCCGCAGGGCGCCGCGCCATGCCTGCCGGGCAATGTGGCGCCGACTGCCGCGCCCGCGCGCGGCGCGCGCACACGGGCCGGGAACCCCAAGGGCCGGCCTGTCGCGCATGCCGCCCCTCACGCTGCGCGGCGATCCGGCCGCGGGCGCCGCGGCCTGCCCGGGCGTCAATCGGACGCGGCCTCCAGCTCCCGCCACAGGCAGCGCCCGGCCTTCTTCTCCAGCGCCGCCAGCCGCGCCTGGTGCGCGGCCAGTTCCTCCGCCTGCACCCGCACCCGCGGCCGTTGTGCCGGATCGCCGGCGAAGGCCGCGGCCGGGATCGTCGTGTCCGCCGCGCGCGCCGCCGGCATCTCGCCAAAGCCGATCTCGCCCTGGCCGGCGGTCAGCGCGAGGTACACCTCGGCCAGCAGCTCCGCGTCCAGCAGCGCGCCGTGCTTGACGCGGTGCGCGTTGTCCACCCCGAGCCGCCGGCACAGCGCATCCAGCGAATTGCGCTGGCCCGGGAAGCGCTGGCGCGCCAGCAGCAGGGTGTCCTCGATGCGGCAGCGGTCCTCAATCCGGCCCAGGCCCGGCAGCCGCTCCAGTTCGGCGTTGAGGAAACCGAGGTCGAACGCCGCGTTGTGGATGATCAGCTCGGCGCCGTCGATGAAGGCGAGGAACTCCTGGGCGATCTCGGCGAAGCGCGGCTTGTCGGCGAGGAACTCGCTGTCCAGGCCGGTGACCTCGCGCGCGCCGTCCTCGAACTCGCGCTCGGGGTTGAGGTAGCAGTGGAACTCGCGCCCGCTGCGCCGCCGCTGCACCAGCTCGATGCAGCCGATCTCGACCACCCGGTTGCCCTTCTGCCACTCCAGGCCGGTGGTCTCGGTGTCCAGCACGATCTGCCGCATCAGCCTGCCTGCTCCTTGAACTTCAGCGCCTGCGCGCGCGCCAGGCGATCCACCCGCTCGTTCTGCGGGTGCCCGGCGTGGCCGCGCACCCAGTGCCACTGCACTGCATGCCGGGCGGCCGCGGCATCCAACCGCTCCCACAGATCGCGGTTCTTGACCGGCTCGCCGCCGGCGGTCTTCCAGCCGCGCCGCCGCCAGCCGGGCAGCCATTCAGTGATGCCCTGGCGCAGGTACTGCGAATCGGTGCTGAGCGCGACCTCGCAGGGCTCCTTGAGCGCCTCCAGCGCGGCGATCGCGGCCATCAGCTCCATCCGGTTGTTGGTGGTGATCGGCTCGCCGCCGGCCAGTTCGCGCTCGACGCCACGCCATTCCAGCAGCGCGGCCCAACCGCCCGGCCCGGGATTGCCCAGGCAGGCACCATCGGTATGCACCTGCACCTGCTTGCGCGCCGCGCTCACGCGGTCGGCTCCGCCTGCCACGCGACGCGCGCCCGCGCCGGGCGCGGGGTCAGCGGCACCCGACGCTTCTCCGCGCGCAGCAGGAACGCCGCGCGCAGGCCGGCGCCGTCCTGTGCCGCCGGGTCCGGAGTCGGCGACCACACCGGCCCCAGGCCGCGGGTGACCGCCTCCGGCTGCAGCCCGACCGCGCGCAGCCGGCGCCGCCAGGCGAACGGCTCGGCGGCACGCGGCCCCTGCCCCTGCCAACGCAGGCGGTAGGGCGAGAGCGGGTTGAGCGCCAGCAACCACAGCTGGCCGCCGTCGGCGAGCACGCGCGCGCATTCCTCCAGCAGCAGCTGCGGCTCGCAGGCGAGATCGCCGAGATGCTGGACCACCACCCGCCCGAAGCGGGCGCTGGCCAACGGCAGCGGCAAGCCGGCGCGCAAGGCCCCCGCGAAGCCGCATTCGGCCGCATGCAGGGCCACGCCGTCGCGGACGGCCGCCGATGGCAGCGGAGACAGCCACAGGCTGGGGCCGGGCGCGCGCTCCGGGATCGCCCCGGCCTCGCTGGCGAGCACCGCCGCGCCGGCCGGCCCGGCGAACCAGGCCGCGACGGCCACCTCGGATTGACGGCGCGGAACCAGTGCGGGCATGGTCGGGATTGTGCGGGAAAGCCCGCCCCCCGTCACCGCGCGCGATGTCCCTGTCCGCCCTGCCCGCCTTCGCCGACAACTACATCTGGCTGCTGCGCGACGGCCGCGGGCGCGCGCTGGTGGTGGATCCGGGCGATGCCGTGCCGGTGCTCGACGCGCTCGCCGACGCGCCGCCGCTGGCGATCCTGCTCACCCACCACCATGGCGACCACATCGGCGGGGTGGACGACCTGCGCGCGGCCTGGCCGGACGTGCCGGTGTACGCGCCGGAGGAGGCGCGCATCCCGCAGGCGACCTGCCGCGTGGCCGACGGCGATCGCCTGGCGCTCGGCGACTGGCGCTTCACCGTGCTGGCCGTGCCGGGGCACACCCGCAGCCACGTCGCCTACCACGGCGAGGGCCTGCTGTTCTGCGGCGACACCCTGTTCAGCCTCGGCTGCGGGCGCCTGTTCGAGGGCACCCCGGCGCAGATGCACGCCTCGCTGGCGCGGCTGGCCGCGCTGCCCGGCGACACCCGCGTGTGCGGCGCGCACGAATACACGCTGGGCAACGCGGCGTTCGCGCTGGCGGTCGATCCCGGCAATCCCGCCCTGCGCGCGCGCGCGGCCGAGGTGCGCGCGCTGCGCGCGGCCGGGCGCCCGACCCTGCCCTCCGCCCTCGCCCAGGAGCGCGCCTGCAACCCGTTCCTGCGCTGCGACGCCCCGGCGGTGCGCGCGGCGGCCGAACGGCACGCCGGGCATCCGCTGGCGGACGCGGTGGCCGTGTTCGCCACCCTGCGCGCCTGGAAGGACGGCTTCCGCGGCTGAGCCGCCGTGCCCGCACTGGCCGCCGCGGGGGCGCGCGAGGCACACTAGAGCATTCGCTCGACGCGCCCTGTGACCACACCGAGGAGACATCCATGGGATTCCTGCAAGGCAAGCGCGCGCTGGTCACCGGCATCGCCAGCCAGCGCTCGATCGCCACCGGCATCGCCGACGCCTTCCACCGCGAGGGTGCCGAGCTGGCGCTGACCTACCAGAACGAGAAGCTCAAATCGCGGGTCGAGGACGCCGCCGCCGGCTACGGCACCGACATCGTGCTGCCGCTGGACGTGGCCTCCGACGCGCAGATCGAGGCCTGCTTCGCGGCGCTGGGCCAGCGCTGGCCGGAGGGCTTCGACATCCTGGTGCACTGCATCGCGTTCGCCCCGCGCGAGGCGATCGAGGGCGATTTCCTCGACGGCATCACCCGCGAGAACTACCACATCGCGCACGACATCAGCGCCTACTCGCTGGCCGCGCTGGGCAAGGCCGCGCGCCCGCTGATGAAGGGCCGCAACGGCAGCATCCTGACCCTGTCCTACCTCGGCGCCGAGCGCGCACTGGCCAACTACAACACGATGGGCGTGGCCAAGGCCTCGCTGGAGGCGATCGTGCGCTACATGGCGATGACGCTCGGCCCCGAAGGCACCCGCGTGAATGCGATCTCGGCCGGCCCGATCCGCACCCTCGCGGCCAGCGGCGTGGCCAACTTCCGCAAGATGCTCAGCCAGTTCGAGGCGGTCGCGCCGCTGCGGCGGGTAGTGACCATCGAGGACGTCGGCAACGCGGCCGCGTTCCTGTGCTCGGACCTGGCCGCCGGCATCACCGGCGAGATCACCTACGTGGATGCCGGCTACAACATCATGGGCATGAGCGGGATCGACTGAGCCCGCGCCTTCCGCTGCCACAGCGGCACGAATGCCCGGCCTGGCCGGGCATTCGCATATTCCGACGGGTCGGATCAGAGGCGGTCGGCGGCCACCTTGATCTGGTAGCGCGCGCGCTCGGCGGCGACGTAGGCCTGCTCGTCGTCCATCCCGAAGGCGCGCGCGAGTTGCTCGCCGAGCTGCTCGCGCTGCCCCTGCGGCAGCTGCGCCGGGTCGCCCGGATGCACCGCCAGCACTTCGAACACGACCTGGCGTCCGTCCGCTGCAACGCGCCCGACCTGGGCCTTCCCGCCCTTGTCCGCGGCCACCGGCTGGGCGAAGAACGCCTCGACCAGCGCGCGCGCCGGCGCCTGCGCGCCGCGCTCGATGCCATCCGCGCGCTCGACCGCCAGCCCGGCCTGCGCCGCGGCGGCCGCCAGGCCCTGCGCGCGTGCCGCCGTGGCCAGCGCCTCGGCGGCCTGCACCGCGGCCTTGCGCGCGCGCTCGGCGCGGACCGCGGCGATCACCTGCTCGCGCACCGCCGCCAGCGGCAGCGCGCGCTCCGGGGTATGCTCCAGCACGCGGATCATCACCATCCGGTTCGGGCCGAGCTCGATCGGATCGCTGGCGGTGCCGTCCTGCACCAGGCTCTCGGAGAACGCCGCGCGCAGCACCTTGGGATCGGCCGCGATGCCCGGCCCGCCGGCGCGGGTGAACGCCGGGGTCTGCTGCACCGCCAGCCCCACGGCCTTCGCCGCCGGCGCCAGCGCGGTCGGGTTCTTGTACACCGCATCCACCAGCTTGCCGCTGGTCTCGTTGAACGCGCGCTCGCGCTCGGACTGGGCCAGCTCCTGCTCCAGCTGCGCGCGCACCGCCTCGAACGGCGGCTGGCTGCCGGCGCGCACCTGGTTGACCTTGATGATGTGCCAGCCGAAGTCGGTCTTGACCGGCCCGCGCACTTCCCCGGGCTGCATCGCGAACGCGGCCTCGGCGAACGCCGGCGGCATGCTGGCGCGGGTCAGCCAGCCGAGGTCGCCGCCCTTGGCCTTGGAGCCGGTGTCGTCCGAATTGGCGCGCGCCAGCGCGGCGAAATCCGCGCCCGGCGCGCGCGCCTCGGCGGCCAGCTTGGCCGCGCGCGCCTCGGCGGCCTGCCTGTCGGCCGCGCTGGCGTTCGCCGGCACCTGCACCAGGATGTGCGAGACCTCGCGCTGCTCGGCGCTGGCGTACTTGGCCGCCTGCTCCTGGTAGCGCTTGCGCACCGCGGCCTCGTCCACCGCCGGCAGCGGGAGCTTGGTCGCATCCACCTCGACGTATTCCAGGCGCACCGTCTCCGGCGCGCGGAAGTCGCGCGGGTGGCCGTCGTACCAGGCCTTGATCTCGGCCTCGCCGACCGGCGCGGTGTCCGCCGGCGGCGGCGGCAGCACCGCCCAGGCCACGTCGCGGCGCTCGCCGAGCAGGCGCAGCACGCGCTCCAACTCGCCCGGGGCGATGAACGAGGACTGCACGATGCGGTTCGGGATCAGGCCCATCTGCAGGTTGTCGCGCACCGTGGCCTGGAACTGCAGCGGGGTCTGCGGCGGCGACTGCGAGGCCAGCACCAGTTGGTAGCGCTCGGGGTTGAACTTGCCGTCCACCTGGAACTGCGGGATGTCCTGGATCGCCTGGCGCACCTCGGCGTCGCTGACCACGATCCCGGCGTCCTTGGCTGCCAGCCGCATGACCTCCTCGTCGATCATCTCGTCCAGCAGCTTGCGCTTGTTCTCGGTGGACTCGAACGCGCGCGCGTCGAAGGCATCGCCCTGCTGGTCGCGGGCGCGCATGCGCGCGGTCTCCAGCCGCTGCCGGAACGCGGCGGCGTCGATGTCATGGTGCTGGTAGAAATAGCTCAGCGGCCACACGTCGGGCATGCCTGGCCACCACGCCGGCGCGCGCGAGATGCGCGCCACGTAGGTTTCCACCCGCTGCGCCATGTACGACTCCACCCCGAAGAAGGCGAACGGGATGATCAGCAGGCCGAGGATCACCGTCGCGATCTTGCCCGAGGTCTTTTCTCGCAGTGTCTGCAGCATGGAGCGCGCTTTCCGAGAGGCGTAGCCAAGTAGTCTAGCGCGCCGCCGGCAGGCGTCGACACGCGCAAAAGACGAAGGGCGCCGTTGCCGGCGCCCTTCGCGGATCGATGGCGGAGTGGACGGGACTCGAACCCGCGACCTCCGGCGTGACAGGCCAGCATTCTAACCGACTGAACTACCACTCCGCCGAGAAGTGAAATTGTAGCGGCCCGGTTCCGGGCGCGCAAGCCTTCGCGCGAGGGCGAAGGCTTGGTGGGCGCTGAGGGGATCGAACCCCCGACCCGCTCCTTGTAAGGGAGCCGCTCTACCGCTGAGCTAAACGCCCGCCGGGCGCCATTATCGCAGCCGCCGGGACGGGCGGGAACCGCCCGCGCCGATGCAACCTGTCGCATGCGGAGCACGCAGTGCCGCCAATGCCCCCCTGCAACGCGAAGGCCCGGCGCTGGGCCGGGCCTCCGTGCGATCGGGCAACCGCGGGAGCGTCAGTTGACCGCGTCCTTGAGCGCCTTGCCAGCCTTGAACGCCGGGTTCTTGGAGGCCTTGATCTTGATGGTGTCGCCGGTGCGCGGGTTGCGGCCGGTGCGCGCGCCACGCTTGCGCACCGAGAAGGTGCCGAAGCCGACCAGGGTCACGGTGTCGCCCTTCTTCAGGGCCTTGGTGATGGCGGCGATCATCGCGTCGACCGCGCGGCCGGCGTCGGCCTTGGTCAGTTCCGCGGCATCGGCGACGGCTTCGACGAATTCGGCTTTGTTCATGTGGTATCGACTCCCTAGGGAATGTGGCGCTTGGTTGTCTGGTGACCGGAACCCGGGGCGCTCCCCTGCCCCTGCCTCCGTGCTGCCGCGGCCGGACGCACCGCGGTTGCCGACCTTATACCAGCCGGGTATGGGGCGCGCAACACGGAAAGCCAATGCTGGCGCGGGTTTCAGGCCGATGCCGACGAACGGATGCCGCATCCGCGACAACGTGCGCGGCACCGCCGGTAGCGTTCAGTGCTTGACGCCAGAGCGAGCCGGCTCGCCCTCCACCGGCGGCGGCAACGCGGTCTCGACGGTCGCGCCCGCCTGCGCCTCGCGGCCCGGCAGCGGGCGCTCCAGCGCCAGATCCAGCACCTCGTCGATCCACTTGACCGGCACGATCTTCAGGCCGCGGGTCACATTGGCCGGGATCTCGGCGAGGTCCTTGCGGTTCTCCTCGGGGATGATCACGGTCTTGATGCCGCCGCGCAGCGCCGCCAGCAGCTTCTCCTTGAGCCCGCCGATCGCGGTCACCCGCCCGCGCAGGGTGATCTCGCCGGTCATCGCCACGTCGTGCCGCACCGGGATGCGGGTCAGCATGGACACCAGCGCGGTCGCCATCGCGATGCCGGCGCTCGGGCCGTCCTTGGGGGTGGCGCCGTCCGGCACGTGCACGTGGATGTCGTGCTTCTGCAGGAAGTCCAGTTCCAGCCCCAGCTGCTCGGTGCGCGCGCGCACCACGCTGAGCGCGGCCGAGGCCGACTCCTTCATCACGTCGCCGAGCTGCCCGGTCAGGATCAGCTGGCCCTTGCCGGGCACCAGCGTGGATTCGATCTGCAGCAGGTCGCCGCCGACCTCGGTCCACGCCAGCCCGGTGACCAGGCCGACCTCGTTCTCGGCCTCGGCGCGGCCGAAGTCGTAGCGGCGCACGCCCAGGTACCTGGCCAGGTTCTTCTCGCTGACCACCACCGGCTTGGGGGCCTCCGCCGCGGCCTTGCTCTTGCCCTTCTTCGCCGGCGCCTGCGGGCCCTTGAGCGCGATGTCCTTGACCACCTTGCGCGCGATCTTGGCGATCTCGCGCTCGAGGTTGCGCACGCCCGACTCGCGCGTGTAGTAGCGCACGATGTCGGTGATCGCGCCCTGGGTGATCTTCAGCTCGCCCTCGCGCAGGCCGTTGGCCTTCAGCTGCTTGGGCACCAGGTAGCGGGTGGCGATGTTGAGCTTCTCCTCCTCGGTGTAGCCGGGGATGCGGATCACCTCCATGCGGTCCAACAGGGGGCCGGGGATGTTGAGCGAGTTGGAGGTGGCCACGAACATCACCTCGGACAGGTCGAGGTCGACCTCGAGGTAGTGGTCGTTGAAGGTATGGTTCTGCTCGGGGTCGAGCACCTCCAGCAGGGCCGAGGACGGGTCGCCGCGGAAATCCATCGACATTTTGTCGATCTCGTCCAGCACGAACAGCGGGTTCTTGGTGCCGGCCTTGTTGAGGTTCTGCACGATCCGCCCCGGCAGCGAGCCGACGTAGGTGCGACGGTGGCCGCGGATCTCGGCCTCGTCGCGCACGCCGCCGAGGGCCATGCGCACGAACTTGCGGTTGGTCGCCTTGGCGATGCTCTGCCCGAGCGAGGTCTTGCCCACGCCCGGCGGGCCGACCAGGCACAAGATCGGGCCCTTCATCTTGCTCACCCGCGCCTGCACCGCGAGGTACTCGAGGATGCGCTCCTTGACCTTCTCCAGGCCGTAATGGTCGGCGTCCAGCACCTGCTCGGCCAGCTTGAGGTCCTTGCGCACCTTGCTGCGCTTCTTCCACGGCACGCCCAGCAGCCAGTCGAGGTAGTTGCGCACCACCCCGGCCTCCGCCGACATCGGCGACATCTGGCGCAGCTTGTTGAGCTCGGACTTGGCCTTGGCCTCGACGGCCTTGGGCATGCCGGCCGCGGCGATCTTCTTGGCGATCTCCTCGAAGTCGTTGGGCGCATCCTCCAGTTCGCCCAGCTCCTTCTGGATCGCCTTCATCTGCTCGTTGAGGTAGTACTCGCGCTGGCTCTTCTCCATCTGCGACTTGACCCGGCCGCGGATGCGCTTCTCCATCTGCTGCACGTCGATCTCGCCGTCGACCAGGCCGACCAGCAGCTCGAGGCGGTCGGCGACGTCGAGCGTCTCCAGCAGGCGCTGCTTGTCGGCCAGGCGCACGCCGAGGTGCGCGGCCACGGTGTCCGCCAGCCGCTCCGGGTCGTCGATGCCGGCCAAGGTCTGCAGCAGCTCCGGCGGCAGCTTGCGGTTGTTCTTGATGTACTGCTCGAACAGCGACATCAGCGAGCGCACGATCGCCTCGACCTCGCGCGGTTCGCGGTGGACGCTGGAGGCCAGCACCTCGCCCTCGCCGTGGAGGGCACCGTCGCGCTCGGCGATCGCCTCCACCCGCGCGCGCGCCAGGCCCTCGACCAGCACCTTGATGGTGCCGTCGGGCAGCTTCAGCAGTTGCAGTACCTGCGCCAGCGTGCCCACCTTGTGCAGGTCGGCGGCGCCGGGATCGTCGATCTCCGCGGACTTCTGCGCGACCAGCAGGATGCGGCGGTCGCCCTCCATCGCCACGTCGAGCGCCCGCACCGACTTGTCGCGCCCGACGAACAGCGGGATCACCATGTGCGGGAACACCACTACGTCGCGCAGCGGCAGCACCGGCAGCGCCAGGCGTTCGGGGGAGGCAAGGGTGGCATCGGTCATGGGGGACTCCTCGGGGCGGCCGGCATGGCCGCCGTTGCCGGGGTTATGGGGGTGGCGGCGAGCGCTTGCAAGCCACGCCCTACGCCAGCCTGAATGCGCCCCAACGCAGACGGGCCGCCGGAGGGCGGCCCGTGGGCGGCGGCGCGGGGCGGCCGGCTCAGTCGGCCGAGGCCGCCTTCGGCAGCGGCGCCTGCGCCGGCGCCTGGTAGATCAGGTAGGGCTCGGACTTCTGCTCGATCACCGCCTCGTCCACCACCACCTTGGCCACGTTCTGCATCGACGGCAGCTCGTACATGGTGTCCAGCAGCACCGACTCGACGATGGTGCGCAGGCCGCGCGCGCCGGTCTTGCGCTTGAGCGCCTTGCGCGCGATCGCCGCCAGCGCGTCCGGTCGGATTTCGAGCTCCACGCCCTCCATCTCGAACAGCTTGCGGAACTGCTTGGTGATGGCGTTCTTGGGCTCGGTCAGGATCTGCACCAGCGCGGCCTCGTCCAGCTCCTCCAGGGTCGCGACCACCGGCAGGCGGCCGACGAACTCGGGGATCAGGCCGTACTTGATCAGGTCCTCGGGCTCCACCTGGGCCAGCACCTGGCCGACGTCGGCCTTGCGCTGGCTGCTCTTGACCTTGGCCCCGAAGCCGATCCCGCCCGACTCGCTGGAGCGCTGCTGGATCACCTTGTCCAGCCCGGCAAACGCACCGCCGCAGATGAACAGGATGTTGCGGGTGTCGACCTGCAGGAACTCCTGCTGCGGGTGCTTGCGCCCGCCCTGCGGCGGCACGCTGGCGACGGTGCCCTCGATCAGCTTCAGCAGGGCCTGCTGCACGCCCTCCCCGGACACGTCGCGGGTGATCGACGGGTTCTCGGACTTGCGGCTGATCTTGTCGATCTCGTCGATGTAGACGATGCCCTGCTGCGCCTTCTCGACGTCGTAGTCGCACTTCTGCAGCAGCTTCTGGATGATGTTCTCCACGTCCTCGCCGACGTAGCCGGCCTCGGTCAGCGTGGTCGCATCGGCCATGGTGAACGGCACGTTCAGCATGCGCGCCAGGGTCTCGGCCAGCAGGGTCTTGCCGGAGCCGGTCGGGCCGATCAGCAGGATGTTGGACTTGGCCAGCTCGACGTCGTCGGACTTCTGGCGGCTCTCGATCCGCTTGTAGTGGTTGTAGACCGCGACCGCGAGCGTCTTCTTGGCGCGCTGCTGGCCGATCACGTACTGGTCGAGGACCTCGAGGATCTCGCGCGGCTTGGGCAGCGAGCTGCGCGTGGACTGGGTCTTCTCCTCGAGTTCCTCGCGGATGATGTCGTTGCACAGGTCCACGCATTCATCGCAGATGAACACGCTGGGGCCGGCGATCAGCTTGCGGACTTCGTGCTGGCTCTTCCCGCAGAACGAGCAGTACAGGATCTTGTTGCTGTCGCCGGGGGTCCGGCCGGAACGGTCTTCGCTCATTGACGGCTCGCTGGCCGCAGGGTCGCGGCCTTGGTTCGAGGATAGCACAGGGCCGCCGCCGGCCGATGCGCACGGGGCGGGTCGCGGGGCGGCGCGCGGCGGCGCCGCGCCCGTCGCCGGGGCTGGGCGTCAGCCGGCCTGGATCGAATCGTCCGGGCGCCGCACCAGCACCTCGTCGACCAGGCCGTAGTCGCGCGCGGCCTGGGCGCTCTTGAAGTTGTCGCGCTCGGTGTCGCGCGCGATCACCTCGATCGACTGCCCGGTGTGGTGGGCGAGGATCTCGTTCAGGCGCTGGCGCATGGCCAGGATCTCGCGCGCCTGGATGTCGATGTCGGTCGCCTGGCCCTGCGCGCCGCCGAGCGGCTGGTGGATCATCACCCGCGAGTTCGGCAGCGCGTAGCGCTTGCCCTTGGCGCCCGCCGCCAGCAGCACCGCGCCCATCGAGGCGGCCTGGCCGACGCAGATGGTGCTCACGTCCGGCTTGATGTACTGCATGGTGTCGTAGATCGCCATCCCGGCGGTGACGATCCCGCCGGGCGAGTTGATGTAGAGGCTGATGTCCTTCTCGGGGTTCTCGGCCTCGAGGAACAGCATCTGCGCCACCACCACGTTGGCGACGTGGTCGTCGATCCCGCCGACCAGGAAGATCACGCGCTCCTTCAGCAGGCGCGAGTAGATGTCGTACGCGCGCTCGCCGCGGCTGGTCTGCTCGACCACCATTGGCACCAGGTTGAGGGCCTTGATCGGATCCATGGGCATTGGGTCTCGTGTGCGTGGGCGGCGCCCGGCGTTACTGGCCGATGGCGTCCTGGAAGCTGAGCGCCTGCTCGGTGTGCTGGGCGCGCTCGGCGATCCAGTCGATCACCTGCTCCTCCATCACCCGGTTCTGCAGGCCCTGCAGCAGTTGGGGGTCGTTGCGGTACAACTCAATGACCTGCTGCGGCTGCTCGTAGGTGGAGGCGATCAGGCGCAGGGTCTCGTTCAGGCGCGCCGGATCCAGCCGCAGCTCGTTGCGGCGCGCGACCTCGGCCACCAGCAGCCCGACCAGCACGCGCTTGCGCGCGGCATCGCGGAAGGCGTCGATCCCGGCGGTCAGCGCCTGCCCCTGGCGACGCGCCTGCTCGGCGGCGTTGGCCAGCAGCGCCTGCGCCTCCTGTTCGACCAGCCGCGGCGGCAGCTCGACGTGGCCGTAGGCGGCGACCAGCTGGTCGCCGACCTCGCGGCGCAGGCGGTTCATCAGCGCGCCCTTGAGCTCGCGCTCGAGGTTGCTGCGGATCTCGGCGCGGAACTGCGCCGGATCGCCGCTCTTGATCCCGAAGCTGCGGATGAAGGCCGCGTCCACCTCCGGCAGCACCTGCTCGGCCAGCCCGACCAGGCGGAAGGTGGAGGTGATGGTCTTGCCGGCGAACTGCGGCACGTGCCAGTCGGCCGGCAGGGTGACGTTGATGGTCTTCTCCTCGCCCGGCAGCATGCCCACGATCGCCGCCTCCACCTCGGGGTAGAGCGCGGCCGAGCCGAGCACGGTGCTGGTCTTCTCGAAGCCCTCGGCCGGCATGCGCTGGCCGTCGACGGTGCTGGCGGTCTCCAGGTCCGCGAGGTCGCCGGCCTGCGCCGCGCGCTCGACCCGGGTCCAGCTGGCGCGCTGCTGGCGCAGGTTCTCCAGCATGCGGTCGATGTCGGCCTCGGTCACCTCGGCGGTGTGGCGCACCACCTGCAGCTTGGCCATGTCCAGATCGCCGAAGTCGGGCACCAGCTCGAGCGCGGCGACGAACTTCAGCTCGCCCTCGCCGGCGGCCTCGTCGCGGCGGATCTCCGGGGCGCCGGCCACGCGCAGGGCGTTCTCGCGCACGGCCTGGTCGAGGCCGCGGCGCAGCAGGTCGTCGAGGATCTCCGCGCGCACCTGCTGGCCATAGCGCTGCTCGACCACGCTGGCCGGCACCTTGCCCGGGCGGAAGCCCTTGATGCGCACGTTCTGCGCGATCTCGCGCAGGCGGCCGCCGACCTGGGCTTCGACGTCGCCGGTGGGCAGGCTGAGGATGACGCGGCGCTCGAGGTTGCCGACCGATTCGACCGAGACTTGCATGGTGCGATGACTCCTGGGCGGGCCGCGCGGCCCGGTTTGCGTGCGTGCGGATGGACGGGCGGCACGGGCGCGCCCATGCCGAACGCGGAAGTTTCGCCGATCCGGGCGCGGCTGTCACGTTCCCGCGCGCCCGCGATTGACAGTACCGGCGCCGGCACCCGACAATGCCGATCCTTATCGTCGTGCTGGTTCGCGGCAGGTCTCGGGTCTTCGGGGTGTAGCTCAGCCTGGTAGAGCGCCTGCTTTGGGAGCAGGAAGTCGCAGGTTCGAATCCTGTCTCCCCGACCATCGCCATCTGCCCGGTGGGCAGGCGCGGCGGCGGATGCCACAATCCGCCGGGGCGCCCGTAGCTCAACCGGATAGAGCACCGGCCTTCTAAGCCGGTGGTTGCAGGTTCGAGTCCTGCCGGGCGCGCCAGACGACGATGACGCGGTTCCGTGGTGGCTGTAGCTCAGTTGGTTAGAGTCCTGGATTGTGATTCCAGTTGTCGGGGGTTCGAGTCCCCTCAGCCACCCCACTTCCCCGGCCGTCCGCCGCAAACGCCTGTTTGCATCGCGCGGATCGGCTGCTACAATTTCTGCTTCACGTGGGCCGTTAGCTCAGTTGGTAGAGCAGCTGACTCTTAATCAGTAGGTCCTAGGTTCGAATCCTAGACGGCCCACCACGCTTTCCCCCGCAGCCCGGCTCCGCGCCGGGCTGCGCCGTTTGGGCGGCCGCCGCCGGCGCATCCGGGAAGGCTAGAGGGAGCGCGGCGCGGTGCTGAAGTAGCCGCCGCCGGTCTCGTACTGCACTCCGCTGCTGGCATTGAACAGCGCCGCCAGCGCCGCGGCGTGGGTGGCGGTCAGGTCGAGCTGGTGGGCCACCGTCTCGCCTTCGAGGGTGTAGTAGAGCCAGTAGCGGCGGTCGGACGGGCGGAATCCGAAGCCGTAGCGGATCACGTTCTTCCAGGCCATGGCGGCTCCGTACCGGGCGGGACTGCCATGGCAAACGGCCACACCCGCCGCGGGCGGCCAACCGGCGCGCGCCGCCCTACAATGCAGGCGCGCGAAAGTGGCGGAATTGGTAGACGCCCTGGATTTAGGTTCCAGTGCCGCAAGGCGTGCGGGTTCGAGTCCCGCCTTTCGCACCACCCTGCCCGCGGCGCATGACGCCGCTTCTCGCCGGCGCTAAGCTGCACGGCACGGCAAGCAGCCGGTCACTGTGGATCCGATCCCCATGCGCAGCGGCAACCCCGTCCTCGGCGACGACACCTTCCTCGACCTCGGCAGTGGCACCCTCGTCCGGCGCGACGCCGGCGCGATGACCCTCAACGGCACCGTGAACAAGACCGCGCTGCTGCTGGTGCTGGCGCTGGCCGGCGCGCTGTTCACCTGGTCGCAGGCCCAGGCCGCGACCGCGGCCGGTAACCCGGGCGCGGTGATGCCCTACGTCTGGGGCGGCGCGCTCGGCGGCTTCGTGGTCGCGCTGGTGACCGTGTTCAAGAAGGCCTGGTCGCCGTTCACCGCGCCGCTGTATGCGGTGCTGGAGGGGCTGTTCCTCGGCGCGATGTCGGCGCTGTTCGAGCAGCGCTACCCCGGCATCGTGATGCAGGCGGTGGCCCTGACCTTCGCCACCCTCGCCGCGCTGCTGCTGGCCTACCGCAGCGGACTGGTGCGCGCCAGCGAGAACTTCAAGCTCGGCGTCGTGGCCGCCACCGGCGGGATCGCGCTGCTGTACCTAGTGCAGCTCGGGCTGAACCTGTTCGGCTTCGCCGGGATGGGCTTCATCAACGGCAGCAGCCCGCTGGGCATCGCGTTCAGCCTGGTGGTGGTGGCGGTGGCGGCGCTGAACCTGGTGCTGGACTTCGATTTCATCGAGCAGGGCGTGGAACAGGGCGCGCCCAAGTACATGGAGTGGTACGGCGCGTTCGGCCTGCTGGTCACGCTGGTCTGGCTGTACCTGGAGCTGCTGCGGCTGCTGTCCAAGCTGCAGTCGCGCAACTGAGGGACGGGCGCGGCGCGCGCGACGCAGCCCCCAACGCCGAAGGGCGCCGCGAGGCGCCCTTCGGCGTTTCCACGCATGCCCTGCTCAGAGCCGGCTGGCGATGGCGCGGGCGAACGAGAGCGTGTTGCCCTCGCCGCCCAGGTCCGGGGTCAGCGCGTCCTTGGCCTCCAGCGTGGCGACGATCGCGCTGCGCAGGCGCTCGGCCTCGTCGCTGCGGCCGAGGTGGTCGAGCATCTGCCCGGCCGCCAGCAGCAGCGCGCAGGGATTGGCGATGCCCTTGCCGGCGATGTCCGGGGCGGAGCCGTGCACCGCCTCGAAGATCGCCGCATCGGCACCGATGTTGGCGCCCGGCGCGAGCCCGAGGCCGCCGACCAGCCCCGCGCACAGGTCGGAGATGATGTCGCCGAACAGGTTGGTGGTCACCAGCACGTCGAATTGCTCCGGCTGCATCACCAGCTTCATGCAGCAGGCATCCACGATCATCTCGTCGCAGGCGATGTCCGGGTATTGCGCGGCCACCTCGCGCGCGGTCTTCAGGAACAGGCCGGAGGTGGACTTGAGGATGTTGGCCTTGTGCACCACCGTGACCTTGCGGCGCCCGGTACTGCGCGCCAGTTCGAACGCATAGCGCACGATCCGCTCGGAACCCTTGCGGGTCACTTTCTGGGTGAGCACCGCGGTCTCGCCGTCGGCGGACACCTCCTGGCCCTCGCCGATGTACGCGCCCTCGGTGTTCTCGCGGACCGTCACCAGGTCCACCTTGCCGGGGAAGCGCGCCTTGGTGTTGGGAAAGCTGCGCGCCGGGCGCACGTTGGCATACAGGTCGAAGCGCTTGCGCAGCTCGACGTTGATCGAGCTGAACCCGCCCCCGACCGGGGTGGTCAGCGGCGACTTCAGGGCGATCCTGTTCCTGCGAATCGACTCCAGGGTGGCGGCCGGCAGCAGCTCGCCGTGGCGCTCGAGGGCGGCGAGGCCGGCATCGGCGAACTCGTAGGACAGCCCGAGCCGCATCGCGTCGAGCACGTGCAGGGTGGCGTCCATGATTTCCGGGCCGATGCCATCGCCGCGGATGACGGTGATCGTGGTCATGCTTGGGGTTCCAGGCGGGCGGGCGCCGCGCTTGGCGCGGCGGGTGGGTCAAAGCCCGGCATTATCGCAGATGCCGCGGCCCGGCCCGCGGCCGGCGTTCACGGCGCGTGCGGGTGCGCGGCGGGCGCCGCGGCCTGGCCCTGTTCCAGCTGGTCGAGGAAATCCACCGCCCGGCGCAGGTGCGGGATCACGATCGAGCCACCCACCACCAGCCCGACCGAGAACGCCTCGAACATCTCCGCGCGGCTGACCCCGGCATCCTTGCACTGCGCCACGTGGTAGCTGATGCAGTCGTCGCAGCGCAGCACCAGCGAGGCCACCAGCCCGCACAGCTCCTTGGTCTTCACGTCCAGCGCGCCGGGCTGGTAGGTCTGGGTGTCGAGCGCGAAGAACCGGCGCACCACCTGATTGGGTTCGTCCAGGATGCGCTTGTTCATGCGCTGGCGAAACTCGGTGAAGGCCCGCACCCGGTCGTCGCCGCCGCTCATGCGCCCTCCCCCTGCAGCAGCGGCTGCAGCCGGCCGGCCCGGTGCAGCGCGATCATGTCGTCGTAGCCGCCGACGTGGACCTCGCCGACGAAGATCTGCGGCACGCTGGTGCGCCCGCTGCGCGCGACCATACGCGCGCGCTCGGCCGGATCGAGGTCCACCCGCACCTCGCGCCAGTCGTCGCGGCCCTGGCTGCGCAGGAAGTTCTTGGCCGCGACGCAGTACGGGCAGATCGCGGTGGTGTAGAGGGTGATGGCAGGCACGTCGGGCACGCGGGTCTCCGGGAAGCCGCCGGCCACCGGGCCGGCGCGGGCGCGGCACACTATGCGGCGGCCGGCGGCGCATTTCCAGCCGCTCAAGCGGCATTCACGCCGGTCGCCGCGCAACGCATCATTCTGCCCGCATGCCCAGACCCGCCCTGCTGCCGCGCCTGCCCCTGCTGCCCCTGCTGCTGGGGCTGGCCGCCTGCCTGCCGGCCGCCGCCCAGCAGGCGCGCCTGCCCGACATCGGCTCCTCCGCCGGCGGCGTGCTGTCGCCGGCCAAGCAGGCCGAATACGGCGCCATGACCCTGGCCCAGCTGCGCAACGCCGGCTACGTGCTGGACGACCCGCTGCTGTCGGGCTGGCTGGACGACGTCGGCCAGCGCCTGGCCGCCGCCAGCGACCGCCCGCAGCAGCGGTTCACCTTCTTCCTGCTGCGCGACCGCCAGATCAACGCGTTCGCCACCCTGGGCGGCTACGTCGGGGTCAACGCCGGGCTGGTGCTGGCGGCGCAGCGCGAGGACGAGGTGGCCGGCGTGCTCGCGCACGAGATCGCCCACGTCACCCAGCAGCACGTGCTGCGCGCGGTGGAGAAGGCGCAGCGCGACAGCATCCCGATCCTGCTGGCCACGCTCGGCGCGATCGTAGCCGCGCAGCAGGCCGGCGGCCCGTCCGGGGCGAACGCCAGCGCCGCGGCGATGATGGGCGGGCTGGGCCTGCTGCAGCAGCGCCAGATCGACTACACCCGCGCCAACGAGGCCGAGGCCGACCGCGTCGGCATCCGCACCCTGGCCGCCGCCGGCTTCGACCCCGAGGCGATGGCGGATTTCTTCCAGACCCTGCAGGGCGTGGTGCGCATGAACCAGGGCGACGAGCGCACCGCCGTGCCCGGCTACCTGCAGACCCATCCACTCACGCTCGACCGCATCAGCGAGGCGCGCGAGCGCGCCGACCGCCTGCAGCGGCAGGCACCGCTGCAGATCAGCGCGGTCAGCACCAACCCGCTGCTGCCGGCCGGGCTGGTGGTGCAGGCGCAGGCGCCGCGCGGGCGCGGCGACACCGGCGATTTCGCCTGGGCCAGGGAGCGCCTGCGCGTGCTCAGCGCCAACACCCCGGCGCAGGCGATCCGCGAATACCAGGCCCTGCAGGCGCGCGCGCCGCTGGACGATGCCCAGCGCTATGGGCTGGCGGTCGCGCGCATGCAGGCCGGGCAGTACGAGGCCGCGCTGCCGGAGCTGCGCGCGCTGCTGGCGCGCCACCCGGACAACCTGTGGCTGGCGATCGGGCTGGGCACCGCCGAATCGCACACCGGGCACGCGGCCGACGCCGACCGCCGGTTCGAGGCGCTGCTGGCGCGCATGCCGACCCACCGCGCGCTGGCGCTGAGCTACGCGCAGCTGCTGGCAGAGCGCAACCAGCCGGCCGCCGGCGCGCGCGCGGTGGCGGTCCTGCGCCCGCTGCTGGCGACCAGCGCCGGCGACGTGCTGTTCCAGCAGGCCTATGCGCGCGCCAACGAGGTCGCCGGCGATCCGGTGCGCGCCGGCGAGGCGTGGGCGGAAGCCGCCTACCTCAGCGGCCGTCCGGAGCAGGCGCTGATGCAGCTCAACAACCTCAAGAAGCGCCCGGACCTGGACTTCTACGCGCGCAGCCGGATCGACGCGCGGATCGCCGCGATCACCCCGGAGGTGCTGGACCTGCGCCGGCAGGGCGTGCGCGACCCGGACGCCGCCAATCCTTGAGGCCGGCGGGCCGCGCTATGGTTTGGTGACAGCGTCACCCAAGCGTCACAAAACGGTCGTGTAATGGCAGCATGGTGCCGCGCCGCACCGTCCCCGCCGCCAGCCACGACGTGCCATGCACAAGCGCATCCTGATCGTTGAAGACGAGCCCGCGATCCGCGACATGGTCGCCTACGCCCTGCGCAAGGGCGAATTCGAGCCGGTCACCGCCAGCGACGGGCGCGAGGCGCAGGCGGCGATCGCGGAGCGGGTGCCGGACCTGATCCTGCTCGACTGGATGCTGCCGGGCACCAGCGGGCTGGAGCTGGCGCGGCGCTGGCGGCGCGAAGTGCTGACCCGCGACGTGCCGATCATCATGCTGACCGCGCGCGGCGAGGAGAACGACCGCGTCGGCGGGCTCGAGGCCGGGGTCGACGACTACGTGGTCAAGCCGTTCTCCGCGCGCGAGCTGCTGGCGCGCATCCGCGCGGTGATGCGGCGCTCGCGCGAGGACGACGAGGACGGCAGCGTGCAGGTCGGCGGGCTGCGCATCGACGGCGCCGCGCACCGGGTGTTCGCCGAGGCCGACAGCCAGTCCACCGCGATCCACATCGGCCCGACCGAGTACCGCCTGCTGCACTTCTTCATGACCCACCCGGACCGGGTGTACAGCCGCTCGCAGCTGCTCGACCACGTGTGGGGCGGCAGCGTGTACGTGGAGGAGCGCACGGTCGACGTGCACATCCGCCGCCTGCGCAAGACCCTCGAGCCGCACGGGCTGGACGGGATGGTGCAGACCGTGCGCGGGGCCGGCTACCGGTTCTCCGCGGCGTCCTGACCGCGCCGGCGGCGGCTCGCCGGGCGCGGCGCGAACATGGATACTCCGCGCATGTCGCCGAACGCGCGCTCCGCCTGGTTCCGCACCCTCGGCCAGCTGCTGCTGGTGCTGGCGCTCGGGCTGGCCGCGGGCCTGCTGCTCGGACAGCCGTGGCCGGCGCTGACCGCTGCCGCGCTCGGCGTGGTGGCCTGGCACTACTGGCGCCTGCGCGGGGTGCTGCTGCGGCTGACCGCGCGCCAGCGCCTGGCGCCGCCCAGCGGCGAGGGCGTGTGGAACGAGCTGGACCGCCTGCTCTACCGCAGCCAGGCCGAGATGCGCACGCGCAAGCGCCGCCTGCTGGCGATGCTGCGCGCCTACCGCGCCGCCGCGGCGGCGCTGCCGGACGCGATCGTGGTGGTCGACCGCGACACCCAGCGCGTACTGTGGTTCAACGAGGCGGCGACCCCGCTGCTCGGGCTGCACTACCCGCGCCACCAGGGCGCCGCGCTGGTGGCCGCGCTGCGCCCGCTGCCGCTGGCGCAGTGGCTGGCCGCCGGGCGCAACGCCGAGCCGCTGACCGACGTCGCCTCACCGGTGGATCCGGGGATGCGCCTGAACCTGCGCCTGATCCCGTATTCGGAGGAGCTGTGGCTGCTGGTCGCGCGCGACGTGACCCGCACCATGCGCCTGGAGCACATGCGCCGCGACTTCGTGGCGAATGTCTCGCACGAGCTGCGCACCCCGCTGACCGTGATCCACGGCTACCTGGAGATGCTCGACCCGGACGACAAGCCGGACTGGGCGCCGATGCTGGCGGAGATGCAGCGGCAGTCGCAGCGCATGAACCAGCTGGTCGAGGACCTGCTCACGCTGTCGCGGCTGGAGGCGCAGGACCACCTGCCGGAGGAGCACGTGGCGATGGGGCCGATGCTGGCCACCCTGCGCCGCGAGGCGGAGGCGCTCAGCCAGGGCCGGCACCGGATCAGCGCGGTCGACGAGGTCGGCCTCGACCTGCTCGGCTCCAACAAGGAGCTGCACAGCGCGTTCTCCAACCTGGTCAGCAATGCGATCCGCTACACCCCGGCCGGCGGCGAGATCGTGATCCGCTTCGCGCGCGAGCCGGAGGGCTGCGCCAGCCTGTCGGTGCGCGACACCGGCTACGGCATCCCGGCCGCGCACCTGCCGCGCATCACCGAGCGCTTCTACCGAGTGTCCAACAGCCGCTCGCGCGAGTCCGGCGGCACCGGCCTCGGGCTGGCCATCGTCAAGCACGTCCTCGGGCTGCATCATGCGCGCCTGGAGATCGCCAGCGAGGTCGGCAAAGGCAGCGTGTTCGCCTGCCGCTTCGGCCCCGAGCGGCTCCTGCCCCGTGATTCCCGGCACGCCGACGCCAGCGCCGCATGAGCGACCACCCCCAGCCACCGCCGTCCCTGCGCGACCCCAGCCTGTACGCCAACCGCGAGCTCGGCCAGCTCGACTTCAACTTCCGGGTACTGGCGCAGGCGCGCGACCCCAACGTGCCGCTGCTGGAGCGGCTGCGCTACCTGTGCATCAGCTGCACCAACCTCGACGAGTTCTTCGAGATCCGCGGCGGCTCGGTGCGCCACGCGATCGACCTCAACCTGCCGCCGGCCGCCGACGGGCTGGCCCCGGCGACCGTGCTGGCGCGCATCCACGAGCGCGCGGCCGAACTGGTGGAGGCGCAGTACCGCTGCTTCTACGAGGAGCTGCGCCCGGCGCTGTGGGAGGAGGGCATCCGCCTGCTGCAG
The DNA here is from genome assembly GCF_022419185.1 of Thermomonas flagellata. GTDB lineage: Bacteria > Pseudomonadota > Gammaproteobacteria > Xanthomonadales > Xanthomonadaceae > Thermomonas > Thermomonas flagellata. The sequence continues at coordinate 16,629 of NZ_JAJOZK010000013.1, read as the reverse complement.
CGCGAGCAGTGGACCCCGGAGCAGGCGGCCTGGCTGCGCGACTACTTCCGCGACGAGATCATGCCGGTGCTGTCGCCGCTGGCGCTGGATCCGGCGCACCCGTTCCCGAAGATCCTCAACAAGTCGCTGAACGTGGTGGTGCTGCTGGAAGGCCGCGACGCCTTCGGCCGCGAGGGCCACATGGCGATCGTGCGCGCCCCGCGCTCGCTGCCGCGCATCATCCGCCTGCCGGCGCAGGACGGCCGCGAGGACTGCCACGACTTCGTGTTCCTCAGCTCGGTGCTGTCGGCGTTCGTGGACGAGCTGTTCCCCGGCATGCAGGTCAAGGGCGCACACCAGTTCCGGGTCACCCGCAACTCCGAGCTGATCGTGGACGAGGACGACGTCGACAACCTCGCCCTCGCCCTGCGCGACGAGCTGCTCGGCCGCGGCTACCTGCGCGCGGTGCGGCTGGAGATCGACGAGCGCTGCCCGCCCGAGGTGGTGCGCATGCTGCTGGACAACTTCGACCTGCCGGCGAACGCGGTCTACAAGATCAACGGCCCGGTCAACCTCAACCGGGTGGTGCAGGTGTACGACATGGTGGCGCGCCCGGACCTCAAGTTCCGGCCGTTCCAGCCGCGCCTGGTGCGCGAGCTGGAGACCATGTTCGACGCCATCCGCCAGGGCGACATCCTGCTGCACCACCCCTACGACGCGTTCGTCCCGGTGCTGGAGCTGATCCGCCAGGCCGCGGAGGACCCGAACGTGCTGGCGATCAAGCAGACCCTGTACCGCACCGGCAAGGACTCGCCGATCGTCGAGCACCTGATCCAGGCCGCGCGCAACGGCAAGGACGTGACCGTGGTGGTGGAGCTGCGCGCGCGCTTCGACGAGGAGGCCAACCTCGGCCTCGCCGACCGCCTGCAGGACGCCGGGGTGCAGGTGGTGTACGGCGTGGTCGGCTACAAGACCCACGCCAAGATGCTGCTGATCGTGCGCCGCGAGGGCAACCGCCTGCGCCGCTACGTGCACCTGGGCACCGGCAACTACCACAGCGGCACCGCGCGCGCCTACACCGACTTCAGCCTGATGACCGCCGACCCGGACATCGGCCAGGACGTGCACCTGATCTTCCAGCAGCTGTCCGGGCTGTCGGCGCCGCTCAAGCTCAAGCGCCTGCTCGAGGCCCCGTTCACCCTGCACCGCGGGGTACTCGAGCGGATCGCGCGCGAGGCGGAGCTGGCGCGCGCCGGCCGCCCGGGACGGATCCTGGCCAAGATGAACGCGCTCAACGAGCCGCAGGTGGTGGAGGCGCTGTACGCCGCCTCGCAGGCCGGGGTCGAGATCGACTTGATCGTGCGCGGCGCGTGCACCCTGCGCCCCGGCATCCCCGGGGTGTCCGAGCGGATCCGGGTGCGCTCGATCGTCGGCCGCTTCCTCGAGCACCACCGGGTCTGGTGGTTCGGCAACGACGGCCACCCGGAGCTGTTCTGCTCCTCCGCCGACTGGCTGGAGCGCAACCTGCTGCGCCGGGTCGAGGCCGCGTTCCCGATCCTGGACCCGCAGTTGGCCGCGCGCGTGCACCGCGAGGGCCTGCTGCACTACCTGGCCGACAACCAGAACGCCTGGGAGCTGCACGCCGACGGGCAGTACCGGCGCTGCCAGCCCAAACAGGGCGAAGCGCCGTTCTCGGCGCAACTGGCGCTGCTCGAAGGGCTGTACGCGTGAGCGCGGGCGCCGGCGATAATCCGCGCATGCCGCCCTGCCCACCGCCGCCCGCGAGGTGCCGCCGATGAGGACGCCCCCGCGCCGGCGCGGCGCGCGGGTGGCGCCGCTGCCGCTGCGCGACGGCGACCGCCTGGCCGCGCTCGATCTCGGCTCCAACAGCTTCCACATGGTGGTCGCGCAGCGCGTGCTCGGGCAGTACCGGGTGATCGACCGCCTGCGCGAGACCGTGCGCCTGGCCGAGGGCCTGGACGCCGCGGGCGGGCTGGCCCCGGAGGTGCGCGACCGCGCGCTGGCTTGCCTCGCGCGCTTCGGCCAGCGCGTGGCCGACCTGCCGCCGCACCACGTGCGCGCGGTGGCGACCAACACCGTGCGCCAGCTGCGCGACCCGGAGGCCTTCCTGCGCCCGGCCGAGGCTGCGCTCGGGCACGCCATCGAGGTGATCTCCGGGCGCGAGGAGGCGCGCCTGGTCTACCTGGGCGTGGCGCATGCGCAGCCGCCGCGTCCCGGCCGCCTGCGGCTGGTGATCGACATCGGCGGCGGCTCGACCGAATGCATCATCGGCTCCGGGTTCGAGCCGCTCGAGCGCGAGAGCCTGCAGGCCGGCTGCGTCGCCAGCACCCGCCGCTTCTTCCCGACCGGCAAGCTCGGGCGCAAGCGCTGGCAGGCGGCGCTGACCGAGATCACCGCCGAGTTCCAGCAGTTCGCGGCGACCTACCGCAACCTCGGCTGGGACGAGGCCATCGGCTCCTCCGGCACGATCAAGGCGATCGGCGAGATCTGCGCCGCGCTGCGCCTGACCAAGGGCGCGATCACCGCGGAGGCGCTGCCGCAGGTGCGCGACCGCCTGCTGCAGGCGGAGCGGATCGAGGCGATCGACCTGCCGACCCTGTCGGCCGACCGCCGCCCGATCATCGCCGGCGGCCTGCTGGTGCTGGAGGCGGTGTTCAACGCGCTCGGCCTGCAGCGCATGCAGGTGAGCAAGGCCGCCCTGCGCGAGGGCGTGCTGCACGACCTCGCCGGCCGCGGCGGCGCCGACGACCCGCGCGAGGCCTCGATCGCGGCGCTGATGCAGCGCTACGGCGTGGACCAGGAGCAGGCACGCCGGGTCGAGGCCACCGCGCTGCGGCTGTTCGACCAGGTCGCGCGCGACTGGGCACTGGAGGCCGACGACCGCGCGATGCTGGCGCGCGCGGCGCGCGTGCACGAGGTCGGGCTGGCGATCGCGCACAGCGGCCACCACGTGCACGGCGCCTACATCCTCGAGCACTCGGACATCGCCGGGTTCTCGCAGCAGGAGCAGCGGGTGCTGGCCGCGCTGGTGCGGGTGCACCGGCGCAGCGTGCCCAAGTCCGCGTTCGAGATGATCCCCGACCGCCTGCTGGCGGCGACCCGCCGCAGCGCCGCCCTGCTGCGGCTGGCGGTGCTGCTGCACCGCTCGCACGAGGCCGACCCGATCCCGCTGCTGCGGCTGCAGGCCGAGGGCGAGCGCCTGCACCTGGCGCTCGACCGCGGCTGGCTGCAGGCGCGCCCGCTGCTGCGCGCGGACCTGGCCGGCGAGCCGGAGGACATGCTCGGCCTCGGCGTGCAGCTGCAGATCGACCCGGCCTGAACCGCCGCGCCCGGCGCGCTGCCGGGCACGCGCGCGGGCATCGGATCGCGCGGCCGCCGCGTGTGCCCCCGGCCGGCGGCGCTGTCACCCCGCGGTCACCCCCGCGCCATGCGCGCGTCACCGCGCGTGCGCACGCTGCCGCAAACCCGGACGCCGCGCATGCGCTACAGCATCGTCACCGAGACCTACCCGCCGGAAGTCAACGGCGTGGCCATGACCGTGCAGGGGCTGGAACAGGGCCTGCGCGCGCGCGGGCACGAGGTGCTGCTGGTGCGCCCGCGGCAGGCGACGGACCCGGACCTGGTGCCGCACACCCTGCTGGTGCGCGGCGCCGCGCTGCCGCGCTACCCGGGCCTGAAGTTCGGCCTGCCGGCGACCCGCCGCCTGCGCCAGCGCTGGCGGCAGGCGCGTCCGGACGCGATCTACGTGGCGACCGAGGGCCCGCTCGGCTGGTCCGCGCTGCGCGCCGCGCGCCAGCTCGGCATCCCCGCCGCGACCGGCTTCCACACCCGCTTCGACGACTACATGCGCGACTATGGCGCGCCGTGGCTGCAGGGCACCGCGCTGCGCTGGATGCGCCGCTTCCACAACCGCGCACAGGCGACCCTGGTGCCGACCCGCGAGCTGCAGCAGTTCCTGCAGGGGATCGGCTTTCAGAACGTGGTGCGGCTGGCGCGCGCGGTGGACACCGAGCTGTTCGATCCCGCGCGGCGCGACCGCGCCCTGCGCGCGCAGTGGGGCCTGCACGACGACGCCCCGGCCGCGATCTACGTCGGCCGGATCGCGGCCGAGAAGAACCTGCCGCTGGCGGTGCGCGCCTTCCGCGCCCTGCAGGCACGGCGCCCGGACGCGCGCTTCGTGTGGGTCGGCGACGGCCCGGTGCGCGAGGCGCTGCAGCGCGAGAACCCGGACTTCATCTTCTGCGGCGTGCAGCGCGGGGAAGCCCTGGCGCGCCATTTCGCCAGCGGCGACCTGTTCCTGTTCCCTAGCCACAGCGAGACCTTCGGTAACGTCACCCTGGAGGCGCTGGCCAGCGGCGTGCCGACGGTCGCGTTCGACTATGGCGCCGCGCGCGAGGTGCTGCGCGACGGCGAGCACGGCGCGGCGATCGCCGCCGGCGACGATGCCGGCTTCGTCGCCGCCGCGGTCCGGATCGCCGCCGACGATGCGCGGCGCGCGCGCATGCGCGCCGCCTGCCGCACGGCGGTGGCGGCGCTGCGCCCGGCCCAGGTCGCGGCGGACTTCGACCACATCCTGCGCACGCTCACGCTGCCCGGAGGCGCGCATGTCGCGACCGCTGCCCGCTGACCGCTGGCTGGCCGCCGAGCGCAGCTGGTGCGTGCGCGCCAACCGCCTGTGCGGCTGCCGCGGCATCCTGCGCTACTTCGCCGCGGTCAGCCGGCTCGGCGACGGGGTGTTCTGGTACCTGCTGATGGCCGCGCTGGTCGCCGCCGACGGCTGGGCCGGCCTGCGCGCCAGCCTGCACCTGGCCGCCACCGGGCTGCTCGCGCTGCTGCTGTACAAGGCGCTCAAGCGCTGGACCCGGCGTCCGCGGCCGTTCGCCAGCGACCTGCGCATCCGCGCCTGGGTGGCGCCCTTGGACGAGTTCAGTTTCCCCTCCGGGCACACCCTGCACGCGGTGGCCTTCAGCCTGGTGGCGATGGCGCACTATCCCGCGCTGGCCTGGCTGCTGGTGCCGTTCACCGCCAGCGTGGCCGCCTCGCGGGTGGTGCTGGGCCTGCACTACCCCAGCGACGTGCTCGCCGCGACCGCGATCGGCAGCGGGCTGGCGGGGCTGTCGCTGTGGCTGGTGCCGGGCGTGAGCCTGCTCGGCTGAGCCGCCACCTGCCAGTGCATACGGAATCTTTCACCACAAGGAGAGCCCGCATGTCCCGCATCGCGATCCCGACCCTGTCCTTGCTGCTGCTGGCCGCCGCCGCGCACGCGCAGAGCGTGCAGGTGGACGCCACCGGCGTACGCGTGCACGGCGCCGGCGCGCAGGTGCAGGTCGACACCCGGGCCGGCGCCACCCGCGCCGAGGCCGGCACCGCCGCCTCCACCGCCACCTCCACCGCCACGTCCGCCGGCAGGCCCGCCGCCCAAGCGGCGTCCAAGCGCCAGCCGGCCGGCAAGCGCCACGTCAACACCGAGCTGGACGGCCACGACTTCCGCAACGCCGACCTGCGGCATGCCAAGTTCACCAACACCAGCGCACGCCGCGCGGTGTTCGCCGGCGCCGACCTGACCGGCGCCCGCTTCACCAACGCCGAACTGGGCGAGGCCGACTTCCGCAAGGCGCGGATCGCCGCGCAGTTCACCAACACCGACCTGACCGGCGCCGACTTCCGCGACGCCGACCTGCGCGGCTCCAAGCTGGTCAACGTGGACCTGGAAGGGGCCGACTTCAGCGGCGCGACCTGGACCGACGGCCGCCGCTGCGGCAGCGGTTCCTCCGGGCGCTGCCGCTGACGCCTCAGGGGCGCAGCAGGCGGGCGCGGCGCAGGCCGGGGCGGCACTGCCCCGGCCAGTCGCGGTCGCAGGCCACCTGCGCGCGCGCGCGGCTGGCCTCGAGCAGGGCGAAATCCAGCGTCGCCAGCGCCCAGGCATCGGCATCGCCGGGCTCTCCATCAGCGCCGCCCGCGGTCTGCGCCAGCACGCCGTCGGCCGGCAGGCCTGCGTCCATCGGCGCCAGCAGCGCGGCACGCCCGGTGTTCACGTCCAGCGCCGGACTCCAGTCGGCACGCCCGGCGGTCACCGCCTGCGCCACGTAGATCCGGTTCTCCAGCGCGCGCGCGAGGCACCCCACCCGCACCCGGGTGGCGCCGGCGTCGGTGTCGGTGCAGCTGGGCACCAGCAGGAGCTGCATGCCGGCCTCGCGCTGGGCGCGCACCGGCAGCGGGAACTCGCTGTCGTAGCAGACCGCGATCCCCACCCGCACGCCGTCCAGCGCCATCACGTGCAGGGCATCGCCGGGTTCGATCACCCGCGCCTGGCGCTCGAAGCCGGTCAGCTGCAGCTTGTCCTGCCACAGGTGCGCGCCGTCGGCGGTGAACAGGTCGCTGCGGTTGCGGTAGCGCCCCGGGGCGGTCTCCAGCAGGAAGCTGCCGGCCACGACGTGCAGCCCGAGCCGCCGCGCGAGCGACGCGAACAGCGCGATCCAGTCGCCGCGCAGCGCCTGCAGCGCGGCCAGCGAGGCGTGCAGGTCGGCGTGGACCGGCGACGGAAACACCGCGGCCAGCTCCAGCGCCAGGTACTCCGGCAGCACGGCCAGGCGTGCGCCCTGCGCCTTGGCCTGCGCCAGCAGCGCCTCGATGCGCGCGGCGAAGGCGGAAAAATCGGCCGGCCTGCCGACCGCATAGCGGCAGGCGGCGACCTTCATGCCACCTCCAGCGGGCGCAGCCAGAAGGTCAGCGCATGCCCGGTCTCGCCCACGCCGACCTCGTTCCAGTGCAGGTGCATCGTCATGCCCGGCTGGCGCACGTAGCCGCGCTTGGCCCAGAACGCCGCGTGGCCGCGGTGGCCGGGCGGCCGCCGCGGATCGTCGTCGGCGCGGTCCACCGCCGCGAACGCGGTCCAGTCGAACCCGCCGAGCGCACGCGCATGCGCCTCGCGCGCGTCGAAGAACGCATGCCCGATGCCGCGCCCGCGGTAGGCCGGCAGCAGCACCGACTCGCCGCAGTAGAACACCCGCGCCGGGTCGATCCCGCGCGCGTGGAACGGCGCCCGGAACGCGGCGCCGTCCTCCGCCAGCGGCAGGCCGGTGCTGGCGCCGACCACGTGCGCGCCGTCCACGGCCAGCACCACGACGCTGCGCGGGCAGTCGGCGTAGGCGCGCAGGTACTCGCGCTCGTAGCCGGCGTCGCCGTCGTACAGGTAGGGCCAGTCGCGGAACACCGCGATCCGCAGCGCGGCGATCGCGTCCAGGTGCGGCACGATGGCCGCGCCGACGAGGGTGCGAAGCGTGATGCCCGGGGTCATGCGCGGAGTGTAGTGCGCCGCGCCGCGGCACGGCCGGCCCGCGCCTCGGTGCGAGAATGCGCGGATGAACTACCGCCACGCCTTCCATGCCGGCAACCACGCGGACGTGCTCAAGCACGTGGTGGTGCTGGCCCTGTGCGAGGCGCTCGCCGCCAAGCCGGCGCCCTGCTTCGCGCTGGACACCCACGGCGGGCGCGGGCTGTACCGGCTGGACGGCGAGGCCGCGCAGAAGACCGGCGAGGCGCAGGACGGCATCGCCCGGCTGCAGGCGCAGGCCCCGCGCGATCCCGCGGTCCAGCGCTACCTGGCGGCGGTGCGCGCCTGCCGCGCCCAGCACGGCGCGCAGGCCTATCCCGGCTCGCCCTGGCTGCTGGCGCACGCGCTGCGCGCGCAGGACCGGATCGTGGCCTGCGAGCTGCACCCGGAGGAAGCGCAGCTGCTGCGCAGCCGCTTCGCCGGCGATCCGCGGGTGGCGGTGCACGCCGGCGACGGCTACGCCGCGCTCAAGGCGCTGCTGCCGCCGCGCCACGGCGCGCAACGCTACGCGCGCGGGCTGGTGCTGATCGATCCTCCCTACGAGACCCAACTGGCCGAGTTCGATGCCGCGCTGGCGGCCCTGCGCGAAGGCCTCCTGCGCTGGCCGCAGGGCACCTTCGCGCTGTGGTATCCGATCAAGCAGGGCCGCGCGCTGCAGCCGTTCCGGCGCGCCGCCGCCGCGTTGCCGGCCAAGTCCGCGCTACGGCTGGAGCTGTTGGTGCGGCCGGACGACTCGCCGCTGCGGATGAACGGCAGCGGCATGCTGGTCCTCAATGCGCCGTGGCAGTTCGATGCCGCCATGCGCCCGGCGCTGGACGCGCTGCGCGCGGCGCTGGGCGATGCCGGGGCCGCCGCCTGCGTGGACTGGCTGCGCCCGCCGCCCTGACTGGCGGCCCGCGCGGGCGGTCCCTAAGCTCGCGATTCCGTCCGTGCCGGCCGCGCCCGATGCCCTCCAGCTTCTTCGCCCTGTTCGACGACATCGCCACGATCCTCGACGACGTGGCGACGATGACCAAGGTCGCCACCAAGAAGACCGCCGGGGTGCTCGGCGACGACCTGGCGCTCAACGCGCAGCAGGTGACCGGCACCCGCGCCGACCGCGAGCTGCCGGTGGTCTGGGCGGTCGCCAAGGGCTCGCTGGTGAACAAGGCCATCCTGGTCCCGGCGGCGCTGGCGATCGCCGCGCTCGAGGCGTGGCTGCACGCGCGCGGCTGGCGCGTGCCGCTGATCCTGCCGCTGCTGATGGTCGGCGGTGCCTACCTGTGCTACGAGGGCGCGGAGAAGCTGGTGCACCGGCTGCTGCATCCGGGGGCCGCCGCGGCGCGCCAGGCCGAACTGGCGCGTGCCCTCGCCGACCCGGCCACCGACCTGCGCGCGTTCGAGCGCGACAAGATCCGCGGCGCGGTGCGCACCGACTTCATCCTGTCGGCGGAGATCATCGTGATCGCGCTCGGCACCGTGGCGGCGCAGCCGTTTCCCACCCAGCTTGCGGTGCTGGTGGCGATCGGGCTGGTGATGACCGCTGGGGTGTATGGCCTGGTGGCGGTGATCGTCAAGCTGGACGACGCCGGCCTGCACCTGCGCGCGCGCGGCGGGCTGCGTGCCTGGCTCGGGCGCGCGCTGCTGGCGCTGGCCCCGCGCCTGATGCGGCTGCTGTCGGTGGCCGGGACGCTGGCGATGTTCCTGGTCGGCGGCGGCATCCTGGTGCACGGGGTGCCGGCCCTGCACCACCTGGCCCAGGCGCTGCACGCGCACCCGCCGGGCTGGCTGTGGGAGAGCCTGTTCAATGCCGGCATCGGGCTGTTGGCCGGGCTGCTGCTCGTCGCGGCGGTGCTCGCGTGGCAGCGGCGGCGCGGGGCGACGCCGAACGCGCACTGAACCGGCCAGCCACCCGGCGTTCATTTTTTTAACACCGCGGCGGCCATCATCGCGGCCATGGCTGCCCGCAACCGCTTGCCGCCCTGGCACGAGCACATGCGCCTGCGCAACGGACGCGAGGTGTTGATCCGCCCGATCCGGCCCGAGGACGCGGTGCCGCTGCGCGCGGGCTTTGCCCTGCTGCAGCCGGAGGAGGTGCGCCAGCGCTTCCTGCACCCGGTCAAGGAACTGTCGGTGGAGATGGCCGAGCGCCTGACCCGCCCGGACCCGCGCCGCGAGTTCGCGCTGGTCGCGGCCGAACCGCTGCCCCCGGGCGAGGCGCTGGTCGGCGCGGTCGCGCGGCTGGCGGTGGATGCCAGCGACACCGACGCCGAATTCGCGATCCTGGTCAGCCACTACGTGGCGGGCATGGGCCTGGGCCGCCACCTGATGCGCCGGCTGGTGCGCTGGGCGCGCGGCCGCCGCCTGCGCCGGCTGTACGGCGACGTGCTGGAGAGCAACCAGCCGATGCTGGGGCTGGCGGCCTCGCTGGCGTTCCGCCGCGAATCCGCGCCGACCCCGGGGCTGGTGCGGATGGTGCTGGAGCTGCCGCCACCGAAGCCGCGTGCGCCGCTGGTCGCGACGGTCTGAGCGCGGCGCGGCGCGGGACGGCGCACGCCAGCCGCTACAATCCCCCGCCCGGTTTTCCCGTTCCGGCGCCCTGCGCCTCCCCTGCCTTCCTCTGCGCCGGCCGTGACCCGCGCCCGGCGCCCCTGCCGTCGATGCCGCCGTCCGCCGTTCTGCCCGATTTCCGCGTCCCACTGCCCCGCACCGGCCAAGCCCGCGCCTGGTGGCGCGCGCCGGCCAACGGCACCGCGCTGGCATTCGCCGCGCTCGCCGCGGCGCGCCAGCACCCCGGCCCGCTGCTGCTGGTGGCGCGCGACAACCACGCCGCGCACCAGCTGGAGGCCGACCTGCGCACCCTCGCCGGCGGCGACCCGGCGCTGCCGGTGCTGGGCTTCCCGGACTGGGAGACCCTGCCCTACGACCGCTTCAGCCCGCATCCGGACATCACCAGCCAGCGCCTGGCGACGCTGGCGCGGCTGCCGGCGCTGGCGCGCGGCATCGTGGTGGTGCCGGCGGCCACCCTGCTGCAGCGGCTGGCACCGCCGGAACACGTGCTCGGGCAGCGCTTCGACTTGCGCCTCGGCCAGCGCCTCGACCTCGGCGCCGAGCTGCGCCGGCTGGAGGCCGCCGGCTACCGCCACGTGCCGCAGGTGTACGACCCCGGCGACTTCGCCGTGCGCGGCGGGCTGCTCGACGTGTACCCGATGGGTGCCGAGGCGCCGTTCCGGGTGGAGTTGCTGGATGACGAGATCGACAGCATCCGCCTGTTCGACCCGGAGACCCAGCGCTCGCTCGACCGCTGCGATGCGATCGACCTGCTGCCCGGGCGCGAGGTGCCGCTCGAGCCGGAGCGGGTGCAGGCCGCGCTGCAGGCGCTGCGCGAGCGCTTCGACGTGGACACCCGGCGCAGCGGGCTGGTGCAGGACCTGAAGGCCGGGCTGGCCCCGGCCGGGATCGAGTACTACCTGCCGCTGTTCCATCCGCGCACCGCGACCCTGTTCGACTACCTGCCCGCAGGCCACCTGCCGCTGCTGGAGGACGGCGCGCTGGAGGCGGCCGAGCAGGCATGGGCGCGGATCGGCGAGCGCCACGAGCTGCTGCGCCACGACCTGGAACGCCCGCTGTTGCCGCCGGCCGAGCTGTGGCTGCCGCCGGAGGCGCTGCGCGAGCGCCTGAACCAGGGCAGCCGGATCGAGGTCTGCGCCAGCGCGCATCCGCGCCATGGCGAGGCCCACGCGCTGCCGCTACAGCCCGCACCGAGCCTGCCCTTGGCCGCGCGCGACCACGCCCCCGGCGAGGCACTGCGCGGCTTCCTGGCGCAGTATCCGGGGCGCGTGCTGGTCGCGGCGGATTCGCCCGGCCGCCGCGAGGCGCTGCTGGAGCTGTTGCAGGCGGCGGACCTGGCGCCGGAGGTGGTCGAAGGCTGGCCGGCGTTCGTCGCCGGCGGCGCCCGCTTCGCGATCGCGGTGGCCGCGCTGGACGACGGCTTCGCGCTGGACGCCCCGGCGCTGTGCGTGCTCACCGAGCGCCAGCTGTTCCCCGAACGCGCCAGCCAGCCGCGCCGGCGCAAGCGCGCCGGGCGCGAGCCGGAGGCGGTGATCCGCGACCTCGGCGAGCTGAGCGAGGGCGCGCCGATCGTGCACGAGGACCACGGCGTCGGCCGCTACCGCGGGCTGGTGGCGATGGACGTGGGCGGCCTACCCGGCGAGTTCCTCGAGATCGAATACGCCAAGGGCGACCGCCTGTACGTGCCGGTGGCGCAGCTGGACCGCATCAGCCGCTATTCCGGCGCCAACCCGGACACCGCGCCGCTGCACAACCTCGGCGGCGAACAGTGGGCCAAGGCGAAGAAGAAGGCGGCCGAGAAGGTCCGCGACGTGGCCGCCGAATTGCTGGAGATCCAGGCCAAGCGGCACGCGCGCCAGGGCCTGGCGATCGCGCTGGACCGCGCGCTGTACGAACCGTTCGCGGCCAGTTTCCCGTTCGAGGAGACCCCCGACCAGCACGCCGCGATCGAGGCGGTGCTGCGCGACCTGCAATCCAGCCTGCCGATGGACCGCGTGGTCTGCGGCGACGTCGGCTTCGGCAAGACCGAAGTGGCGGTGCGCGCCGCGTTCGCCGCCGCCAGCAGCGGCAAGCAGGTGGCGGTGCTGGTGCCGACCACGCTGCTGGCCGAGCAGCACTACCGCAACTTCCGCGACCGCTTCGCCGACTGGCCGCTGCGGGTGGAGGTGCTGTCGCGCTTCAAGAGCAAGAAAGAGATCGAGGCGGAGCTGCACAAGCTGGCCGAGGGCAAGCTCGACGTGATCGTGGGCACCCACCGCCTGCTGCAGCCGGACGTGAAGTTCGCGGACCTGGGCCTGGTGATCGTGGACGAGGAGCAGCGCTTCGGCGTGCGCCAGAAGGAGGCGCTGAAGAAGCTGCGCGCGAACGTGCACCTGCTCACCCTGACCGCCACGCCGATCCCGCGCACGCTGAACATGGCGATGAGCGGGCTGCGCGACCTCTCCATCATCGCCACCCCGCCGGCCAACCGGCTGGCGGTGCAGACCTTCGTGCACGCCTGGGACGAGGCGCTGCTGCGCGAGGCGTTCGCGCGCGAGCTCTCGCGCGGCGGCCAGGTGTACTTCCTGCACAACGACGTGGAGAGCATCGGGCGCATGCACGAGACGCTGCAGGCGCTGGTGCCGGAGGCGCGCATCGGCATCGCCCACGGCCAGATGCCGGAGCGCGAGCTGGAACGGGTGATGCTGGATTTCCACAAGCAGCGCTTCAACGTGCTGCTGTGCACCACCATCATCGAATCCGGCATCGACATCCCCAACGCCAACACCATCATCATCCACCGCGCCGACAAGTTCGGCCTGGCCCAGCTGCACCAGCTGCGCGGGCGCGTCGGCCGCAGCCACCACCGCGCCTACGCCTACCTGCTGATCCCCGACCGCCGCAGCATCACCGAGGACGCCCGCAAGCGGCTGGACGCGATCAGCGCGATGGACGAGCTCGGCGCCGGCTTCACCCTGGCCACCCATGACCTGGAGATCCGCGGCGCCGGCGAGCTGCTGGGCGAGGACCAGAGCGGGCAGATGGCCGAGGTCGGCTTCAGCCTGTACACCGAGCTGCTGGAGCGCGCGGTGCGCAGCATCAAGCAGGGCAAGCTGCCGGACGTGGACGCGCCCGAGCACCACGGCGCCGACGTGGACCTGCACCTGCCCGCGCTGATCCCGGACGACTACCTGCCCGACCCGCACACCCGCCTGACCCTGTACAAGCGCATCAGCGCCGCGCGCGACGAGGCCGCCCTGCGCGAGCTGCAGGTGGAGATGATCGACCGCTTCGGCCTGCTGCCCGACCCCGCCAAGCACCTGTTCGCGGTGGCCGAGCTGAAGCTGGCGGCGACCCGGCTGGGCATCCGCAAGCTCGACCTCGGCGCCGGCGGCGGCCGCCTGCAGTTCGTCGAGAAACCCAACGTCGATCCGATGGCGGTGATCCGCCTGATCCAGGGCCAGCCCAAGCACTACCGCATGGACGGCCCGGACAAGCTGCGCATCAGCCTCGACCTGCCGGAGCCGGCGGCCCGCCTGCAGGCCGCACGCGGCCTGCTGACCGCATTGCATCCGGGCCCGTAGCCGTTGGTGGTGAGCCCCTCCCGTTCGTGGTGAGCCTGTCCAACCACGGACGGGGGCAAGGCCCGCGCCCCGTCCTTACAATCCCCGCATGAACGCTCCTGCGCCTGCTTGCATCCCCGACTGGACCGGCGACACCGCCGCGCTGCGCGCGGAGCAGGAGGCACTGGCGCGCCGGGTGGTGCTGCGCGACGACTTCCGCAAACCGCTGCGCACCGTGGCCGGGTTCGACGTCGGCTTCGAGGACGACGGCGCCACCACCCGCGCTGCCGCGGTGCTGCTGGATGCCGACACCCTGGACGTGCTCGATGCGCAGGTGGCGCGCCTGCCCACCCGCATGCCCTACGTGCCGGGCCTGCTGAGCTTCCGCGAGTTGCCGGCGCTGCTGGCCGCGCTCGCCCTGCTGCCGACCGCGCCGGACCTGGCCCTGATCGACGGCCAGGGCATCGCCCATCCGCGCCGGCTGGGCGTGGCCGCGCATTTCGGCGTCCTCAGCGGCCTGCCCAGCATCGGCGTGGCCAAGTCGGTGCTGGTGGGCGAGGCGCGCCTGGCCCTGCACGACATGCGCGGCGCATTCACCCCGCTGCGCGACGGCCGCGAACAGATCGGCTGGCTGCTGCGCAGCAAGCCCGGCTGCCTGCCGCTGGTGGTCTCGCCGGGGCACCGGGTGGCCATGCCCTCGGCCCCGGAGCTGGTGATGCGCTTCACCGCCGGCTACCGCCTGCCCGAACCGACCCGGCTGGCCGACCGCCTGGCCTCGCGCCGCGACGCCGACGCCTGAACCGCTGCGCGCCCGCCGCGGCGCGTGCTATACCGGTGGCAACCGCGTGGAGCCCCCGCATGCCCCCGTCCCGCCGCATCCCCCCGGTCGCCGCTGCCGTGCTTGCCGCCGCGCTCGCACCGGCCCTGCTCGGCGGCTGCGCCGCCGCGCCGCCCGCATCCTCCCCGCCCGAGGCGCCCATGTCCCCGTCGACTCCACCGACTCCGCCGCCGGCCGCGGCCGCGCGCACCCTCGTCCTCGACGTCGGCGAAACCGCCACCCTGGACGACGGCAGCCGCCTGACCTACCTGCGCCTGGTCAACGACTCGCGCTGCCCGCCCGGCGTACAGTGCATCTGGGCCGGCGATGCCGAGATCGCGCTGCGCTGGCAGCCGGCGCGCGGCCCTGCGCAGGAGGCCAGCCTGCACACCAGCCCGTTGCAGGGCCGCGCGACCGCGACCACCTTCGGCCCATGGCAGGTGCGCCTGGAGGATCTCGCGCGCGGCGATGCCCCCAAAGCGACCCTGCATATCGCCCCGGCCGGCGGCTGAGGCAATCACGCCGCATCCAGCGGGCTGCGCACCCCATGCCCGCCACGGTTGAGCACGTGGGTGTAGATCTGGGTGGTGGTCACGTCCTTGTGGCCCAGCAGTTCCTGGATTGTGCGCAGGTCGTAGCCGGCCTCCAACAAGTGGGTGGCGAAGGAATGGCGCAAGGTGTGGGCGCTCAACGGCTTGTGCAGCCCCGCCCGTGCCCGCGCCCGCTTCAACGCGCGCGCCAGCACCGCATCGTCCACGTGGTGGCGATGCACGCCGCCGCCGCGCGGATCCTGCGACCGGCGCTCCGCCGGAAACACGAACTGCCAGCCGAAGTCGCGCTGTGCGCCCGGGTACTTGCGCGCCAGCGCGTGCGGCAACACGGTCGCACCGAACCCTTCGGCCAGATCCCGCGCATGCAGCACCCGCGCGCGTTCGATCTCCCGTCGCAGCGGCTCCTCCAGCGTGCGCGGCAGCACCGTGCGGCGGTCCTTGCCGCCCTTGCCATCGCGCACCAAGATCTCGCCCCGCGCGAAGTCCACGTCCTTTACCCGCAGCCGCAGGCATTCCATCAGGCGTATGCCCGTCCCGTAGAGCAGGCTGGCCATCAGCCAGGCGCGACCCTCCAGCATCGCCAACAACCGGCGCACCTCGTCCACCGACAGCACCGAGGGCAACCGCTGCGGCCGCTTCGCCCGCACCACAGACTCCATCCAAGGCAACTGGATGCCCAGGACCTCCCGGTACAGGAACAGCAGCGCCGACAGCGCCTGATTCTGGGTGCTGGCCGCCACATGGCGCTCCACCGCCAACCGGGTGAGGAACGCCTCGACCTCGGCCCCGCCCAGCGTCCGCGGGTGGCGCATGCCATTGGCCACGATGAATTGCCGTATCCACCCCAGATACGCCTGCTCCGTGCGCAAACTGTAATGCCGGGCACGGATCCTGGCCCGAACTTCGTCCATCAGGCGCACTTTGTGCTCACCACCACCCGCCCTTGCTACGCCCCGCTTTGCAAGCGTCTGTTCCATTACACCCCCGCCTCTGGGTTCCATGCGGGAACGTTCAGCCAAGCGAGGCTGGCGCGCCATGCGCAATCGATTGAATTTGCAGTAGGAATTTGCCTTGACGGCGTTCCCGGGGCGTAGCACCATCCGGCTACGCCTCGGATTCGGGGTCTACTTGGTGTTAGGCAACAGACATGGCTTACACGTTAACCGGCTGCCTCGAAGAGCCCGACTACCGCTACTCCCTTGTTGCTAGAACAAGTGCGGCCGGAAACAAGTCGCTCGCGGTCATTCAATGCAATCCGAGTCGTGCTTCCGGTACCCGCTCAGACCCAACCGTGGGAAAGGTGTCGTATTGGGCTGAAGAGCATGGGTTTAGTTCGGTTACGTTCCTCAACTTGTTTGCGCGCCGCAGCCCGCAGGTCCATGAGATCAGCCATCTCTCCTATGCCGAGCTTGTAGGTCCGAGAAACAATGAGACTCTCGCACATCACGCTTCTGGCACCTCAACGCTAGTCTTGGCTTGGGGCGGCTCGCTGCCTGTTCCAGATGAGCTGTATCGCAAACGTCTTGCTGAGCTGCGCGAGCTACTGGCCGGGCGGCAAGTGCATCGGGTCGGCCCCCTGTCGGGCGGTCGCTACCCGCGCCACGGCAGAATGTGGAACGCTGGCAATCGAAAGCTTGAGCCCTTGGAGTGGACCGAGCTGTTGCCTAACAATTCGTCCAAGCCGACGCCGCTTCGCGGCGCGGCTTAACTCAGGGGTTAGCTCTCATGGTCAGAACTCTTGCGCTCTTCGTATTTCTGACGGTCTTCGCCACCGCCTGTTCCAGCGCACCCAAGGCTGAGAAGCGAGAGGTCGGATTCCTGGCTGACGGTGCTGTC
>NZ_JAJOZK010000012.1 GCF_022419185.1 Thermomonas flagellata | reverse complement strand
CAGCCTGCTTGATGAACCCGATGATCTGTTCCGTGGTGAATCGACTCTTGCGCATGTCCGTCCTCTCTGGATGACGGACTCTACCTAGCTTCGAGTGGTACGGCTTGAGGGGGGCAGGTCAAGATGGCAATAAGCGCATCGTTCATCGCCGGTTATTTCCGTGCTACGGTTTGTTGGTTTTTCCCATCATTTCATCCAATTCAGATTCAACCGCATTACGTAGTTCGAAGTGCGCCCGCCACAAAACATCGATCTCTTGCCACTGATCGTAGCTCTGGGCGAGCGTCTCGCAGCTCATCAGCGCCTCGTACGCGGCACGCAGCCGTCGCTTGGAAGCGATCATGCGCTCATCGAACAGCGTTGCCTCGTTCCAGCGGGAGAAATCGCCCCTCTCTTCGAACGACCAGACACAGCAGGTGATTTCGAAATTCGCCCGCGCCTGCGTCAGGCTGTGGTCGTTCGGCCCGCCCCACGCCTCATCGGCGTGGGGGTCGTCCTGGCCGTCGTCCTCCCAATGGCACAGGCTGCAATAGTCAAAGCCTGCGCGACTGGCGAGCATCGGGTAACCGCAGGCCGGGCAGGTGCAAAGACGCCTGCTATGGTCTGGGTGAAGATCGAAAAAACTGCGGCGGGTATTGAAATCCACACCACGCCACTTGAACCAGCGTTTCTTGATCGTTTCTTGCGAGTCGCGTTTCCCCATGGGACGGCTTCCTCACGCCTGAGCGTCTGTTGCCTTTTCGACCATGAACCCTACCCGCCGCCAGGGCTCGGCATCGAAGTCGATGTCCGTAATGCGGACGATGAGCCGCTCGCCGGCATCGAGGCGTGCGGCGATTTCGACGTTGTGCTCCCGCGGCACATAGCCAAGCTTATACCCCTGCCAGTTGAGGCGCACTGCCTGCGCATCGTGGGGATTGTCGGGTTCGCGCACAAGTTCGAGCGGCTGGCCGGAGGCAAGCTGCGCTTCGATCTTCGGCCCGGCATGGTATTGATAGCCGGCGATATGTGCATACAACAGCACTTCCGGCCCCGGCGGCTGCACGCCGAGCCAACCCAGTACGGCCGCCAACTGGCGTTCGCTCTTGGCATCGAGCCGGGCCAGCCAGTGGCGGCGCGCGTCGTGGCGTGCGACGTCCAGCCGCCCACGCGTTTCCAGCGCCGCCCAGCGCGCCTCCTGCCGCGAAGGCTGGTTGAGCTCACAGGCGACGTTATGCGCCCAGGCGAACATCGCAGCGCTTACCTCTTGGTTGAACGGGCCGCGCAATTGCGCCAGCCGGTATTCGGTGTCGTAGTCGACGTCATCACGGATCGTCGGCCGGTATTGCGCGGTGGCCCGTTCGCCATCGGGCAAATGCAAGGCGAAGATGCGATCGCCGGCCACGCATTCTGGCCAGTAATTCGCCACGCAATGGTTCATCGCTTCGCCTTCATCGATCAGGGCCTCGGGCGTGAGCAATTCTTCGGCGTGGCGGCCTCGGTCTTGCCAGTGGCCGAGAATGGCCGGCAGCCGAAAGCCCTCCGGCGCGTCCCAGCGCTCGGGCACCGGCCGCAGGCGGTGCCAGCGCCTCGACGCCTCCAGCAACCCCAGCAGGCCATGACAGGCGAGCCACCCAGCCGCCAGCCGTCCCATCGGTGGGCCATAGGCACGGTGCAGGCGGCGGGCCGCCATTTCGCGTGCGGCATTGAGAAAATCGCGGCAGTCGGCCAGCGCCGGGTGCAGGTCGCCATATCGGCGCGTCGCCGTCTCCCATGTACGTGACCAGCCGAGACGGAACGCGCCGCGATACACCGCCGGCGGCTGCGGCATGGGATGGCCGTGATCGTTTTCACCGAGCAGCGCAAAGTAATTGGCGAGATACAGTTGCCAGCGCTCGAATTCGGCCAGCGTCGGCCGCTGATTGGCGGGCAGCGCGTCGAGGAGCTTGAGCCAGCCGCGCCGCAGGTTACCATCGCGCACCGGCCACATCTGCGCGCACAGCGGTGCGCGCACGAGACCCTTGGAGATACCGTAATGCCGCGCCAGCGCGCCGGCGAGATCGCGCCCGGCGTCGATGGCCGCCTCGATCGCTGCGTCCTTCTCGCGCCAGGCGTGGCGCTTGCCGTCATGGACATTGGGCGAATGGTGCAGAGTCAAAAGAATCGGCGCGACCAATACAGGAAAGCGGGCGATCGCCTGCATGCGCCGCTCGCGCCGTTCTTCCGGCAAAGCGACGAGGCGGTTGTAGTTGCGCACCGAGGCGAGATAAAGGCGCGGCAGGGGATGCGGTGCCTCGCCGTCGCGCCGCGTGACCGCGGGCGGGTGCGCCTCGCGTTCCAGCGACAGCAATCGTCGCATGATCTCCTCATCGAGACAGGAAAGAAAGCGCCGGTAGCCGGGATCGAAGAGGAAGGCGGCATGGTCTTTCTTCGGGGCCGGCAGTACCGGCGCGGCATAGAGCACCTGCGCCCAGCCGAAGGCCGGGTGTTCGATCTCCCAACGCACGCCGCGTGGATCATCCGCCATGGCTTGCGCCAATGGCGCGATTACCATGTCATCGCCGAGCGCGACCTTCGGCAGGCGGAAGGCCAATACCCGGCCGTCGGCGAGGATCAGCCACAGCCGCGGCTGATCGTCGGCAGGGCCGAACGCACGCCCCGGCAGCCATAGCCGCGCGCGTACCGTGGGCGGCTGTGGCGCGGATGCAGACAAGAACACTGGCGCGGCGGGCGAACCGGCATGAGAGGTATGGGCTTTCATGTCGGCCATTATCCGGCCGGTAAGGCTCAAAGCGTGAGCCTGTCAATCCGCGCGCCGTGCATAGACGGTATAAGCCATCGGGCAGAACCGATGGAAGCGCAGACCGATGCGCACCACGCGGATGCGCAGCGGTTTCCGCTCGGAAAGCCATTGGCGCATGTGCGCATGAGCATTACAGGGCCGCCCCAGACATCTTCCTTCCCAGAAAAGCTTCACGCTCCGCCATCCGTAGCGATGAACCGCCCCGGGAATTCCGGAGACTCGTTGGTGTGAGTCAGGCCGCTTCGGCCAGCTCACTGGATTGTCGATAGTAGGCTGCTTCCGCCTCCGCTGGTGGGACGTACCCGATAGGTCCGAGCAGGCGCTTGTGGTTATACCAGTGCTGCCAGTTGAGCGTGGCCATCTCGACCGCCTCCAGGTTCTGCCAGCTCTGACGTTCGATGACTTCGGTCTTGAACAGGCCGATGATCGATTCGGCCATCGCGTTGTCGTAGGAATCGCCGACGCTGCCAACCGAGGGCTCGATGCCGGCGTCGGCCAGTTGACCTGCCCCCCGCAAGCCGTACCACTCGAAGCTAGGTAGAGTCCGTCATCCAGAGAGGACGGACATGCGCAAGAGTCGATTCACCACGGAACAGATCATCGGGTTCATCAAGCAGGCCGAGGCCGACATGGCGGTGTCGGAGCTGGGCCGACAGCACGGCTTCAGCCCGGCCAGCTTCTACGCGTGGCGTGCGAAGTATGGCAGCATGGTTCCGCTAGCGGCATGTCACCAGTGGAGTTCCAGGGGCGTTGCGCGGAGCGGCGAAGGCGAATGAGTGTCTATGGGACTCTGGTCGGCCCAGTACACGCTACTTGCCGCCGCACATCGCCTGGATGTCCGCGACCTGGCGGTCGATCGAGCGCTCGCAGGCCGCGCGCCCGGACCCACCGCGTGCACACGACGCGCGCGCCTGCCGGATGTCGGGCAGCCTCGCGCGCATCTGCCTGCAGGTGTCGGAATTCTTCTCGAATCCGATCACGCTCTCCTTGGCGGAGCAGGGGCCGAGGTAGCTCATGCGCATGCGCATCGGCGGCTGCCCGGGCTGCTTGAGGTCCTGCACCGTGACCTCATAGCTGCCCGCACCCGCGCGGACCATGGTGTTGCGGATCGCCGTGCCGCTGCTGGGGCAGCGCAGCTCCATCACCGCACGGTTGTCCCCGTCTTCTACCAGCTTGCCACTGCAGTCGCTCTTGGCCCTGGAATCCGCGGCCCAGGCCTTGGCGGCAGTGGTGCAGACGGTCATCCCGCGCATGCCGGCGGCGTTCTGGCGCGCCTCGCGCGGCATCCCGGGCGCGTCCAGCATCTCCATCTTCCACTTGCCGTCGTTCGCCGGGACGCCGCGCATGACCTTGGGCACCGGTACGTCGGCCGCCCATGCCGGGCCCATTGCCGATGCCAACAGCAACGTGAGCACCGCCTTGCCAATCCGCATCTGAAGCCTCCTGTTCAACCGCGATCCGGCAGCGTCGGCGGGGCATGTGCGCGTGTGCCGGATTGCGTGTGCCCCCGCCTGCCGATGCGGAACGCATCACCCGCCGCGCAGCGGCCAACACGCCTCCAAGCCATGCATGCAGCGCAATCGGCGTCGCCATGCGGCTGCGCACAGGCGCCCAACACCGCACGCCGGCGGGTGCGGCGGCCGCCTCCAGGATGCCGGGCGGTGGATGCCTACAGACCGAGGCGGGCGAACTGGTCGGCGGGGGCATCGATCTCGCGCAGGGCCATTCGCAGCACGTCGAGCGCGGCCTGCATGGCGGCGCTACCGGAGAGATCATGCAATTCCTCCGGGTCCTCCTGCAGGTCGAACAGGCGGTCGCCGTCGAACCCGCCCATCGCCCAGAACGGCAGGCGGTCGCCGGCCCGGTAGGGCTGCCGGATGACCGGAATGTCGGAGCCGGGCATGCGGTCCAGCTCCGCGCGCGCATCCGGTGGCGGCAGGCGCAGCTCCGGCCAGTGCGCCACCGGCATCGTCGACCAGCGGTTGGAATACAGCGACAGCGGCGCGTTGCCCGGCACGGGAGCCCGCACCAGCTTGTAGCGGTCGTGGATGAGGTGCATCTCGCGGCCCCAGTAGCCGGAGAGCACCCACTCGCGCACCTGGCGCGCGCGCCCCTCGAGCAGCGGCAGCAACGAGCGGCCATGCGTGCGGTGGCGCGCCTCAGCACCGAACAGGTCGAGCAGGGTCGCGTGGATGTCCACGCCGGTGGTCAAGGCGTCGCAGCGCCCCGGCGCGCGCCCCGGCCAGGCGATCATCAGCGGGATGTGCCCGAGCGGTTCGTAGACCGGCATCGGCGGCTTGCCGAACGCATCGCGCTCGCCGAGGTAGTGGCCGTGGTCGGTGCACACGATCACCGCGGTGTCGTCCCAACGCCCGCTGTCGTCGAGCGCGTCCAGCAGCTTGCCGAACCAGTGGTCGATCATGCTCAGCTTGGCGCCGTAGCAGGCGCGGATCTGCCGCGCCTGGCGCGGCGTGAGCACGCCCTCGCCGACCGCGGCGCGCGCATACGGCGGCCAGATCAGGTGCGGGCCCTGCCAGTCCGGGTCGTACATCGAGGCCCACGGCTCGGGCGTGTCGAACGGCTCGTGCGGGTCGAACTCATCCACGAACAGCAGGAAGCGCTCGTGCGCCGGCGCGTCCTCGCGCAGCCAGCGCGCGGCGGCGGCGAGCGTGCGCGGCCCCGGGAAGTCCGCCTCCCCGCGGAAATGCCCACGCGACCGGTCGTAGTGCTCGCTGCTGCGGTTGAATGCGGGTGCGCCCAGCCAACTCGGGTCGGGCCGGGTGCGCCAGGGATCGCTCTCGTGCCCGCGCTGGTAGTCCCAGGCGGTGAAATCGCAGTGGTAGTTCTCACCGCCGACCTCGAACAGGTGCGGGTGGTCGGTGACCAGCATGGTGATGACCCCGGCGCGGCGTAGCGCGACCGTGATCGGTTCCTCCCAGATCTCGATCGATCCCCATGGTTTCCACGGGAAGTCCAACGCCCCGCACAGCAGGTCGTGGCGGGCCGGCATGCACGGCAGCGAGCCGGCGTAATGGCGGTCGAAGCAGACCGCACGGCGGGCGAAGCGGTCCAACTGCGGGGTGGAGAACTCGCGTCCTCCCCACGCCCCCAGCATGTGCCGATTCAGGCTGTCCAGCAGCACCACCACCGCGTTGCGCGGTCGCGGTCGCGGCGTCGCCTCGCTCATGGGCCAGCGGCGTCGAGCAGGAATTGCCGCTGCGGATCGTCCAGCGGCTGCGGCGGCTGGCCGTCGCGATACGCCATTGCGCCATCGGGGGCGTACTGCAGGATGTAGGCCTTGCGCACGCTGCCCGCGCGCAGGTTCGGCCCGGTCCGGTGCGGTGCCAGCGACGAGAACACCACCATGTCCCCGGCTTGCGCCGGCGCAGGGACGGCATCCGGGACCTCCTGCAGGCACTGCAGGCCGATCGGTGTCATCCAGTGCGCCAAGGTACCGGCGCGATGGCGGCCCGGCGCGATCCAGGGGCATCCGTTCTCGACGTCCGCGTCCACCAGTGGCACCCAGCAGGTGAGGTACTGCTGCGGCTCCACGAAGGTATAGCCGTTGTCCTGGTGCCACGGGAATTCCTGCGGCTTGCCGCTCTTCTTGTAGACCGACTGGTCCCAATAGAGGCGCGCATGCGGCCCGACCAGGGCCCGGCACAGGCCGCGGAAGACCGGATGGCAGGCGAAGTCGCGCAGCAGCGGCGAGCGCGTGACCAGGTGGGTGGTGAAGGTGATCGCGTCGGCGCTGGAGAGCTGCAGGTCGCCGCCCGCTGCGCGCACCGCCTCCTCCTGCGCCTGTTCGAGCGGGTCGATCGCCGCCGTCACCGCCGCCAGGGTGTCGGCGTCGAAGGCGCCGCGCAGCACGAAGTAGCCGTCGCGGTTGAACTGCGCCACCTGCGCGGCATCCAGCAAGCCCCCCGGCTGATACTCCGCATCACGCCAAACGAACCCGCGGTTGCGGGGATGCAACTGCGGAGCTGCGGCCTCGGTCATCTGCGCATGCATGGCAGCCCTTCCTCCCGACCGAGTTCATTGATCGAATGTATAACTAATTTCGAGCGCAGCGTCAATGCGCAGTACAGCAAGTGCTGCCGTGCACGGGAGGGATCACTGGGGGTACAGGCATACACCACGCCACGGCTAGCCCATGCGCCGATCCAAAGCAAGTGCCGATCGCGCATCCGCCTTGCCCGGCCTGCGGGTCAACCCTGCCCGCGCTGCGCCGTTGCGCTCAGGCATCATGCATCCTCCGCCGGGCCAGCACCGGCGCCCCCCTGCAGGCAACGGACTGACATGGCTGCCCCGACCGGATCGCCTCCCGCCACATCCCCATTCCCTTCGCTGTCCCGCCCTGCCCCATGGCGCTGGCTGGCGACGGCGACCTGCCTGCTCGCGCTGGCGGCCTGCCAGCGCGGCGGCGGGCCCGGCGGCCCGGGCGGGCCCGGGAGTCCCGGCAGTCGCGGCATGCAGGGGCCGCAAGCGGTGACCGCCTCGCTGGCCCAGGTGCAGCCGATGCCGGTGTGGCTGACCGCGCTCGGCACAGTGACGCCGCACCGGCTGGTGAACGTGATGCCGCGGGTCTCGGGTCTGCTGGAGAGCGTCGAGTACCGGCAAGGCCAGCAGGTGCGCCAGGGGCAGCTGCTGGCGCGGATCGACCCGCGCCCGTTCGAGGTCGCGGTGCAGCAGGCGCAGGCGCAGGTGGCGCAGACCCAGGCCCAGCTGGCTGGCGCGCAGCGCGACCTCGCACGCTACGAAACCCTGCTCAAGCAGGATTCGATCGCCGAACAGCAGGTGGCCGACCAGCGCACCACGGTGGCGCAGCTGCAGGCCACCTTGAAGGCGAACCAAGCTGCGCTGGCGAACGCGCAGCTGCAACTGGGCTGGACCCGGATCACCGCGCCGGTGGACGGCATCGTCGGCCTGCGCCCGGTGGACGCGGGCAACCTGGTCAACACCAGCGGCGCGGTCGGCGGCGGCAACGGCGCCACCAGCGGCACCGGCACCGCCACCCCGGTCGCGGTGATCGCGCAGGTGCAACCGGTGCAGGTCACCTTCGCGCTGCCGCAGCCGCAGGTGGCGGACGTGCTGGAGGAACTGCATGCCGGGCATGCGGTCACGGTGCAGGCCTGGGACGCGGGCAACAGCCGCCTGCTCGACAGCGGCCGCCTGCTGGCCGCGGACAACCAGATCAACGCCGCCACCGGCACCCTGGCCTTCCGCGCCGAATTCCCCAACCGCGACCTCGCGCTGTATCCCAACGCCTTCGTCAACGTGCGCGTGCTGGTGCGCACCATCCCGGACGCGCTGATGGTGCCGACCACCGCCGTCGCGGTCGGCGCGCCCGGCACCTATGTGTACGTGATCGGCGCCAACGGCAAGGTCGCCCTGCGCAGGGTCGTCACCGGCGGCACCCACGGCGACCTGACCCGGATCACCCAGGGCCTGCGCGCCGGCGAGCGGGTGGTGACCGACGGCCTCGACCGCCTGCGCGACGGCGCCCAGGTCAAGGTGGTCCCGGCGCAGTCCGGCAGCGCGGCCCCGGCCGCGGGCGGCCACCCGTCCGGCAAGCGCCACGGAGCCGGCTGATGCAGGACGCGCACCCGCCGGAGCCGACCGCGCCGGACCCGGAGGCGGACCGCCCCAGCCCGTCGCGGCTGTTCATCCTGCGCCCGATCGCCACCACCCTGCTGATGGTGGCGGTGCTGGTGGCCGGCGTGATCGGCTACCGCCTGCTGCCGGAGGCGGCGCTGCCGGAGGTGGACTACCCGACCATCCAGGTCACCACCCTGTATCCCGGCGCCAGCCCGGAGGTGATGACCTCGGCGGTCACCGCGCCGCTGGAGCGCCAGTTCGGGCAGATGTCCGGGCTCAGCCAGATGTGGGCGGTGAGCTCGGGCGGGGCCTCGGTCATCACCCTGCGCTTCGACCTGGCGCTGCCGCTCGACGTGGCCGAGCAGGAAGTGCAGGCGGCGATCAACGCGGCCGGCAACTTCCTGCCCAACGACCTGCCGCAGCCGCCGATCTACGCCAAGGTCAACCCGGCCGACGCGCCGGTGATCACCCTCGGGCTGACCTCCGACACCCTGCCGCTGACCACCCTGTACGACCTCGCCGACACCCGCCTGGCGCAGAAGCTCTCGCAGGTCTCCGGGGTCGGCCTGGTGACGCTGTCCGGCGGCCACAAGCCGGCGGTGCGGGTCACCGTCAACGCGCGCCAGCTGGCGGCGATGGGCCTGACCCTGGACAGCCTGCGCAGCGCGCTGGCGGCGGCCAACGTCAACGCGCCCAAGGGCAGCATCGACGGCACCCGGCAGAGCTTCACCATCGACGCCAACGACCAGTTGCAGAGCCCGCAGCAGTACCGCGAGCTGATCCTCGCCTACAACAACGGGGCGCCGGTGCGGCTGGGCGACGTGGCCAGCATCGACACCGGCCCGGAGAACGCCTGGCAAGCCGCCACCGTCAACGGCCGGCCGGGCCTGGTCCTCAATGTGCAGCGCCAACCGGGCGCGAACGTGATCGCGGTGGTGGACGCGATCCACGCCCTGCTGCCCGACCTGCAGGCGCAGCTGCCGGGCGCGGCGCACCTGTCGGTGCTGTCGGACCGCACCGTCACCATCCGCGCCGCGATCGCCGACGTGCAGGTCGAGCTGCTGCTGGCGGTGGTGCTGGTGGTGGCGGTGATCTTCGTGTTCCTGCGCAGCGGGCGCGCCACCTTCATCCCGGCCACCGCGGTGCCGCTGGCGCTGGTCGGCACCTTCGCGGTGATGTACCTGCTCGGCTTCTCGATCAACACCCTGACCCTGATGGCGCTGACCATCGCCACCGGCTTCGTGGTGGACGACGCGATCGTGATGATCGAGAACATCGCGCGCTACATCGAGGCCGGCGAGCCGCCGCTGGCGGCCGCGCTCAAGGGTGCCGGCCAGATCGGCTTCACCATCATCTCGCTGACGTTCTCGCTGATCGCGGTGCTGATCCCGCTGCTGTTCATGGGCGACGTGGTCGGGCGGCTGTTCCGCGAGTTCGCGGTGACCCTGGCGGTGGCGATCATCATCTCCGCCGCGGTCTCGCTGACGTTCACCCCGATGCTGAGCGCGCGCCTGCTGCGGCACGTGCCGGAGGAACGCCAGGGCCGCTTCTTCCATGCCAGCGGGCAGCTGTTCGAACGCCTGGCCGAGCGCTACCTGCAGGCGCTGCGCTGGGTGCTCGGCCACCAGCGCATGGTGCTGGCGCTGGCCGGCGCCACCCTGCTGCTGACCCTGCTGCTGTACGCGCTGGTGCCGAAGGGCTTCTTCCCGGTCCAGGACACCGGGCTGGTGCAGGTCAGCACCGCGGCGCCGCAGGACATCTCGTTCGCCGCCATGCGCCAGCGCCAGACCGCGCTGGCGCAGGCGCTGCTGGCGGACCCCGCGGTCGAGAGCGTGTCCTCGGTGGTCGGCATCGACGGGGTCAACACCACCCTCAACACCGGCCGCCTGCTGGTGAGCCTGAAGCCGCTGGCGCAGCGCGGGCTGCGGGTGCAGGCGGTGATCGACCGCCTGGAGCAGCGGGCGGCGCAGGTCACCGGCATCGCGGCGTACTTCCAGCCGGTGCAGGATTTGACCATCGACGACATCAGCGGGCGCTACCCGTACCAGTTCAGCCTGGCCGCCACCAGCCAGGACGGCCTGGCGCAGGCGGTGCACGCCCTGCTGCCGCGGCTGCAGGCGCTGCCGGAGCTGCACGGGGTCACCCACGACCTGCAGGACGCGGGCCTGCAGGCGTACGTGGAGGTGGACCGCACTGCCGCCGCGCGCTTGGGGATCAGCATGGCCGCGATCGACAGCGCGCTGTACGACGCCTTTGGCCAGCGCCTGGTCTCCACCATCTTCACCCAGTCCGCCCAGTACCGGGTGGTGCTGGCCCAGGGCGAGGCCGGCGCGGACGGCGTGCCGCGCGCGCAGGGCCTGGCCGCGTTCGACGGCGTGCAGCTGCAGGCGGGCAACGGCCAGACCGTGCCGCTCACCGCGGTCGCGCGCATCGACCAGCGCCAGACCCCGCTGGCGATCGACCACCTCGGCCAATTCCCGGCCGTGCTGTTCTCGTTCGCGCTGGCCGACGGGGTGTCGCTCGGCAAGGCGGTCGCCGCGATCGAGGGCGCGGCGCGCGACGCCGGGCTGCCGGCCGCGGTCACGCTCAAGTTCCAGGGCGCGGCCAGCGCGTTCCAGGCCGCGCTGTCGAACCAGCTGTGGCTGCTGCTGGCGGCGGTCGCCACCATGTACATCGTGCTGGGCGTGCTGTACGAGAGCTACATCCACCCGGTCACGATCCTCTCCACCCTGCCCTCGGCCGGGATCGGCGCGCTGCTGGCGCTGATGCTGACCGGGCACGACCTGACCGTGATCGCGATCATCGGCATCATCCTGCTGATCGGGATCGTGCAGAAGAACGCGATCCTGATGGTGGACTTCGCGCTGGAAGCCGAGCGCCAGCAGGGGCTGGCGCCGGAGGCGGCGATCCTGCAGGCAGCGCGGCTGCGCCTGCGCCCGATCCTGATGACCACCTTCGCCGCGCTGTTCGGCGCCGTGCCGCTGGTCATCGGCGGCGGCATGGGCGCGGAGCTGCGGCAGCCGCTGGGCATCACCCTGATCGGCGGCCTGCTGCTGTCGCAGGTGCTGACCCTGTTCACCACCCCGGTGATCTACCTCGCGTTCGACCGCCTGTCGCTGCGCCTGCGCGCCTGGCGCGCGCGCCGCGCCGGCGAGGCGCAGGAGCCTTTGGCATGAGCACCCCGAGGCCGCCGGGCCAAATGCCCGGGCAGCTCGCACCGCGGGTGCAGGCGGTCGGCTGGTCGCTGTCGGCGCTGTTCATCCGCCGCCCGGTCGCCACCAGCCTGCTCGCGCTGGCGGTGCTGCTGGCCGGCTTCATCGCGTTCCGGCTGCTGCCGGTGGCGCCGCTGCCGCAGGTGGACTTCCCGACCATCACCGTCAACGCCAGCATGGCCGGCGCCAGCCCGGAGGTGATGGCGGCGACCGTCGCCACCCCGCTCGAGCGCAGCCTGGGCACGATCGCCGGGATCACCCAGATGAGCTCCAGCAGCACCCAGGGCTCGACCCGGATCATCCTGCAGTTCGAGCTGTCCAAGAACATCAACACCGCCGCGCGCGAGGTGCAGGCGGCGATCAACGCCGCGCGCCCGCTGCTGCCGACCGGGCTGACCGGCAACCCGACCTACCAGAAGCTCAACCCCGCCGACGCGCCGATCATGATCCTGTCGCTGACCTCGGCGACGCTCACCCGCGGCCAGATGTACGACGCCGCCTCGACCATCGTGGCGCAGAAGATCTCGCAGCTGCCCGGCATCGGCTCGGTCAGCGTCGGCGGCGCGGCGCTGCCGGCGGTGCGGATCGACCTCGACCTGGCGCGCCTGAACGGGATGGGGATGGCGCTGGAGCAGGTGCGGCAGGCGGTCGCCGCGGCCAACGTCAACGGCCCCAAGGGCGCGATCGACGGGGATGCGCGGCGCTGGCAGGTGGCCAGCAACGACCAGCTGACGCAGGCCGACGACTACCGCCGCATCGTGGTCGCCTACAAGGACGGACGGCCGGTGCCGCTGGACGCGGTGGCGCGCGTGCGCGAGGGCCTGCAGAACGACCAGAACATGGGCCTGGCCAACGGCAAGCCGTCGGTGCAGCTGATCATCTACCGCCAGCCGGGCGCGAACATCATCGCCGCGGTCGAGGGGGTGAAAGCGGCGCTGCCGCAGCTGAAGGCCTCGATCCCGGCCGGGATCGACATGGCGGTCATGTCCGACCGCACCACCACCATCCGCGCCTCGCTGGCCGAGGTGGAGCGCACCCTGCTGCTGGCGGTGGCGCTGGTGGTGCTGGTGGTGTGGCTGTTCCTGCGCGACTGGCGCGCGACCCTGATCCCGGCGCTGGCGGTGCCGCTGTCGCTGGTCGGCACCTTCGCCGCGATGTGGCTGCTGGACTATTCGCTCGACAACCTGTCGCTGATGGCGCTGATCGTGGCCACCGGCTTCGTGGTGGACGACGCCATCGTGGTGATCGAGAACATCATGCGCCACCTCGAGGACGGCGTGCCGCCGCTGCAGGCCGCGCTGCAGGGCGCCGGCGAGGTCGGCTTCACCGTGCTGTCGATGAGCCTGTCGCTGGTCGCGGTGTTCCTGCCGGTGCTGTTCATGGGCGGGATCGTCGGGCGCCTGTTCCACGAGTTCGCGATGGTGCTGTCGGTCGCGATCGGGATCTCGCTGCTGGTCTCGCTCACGGTCACGCCGATGCTGGCCTCGCGCTGGCTGCGGGCGCACGCCGCGGACGCGGCGGCGCGGCCCGCGCGCATGGCGCGCGCGTGGGAGCGCATCCAGGCCGGCTACGCGCGCAGCCTCGGCTGGGCCCTGCGCCACCCGCTGCTGATGCTGGCGGTGTTCCTCGCCACCATCGCCCTGACCGTGTACCTGTACGCGGTGGTGCCCAAGGGCTTCTTCCCGACCCAGGACACCGGCCTGCTGATCGGGCGGATCCAGGCCGACCAGTCCACCTCGTTCCAGCAGATGAGCGGCAAGCTGGAGCGGATCGTCGCGATCGTGCGCGCCAACCCGGCGGTGCAGAACGTGGTCGCGTTCACCGGCGGCGACACTGCCAACAGCGGCTTCATGTTCATGCAGCTCAAGCCGCAGTCGCAGCGCGCCGGCGCGCAGACGGTGATGATGCAGCTGCGGCGCGCGCTGGGGCGGGTGCCGGGCACCCAGGTCACGATGTTCCCGGTGCAGGACATCCGCGCCGGCGGGCGTCCGTCCGCGGCGCTGTACGAATACACCCTGCAGGCCTCCGACCTCGACCAGCTGCGGCAGTGGGAGCCGAAGGTGCTGGAGGCGATCAAGCGCCTGCCCGGCCTGAACGACGTCAACACCGACCAGCAGGCCAGCGGGCTGCAGCTGCGGCTGCAGATCGACCGCGACGCCGCCGCGCGCTACGGGGTGCCGATCGCGGCGATCGACAACGCCCTCAACGATGCCTTCGGGCAGCGCATCGTCTCCACCATCTACGCCCCGCTCAACCAGTACCGGGTGGTGATGCAGGCCGAGCGCGGCTTCCGCCAGGACGCGGCCGCGCTGCAGGGCATCTACCTGGTCAATGCCGGCGGCGAGCGCGTCCCGCTGGCGGCACTGGCGCACTATCGGCTCAGCAACACGCCGCTGGCGGTCAACCACCAGGGCCTGTTCGTCGCCTCCACCATCTCGTTCAACACCGACAAGGGCGTGAGCCTCGGCCAGGTGCAGCAGAAGATCGACGAGGCGATGGCCGCGATCGGGCTGCCCTCGGCGATCCAGGGCGGCTTCCAGGGCACCGCCAAGCTGTTCTCGGACACCATGAAGAACCAGCCTCTGTACATCCTGGCCGCGGTGCTGGCGATCTACATCGTGCTCGGCATGCTGTACGAGAGCACCCTGCACCCGCTGACCATCCTCTCCACCCTGCCGCCGGCCGGGGTCGGCGCGGTGCTGGCGCTGATGCTGTTCGGCGCCGAGTTCTCGATCATCGCCCTGATCGGCGTGTTCCTGCTGATCGGGATCGTGAAGAAGAACGCGATCCTGATGGTGGATTTCGCACTGCAGGCCGAGCGCAGCCACGACCTCGACCCGCGCGAGGCGATCTTCCGCGCCGCCACGCTGCGCCTGCGCCCGATCCTGATGACCACCCTGGCCGCGCTGTTCACCGCGCTGCCGCTGGCGTTCATGACCGGCAACGGCGCCGAGCTGCGGCAGCCGCTGGGCATCGCCATCGCCGGCGGCCTGATCGTCAGCCAGGCGCTGACCCTGTACACCACTCCGGTGATCTACCTCGAACTGGATCGCCTGCGCCGCCGCGGCCTGCACTGGCTGCAGCGGCGCACGGCGGCCGGCCCCACCCAGGAGCGTCCCGCATGAGCCGTCGTCCCGCGCCGCCCCTGCTCGCGGCACTGCTGGCCGCCAGCCTCACCGGCTGCGCCGCCGGCGCGCTCACCCATCCGCCGCTGGACACGCCGATGCCCGCCGGCTACGCCGCGGACGACGCGCAGTGGCAGCCCGCGCAGGATTGGTCGGCGCAGCCGGCGGGCGCGTGGTGGCAGGTGTTCGCGGATCCCGAACTGGAGGCCCTGCAGCAGCAGCTGCAGGCCCACAACCAGACCCTGGCCGCGCAGCTGGCCGCCTACGACCAGGCGCAGGCGGCGGTGCGCCAGGCGCAGGCCAGCTACTGGCCGGCCCTGAACGCCAGCCTCGGCGACACCCGCGCGCGCACCGCCACCTCGGCGGGCGTCAGCGAACAGGCCAGCGCCGAGGTCACCGCCAGCTGGGTGCCCGACCTGTGGGGCAAGGTGCGCGAACAGGTGCGCGCGCAGCGCGCCAACGCGCAGGCCAGCGCCGCCACCCTGCGCAACGTCCGCCTCAGCCTGCAGGCCACCCTCGCCCAGAGCTACCTGCAGCTGCGGGTGGTGGATGCCCAGCGCCGGCTGGCGCAGCAGGCGGTGGACGATACCGGCAAGGCGCTGGAGCTGACCCAGAACCGCTACCGCGCGGGCGTGGCCAGCGCCGCCGACGTCGCCAGCGCGCGCACCGCCTACCTGCAGGCGCAGACCAGCCTGACCGACCTCGGCGTCACCCGCGCGCAGCTGCAGAACGCGATCGCGGTGCTGGTCGGGCAACCGCCCTCGGGCTTCTCGCTGCGCGAACGCGACGCACTGCCCACGATCCCGGCGATCCCGCCCGGCCTTCCCGCGGACCTCTTGCAGCGACGGCCCGACATCGCCGCCGCGCGCGCGCAGGTGGAGGCCGCCAACGCGCAGATCGGCGTCGCCAAGTCC
This sequence comes from Thermomonas flagellata, assembly GCF_022419185.1. GTDB lineage: Bacteria > Pseudomonadota > Gammaproteobacteria > Xanthomonadales > Xanthomonadaceae > Thermomonas > Thermomonas flagellata. The sequence continues at coordinate 55,292 of NZ_JAJOZK010000012.1, read as the reverse complement.
GCCTGGTTCCCCACCCTCACCCTCGGCGGCAGCGCCGGCCACAGCGCCGCGCGCCTGGCCGACGTGTTCTCGGCGCCGGTGCTGCTGTGGTCGCTGGGTCCGCAGCTGGCCGCCAACCTGTTCGACGGCGGCGCCCGCCGCGCGCAGGTGCGCAGCAGCGAGGCCGGCTACCGGCAGGCGGTGGCCAACTACCGGCAGACGGTGCTGGCCGCGCTGCAGGGCGTGGAGAACCAGCTCGCCGCGCAGCGCATCCTCGCCGCCGAGGCCGAGCAGCAGGCACAGGTGGTGCAGGCCGCGGAGGACGCCCTGCGGCTGGCGCAAAACCAGTACAAGGCGGGGCTGGCGCCCTACCTCAACGTGCTCACCGCGCAGTCCACCGCGATCAACGCACGCAACGCCGAACTCACCCTGCGCAACCGCCGCTACGCCGCCGCGGTCGCGCTGATCCAGGCGCTCGGCGGCGGCTGGGGGGACGCCGTGTCCGCCCCACTCCCCGCAGACCGCTGACATCCCGGGCCGGCGCGTAGGCGGATCGCTCCGCCCGCCGCGGGCGCGATTCTCACAGGCCACCGCGATCACCCACACGCGCGGACCGTTGCCGCGGCACGCATCTGCGCTCCCTCGCTTCCCTGCCGTCGACGGCGCGCTGGCCGTGCGATGCGCGCTGCGGTCCATTGCCTGTCATATCGGCATTGTCTAATTTAGTACGTTATAACGTAACTAACTGAGCCCCCATGCCGAACCGACACCTGTCCCTGCTGGCCTTGTCCTTGCTGTTGCCCCTCACGACCACGGCGACCGCCTCCGATCTGCGCGTCCGCGCGGATGCGAGCCTGGACCTGGCCTGGTACGACGACGACCACGGGGGTCGCGCCGACCATGCCCTGCAGGAGGCGCTGGGCATCTACAACGTGCACGACCATGGCGACCCGCTGCGGCGCGGGCTGAACCTGCAGCGCGCGCAACTGGGCACGCAGCTGCAGGCGGGCGAGTGGGGCCATGGGCGGCTCTCGCTGGTGGCGGTACGCGATGAAGTCCGCCTCGACGAGGCCTGGCTGGCCGGCCGCCTCGGCGACACCGGCCTGCAGTTGCGCGCCGGCAAGTTCTACAGCGGGATCGGCCTGCTCAATGCGGTGCAGATGCCGGAGTGGGCGTTCGCCGACCGTCCGCTGCCCTACCGCATGCTGCTGGACGATGCCCTGCGCGGGCGCGGCGTGCAGCTGGAATGGCTGCCGCGATTCGCGCCCTGGCTGCAACTCGGCACGGAATGGATGAATACCGGCAACCCCGGCGTCGCCGGCCGGGTGAACGGAGAGGCCAACGCATTCGGCATCCGCCTGCCGTTCGCCGGCGCCCCGGAGTGGCCGGCGCTGCGCACCGCCTATGCGCGCACCCGCATCCCCCTGGGCGCGGCCGCCGAGCTGCACCTGGGCGGCTGGCAGCTGGACTCGCGCCTGCATCAGGAATTGCACGACTACCATCCGGGCATCAACGAGGCGGACCACGGCCTGCAGGGCAAGGCACGCATGTACGGAGCGCAGGTCGCCTGGGTCACGCGGCCGGATGCCGCAGGCCGCGGCTGGCGGGTGGAAGGCGAGTACTGGGACCAGCGCAAGGATCTGACCCTGGTCTATCACCAGCTCAAGCCGGTGCTGGTCGGGCAGCCGCGCGACCTGCGGGTGGACGGCGCCTACTTGCAGGTGGTGCACGACCTCTCGCCGCGCTGGCAGGCCGGACTGCGCCACGACCGGGTCGGCATGACCCACCGCGCCAGCCGCGCGCGGGCCACAGTCGGCCCGCGCATCACCAGTTACTTCGACGACATGGAGCGCACCAGCCTGGCCCTGACCTGGCGGCCGCGGGCACAGCAGCATCTGCGCCTGCAATGGAGCCGGGCGAGCGCGCCGGTACCCGAGGACCGCGACGACAACGGCCGCGACGAATCCGTGCGCCGGCGCTTCGACCAGTGGTGGCTGCAGTACCAGATCGCGTTCGCCACCCGCTGAAGGCCGGGCCGCTCCTCACCCGGCCGCAACATGCAGCCGCGCATGGTGCGGCCGGAAGGAGGTGGTCTGATGAACGTCGCGATCAAACGTGCCTATGCACCGCCGGAGCCCGGCGACGGCATGCGCATCCTGGTCGACCGGCTGTGGCCGCGCGGGCTGCGCAAGCAGGCCGCGCACATCGACCTGTGGCTGAAGGAAGTGGCGCCTTCGACCGCGCTGCGCCAGTGGTTCGCGCACGATCCGGCCAAGTGGGGCGAGTTCCGCCGCCGTTACCTGGCCGAATTGCAGGCCGGTGCGGCGGCGGAGGCGCTGCAGACACTGCGTGCGCACGCGCGCCAACGGCCGCTGACCCTGCTGTATGCCGCCCACGACGAGGCCCACAACCAGGCGGTGGTGCTGCGCGACCTGCTCGCCGGGCACCGCTGATGCCGGCGGGCCGCGCCGCCGTTGCCAATCCCTCCGCGCGCCTCGACCGCCTGCTGGCGCCGCGCGCGCAGGGACTGGCGCGGGCGATCGCGGCCGAAGGCGCACCCGCGGTCGAGGCGGTGATCCGCAACGCGGTCGCCCGCGTGCTCGCCGGCACTCTGCAGCTGGCGGAGCTGCAACGCGTGCTCGATCTGCTGGCCGCTGCGGCGACCCCCGCGACTGCCGCATTGCGGGAACGCCTGGCAGCGGTCGCCGGCTGCTGCCCGCGGCACGTCCTGCCGGACCTGCGGCCCTGGCTGCAGGCCTGGCTGGACGCGACCGGCGCACCGCCGCCTGCGTGCTAAGGTGCAGCGGCCGCTGCCATCCATCGCCACCGTGCGCCCCGCCGTCCGCCACTACTTCCCGATCACCACCCTGCGCGTCGAGCCGGGCGAGCCGCTGCCGGACTTCGCGGCGACGCCGAACCTGGCCGCCTTCCGCGGCGCGCCGCTGCTGCTCAACGTGTTCAGCGTGAGCTGCGGGCCGTGCATCCGCGAGGTGCCCAAGCTCAACGCGCTGCACGCCGCCAACCCGGACCTGCAGGTGCTCGCGCTGTGCGCGGAGGACGCGGACGAGGCCACGCAGTTCCGCCGCCGCCATGGCCTGACCTGGCCGGTGGTCGCGCCCGGCGCCGATTACGTGTACACGCGTCTCGGCATCGAGGGCATCCCGGCCTTCCTGCTGCTGGACGCGGACGGCCGCCTGCTGGGCAGCACCTATGCCAACCAGGTGGCGGACGCCCAGGGCTATGTGACGGTGGACGGGCTGCGCGCCTGGGTCGCCGCGCTCGGCGGGCCGCGCCTGCGCTGACCCGGCGCGGCTTCAGGCCTGCGCCTCGTCGCGCACCAGCGCCACGATCCGCCACAGCCACAGCGCGGCATAGGTGCGGTACGGCGCCCATGCCGCGCCGCGCGCGCGCAGCCCGGCGGCGTCCGGCGGCTGCGGCAGGCCGTCGAGCAATTGCGCGCCCTTGCGGATGCCGAGGTCGTCCAGCGGCAGCACGTCGGGGCGGCCGAGCTGGAACATCAGCAGCATCTCCACCGTCCAGCGCCCAATCCCGCGCACCGGCAGCAGCGCCTGCACGATCGCCTCCGCGTCCATGTACGCCAGCCGGCGCGCGTCCGGCACCTGTCCGGCCTCGGCGCGCGCGGCAAGATCCCGCAGCGCGCGCAGCTTGTTCGCGGAGACTCCGCAGGCGCGCAGGCGCGCGTCGTCCACCCGCATGAGCGCCGCGGCATCCAGCCGGCGGCTGCCGGCGGCGGCCTCGACCCGCGCCACGATCGTGGCCGCGGCCTTGCCGCTGAGCTGCTGGTACAAAATGGCGCGCGCCAGCGCATCCACTGGCTGCAGCCGGCGCCGCCAGCCCGCCGGCGCCGGCAGCGGGCCGTGCCGGCGCAGCCAGGGCGCGAGCGCGGGGTCGGCACGCACCAGGTGCGCGTGCGCCGCCTCGAGATCGAACCCACGGCGATGGCGCGGCATGCGTCCCTCCGAACGCGGATCCCGCAAACACGGACGCCGCGCGGTGCGCGGCGTCCGTCGGCATGGCGGGGCGGGATTACTGTCCGTTCCTGACCGGCTTGATCGGCCAGTAGATGTCGAACTGGCCGTCCTGGGTGAACGAGGCGGCAATGCCCGACTTGTAGCTCTCGTACGGACGCCCGGTCACGTCGTAGCCGTTGACCGCGGCCCAGGCGCGCAGGGCGTTGCGGGCCTTCTCCAGCTCGGCCATGTAGCCGGTGTAGGACGCCATCACCGCCTGGGTCGGCTCGGTGTGCTCGTACTTGACCGGGCCCTGCAGGGCGATGTTGCCGATCGGGCCGCCGTTCTTGCGGCGCACCACCTGGGCGACGTCGAAGTTGTAGGTCTCGCGGCCGAGGTCGGTGGTCACGATCCGCACCGGGCCGACCGCCTCCAGGCCGTTGGCCTCGATCACGCGCTTGATCCACTCGCTGTTGCTGGTGATCGAGGCCTGGATCTGGGCGTTGCCGCGCTCGACGTTGCCGGCGTTGACGTACAGCACGTCCTCGGCCGGGCGGTCGATCAGCTTGAAGCCGACCAGCTTGCTGCCGCTGACCGCGTAGTCCTCGTTCGGGATCGACGCCAGCAGGGCGACCAGGCGCGACAGCCCGAGCTTCATGTCGTCGCCGACGTGGCGGGCGACGTACAGGCCGGCGTAGCGGCCGAGCAGGTCCCAGCCGTAGGTGACGTCGTAGGTCTGGGTGATCTCGACGTTACGGTTGTTGCGGCCGGTCGGCTGCAGTTCGAACGCGGTGCGCTTGTCGTGGCCGCGCTCGATGTTCTCGATCTTGTAGACGACCTTCTGCTTGGGGATGCTCTCGATGATCTCGTACGAACCCTTGCCGATCTTGTCGTTCCTGGAGTCGTAGTCGAGCCGCGCGCCGACGCCGGAGGGCGGGCCGGACAGGGTCAGCTGCATGCTCGGGTCGCGCAGCACCAGCGGGTTCCAGTCCTTGAACCGGCGGAAGCTGTTGAGGGTGTCGAACACGAGGGTGAGCTTGCGGTTGGTCTCGGCCTTCTCCACCAGGTGGCGCTCGGAAGGCAGGACCAGGGCGACGATCAGGTACAGCGCCACGACGATCGCGATGGAAATCAGGATCTCGAGCAGACGGGTCATTCAGCGGTCTCCGGGATAGGCCGTGGCGGGATCATGGCCGCGCAGACTCGCCATGGTAGCAAACCGCCGCGCGCGGCGGCGAGGGCGCCAGCGGGCGGCCCGGGGCATCTCCGCCATACCTCGGCGCATGGTGCGCCCACGCCCCTGCCAGCCTGGCGGATGCAGGTTGCAGGCGTGCGGCAGAGGGCCGCGCACGTGGCGGGCCGGGCATCCTGTCCTGGTCAGACCAGCTGCAGCTCGAATGCCTTGAGCACCGCGCGGGTGCGGTCGCGCACGCCGAGCTTGCTCAGGATGTTGGAGACGTGGTTCTTGATCGTGCCCTCGGCCACGCCCAGCGAGTTGGCGATCTCCTTGTTGGAGAAGCCGGAGGCCATCAGGCGCAGGATCTCGGTCTCGCGGTCGGTCAGCGGGTCCGGGCGGTCGAGGCTGACGAACTCGTTGCGCATGTGCTCCAGCCCCGACAGCAGGCGCTGGGTCACCGCCGGCTGCACCAGCGAGCCGCCGCGGGCCACGGTCTGGATCGCATCCACCAGTTGCTCCAGCGACACGTCCTTGAGCAGGTAGCCCTTGGCCCCGGCCTTGATCCCGGCCAGCACCAGCTGGTCGTCGTCGAAGGTGGTGAGGATGATGGTCGGCGGCAGCGTGCCGGCGCGGCCGAGCGCCTGCAGCGCCTCCAGCCCGGACATCACCGGCATGCGCATGTCCATCAGCACCACGTCCGGGCGCAGCTGCGGGATCTGCTCGACCGCCTGGCGGCCGTCGGCGGCCTCCGCCACTACCTCGATCCCGTCGGCCAGCGACAGCAGGGAACGGATGCCCTGGCGCACCAGGGTCTGGTCGTCGACCAGGAACACGCGGATCATGCGGGGACTCCTCCGGCGGGGCCGGGATGCAGGGGGCTGGCCAGCGGCAGGCGCATGCGCAGCGCGAAGCCCTGGCCGGGAGCGGTCGCCACCTCGAGGCTGCCGCCGTATTGCTGCAGGCGCTCGCGCATGCCGCGCAGGCCGTTGCCGGGCACCGGGCGCTCGGCGCCGGCGCCGTCGTCGCGCGCGCGCAGCTCGACCGCATCGCCCTGGCAGTGCACCTCCAGCCACAGGTTGCGCGCGCCGGCATGGCGCACCGCGTTGGTGATCGCCTCCTGCGCGCAGCGCAGCAGCACGTGCGCGCGCTCGGGGTCGTCCACGCACAGCGGTGCGCCGATGTCGATGTGGATGTCCAGCTGCGGCACGTTCTCCGCCAGCGGGCGCAGCGCGGCGGCGAGGTCGATCGCGCCGCCCTCGCGCAGCTGGCTGACCGCCTCGCGCACGTCGGTCAGCAAGAGGCGCGCCAGCGTGTGCGCCTGCTGCACGTGCTCCTTCACCCGGCCTTCGGACAGGTGGCCGGCGACCTCGAGGTTCAGGCTCAGCGCGGTGAGGTGGTGGCCGAGCAGGTCGTGCAGCTCGCGCGCGATCCGGGTGCGCTCGTTGACGCGCGCGCTCTCGGCCAGCAGCGCGCGGGTCGCGCGAAGCTCCGCGTTGAGCCGGCGCTGCTCCTCGCGCGCCTCCGACTGCTGCAGCGCGACCAGGCTGGTGACGAACACGAACCCGGAGAACCCGGCATACAGCAGGGACTGCATCAGCGCGTCGAACAGCGGGAAGTCCAGCCAGCGCATGAACACCGGCGCCACCGCGAGCTGGCTGGCCAGCAGCCAGACCGCGCCGGGCGCCAGCGGCAGCAGCCACGGCAGCACGCTGGCGGCGACCATCAGCAGCACGCTGCCCAGCCCCGAGCCGTTGTAGTAGCTCACCGCCAGCGCGGCCAGGGTGAGCACCACCAGCAGCAGGTAGTCGACCGCGGTGCGGCGGTGCTCGCCGAGGCCGCGGGTCAGCCAGGCGTAGCTGGCGCCGAAGGCGAAGTAGGCCAGCCAGCCCTGCCACGGCAGCGGCGGCAGGATCACGTCGTCCGCCTGCGGCCCGCCCAGGCGCGGCCCGAGCCAGGAATACAGCAGCGGCAGGCCCACGATCGCCCAGGTGAACAGGCCGGCCGTGCGCAGCAGGCGGGTGTGGGACAGGCGCGCGAGCATGCCGCCCTTATACCCCGGTGCGCATGCGGCCGCCTGCACCGAAGGTCATGCCATCGGGCGCGGGCGGCATGCGATAATCCCGGCTCGGGACCGCATGCCCGGTCCGGCCACCGCCACGGGAGCGCAAGGGAATGACGATCGCCATCCGCGACGTTCGCGAGCACGATTTCGACGCCGTGCTGGCCCTCAACAACGCCGCCGGTCCCGCGATCCTGCCGCTTGATGCCGCCCGCCTGCGCCGGCTGTACGACGGCGCGGAGTATTTCCGGGTCGCCGAGCGCGACGGCACCCTGGCCGGCTTCCTGATCGGCTTCGGCGCGCACGCGGCGCACGACAGCAGCAACTTCGCCTGGTTCCGCGCGCACTACCCGGACTTCTTCTACATCGACCGGGTGGCGGTCGCCAGCCGCCGCCGCGGCGGCGGCGTCGGCCGCGCCCTGTACGCGGATGCCCAGAGCTACGCCGAGCTGCGCTACCCGCAGCTGGCCTGCGAAGTGTTCCTGCAGCCGGGCACCGACCATGCCCTGCTGTTCCACGGCAGCTTCGGCTTCCGCGAGGTCGGCCAGCACGTGATGCCGGGCCCCGGGGCCGGCGCGGGCCTGCGCGCGGCGATGCTGATGAAGGAACTGTGCAGCTACCCGTGGGTGCGCGCCACCTACGGCGATGCCCTGCCCGAGCAGCCGTGGCTGCTGCGCCCGCGGGTGCCGGCCGCGGCGGTGCGCGCGACCGGGACCGGGGCATGAGCGCGACCCCGGACTTCAGCCCGGCCGGCGAGCTCAAGTTCGGCCAGGTCGGGATCGCCAACCTGCGGGTGCAGCGGTTCGACCCGGCGCGTCTGGTCGGCGAGATGCGCGAGCGCCTGCTGCGCGCGCCCAACCTGTTCGAGCGCGCGGCGCTGGTGCTCGACTTCGGCGCCCTGCCGCAGCCGCCGAGCGCCGCCGAGGCGCGCGCACTGCTCGACGGTCTGCGCGCGGCCGGGGTGCTGCCAGTGGCGCTGGCCTACGGCACCCGCCAGATCGACGCGCTCGCGCGCGAGTTGGGGCTGCCGCTGCTGGCCAAGTTCCGCGCCCAGTACGAGCGCGCCGAGGCGGAGCCCGCACGCGCCGCCGCGGCAGCGCCGCCTGCGCCTGCCCCCGCCCCGGCGCCGCCGCCCGCGGCGGTGCAGCCGGGCCTGATCCAGCGCACCCCGGTGCGCTCCGGCCAGCAGGTGTACGCCGAGCAGCGCGACCTGACCGTGCTCGCCGCGGTCGGCGCCGGCGCCGAGGTGATCGCCGACGGCAGCATCCACATCTACGGCGCGCTGCGCGGGCGCGCGCTGGCCGGGGCCCAGGGCAACGCGGACGCGCGCATCTTCTGCCGCGAGTTCCACGCGGAGCTGGTCGCGGTCGCCGGGCACTACAAGGTGCTGGAAGACATCCCGAAGGACCTGCGCGGCAAGGCCGTGCAGGTCTGGCTGGAACACGGACAACTCAAGCTCGCGGCGCTCGAGTGAGCCGCCGCCTCACACGGAGGAAGCCAACTTGGCCGACATCATCGTAGTCACCTCGGGCAAGGGCGGCGTGGGCAAGACCACGACCAGCGCCAGCATCGCCACCGGGCTCGCCCGCCGCGGCAAGAAGGTCGCGGTCATCGACTTCGACGTCGGCCTGCGCAACCTCGACCTGATCATGGGCTGCGAGCGGCGGGTGGTGTACGACTTCGTCAACGTCATCCACGGCGAGGCCACCCTCAAGCAGGCGCTGATCCGCGACAAGCGCTTCGAGAACCTGTACGTGCTGGCCGCCAGCCAGACCCGCGACAAGGACGCGCTCACCCGCGAGGGCGTGGAGAAGGTCCTGCGCGACCTCGCCGAGGACGGCTTCGAGTACATCGTGTGCGACTCCCCGGCCGGGATCGAGAAGGGCGCGTTCCTCGCCATGTACTTCGCCGACCGCGCGATCGTGGTGGTCAACCCGGAGGTGTCCTCGGTGCGCGACTCCGACCGCATCCTCGGCCTGCTGGCGTCCAAGACCCGGCGCGCCGAGCACGGCGAGGGCGAGGTCGGCGCGCACCTGCTGCTGACCCGCTACAGCCCGCAGCGGGTGGCCGACGGCGAGATGCTGTCGATCGCCGACGTGGAGGAGGTGCTCGGGCTGAAGACGATCGGGGTGATCCCCGAGTCCGGCGACGTGCTCAACGCCTCCAACAAGGGCGAGCCGGTGATCCTCGACCCCGAGTCGAACGCCGGCCAGGCCTACGAGGACGCGGTGGCGCGCCTGCTCGGCGAGGAGCGGCCGATGCGCTTCACCCAGCTGGAGAAGAAGGGGTTCTTCAGCAAGCTGTTCGGGGGCTGAGCCATGCCGATCTTCGACTTCCTCCGGCCCAAGAAGAACACCGCGCAGACCGCCAAGAACCGCCTGCAGATCATCATCGCGCAGGAACGCAGCTCGGCCGGGGCGCCCGACTACCTGCCGCTGCTGCGGCGCGAGATCCTCGAGGTGATCCGCAAGTACGTCGCGGTCGACGCCGAGGCGGTGAAGGTGGACGTGGTCAAGGACGGCGAGCACGACGTGCTCGACATCTCGGTCGCCCTGCCGGATGCCCGCCCCGGCGCCTGAGCCCGCCGCCTCGGTGCTGCGGCTGGGCGCGGTCGACGCGGCGCCGGTGGCGGCGCTGCTGGCGCGCTACGGCCTGGCCCTGGCGGTGGTCGCCGACGGCGCGCCGATCCCGGGCAGCTACTGGGGCGAGCCCGAGGCCGGGATCATCGGCGGCACGGTGTACGCGCGCGCCGACACCCCGCTGCACTCGCTGCTGCACGAAGCCGCGCACCTGATCGTGCTGCCGCCGCCGCGGCGCGCCGCGGTGCACACCGACGCCACCGACTCGGTGGCCGAGGAGGACGCCGTGTGCGTGCTGCAGGTGCTGCTCGGCGACGCCCTGCCCGGGGTCGGCGCGGCGCGCATCCTGGCCGACATGGACGCCTGGGGCTATACCTTCCGCCTCGGCTCGGCGCGCGCCTACCTCGAGCACGACGCCGAGGCGGCCTGGGCCTGGCTGCAGCAGCAGGGCCTGGTGGACGCCGCGCGCCGGCTCTGCCTACCGGTATGAACTTGCCGGCGCGCGCGCGCCGGGTCTAGCCTTGCCGTCCCGCGCCCAGCGCGCCGCACCGGATCCACCCCATGCCGTCCCGCCCCGCCCTGCTGGCCCTCGCCGTCGCCGCCGGCCTGACCCTCGCCGCCTGCTCGCGCCAGCACGCCCCCGCGGCCGGCGCCACCGCCGGCGCGCCGCCCGCGGGCGAGACCGCCGACCAGTTCGTGGCGCGCGTCAATGACGAATTCCGCGCCCTGTACGCCGAGCTCAACTCCGCGCAGTGGCTGTCGAGCACCTACATCAACAGCGACAGCGAGCTGGTCGCGGCCAAGGCCAACGAGCGCTGGCTGGCGCGCCTGAACGAGTGGATCGCGCAGTCGCACCGCTACGACGGCCAGCCGATGTCGCCGCAGACCGCGCGCCAGATCAAGCTGCTGCGGCTGATGACCGCGATGCCGGCCCCGCGCGACCCCAAGAAGCTGGAGGAACTAACCCGCATCGCCACCCGCATGGAGGGGATGTACGGCGCCGGCAGCTACTGCACCGGCGAGGGCGCCAACAAGACCTGCCGCGACATCGGCCAGCTCAGCCAGGTGCTGGCCAGCAGCCGCGACTACGATGCCCAGCTGCAGGCCTGGCAGGGCTGGCACACCATCAGCGTGCCGATGCGCAAGGACTACGCACGCTTCGTGGAGCTGGTGAACGAGGGCGCGCGCGACATGGGCTATGCCGACGCCGGCGAGCTGTGGCGCGCCGGCTACGACATGCCGCCGGCGCAGCTGGCGGCCGAGACCGACCGCCTGTGGGACCAGGTCAAGCCGCTGTACGAGCAGCTGCACTGCTACGTGCGCGGCCGCCTCGACGCGCGCTACGGCAAGGACCGCGGCGAGGTCGCCGGCGGCATGCTGCCGGCGCACCTGCTCGGCAACCTGTGGCAGCAGGACTGGGGCAACCTGTGGGACCTGCTGCAGCCCTACCCGGGCGCCGGCAGCCTGGACGTGAACGCGGCGCTGCAGGCGATGGCGCAGACAGACCTCGCGCGCGCGCGCCAGCACCTGCCCGACCCCGGCGGCACCCCGGCCGCGCGCGAGTTCCTGGCCGAGCGCGCCGCCGCGCTCGACACCGCTAAGCGCATGACCGAGCGCGCGCAGGACTTCTACGTCTCGCTCGGCATGCCCAAGCTGCCGGCCAGCTACTGGGAGAAGTCGCAGTTCATCAAGCCGCTCGACCGCGAGGTGGTCTGCCACGCCAGCGCCTGGGACATGAACATGCAGGGCGACGTGCGCACCAAGATGTGCATCGTGCCCAGCGAGGAGGAGCTGACCACCATCTACCACGAGCTCGGCCACGTCTACTACGACCTCGCCTACAACAAGCAGCCGCCGCTGTTCCAGTCCGGCGCGCACGACGGCTTCCACGAGGCGATCGGCGACACCATCGTGCTGGCCATGACCCCGGCCTACCTGCATTCGGTCGGGCTGGTCGGCGCCCAGCAGCAGAGCCAGCAGGCGCTGATCAACGCGCAGATGCGGATGGCGCTGGCCAAGGTCGCGTTCCTGCCGTTCGGGCTGATGATCGACCGCTGGCGCTGGGGCGTGTTCGACGGCTCGATCAAGCCCGGGGAGTACAACCGCGCCTGGTGGGCGCTCAAAGCCAAGTACCAGGGCGTGGCGCCGGCCACCCCGCGCGGCGAGGAGTTCTTCGACCCCGGCGCCAAGTACCACGTGCCGGGCAACACGCCCTACACCCGCTACTTCCTCTCGCACATCCTGCAGTTCCAGTTCTACAAGGCGCTGTGCGACGCCTCCGGCTACAAGGGCCCGCTGTACGAGTGCAGCTTCTACGGCAGCAAGCCGGCCGGTGAGAAGTACTGGGCGATGCTGTCCAAGGGCGCCAGCCAGCCCTGGCAGCAGACCCTGCAGGAGCTGACCGGCAGCCCGCGCATGGACGCCGGCCCGCTGCTGGAGTACTTCGCGCCGCTGCAGGCTTGGCTCAAGCAGCAGAACGCGGGCCAGTCCTGCGGCTGGGATCCGGGCGCGGCGACCGCCGCACGCGGCGCCGGCGTGGCCACGCCGGGCTGAGCCGCGGCGACCCACGAGCCGCGCCGGCATGCACGCCGCCGACCTCGCCCCGCAGGCCCCCGCCACCGCCACCGCGCTGCCGGCGCGTTTCTACGTCGATCCCGGAATGGTGCAGCGCGACCGTCGCGCCATCTTCGACCGCAGCTGGCAGCTGGTGGCGCACGTCAGCCAGCTGCCGCAGCCGGGCGATCACGTGGTGGCCGACCTGGCCGGGCTGCCGGTGCTGGCGGTGCGCGATCACGACGGCGCGATCCACGTGCTGCACAACGTCTGCCGCCACCGCGCCGGCCCGATCGCACAGTGCGACGGCCGCGGCGCGAAGGCGCTGCGCTGCCGCTATCACGGCTGGACCTACACCCTCGACGGGCGTCTGCGCGCGGCCCCCGAGATGCAGGGCGCGGCAGGCTTCGAGATGGCCGACGTGCGGCTGCCGCGGCTAGCGGTGCGCGTCTGGCAGGGGCTGGTGTTCGCCGCGATCGAGGCAAGCGGCGCGCCGGATTTCGACGCCTTCATCGCCGGCATCGACGCGCGGCTGGGCGCGGAGCGCGATCTGGCCGGCTACGGCGGGCACCACCGGGTGGCCTACGACATCGCCTGCAACTGGAAGGTGTACGTGGACAACTACCTCGAGGGCTACCACGTCCCGCACGTGCACCCGGGGCTCAACAGGCTGCTGGACTACCGCAGCTATCGCACCGAGCTGACGCGCTGGCACAGCCTGCAGTGGAGCCCGCTGGAGAGCGACCCGGCGCTGTACGGCAACGGCGATGCGCTGTACTACTGGCTGTGGCCGAACACCATGCTCAACGTGCTGCCCGGCCGGCTGCAGACCAATACCGTGATCCCCCTGGGCGTGGACCGCTGCCGGGTGCTGTTCGACAGCTACTACGCCGCCGATGCGGCGCCGGCGCGGCGCGCGGCCGACATCGCCTTCAGCGACGAAGTGCAGCACGAGGACCTCGGCATCTGCGAGGACGTGCAGCGCGGGCTGGCCTCCGGCAGCTACGTGCCGGGTCGCCTGAACCCGCTGCGCGAGACCGGCGTGCACCATTTCCACGAACTGCTGCGCGCGGCCTACCGCGCGGATGCCGCGGCGTGAACCCGCGCCGCCCGCTGGGGCTGTGGGCGGCGACCGCGCTGGTGGTGGGCAGCATGATCGGCAGCGGGGTCTTCCTGCTGCCGGCGACCCTCGCGCCCTACGGCGCCGCCAGCCTGCTGGGCTGGGGCCTGAGCCTGGCCGGCGCGCTGCTGCTGGCGCTGACCTATGCCTGGCTGGCGCAGGCGCATCCGCTCGCCGGCGGCAGCTATGCCTACGCCCGCCTGGCCTTCGGCGACGGGGTCGGGTTCGCGGTGGCCTGGAGCTACTGGATCTGCAACTGGGCCGGCAACGCCGCGCTGGCGGTGGCGTTCGCCGGCAGCCTCGGCGCGCTGTGGCCCTGGGTCGGCGCGGCGCCCTGGCACGGGGCCGCGGTCGCGCTAGCTGCGCTGTGGCTGTGCACGGCCGTCAACCTCGCCGGCCTGCGCGAGGCCGCCGCCGCGCAGATCGCGCTGACCCTGCTCAAGCTGCTGCCGCTGCTGCTGTTCGGCGTGCTCGGCCTGGCCCGGGTCGAGGCGGGCGCGCTGCAGCCGTTCAATCCGAGCGGGCAGCCGCTGCTGCAGGTCGCCACCGCCACCGCGGCGCTGACCCTGTGGGCCTTCCTCGGGCTGGAAGCGGCCACGGTGCCGGCGGAGGCCGTGCGCGATCCGCGCCGCACGGTGCCGCGCGCGACCCTGCTCGGGGTCGCGTTGGCCGGGATCGCCACCCTGCTCGCCTGCACCGCGGTGCTCGGCGTGCTGCCGGCCGCGCAGCTGCGCGCCTCCGCCGCGCCGATGGCGGACGCCGCCGCGCAGCTGTGGGGTGCGCCCGCCGCCACCGGGGTCGCCCTGCTGGCGACGGTGTCCTGCCTCGGCGCCCTCAACGGCTGGGTGCTGCTGCAGGCGCAGATGCCGCTGGCAGCCGCGCGCGACGGCCTGTTCCCGGCGCCGTTCGCGCGCACCGATGCGCGCGGCACGCCGCGCACCGGGCTGCTACTGAGCAGCGCGCTGGCCAGCGCGCTGGTGCTGGCCAATGCCGATGCCAGCCTGGTCGCGCTGTTCGAGTTCGCGATCCTGCTGACCACCGCCGCGGCGCTGGTGCCCTATGCGCTGACCGCGGCGGCCTGGTTCGCGCTCACCCCGCGCGCCGGGCGCGGCGCGCGGCTCGCGGTGGCGGCGGCGCTGGCCTATGCGCTGTGGGCGCTGCTCGGCACCGGGATGCGCGCGCTGCTGTGGGGCGGCGTGCTGCTGCTGGCCGGGGTGCCGGTGTACCTGGCCGTGCGCGCGCGCCCGCGGCGCGGATGACGCCGGCGGCCGCCTCCCGGCGCCGCCCGCCCGGGCCGGCATTTGCCCATGGCACGGGCTGCGCACCGCCATCGCGCCGGTGTAAGGTGGCGCCGCCCCGTCCATCCACCCGCCGGATCGCCCATGGACATCCACCAGACCGCCTTCGCCCTGTTCGTCGCCCTGGTCGGCAAGCACGACCTCGACAATGCCAGCGACGAGACCCGCCAGGCCCTCGGCCGCGAGGCCTACCGCCTGGCCGAAGCCTTCATCGCCGCCAAGGACGCCTACATCCGCGAGCAGCCGGTCGATCCGCTCGCGGCGGGGTACTGAGCATGCGCCGCGCCCTGTGGGTCGCCGTCGCCGGTGCCCTGCTGCTGGCCGCCTGCGGCGGACCGGTGCGGCGGGTGTCGGCCCCGGCGGCCAGCGTGCAGCAGCTGAGCGTGCGCAGCGACGGCCAGTGGGAGGTGCAGTTGCGCCTGCAGAACTACAGCAGCGTGGCGATGCGCTTTGCCGCCGCCGATCTCGCCCTGGCATTCGACAACGGCCTCGCCGCGCGCCTGCAGCCGCGCCCGGACCTGACCATCGGCCCGGAGTCCGCGGACGTGGTCCAGGCCACGGTGACCCCGACCGCGGCCGGACGCGCGCGCCTGGCGACCGCCTTGGCCGACGGCCAGGGCCTGAGCTACACCCTGACCGGGACGGTGGAGGCGGCCGCCGAGGGCGGCGACAGCCGCCGCTACGACATCAAGCTGGCCAGCGCGCTGTCGCCGGTGCCGGGCCTGGCCGGCGTGCTGCGCTGAGCGCCGCGACACGCCCGCGCGCGCGGCCGGGAGCGGGTGTCGCACGCCTGTCCATACGCCATAGTATGCTTGGCCCATGCCGGCCGCCCGCCGGCGCCTCCGACCGGACTTGCCCATGAGCAGCAGCTACAAGGCCCCGCTGGACGATCTGCGCTTCGCCCTCTACGACGTGCTCGACCTGCCCCCGCGCTGGCAGGCGCTCGGCCATGCCGACGCCAGCCGCGAGACGGTGGACGCGGTGCTCGAGGAAGCCGCGCGCTTCGTGGAGACGGTGCTGGCGCCGCTCAACCAGGTCGGCGACGAGGCCGGCTGCCGGTTCGACCCCGAGACCGGCGCGGTGGCCACGCCGCCCGGCTTCCGCGAGGCGTACGCGCAGTTCGTGGCCGGCGGCTGGACCGGGCTGACCAACCCACCCGAGCACGGCGGCATGGGCCTGCCGGAAGCGATCGGCGGGGTGATGACCGAGCTGATCGACGGCGCCAACCTGGCCTGGGGCAATTTCCCGCTGCTCTCGCACGGCGCGGTCGAGGCGCTCTCGCGCTACGGCGAGGACTGGCAGAAGGAGGTGTTCCTCAAGCCGCTGGTCGCCGGCACCTGGAGCGGCACCATGTGCCTGACCGAGCCGCACTGCGGCACCGACCTCGGCCTGCTCAAGACCCGCGCCGAACCGATCGCCGACGGCAAGTACGCCGTCACCGGCACCAAGATCTTCATCACCGCCGGCGAGCACGACCTCGTCCCCAACATCGTGCACCTGGTGCTGGCCAAGCTGCCGGACGCGCCGCCCGGCGCCAAGGGCATCTCGCTGTTCGTGGTGCCCAAGTTCAAGGTCGGCCGCGACGGCACGGTGGGCGAGCGCAACGCAGTGCGCTGCGGGTCGATCGAGCACAAGATGGGCATCCACGGCTCGGCCACCTGCGTGATGAACTTCGACGGCGCCGAGGGCTACCTGGTCGGGCAGCCGCACAAGGGCCTGCAGGCGATGTTCGTGATGATGAACTCCGCCCGCCTCGGGGTCGGCGTGCAGGGCCTGGCGCTGTCCGAGCGCGCGTTCCAGAACGCGCTGCGCTATGCGCGCGAACGCCTGCAGTCGCGCGCGCTGTCCGGCCCGAAGTGCCCCGACAAGCCGGCCGACCCGATCATCGTGCAGCCGGACGTGCGGCGCATGCTGCTGACCCAGAAGGCGCTGGTCGAGGGCGGCCGGCTGCTGGCGCTGCGCGCCTATTCGCTGCTGGACGAGGCGGAGAAGGCGGCCGACCCCGGCGAGCGCGAGCGCGCCGAGACCCTGGTGGGCTGGCTGACCCCGATCACCAAGGCCTGCCTGACCGAATGGGCGATCGAGAACACCTACCACGCCCTGCAGTGCTACGGCGGCCACGGCTACATCCACGAGCACGGCATGGAGCAGCTGGCGCGCGACGCCCGCATCACCACCCTGTACGAAGGCACCACCGGGATCCAGGCGCTCGACCTGATCGGGCGCAAGACCGCCGCCAGCCAGGGGGCCGGGCTGAAGCTGTTCCTGGCCGAGGTGGAGGCCTTCGCCCGCCAGCACGAGGCCAATCCCGCGCTGGCCGAGTTCCTGCCGGCGCTGCGCGCCAAGTGCGCCGAATGGGGCGCGCTCACCCGCGACATCCTGCAGCGGGCCGCGTCCAACCCGGAAGAGCTGGGCGCGGCCAGCACCGACTACCTGCTTTATTCCGGCTACGTGGTACTGGCCTACTGGTGGGCGCGCGCGGTGGCCGCCGCCACCGCCGGCGCCCGCCCGCAGGCGTTCAAGGACGCCAAGCGCGAGACCGCCCGGTTCTTCTACGCGCGCCTGCTGCCGCGCACGCTGGCGCACAAGGCCGCGATCGAGGCCGGCGCGGCGCCGCTCCTGGGGCTGGCGGCCGAGGCCTTCGACGCCTGACCCGGGCGTGCCCTCGGCGGGCCGTCCCGCCGGGGCCCGCGCACGGGGCGCCCGCGCGCTACCCAAACCGTCATCGATGGCGTATAAGCTGGTGTCCCGATGGAGACCGCGAACGCCCCGCTGCGCCCGCTCCACTCCGGGACCGATGCCGATGCCGCGGAGGCGGCCTTACCCGCGATCGCCGCGCCCGGCCGCCTGCCCGGCCTGCGCCTGCTTGCCCTCGACGCCCATGGCCGTGCGCTGGACTGGATGAGCTGGCAGGACGCCGCCTGCCTGTACGCGCGCGGCGCGGTCGCCTGGACCCTGGGCGATCCCTGCCTGGAAGTGCACGGCGGCATCAACCGCCGCAGCGGGCGCCGCAGCGTGCTGCAGTTGCATCCGATCATCGCCGCGCGCGGCCACGTGCGCCCGGCCGCGGTCGCGCCGACCCCGACCCTGACCAACCCGGCCCTGTTCGCGCGCGACCAGCACCTGTGCCTGTACTGCGGGCGCGAGTTCCCGCGCCATGCGCTGACCCGCGACCACGTGCTGCCGGTCTCCAAGGGCGGGCGCGACGTGTGGGAGAACGTGGTCGCGGCCTGCTTCCAGTGCAACTCGCGCAAGGGCAACCGCACCCCGCAGCAGGCGGGGATGCCGCTGCTGGCGGTGCCCTACCGCCCGAGCTGGGTGGAGCACCTGATCCTGTCCAACCGCAACATCCTGGCCGACCAGATGGCCTTCCTGAAGGCGCAGCTGCCGCACCACCCGCGCCGGCACTGAGCGCCTGCGCAGCGGTGCCCGCGCGGCAGCGGATCGGCAAAACCCTGACCGCACGCACGGAAAATCCCGCCGCGGCGGATTGACCGCGGCCGCGCCATTGGCAAGACTCGCCGCCTCAGGGGGATTGCGCAGCATGGCAGCGACATTGGGCATCACCGGCATGGACCGAGCGACCGCGGAGGAAGTGCGCGCTGCGTTCGCCGCGGCGACGCAGCTGCACGCGGACTGGACCCTCGGCGGCGACGACGCCGCGCTGGTCGCGGTGGACATGGACAGCCTGTACGGGCCGATGAGCTGGCTCAAGCTGCACGCCGCCGGCAAGCAGGTGATCGGCCTGAGCGCGCGCGGGCCGACCCAGGCCGACTTCCACCTGCCGCGGCCGGTGACCGCGCAGGCGCTGGCCGCACTGCTGCATGCGATCGCCGCAGGCTCGCCACCCCCAGGCATCGCGCCACCCACCACCGAGCGCGCAGCGATGCCGGCGGGTACAGACCCGGCCGACAACGCCTCCGAGCGGGAGCCCGCGCCCGCTGCGCCTCCCCCGGCCGTCGTTGACGAAGCCCCTGCGGCGGACGCCGCGCCGACCACGGCCGGTGATCGCGCTCCCGATCCGGCGACGCACGACGCCGGCCCACGCCCGCTGTGGGCCTGGCTGCTCGGCGACCGGCTGCCGCCGCGCGTGCAGCTGCGCCTGGGCGACGGGCTGCACCTGCTGATCGACCTGCGCGCCGGCCAGTGGCACGGCCCGACGGCCCTCAAACCGATGACCGACGCCCTGCGCGCGACCGCCGACCTCGCCGCGTTCGTCCCGCTGGACGATGCCGCATGGGCGGACGCCGCCGCCGCGCTCGGCCCGCCGCAGCCGCTGCAGCGCCTGCGCTGGTTCGCCGGCCTGGTCGCCGGCAACGGCCGCCTGCTCGACGGCCACCCGGCCGACACCCTGTTCCGCCTGCGCAAGTGGCCGCAGACCGAGCGCGAGTACCCGCGCCACTTCCGGATCGCCACCGCGATGATGAAGGGGCCGGCGCGGGTGGCCGAGATCGCCGCCGCCAGCAGCACCGGCGAGGACGAGGTGGCCGACTTCGTCAATGCCCAGCGCGCCTGCGGCAATGCCGAGGTGGTCGTCGCCGAGACCCCGCCGCCGTCCGCCCCCGCCGCCGGCGGGCTGCTGGGGCGGCTGCGCGGGCGCTGAGCCGCCGGGACTTGCGCCGCCTCATCCGCCGCGGCGGATCCTCCAGGCGCGGTGGATGCGCGGGTTGCGGGCGAAGTCGGGCGGGATGGTGGCGGCGCTGATGTCCTCGATCGCGGCGCCGGACAGCGCGTCGGCCTGCAACCGGAAGCGGCGGAAGTTGTTGGAGAAGTACAGCACCCCGCCGGGCGCGAGCCGGTCCAGCGCCGCCTGCAGCAGGCGCACGTGGTCGCGCTGCACGTCGAAGTCGGCCGCGCGCTTGGAGTTGGAGAAGGTCGGCGGGTCGCAGAAGATCAGGTCGTAGCGGCCGCGGTCGGCCGCCAGCCATGCCAGCACGTCCGCCTGCACCAGCCGGTGCGCGGGGCCAGCCAGGTCGTTGCCCTGCAGGTTGCCGGCCAGCCATTCGAGGTAGGTCGCGGACAGGTCCACGCTGGTGGTCTGCGCCGCCCCCCCGAGGGCGGCCTGCACGGTGGCCGCGCCGGTGTAGCAGAACAGGTTGAGGAAGCGCAGACCGCGCGCCTCCGCGGCGATCCGCGCGCGCAGCGGGCGGTGGTCGAGGAACAGCCCGGTGTCGAGGTAGTCGAACAGGTTGACCTGCAGCCGCGCCGCGCCCTCGCGCACCCACAGCCGCTGCCCGCGGTGGTCGAAGCGGCCGTACTTGGCGCCGCCCTTGCCGGTGCGCCGGGTCTTGACCGCGACCTGCTCACGCGGCAGCGCGAATACCTCGCGCGCGGCCAGCAGCAGCTCCTTCAGCCGGCGCTCGGCCAGCGCCTGCGGGATCTCCGCGGGGGCCGCGTATTCCTGCACGTGCAGCCAGGTCGCGCCTTCCTCGGCGGTGTAGACATCGATCGCGGCGGCGTACTCGGGGATGTCGGCATCGTAGGCGCGGAAGCAGTCCACGCCCTCGCGCGCGCGCCAGCGCGCCAGCCGCTCGAGGTTCTTGCGCAGGCGGTTGGCGACCATCTGCGCCCCGTCCGGCAGCGGCCGCGCCGCCGCGGCGGCGGTGCGCGCCGGCGGCGCGACGGGATCGCACACGATCAGGCTGCAGGCCAGCGGGCCGTTGTGGACCACATAGCGCTTGCGCGCGCGCAGGCCGGTGGCATGCGCCAGCGCATCGTCGCCGCACAGCAGGCTGGCGCGCCAGGCCGGCACCGCGCGCCGCAACGCATCGCCGAGCGCGCGGTACAGCACCGGGTCGGCGGCCAGGCGGATGTCGTACGGGGGATTGCTGGCGGCCAGCCCGACCGCCTCGGGCGGCGGCATGAGGTCGGTGACGTCACGTACCTGCCAGTCGATCGCGGCGGCCACGCCCGCGGCCTCGGCATTGGCGCGCGCCTGCGCGATCGCCTGCGGATCGCGGTCGCTGCCGTGCAGGCAGGGTCGCAGCGCGACCAGGCCGGCTTCGGCCCGTGCGCGCGCCTCCGCGCACAGCGCGTCCCAGGCGGCCCGGTCGAACCCGCGCCAGCGCGTCGGCGGGCGGCCACCGCCGCGCTGCAGGCCGGGGGCGACGTCCGCCGCCCACAGCGCCGCCTCGATCACCAGGGTGCCGCTGCCGCACATCGGATCCAGCAGCCCGCCGCCCTGCGCGTACAGCGCCGGCCAGCCGCCGCGCAGCAGCACCGCCGCGGCCACGGTCTCCTTCAGCGGCGCCTCGCCCTGGCGCGCACGCCAGCCGCGCCGGTGCAGCGGGCCGCCGCCGAGGTCGACCGACAGGGTCGCTACGCCCTTGCGCACCACCAGGTGCAGGCGCACGTCGGCGGCCTCGGTATCCACGTCCGGCCGCCAGCCGTGCGCCTCGCGCAATTGGTCCACCACCGCGTCCTTGACCCGCTGCGCGGCGTAGCGCGCGTGGGTCAGGCCGTTGCCGGCGACATGCGCATCCACCGCGATGGTCGCACCCGGCGGCACGTGCGTCGCCCAGTCCAGCGCGCGCGCGCCGGCGTACAGGGCATCGGCATCGGCGCAGTCGAAGCGCGCCAGCGGCCACAGCACGCGGCTGGCCAGGCGCGACCACAGCACCGCGCGCTCGGCCTCGACCAGGCCGCCGCTGGCCTGCGCCCCGGCCACCGCCGCGGTCGCGGCGCGGCAGCCGAGCGCCTGCAGTTCGTCCACCAGCAGGTATTCCAGGCCCTTGCCGCAGGAGGCGAAGAAGGTCATTGCCGAGCCGTCCTCGGGGCGTGTCCGTGCCGCCGTGATCATGGGAAAGTCCTGCGCGTGCGCGCCGTCGCCGCCCGCCTCGCGGCCGTCATGCAGGCGCCGCCGCAGACGCATCCGGCGCGGTCTCCGACCATGGCCAGGCGCCGGGGTTCCCCTCCGGCGCGAGCCCGTGCAGGAAGTCCGCAAAGGCTGCGGCGATGGTCTGCACATGCGCGGCCAGGCGGTGGCCATCGTCCACCAGCAACAGCTGCGCCCGCCGCGGGCGCGCCCACGCGACGACGGCTTCCGCCGGGATCAACTCATCGCGCCAGCCGTGCACCACCGCCAGCGGCACCGCGGCCGCCGGCAGCGGCGGCGCGCCGGGCATCGCCACCGGCGGCGCGAGCAGGAACAGCCCGGCGACCGCGACCTCCTGCGAGACCACGCCGCTGATATAGGCCCCGAGGCTGGAGCCGGCCAGCAGCACCGGCCCGCGCGCGGCGGCGGCGCGCGCGAGCGTGCGCAGGCGGGCGATCCGCGCCGGCACGTCGCCGAGCGCGGACACCTCGCGGCGGGCGTCGAGGTCGGTGTAGTCGGGGCGTTCGCAGGTCCAGCCCAAGCCGGTGGCGACCGCCGCCAGCGCGGTGACCTTGGCCGCATCCGGGCCGCTCTCGAAGCCGTGCGAGAGGATGCAGTGGCCGTTCATGCCGGCTGCACCGGGTCGCCCACCCGCAGCACGCCCGGCTCCAGCACCCGCGCGCACAGCCCGCCCATGCCGAGCATCGCGTTGTAGCCGCCCGGCCCGAGCGCGGCCTCCATGCGCGCACAGGGATCGCAGGGCAAGGTGCCTTCCAGCAACACCTCGCCGATCCGGAACCGCCGCCCGAGCAACGCCAGTAGCGGGATGCCGGCGACCACCAGATTGCGCCGCAACCGTGCCGGCGCGAGCTGCGCCTGCCCGGCGAGGGCGGCGATCGCCGGCAGGTGCTCGGCCTGGATCAGGGTCACCCCGCGCCGGCCGCTGCCGCCGGCGTAGCGGTCGCCATCCAGCCCGGCGCCGGCGGTGGCGGCGGCCGCGGCGACCTCGCGCATCGGCACGTCGCGCGCCGGGCGCAGCCCGATCCAGCGCAGTTCGCCGGCGCGCGGCAGGCAGTCGCGCAGGGGATCGGCGGCGCGTGGGCGGGCTGGATCGGGCATCTGCGGATGCTAGCATCCGCTGATGCCGCCGCCCGCGATCGAACGCCACTGGCTGCCCTACGTGGACGCGCTGGCCCCGCGCGCGCCGCAGGCGATCGACACCGTGGTGATCCACTGCACCGAACTGCCGGACCTGGCCAGCGCGCGCCGCTTCGGCGAGCGCGTGCTCTACCCCAGTGGCACCGGCAACAGCGGGCACTACTACATCGACCGCGACGGCCGCATCCTCGAGTACGTGCCGCCCGAGCGCTGCGCCCACCACGTGCGCGGCTGGAACGCGCGCAGCCTCGGGATCGAACTGGTCAACCGCGGGCGCTGGCCGGACTGGCTGGACAGCCGCCACCAGGCGATGGACGAGCCCTACCCGCCGGCGCAGATGGAGGCCCTGCTCGCGCTCTTGGCCGACCTGCAGGCGCGGCTGCCGGCGCTGGCGTGGATCGCCGGGCACGAGGACCTCGACCGCGAGGAAGTGCCGGCCAGCGACGACCCCGCCCTGCGCGTGCGCCGCAAGCGCGACCCAGGGCCGCAGTTCCCGTGGCCGCAGGTGCTCGCCGCGGTGCGCCTGCGGCGCTGGCAGGACGCCCCTGGCGTAGCCGCGCCGTAATTCAGCAATCGCTGATGCTGCATCGCCAGATGCCGCGCCGGCCGCGGCGTGCAAGGCTGCCATACCACACCCCGTATGGCATCCCGGAGGCCACGATGTCGCCACGCCTGCTCGCCCCGACCGTCCTGCTGTTCGTGTTCGCTGCCGCACCCGCCTTCGCCGCGCATCCGCTGATGTCGCCGGAGTGGACCCAGCAGGCCTGCGAGGCCTGGAACCAGACCCCGACCCTGACCGACGGCCTCGGCAAGTGGATCAGCAACGACAAGGGCCGCGGCTACAAGGCCATCCACCTCTACCGCACCGACTGCGGCGCCGCCACCGCCACCGAGCTGGTGATCGTCAAGCGCGACGGCAAGGCGGTCTGCGAGTACGGCGGCCCGGTCAAGCACCCCAAGCTCGACTACGCGGTGGACTACACCATGCACGCCACCACCCAGCGCTGGAAGGAGATGGGCGCCGGCGAGTACGGGCCGATGAAGGCGATGATGTTCGGCCGCCTGCAGTTCACCGGCCCGAAGATGGAGGCGATGGGCGTGATGGGACCGTTCGAGGCCTTCCTGCGCCTGCCCGGCAAGGTCGCCTGGGACGCCGCCTGCCCCGCCGGCTGACGCCCCGGCCGCGCGCGGGGCGCGGCTATACTGCGCGCCCCGACCGCCTGCGGCCCGCATGCCCGCCGTCCCCGCCCGCGATCCCGCCTCCGAAGCCGACGAGCTGATCGGCCTGCTCTCCTTGGAGCGGCTGGAGGACAACCTATTCCGCGGCCAGAGCCGCGACATCGGCACCAAGTACGTGTTCGGCGGGCAGGTGCTCGGCCAGGCCCTGACCGCGGCCCAGGCCACGGTGGAGCCGCCGCTGGTGCGCGCGGCGCACTCGCTGCACGCCTATTTCCTGCGCGCGGGCGACATCGACGCGCCGATCGTCTACGACGTGGACCGCACCCGCGACGGCGGCAGCTTCTCGGTGCGCCGGGTCAGCGCGATCCAGCACGGGCAGGTGATCTTCTTCTGCGCCGCCTCGTTCCAGCAGGCCGAGGCCGGCGCCGAGCACCAGCTGTCGATGCCGGAGGTGCCGCGCCCGGAGGACCTGCAGCCGGCCCCGGCGCTGCCGCCGGAGCGCCTGGCGCAGCTGCCGATCAAGGTCCAGCGCTGGCTCGACCGCCTGGGCCCGTTCGAATTCCGCCACGTGTACCCGCGCGACGAGCTCGACCCGCCGCGGCGGCCGCCCTACCAGCAGGTCTGGTTCCGGCTGGCGGCGCGGGTCGGCGACGCCCCGGAACTGCACCGCGCGCTGCTGGCCTATGCCAGCGACTTCCACCTGCTCGGCACCGCCACTTTCCCGCACGGCATCAGCTACTACCAGCCGAACGTGCAGATGGCCTCGCTCGACCACGCGCTGTGGTTCCACCGCAGCTTCCGCGCCGACGAGTGGCTGCTGTATGCGATCGACAGCCCGAGCGCGCAGGGCGGCCGCGGCCTGGCGCGCGGGCTGATCTACGACCGCGACGGCCGCCTGGTGGCCAGCACCGCGCAGGAAGGCCTGATCCGGGTCCTGCCGGCGGCGCCGTGAGCACGCGGCGATGAGGCAGGTGTTCCGCAGCCAGCGCCTGGAGAACGTCGAGGCCGTGGCCGAGCTGCTGCGCGCGGAAGGCATCGAAGTGCGGATCAGCGACGGCCGCTCCTACCGGGGCAACCGCCGCAGCCAGTTCAGCTACCGCGAGCGCGCGGACAGCGACCGCCCGCAGCCGGCGGTGTGGGTGGTGCGCGCCGAGGACCAGCCGCGCGCGCGCCAGTTGCTGCGCGCCGCCGGCCTGCTGGAGAGCACCCGCGAGGGCGAGGGGCGCGACAGCTACCTGCCGCGATCCGCGCGCGCCGAGGCCGATCCGGCGCGCCCGCGGCGCGGCCTCGCGTTCCGCGTGCGCCTGGTGCTGCTCGGGCTGATCGCGCTGGTGATCGCGCTGCTGGTGTACGAGACCCGGCGCGCGCCGGCCCCTGCGCGCGCGGCGGCCGCGCCCGCGGCCGCGCCCGCGCGGCCGAGCTCGGTGCCGGAGGCGATCGAATCCCCGCAGCCCTACCGCGCCGAGGTGCCGACCGCGCTCGCCTTGCTGCTAGCCGAGCGCGCGCACGCCGCCGCCGCGCCGCCGCCGCTGTGCCTCACGGTCGACGGTGCCGCGCCCAGCGCCAGGCTGGCGCAGGCGCTGGCCGCGGCCGGGCTGGACGCGCGCCCGGCGACGGCCTGCCCGGAGGGCGCCGGCACCCGGCTCGCCATCCGCGAATACGTGACCGACGGCAGCGGCGAAGGCACCGTGCAGCTGCAGTTGGGCGATGCGCCGCCGCAGCGGCTGGCGGTGCGCCGCGAGGGCACCCACTGGCAGATCCTGGCCGCCGCCGCGGCCCCCTGAGCCCGGCATGCGGCGCGGGGCCCCGCATCGGCCCCGCGCCCTGCGCACGCGTCTTGCCGCAGTCAGCCCTGAGCCGCGCCGGCCGCGGGCTTGCCCGCGTGCTTGCCCATTCCCGGCCGGAACGCGTCGTACTCGGCGCGGGTCACCACGCCGTCGTGGTTGGCGTCCATGCGGTCGAACAGCATCCGCGCGCGCTGCACCTGCTGCGCGGTGTCCGGCGCCGGGCGCGCCGGCTTGCCGGCGGCCTGCGCCCGCTGCTGCCACTGCGCCATCCGCTCCTGCCGGCGCGCGCCCTGCTCGACCACGAACTCATCGAAGCTCAGCTTGCCGTCCTTGTTGGTGTCGGCCGCGGCGAAGAATTCCGCGCGCTTCTGCTGCATGCGCAGCTGCATGTCGGTGCGGTCGACGTAGCCGTCCTTGTTCACGTCCAGCACGTCGAAGCGCGCCAGGAACGCCGGGTCGGCCTGCGCCTCGCTGCGGCTGATGCGGCCGTCGTGGTTCGCGTCCAGCGCCTGCCAGCGCGCGCCCATGCCGCCGCGGTGCATGCCGGGCTTGCCGGCGGCGGCACGCGCCGCAGCGAGTTCGGAGGCGTCCAGCTTGCCGTCGTGGTTGCGGTCGAGCGCATCGAACCGCGCGGCCAGGCGCGGGGCCTTGGCCGCCTCGCTGCGGTCGATCACGCCGTCGCCGTTGGCGTCCAGCTTGGCCAGCGGGCCGCTGGCGGGTGCGGTCTGCGCCAGCGCGAGGCCAGAGGCCAGCATGGCCGCCAGCGCGGCCGTCGTCAGGGGCATTGCTTTCATGTCGTTGGTCTCCTCGCGTCCGGCCCCACGCCGGAGCTGATCCTGCAAACGGCAGGCCGCCGCGGCGGTTGACCGCACGGCTTGCGCGCGCCTGAACCGCGGGCGCTATCCTGCGCCCATGGGCAGCGACCACGACGCTCTGCGCATCTTCCGCACCGGCAGCCATGCCTGCGGCTACTGGCCCGAACGCGAGGCGCGCGACCTGGTGCTGGACCCGCACGACCCGCGCCTGCCGGCGCTGTATGCGCAGGCCCTGGCCTGGGGCTTCCGCCGCTCCGGCGAGATCCTCTACCGCCCGGCCTGCGCCGGCTGCCGCGCCTGCGTGGCGGTGCGGGTGCCGGTCGCCGAGTTCCGCCCCGACCGCAGCCAGCGCCGCTGCCTGGCGCGCAATGCGGACGTGCACGCGCGCATCGTGGCGCCGGCGCGCACCGCGGAAGCCTTGGCGCTGTACCGCCGCTACCTGCGCTGGCGGCATCCCGGCGGCGGCATGGACGACCACGGCGCGGCCGAGTTCGAGCAGTACCTGGTCGGGCGCTGGCACGACGGCCGCTTCCTCGAACTGCGCGAGGACGGCAGCCACCGGCTGCTGGCGGTGGCGGTGACCGACCGCGCGGGCGATGCGCTCTCGGCGGTCTACACCTTCTACGAACCGGAGGCCGCTGCGCGCGGGCTCGGCACCCTGGCCATCCTGCGCCAGATCGAGTGGGCGCGGCGCGAGGGCCAGGCCCACCTGTACCTGGGCTACTGGATCGCCGGCCACCCGAAGATGGACTACAAGCGCCGGTTCCAGCCGCTGGAGGGGTTCGACGGCCGCGGCTGGCGGCGGCTGCAGGTCGGCCCGCCGCACGCGCCCTGACCGGCTGTGCCGGCGCCGCCGCGCATGCCATCCTGCGCGGATGCCCGCCTGCCCCCCTCGCCGCCTGCGCCTGCTGCCGACGGCCGTGCTCGCGCTCGTGCTGGCATGGCCGCTGGCGGGATGCTCGCCGCCCTCGCTGCCGTTCGCGCGGCTGGCCGGGCTGGTGACCGATCCCGAGCTCGACGAGATCAGCGGGCTGGCGGCGTCGCGCCGGCATCCCGGCGTGCTGTGGGCGCACAACGACAGCGGCAACCCGGCGCGGCTGTACGCGATCAGCACCCGCGGCCGGGTGCTGGCGCGCCTTGATCTGGCCGGCATCGCCAACGTGGATTGGGAGGACCTGGCCGCCTTCGCCCTCGACGGGCGCGACTACCTGCTGGTCGCCGACACCGGCGACAACGGCGGCCTGCGCCACGGCATCGCGCTG
This sequence comes from Thermomonas flagellata, assembly GCF_022419185.1. Classification (GTDB taxonomy): domain Bacteria; phylum Pseudomonadota; class Gammaproteobacteria; order Xanthomonadales; family Xanthomonadaceae; genus Thermomonas; species Thermomonas flagellata. Next base: position 27,541 of record NZ_JAJOZK010000012.1, on the reverse strand, counting down.
CATGCAGTGGAGGAGCCGGCGCGCCTGCGCAGCGGCACCCTGCGCCCGGCCTGGACCCTGCGCGCGCGCTGGCCGGATGGCCCGCGCGACGTCGAGGCGGTCGCGGTGGATGCCGCCGCCGGGCAGGTGCTGCTGATCTCCAAGAAGCGGCAGCCACCGGAACTGTTCGTGCTGCCGCTGCGCGCCGCCGAGGGCCAGATCCTCGAGCCACGCCGGATCGGCCGCCTGGCCGGCGTGCCGCAGGCGGACGCCGCGCTGCGCCGGCGCGATCCGGCGCTGGCGCGGCTGTACGCGCAGGTCACCGCCGCCGACCTCGCCCCGGACGGGCGCACCCTGGCGGTGCTGACCTATGCCAACGTGCTGTTCTACCGCCGCGCCGAGGGCGAGGACTGGGGCCGCGCGGTCGCGCGCGCCCCGGAGGTGCACGCCCTGCCGCTGCTGCCGCAGGCGGAGGCCCTGGCCTGGACCCCCGGCGGCGCCGGGCTGTATGCCAGCGGCGAGTTCCGGCCGGCCCCGATCTACTACCTGAGCCCGGACCCGGCGCCCTGAGCCGGCGCCCGGCGCTGGGTCCCACAAAATCAAATATCAATCTGATATCTTTCATCCACACACCCACCCCGGTCCGCCGCCATGAAAGAGACCCCGCTGCGTTCCCTGCCCGGCATTCCGCTGCTGCTGCTCTTGCTGCTCGCCACCGGCATCGGCGCCTGGCTGCTGGTGACCGCCCTGCAGGCGGGCCTGTGGCCGCAGGCCGTGCTCGGCGCGGTGCTGGGCATCGGCGGTGCGCTCGGCCTGGGCGGCCTGTACATGGTCGAACCCAACCAGGCGGCGGTGCTCAGCCTGTTCGGGCAGTACGTGGGCACGGTCAAGCAGAGCGGCCTGCGCTGGAACAACCCCTTCTACGCGAAGAAGAAGGTCTCGCTGCGGGTGCGCAACTTCGAGTCCGGCAAGCTCAAGGTCAACGAGCTGGACGGCAGCCCGATCGAGATCGCCGCGGTGATCGTGTGGCAGGTGGTGGACGCCTCGGAGGCGGTCTACAACGTGGACGACTACGAGAGCTTCGTGCACATCCAGTCCGAGGCCGCGCTGCGCGCGATGGCCACCCGCTACCCCTACGACCAGCACGAGGACGGCCAGATCGCCCTGCGCAGCCATGCCGCGGAAGTCTCGCAGCACCTGCAGGAGGAGCTGTCCGAGCGCCTGGCCGACGCCGGCGTGCAGGTGCTGGACGCGCGCATCAGCCACCTCGCCTACGCCCCGGAGATCGCGCAGGCGATGCTGCAGCGGCAGCAGGCGAACGCGATCATCGCCGCGCGCACGCGGATCGTCGCCGGCGCGGTGGGCATGGTCGAGATGGCGCTGGCCGAGCTGCAGAAGAACGGCGTGGTCGCGCTGGACGAGGAGCGCAAGGCGCAGATGGTCAGCAACCTGCTGGTCGTGCTGTGCGGCGAGCGCGCCACCCAGCCGATCGTCAATGCCGGCACCCTGTACTGAACCCAGCGGCGTCAGGCCGTGAGCGAGAAGAAAGCCTATCCGCTGCGCATCAACGCCGCGGTCCTCGCGGCGATGCAGCGCTGGGCCGACGACGAGCTGCGCAGCCTCAACGCGCAGATCGAATACGTGCTGCGCGACGCGCTGCGCAAGGCCGGGCGGCTGCCGTCGCCACGCACTCCCGCCGAGGACGAGCCCGAATGAACCGCCCCGCACGTCCCCACCGAACCCGGCAATGCCTGCCGGCCTCGGTCGCACGATGAGCACCGAGAGTGAAGATCCGCGCCTGCAGCTGGTCGCGCCGGGGCCCCGCGCACGGCGCTGGCTGGCGGGGGTGATGCTGCTGCCGCTGCTGGTCGTCGTGCTGGCGGGCCAGTTCGCCCCCGGGGCCGCCGGTGGATCGCGCGGCGCGTTCCTCGTGGGCCTCGGTGTGCTCGGCCTGCTCTGGTGCCTGCTCGACCGCGCGCTGCGCCGGCACCGCCTGCGGCTGGAGCCGGAGGCGCTGGACATCGCCACCACCTTCTACCACCGCCGGGTTGCGCTGGCGCAGCTCGACCTCGCGCACGCGCGGGTAGTGCGGCTGGCGGAGCACACCGCGTTCAAGCCGCTGCTGAAGCTCAACGGCTATGCCCTGCCCGGCATCCAGAGCGGGCACTTCCTGCTGCGCGACCGCCGCCGCGCGTTCGTCGCCACCGCCGGCGGCGAGCGCGTGCTGTGGCTGCCGGTGCGCGGGCAGCCCGGGCTGCTGCTGGAAGTGGGCGATCCGGGCGCGCTGCTGGCGCGCCTGCAGGCACTGGCGCCCGGCGCGACGCGCGCATGAGCCTGCCACGGCAACTGCACAACACGCGCTTGCTGGAACTGTGGCCGGCCTGGCTGCTGCGTGCACGCCGCGGCGCGGATGCACGCCTGCTTTCCGGCGCACGCTGGCTGCTGCGGCACAAGGCGGACCGCCGCTATCTCGCGCTGTTGGACGGGGAGGGCCGCGTGCAACCGCTGCTCCCGCGGGCCGCGCTGGCACCCGATCTACGCTGCGCCATTGCGGAGACCGGGCTGCCGGCGGCGCCCTCCGGCCCACCGCGGCCGCTGGCGCTGGACGGCCTTGAGGCACGCCTGCAGGCGCTCGGGCTGGATGCCGCGAGCTATGCCGCCCGCAGCGGACTTGCCCCCGTGCCGGAACCGGACTGGCTGCAGCTGGCCGGACGCGACCGCTGGCGGCGGCCGCTGTGGCTGCATCCGCAGGCAGCGCATGCCTGGCATCGGATGCAGGCCGCGGCGCTAGCCGACGGCATCGTGCTGGAGGCGCTCTCCGGCTACCGCAGCCACGACGTCCAACTCGGCATCTTCGCGCGCAAGCGTGCGCGCGGGCTGGCGATGGAGGCGATCCTCTCGGTCAATGCCGCGCCCGGGTTCTCCGAGCACCATTCCGGCTGCGCGCTGGACATCCGCACGCCCGGCGCGCCCCCGGCCGAGGAGGCGTTCGAGCGCACGCCCGCCTTCGCCTGGCTGCAGGCACATGCGCCGGCGCACGGGTTCACCCTCAGCTACCCGCGCGGCAATCCGCACGGGATCGCCTACGAGCCCTGGCACTGGTGCTGGCGGCCGCCCCCGGCGATGCCCGCTCAAGGCATCTTGGTCAGCGCCAGGTAGAGCCGGATCAGGTCGTGCTTGACCTGCTCGGACGCGCGCGCGTACTGCCCACCCAGTTGCCGCTGCGCTTCCTGCACATGGCCGGCCTGCGCCTCCGCCAGCACCGCCGCCGCGCACACGTGGAAGTCCGCATGGTGCTCGCGCAGCTGCGCGAACTGCGCCAGGTGGCCGTGGCTGACGCGGCCGGCACCGTGGATCCACTGCCCGAGCACGCAGCGGTCGTCGCGCGCGACCGTGGCCACATCCAGGCTCTCTGCGCTGTGGCCCTCGATCACGGCCTGCAACCGCTGCTTCCAGTGCACGTGGGCATCGATCGCCTTCCTGAAGTCGAGCCCGTCGATCTCGTCCGGGGCATGCGCCTCGCCCACGTTGTCCACCAGCATTTGCACCTGCGGTGCCTGCGCGGTGCCTCGCCCACCGCCCAGCCATCCGCGCAGCACGTCCAGCATGCCCATGTCCGTCTCCCGTCCGGCCTGCGTCCCCGGCGCCGCCGCGCCCCCTGTGCGCAGGCACCTGCGGCCTGCACGCGACTGCGACCCTAGCCCTGCGCCCGCGCGAAATCCGCGCTGCCGGTCACAACCTGCGCACGCGCCACACGCCGCCCGCACAATGCGCCGATGCCCGCCGCCATCGCCCGCCCTGCCCCGACCCTCGCCGACGCCTGGCGGCGCGGCGGCAACAACTTCAACCTGCTGCGCCTGGTGGCCGCCTGGCTGGTGATCCACGGCCATGCCTGGGCGATCACCGGCACGCCCGGCGGGGATATGGTCGCGCTGCTCACCGGCACCAAGTTCGCCGGCGCGCTGGCGGTGGACGTGTTCTTCGTGATCAGCGGCTTTCTGATCGCCGCCAGCCTGGAGCGCCATCGGCCCGGCGCCTACCTGCTGGCGCGGGCGCTGCGCCTGCTGCCGGGGCTGGCGGTGTGCGTGGCGCTCAGCGTGCTGGTGCTCGGCCCGCTGCTGACCACCGATCCGGGCTACTGGCGCGACCCGCGCACCTGGGACTACCTGTGGGTCAATGCCAGCCTGTGGTCGAGCCGCTACTTCCTGCCCGGGGTGTTCGACGGGCTGCCGAACCCGGCGGTCAACGGCTCGCTGTGGACGCTGCCGGTCGAGGCGCGGCTGTACCTGGCCCTGCTGCTGGCCGCCCTCGCCGGGCTGCTCGCGCCGCGCCGCTACCTGCCGCTGTGGCTGCTGGGAATCGCCACGCTGGCCGGCATCGCCTGGTGGCGGCGCCCGCTGCCGGACCACCTGGCCAACTACGCCTGGTGCACCGCGTTCTTCGCCACCGGCACCCTGCTGTGGGTGCTGCGCGCGCGGGTGCAGCTGCGCGGCGCGCCGCTGCTGGGGCTGCTCGCGCTGGCCGCGCTCGCCCGCGGCACCCCGGCCTTCGCCGCGGTCTATTTCGCGCTGGTCGGCTACGGGACGCTGTGGCTGGCGCTGGTGCCGCGCTGGCCGCGCATCCGCCACGTCGATCTGTCCTACGGGCTGTACCTGTACGGCTGGCCGGCGGCGCAGCTGGTGCAGACCGCATCCCCCGGCGGGCCGTGGCACAACACCCTGTGGGCCAGCCTGCTGGCGCTGGGGCTGGCCACCGGTTCGTGGTTCCTGGTGGAGCGCCCGGCACTGCGCCTGAAGGCGCGCCTGCTCGGCGCGCCGCCGGCCGCCGCCGCGGCGGGCTGAGGCTCAGGCCGCGGCGAGCGCGCGCAGCACCGGCCGCAGCGCGACGCGCCAGTCCGGCGGCTGGATGCCGAAGCTGCGCTGCAGGCGGCCGGTATCGAGCACCGACCACGGCGGACGCCGCGCCGGGGTCGGGTAGTCGGCGCTGGGGATGGCCACCACCCGCGGCGCCCGCGCCAGCAGGCCGCGCGCGTGCGCCTCGGCCACGATCGCGCTGGCGAAGCCGTGCCAGCTGGTCTGCCCGGCGCAGGCCAGGTGCCAGAGGCCGGATTCGGCGGGCCGCGCCTGCAGCACCTGCGCCGTGGCCTGCGCGATCCAGGCCGCCGACGTGGGGCAACCGACCTGGTCGGCCACCACCCGCAGTTCCTCGCGCGCGTCGGCCAGGCGCAACATGGTGCGCACGAAATTGTGGCCGTGCGCGGCGTACACCCACGCCGTGCGCAGGATCAAGTGGTGCGCGCCGCTGGCGGCGATCGCCCGCTCGCCGGCCAGCTTGCTGGCGCCGTAGACCCCGGTCGGGGCGGTCGGGTCGTCCTCGCGGTAGGGCCGGCTGGCCAAGCCGTCGAACACATAGTCGGTCGAGTAGTGCAGCAGGCACGCGCCGTGGCGCGCGCACGCGGCGGCGACCGCGGCCGGGGTCTCGGCATTGACCTGGAACGCAAGCGCCGGTTCGCTCTCGGCGCGGTCGACCGCGGTGTAGGCGGCGGCGTTGACGACCACGTCCGGCCTCAGCGCGTCCACCAGCGCGGCCACCGCCTGCGGCCGGGTGAAGTCCGCGGCATGGTCGGCCTCGCGCCCGTCGCGGGTGGCCACCACCACCTCGCCCAGCGCCGGCAGGGTGCGCCGCAGTTCGCGGCCCACCTGGCCGTTGCCGCCGAGCAGCAGCAGCCTCATGCGCCCGGATAATCCGGCAGCCACCCCGGATCGACCGCATCCAGGGCCGGCGCCGCGGCGTCCTTGGCCGACAGCGCGACCTCGGCCAGCGGCCAGTCGATCGCCAGCTGCGGATCGTCCCAGCGCAGCGCGCGGTCATTGGCGCGGTCGTACGGCGCGCTGCACAGGTAGCTGAAGGTGGCGTGTTCGCTCAGCACCAGGAACCCGTGCGCGAACCCGGGCGGGATCCAGAACTGGCGGTGGTTGTCCGCCGACAGCAGCACCGCGGCGTGCTGGCCGAAGCGTGGCGAGCCGCGGCGGATGTCGACCGCGACGTCGTACACCTCGCCCTCCAGCACGCTGACCAGCTTGCCCTGCGGATGCTGCGGCCACTGGTAGTGCAGCCCGCGCAGCACGCCGCGGCGGGAGCGGCTGACGTTGTGCTGCACGAAGGCGCCCGGCAGGCCGTGCGCACGGAAGCGCTCTGCGTTCCAGCCCTCGTAGAACCAGCCGCGGTCATCCCCGTGCACGGCCGGTTCGACCACCACGCACTCGGGCAGGCGGGTCGCGTGCAGCTTCATGCGATCCGCCCGTGCTCCAGCAGCGACAACAGGTACTGGCCGTAGCCGTTCTTGGCCAGCGGCTGCGCCAGCGCGCGCAGGCGCTCGGCGTCGATCCAGCCGTTGAAGTAGGCGATCTCCTCCGGGCAGCACACCCGCAGGCCCTGGCGCTTCTCGATCGTCTCGATGAAGCTTGCGGCCTCCACCAGCGACTCGTGGGTGCCGGTGTCGAGCCAGGCGAAGCCGCGGCCCATGGTCTGAAGGTGCAGGCTGCCGTCCTCGAGGTAGCGGCGGTTGAGGTCGGTGATCTCCAGCTCGCCGCGCGCGGAGGGCGCCAGCTGCGCGGCGAAGTCGCTGGCGCGGCCGTCGTAGAAGTACAGCCCGGTCACGGCGTAGTTCGACTTCGGGCGCGCCGGTTTCTCCTCGAGGCCCACCACCCGCCCCTCGGCATCGAACTCGGCCACGCCGTAGCGCTCCGGATCGCGCACCCAGTAGCCGAACACGGTGGCGCCGTGGCGGCGCGCGTCCGCCTGCTGCAGCAGCGCGGTCAGGCCGTCGCCATGGAAGATGTTGTCGCCCAGCACCAGGCAGCACGGCGCCCCGGCGAGGAACTCGCGGCCGATCAGCAGCGCCTGCGCCAGCCCGTCCGGGCGCGGCTGCACCGCGTATTCGATGCGCATGCCCCACTGGCTGCCATCGCCGAGCAGGCGCTGGAACAGCGCCTGCTCGTGCGGGGTGTTGATCACCAGCACCTCGCGGATGCCGGCCAGCATCAGCACGCTCAACGGGTAGTACACCATCGGCTTGTCGTACACCGGCAGCAGCTGCTTGCTGATCGCCTGGGTGATCGGATAGAGCCGGGTGCCGGAGCCGCCGGCCAGCACGATGCCCTTGCGCGCCATGCCCTCGCCCGTCCCGCTGCTCATGCCGCCGTCCCGATCCGCTGCAGCCGGTAGCTGCCGTCCAGCACCCGCGCCACCCAGTCCTGGTGCGCGAGGTACCAATCCACCGTGTGTGCGATGCCCTGCTCGAAGCTGTGCGCCGGCGACCAGCCCAACTCGCGGCGCAGCTTGCCGGCGTCGATCGCATAGCGGCGGTCGTGCCCGGGACGGTCGGCGACGAACGCGATCTGCGCGCGGTAGCTGCGGCCGTCGGCGCGCGGGCGGCGCGCGTCCAGCAGGTCGCACAGGACCTCCACCACCTCGAGGTTGCGCTTCTCGGCGTTGCCGCCGATGTTGTAGGTCTCGCCCACCCGGCCGCCGGCGAGCACCGTCTCGATCGCCGCGCAGTGGTCGGCCACGTACAGCCAGTCGCGCACCTGGCGGCCGTCGCCGTACACCGGCAGCGGCTCGCCGGCCAGCGCCCGCGCGATGATCAGCGGGATGAGCTTCTCCGGGAACTGGTACGGACCGTAGTTGTTGCTGCAGTTGGTGGTGAGGGTCGGCAGCCCGTAGGTGTGGTGGAACGCGCGCACCAGGTGGTCGGAGGCGGCCTTGGACGCGGCGTACGGCGAGTTCGGCGCGTACGGGGTGTCCTCGGTGAAGGCGCCGGTCTCGCCGAGGCTGCCGTACACCTCGTCGGTGGACACGTGCAGGAAGCGGAACGCCTCGCGCGCCTCGCCCTGCAGCGACTTCCAGTAGTCGCGCGCGGCCTCCAGCAGGGCCAGGGTGCCGACCACGTTGGTCTGCACGAACGCGGCCGGACCGTCGATCGAGCGGTCGACGTGGCTTTCGGCGGCGAAGTTCAAGATCGCCTGCGGGCGGTGCTCGGCCAGCAGCCGCGCCACCAGGGCGCGGTCGCCGATGTCGCCGTGCACGAACACATGCCGCGGATCGCCGTCCAGCGCGGCGAGGGTGTCGCGGTTGCCGGCGTAGGTCAGCGCGTCCAGGTTCACCACCCGGATGCCGCGCCGCACCGCGCCGAGCACGAAATTGCCTCCGATGAAACCGGCGCCGCCGGTGACCAGCCAGGTCGTCGTCACCGCCTGCCTCCTTGCAGCGCGAATCAGAACGGGATGTCGTCGTCGAACGGCACGTCGTCGAAGCCGGACGGCTTGGCCGGGGCCGGCGCGGGCTCGCGCCGCTGCGCCGGGGCCGGGCGCGATGGGCGCTCGCCGCCGCGCGCCGCATAGCCGCCGCCCTCGCCGCCGCCGCGCATGCCGTCGCCGCCGCCGAGCATCTGCATCTCGTCGGCGACGATCTCGGTGATGTAGCGCTCCTGCCCGTCCTGGCCGGTGAACTTGTCGTAGCGGATCGAACCTTCGATGTAGACCTGGCGGCCCTTCTTCAGGTATTCGCCGGCGATCTCGCCGAGCTTGCCGAACAGCTTGACCCGGTGCCATTCGGTGCGCTCCTGGGTGTTGCCGTCGCGGTCCTTGCGCACGCTGGTGGTGGCGAGCGAGAGCGTGGTGATCGCCATCCCGCCCTGGGTGTACTTCACGTCCGGATCGTTGCCCAGGTTGCCGACCAGGATGACCTTGTTGACGCCGCGTGCCATGTGCTTCCTCGCCTTGGGTGCCGCCCGTGCCGGGCCGCGCCATGGGATGATACCAGCGGCCCGGCGCGCCACCGGCGCAGGCCGCGCGTGCCGGTCGGACGAACGCCCCGTGCGGCGCAGGCCTGCACCTATAATCGCCGCGTCCCGCCGCCCGTCCTGCCCATGCCCGACACCGCCGCCGCGCCAGACGCTCGCCCCGACCTGGCCGCCATCCAGGCCCTGGCCGCCGCCGACATGGCCGCGGTCGACGCGCTGATCCGGCGCCGGCTGGCGTCCGACGTCGCGCTGGTCAACCAGGTCGCCGAGTACATCATCGGCGCCGGCGGCAAGCGCCTGCGCCCGCTGCTGCTGCTGCTGGCCGCCGGCGCGCTCGGCCACCGCGGCGCGGACGCGCACCAGCTGGCGGCGGTGGTCGAGTTCATCCACACCGCCACCCTGCTGCACGACGACGTGGTCGACGACTCCGACCTGCGCCGCGGCCGCCGCACCGCCAACGCGGTCTGGGGCAACGCGGCCTCGGTGCTGGTCGGCGACTTCCTGTATTCGCGCAGCTTCCAGCTGATGGTCGAGCTGCAGCAGCCGGAAGTGATGCGGATCCTCGCCGACACCACCAACCAGATCGCCGAGGGCGAGGTGCTGCAGCTGCTGCACGTGCGCAACCCGGACACCGACGAGGCGGCCTACCTGCGGGTGATCGAGCGCAAGACCGCGATCCTGTTCGCCGCCGCGACCGAGCTGGGCGCGCTGCTGGCCGGGGCCGCGCCGGCACAGCGGCAGGCCCTGCACGCCTACGGCCGCCACCTCGGGTTGGCGTTCCAGATCGCCGACGACGTGCTCGACTACGCCGCCGACGCCGAGGCGCTCGGCAAGCAGCTCGGCGACGACCTCGCCGAGGGCAAGATGACCCTGCCGCTGATCCACGCCATGCAGCAGGCGGACGCGGCCACCCGCGCCCAGCTGCGGCGGATCGTCGAGGCCGGCGAGCGCGCCGCGCTGGCCCAGGTGCAGGCGGCGATCGACCGGGCCGGCAGCCTGGCCTACAGCCGCGCCCGCGCGCGCGAACACGCGCAGGCCGCGGAGGACGCGCTCGCGGCGCTCGCGGACAACCCGCACGTGCGCGCCCTGCGCGGACTGGCGCGCTACGCGGTCGCCCGCGACCACTGAGGGCCGCGCTCAGCCGCGCGGCCCGAAGCGCTCGCGCAGGAAGGTGTGCATCATCGCGTAGGCCCGCCGCGCCGCGCGCGGGTCGTACTTGCAGCCGGGCTTGTCGGCGGTCTCCAGCGCGAAGCAGTGCACCGCGCCGCCGAAGTTGACGAAGGTCCAGTCGGCCCCGGCGCGCGTCATCTCCTGCTCGAACGGCACGATCGCGTCCTTCTGGCTGGCGTCGTCGGCGCCGTTGAGCACCAGCAGCGGTGCCTTGACCGCGCCCGGTGCCGCCGGCGATGCGGTCTTGAGCCCGCCGTGGAAGCTGACCACGGCCGCCAGCGGGGCGCCGCTGCGCGCCAGCTCCAGCACCGAGGAACCGCCGAAGCAGAAGCCGAACGCGGCGATCTTCGCGGCGTCCAGCGGCACCTTGCCGGCCTGCGCGCGGAACGCCTCGAGCGCCGCCTGCATGCGCGCGCGCATCAGCTCCGGCTTCGGGTACAGCGCCTGCACCTGCGCCAGCGCCTGCTGGTCGTTCGCCGGGCGCACGCCCTTGCCGAACATGTCCACCACGAACACCACGTAGTCGCGGCCGGCCTGCTGGCGGGCCTTGTCCAGCGCGGCCGGGGTGACCCCGTACCAGTCCGGCACCATCAGCAGGCCCGGGCGCGGCGCGCGGCTGGCGTCGTCGTACACCACGTAGCCGCTGAAGCGGTCCTCGCCCTGGGTCCATTCCACCGGGCGGGTCTGCATGGCGGCGAGGGCGGGGGTGGCAGCGAACAGCCCGGCGAGGGCGAGCAGCAGGCGGCGCATGGGGCAACCTCCGGTGGCAGGGACGAGGCACGATAGCGCCCGCGCCTTCGCGCGCCGTGAAGCACGCCTCAGGCGATGCCCAGCCCCGGGATGCCGGCGGTCGCGTCCGGATCGAACCCGGCCAGCTCGGCGAAGTGGCGGCCGCGGGCGACATAGTCGCGGTAGGCACCGAAGCTCGGCGCGCCGGGCGAGAGCAGCACCACGCCGCCGGCCGGCAGCGCCGCGCGCGCCCGCGCCACCGCCTCGGCGAGGTCGCCGGCCGCCGCCAGCGCGAAGCGTCCCTCCGCCGCCAGCGGCGCCAGCAGGGCGTGGATGCGCGGGCCGTTCTGGCCCAGGGTCACCACCGCGCGCGGCGCGCGCGTGCGCAGCGCGTCGGCGAAGCCGTCCCACGGCAGGCCGCGGTCGTGGCCGCCGACCAGCACCGCCACCGGGCGGTCGGCGTAGACCTCCAGCGCGGCCAGGGTGGCCATCGGGGTGGTGCTGATCGAGTCGTCCACGTACAGCACACCGTCGCGCTCGCCCAGCGGCTGCAGGCGGTGCGGCAGCGGCCGGAACGTGGCCGCGTGCGACGCCAGCGCCGCCGCGTCCAGCCCGTAGGCGTCCAGCGCGGTCAGCACCGCGCACAGGTTGCTGCGGTTGTGGCGCCCCGGCAGCGGCAGGCGCGCGGTGTCCATCACCCAGTCCCGGCCGCGATACAGCGCGTCCCCGCGCAGGTGCCAGCCGCGCGCGTCGCCGTACCAGCGCAGCCGGCTGTGCGGCAGGTCGAGCGCCGCCAGGTGCGGGTCGGCGGCGTTGAGCACCGCGATCCGCGGGCGCGCCGCGGTCACCAGCGCCAGCTTGTCGGCGAAGTAGCGCGCCTGCCCGCCGTGCCAGTCCAGGTGCTCCGGATGCAGGTTGGTGACGATCGCGACCTGCGGATGCGCGCCGGAGGCGGCGACGTCGCCGGTCTGGTAGCTGGACAGTTCGATCGCCCAGGCGTCGGCCTGCGCGTCCAGCAGCTCCAGCAGCGGCAGCCCGATGTTGCCGGCCAGCGCGGTGCGCAGCCCGGCGGCGCGCAACAGGTGCGCCAGCAGCGCGCTGGTGGTGCTCTTGCCCTTGGTGCCGGTGACGCACAGCACGTTGGCGAGCGCGCCGTCGGCGTCCGCGCGCTCGGCGAACCACAGCGCGGTGCCGCCGAGGAACCGGGTGCCCCGCTCCGCGGCGAGCACGGCCTCCGGCCGGTAGGGGCTGATCCCCGGCGACTTCACCACCACTTCGAAACGCGCCAGGTCCGGCGCCTCGCCGGCGACTTCGACCGCCAGCAGCGGATCGCCCAGGGCCGCGGCCTCGGCCGCCTCCGCCGCGCCGCACAGCAGGGTGATCGGCTGCCCCGGCAGGCGCGCGCGCAGCGCGCGGTGGGCGGCGCGTCCCTCCCGGCCCCAGCCCCACAGCGCCAGCCGGTGCCCTTGCAGGTCGGCGATCCGCATCCGCTCAGGCCAAAAAGCGCGCGCGCAGGCGCGGCCACAGTGCGGCCGGGATGCGGTGCTCGCCCTGCGGCTGCAGCAGCGGCTCCAGCGCCAGCGCGGCCGGATCCAGGGTCGGCGCGATCACCCGCGCGAAGCGCGCGACCAGCGCATCCTCGCGCCAGTCCGGGCGCGCCGCCAGCGCCGCCAGCGCCGCGCGCGACTCGCGCCCTTCGCCCACGCACTCGAACGGCTTGTGGTCGCCCCATTCGAGCAGGGCGTCGTAGCCGCCGGCCTGGGCCGGATCGTCCAGCAGGTTGCGCCCGAAGATGCCGACCAGGCGCGCCTTGGGCATGAACGGCGCCAGCGCCAGGAACACGAAGTGGCACTTCGGGCAGACCCCGCACCAGCGGCTGGTGGGGCGCTCGCCGAGGATGTGGAAGTTGCGGTTGCAGCTGGAGAAGTGCGCGTCGTAGCGGGTCTGCCGCGCGAACTGGCGGGCCACCGCCAGCTCGCTCAGCGGGCGCAGCAGCGAGTAGTACTGCAGGTCGGCGGCGACCTGGCGCTGCAGCCAGTCGCCGAGCATGGATTCGAACGCCCAGCCTTTGGACCACTGGTGGTTGACCTCGCCGCTGCCGGGGATCTGCGAGCCGTAGCTGGCCGAGTGCTCGTTGGAGAACACCACCTGGTCGAAGCCCAGCACCACCGCGGCGAAGGCGAGGATGGCCGAGTTCACCGCGGTCACCGGGATATGCCCGTTCCAGGCGCCCTGGCGGTTGTAGTCGAACAGCTGCGGCGCCAGCTGGCGGCCGATGTTGAGGGTCGGCAGCCCGGTGTGCGCGGCGCAGGCGGCGATCAGTTGCGAACCGCCGATCCAGGCCACCGTCTGCTCCACGCCCTCGGCGCGCAGCGCCTCGATGCTGACCAGCGAATCCTTGCCGCCGCCGATCGCCACCAGCGCGCGCGCAGGCAGCCCGAGCGCGGGGGCGGCCGGCGCGGGCGCGGCCTGCGCGGGGAAACGGATGCGCCCGCGCAGATCCAGCCCGTTGCGGTGGGCGAACTCGCCGAGCCCGTTGCGGTACACGCTCTCCAGCAGCGCGGCGGTGTCCGCATCGATCGGCTCGCCCTCGATCCGGATCTCGCCCGGCACCGCCGCCTTGTAGTAGCTGACGCCGGCGATCAGGTGCAGCAGGCGCAGAGCGCGCGCGGCCGCGGCGGCGCGCGGCGCCTCCAGCGCGAACGGCGCGCCCGGCAGGGTGATGGTCTCCACCAGTTCGGGGCCGTCGTCGAAGGCATACACCAGCTCCGCCACCCCGGTCTGCGGATCGAAGCCGCAGCGGACGAAGCGGAAGACGCGGATGGCGTCGCGGTCGAAGGTCCAGGTCATGCAGTCGTCCCGTCGTCGAGCACGTCCTGCGCCGGCAGCCCGCGCAGGTTGTAGTGGCTGGCCATGCTGTAGCCGTAGGCGCCGGCGTCGGCGATCAGCATCAGGTCGCCGGGCGCGGTGGCGGCGGGCAGCTTGACGCGGTGGCCGAACACGTCGCTGGACTCGCAGATCGGGCCGACCACGTCGAAGTCCCGCCGCTCCTGCGCGTCCAGCCGCGACAGGTTGTGGATGTCGTGCCAGGCGTCGTACAGGGCCTGGCGCAGCAGGGTGTGCATGCCGGCGTCCAGCCCGACCCGGCAGATCCCGTCCTTCTCCACCACCTGGGTCGCGTGCGCCAGCAGCACGCCGGCCTCGGCGACCAGGAACCGGCCCGGCTCCGCCGCCAGCCGGAACGCCGGGTGCACCGCCTTGACCGCGGCCAGCCCCGCCGCCCAGGCGGCGAGGTCGAACGGTTCGTCGTCCTCGCTGTAGGCGACCGGCAGCCCGCCGCCGATGTCTAGCACCTCCACGCTGCCGATCCGGCGCGCGAAGCCGGCCAGCTCGTCCACCACCTGCTGCCAGTGGCCGACGCTCTCGATCCCGCTGCCCAGGTGCGCATGCAGGCCGGTGATGCGCACGCCGAGCGCGCGCGCGGCGTCCACGAACTCGTCCACCCGCTGCGCCGCCAGGCCGAACTTGGAGGCGCGCCCGCCGGTAGTGACCTTCGCGTGGTGGCCGTCGCCGTGGCCGAGGTCGATCCGCAGCCACAGCGCGCGCCCGCGGAACACCTCCGGCCAGCGCCGCAGCAGCTCCACGTTGTCGACCGTGAGCTGCACCCCGCGCGCCAGCGCCGCCGCGTATTCGTCGATCGGCGCGAAGCTCGGGGTGAACAGCACCCGCGCCGGCTCCAGCCCGGGCACGCTGGCGAAGGCGTGCTCGACCTCGCCCAGCGACACGCATTCCAGGCCGAAGCCTTCGGCATGCAGGGCGCGCAGGATCGCCGGATGCGGGTTGGCCTTGATCGCGTAGTAGTGCAGGTCGAGCGCGGCGACCGCGCGCAGCTGGCGCGCGCGCGCGCGCACGGTCGGCAGGTGGTAGGCATAGCGCGGGGTGCCGGACGCCGCCAGCGCCTGCAGGCGCGCGCGCAGCGGCGGATCGCGCCACCACGCCGGCGGGCGCGGCCGCAGCTGGCCCTCCAGCGCGCGCCAGCGCGGGCCGAACACCTCCGCCTCGTGCACCGGCATCGCGCCGGAGTCGATCAGCGCCGCGTGCAGCCGCGGCAGCATGCCGTCGGCCGCCGCCTCGTCCACCACGAAGGTCAGGTTGAGGTCGTTGGAGGACTGCGAGATCAGGTGCACGCGCTCGCGCCCGAACATCGCCCACACGTCCTGCAGGGTGTGCAGCAGCGAGCGCATGCCGCGCCCGACCAGGGTGATCGCCGCGCACGGGGCGATCACCTTGACCCGGCAGACCTCTGCGAGGTCGGCCGACAGCCGCGCCAGCACGTCGGAATTGACCAGGTTCTCGGACGGGTCGAGCGAGACGGTGACGTTGGTCTCGGCCGAGCCGATCAGGTCCACCGACAGCCCGTGGCGGCGGAAGCGCTCGAACACGTCGGCCAGGAACCCGACCTGCTGCCACATGCCGATGCCCTCCATCGACACCAGCACGATGCCGTTGCGGCGGCTGAGCGCCTTCACCCCCGGCACCGGCGCGGCGCGGCCGTCGATGCGGGTGCCCGGCAGCTGCGGGCGCGCGGTGTCGAGGATCGCCAGCGGCACCCCAGCATCGCGGCAGGGCTTGATCGCGCGCGGGTGCAACACCTTGGCGCCGGTGGTCGCGATCTCCTGCGCCTCGGCGTAGTCCAGCCGGGTCAAGAGGCGCGCGTCCGGCACCTCGCGCGGGTTGGCGCTGAACATGCCCGGCACGTCGGTCCAGATCTCCACCGCCTGCGCGCCGAGCAGCGCGCCGAAGTAGGCCGCCGAGGTGTCCGAGCCGCCGCGGCCGAGGATCGCGGTGCCGCCGTCGGCATGCCGCGCGATGAAGCCCTGGGTCAGCAGCAGGCGCTGCGGCTGGGCGGCGAAGCGCGCGCGCCAGTCGGCGTCCGCCTGCCAGCGGCAATTGACCGCCAGCCGCTGCGACCACGCGCTCTGGTGCGGCTGCGGCGGCACCGCGGCCAGCCAGTCGCGGGCGTCGATCCAGCCGATGTCGATCCCCTGCGCGCGCAGGTAGGCCGCGCCGAGGGTGGAGGACAGCAGCTCGCCCTGGGCCAGCACCTCGGCCTGCCAGTCGAGCGCGCGCGCGGCCGCGCGCGGATCGCCGGCGAGCGCCGCCAGCGCGGCCAGGCGCGCGCCGAGCACGGCCTCCGCGTCCAGCCCCAGTTCGGCGCAGAACGCGCGGTGGCGGGCGGCGATGCCGGCGAAGCCCTCCTCGGCGTCGGCCCCCTCGCACACCGCCTGCAGCGCGTTGGTGGTGCCCGACAGCGCCGAGACCACCACCAGCACGCGCGCGCCGTGGGCATCGGCCGCCGTCTGCGCGAGCCGGCCGATGGTGTCCCAGCGCTCGCGCCGCGACACCGAGGTGCCGCCGAACTTCAACACCCGCCAGCGGGCATCGGACTCGGGCAAGGGAGGCATGGGCGACGGGGGCAGTACCGCGCATGGCGGCGGAAGCGGCATTCTAGCGGCCCCTCGCGCGCACGTTCCCGGAGCCCGCCATGCGCCGCCGCTACCTGCAGCTGGATGTGTTCGCCGAGCGTCCCGGCGCCGGCAATCCGCTGGCGGTGGTGCTCGACGCCGCCGGGCTGGAGACCGCGGACATGCAGGCGCTGGCGGCCTGGCTCGGACTGTCGGAGACGGTGTTCCTGCTGCCGGCCGACCCCGGCGCGGACTACCGGGTGCGCATCTTCACCCCGCGCAGCGAATTGCCCTTCGCCGGGCACCCGAGCGTCGGCGCGGCATGGGCGGTGGCGCGCCACCGCCTGGCCCAACCGACCCGCGGTGAGCTGATCCAGCAGTGCGCGGCCGGGCGGCTGCCGGCGCGCATCGCCGGCGACGGCGACGGCGACGGCGCGGCGATGGTGGCCTGGGTCCGCAGCCCGCGCCCGCGGCGCTGCGACCTCACGCCCGCGCCGCTGCCGCCGGGACTGGCCGCCGTGGCCGCCAGCCCGCCGCAGCTGTGGGACAACGGGCCGCGCTGGTGGCTGCTGGAGGCCGCCTCGGCCGGCGCGCTGCGCGCCCTGCGGCCGGACTTCGCGGCGCTGGCGCAGTGGCTGGATGCCTCGGGCGCGACCGGGCTGGCCGTGCATGCCGCCGAGCCCAAGGCCGCGCATGCGCTCGCCGTGCGCGCGTTCTGCCCCGGCGCGGCGGTCGGCGTGCCGGAGGACCCGGTGACCGGCAGCGCGAACGCCGCGATCGCCGCCCGCCTGCACGCGGAGGGCCGCCTGCCCGGCGGGCGCGCCGGCTACGTCGCCAGCCAAGGCCGCGAGCTCGGCCGCGACGGCCGGGTCTGGCTGCAGGTGGAGGATGCCGGCGACGTCTGGATCGGCGGCGCGGTGCAGGCGGTGATCGCAGGCACGCTGGACTGGTAATCTGCGCGCCCTTTGCCTCCGCCACGCTTGCGATGGCCCGCTTCCCCTTCGCACAGTTGGACGTGTTCGCCTCCCGCCCCGGCGCCGGCAACCCGCTGGCGGTGGTGCTCGACGCGCAGGGCCTGGACGATGCCGCGATGCAGGCGATCGCGCGCTGGACGCGGCTGCCGGAGACCACCTTCGTGCTGCCGGCGGACACGCCGGGCGCCGACTACCGCCTGCGCATCTTCAGCCCGCGCCGCGAAGTGCCGTTCGCCGGGCATCCCAGCGTGGGCACCGCGCATGCCCTGCTGGATGCCGGCCGGGTGGCCGCGCGCGACGGTCGGCTGGTGCAGCAGGGCGCGGCCGGCCTGCTGCCGCTGCAGGTGCAGGGCCACGGCCCGACCCGCACGGTCGCGGTGCGCACGCCGCGCGCGCGGGTGCAGGAGATCGCCGCGCCCGACGATCCGCGCCTGGCCGGCGCCCTGCGCGGCCTGCGCCTGGGCGCGCTGCCGCCGGTGCTGATGGACGGCGGCCGCCGCTGGTGGCTGGCGGAACTGGCCGACGAGGCGCACCTGCGCGCGCTGCGGCCGGACTGGGACGCGATCGCCGCGCTGGCCGAGGCCAGCGACAGCATGGGGCTGTTCGTGTATGCGCGCAGCCCCGATCCGGTCTACCACTACGCCGTGCGCGCGTTCGTCGGCGCCCCGGCGCGGTTCGAGGACGCCGCTTCCGGCGCCGCCAATGCCACTCTGGCCGCCTGGCTGGCCGCGCAAGGCGCGCTGCCGCCGCAGCCGGGCGGCTTCTACCGCGTGAGCCAGGGGCGCGAGGTCGGCCACGACGCGATCCTGGAACTGCGGGTGGATGCCGACGGCGAGGTGTGGTCGGGCGGACGCGCGGTGCAGGTGGTGCGCGGCGAACTCGACTGGCCGGCCTGAGCCTGCGCCGCACACGACGCAGGGGGCCGCGCGGCCCCCTGCCGGTTTCGCCCGCGGCCGCTCGCGCGCCGCCTCCCCGCTCAGTCCGGGGTCACGTCCACCCGCACCCGCACGCGGTCGCCGGGGTTGTAGCTCATGCGCCGGGTGAAGCGGCGGCCGTGGTACTCGTAGGTCACGTCGTAGGCAGTGGCATAGCCGTCGCCGTAGCGCCCGCTGGCCGGGACCGGATCGCACACGCGCACGGTGCCGGTGCGCGGATAGCGCTGCTCCTGGCTCTGCTCGTAGATCTGGCGGCCGGCCATGCCGCCGAGCATGGAGCCGACCGCCGCGGCCGCGACCTGGCCGCTGCCGCCGCCGACCTTGCTGCCGAGCACTGCGCCGACCACGCCGCCGGCGATGGTGGCGAGGTTGCGCCCGGCCTGGGTTCCGCGCGACTGGCCGTAATAGCCGCCATCGCCGCTGTAATAGCCACCATTGCCGTAGTAGCCGCCGCTGCCGCCATAGTAGCCCGGATCGCCGGCATAGCCGCCGGGGGTCACGCTCTCGTAGCAGCGTTGGCCGCTGCCGTAACCGCTGCCGTAGCCGCTGGCCAGCACCGGGTCGACCCGCACCACCCGCGCATAGTCGTGGAACACGTCGCCGCCGGAGTAGGTCGCATAGCCGTTGGCGTCCGGATAACTGGCGGGCGGCGGATACGACTGCGCGGCGGCACCGGTGGCCACGGCGAGGCCGGCGACGGCGGTCAGGGCGAGGGCGAGGGCGAGGCGCTTCATGGTCGGGCTCCGGCGCCGGGGAAGGGATCGATCATGGGTTCCGGCGCGCCGCCACACTGCCAAGCCGCGATTGACGCCGACCTGAATCCCGCCGTCCGCCTAACTTCCGTTTAACGCGGCGACAGCCTGCGCGCGCACGCCGATGCTGCGGCGCAACCACCGGCCGGCGCGCGCCGGAGTAAGGTGCAGGCACGCCATGGCCGCCCGCGGCGCGGCACCCGGCCGGAGCCGCCGCAGGCCGCCGTGACGCCCCGCCCCGCCAGGGGCATCCACGCCATGGGAGGACCGGGCGCATGTCCTACTCGACCCCGCAGATCCGCAACGTGGCCCTCGCAGGCCACCCCGGCGCCGGCAAGACCACCCTGTTCGAAGCCCTGCTGCATGCCGGCGGCGCACTCCAGGCGGCAGGCAGCGTGGAGCGCGGGAACACCGTCTCCGACTTCGACCCGATCGAGAAGGAACGCGGGCACTCGATCGACAGCGCGATCGCCGCGATCGACCGCCCCGGCCTGCACCTCAACCTGATCGACACCCCCGGCTACCCCGACTTCCGCGGCCAGGCGCTGGCGGCGCTGGCAGCGGTGGACACGGTGGCGGTGGTAGTGGAGGCCGACGCCGGGATCGCGCACGGCACCCGCCGCATGATGGAGCACGCCCGCCATCGCCGGCTGTGCCGGCTGCTGGTGGTGAACAAGATCGACCACGGCGGGCACGACCTCGGCGGCCTGCTGGCGGGCCTGCGCGAGGAGTTCGGGCCGGAGGTGCTGCCGCTGAACCTGCCGGCCGACGGCGGCCGCCGGGTGGTGGACTGCTTCGGCCGGCGCGAGGGCGAGTCCGACCTCGGCGCGGTCGCGGACTGGCACCAGAAGATCCTCGACCAGGTGGTGGAGATCAACGAGACGGTGATGGACCACTACCTCGACCTCGGCGAGGACGGCCTGTCCGGGCAGGAACTGCACGATGCCTTCGAGCAGTGCCTGCGCGAGGGACACCTGGTGCCGGTGTGCTTCGTGTCCGCGCGCACCGGCGTCGGCGTGCGCGAGCTGCTCGAGATCGCCGAGCGACTGCTGCCGCACCCGGGCGAGGCCAATCCGCCGCCGTTCCGCAAGGGCCATGGCGCCGACGCCCAGCCGGTGTCCGCGCGGCCGGACCCGGCCGCGCACGTCATCGCGGACGTGTTCAAGATCATCAACGACCCGTTCGTCGGCAAGCTCGGCGTGTTCCGCGTCTACCAGGGCACGGTGCGCCGCGATGCCACCCTGTTCGTGGACGACGGCAAGAAGCCGTTCAAGGTCGCCCACCTGTACCGCCTGCAGGGCCGCGAGCATCTCGAGATCGCGCAGGCAATCCCGGGCGACATCGCGGCGGTGGCGAAGGTCGAGGACCTGCACTTCGACGCGGTCCTGCACGACTCCCACGACGAGGACCACATCCACCTGGCGCCGCTGGACTTCCCGCGGCCGATGTTCGGGCTGGCGGTGCAGGCGGCCAGCAAGGGCCAGGAGCAGAAGCTGGCCACGGCGCTGCAGCGGCTGGCCGAGGAGGACCCGGCGTTCGCGGTCGAGCACCACGCCGAGACCAACGAGACGGTGGTGCGCGGGCTGTCCGACCTGCACCTGCGGGTGATGCTGCGCCGCCTGCGCGAGCGCTACGGGGTCGAGGTGCAGACCCATCCGCCGCGGATCGCCTACCGCGAGACGATCGGCGCGCCGGCCGAGGGCCACCACCGGCACAAGAAGCAGACCGGCGGCGCCGGCCAGTTCGGCGAGGTGTTCCTGCGGGTGGAGCCGCTGCCGCGCGGGGCCGGGTTCGAGTTCGTGGACGCAGTCAAGGGCGGCACCATCCCCGGCCAGTTCATCCCCGCGGTGGAGAAAGGCGTGCGCCAGGCGATGGCGGCCGGGGCGGTGGCCGGCTACCCGATGCAGGACATCCGGGTCACGGTGTACGACGGCAAGCACCATCCGGTCGACAGCAAGGAGGTCGCGTTCGTGACCGCCGGGCGCAAGGCCTTCCTGGATGCGGTCGGCAAGGCGCGGCCGCTGGTGCTGGAGCCGATCGTGAGCCTGGAGGTCACCGCGCCGGAGCAGCACATGGGCGACATCAGCGGCGGGCTGGCGGCGAAGCGCGCGCGCATCCAGGGCAGCGACAGCCTGCGCGGCGGCGAGGTCGTGGTGCGCGCGCAGGTGCCGCTGTCGGAACTGGAAGGCTATGCCGCCGAGCTGAAGTCGGTCACCGCCGGGCGCGGCCGCCACGCGCTCGACTTCAGCCACTACGAGCCGGTGCCGGCGCCGGTGCAGCAGAAGCTGGCCGCCGCGTTCCGCCCGCGCGGCGACGAGGACTGATCGCGGGCCGTGCTCAGCGCGAGGGTGCCGCCTCCGCCGCTAGGCGCCGCCACGCGCGCAGCTGCTGCATGAAGCTGCCGAGCCCGACCCCGAGCACCACCCCGACCGCGAGCACGAACGGCAGCCCGAGGGTCGCCAGGTTGTGCACGTGCAGGCCGGTGTGCAGGCCGGCCTCGGCCAGGCGCGGCCACAGCAGCCCGGCGATGCCGGCCAGCACGTAGGCCAGCCCGCCCCAGACCAGGGTGCGGTAGGCGGTGGTCAGCGCGATCGCGCGGATCGCCTCCGGCGGCAGGTGGCGGCGCGCCGCCATCCGCCCGAACAGGCCGCCGGCCGCGACCTGCACCAGCGCAGTGCCGAGCCCGAACAGCGCGCCCGGCAGCCAGCCGAGCCAGGCCGAGGGCATGGCCGGCGCGAGGGTGGCATACAGGATCAGCGCGAAGCCACCGAAGCCCCAGCCGGCGACGAAGCCGTGCACCGCCGGCATCCAGCGCGCGGCGCGGCCATGCGCCGCCTGCGCCGGGAAGCCGGGGTCGTCGGCATGGCAGCGTCCGCCCAGATGCAGGTGCGGCAGCGCGCGTCCGCGCGCGAGCAGGCGCCCGCCCAGCGCCATCAGCAGCCCGACCAGGATGTACAGCCACTGGTCGAGCCCGGCCAGGCCCATCCAGCCGGCGAGGCCGAACCACGCCAGCTGGCTGGCCAGCGCGCGCTGCACGGTGAAGCTCGCCGAGAACAGCAGCCCCGCGCGCAGCCCGGCGCGGGTGGAATAGCCGCCGATCGCATAGCTGAAGGTGATCGGCCAGGTGTGTTCGTCCGGGGTGATGCCGTGCACCAGCCCCAGCAGCAGCGCGGTGACCAGGGCGGCGGCGGGGTCCAGGTGGCTCGGGTTCCACAGGTCGGGCATGCACGGTCCTCCTCGGTGCCTGCGCGATGGTAGGCGCCGCGCGTGCACCCGGCGTGTGCGGCGCTGCGCCATACTGCCGGCCGGTCCCGCTTCCCGCGCTCCGCCATGCCCGTCCCCGCCCCCCTGCTCCGCTGCGCGCGTCCTGTTTTGGCCCTGCTGCTGGGCCTGCTGCTGGCCGCCTGCTCCAGCCTCGGCGCCTCCGCCCTGCTCGGGCGCGACGTGCGCTTCACCGCCCCGCAGCTGCAGGCGCAGCTGGACCGCAAGTTCCCGCGCGACTACCGCAAGCTCGGCGGCCTGGTCACGCTGAGCGTGCTGCACCCGCAGCTGGCGCTGCCGGGCGGCGGCCGCCTGCAGCTGGACTTCGACCTCGCGCTCGGCGGGCCCGGCGCCGCGCCGCGCGCCGCGTCCGGCCATTTCCGGGTGGAGAGCGGGCTGCGCTACGACCCGGCCCGGCGCGCGCTGTTCCTCGAGGATCCGCGGATCGTGGCGGTCGACGTGCCGGCGCTGGGCGGGCTGCTCGACGACGGCGCGCGCGCCCTGCTCAACGGCTGGCTGCTGGAGTACGCGCGCGACGAGCCGGTGTACCGCCTCGACGACAGCCTCGCCAGCCGGATCGCAGCGCGCCGGATCGAACGGGTGGACCTTGATCCCGGCGTGATCGTGTTGCGCATGGACTGACGCCATGCCGCGCGCCGCCCTGCCCGCGCTGTGCCTGCTGCTGGCCGCGTGCGGACGCGCGCCGGCACCACCGCCGGCCGCTCCTGCCGCCGCGCCCACCGCCGCCGCCAGCGATGCCAGCGCGACCCGCCTCACGCCTCCCGCTCCCGATGCGGAGACCGCCTGGCGGCTGCCGGGCCGGTTCGGGCCGCTGACCCCCCAGTCCGAACTGGAGGCGCGCTATGGCAAGGCCAACCTGCGCGAGGAACTCACCGACGGCGCCGAGGGGATCGGACGGCGGCGCGCGCTGGTGCTGTATCCCGACGATCCCGCGCGGCGGCTCGAGCTGGTGCTGGACGCGGACAATCCGGACGCGCCGATCCAGGAACTGCGGGTGGCCACGCCCGGCGCGCGCTGGCACGACGCCGGCGGCGTGCGCGTTGGCCTGCCGCTGCGCGCATTGGTCGCCCTCAACGGCGCGCCCGTGAGCTTCTACGGCCTCGGCTGGGACTATGGCGGCACCGTGCAGGACTGGCACGGCGGCCGCCTGGCCAATGCCGAAGGCGGCCCGCTGTTCCGGCGGGTGGTGCTGGGGCCGCGGCCCGGCCTGCCGCCGCGTGCGCTGCCGCAGGGCGACGGCCTGTTCCGCAGCGACGATCCGCGCTGGCCGGGACTGGACGAGGCGCTGGTGGTGGTCGAGTTCGCGATCAGCTGGCCGGAAGAAGGGCACTGAACCCCGTGCGGTTCAGCGCCGACGCTTGGGCTTGAGCATGGTGCCGGTGCAGTTGGCGGCGCCGCAGCGGCAGGCCCAGATGCGCTTCAGGCGCGGGGTGTGGCGCTGGGCCAGGGTGATGCCATAGTCGTAGGTCAGCTCCTCGCCGGGTGCGATCGCCCGCAGCGCCTCGATGAACACGCGCGAGCGCCTGGGGTCGTCGGCGTCCTCCACCAGCACCGCCTCGCAGTTGGGATTGCAGCTGTGGTTGATCCAGCGCGCGGCATTGCCCTCGAAATTGGCGTCGATCACCCATTGCTCGTCGAGGGTGAACAGGAAGGTGTGGCCGCTCTCGACATCGCCGCTGTCGCCGGCGTCCACCTCGGCATGGGTGCGGCGGCGGCCCTTGTACTCGATCACCCGCTCGCCCGGGGCGATCGGGCGCGTGGCGAACACGCCGTTGCCGTGGATGGCGGACTTGCGGGTGACGATCTTGCTCGGCATGGGCAGGGCGCGCGGACGGGAGCCGCATTGTCGCCGAGGACCCGGGCTTGTCCAGCCCGCTCCGATCCCGCCCGGTGCGCGCGTCCCGTGGCCGTCCGGCGCCCGCGCGCGCGTTGGCCTCGGGACCTACCGACGCCGGAGCGCCACCATGCCCATGCGCCGCATGTCCGCCGCGCTCGCACTCCCCGCCCTGGTGCTGCTGGCCGGCTGCCAGGCCATCTCCGCTCCCCCCGCCGTCACCGCGGACCAGGCGCTGCTGGCGCGCGGCGAATACCTGGTCCGGATCGCCGGCTGCAACGACTGCCACACCCCGAACTTCCCCGAGCGCGCCGGCGACGTCCCCAGGCGGGAGTGGCTGGTCGGCGTGCCGCTCGGCTTCGTCGGCCCGTGGGGCACCACCTATGCCGCCAATCTGCGGCTGAAGCTGGCCAGCATGGACGAGGCGACCTGGATGCAGTACTCGGCCCGTCTGCGCACGCGCCCGCCGATGCCGGACTTCAACCTGCGGGCGATGGATGCCCACGACCGGCGCGCCATCTACCGCTTCATCCGTGCGCTGGGCCCGGCGGGCCAGGCCGCGCCCGCCTACCTGCCGCCCGGCCGGATGCCACCGCCGCCCTACCTGCAGCTGGTGCTGCCGCCGGCGTCGCCGGCCGCACCCTGACGCATGGCGGCGTTCAGCGGTGCAGCCACCCGGCCGCGCCGCTCCACCACAACGCCATGCCGATCCCGATCAGCGCCCAGAACAGCTTGCGCAGGCCGCGGCCCACCCGCCACAGCAGGAACACCGCGGCTGCGACCAGCAGCCAGCGCAGCAGGCGCGAACGCTCCGCGCCCGGCGCGGCGGCCACCGCGCGCTCCATCAGTTCGCCCACCTTGGCCTGCAGCGGCGTGGCCAGCGCGGAGAACAGCGGATCGGTTGCCCGGGCCTGGCGCTGTGGCGTGGGCTGGGTCTGCATGGCGATCTCCCGTATCCGCAATGGACGCCGCGCATTCTCCGCGGCGGCACCGGCGCGCCCAGCCACGGATAGCAGCCGACGGCGCTGACAGCCGTCATCCGCCGCGCGCGTCAACCCGGTGGCGGCTGCCGCGTTGGCAGGAGCACCACCGCACGGGACACATCCACCATGCGCCTGCGCCACGTCGCCCCGATCGCCCTGCTTGCTGCCGCCCTGCTGGCCGCTGGCGGCCAGGCCGCACCGGCGCCGCAAGCGCTGCGCGAACGCCTGATCGAACGCAGCGAGCAGCAGGTCCGCATGGCCCTGCCGCCCGCCGCCCGGGTCGAGCGCGACCTCGCCTACGGAGCCGACCCCAAGCAGCGCTACGACGTCTACCTGCCGGCGCGCCCGGCCACCGACGCGCCGATCCTGGTGATGGTGCATGGCGGCGGCTGGCGCACCGGCGACAAGGCGCTGGCCAGCGTGGTCGCGCACAAGGCCGCGTGGTGGCTGGCGCGCGGCGGGGTGTTCGTCTCGCTCAACACCCGGCTGCTGCCGGACGCCGACCCGTCGCTGCAGGCGCGCGACGTGGCCGCCGCGGTGGCCGCGGTGCAGCGGCAGGCGCGCCAGTGGCGGGCGGATCCGGGCAAGACCCTGCTGATGGGCCACTCCGCCGGCGGCCATCTGGTGGCGCTGCTCGGCAGCGATCCGGCGCGGCTGCGCCAGGCCGGGGCGCAGCGCCCGCTCGGCGTGGTCGTGCTCGACAGCGGCGCGCTGGACGTACCGGCGCTGATGCAGCAGCGCTGGCTGCCGCGCCTGTACCGCGATGCCTTCGGCCGCGATCCGGCGTACTGGGCGGCGGTCTCGCCGCAGCAGCAGCTGCAGCGCGACGCCCTGCCGATGCTGCTGGTGTGCTCCAGCACGCGCACGTTCCCGACCTCGCCGTGCGCAGAGGCAGACAAGCTGGCCGCGCACGGGCGCACGCTCGGTGTCGCCATGCAGGTGCAGCCGGAGGCGCGCTCGCACGCGGAGATCAACGACCAGCTCGGCCTGCCCTCGGCCTATACCGATGCGGTGGCCGGCTGGATCGACCAGCGCCTGCGCTGAGGCCCGCGGTGGCGGCCGGCTAACCTGGCCGCCGCCAGCCGCGGCGCAGGCGCAGGAATCCGCGGTACGCCACGTCCAGCAGGCGCAGGCGCCGCCCCGATCCCAACAGCCGCCCCAGCCAGGCCCAGCGCGGCAGCACCTGCCACAGCGCGGCGAAGGCGGCGGCGCCGTCGAGCAGGCGGCCGTCGGGCAGGCGCAGGTGCAGGCGCGCCAGCGCGGCCTCGCGGGTGAGGCCGGGGCCGAGGCGCGCGGGATCGCACCGGGCCACGTCCACCCATTCCACCCCATCCGCGCCGGGCTGGCGGCGGTACAGCGCAATCTCGCGCGCACACAGCGGGCAGGCGCCGTCGTAGTAGAGCGTGGGTTTGGGGCGCGCGGCCGGTTTCATGCCCGGGATACGCAGCCGCCGCGGGCGTGGATGCGGGCGGCGCGCAACCATGGCGGCATCCGGCCCGTATCCAGATCTCGGTTCCCCGCCACGTCCCCACGAGCGCCCCATGCCCACCCGCCCGCGCACTCCGCCCCGCCTCGTCGCCATGCTCGGCTACGGCGGCCTGCTCCCGTTCCTGGCCCTCGCCGCGCTGGCCTGGCTCGATCCGGCGCGGCAGGCCCGCTGGGCGGGCGCACTGCTGGACTATGGCGCGCTGATCCTCGCGTTCGTCGGTGCCCTGCACTGGGCCCTGGCGATGCAGGCGGATGCGCTCGCGCCGCGCCGGCGCGCGCAGGCCTACGCCTGGAGCGTGGTGCCCGCCCTGGTTGCCTGGGGCGCACTGCAACTGGCGCCGGGGCCCGCCGCGCTGCTGCTGGTCGCAGGCTTCCTCCTGCATTTGGTGGCCGACCATGCGCTGGCCGCGCGGCTGCCGCTGCCGGCCTGGTACCTGCCGCTGCGCGGGCGCCTGACTGCGGTCGCCAGCGCCTGCCTGGTCGCGCTGGCCTGGTCCGGCGCCGGCTGAACCGCGCCCGCGCTTGGCCGCGCTCGGCCGAAATCGTACAATTCCGGTCCACATTCCCCCGTCGCCGCGACGGCCGCCATGCTGCGCATCACCAAGCTCACCGACTACGCCACCGTGGTGCTGACCGCGCTCGCCGCGCGGCCGGAAGTGGTGCTCAGCGCGCCGGAGCTGGCCGAGCAGGCGCGGCTGGAGCTGCCGACCGTGGCCAAGGTGCTCAAGCCGCTGGCCGCGGCCGGCCTGGTGGAGAGCTTCCGCGGCGCCAACGGCGGCTACCGCCTGGCGCGGCCGGCGGACGCCATCAACCTGGTCGAGATCGTGGAGGCGATGGAAGGCCCGCTGGCGATGACCGAGTGCAGCATCCATGCCGGCCAGTGCGGGATCGAGGACTCCTGTGGGATCCGCCCGAACTGGCAGCGGATCAACGCGCTGGTCGCCGACGCGCTGCGCGCGGTCACCCTCGCCCAGATGCTGCCCGCCCCCGCCGGCCGCCGCGCGATCGCGGTGCAGCTGGCCACCACCTGAGCAACCGTCTTGGCAGTCAAGCGTGATGAAGAGTCAAGTCCCAGCTGGAGCGGTGCCTTGCAATGGCATTGAGCACGGTCAGCAGCTTGCGCATGCAAGCCACGAGGGCAACCTTC
>NZ_JAJOZK010000011.1 GCF_022419185.1 Thermomonas flagellata | reverse complement strand
GTTGCCCTCGTGGCTTGCATGCGCAAGCTGCTGACCGTGCTCAATGCCATTGCAAGGCACCGCTCCAGCTGGGACTTGACTCTTCATCACGCTTGACTGCCAAGACGGTTGCTCAGTCCAGGCGCAGGCGGCGCTCGGCATGGTCGTACAGGCGCCGCCACAGCAGGCGGTTGAACAGGGTCACGAACACCGCCATCACCACTACCCCGAGCACCACCCGCGGGTAGTCGCCGCGCGCGGTGGCCTCCGCGATGTAGCTGCCCAATCCGTAGGCGGTGTAGGTGCGGTCGCCCCACTGCACCAGCTCGGCGACGATGCTGGCATTCCAGGAGCCGCCGGAGGCGGTCAGCGCCCCGGTCACGTAGTACGGGAAGATGCCCGGCAGGATCACCCGCCGCCACCAGGTCCACGAGCGCAGCCGGTACACCTGCGCCGCCTCGCGCAGGTCGTGGGGGAACGCGCTGGCACCGGCGATCACGTTGAACAGGATGTACCACTGGGTGCCCAGCACCATCAGCGGCGACAGCCAGATGTCCGGGTTGGCGCCGGTGGCGGCGATCGCCACCACCGCGAACGGGAACAGCACGTTGGCCGGGAACGCCGCCAGCAGCTGCGCCAGCGGCTGCACCTTCTCCGCCAGGCGCGGGCGCAGGCCGACCCAGACCCCGATCGGCACCCACACCAGTGAGGTCAGCGCGATCAGCACCGCCACCCGCAGCAGGGTCACCAGGCCACCGCCGATCGCATGCACGAAGTCGGCCGCGTCCAGGTGCGCGCGGGCATAAACCAGCGCCAGCCACAGCCCCCAGCCGGCCGCGGTCAGCAGCAGCGCCGCCCATGCCCGGTCCAGCCACGGCCGGGCTGGCATCGCGTCAGCCGCGCACGCTACCGGCCGCGTCCAGCGCAGGCGCAGGCTGCGCTCCCACAGCCACGCCAGCGGCGCGCCCAAGCGCTTGAGCAGGCGGGTGCGCCGGACCAGGTCGTAGACCCACGAGCGCGGGCGCTCGCTGCCGGCGGTCTGCTCGGCGCGGAACTTGTCGGCCCAGGCCACGATCGGGCGGAACACCAGCTGGTCGTAGAGCACGATCAGCACCGCCATCGCCAATACCGCCCAGCCGACCGCGGCGAAGTCCTGCCGGCGGATCGCCAGCGCCAGGTAGGAGCCGATGCCGGGCAGTTCGACCGTGGTGTCGCCGACCGTGATCGCCTCCGAGGCGACCACGAAGAACCAGCCGCCGGACATCGACATCATCATGTTCCAGACCAGCCCGGGCGCGGCGAACGGGGCCTCCAGCCGCCAGAAGCGCTGCCAGGCCGACAGCCCGAAGCCGCGGCAGACCTCGTCGAGGTCGCGCGGCACCGTGCGCAGCGCGTGGTAGAACGAGAACGCCATGTTCCAGGCCTGGCTGGTGAAGATCGCGAAGATCGCCGCCAGCTCCGCGCCCAGCTGGCGCCCCGGGAACAGGCCGAGGAAGAAGGTCACGGTGAAGGTCAGAAAGCCCAGCACCGGCACCGACTGCAGGATGTCCAGCGCCGGCACGATCAACTGCCCGGCGCGCCGGCTCTTGGCCGCCCAGGTCGCCACGGTGAAGGTGAACAGCAGCGAGGCCGCCATCGCCGCGAACATGCGCACGGTGGTGCGCAGGCCGTATTCCGGCAGGTGGCGGACGTCGAGGCTGACCGGGGCCTGCCCCAAGGCCTCCAGCGGCGCCCGCATCTGCGCCGCGCTATGCCCGAGCAGCACCAGCACCGCCACCAGCAGCGCGAACGCGGCCAGGTCGTAGGGGTTGGGCAGCCAGGCGGCGCGCGTGCGCGCATCGGTGCGCAGCAATCCAGTGGGCAGCGGGAACATGGACGGCATGGTCGGCTCCGACGATGACGCGGCGGGGTCAGCGTGCCCCGCTCAGGGCGACTGGGCGAGGTTGAGCCCCAGCGTGAACAGTGTCTCCGGCTGCGGCCCCGAACGCCGGCCGGCCATCAGGTCGACGCTCACGCGCGGGCCGAACTGGCGGCGCAGCCCGAGCTGCCGCCAGCGGTGGTGGTCGGCCCAAGCTTCCGCGAACGCGGTCCAGTCCTGCCCCAGCGGCTGCTCCAGCCCGGCCCCGCCCATCGCCTTGCCGGGACTGCCGGCCGGCCGGTTCCAGCCAAGGTTCAGGTGCAGCAGGGTGCCGGCGCGCGACGACAACGCCACGCTCAGCGGCAGGTTGAAGGCCCAGCCGAGCCGGTGGCCGCTGCCCGCCGTGCGAGTCACCGCCAGCGAGGCCGCCACGGCGCGGCCCTCGGCGTCCAGATCGCCCCACACATGCTTGAGCATCAGCCCGGCCTGGTTACTGCCGGCCGCGGCGGGGAAATGGCTGAGCATCAGGCTGTACTCGATCCCGCGCGGATTGCAGGCCGGCACGCTGGTCAGTTCCGCCAGCCGCAGGCGCGGCCGCTCCCGTAGCCAGGACTCCAGCTGGCACTGCCCACGCGGAGTCACGGTGGCATCGTCCACGGACAGGCTGGCATCGGCGCGCGCCTGCCCGGCATAGGCCAGCAGGCTGGAGGCGATCAGCAAGGGCAGCAGGCGCATGTGCGGCACTCCGGCGGACGAAGGCGGCCCTTCGCCCGGAGGCCGAAGCAACTAACGGAAACAGTAGGCAGGCGCTGCGCACGCGCGGCGCGGCCCGTCGCCGACCGACGGGCCCTCGGACATCACGGACCGGCGGTTCGACGGAGGTTCCGGGATCGGCTTCGACTGTCCAAGGCAGGCGGGACGCTGGGGAAAGTCGCGCATGCTACGGACTCGGTCGCGGCGCGGTCAACTGCGGTGTGACTGCACCCACCCCGGGCGCGATCGGATATAGTCGCCGCACCATATCGAAACCTGCGGCCATGCACCGTTCCGCTGCCCTCCTATTCGTCCTGTTCGCCCTGCCGGCTGTTCGAGCCGCCGACATCACCACGCCGGCCGCGCTGCCGCCCGCCTGCAGCGGCTTCCAATGGGACGTGCAGCGTGAGCTGACGCTGCTGCAGGCGCCGGCGCTGGCCGTCGCTGCCGGTGCCACGGCGCAGACCGCGCCCACTCTCGCACTCGAGCGCCACTACCGGGTGCAACTACCGGCACAGGACCAGGTGCGGCTGGCCGCCCGTCCCGGCAAGCCGATGCTGGAGGACGCCGCCCGCGCCGGCCTGCTCGCGTTCGACGTACCGCGCGCCGGGGACTACCGAATCGCGATCACCAGCGGCCACTGGCTGGACGTGGTGGATGCCGGCCGCGTGATCCCCTCGCGCGATTTCCAGGGCCAACGCGGGTGCCCGCTGGTGCACAAGATCGTGGCCTACCGGCTGCCCGCCGGGCGGCTGCTGCTGCAACTGGCCGGCGGCGCCGACGCCGAAGTCGGGGTAGTGATCGTGCCGGCGGCGGACGGCTGATGCGCGTTCGCCCGCCGCTCGCAGGCGCCCTGTTGCTGGCCGGCCTGCTCGCCAGCGCGCTCGCCCTCGGCGCCGGGACGCGGCCGGTGCGGATCGCCGACGACGCGCACGACCCGCAGCCGTGGCAGGCGCTCGCCCCAGCCGCGCAGGCGCAGTTCGACCTCGGGCATGCGGTCTTCAACACGACCTGGATGCCGGCCGGCAGCGGCGGCCGCCGCTCCGGGCTCGGGCCGGTGTTCGACGCGGCGTCGTGCGATGCCTGCCACAACAGCCGCCGGCGCGGGCGCGGCCCGCAGGGCGATGGGCCGGTTCCGCCGGACCTGGTGCTGCAGGTCGCGACCCGCCAGCCGGACGGCACGATCACGCCCGGCCACGTCCGCTTCGGCCGGCTCCTCAACACGTCCGCCATTGCCGGCTTTGCAGTGGAGGCGCAGGTCGACGTGCGCTACCAGCCCCGCGCCTACCGGCGCGCCGATGGCAGCACGCTCCTGCTGCACGTACCGGCCTACACGGTGCGCCTCGCCGGGGACGCTCCGCCGCCGCAGGACCTGGTGCTGATGCCGCGCCTGGCCCCGGCGGTGCTCGGCAGCGGCCTGCTCGAACGCGTGCCCGAGGCCGCGGTGCTGGCACTGCCCGCGCGCCAGCCGGCCGCGGTGCGCGGCACGCCAGCTTGGGTCGACACCGCACAGGGCCGGCGCCTCGGCCGCTTCGGCTGGCAGGCGACCCAACCCGACATCGCCGGCCAGACCGCCGCTGCGTTCGCGCGCGAGATGGGCCTGACCAACACGCTGCTGGCCAGCGACGACTGCGCGCCAGGCGATGCCGCCTGCCGCGCGGCGCCGCAGGGCAGCACACCGGAGGTCGCCCCGGACCTGTTCGCCGCGGTGGTCGCGTTCCAGCAGGGCGAGGCGATGCGGCGCACGCCACAGGCGATCGCGCGCGCCGCACAGTTGCCTGACGCCCCTGCGCTATTCGCCCGCGTCGGCTGCACCGACTGCCACCGCCCGCGCCTGCCGCTGGCCGGCGGCGGCGCGATCCCGGCCTACACCGACCTGCTGCTGCACGACCTCGGCCCGGACCTTGCCGACCGCGACGGCGCCGGACGCCCGCTGCCCAGCCGCTGGCGCACCGCCCCGCTGTGGGGCATGAGCACCGCGCTGGAAGGCCAGCGCCCACTGCGCCTGCTGCACGATGGCCGCGCGCGCAGCCTAGAGGAGGCCATCGCCTGGCACGGTGGCCAGGCCGCCGCCGCACGGGCGCGCTTCGATGCGCTGCCGGCAGCACAACGCGAACGCCTGCTGGACTGGCTGCAGACCCTGTAGGCCCCGGCCCTCCCCCATTGCGCGCATGACGGTGGATGCGTCGTTGCCCGGCACACTGATTACCGATATATTTTTCTGTAAATAACGATACCCGAGGGGGTTCCACATGCCGTTTCGCCTACGGCACCTGGCGATTGCCTGTGCCATCGCGCTGACCGCCACCACAAGCTTCGCCCCGCCCGCACGCGCAGCCGATCCGGTCAGCAGCGGCGGCGATGCCTCCGATGCGAAGGAACAGGCCCGCCGCGATGCCGTGTTCACGCTCGGCCAGCTCAGCGTGGTCGGCAACCGCCCGAGCGATGCCGAGGTGGACGACGCGCTGATCACCGCGCGCGAGATGTGGACCTTCGACACCCTCACCCTCGACGACGCGGTCAAGCTGACCCCGGGCGTGACCAGCACCCAGGACACCAACGGCCGCCGCAACGAGCACGACATCTTCGTGCGCGGCTATGGCCGCCTGCAGGTGCCGCTGTCGATCGACGGCGTGCGCATCTACCTGCCGGCCGACAACCGCCTGGACTTCCGGCGCTTCCTCACCACCGATCTGGCCGAGGTGCAGATCAACAAGGGCTATGCGTCGGTGATCGACGGCCCCGGCGCGGTCGGCGGCGCGATCAACCTGGTCACCCGCAAGCCGGTGGCGCCGTTCGAGGCACGCGTCAGCGGCGGGATGGAATTCGACGGGGACGGCCGCGAAGCCGCGTGGAACGGCAGCGCGACCGTCGGCACCCGGCAGCCATTGTTCTACGCGCAGGCCAGCGCCAGCGTGCTCGACCGCGACCACTGGCGGCTGCCGGACGGGTTCCGCGGCACGCCGATCCAGCCGCCCGGCGACCGCCTGCGCTCGGCCAGCCGCGACAGCCGGATCAACCTCAAGTTCGGCCTCACCCCGAATGCCAGCGACGAATACAGCCTGAGCTTCACCCGCCAGGACGGCCGCAAGGGCGCGCCGCTCAACGTCTACAACAACCCGCCCAACCCGCCCAACAGCTATTGGGACTGGCCGGACTGGAACATCCGCAACTTGTACCTCTTGACCCAGACCCAGTGGGACGGCGGCACCTACCTGAAGACCCGCGCCTACCGCAACCGCTTCGACAACGTGCTGTCGGCCTACGACGACGCCAGCTACACCACCCAGTCCAACCCCGGCCGCTTCAACAGCTATTACGCCGACACCAGCCTCGGCGGCAGCGTGGAACTCGGCCTCGTGCCGGCAGCGGGGCACCGGCTGCGGCTGGCCGCGCACTGGCGCAGCGACTGCCATACCGAGTTCAACGTCAACCGCCCGACCAACCCCAACCCCGCGCTACGCTTCCGCGAGCCCCTCCAGCGCAGTCGCGAGGACACCTGGTCGCTGGCGGTGGAGGACACCTGGCAGGCTGGCGACGCGC
This sequence comes from Thermomonas flagellata, assembly GCF_022419185.1. GTDB lineage: Bacteria > Pseudomonadota > Gammaproteobacteria > Xanthomonadales > Xanthomonadaceae > Thermomonas > Thermomonas flagellata. The sequence goes on along the minus strand of NZ_JAJOZK010000011.1, from coordinate 96,261 downwards.
TCGAGGCGGTGTTCGGCGCCAGTTACGACAGCAACCGGGTCAAGCTGGCGCAGGACTACAGCAGCAGCCGCGGCCTGTTCGCCTACCCGACCGGCGGCAGCCATGCCTGGAACGGACAGGCTGCACTGTACTGGCAGCAGGATGCGGACACCCGCTTCGGTGCCAGCATTTCCTCGCGCACGCGCTTTCCGACCAATTTCGAGCGCTTCAGCACCCGCTTCGGCACCGCCATCCCCAATCCGGATCTGGGCAGCGAGCGCGGCACCAACCTCGAATTGTCCTGGCAGCGCCAGTTCGGCGCGGCCGGCCGGCTGCAGGCGGCACTGTTCCACTCCTGGCTGCGCGACATGATCCAGACCGTGGTGGTCGATCCCGGCCCGCCGCAGCTGACCCAGACCCGCAACGTCGGCGATGGCCGCATCACCGGGCTGGAGCTCGGCGGCGAGGCGCGCCTCGGCGACACCCTGCAGGTCGGTGGCAATGCGACCTTCCTGCGCCGCCGCATCACCGATCCGCTGCAGCCCAATTACCGCCCGGTCGGCACGCCGGACCGCCAGTTGCTGCTGTATGCGACCTGGCGCCCGGCCCCGGCCTGGACGGTCACGCCCAGCCTCGAGGAGGCCGGCGCGCGCTGGAGCGACGGGCCGGCTGGCAGCTACCTGCGTACAGGACGCTACACCTTGGCTAACCTGCAGGTGCAATGGCAGGCCACGCCGGCCTGGCGGGTCGCGCTGGGCGCGCGCAACCTCGGCGATCGCCAGTACGAGCTGGCCTGGGGCTTCCCGGAGCCGGGACGCAGCGTGTACCTGAAGTTCGACTACGCCCCGTGACCACCATCCCCGGCCCGCAGCAGCCGCTGCAAGGCCCGCACCTCGGCCGCGGCGGCCTGCGTCGCGGCGGCCTCCAGCCGGCGGTAGTGCGCCAGTACCGCTTCGCCGGTGGCGGTCAGGCTGGCCCCGCCGCCGCCGCTGCCGCCCTTGCTGGTGTGCACCACCGGTTCGCGCAGGCAGCGGTTCATCGCCTCCACCAGGTCCCAGGCGCGCTTGTAGCTCATCTTCATGCGCCGCCCGGCGGCCGCGATCGAGCCGGTCTCGCGGATGCCCTCCAGCAGCTCGGCCTTGCCCGGTCCGAGCAGCAGCCCGTTGGCGAATTCCAGCCGCAGCTTCATGCGCACCTGCACAGGTTTGATCCGGGTCATGCCGGTTGCCTCCCCTCCGTCCGATGATCGCCCGGTCGCCCGCGCGATCGCCCATCCGATCCAGTGAGCATGCCATGACTGTCGCCCATCCCCCTGCCGGCACCCTGCGCACCCGCGTGCACATCCTGGCCGGCCAGGTCGAGGCGCTCGAGCGCGCGCTCGCACGCGAAGCGCCGCCAGAGGACATCCTGGTGCAGATCGCCGCGGTGCGCGGGGCGGCGCAGGCGCTGATGATGCAGGTGCTGGACGAGCGCCTGCGCGATGAAGTGGTGGGCGAGGACGATGCCGCACGCCGCGCCGCCCGCGCCGACCGCCTGTTGCAGTTGCTGCGCGGCTATGCACGCTGAGCGGTCGCCTCCGCCGCGGTGCGCAGGCGGTCGAGCACCGACTTCAGCGCCAGCGGGCGCAGTGGCTTGGCCAGCAGCGACAGCCCGGCCTCCTGCGCCAACCGCGCCACCTCGCCGCTGCGGTCGGCGCTGACCAGCAGTGCCGGCACCGCACCAGCCATCGCACACAGGCGGGCATGCACGCCGATGCCGTCCTCGCCATGGTCGAGGTGGTAGTCGAGGATCCACAGTGCGCAGGGGCTCTGCTGCTGGACCTGCAGCGCCGCCGCACCATCGCCGGCCTCGTGCACCACGCAGCCCCAGCCGCGCAGCAGCGCCGCCAGCGCCGCGCGCGCCGCGGCATCGTTGTCCACCACCAGCACCGGCAGCCCGGCCAGCCCGCGCGCGGGCAGGCGCGGCGCGGGCGGTGGCGGCCGCCGCGGCACCTGCACGCAGAAGCAGCTGCCGCGCCCGGGCTGGCTGCGCAAGCCGATGGGGGTGTCCATCAGGTCGGCGATCCGGCGCGCGATCGCCAACCCCAGCCCGAGCCCCTGCCCCGGCGCGCCCTCGCCGCGGCGGAATTCCTCGAAGATCGCCTCGCGCTGGGCATCGGGAATGCCCGGGCCGGTGTCGTGCACCTCGATCCCGAGACGGTCGCCCATCCGGCGCACGCCGAGCAGCACGCTACCGCGCTCGGTGTAGCGCAGCGCGTTGGCGAGGAAGTTCTGCAGCACCCGCCGCAGCAGCTGCGGGTCGCACTCCACCCAGGCGCGGGTCGGCACATGACGCAGGCGCAGGCCGCGCTCCGCGGCCAGCGCGCGAAACTGCGCGACCAGCGGCTCGAGCACTTCCGCCAGTGGCAGCACGCGTCGCTGCGGCTGCAGCCCGCCCGCCTCCAGCCGCGACATGTCCAGCAGCGTGGTCAACAGGTCGGTGGTGGCCTCCAGTGCGCCGCCGATGTGCGCCGCCAGCCGCCGCTGCTCGGCATCGCCGCGCTCGCGCAGCGCATCGGTGAACAGGTGCGCGGCGTGCAGCGGCTGCAGCAGGTCGTGGCCGATCGCCGCCAGGAACCGGCCCTTGGCCTCGTTGGCCTGCTCCGCCTCGCGCTTGGCCGATTCCAGCAGCAGGGTGCGCTCGGCCACCCGCTGCTCGAGGGTTTCGTTGCTGCGCTTGAGTTCGGCCTCGGCGCGCCGGAACGCGGTGACGTCGGTGAAGGTGGCGACGAAGCCGCCGCCGGGCATCGGATTGCCGCGGATTTCGATGATGCTGCCGTCCGGGAACACCCGCTCGGACAGATGCGAGGTGCCGGCGCGCATGTGCGCCAGGCGCACCTGCAGCGCGCGCTCGAGCGCCTGCTGCGGCACCTGCAGAACGTGCCGCAGCGCCCAGCGCGAGGCCTCCGCGATCGGCATGCCCACCTGCAGCAGGCCCGGCGGGAACCCGAACAGGTCGGCGTAGCGGCGGTTCCAGGCCACCAGCCGCAACTGCGCATCGACCACGCTGATGCCCTGGCTCATGTTCTCCAGCGCCGCCTCCAGCACGCGCTGGTTGAAGCGCAGGTCCTGCGAGGCCTCGCCGATGATCGCGGCGACCGTGTCGAGATCGGCGCCCGGCTGGCGCCGGCGCGCCGCGTCCAGCAGCACGCGCGCCGAGGACGCCCCGAGCACCGCCGACAGCGCACGCTCGACCGCCGCCTCCGGATGCGCGCCGGACAGCAGTGCCTGCACCTGCGCGGCCGGCAGGAAGCGCCGCGCGACCGCGGCCAGGGCTTCGGCCTGCAGCGGGCGCGAGCCGGCCTGCAGCGCCGGGCGCAGCCAGCCGCCGGCCAGCAGGGGCAACGCGGTGCCGACCGCGAGGCTGGCGGTGACCGCGCGCCCGAGCGGGCTGAACGCCTCCAGCCCGAACAGCTCGGCCGGTGCCAGCCAGGCGATGCCGAACGGCCCGTGGCGCAGCCAGGCCGGCGCCGCGTCCGCCAGCAGCAATGGCAGCGGCAGCACCCACAGCCAGGTCGCGAACGCCGCCAGCAGCCCCAGCAGCACCGCGCGCGGCGGCGTCTGCGGCCGCCAGACCGCGAACGCCAGCGGCGGCGCCAGGGTCGCCAACGCCGAGAACGAGAGCGCGCCGACGTCGGCCAGCGCCGCGTTGCCGGCCACGTGCCGGCTGTAGGCCCAGGCCAGCAGCATCAGCAGCGCGATCCCGAGCCGGCGCAGCAGCAGCACGTCGGCACGCAGATCGCCCTGGCCGCCGCGGCCCCAGGCCCCGCGCAGCAGGCCGGGCGCCAGCCAGTGGTTGCCGATCATCAGGCTCAGGGTGAGGGTGCTGACCACCACCATCCCGGTCGCCGCGCTCAAGCCGCCGAGGAAGGCGAACAGTGCCAGCGGCGCATGCGCCTGCGACAACGGCAGCGCCAGCACGTACAGGTCGGACGGCACCCCGCGTCCGGCCAGCAAGGCGTCGCCGGCGCGTGCCAACGGCAGCACCGGCAGCGCGATCAGGACCAGGTACAGCGGGAACAGCCAGCGCGCGGTCAGCACGTCGCGCGGGTCGCGGCACTCGACCACGCCCACGTGGAACTGGTGCGGCAGGGTGAACATCGCCAGCCCCCCGAGCACCACCAGCGGCAGGAAGCCCCCTGCATCCACCCGTGGCGGCGGCGCCGGCGTGGCGGGCAACTGCAGGCCGAACCAGACGAAGGCGCCCAGCGCGAGCATCGCCGCCAGCTTGAACAGCGACTCGAACGCCATCGCCAGCACCAGGCCGCGGTTGTGCTCGGTCACGCTGGCACGGCGGGTGCCGAACAGCATCGCGAACAGCGCCATCAGCAGCGCCACGTACAGCGCGCTGTCGCGCCATGGCGGCTGGCTCGCGCCCGGTGCCGCGGCGGTCAGCAGCGAAAAGCTCATCGACACCGCCTTCAGCTGCAGGGCGATGTAAGGGATCAGCCCGAGCGCCGCGACCAGCGTGATCGCCGCGGCCAGCCACGCGTCCTTGCCGAGGCGGGTCGCGATCAGGTCGGCGATCGAGGTCGCGTTGCTGGCGCGCGCCAGTTCCACCAGCCGCAGCAGCGCGCCGGCCCCGAACAGGTACAGCAGCAGGGTGCCGACGAAGGTCGGCGGCAGCGGCCAGTCGTAGCGCGCGGCCTGGGTGACCGTGCCATAGAAGGTCCAGGAGGTGCAGTAGACCGCCAGCGACAGCGCGTACACATGCCGCCAATGCGGGGCCAGCACCCGCGGATGGCGCTCGGCATAGAGTGCGACCCCGAACAGCAGGCCGAGCCAGACCAGGGCCGCGACGACGACGGCGGCGGCGCTCAGCATGGCTTGCCCGTCAGGCATCGCGGGGATCGGCACCCGATGGTAGCGGCGGCGTGCATGGCCGGCGAGGATAGCGCGACGGCGGGCCGGAGCCCGCCGTCGCCTCCCGCCCGCCCCGGCATGCCGCCGGGCCTGGGCTGCCCGATCAGAAGTTGTAGCGAACGCTCAGGCTCACCTGGCGCGGCGGCCCGTAGAACCCGGTGTAGACGCCGAGCGCACGGTTGAGGTTGTAGCCGGTGGTCAGGTAATGCTTGTCCAGCAGGTTGCTGCCCTGCAGCGACACGGTCCAGGTCGGGTTGATCGTCCAGATCACGGTCGCGCCGAGCAGGCCGTACGGCCCCTGGGTGATCGGCGGGCGCCCGAACGGCGGCACCTCCGCGCGCAGGATCTCGGTGGTGGCCACCACCTCGGTCTGGTAGGTGTAGCCGATGCGGGCGAACACATTGCCCTGCCCGACCGGACGGCGGTACTCGAGATTGATCCCGCCGTTGAAACGCGGGGCGTTGGTGAACTTCTGCTCGTTGGCGATGTTCACCCCGGCATAGATGAAGCGGTCGTACTTGGCATCCAGCCAGGCCAGGTTGCCGGCCAGCGACCAGTGCGGCGCCAGCTTCCACTGGTATTCGACCTCCAGCCCGTTGACGGTGCCCGCGCCGGCGTTGGTGAAGTCGCCGAAGAAGGCGTCGTCCACGCCATCGCCGTTGCTATCGTAGGCGGTGAACACCGACAGCTGGATGTCCTTGTAGCGGTTGTGGAAGGCGGCGAGGTTCACGAACAGGCGCTCGTCCAGCAGCGCCATCTTGCTGCCGACCTCGAAGCTGTCCACGGTCTCGTCGCGGAACGGATTGGCCGAGCGCGGCACCGCCACCGCCTGCGCGCGGATGTTGTAGCCGCCGGACTTGAAGCCGCGGGTGTACAGCCCGTACAGCATGACTTCCTGGCTCAGCTTGTAGTCGATCGAAAGCTTGGGCGAGACGTTCTTGAAGGTGGTGGTCTTGTCGAAATTGGCGGCGACCGAGATCGGGCGGGTGAAGGTGGCGTCGGAATATCCGCGGTTGAGCACGATCGCGTGCTTCTCCTCGTTGGTGTAGCGCGCGCCCACATCGAGGCTGACGCGGTCGCTCAACTCGTAGGTCCAGTCCGCGTACACCGCGAAGCTCTTGGTATAGACCTTGCCCTGGGTGTCGCCGAACAGCAGGTTGAAGAAGTTGTTGAGCACCCGCCCGCCGGCCCAACCGTCGAAGCTGTACAGGCCCATCACCCCGCGCAGGCGGCCGCCGGCGTCGTAGTTGGCCTGCAGCTCGTTGGTCACCTGCTGGTCGCTGTAGTAGGCGGTGACGTCGGCGATCTTGGCCTGGGTGGTGTCGAAGTCGATGTTGGTGCCGGTCTTGGACTCGCGCTTGGCCAGGATGTACTTGAAGGTCCAGTCCTGGCTGGCGCGCACGTTGGCGGTGATCGAGCCGCCGCTGACCCGGGTGTAGTTGAAGTCCGGCATGCCGTTGCGCACGTCGTAGCGGCTGGCCAGCGGCGGCGTGTTGGGCACGAAGCGGTTGGCCTCCAGCATGCGCGCGCCGCGCACGCCGGAGTCGTCCAGCACGTGGTCGAGCGCGAACTGGATGTCCACGTCGTCGGTGACGTAGGCGCCCAGCTGCGCGCGCCAGGCGGTGGTGTCCTTGTTGCTGACCGGGGCGCCGGTGACGATGTTCTCGCCGAAGCCGTCGTTGCGCAGGCGCGCGAACGCGATCCGCCCGCGCAGGTAGGGGCTGCCACCGAGGCCGCCGCCGAGCGCGGCTTTCACGTCGCGCTGGCCGTAGTTGCCGAGTGCGACCGAGGCGAAGCCGTTGAAGTCCGGCGACAGCCCGCGCGAGACGTACTTGATCGCGCCACCGATCGTGTTCTTGCCATACAGGGTGCCCTGCGGCCCGCGCAGCACCTCGATCCGCTCCACGTCGAACACGTCCAGCAGGGCGCCCTGCGGGCGCGCGATGTACACGTCGTCGAGGTACAGGCCGACGCCCGGATCCACGCCCCACAGCGGATCGGACTGGCCGACGCCGCGGATGTAGGCGGTCAGGGTGGTGTTGGAGCCGCGCGCCGCGTAGATGGTCAGGTTCGGCACCTGGCCGTCGAGGTTGGCCAGGTCCTTTACGTCCAGGCGGTCGAGCTGGCCGGCGGTGAACGCGGTCACCGCCACCGGCACGTCCTGCAGGGTCTCCTCGCGCTTGCGCGCGGTGACCTTGACGCTTTCCAGGGTGGTGGTCTTCTGGCCGTCCTGCGGCGGCGCCTCCTCGGCGGCGTAGGCCGGCGCGCCGGCCAGCAGCGAGGCGGCCAGCAGGGCGCGGATGGCCTGGCTCAGGTGCTTGCGTTGCATTTCTCCCCTCCTTGCGGGTGCATGCGGGCGGACGGACGCCCGCCGCCACGCCGGCAAGGTAGGCCGGCGCCGGGCCCGGCGGCATTGGACGTTCGGACAATGGGCCGTCCGGGGCCCGCGGCCGAGACTGCCGGCTCGCTCCCGCTGGCGGTAGGCGCCATGTCGCTGTTGATCGTGTTGGCCGCGCTGTGCTTCTTGATGCTGGTCGCCTACCGCGGCTACAGCGTGATCCTGTTCGCCCCGGTCGCGGCCCTGGGCGCGGTGCTGCTGACCGACCCGGCGCTGGTGGCGCCGATGTTCACCGGCCTGTTCATGGACAAGCTGGTGGGCTTCCTCAAGCTCTACTTCCCGGTGTTCCTGCTCGGGGCGATCTTCGGCAAGCTGGTCGAGCTGTCCGGGTTCTCGCGCAGCATCGTCGCCGCCACCATCCGGGTGGTCGGGGCGCGCCGGGCGATGCTGTCGATCGTGCTGGTATGCGCGCTGCTGACCTACGGCGGAGTCTCGCTGTTCGTGGTGGTGTTCGCGGTGTATCCGTTCGCGGCCGAGCTGTTCCGCCAAGGCGACATCCCCAAGCGGCTGATCCCCGGCACGATTGCCCTCGGCGCGTTCACCTTCACCATGGACGCCCTACCCGGCACCCCGCAGATCCAGAACATCATCCCGACCACCTTCTTCGGCACCACCACCTGGGCGGCGCCGTGGCTGGGCACGCTCGGCGCGGTGTTCATCCTGCTGGCCGGGCTGGCGTGGCTGGAATGGCGGCGGCTGGCCGCCGTGCGCCGCGGCGAGGGTTACGGCGACCCGGCGCAGTTGCAGAACGAGCCGATGGCCTTCCACGGCGGGCGCCCGGCGCATCCGCTGCTGGCGCTGCTGCCGCTCGTGGTGGTGGGGGTGGGCAACAAGCTGCTGACCCTGTGGATCCCGCGCGTCTACGGCGACAGCGTGAGCTTCGTGCCGGCGGTGGTCGGCAACCCCGCCCCGGTGGTGCAGGAGACCTCCAAGCTGGTCGCGATCTGGGCGGTGGAAGGCGCGCTGCTGGCGGGCATCGCCTGCGTCCTGCTGCTGGCCTGGCGGCCGGTGCGCGCGCGCTTCGCCGAAGGCAGCAAGGCCGCGATCGGCGGCGCCCTGCTGGCCGGGATGAACACCGCCTCGGAATACGGCTTCGGCGCGGTGATCGCCGCCCTGCCCGGCTTCCTGGTGGTGGCGCACGCGCTGGGCAGCATCCCCAACCCGCTGGTCAACGAGGCGGTCACCGTCACCGCGCTGGCCGGCATCACCGGCAGCGCCTCCGGCGGCATGAGCATCGCGCTGGCGGCGATGGCCGACACCTTCATCGCCAACGCCGAAGCGGCCGGGATCCCGATGCAGGTGCTGCACCGGGTCGCGGCGATGGCCTCCGGCGGGATGGACACCCTGCCGCACAACGGCGCGGTGATCACCCTGCTCGCGGTCACCGGCCTCACCCACCGCCAGGCCTACGGCGACATCTTCGCGATCACCCTGGTCAAGACCGCCGCGGTATTCGTGGTGATCGGGCTGTACTACGCCTTCGGGCTGGTGTGAGCCTGCCTACAATGGCGCGGTGAGCGCGCCGCCACGCAAGATCATCCACGTCGACATGGACGCGTTCTACGCGTCGGTCGAGCAGCGCGACGATTCCGCGCTGCGCGGGCGGCCGGTGGTGGTGGCGTGGCGCGGAGCGCGCTCGGTGGTATGCGCCGCCAGCTACGAGGCGCGCCGCTTCGGGGTGCGTTCGGCGATGCCGGCACTGCGCGCGGAGCGGCTGTGCCCGCAGGCGGTGTTCGTGCCGCCGGATTTTCCCCGCTACAAGGCGGTGTCGCGCCAGATCCGCGCCATCTTCGAACGCTACACCGACCGCATCGAACCGCTGTCGCTGGACGAGGCCTACCTCGACGTCAGCGCGCCCCGGCGCGACCTCGGCAGCGCTACCGCGATCGCCCGCGAGATCCGCGAGGCGATCCGCGCGGAGACGGAGCTCACCGCCTCCGCCGGCATCGCGCCCAACAAGTTCCTGGCCAAGATCGCCAGCGACTGGCACAAACCGGACGGCCAGTTCGTGGTGAAGCCGGCGATGGTCGATGCCTTCGTCGCCGCGTTGCCGGTCGGCAAGATTCCCGGCGTCGGCAAGGTGATGGAAGCGAAGCTGGCCGAACTGGGCATCGCCACCTGCGCCGACCTGCGCGCATTCGGCGCGGAGGCGCTGCAGGCGCGCTTCGGGCGCTGGGGCCTGCGCCTGCACGCGCTGGCACGGGGCATCGACGACCGTGAGGTGGAGTCCGAGCGCCCGACCCTGCAGGTGTCGAGCGAGGACACCTTTCCCGACGACCTGCCGCTGCAGGCGCTGGAACCGCACCTGCGGCGGCTGGCGGGCAAGACCTGGGCGGGCTACCTGCGCGAGCGCGCCCGCCATCCCGAACGGGTCGCGCGCACGGTGGTGCTCAAGCTCAAGACCGCCGACTTCCGCATCCTGACCCGCAGCCTGACCGCGGCGGAACCGCCGACCTCGGAACAGGCGCTGGCCGACACCGCCTGTGCGCTGCGCGCGCGCGTGGGCCTACCCGCCACGACCCGCTACCGGCTGGCGGGCGTGGGCCTGTCCGGATTCGCCGCGCCAGACGGCAGCCGCGCCCAGGACGATCTGTTCGCCTGAGCCCGCGCGCAGCCGCCCGCCGCGCAGGGCGGCTGCGCCTTCGCATCCTGCGGCCGATCCGCAGCATCGCGGCATGGCTCACGGAGCCGGGAGGATGCCTGGCCCGCGCCCGGCCCAGGCCAGGCATGCTGCAGCGCAGCGCCATCCCTCCACGGCATCGCATAGGCTTGCCGGCATGCACGCGACCACCCAACCGCTCGCCGCCACCGGCCTCAGCCGGCAGCAGGCCAAGACCCTGGTGCTGTCCGCCCTCGGCGGCGCGCTGGAGTTCTACGACTTCGTCATCTTCGTGTTCTTCGCCACGGTGATGGGGCAGCTGTTCTTCCCCGCCGACATGCCGGACTGGCTGCGCTTGGCGCAGACCTTCGGCATCTTCGCCGCGGGCTACCTCGCGCGCCCGCTCGGCGGCGTGCTGATGGCGCACTTCGGCGACCGCATTGGGCGCAAGCGCATGTTCATGTTCAGCATCCTGCTGATGGCGGTGCCGACCCTGCTGATGGGCCTGCTGCCGACGTACGCCGCCATCGGCGTGGCCGCGCCGCTGGCGCTGCTGTTGCTGCGCATCCTGCAGGGCGCCGCGATCGGCGGTGAAGCACCGGGCGCCTGGGTGTTCGTGACCGAGCACGTCGCCGCACGCCACCGCAACTTCGCCTGCGCCGCGCTTTCCGCCGGGCTGTGCACCGGGATTCTGCTCGGCTCGCTGACCGCGCAGGCGGTCAATGCCGCGTTCACCGAGGCGGAGGTGCGCGCCTGGGCTTGGCGGCTGCCGTTCCTGCTCGGCGGCGTGTTCGGGCTGATCGCGATGGTGCTGCGCCAGCACCTGCACGAGACCCCGGTGTTCGCGGAGCTGAAGGCGCGCCAGGCGCTGGCCGCGGAGCTGCCGATCAAGGCGGTGCTGCGCGACCACGCTGGTGCGGTGGTGCTGGCGATGCTGCTGACCTGGCTGCTGACCGCCGCGGTGATCGTCACCGTGCTGATGATGCCGACCCTGCTGCAGGGCCTGGGCGTGCCGCGCGGGACCGCGCTCGCCGGCAACAGCCTGGCGGTGCTGACCTGCGTGCTGGCGATCCTGCTGGCCGGCGCGCTGGCCGACCGCTTCGGCGCCGGACGCCTGCTGGTGCTGTGGAGCCTGCTTTTGGGCGCGAGCTTCTGGCTGTTCTACGGCAGCGCGCTGGCCGGCGCCTATTCGCACGCGCTGTACGCGTTGGCCGGCACCTCCGCCGGGGTCGCGGCGATGGTGCCGGCGGTGGCGGTCAGCGGCTTCCCGCCGGCGGTGCGGTTCTCCGGGCTGTCGTTCGCCTACAACACCGCCTATGCCATCGCCGGCGGCCTCACCCCGGTGCTGCTGAGCCTGGCGATCCGGCGCGATCCGGCGGCGCCGATCCAGTACATGCTGGCGATGGCGGGGCTCGGCGTACTGCTGGGCGCGTACGTGAGCTGGCGCCGGCCGCGCCACGCCGACTGAGCCGCGGCGCCCGCGGTTGTCAAGCTGTCGGCCTGCGCCTGCCGCCGCGACAATGGCGGCCCCTTTCGCCATGCCGCATCGCCGATGCCACCGTCCGCCGCCACGTCCCCCCTCGCCCGCCAGATCGCGACCACCCTCGCCGCGGAGATCGGCGCCCAGCCCGCGCAGGTGCAGGCCGCGATCGCGCTGCTGGACGAAGGGGCGACGGTCCCGTTCATCGCGCGCTACCGCAAGGAAGCTACCGGCGGCCTGGACGACACCCAGCTGCGCACGCTCGAAACCCGGCTGGCCTACCTGCGCGAACTGGAGGAGCGGCGTGCCGCCATCCTCGCCAGCATCGAAGAGCAGGGCAAGCTGACCGACGCGCTGCGCGCCGAGATTGAGGCCGCCGACAGCAAGGCGCGGCTGGAGGACCTGTACCTGCCGTACAAGCCCAAGCGCCGCACCCGCGCCCAGATCGCGCGCGAGGCCGGGCTGGAGCCGCTGGCCGACGGCCTGCTGGCCGATCCGACGCAGCTGCCGGAGGACTTCGCCGCCGGCTTCGTCGATGCCGACAAGGGCGTGGCCGATGCCAGGGCCGCGCTGGAAGGCGCGCGCGCGATCCTGATCGAACGCTGGGGCGAGGACGCCGCGCTGTTGGGCGAGCTGCGCGACTGGCTGGCGCGCGAGGGCCGGATCCGATCCAAGGTGGTGGAGGGCAAGGAAGCCGCCGGCGAGAAGTACCGCGACTACTTCGACCACGCCGAGCCGCTGGCCACCATTCCCTCGCACCGCATGCTGGCGCTGCTGCGCGGCCGACGCGAGGAGATCCTGCAACTCGACCTCGAGCCCGGCGTGGACGCCGAGGCCGGGCACCAGTACGCGGAGGCGCGGATCGCCCGCCACGCCGGGATCGAGGCGCGCGGCCGCGCGGCCGATGCCTGGCTGCGCAACGCGGTGCGCCTGGCCTGGCGTGCCCGCATCCACATGCACCTGACGCTCGATCTGTTCCAGCAGGCGCGCGAGCAGGCCGAGGAGGCGGCGATCGCGGTGTTCGGCGCCAACCTCAAGGACCTGCTGCTGGCCGCGCCGGCCGGCCCGAAGCCGGTGCTCGGGCTCGACCCCGGGCTGCGCACCGGGGTCAAGGTCGCGGTGGTGGATGCCACCGGCAAGCTGGTCGCCACCGACACCCTCTATCCGCACGAACCCAAGCGGCAGTGGGAGGCCTCGCTGGCGACGCTGAAGAAACTCTGCCTCGCCCACGGCGTGCAATTGATCGCCATCGGCAACGGCACCGCCAGCCGCGAGACCGACCGCCTGGTCGGCGACCTGCTGAAACGGGCGCCGGAGCTGAACGCACAGAAGATCGTGGTCAGCGAGGCCGGCGCATCGGTGTACTCGGCCTCGGAACTGGCAGCCAGGGAGTTCCCGGATCTGGACGTGTCGCTGCGCGGCGCGGTGTCGATCGCGCGCCGGCTGCAGGATCCGCTGGCCGAGCTGGTCAAGATCGAGCCGAAGTCGATCGGGGTCGGGCAGTACCAGCACGACGTGGACCAGTACCGCCTGGCGCGGCGGCTGGATGCGGTGGTCGAGGACTGCGTGAACGCGGTCGGGGTGGACGTGAACACCGCCTCCGGCGCCCTGCTGGCACGCGTCTCCGGCCTGTCGGCGACGGTCGCGGAGAACATCGTCGCCTACCGCGACCAGCACGGCGCCTTCCCGTCGCGCAAGGCACTGCTGAAGGTGCCGCGCCTGGGCGAGAAGACCTTCGAACAGTGCGCCGGCTTCCTGCGCATCATGGACGGCGAGCAGCCGCTGGATGCCTCGGCGGTGCATCCGGAGGCCTACCCGGTGGTCGAGCGCATCCTCGCCGCGACCGGCAGGACGGTGAAGCAGATCATCGGCGACGCCGCCCTGCTGCGCGCGCTCAAGCCCGCGCAGTTCACCGACGCGCGCTTCGGCGAGCCGACGGTGCGCGACATCCTCAAGGAGCTGGAAAAACCCGGCCGCGACCCGCGCCCCGAGTTCAAGACCGCGCAGTTCGCCGACGGCGTGGAGGACATCCGCGACCTGCGCCCCGGCATGGTGCTGGAGGGCGTGGTCAGCAACGTCGCCGCGTTCGGCGCCTTCGTGGACATCGGCGTGCACCAGGACGGCTTGGTCCACATCTCGGCGCTGTCCGAGCGCTACGTGAGGGATCCGCGCGAGGTGGTGAAGGCCGGCGACATCGTCAAGGTCAAGGTGCTGGAGGTGGACGTGGCGCGCAAGCGCATCGCCCTGACCCGGCGTCTCGATGACCCGGTCGGCGACGCGCGCGGCGAGGCCCGCCCCGATGCGCGGCGCGAGGATCGCCCGCCCCGCCGCGACGGCCAGGCCGCGCGCGGCACGCGCCCCGCGCCGCCGCAGGCACAGCCGGGCAAGGCGCCGTTCAACAGCGCGCTGGCGGACGCGCTGCGCGGCCTGAAGCGATGAACACCCCGGCTCCGCCGCCGGATCCCGATCCGCGCCCGCTCCCGCCGCAGCCGCCGCTGCCGGGCGACTGCTGCGACAGCGGCTGCGCGCGCTGCGTGTACGACATCTACGCCGAGGAACTGGAGGACTACCGGCAGCGGCTGGCCGCCTGGCAGCAGCGGCACCCGGAGGCCGGCACCATGGCCGGCGGCCACGGGTAGGCGCGGCCGGCGTGGCGCCGGCCGCGGCGGTTCAGGCGAAGGCCTGCTGGCACCAGGCCATCAGCGGGCTCCAGAACAGGCCCAGCGCCAGCAGCCCGAGCGCATTCACGCCGAACACCACGCGCAGCAGGCGGTCGTCGCGCGGGTGCGCGACCTCCTCGCCTTCGGCCTGCTCGAAGTACATCGCCTTGATCACGCGCAGGTAGTAGAACGCACCGACCACCGCGGCCAGGATCGCCACGATCGCCAGCCACAGCAGGCCGCCCTCGACCGCCGCGCGCAGCACCGCGAGCTTGGCCCAGAAGCCGAGGAACGGCGGCACCCCGGCCAGCGAGGCCATCACGCACAGCACCAGGCCCGCAGTCCACGGATCGCGCGCGTTCAGGCCGCGGAAGTCGGCGATGCGGTCGGCCTCGAAGCCGCGCCGCGACAACAGCACGATCGCACCGAAGGCGGCGACCGCCATGATCGCGTAGCTGATCGCGTAGAACATCGCCGCGGCGTAGCCCGCGGCGCCGCCGGCGGCGAGGCCGAGGAACAGGAAGCCGACGTGCGAGACGGTCGAATACGCGAGCATCCGCTTCAGGTTGGCCTGGACCAGGCCGAACAGGTTGCCGACCACCAGCGAGAGCGCGGCCAGCCCAGCCAGCAGCGGGTGCCAGCTCGGCCCGAGCGGCCCGGCGGCGACCTCGAGCAGGCGGATCGCCATCGCGAACGCGGCGAGCTTGGGCGCGGAACCGATGAACAGCGTGATCGGGGTCGGCGCGCCCTGGTACACGTCCGGCAGCCACATGTGGAACGGCGCCGCGCCGAACTTGAAGGCGATCCCGGCGACCATGAACGCGACCCCGGTCAGCAGCATCACCGGCTGCGCCGGCGCGGCGGCGATGCGGGCGATCGCGGCGAGGTCGAGGGTGCCGGTCGCGCCGTACACCAGCGACATGCCGTACAGCAACATGCCGGAGGCGAGCGCGCCGAGCACGAAGTACTTCATCGCCGCCTCCGACGCGATCCGACTGTCGCGGTCGATCGCGACCAGCGCGTACGAGGACAGCGCCAGCAGCTCCAGCCCGAGGTAGACCATCACCAGGCTGCCGGCGGAGACCAGCAGGAACATGCCCAGCACCGCGAACAGCACGAGCACCGAGACCTCGCCGCGGTACAGCCCGCGCTCGCGCAGGCAAGGCCACACATACACCAGCGCGGCCGCGGACACGAACGCGATCGCTACCTTGAGCACGTCGGCCAGGTTGTCGCGCACGAACATCCCGGCCAGCACCGTGCCCTGCCCGCCCCAGCCGGCGGCGACCAGCACGCCGACCGCCAGCAGCAGCACGATCGCCAGCAGGTGGGTCAGCAGGCGCCGGCGCTCCGGCAGGAACAGGTCGAGCAGCAGCAGGGCGAACGCGCCGCCGACGAGCAGCAGCTCGGGCAGCAGGGGCAGGAGGTCGGCGGGGGTCGGCATGGTCGGGGTCATGGGCGGCGGCCTCTCACAGCTTGGTCGCGGCGAGCTGGCCCGCCAGTTGCGCGATGGACGGCTCCATCAGGTCGGTCAGCGGCTTCGGCCACACGCCGATCAGCAGCACGCCGGCGGCGAACACGCCGAGCACGATCCATTCGCGCGCGTCGATGTCCTTCAGCGCGGCGACGTGCGCGTTGCCCACGTCGCCCCAGATCACGCGCTTGGTCAGCCACAGGGTGTAGGCCGCGCCGATGATCAGGGTGAATGCGGCGGCGAACGCGATCCACGGGCTCTGCTGGAAGCTGGCGAGGATCACCATGAACTCGCCGACGAAGCCGCTGGTGCCGGGCAGGCCGGAGTTGGCCATCGCGAACAGCACCCAGAACAGGGCGAACCACGGCATCACGTTGGCCACCCCGCCGTAGTCGCGGATCATGCGGGTGTGCATGCGGTCGTACAGCACGCCGACGCAGGAGAACATCGCGCCGGACACGAAGCCGTGACTGATCATCTGCACCATCGCGCCCTGCAGGCCGAGGCGCGCGGCATCCGCGTTGCCCGCGCCGCGCACCAGCGCGAAGGCGATGAAGATGCCGAGGGTCACGAAGCCCATGTGCGAGACCGACGAGTACGCGATCAGCTTCTTCATGTCCTCCTGCACCAGCGCGACCAGGCCGACGTAGACCACCGCGATCAGCGACAGCGCGATCACCAGCCAGGCCCAGGCGGCACCGGCGTCGGGCACGATCGGCAGCACGAAGCGCACGAAGCCGTAGCCGCCGATCTTCAGCATGATCGCGGCCAGGATCACCGAGCCGGCGGTCGGCGCCTCCACGTGCGCGTCCGGCAACCAGGTGTGCACCGGGAACATCGGCACCTTGACCGCGAACGCCAACAGGAAGGCGAAGAACAGCCAGGTCTGCTCGGTCAGGCTCAGCGGCAGCGCGGCCATGTCCGCGATCTGCCAGCTGCCGCCCTTCAGGTACAGGTACACCAGCCCGACCAGCATGAACACCGAGCCGAGGAAGGTGTACAGGAAGAACTTGACCGCGGCGTACACCCGGCGCGGGCCGCCCCACACCCCGATGATGATGAACATCGGGATCAGCATGCCCTCGAAGAACACGTAGAACAGCACCGCGTCCAGCGCCGCGAACACCCCGATCATCAGGCCCTCGAGGATCATGAAGGCGGCGTAGTACTGGCTCACCCGCTTGTCCACCGAGCCCCAGGCGCCGATCAGCGCCAGCACCGTGGTCAGCGCGGTCAGCCCGATCAGGGCCAGCGAGATGCCGTCCGCGCCGAGGTGGTACTGGATGTCGTAGGCCGGGATCCACGGCAGGCGCTCGCCGAACTGCATCGCCGGGTCGGCGAGGTCGAAACCGGCGAACAGCGGCACGCACAGGGCCAGGGTCGCCAGCGCGAACGCCAGCGCGACCCAGCGCGCCAGCCGCGGGCGCGCATTGCCGGCGAACAGGGTGAGCACGCCGCCGAGGATCGGCAGCCAGATCAGCAGGCTGAGCAGGGGCCAGTGGGTCACGCTTGCGGTATCCATCGTGCGGGGGTCGGGCTCACAGCCAGTAGTGGTTGGCCAGCGCCAGCAGCGCGATCAGGCCCAGGATCATGGCGAACGCATAGTGGTAGAGGTAGCCGGACTGCACCCGGCGCAGCACGCGCGCGGCCAGGCCGACCGCCTGCGCGCTGCCGTTGACCGCGACCCCGTCGATCAGGCCGCCGTCCACGCGCCGGAACAGCCGCCCGAGCAGCACGCCGCCGCCGGCGAAGCCGCCGATCCACAAATCGTCCATCCAGTACTTGCGGTCGAGCACCCGGATCGGCAGGGCCAGCGTGCGCTTGATCGCGTGCCGCCACTCCGGCTTGACCAGGTACAGCAGGGTCGCCAGCAGGAAGCCCATCAGCGCCAGCCAGAACGCGGGCGCGCTGAACCCGTGCAGGGCGAACGCGACCGGGCCGTGGAACTGCGCCGCGAGCGTGGCCATCACTTCGTGCTGCGGCAGCACCTCGATCGCGCCGAGGAAGAACGGCAGCTGGCGCGCGTGGCCCATCACGTCGGTGCCGAACAGCATCGGACCGACGGTGAAAAAGCCGATCGCGGCGGATGGGATCGCCAGCAGCGCCAGCGGCAGGGTCACCACCCACGGGCTCTCGTGCGGCTCCACCGGGCCGTGGTGGTGGTCCGGCTCGCTGTGGGTCTCGTGCCCGTGCTCGCCGTGCGAGGCATGCGCGTGGCGGAAGCGCTCCGCACCGAAGAAGGTCATGTAAAGCAGGCGGAAGCTGTAGAAGCTGGTCACGAACGCGCCCAGCAACACCGCCCAATTGGCGTACTGCGCGATCCAGCCGGTGTGCTCGTGCGCGTAGTCGGCCACCGCCTCGATGATGGTGTCCTTGGAGTAGAACCCGCTGAAGAACGGCGTGCCGACCAGCGCGAGGGTGCCGATCCACATGGTCAGGTGGGTGATCGGCATGTACTTGCGCAGGCCGCCCATCTTGCGCATGTCCTGCTCGTGGTGCATGCCGATGATCACCGAGCCGGCGCCGAGGAACAGCAGCGCCTTGAAGAAGGCATGGGTCATCAGGTGGTAGACCGCCGCCGAGTACGCCGACACGCCCAGCGCCACCGTCATGTAGCCCAGCTGCGACAGGGTCGAATAGGCGATCACCCGCTTGATGTCGTTCTGCACCATGCCGATCAGGCCGGTCCAGAACGCGGTGGTGGCGCCGATGAACAGGATGAAGGCCAGCGCGGTCGGCGACAGCTCGAACAGCGGCGACATCCGCGCCACCATGAAGATCCCGGCGGTCACCATGGTGGCGGCGTGGATCAGCGCGGAGATCGGGGTCGGGCCCTCCATCGAGTCCGGCAGCCACACGTGCAGCGGCACCTGCGCGGACTTGCCCATGGCGCCGACGAACAGGCCGATGCAGATCACGGTCGGCACCGCCCACTCCACCCCCTGCCACGGGCTGAAGGTCAGGTCGCGGATGCCGCCGGCGTTGGCGAACGCGGTCGCGTAGTCGAGCGTGCCGATCCAGTACAGCACGCCGCCGATCCCGAGCAGGAAGCCGAAGTCGCCCACGCGGTTGACCAGGAACGCCTTGAGGTTGGCGAACACCGCGCTCGGGCGCTTGAACCAGAACCCGATCAGCAGGTAGGACACCAGCCCGACCGCCTCCCAGCCGAAGAACAGCTGCAGGAAGTTGTTGCTCATGACCAGCATGAGCATGGAGAAGGTGAACAGCGAGATGTAGCTGAAGAAGCGCTGGTAGCCGTCGTCGTCGGCCATGTAGCCAATGGTGTAGACGTGCACCAGCAGCGACACGAAGGTGACGACCACCATCATCATCGCGCTGAGCTTGTCGACCATGAAGCCGACGTGCGCGCCGATCCCGCCGACCTGGAAGAAGGTGTAGATGTTCTGGTTGAACGGCGCCGCGCCCTGCAGCAGCTGCCACAGCACGTAGGCCGACAGCGCGCAGCTGGCCGCCACGCCGAGGATGGTGACGGTGTGCGCGCCGGCGCGGCCGATGCGGCGACCGAACAGCCCGGCCAGCACGCTGCCCAGCAGCGGCAGCAGCACGATCAGCAGCAGGTGGGTCTTGGAGATCGCCATGCCCTCAGCCCTTGAGCGAGTCGATGTCCGCCACGTCGATGGTGCGGCGGTTGCGGAACAGGGTGACCAGGATCGCCAGGCCGATCGCGGCCTCGGCCGCGGCCACGGTCAGGATGAAGAACACGAACACCTGGCCGGCGGCGTCGCCGAGCGCGCGCGAGAACGCCACGAAGTTGACGTTCACCGCCAGCAGCATCAGCTCCAGCGACATCAGCAGCATGATCACGTTCTTCCGGTTGAGGAAGATGCCGGCCACGCTGATGCAGAACAGCACCGCGCCGAGCGCGAGGTAATGGCCCAGGGTCAGGGCCCCGAACAGACCGTGCATCACGCGCCCTCCCCCGGCCCGGCCGGTGCCTGCGGCTGCGCCGGCGCGGCCGGCGCCATCTTGACCATGCGCAGGCGCTCGCCCGCGCGCACCCGCGCCTGCGCCGCCGGGTCCTGGTGGCGCACGCCGCGGCGGCGGCGCAGGGTCAGCATGACCGCCGCGATCACCGCCACGGTCAGGATCACCGCGGCCACCTCGAACGGCAGCAGGAAGTCGGTGAACAGCGCGCGCGCCAGCCACACCGTGTTCGGCACCTCGGCGGTGGCGACCGCGGCATTGTCCGCGAGCGGCGCCTGTAGCGCGGCGCGCACCCCGATCAGGGCCAGGATCTCCGCCAGCATCACCAGCGCCACCAGCAGCCCGACCGGCAGGTAGCGCACGTAGCCCTCGCGCAGCGGCGCCAGGTCCACGTCCAGCATCATCACCACGAACAGGAACAGCACCATCACCGCGCCGACGTACACCAGCACCAGCGCGATGCCGAGGAATTCGGCGCCGCCGATGATCCAGGTGCAGGCGACCGAAAAGAAGGTCAGCACCAGCCACAGCGCGGCGTGCACCGGGTTGCGCGCGGCGATGGTCGCCAGCGCCGCGATCGCGGCGACCGCGGCGAAGGCCAGGAAGGCCAGGGTCGGGAAATCGAGGCTCATGCAGGCGGCCCTTCAGCGGTACGCCGCGTCGGCGGCGCGGCGCTCGGCGATCTCCGCCTCCAGGCGGTCGCCGATCGCCAGCAGTTGCGGCTTGGTCAGGATGTTCTGGCCGCGCCGGTCGAAGTGGTACTCGTGCACGTGGGTCTCGACGATCGAGTCCACCGGGCAGGATTCCTCGCAGAACCCGCAGAAGATGCACTTGAACAGGTCGATCTCGTAGCGGGTGGTGCGGCGGGTGCCGTCCGCGCGCGGCTCGGAGTCGATGGTGATCGCCAGCGCCGGGCACACCGCCTCGCACAGCTTGCACGCGATGCAGCGCTCCTCGCCGTTCGGGTAGCGGCGCAGCGCGTGCAGCCCGCGGAAGCGCGGCGACTGCGGGAACTTCTCCATCGGGTACATCAGGGTGTACTTGGGGCGGAACAGGTACTTGAGGGTCAGCCCCAGCCCGGCCAGCAGCTCCAGCAGCAGCAGGCTCTTGAAGTAGGACGCGATCTTGCTCATGGCCTCACTGCCCCGCCCGGATGACGCCGAAATACACCAGCAGCGCGGTCACGCAGATCCAGGCGATGGTGATCGGGATGAACACCTTCCAGCCCAGGCGCATGATCTGGTCGTAGCGGTAGCGCGGGAAGCTCGCGCGGAACCAGATGAACGCGCTGGCGAAGAAGAACACCTTGGCCAGCAGCCACCACCAGCCGTCCGCCGACAGCAGCGGGATGCCCCAGCCGTGGAACGGGCTGAGCCAGCCGCCGAGGAAGAACAGCGAGGTCAGGAAGCTGACCAGGATCATGTTCGCGTACTCGGCGAGGAAGAACAGCGCGAACTGCGAGCCGGAGTACTCGACCATGTGGCCGGCGACGATCTCCGACTCGCCCTCGACCACGTCGAACGGCGCGCGGTTGGTCTCGGCCACGCCGGAGATGAAGTAGACCAGGAACAGCGGCAGCAGCGGCAGCCAGAACCAGTCCAGGAAGCCGTGGTCGCCGGCCTGCGCCAGCACGATCTGCGACAGGTTGAGGCTGCCGGCGGCGATCAGCACGCCGACCAGGGCGAAGCCCATCGCGATCTCGTAGCTGACCACCTGCGCCGCGGCGCGCATCGCGCCGAGGAAGGCGTACTTCGAGTTGGAGGCCCAGCCGGCGAGGATGATCCCGTAAACGCCGAGCGAGGTCATCGCCAAGAGGTACAGCAGGCCGGCGTTGACGTCGGCCAGCACCAGGCGGGCGTCGAACGGCACCACCGCCCACGCCGCGAACGCCGGCACCAGCACCAGCAGCGGGGCCAGCCGGTACAGCACCGGGTGCGCCGCCTGCGGCTGCAGCACTTCCTTGAACAGCAGCTTGAACACGTCGGCGAACGCCTGGAACACGCCGAAGCCGACGTACATCGGCCCGTGGCGGACGTGCATCCAGCCGATCAGCTTGCGCTCCCACACCACGTAGAAGGCGACGGCCAGGATCACCGGCACCGCGATCGCCAGGATCTTGAGCACGATCCACAGCAAGGCGCCCAAGGTGCCCAGCCCGAGCAGGCCGTCGCGCAGGGGCGCGGCCAGCTCCGGCAGTTGCGGCAGCAACATCGTCATGCCCAGGCTCATGCGCGCACCACCTCCACCCGCGCCTGCGCCGCCAGCGGCGCGGTCGGGCCATAGCCGGTCTCGATCCAGGCGCAACCGCGCGCGACCCGCGCATCCGGGGTCGCCGGCAGGCTCGCGGTGCCATCCGCGCCGCGCACCCGCGCCATGTCGCCGGCCTGCAGGCCGAGCGCGGCGGCATCGTCCGGATGCAGGCGCAACCCGGGGCCTGCGGTCAGCGGATGCGCCTGCAGCGCGTCGGCGCGGCGCACGGTGGCATCGCTGCGGTAGATCGCCGCGGTGGCCACCACTTCCAGCCCGGACGCGGCGCCAGCCGGCGCGGCGCTGCCCGCCGCCGGCCGGCGCGCACGCGGCGCCAGCCCGGCATCGCCGAGGTCGGTGAAGTCAAAGCCCGGCAGCGCCAGTTCGCCACCGAGCGCGCGCAGCACGCGCCAGCCCGGCTGCGCCTGCCCGGGCGCGCGCCCGGCCGCGCTCGCCGCCTGCACGCGGCCCTCGAGGTTGGTCAGGGTGGCGTCGAGCTCCGGCAGCGCGGCGATCGGCAGGATCACCTCGGCGACCGCGCGGGTGGAGGCGCAGGCGTAATGGCTGAACGCCAGCACCCGCGCGCCGCCCAGCGCCTTGAGCGCGGCCGCGGTGTCGGCGAAGTCCAGCCCCGGCTCGATCCCGTACAGCAGGTAGGCCTTGCGCGGCTGGCGCAGCATCGCCTGCGCGTCCAGCCCGGCCGGCAGCACGCCCTGCTGGGTGAGTCCCAGCGCGTTGGCCCCCTGCGGGATGCGGCAGAGCCTGGCGTTGCGCGCCGCGGCGAAGGCAGCGGCGGCCCGGCGGATCGCGGCCGCGTGCGCGCCGTTCTCGGCCAGCGCCCCCACGATCACCACCGCATGGGCGGCTTCCCCGAGTTCGACCTCGCCCAGCGCCGCGGCCAGCTGCGACGGCGGCACGATCCGGCGCGACGCCGGCGCGAAGGTGAGGTCGAAGTCGACCGGGTTGACCACGTGCACGCGCGCGCCGCGCTTGGCCGCCTTGCGCACGCGCTGGTGCAGCAGCGGCACCTCGTGGCGCAGGTGGGTGCCGACCAGCACGATCGCGTCGGCCTGCTCGATCTCCGCGAGCGGCAGCGGGAAGGCCTCCGCCGCGGCGCCGTCGGACAGGTCGAGCTGGCCGATGCGGTGGTCGAGGTGGCCGCAGCCGAGCGCGTCGGCCAAGCGCGCCAGCAGCGCGCCCTCCTCGTTCGACGTCGCCGGGTGCACCAGCACCCCGAGGTCGTCGCCGCCCTGCGCCCGCAGCAGCGCGGCGGCATGCTTGAGCGCGTCCTCCCACGACGCCTCGCGGAAGCCCTCGCCGTCGCGGATCAGCGGCACCGTGGCGCGGTCCTCGGCGTACAGGCCCTGGTGCGCGTAGCGGTCGCGGTCGGACAGCCAGCACTCGTTGACCGCCTCGTTGTCGCGCGGGACGCTGCGCAGGATCTCGCCGCGGCGCACGTGGTGGAACAGGTTGCTGCCGAGCGCGTCGTGGAAGCCGAGCGACGGCCGCGCGATGAGCTCCCACGGCCGCGCGCGGAAGCGGAACACCTTGTTGGTCAGGGCGCCGACCGGGCACACGTCGATCACGTTGCCGGACAGCTCGGTCATCAGCGGCTGCCCGTCGTAGGTGCCGATCTGCAGGTTCTCGCCGCGCTGCATGCCGCCCAGCTCGTAGGTGCCGGCGATCTCCGCGGTGAAGCGCACGCAGCGCGTGCACTGGATGCAGCGGGTCATCTCGGTCACCACCAGCGGGCCGAGGTCCTCGTCCGCCACCACCCGCTTGCGCTCGACGAAGCGGCTGACCGAGCGCCCGTAGCCGAGCGCCAGGTCCTGCAGCTCGCATTCGCCGCCCTGGTCGCAGATCGGGCAGTCCAGCGGGTGGTTGATCAGCAGGAACTCCATCACGTTGCGCTGGGCCTTGAGCGCCTTGTCGTTGCGGGTGTAGACCCGCATCCCGTCCATCACCGGGGTGGCGCAGGCGGGCGACGGCTTCGGCGCCGGACGGCCGCCGATCTCGGTGTCCACCAGGCACATGCGGCAGTTGGCGGCGATCGGCAGCTTCTCGTGGTAGCAGAAGCGCGGGATCGGGATGCCGGCCTTGTCGGCGGCCTGGATGATCATCGAGCCCCTGGGCGCGGCCAGTTCCTTGCCGTCGATGTAGACGGTGACGTGGTCGGGCGGCAGGTTCGGGTTGGCGGGTTGTGCGCTCACGCGGCCACCTTCTCGGACGGGACCAGGGTGCCGGCGCGTTCGTCGTCGACGTAGAAGCGCTTGTGCACGATGGCGTATTCGAATTCGTGCCAGAAGTGGCGCAGGAAGCCCTGCACCGGCCAGGCCGCGGCCTCGCCGAAGGCACAGATGGTGTGGCCCTCGATCTGGCCGGCGGCGGCGCGCAGCATGGCCAGATCGTCCAGCGTCGCCTCGAAGTTGGCGATCCGGGTCAGCATGCGGTACATCCAGCCGGTGCCCTCGCGGCACGGGGTGCACTGGCCGCAGCTCTCCTTGAAGTAGAAGCGGGCGATCCGCTGGCAGGCGCGCACCATGCAGGTGGTGTGGTCCATCACGATCACCGCGCCGGAACCCAGCCCGGAGCCGGCCTTCTGGATGCTGTCGTAGTCCATGGTCAGCCCGAGCATGACCTCGCCCGGCAGCACCGGCATCGAGGAGCCGCCCGGGATCACCGCCTTCAGGCGGTTGCCGCCGCGCACGCCGCCGGCCATCTGCAGCAGTTCGGCGAACGGGGTGCCCATGCGCACCTCGAAGTTGCCCGGGTTGTTGACGTGCCCGGACACCGAGAAGATCTTGCAGCCGCCGTTGTTGGGCTTGCCGAGCGCGGCGAACCACTCCGGGCCGTTGCGGATGATCGCCGGCACCGAGGCGTAGGTCTCGGTGTTGTTGATCGTGGTCGGCTTGCCGTACAGGCCGAAGTTGGCCGGGAACGGCGGCTTGTAGCGCGGCTGGCCCTTCTTGCCCTCCAGCGACTCCATCAGCGCGGTCTCCTCGCCGCAGATGTAGGCGCCGGCGCCGAGCACGTTGTGGATGTCGATGTCGATCCCGCTGCCGAGGATGTCCTTGCCCAGCCAGCCGTGCGCGTAGGCCTCGGCCAGCGCCTCCTCCACGTGCTCGAACGGCTCGTGGTGGAACTCGCCGCGCAGGTAGTTGTAGGCCACGCTGCTGCCGGTGGCGTAGCAGGCGATCGCCATGCCCTCAATCACCGCGTGCGGGTTGTAACGCAGGATGTCGCGGTCCTTGCAGGTGCCCGGCTCGGACTCGTCGGAGTTGCAGAGGATGTACTTCTGGCCCGGGCCCTTGGGCATGAAGCTCCACTTCAGGCCGGTCGGGAAGCCCGCGCCGCCGCGGCCGCGCAGGCCGGACTGCTTGACCATCTCGATCACCGCCTCCGGCGGGATCTTCTCGGTCAGCACCTTGCGCAGCGCCTGGTAGCCGCCGGTCTTGAGGTAGTTCTCGTACGACCACGGCTTGTCGTAGTGCAGCGTGGTGTACACCGCCTGGAATTCGGTTGGCGCCGGCCCGACCGGGCCGGTGCCCTGCGACACGTGCGACTGTCCGCCCATCACTTCAGCCCGTCCAGCAGCTCGTCCACCTTCTCGGGGGTGAGCTTCTCGTGGTAATGCCCGTCGATGACCACCACCGGCGCGCCGCAGCAGGCGGCCACGCACTCCTCCTCGCGCTTGAGGTAGATGCGCCCGTCCGCGGTGGATTCGCCGAGGCGGCAGCCGAGCTTCTTCTCCGCGTGCGCGACCAGGTCCTCGGCGCCGTTCAGCCAGCAGCTGATGTTGGTGCAGAACGCCACGTTGTGGCGGCCCACCTTCTCGGTCTCGAACATCGAGTAGAAGGTCGCCACCTCGTAGGCCCACACCGGCGGGATGCCGATGTACTTCGCCACCGCCGCGATCAGTTCGTCGGTCAGCCAGCCGCCGTTCTGCGCCTGCGCCGCGTGCAGGCCCTGCAGCACCGCCGAGCGCCGGCGGTCGGGCGGGAACTTGGCCAGCCAGTGGTCGATGTGGGCGCGGGTGGCGTCGCTCAGCGCCTGCATCGGATCCACGTTGCGGCAGGCCTCGAAGTTGCCGGTCGCCTTCATCGATCCACCTCGCCGAACACGATGTCGTAGGTCCCGATCATCGCCACCACGTCGGCCAGCATGTGGCCCTTGACGATCTCGTCCATCGAGGACAGGTGGGCGAACCCGGGCGCGCGCAGGTGAACCCGGAACGGCTTGTTGGCGCCGTCGCTGACCAGGTAGCAGCCGAACTCGCCCTTGGGCGCCTCGACCGCGGCGTAGGTCTCGCCCGGCGGCACGCAGTAGCCCTCGGAGAACAGCTTGAAGTGGTGGATCAGGGCTTCCATGTCGTCCTTCATCGCCTCGCGGGGCGGCGGCGTGACCTTGTAGTTGTCCAGCATCACCGGGCCGGGATTGGCCTTCAGCCAGCGCACGCACTGGGCGATGATGCGGTTGGCCTCGCGCATCTCGGCCATGCGCACCAGGTAGCGGTCGTAACAGTCGCCGTTGCGGCCGACCGGGATGTCGAAGTCGACCTCCGCGTACTTGGCATACGGCTGCTTCTTGCGCAGGTCCCACTCGATCCCGGAGCCGCGCAGCATCGGCCCGCTCATGCCCCAGGCCTTGGCCTGCTCCGGGCTCACCACGCCGATCCCGACCGTGCGCTGCTTCCAGATGCGGTTGTCGGTCAGCAGGGTCTCGTACTCGTCCACCCGCTTGGGGAACTCGCGGGTGAAGTGCTCGAGGAAATCGAGCAGCGAGCCCTCGCGCGCCTCGTTCAGGCGGCGCAGGGCGGCGCCCTTGTGCCACGGCGACTCGCGGTACTTGGGCATCTTCCCGGGCAGGTCGCGGTAGACGCCGCCGGGGCGGTAGTAGGCCGCGTGCATGCGCGCGCCGCTGACCGCCTCGTAGCAGTCCATCAGTTCCTCGCGCTCGCGGAAGGCGTACAGGAACACCGCCATCGCGCCGAGGTCGAGCGCGTTCGAGCCGACCCACATCAAGTGGTTCAGGATGCGGGTGATCTCGTCGAACATGGTGCGGATCCACTGCGCCCGCTCCGGGGCCTGGATCCCGAGCAGGGTCTCGATCGCGCGCACGTAGGCGTGCTCGTTGCACATCATCGAGACGTAGTCCAGCCGGTCCATGTAGCCGATCGACTGGTTGAACGGCTTGCTCTCCGCCAGCTTCTCGGTGCCGCGGTGGAGCAGGCCGATGTGCGGGTCGGCGCGGCGCACCACCTCGCCGTCCATTTCCAGGATCAGGCGCAGCACGCCGTGCGCGGCCGGGTGCTGCGGGCCGAAGTTCATGGTGTAGTTGCGGATCTCCTGGCGGGCCTCGGCCGGGTTGCTGGCGAAGGCCTCGTGGCTGGGTTGCACGCTCATCGCTGGGTCTCCCGCTGCAGGAGGCGGTCGCTGCGCTCGCCCTCGGCGGTCGCGTAGCGGGCGTCGTGGCGCACCACCCGCGGCACCCCGACCCGCGGCTCCACGCTGGTGACCGGTTCGTACACCACGCGCTGCTGCTGCGGGTCGTAGCGCACCTCGACGTTGCCGATCAGCGGGAAGTCCTTGCGGAACGGATGGCCGACGAAGCCGTAGTCGGTGAGGATGCGGCGCAGGTCCGGGTGGCCATCGAACACGATGCCGAAGAGATCGAAGGCCTCGCGCTCGAACCAGTTGGCGCCACGCCACACCGGCACCACCGATGCCAGCAGCGGGAAGCCGTCGTCGGCCAGCCGGCAGCGCAGGCGCAGGCGCAGATTGCGGCGGATCGACAGCAGGTGCAGGGCGACGCCGAAGCGCCCGCCGGCGACCGCGTCGGGCGCCGCCGCGCCGGGCTGCGCGACCTGGTGGCTGGGACGCTCGCCCCACTTGAAGCGGCCGGGCCCCTGCCCCTCCACGCCGCGGCTGAAGCCCTCAGACGACACGTCGGTGTCCCACTCGTCGCCGCCGTAGCCGAGGTAGTCGATTCCGCACAGGTCGATGAAGGTGTCGAAGCCGAAGCCGTCGCGCACCTCCAGGCAGGTCTCCCGCCACTGCGCCGGGGCGACGCGCAGGGTGACCTCGCCGCGCGGCTGCGCGACCTCGACCGCGGCCTCGCCGAAGCGCGCCGCCAGTTCCTGCGCCAGCGTGCTCATGCGCGCGCGCCCTCCGCGCGGGCCCCGCCGGTGAACGGGTTGCGCTCCATCCGCCGGATCTTCTTCTGCAACTGCAGGATGCCGTACACCAGCGCCTCCGCGGTCGGCGGGCAGCCCGGCACGTACACATCGACCGGCACGATGCGGTCGCAGCCGCGCACCACCGAATAGGAATAGTGGTAGTAGCCGCCGCCGTTGGCGCAGCTGCCCATCGAGATCACCCACTTCGGGTCGGGCATCTGGTCGTAGACCTTGCGCAGCGCCGGGGCCATCTTGTTGCACAGGGTGCCGGCCACGATCATCACGTCGGACTGGCGCGGCGACGGGCGGAACACCACGCCGTAGCGATCGAGGTCCAGGCGCGCGGCGCCGGCGTGCATCATCTCCACCGCGCAGCAGGCCAGGCCGAAGGTCATCGGCCACATCGAGCCGGTGCGTGCCCAGTTCCAAAGCGCGTCCAGGCTGGTGGTGACGAAGCCCTCGCGCAGCAGCGGGTTGTCGTCCGCGCCCGGGCGCAGGATGTCGTCGAGCCGGCCTTCCGGCAGCGGATTGCTGGCGGCCTCCAGGGCCTTCTGCACGAGGTTGCTCATTCCCACTCCAGCGCGCCGCGCTTCCAGACGTACACGAAGCCGATCACCAGCAGGGCGAGGAACACGCCCATTTCGACCAGGCCGAACACCCCGAGCTCGCGGAACACCACCGCCCACGGGAACACGAACGCGATCTCCAGGTCGAACACGATGAACAGGATCGCGACCAGGTAGTAGCGCACGTCGAAGCGCATGCGCGCGTCTTCGAAGGCGTTGAAGCCGCACTCGTAGGGCGAGAGCTTCTCGGGGTCGGGGCGCTTGGTGCCGAGCAGGTTGCCGACCACGATCAGGGCGATGCCGATGCCGGCGGCGACCACCAGGAACAGCAGCGTGGGGAGGTATTGGGCTAGCACGCACGTGCCTCGCTCTGCATAACCTGCATAGTGTAGCCGCCCGCCGTGGCACGCGGCCATACCCCACGCGGCACCACGCGCTTGCGCCCGGGTGAAACCGGCCGCGCCCTCAGGAGCTGCAGGAGAGCATTGCGCAGCCCGGGCGCGTGCGCGCCCAGTCGGGCCGGCGCGCGGCATAGTGCGCGCGCCCTGGCTGTTCCTGGTACGGTCGCTGCAGCACTTGCAGCAAATCGCGGAGGGCGCCGGTGTCGCCGGCCTCGGCGCGGTCGATCGCTTCCTGCAGCAGCCAGTTGCGCGGCACGTACAGCGGGTTCGCGGCCTGCATCCGCGCGATCCGCTGCGCGGCCGGCAGCGGGTCGCGCTGCACCCGCGCGGCGTAGGCGGCCAGCCAGTCCTGCAGCGCCGCCTCGCCCGCGGCGCGCCGCGCAGGGTCGTAGAACGCGGCCTCGAACGGCGCCAGCGTCGGCGCCTGCGGGTCCACCTCGGCCAGCGCGCGGAACCACAGGGTCATGTCCGCCTCGAAGTCGCGCAGCAGCAGCCGCAGCCGGCGCAGCAGGGCCAGATCTGCGTCCTCGCAGGCAGACAGCCCCAGCTTGCGCGCGCAGACCGCACGCTCGGCTGCGGCGTATTCGGCGGCATAGCGGTCCAGCCCGGCCTGCAGCGGCGCCGGGTCCGGGCACAGCGGCGCCAGCGCCTGCGCCAGCATGGCGAGGTTCCAGTAGGCGACCCGCGGCTGCCAGCCGAAGCGGTAGCGGCGGCCGTGGGCATCGGTGGTGTTCGGCGTCCAGTCCGGGTCGTACGGCTCGATCCAGCCGAACGGGCCGTAATCCAGGGTCAGGCCGAGGATCGACATGTTGTCGGTGTTGAGCACCCCGTGCACGAACCCGACCCGCATCCACTCGGCGACCAGGCGCGCAGTACGCGCGCACACCTCGGCGAACCAGTCGCCGAGGCGTGCCTCCTCGCTGCCGGCCATGGCCAGGTGCGGGAAGTCGCGCGCGATGCACAGCGCCACCAGCTGCCGCAGCAGCGGCAGGTCGCCGCGCATGGCCGGCAGTTCGAAATGCCCGAAGCGCAGGAACGACGGCGCCACCCGGCACACCACCGCGCCCGGCTCCGCGCGCGGATGGCCGTCGTAGAACATGTCGCGCACCACCGCCTCGCCGGTCGCGACCAGGCTGAGCGCGCGCGTGGTCGGCACCCCGAGGTGGTGCATCGCCTCGCTGCACACGAATTCGCGCAGGCTCGAGCGCAGCACCGCGCGGCCGTCCGCGCCGCGCGCATACGGGGTCGGCCCAGCCCCTTTCAACTGCAGTTCGCGGCGGCCACCGTCCGCCAGCACCGCCTCGCCGAGCAGGATCGCACGGCCATCGCCCAACTGCCCGGCCCAGCGCCCGAACTGGTGCCCGCCGTAGCAGGTGGCGATCGGCTGCATCCCCGGCAGCAGCGCATTGCCGGCGAACACCGCGACGAACCATGGCGCGGCCACGTCCTCCGGGGCGAAGCCGAGCGCTGCCGCCAATTCCTCTGAGTGCGCCAGCAGCCGCGGCGCGACCACTGGCTCCGGATCCACCGCGCTCCACGCCGCCTGCACCTGGCGCGGGAACACCCGCAGCTCCGGATCGCCCGGCAGCAGGCGCCGGAACTGGTTGTCGAAACGCAGGCGCGACATGCATGGATGGTAACCGCGGCAACACCGATGGCCGCGGACAGCGCGTGCGCCGGCCACCGGCGGCGTACACTGCGCGCCTGTCTGCAGCCGGCGATCCCGCCCAGAGGCACCATGCGCGGCGATACCGCCCCTGTCCTGTTCTCCGACCTCGGCCTGCCCGAGCCCCTGCTGGCCGCGCTGCGCGAGGTCGGCTACGAGTCGCCCTCGCCGATCCAGGCCGCCACCATCCCGCCGCTGCTGGCAGGACGCGACGTGCTCGGCCAGGCCCAGACCGGCACCGGCAAGACCGCCGCCTTCGCCCTGCCCGCGCTGGCGCGGCTGGACCCGGCCCCGGGCAAGCCGCAGGTGCTGGTGCTGGCGCCGACCCGCGAACTGGCGATCCAGGTGGCCGAGGCCTTCCAGAAGTACGCCCACCACCTGCCCGGCTTCCACGTGCTGCCGATCTACGGCGGCCAGGGCTACGGCCCGCAGCTGCACGCGCTGCGCCGCGGCGTGCACGTGGTGGTGGGTACCCCCGGGCGGGTCATCGACCACCTAGAGCGCGGCACCCTGGACCTGTCCGGGCTGCGCATGCTGGTGCTGGACGAAGCGGATGAGATGCTGCGCATGGGCTTCATCGACGACGTCGAGGCGGTGCTGAAGAAGACCCCGGAGACCCGCCAGGTGGCGCTGTTCTCCGCGACCATGCCGGCGCCGATCAAGCGCATCGCCCAGACCTACCTGCGCGAGCCGGTGGAGATCGCGATCAAGGCGCAGACCACCACCGCGGCCAGCATCCGCCAGCGCTACTGGATGGTCAGCGGCACCAACAAGCTGGACGCGCTGACCCGGATCCTGGAGGCCGAGCCGTTCGAGGCCATGATCATCTTCGCGCGCACCAAGCTGGCCACCGAGGAGCTGGCCGAGAAGCTGTCCGCGCGCGGCTTCGCGGCGGCGGCGATCAACGGCGACGTCGAGCAGAAGACCCGCGAGCGCACCATCCAGCGCCTGAAGGACGGCGACATCGACGTGCTGGTGGCCACCGACGTGGCCGCGCGCGGCCTGGACGTGGAACGCATCAGCCACGTGCTGAACTACGACATCCCCTACGACACCGAGAGCTACGTGCACCGGATCGGCCGCACCGGCCGCGCCGGCCGCAGCGGCGAGGCGATCCTGTTCGTGGCCCCGCGCGAGCGCGGCATGCTGGGTGCGATCGAGCGCGCCACCCGGCAGAAGATCGAGCCGATGGCCCTGCCCAGCGTGGACGCGGTGAACGCGCGCCGGGTCGCCAAGTTCCTCGACCGCATCGACGGCGCGCTGGCCGGCGACGACCTGTCGGTGTTCCGCGACCTGGTGGAGCGCTACGAGCGCGAGAAGAACGTGCCGGCGGTGGAGATCGCCGCCGGCCTGGCCAAGCTGGTGCAGGGCAAGACCCCGCTGCTGCTGCCCACGCCGGCCGTCCCGGAAAAGACCCCTGCCGCTCGCGAGGGGCGGCCGCCGCGGCCCGAGCGTCCGGCCCGCGCGCCGCGCGAACACGGCCCGCGCACGCCACTGCCGGCCGATGTCGGGATCCAGACCTACCGCATCGAGGTGGGCTACCGGCACGGTGCCCAACCCGGCCACATCGTCGGTGCCATCGCCAACGAGGCCGACCTGGAAAGCCGCTACATCGGCCGCATCGACATCCGCGACGACTACACCCTGGTGGACCTGCCGCAAGGCATGCCCGACGAACTGCTGCAGCACCTGCAGACGGTGCGCGTGGCCAGCCGCCCGCTGCGGATGCGCCCGGCCACCGATGCCGACATCGACGCCCCCAAGCGCAAGCGCGCCTTCGGTCCGCCGCGCGGCGCCCGTCCGGGCCCGGGCGGCCCCGGCGGCCCGCGCAAGCCCGGCGGCTTCAAGCCGCGCGGACCGCGCTGAGCCACGCGACCCGCTCCCGCCGCCATTCCCGTGCAGTCCCCGCGCAGGGTGCCATCGCCGCGCTGGCGCGCGCGAGCACGCCCTGCGGCGAGAATGACGCGCCCTCCCCTGCCCTGACCCTGCGCGGATGACCGCCCCGCCCGCCACGTCCTGCGATGCCCTCGTCATCGGCGCCGGTGCCGCCGGCCTGATGTGCGCGCTGACCGCCGGCCAGCGCGGCCTGCGCGTGCGGGTGCTCGACCATGCCAACAAGGTCGGCAAGAAGATCCTGATGTCCGGTGGCGGGCGCTGCAATTTCACCAACACCGGCACCACGCCCGCGAACTACCTCTCGGCCAACCCGCACTTCTGCAAGTCGGCGCTGGCGCGCTACACGCCCTGGCATTTCATCGCGCTGGTGGAGCGGCACGGCATCGCCTACCACGAGAAGGAACTGGGCCAGCTGTTCTGCGACGAGTCCTCCAAGCAGATCGTGGCGATGCTGCTGGCCGAGTGCGCGGCCGCCGGGGTGGAGATCCGCACCCACTGTGCGATCGAGCGGGTGGAGCACACCGACGCCGGGCGCTTCCGCCTGCACACCGCGCAGGGCCGCTTCGAGGCGCCGTCGCTGGTGGTCGCCAGCGGCGGGCTGTCGATCCCCAGCATGGGCGCCAGCGGGTTCGGCTACGCGCTGGCCCGGCAGTTCGGCCACGCCGTGCGGCCCACCCGCCCCGGGCTGGTGCCGCTGACGCTGAGCGGCAGGCACGCCGAGCGCCTGCACGACCTGGCCGGGGTGGCGCTGCCGGTGGAGGCGCGCTGCAACGGCATGGCCTTCCGCAACTTCCTGCTGGTCACCCACCGCGGCCTCAGCGGCCCGGCGATCCTGCAGATCTCCAACTATTGGCAACCCGGCGACGACCTGCGGCTGGACCTGCTGCCCGGGCAGGATGCGGATGCGCTGCTGCGCGAGTGGCAGCACGCGCGGCGCGATGCCGAACTGAAGACGCTGCTGGCCGAGGTGCTGCCCAAGCGCTTCGCGCAGCGCCTGTGCGCGCACTGGATCGCCAGCAAACCGCTGCGCCAGTACACCCCGCGCGAATTGGACGGCATCGCCGCACTGCTGCGCGACTGGCCGCTGGTGGCCAGCGGCACCGAGGGCTACCGCACCGCCGAGGTCACGCTTGGCGGGGTGGACACCGAGGGGCTGTCATCACAGACCATGATGTCGCGCCACCTGCCGGGGCTGTATTTCATCGGCGAGGTGGTGGACGTCACCGGCTGGCTGGGCGGCTACAACTTCCAGTGGGCCTGGGCCAGCGGCCATGCCGCCGGCCGTGCGCTGGCCGCCTGAGCCCGCACTGCCTCGCTCACCACGGCCAGGGGAGCCCGAGCGCGGGACCGAAGTACCACCAGGCCAGCAGCAGGATCGCGATCCACAGCGCGGCCTTGAGCAGCGCGCCGGCGAGCTTGAACGCGGCATACAGGGCCAGCACCAGCAGCAGGACCGCCAGCCAGTCGCTGTGCACCACGTGCAGCGCGGGATCGCCGCTCATGCCGGGGCGCCGTCCCGCAGCGGGCGCAGCCGGGGATCCAGCGCGATGCGGTCGTCGAACACGAAGCAGCGGCCGCGGTAGCCGACCCCGCCGACGCGCGCGAAGTAGCCGAGGATGCCGTCGTCCAGCTGCAGCACGTTGTCCATCCCGTCCGCGCGCATCCACAACGCCGCCTTCTCGCAGCGGATGCCGCCGGTGCACACGCTGACCACGGTGGCATCGCGCAGCGCCTCGCGGTGCGGGGCCAGCGCCGCCGGCAGGTCGGTGAAGCGGTCGATCGGCAGGGTCAGCGCGCCAGCGAAAGTACCGTGCGCGACCTCCTCGCGGTTGCGGGTGTCCAGCACCACCAGGCGGCGCCCGGCATCGTCATGGCCCTGTGCGATCCAGCGCGCCAGCGTCGGCGCATCCACCGCCGGCGCGCGCAGGCCGGCCCGCAGCGGCGAGGCCGCCTCGCGCCGGAAGGTGATGATCTCCGGCTTGCGCTTCACCTTCAGCCGCGCGAACGGGACCGCCTCGCTCCAGCTTTCCTTGGCGTGCAGCGCGGCAAAGCGCGGGTCGGCGCGCAGCCAGGCGAGGAACCCGCGCAGCGGCCCCTCCGCACCGGCGAGGAACAGGTTCAGGCCTTCCGGCGCGACCAGCACGGTGCCGCGCAACCCGGCAGCCGCGGCGCGCGCGTGCAGGCGCGCGGCCAGCGCATCGGCATCGGCGATCGCCACGAACCGGTAGGCGGCGATGTTGAGGATCATGCGGTGGCGGCGCGGCGCTTGGCGGCAAAGCGCGCATTCTAGTCGCGCGCAGGCCGCCTCGCCGGCGAAGGCGCAGCGCGCTGGCTGCAGGCGCGGGCCTGAGCCCTCCCGACAAGGCCGCCTTCAGCGCTTGTCCGTCGCCGTGTTGTTGCCCGCTGCCGCGTTCTCCGTCGCCGCCTTGGCCGCTTCCGCCGCGGCGCGGGCGCGCGCGGCCTGGTCCTGCTGGAATTCGGCCATGTACGGCAGGTCGCGCAGCACCTTCGAATGCGGGTCCAGGGTGTAGCTCTCGTCCGCCGCGATCGCCACCGCGCCCTGCCCGCCGGTCATCGGCACCTCCACCACGCGGCGGCCGATGCGCACCTGCACCGGCATCGGGAACGGGCGCCCGCCCTCCACCTGCCAGCGCAGACGCAGCATGCCGCCGTCGCGCTCGGCCAGCAGCGCCGGCAGCTGCACCGTGCGCAGGTAGGCATCGAAGAACCAGCGGTAGTCGCGGCCGGTGACGCGGTTGACGATCGCGACGAAATCGTCGGTCGAGGCCTGGCGCGGCCGGAACTGCCCGGGCCGTGGAGCATCCGTCCCGTAGACCAGCTCGCGGATGCTGCGGAAGAAGGCATCCTCGCCGATCAACCCGCGCAGGGTGTGCAGCATCAGCGCGCCCTTGTAGTACACGTCGTTGCCCGGGCCGCGGCTGGCATCCGACACGTCCTTCTCCAGCATCGGGTGGCCGGCCACCACCGGGTGCTTCAGCATCAGCACCGAGCGCATCTTCATCAGCGCGGCGTCGTACTCCATGTCGCCGCGCAGCCACTGCAGGTACAGCGGCTGCATGTAGGTGGCGAACCCCTCGTGCAGCCAGAAGTCGTCCCAGTCGGTGTTGGTCAGCTGGTTGCCGAACCACTCGTGCGCGAACTCGTGCTGCAAGAGCCAGTCGTAGCCGGTCTCGGCCTTGCGGTAATCGTTGCCGTAGGCATTGATGGTCTGGTGCTCCATGCCCAGGTGCGGGGTTTCCACCACCCCCATCTTCTCGTCGCCGAACGGGTACGGGCCGATCCTCTCCTCGAAGAACTCCAGCATCGGCGCGAACTGTGCGAACAGCCCCTCGGCCTGCGCGCGGCGGCCCTTGAGGTACCAGAAGCGCAGCGGGATGGTGTTGCCGTAGCGGGAGGCGTAGTCGGCCTGCAGCAGCTCGTACGGGCCGATGTTGAGCGCGATCGCGTAGGTGGCCGGCTGGCGCGCGCTCCAGTGGTAGGTTCGCCAGCCGTCCTTCTCCTCCATCCCGGTCTGCACGCCGTTGCTGGCCGCCACCAGCGGCGCCGGCACCGTGATGTGCTGCACCACCCGCTCCGGCTTGGCCAGCGGGTGGTCGATGCACGGCCACAACAGGTCGCAGCCCTCGCCCTGCACCGCGGTGGCCACCCACGGCTCGCCGGTGGGTGCGGTGGCCCAGACGATGCCGCCGTCCCACGGCGCCTTCTTCGCCTCGTGCGGGTGGCCGGCGTAGCGGATGTGCAGCACCGGCCGCGCCCCGGCCGGCAGCGGTGACTCCAGCGCGATGCGCATGCGCCCCTCGGGGTTGCTCCAGCGCACCGGGCGGCCGTCCACCTCCACCGCGGACACCGTGTAGTTGCGGTCCAGGTCCACCACCAGCGCCGGCAGCGGGCGCGCCAGGCGCAGGGTGAGGTGCGCGTCCGCATCCAGCCACTTGCGCGCGGGATCGACCTTGAACGCCAGGTCGGCCAGTTCGATCGTGGTCGCCAGTTGCTCCGGCGTGCGCGGCAGGCCGGTGGCGGCGGTGGTGGTGGTCAGCGCCGGCTGGTCAGCCGCAACCGCCATGGCCGGCATCGCCACCGCCCACAACAGCCACCCCACCCATCGCCGCATACGCATGCTCCTGCCGGAAGGCGCGCAGGCTGGCATTCCGGCACGACCACGGCCACTGCCGATGGTCACGCCGGACGCCGGCTGAATGCCCGTGAGGCCGGACGCGGACGGGGGCACCGCAAGGCGGAATTCTCAGCAGGCGTTCATTGCCCGCCGCGTCAACTGCGAGCAGCGCGAGGGGGCTCGCGCATCGCCGGAGACCGACCATGTTCCGCCTTGCCGAACGCACTTCCCTGGTCATCGCCCTGGGCCTGTTCGCCGGTGCCGGCGCGGCCCTGCCCGCCGCCGCACAGGACGCCGAGGACGGCATCGAGGCGCGCAAGCCGCGCCATGCGCAGCCGCGCGAGGCGGAGGCACGCCCGCAAGTGGCCGAGGAACGCCGCGCCGCGTTCGGCGAGCGCCTGCGTCCGCCGCGCGAGCACCAGGGCGAGGCCGATGCGCCGCCGCGGTTCCAAGGCCCGATCCGGCCGGAGCGCCATGAGCCCTGGGGCGATGCCCTGCGCGAGCGCCAGGCCGAGCGCCGGGCCGGCTTCGATATCCGCGATGGCGCGCCTCCCCCGGCACGCGACGCGCACCGGCCGGAGCTGCCCGCGCAGGACTGGCAACAGGCGCGTGAGGAAGCACGCCGCGCCGCAACCGCCCGCCGCGAGGCCGAGGCCAGGGCGCAGGCAGATGCGCAGCAGGCGCGCGTGGCCGAGGAGGCACGGCGACAGGCGGACGACGCGGCACGGCGCGCCGGCCTGCAGGCGGATGCACGCATGATCGCCGAGCAGCGCGCCCGCGAAGAGGCCCGCCGCGGCAGCTGGGAGGAACGCCGCGACCGCGATGCCCGCCCGGGCCGCGACTGGCGCGACGACCCGCGCGGACGCGAGGACCCGCGCCGCCGCTACGAGCAGGACCGCCGCCAGGCCGAGCAGTGGCAGCGCGAGCAGGCGCGCCGGCAGTGGGACTACGAGCGCCGCCAGCAGGAGGCCGAGCGCGAGCGCCGCGCCGCCCAACTGCGCTACCAGCGCGACTACTGGCGGCGCTGGCAAGCCGAACAGGCGCGCTGGGAGCGCGAGCGGGCGTGGTGGAACTGGCAGTCGCCCTACTACGCGGCGCCGGCACGCATCCGCTACGGCTACGACGGCCGCTGGTACTTCACCAACCAGTACGGCGCCGAGGTGCTTGAGCGCGCCGTGCGCGACGGCTACCGCGAGGGCTGGTACGCCGGCCGCGCCGACCGCCAGGACGGCTGGCGCTACGACCCGCGCGCCAACTACGCCTGGATCGACGCCAGCTTCGGCTATCCCGGCTATCTGATCGGCTACGACGCCTACCGCTACTACTTCCGGCAGGGCTTCGAGCGCGGCTACCGCGACGGCTACTACGCCCGCTACCAGTATGGCTACTACGACCGCGGCAACGACTACGCGGTGATCCTGCCGGTGGTGCTGGCGGCGATCCTCGGGTTCAGCCTGCACTGATCGCCGGGCGCAGGCCGGGCCTATTCGAGGCTTGGCCAGTCGTTCGGCAATAACGTCTCGCGGTAGCCGTGCCAGGTGGCGTAGGCCAACCACGGCATCGCCACCGCCAGCCCGAGCAGGGCGGTGGCGAAGGCGAGCGCCGTGATCGCCACCAGCAGCGCGCCCCACAGCAGCATCACCGGCTTGTTGCGCAGGACCGCGTTCACGCTGGAGACGCAGGCGGTGACCATGTCCACGTCGCGATCGGCGATCATCGGCAGCGAGAACGCGGAGATCGCGAAGGTGAGCGCGGCGAACACCGCGCCGACGCCGCTGCCGACCAGCAGGTATTCGAACAGGGCCAGGCGGTCGCCTGCCTCCATCGGCCATAGCGCGCTGAGCATCATCCCGGCGCGCGACCACAGCAGGATCACCACGCCCTGCACCAGCGCGTACACCCCGGCCTGGCCGAGCACGCGCCGCATCATCCCGCACGAGCAGCGCAGGCTCGGCGCCAGCCCGCGCTCCAGGCTGCGGCTGACGCAGTACAGGCCGACCGCCAGCAGCGGGGCCACGAACACGAAGCCGGACAGCAGGGTCGCCAGCAGCGCGAAGCGCCCGAGCGACCACGCCAGCGCGGCGACCACAAGGCTGACGACCACCACCACCGCGCCGAACGCGAGGCTGATCCCGGGCGCGCGGCGCAGGTCGCGCCAGCCCAGCGCCAGCCAGCGCCACGGCGCGTCCCAGCCCAGCCGGCGGCAGGGCACCGCGAACGGGCGCGGCGCCGGCTCCGGGGCGCTGGCGGGATCGACCGAGGCCATGGCCGGACGCTAGCAAACCACCGCGGCCGGCGCATGCTGCGGCACGGCGAAGGCCGGGCGCATCCGCGGCCGTGCCGCGGGCGTACCATCGGCTGCCACCCCCACCGGAGCCTGCCATGCGCCGCCTCGCCCTGCCCGTCCTGCTCGGCCTGCTGGCCGCCTCGTCCGTCGCCGGCGCCGCGCTCAAGCCCGGCACGCCCGCGCCGATGTTCACCGCACCCGCCTTCCTCGCCGGCCAGCCCTTCACCTACGACCTCAAGGCCGCGCTGGCCAAGGGGCCGGTGGTGCTCTACTTCTTCCCGGCCGCCTTCACCCCGGGCTGCAACGTCGAAGCCGCCGCGTTCTCGCAGGCCATCGACCGGTTCAAGGCGCACGGTGCCAGCGTGATCGGCGTGACCGCCGGCAATACCGAGCGGCTGGCGGAGTTTTCCAAGGACACCGAGAAATGCGCCGGCAAGTTCCCGGTCGCGGCGGACGAGGGCGCGAAGATCGCCAAGACCTACGACGCCACCCTCACGCTCAAGCCGGACCTGTCCAGCCGCACGTCCTACCTGATCGGGCAGGACGGCCGCATCCTCGCCGAGTACGACTCCATGAACCCGAACCAGCACGTCAAGCAGATGCTGGACGCCCTGCAGGCCGCGCAGGCCAAGGCCGGCGGCAAGGCGCCCGCCGCCGCGTCATCCGCCAAGGGCGGCTGAGGCGCATCCGGCCGCGTCGCCGCGGCCACCGCGATGGTAACGGGCTTGCCGGCGCTCAGCGTCGGCAGGTATTCACGCCGATCAGCTTGTAGATCGGGCAGAAGTTGAACAGCCCGGTCAGCAGCGGCACCACCCCGATCCAGGCCCAGACCGGCCCGCCGAGCAACGCCCAGGCGATCAGCGCCAGCCCGACCACGATCCGCAGCCACTTGTCGATGCCACCCACGTTCGCCTGCATGACGCGCTCCTCCCGTTAGGCGGCGTTCCGGGGGAGTCCCCGCGCCGCGCCACGAGTATGCACCCGCCGCGCGCCGGATGCAGGGCGCGGCGGCGGGCCGGCCTCACCAGATGCGCACGCGCTGCTCCGGCGGCAGGTACATCGCGTCGCCCGGCTTCACCCCGAACGCCTGGTACCAGGCATCCAGATTGCGCACCGGGCCGTTGGCGCGGTACATCACCGGCGCGTGCGGGTCGGTCTTGATCAGCCGCAGCAGCGCCTCGTCGCGGTACTTGCCCTTCCACACCTGCGCCCAGGCCAAGTAGAAGCGCTGGTCGCCGGTCAGGCCATCGATCACCGGCGCCGGCTTGCCCTTGAGGCTGAGCTGGTAGGCGGTGTGGGCCATCGACAGGCCGCCGAGGTCGCCGATGTTCTCGCCCAGGGTCAGCTTGCCGTTCACGCATTGCCCCGGCAGCGGGCAGTAGGCGTCGTACTGCTTGGCCAGCGCCTGGGTGCGCTGCTCGAAGCGGGCGCGGTCCTCGGGCGTCCACCAGTTGCGCTGGATGCCGTCGGCATCCGACTTGCTGCCCTGGTCGTCGAACCCATGGCCCATCTCGTGGCCGATCACCGCGCCGATCGCGCCGTAGTTCACCGCCGGGTCCGCGTTCACGTCGAAGAACGGCGGCTGCAGGATGGCGGCCGGGAACACGATCTCGTTGAACGCCGAGTTGTAGTAGGCGTTCACCGTCTGCGGGGTCATGCCCCATTCCTCGCGGTCGGTCTTCTGCCCGACCCGGCGGTTCTGGTCGACGCGGTTGAACTTGCGCAGCGCGATCGCGTTGCCGAGCAGGTCGTCCGGCCTGATGCTGACGCTGGAATAGTCCTTCCACTGCGACGGGTAGCCGATCTTCGGGCGGAACGTGGACAGCTTGCGCAGCGCCTCGGCCTTGGTCGCCGGCCCCATCCAGTCCAGCTGCTCGATGTTCTGGCGCAGCGCCGCGCGCAGGTTCTCCACCAGCGCATCCATCGCCGCCTTTGCCTCCGGCTTGAAGTAGCGCGCCACGTACAGCTCGCCGAGGGCGTCACCCAGCCCGTTGCGGGCGCCGACCAGCGCCAGCGCGCGCTTCCAGTCCTCGCGCTGCGCCTTCTGCCCGCCCAGCACCTTGCCGTTGAACTCGAACGCGGCCTGGTCGATCTGGCTGCTGAGCAGCTCGGCGTTGCCATCGACCGCGTGGAAGGCGAGGTAGTCGCGCCAGGTGGACAGCGGGGTGGCGTCGACGATGTCGATCACCGGCTGCAGCACGTCCGGGGTGGCCACGTTGAGGTCGGCCGGCTGCGGCATCTGCTGCGCGCGCAGCTGCGCGGCCCAGTCGTAGCCGGGGTATTTCTGCTGCAGCTCGGCGAAGGTCAGGACGTTGTAGGTCTTGTCGCGGTCGCGCAGCTGCACCCGGTCCCACTGCGGCTTGGCCAGCGCGGTCTCGAGCGCCAGCACCGCCTCGGCGCGCGCCTTGGCGTCGGGGCCGGTGATGCCGGCGAAGCCAAGCATGCGCTGGATGTGGGCGAGGTAGGCCTCGCGGATCTTGGCGAAGCGCGGATCGGGGTTGAGGTAGTAGTCGCGGTCCGGCAGGCCCAGGCCGCCGACCCCGAGGTTGACCTGGTAGCGGTCGGGGTTCTTGCGGTCGATGCCGACGTAGAACCCGAACGGCGCGCTGCTGCCGTCGATCCCGGCCTCGCCGAACGCCGCGACCAGCTTGTCCTTGCCGTCGATCGCGGCGATCTTGTCCAGCACCGGCTGCAGCGGCTTGATCCCGGCCGCGTCGCGGGTGGCGCGGTCGGTGAAGCTCAGGTAGTAGTCGCGCAGCTTCTGCGCGTTGCTGCCCGGGGCGAGGTCCTTGCGCGCCAGCAGCTCGTCCATGATCTGCCGGGTTTGCGCCTCGGCGCGGTCGCGCAGCTCATTGAAGGAGCCGTAGCTGGTCTCGTAGTCCTTGAGCTGGTAGGTGTCGATCCAGTGCCCGCTGGCATAGCGGTTGAAGTCGTCGCCGGGCTTCACCGCGAGGTCGCGCGCGGACAGGTCCACCCCGAAATCGCCGATCTGGGCCTTGCCCGCAGCCTTGCCCGGCGGGGGCGCCGCCACTGCCACCGCCGTCGCGCCCAGCGCGAGCGCGATCCCGATCGCCAGCCATGTCCGCTTTGCCATGTGCTCCACCTGTGAGTGCCGGTAGTAACCGCTGCACCCTAGTGCGGGTGCCGGCGGCGTGCCTGTGCCGTTGGTGGGGGGCGCCGCCGCCTCAGGACGCGGCCAGCACGAACGCGAGCGCCGCCCGCACCGCCGTCGCCTGCGCCTCGTTGCACTGCGCCGGGCTGGCGCGCGGGCTGTCCGGATAGACCTCGGTGGTGGTGACGTAGGCCGCATCGGTGATCCCGGCGCACAGGCCGAGCGCGCGGTAGTCGTACTCGATCACGCCCGGCGCCACCACCTTGGATCCGATGATCGTGCCGTCCGGATCCGCCGGCGCGATGTGCGTCACCTCGGCGACCGCAGCATTGATCGCCTGCTGGAAGGCCGGCGCCGGCCGCGCGCTGTCGGCGCACAGGTAGAACCCGTCGGGAATGGTGCCGGGTTGGAACGGCTTGCCGTCGCGCGCGGCCAGGGCCGGGCGGAATTCGCGCTCGTCGCTGTCGGTGGTCTCGTGCAGGTCGATGTGCAGCGCGATCCGCCCGCGCAGCGGATGCACCAGCGCCCACAGCGCCGCCGACTCCGCGCACGGGCTTGCCGCCACGAAATTGCGGTTGGGATCCAGCGCCAGCGGGTTCCAGCGCTGGATGCGCTCGTAGGCCCAGGGACTGACGCAGGGCACCACCAGCAGGTTGGCGCGGCCGGCGTAGGCCGCCGCATCGCGCGCCGCGAACAGCAGCGCACCCTGTACCCCGCTGGTCTCGTAGCCGTGCACGCCGCCGGTGACCAGCGCGAGCGGCCGCGCGTCATCCCACCCGCGGCTGCGCAGGACGAACAGCGGATAGCGGCCGTCCTCGCCCCAGTCCAGTTCGCCGTACTGGATGACATCGAACGTTTCGCGCAGGGCCTGGATCCGCGCCAGCACCTCGTCGGCATAGCTGCGCTGCTTCGACTGCAGCGCGCGCCACCGGGCCTTTTCCGCCGCGCCCCAGGGCTGGCCGGGCGTTCCAATGTGGGCGACGTCGGAGGTGGCGGAGGAATGCATGGCGCAGGCTCGCAGGGCGGGCCGCGAGTGTAGCCCG
This sequence comes from Thermomonas flagellata, assembly GCF_022419185.1. Taxonomy (GTDB): domain Bacteria; phylum Pseudomonadota; class Gammaproteobacteria; order Xanthomonadales; family Xanthomonadaceae; genus Thermomonas; species Thermomonas flagellata. The sequence goes on along the minus strand of NZ_JAJOZK010000011.1, from coordinate 53,297 downwards.
TGCCTTGCCGCGCCGGGTCGCGCCCGGCATGCTGGCCCGCCGCCCGGATATCCCCCATGGCGCATGCCAACGGCCCCCTGCTGACCGCGGCCGAAGCCGACGCGCTGCGCGCCGCGCGCGATGCCGGCGCCGGCACCTGGGACGGCTCCCTCGACCTCGGCCGCCACCGCGAGCGGATTCGGCTCGACGCGCAGGCATGGCACTGGCGCGGGCAGGCCTATCCCTACCCCGGCCCGCTGCGGCCGCGCACGGTGTACGCCTGGGACGGCGCGGAGTTCGTGCCGCTGGCACGCTACGGGCGCGCGCTGATCAAGCTGGTGCCGACCGCCTGGGGCGTGCCGACGTTCGAGATCGACGGCATCAAGATGCTGCCGAGCGCACGGGTCTCGCCGCTGGAGGACGCGCGGCGCAAAGTCGCGCTGGTGCAGCCGGCCGGCGCGCGCGTGCTCGATACCTGCGGCGGGCTCGGCTACTTCGCCGCCTGCGCGCTCGCCGCCGGCGCCGCGCGGATCGACTCCTGCGAGAAGGATGCGGACGTGCTGTGGCTGCGCGCGCACAACCCGTGGTCGCCGGACCCGCAGGCCAGCGGCGGCCGCCTGCACCTGCAGCAGGCCGACGTGCGCGACGTGCTGCCCAGGTTGCCCGAGGCCGGCTACGACGCCGTGCTGCACGACCCGCCGCGGTTCGGGATCGCCGGCGAGCTGTATGCGCTGGAGTTCTACCGTGGCCTCGCCCGCGTGCTGCGCCGCGGCGGCCGGCTGTTCCACTACGTCGGCAGCCCGAACCGGCTGACCAGCGGCCGCGACGTGCCGGGGGAAGTGCTGCGCCGGCTGGAACGCGCCGGCTTCCGCGCCGAACGCGCGCTCGACGGCGTGCTGGCCGTGCGCCGCTGACGCCGCGCTAGGCGAGCGCCCGCCACGCCAGCCACAGCGGCACGCCGAGGAAGTACAGCGCACGCGCCAGCGCCTCCAGCAGCCGCCGCAACCCCACCGCCTGCGCCGGCTGCAGCAGCGCGCCCAGCCCGATCAGCGCCTCGACGCCCACGCGCAGGACGCCGGCGAATACGCTCAGACCGACCACCCAGCCGGCCCACCACAGCAGCAGGCCGAGCAGCCAGGCGCGCGCGCCGTAGGTCAGCCATTCGCCGAAGCTGCCGCCGTAGGCGATCACCTGGTGCAGGCGGAACGCGATCAGCGCCGGCAACAGCGGGAACAGGCCGAACTTGCACCAGGCGCGGTCGATCCACCAGCGCCGGCGCGCCGCCCATGCCTGTCGCCAGGCCGCGACCGCCGCCGCGTCCGGCGGCAGGCCGAGCGCCGCGTGCATCGCCACCGGATCCGCTGGCAGCAGCACGCTGCCATCGTCCAGCCGCAGGCCCGGTGCTGGCCACGGCAGCCGCAATGGGCGCGCCTGCCCGGCGCCCGCGGCGAGCCGGCGCCCGCGGCCGCGCGCCTGCAGCCCCATGCCGTCTGCCTGCGGCTCCACGCGCGCCGCGAACAGCCGCCGCAGCACGGCGACCAACGCCGCCGGGATCAGGACGGTGGCGGCGAACCAGCGCAGCTGTTGCAGGGGCTGGTTCAGCAGCGGTGCCTGCTGCCACCAGGCCCAGGCCAGCCGCCCCAATCCGAGCGCGACCGCCAGCTGCAGCAGGCGCAGCCAGCCCAGCCAGCCGCGCGGCAACCAGACCGCCGCCATCGCCTGCAGCGGCGCCGGCGCGGCGGGCGCGCGCCGCGGCCACGCCCATGCCAGCACGAACACCGCGAGCAGGCCCAGCGCCAGCGGCCCGACCCAGTCCCCGGCCCGCACCGCCAGCGTGCGCGGCGGCGGCGCCAGCGCGACCTCCCCGATCAGCACCGTCGGCACCGCCCGCGGCGCCTGCTGGCGCACGCTGCCGTCGGCCGCGATCACCGCGGTGATGCCGCTCGGAGTCACCCGCAGCTGCGGCAGGCGCGTCTGCACGCTGTTGAGCGCGGCCACCGCCAGGTGCAGGCGCGCGCCCTGCGGATGCGCGGCGAACCAGGCATCGTTGGACAGCCCCAGCAGCAAGCGCGCGCCCTGGCGCGCCGCCTTGCGCGCCAGCGCCGGATGCACGTCGTCCAGGCAGATGCTGGCGGCCACCGGCAGTTCGCGGCCGTCGCGCAGGCGCAGCGGGAACGTGCGCGCGCCGTCGCCGGCCAGCCAGGTCCCGGCCCACGGCAGCCAGCGCCGCAGGCGCGGGCCGTCCAGCCAGCCCGGTACGTGCTCGGTGAGCGGGAACGGATGGGTCTTGCGGTAGAAGCCGAGCAGGCCGTCGCGCGGGTCCACGAACGCGGCGGCGTTGTATTCGCCGTCGGCGTCGCGATCGTAGGTGCCGAACACCAGCGGCACCCCGCTGCGGCGCACGAACGCCAGCAGGCGGTGGTCGAACGCCGCCCCCGCCTCACTGCGCGGCTGCCCGAAGGAGGTCGGATACGCGGTCTCCGACCACACCAGCGCATCGATGCCGCCCACGTCCAGCGCCTGCCGCGACAGCCCGATGTGGCGCGCCAGGATGTGTTCCATCGCCGCGTACGTCCCGAGACGGCGGCGCAGGCCCTCGTAGTCGGTCAGGCCGGACTGCACCAGCGCGACCCGCAGCGACAGCTCGGACGGCAGCGCGCGCAGTTGCTGCAGCCGCCAGCCACCGTAGCCGGCCAGCGCGAGCACCAGCGCGCCCGCCGCCAGCAGGCCCGGACGCGCCCCGCGCCAGCCGCGCCCGCGGCCCTGCCAGGCCTGCACCAGCGCGAGGTTCACCAGCAGCAGCACCGCGCTCAGCAGCGGCGCGCCGCCGAGATCGGCGGCCTGGCGCAGCCAGGGCGCCGGCTGCAGGCCGTGGCCGAGGGTGTCGCCGAGCAGCTTCGGCCACAGCCATTCGCAGGCCAGCCAGGCCGCGGCCGCGAACAGCGCCGCCGGCCACGGGCGCAGGCGCGCGCGCGCCCAGTGCCAGGCCAGGGCGAACACCCACAGCTGCGGCTGCAGCAGCGGCGCGACCAGCACCGGCAGCAGCAGCCCCAGCCAGGCCGGCAGCCCGAGGTAGGCGGCCAGCGCCAGCCCGAACCAGCCCAGCGCCGCCAGCTGGTACAGCATTGCCATCAGCACGCCCGCGGCCAGCGCATCGCGCGCGCGCGGCACCGCCGGCAGCGCGAGCAGCCACGGCACCAGCAGCACGAACCCGAGCCACGGCTGCCCGCGCGCATACAGCGCCAGCAGCAGCGCGCTGGCGGCCGCGCCCGCGGCGACCTTGCCCCATGCCCGCATGCGGGTCAGCGTCCCGGCGGCGGCGTGGCCGCGCGCGGCGGCGGGATCGTGATCCAGCGCAGCGGCAGCCCGGGCGGCGCCCACTGCGGCGGCACCACCCGGTCCGGCGGGATCGGCAGCGGCCGGCCCTGCGCGTCGTAGAAGACGTAATCCGGGGAGAACATCAGGATCGGCTCGATCGGCTGGCCGTCGTCGGTCACCTGGTGGTGGCGCACGTAGCCTTCCGGCAGCGGGAAATCCTCCGGCACCGCCAGCCCGACCAGCGGCGGGCTGGTGCCGGGCGGGTTGAACGCCGCCAGCCCGGTGCGGATGCCCTCCGCGCGCAGGCGTGCGATCACCTGGCCCATGCTCGGCACCGGCTCACCCGGCGCCAGCCGCAGCACGTCGGCCAGATCCCGCCCTTCCACCGCCGGATCCCCCGGCACGGCGGCGGGGGCGGCTGTCGGCGGGGCCATCGGCGCCGCGGACGGCGCAGGCGGAGCGGGTGCTGGCCGCGGGGCACCGGCGTCCACCGGCGTGGCCGCGGGCCGCGGCCACAGCAGCCAGCCGGCCAGCACGATCCCGGCGAGGAGCGCGGCGCCGGCGGCGAGGCGCCGCCAGCGGTCGGACGACGGGGAATGCGGCATGCCCGGCCCGGCTCAAGCCCTGCCGATCAGAACGGGCTCGGCGGGCCGAACACCGAGACGCCCCAGCCCATGCGTTCGTGCCCGTAGCTGGCCCAGATCGGGCTCTTGCCGCCGGGGAAGCTGGTGTAACGCGGCGCGCCGGTCCCGCTGGAACCGCCGAACAGGCCGGCGCTCACGGTGCCGCCCTCGTAGGTCGGGTGGATGTCGTCGGACTGGATGTAGTCGTAGCTGCTGCTGGACGAGACGAAGTGGGTATTGGCGTCGCGCAGGGTGGACTTCAGGGTCACCGTGATGCGGTTGACGTAGCTGGCCTCGCTCTCGCCCGGCATGTAGCGCAGCGCCTCCGAGTCGATCCGCCCGTCGCCGTTGCTGTCGTAGTCCGCGCCCATGTACATGGCGAAGTTGTCGACGCAGGAGAAGCCCTTCTGGCGCGCGTATTCGCACATCCAGTAGTTCATCCGCGCCAGGGTCGGCAGGAAGCGGTCGCGCAGGTTGACCTTCTGCCCGGTGTTGGCGTCGGTGCAACTGCTCTGCACGTTGTCGGCGTTGTAGCCGGGGTAGTACAGGTTGGCGATGATCTTCGCCTTCACCCCCGGGTAGGCGTTGGCGTTGATGTAGTCCATTGCCTTGGCCACATAGGTCTTGCAGTTGGCCTCGGCGGTGGCCAGCACGTTGTAGTTGCAGGTGCCGGTCTGGTCCTTGAAGGCGGTGCGCGCCTGCAGGCCGTCGTTGCCGCACATCTCGAAGGTCACCACACGGGTGTTGCTGGCCTGCATGTAGGAACGCTCGGCCACGATCTTGTTCTCGTACACGTCGGAGGCCACCGCCCCCGACTTGGCGCGGCGGATGCTCTCCACGTCCGCGTTCCACAGCGCCGAGAGGTACTCCGCGCTCACGGTCGGCGCCGAGTAGCGCGCGGCGTTGAACACCGAACCGTTGTAGCCGGCATAGATCGAGTCGCCGTAGGCCACGATCCGGTACTTGGCGGTGGTGCCGGCGCGGTCGATCGTCCACGACACGTTCTGGTTGAGGGTGTTGGCATAGCCGGCCGAGGCCAGGCCCAGCAGGAGGGCAGGCAGCAGGGCGCGGCGGGTGCGGCCGAAGCGCTTGGACATGGAAGGCCCCGAGTTTCAGTGGCAGGAACCGCGGCTCCCCGCCGCGGGCGCGCCATGGTGGGACCATCCGCGTGACCGGGTCAATCGTGCAGCGCGGCAAACCGCCGCGCCCGCCTCACAGCATGCGCCTGAGGGTGTCGTCGCGGCGCACCCAGTGGTGGTACAGCGCGGCCAGTACGTGCAGGCCGATCACCCAGTAGAAGATGTCGCCGATGGTGCCGTGGATGTCCTCCAGCGTGTGCGCCAGCGGCTTGTTCTCCGGCAGCAGCGCCGGCAGCGCGGCCCCGGTGAACGGAATCTCGATGACCTTGCCGTCGCTCCACGCGGTGGCCATGCCCAGCAGCGGCATCACGATGAAGAACGCGTACAGCGCGATGTGCATCGACTTGGAGGCCAGCGCGCTGAAGCGGTCCAGCGCCGGCGTGATCGGCGGCGCGCCGTGGCGGCGGCGGGTGGCGATCCGCCAGAACGCCAGCAGGAAGATCGTGATCCCGGCCCAGAAGTGCCCCTGCATCATCGCGAAGCGCCCGCTGCTGCCGCGCGGGAACAGGTCGCGCTGCTCCACCAGCAGGTAGGCGAGCACCACCAGGATCGCCATCAGCCAGTGCAGGTGGCGCTGGGTCGGGGTGTAGCGGGCGGCCACGGCGTTCATCGCAGGATCCTCCTCGTCCGGCGCCAACGCTAGCGCATGCCGGCGGGATTTGTCAGCCTGCAGCGCCGCGCGCATGCGCGGCGCGTCAGGCCGGCGCCCGCGGCGGCGACGCCAGCAGCGCCTCGAGGTCGGCGTCCTTCTGCTGCCACAGCGCGTTCATCCACTGCTGGAAGCGCGCGCGGAAGGCGCGGTCGTGCTGGTAGTCGCCCTGCGCAAGTTCGGCCGGGATCGGATGCTGGCGCAGGCGCACGCGGACCTCGGGGATGCGGCCGGCCATCAGGTCCAGCAGCGAGGGCACGCCGGCCGGATAGGCGATGGTCACATCCAGGATCGCGTGCAGCCCCTGCCCCATCGCGTCCAGCACGAACGCCACCCCGCCCGACTTCGGCTTGAGCAGGTGCCGGTACGGCGACTGCTGGCGCGCGTGCTTGGCCGCGCTGAAGCGGGTGCCCTCGACGAAATTCATGATCGCCACCGGGATCGCGCGGAACTTCTCGCAGGCGCGCCGGGTGGCGGCGATGTCGCGCCCGGCCAGCGCCGGGTTGCGCGCGATCTGCTTGGGCGTGTAGCGGCCCATGAACGGGAAATCCAGCGCCCACCACGCCAGCCCCAGCAGCGGCACCCAGAACAGCTGGCGCTTGAGGAAGAAGCGCAGCAGCGGGATGCGCCGGTTGAACAACTTCTGCAGCACCAGGATGTCCACCCAGCTCTGGTGGTTGGCCAGCACCAGGTAGTGGCCGTCGCGCTGCAGCGCGGTCTCCCCCGCGACCACCAGGCGGGTGTCGGTGCACAGGTCCCACAGCCGGTTGTTGAACCCGATCCAGCTTTCCGCGATACCGGTCAGCAGCGGATTGCAGGCCACTTGCAGCCGCTTGGAGGGCACCAGCAGCTTCAGCAGCGCCACCAGCAGCAGCGGCAGCACGTGCAGCACGGTGCTCAGCGTGATCAGCAGGAAGACGATGGCGGCGCGCAGCAGCGGCATCGGAACGGCACCGGGGAGCGGGCCGGGATTGTCGCGGAATCGCCGGCAGGCGTCCTGCGCCGGATCAAGGCATCCGCGGCAGCACCGACCGCAACTGCCAGCCCGCCAGTGCCCAGCCTGCAGCGGGCACCAGCAGGAACAGCGCCTCGCGCACCTGCGCGGCGCCGCCGGCGCAGGCCAGCGCGGCCAGCCCGGCCTGCAGCAGCGCGACCACTGGCAATCCCCGCGCCAGCGTCCGCAGGCGGGCGCGCCCGGCGCCGATGCCGACCAGCACGAGCAGCGGCAACGCCAGCAGCGCGAGGTTCCAGGCGCCCCCGGGCGCGCCGAACAGACCCACCGCCAGATCGGCCCAGACCTGGCCGAAGCCGAGCAGCACCGCCAGCGCGAGCCACCAGCGTGCGCGCCCGCGCCCGATCCGGCGCCATCCCGCGGCCAAGGCCAGCAGCGCTGTGCTTAGCAGCACCGCCATCATGGCGAAATCCGACAGTTCCCACTCCACCCCGGACTGCGGCCAGAACCGCATCAGCAGCGCAGGCACCGCCAGCGCGGCGGGCACCAACGCCCATACCGGCCAGGGCAGGTGCAGGAACGTGGGCTGGGTGAGACGCGGCATGCCGCCATGCTGCGGCCCACTCCCCGGATTGGCAACGGCGCAGGCGGCGCAACCGTTGCATCCATGCGTCGAAAAACGCGAGGAAACGCGGCTTTGTTGCAGAAAAATCAATGATTTGCTAAGATCGCACACTCGCAAGACCCGAAGGGAGCGCAATGCCCCGCAAGCCGACTTCGGCGGCCGCCGCCGACACCGCCCCCCTGACCCACGAACGCATCGCCGCGGACCTGCGCGAATTCCGCAAGCGCGGCGGCAAGATCGAGGTGCTCGGCAACACGCCGCTGCGCCAGTTCCAGGCGGTCTCCCCGTTCCGCTCCAGTCCCGAGCAGCGCAAGCCCCCGACCCCGCCCGCGAGCGGCCGGCGCAAACCCGCGCGCTGATCGCGACGCGCCGCAGCCGCGCAAAAAAGCGGGCCGCACGCAGCGGCCCGTGGAGGGAAAGGATGCGCGGCGCCCGCGCGCATCCGGTCGGGTCAGAAACGGAACTGCAGGCGCAGGTTGACCGGCCACGACGTGCGCGCGCCGGTGTCGTTGATGCTGGCCAGGCCCAAGCCGACCAGCGCGCTGTCGTTGCCCTTGAGCTTGCCGTGGTAACGCACGCCGACCTCGAGGCCGACCGCGGCCTGCGGGTTGATCTGCCACAGCAAGCCGGCGTCGGCGCCGGTGCTGAAGCGCCAGCCGCTGTCGAAGAACGGCACGTTGTTCAGGGCGATGTTCGCGTCGGGGATGGTGAAGGTGGCATTGATGCGGTCCACGCGGGAGGTGCCCAGACGCCCGGCCACGTACGGCCGCAGTTCGCCCTGGCTGAAGTAGTAGCGGTACCCGCCTTCCAGCGCCAGGCTCTTGTAGCGGCCGAAGCGCCCATACACCGGCAGGGTCGTGTTCAGCGCCGGCACGAACGCGCCGCCGACCTGCACCTGGTCGGCGCCGGAGCGGGTCGAGACCAGTTGCCCGAACCACTCGCCCGGGCCCATCGGCCAGCCCATCTCCACCCCGAAGCTGTTGGCCTTGCCGTAGATCGCATCGTACGAGCGCGGCTGGATGCGCAGCTCCGCGGACACGCCGGCCAACGCGGGGTTGAGCGGGCCGAGGTCGGCGATCGGGGCAGTCGCCCCCTTGTGCACGTCGCCGCTGACCGACAGGTCGCGGCCGCCGAACACCGAGAAGGTCGGGCCTTCCTGGGCCATGGCGGCGGCCGGCAGCAGGGAGGCAAGCAGCAGGACGAATCCGGAGGGACGGTGCATGGTGACGCTCCTTATGTCGGGGGAACCGGCACGCCGCCGGCCCTGACCCGTACGCCCGATGCGCGGGGGTGGATGCAGCCTCAGCCGCGCCAGTTCGCATGGGTGCGCCAGAACGCCACGCTCTGCCGATAGGCGTCGCGGTCCAGCGCCACCCCCGAGCCGCCCTCGGCCACCCCCAGCGCATTGCGCAGCAGCGTGATCGGCGCCATCGGGGTCGGCTCCGGCGCCAGGGTGAACAGGCAGCCGACCACGCCCCACTCGCCCGCGATCGGCTGCCCTTCCTTCGCGAGCTGGGCGCGGTCGTACAGGATCGGGATCAGGTATTCCGCGCGCGGCGCCTCCACCCCCTCGAACCAGCGCACTAGCACCGGCAGCTCCGCCTCGGTGCGCGCCTCGTAATCGCTGCGCAGCAGATGGCGGTTGTCGGCGGTGATCGGGATCGCCGAAGCGCGCGTGCGGGTCCAGTTGCGGTGCACGTGCAGGCGGCAGAACGGCGCGTAGCCGGGGAGGTCGCGCAGCGGGATGCGTTCGTTGAGCGCGCGCTCGAAGGCCTCCGGGGTCAGGTCCTGCAGCCCATCGCGGCGCGGCGGGTCGCGGAACAGGCGGGCACGGGCGAAGTCGGTGAGCACGATGCGCATGGGCAGCCTCGTCGGGAACCTGCCGTCATTGTCGCGCGTGCGCTCACCACGGGATCGGCGCGCCGTCCCAGGCCAGGAAGCGCCCGCTGTCCGCCGGCGTGGCCGCCGCGATCACCGCCAGCAGGCGCGCCGCCGCCTGCGCGGGCGTGATCAGTTGCCCGGGCGGCAGGCGCGCCTGGAATGGCCGCGACAGCGGCGTGTCCACCGTCCCCGGGTGCAGCAGCAGGCAGGTGGCCTGCGGGCGCGTGCGCCGCCACTCGATCGCCAGCGTATGCAGCAGCTGGTTCTGCGCGGCCTTGGCCGCGCGGTAGGCGTACCAGCCGCCGAGCCGGTTGTCGCCGATCGAGCCCACCCGCGCCGACAGCGAGGCGTACACCGCCTGCTGCGCGCGCGGCAGCAGCGGCTCCAGCACCCGCGCGAGCAGGATCGGCGCGAAGGCGTCGATCGCGAACACCTGCTGCAGTGCGGCCAGGCGCACCTGCGCCAGCGCGCGCTCCGGCTGCAGGCCGGGCGCGTGCAGCAGGCCGGCGCAATGCAGCACGAGGTGCAGTGCGGGCGTCGATGCGGCAACCGCATCGGCCAGCCGCTGCAGCGCCGCTTCGTCGGTGAGGTCGGCCAGATGCAGGTGCAGGCGGCCGGGATGCGCCTGCGCCAGCGCCGCCAGAGGATCCGCGCCCGGCGCGCGGCGGACGACCGCATGCACCTGCGCCACCTGCGGATGCGCGAGCAGCTGCGCCAGCGCGGCCTGGCCGATGCCGCCGCCGGCGCCGGTGACCAGGCACGTGGCCGGCCCCTGCAGGCCGTGCACGGGCGGAACGGGTGCTGGTGCGGGCACGGACATGCCATCACTCCGAAGAAACCTGGCCGCTGCACGCAGCCGGCGGCCGCGCGGATGCAGGCCTGCGCATCCCGCCGGCGCCGGCCTGCGTACACTGGTGCAGTCGCTGCACGGAGGCCTCGCCATGCGCATCCTGATCGCCGGCGCCACCGGCCTGGTCGGCCAGGGCGTGCTGCACGAGGTGCTGGCCGATCCGGGCGTGACCGCGGTCGGGCTGCTGGTGCGGCATCCGACGGCGGTGGGCGATCCCCGGCTCGCCCTGCTGCAGGTCCCGGCCTACGACGCCCTGGACGCGCTGGGCGAGCGCCTGCGCGGCTGGGAGGCCTGCTTCTACTGCGCCGGCGCGCCGCCGCTGGGCACGCCCGAGCCGACCTACCGCCACGTCACCCTCGACCTGACCCTGCACGTGGCGCGCGCCTATGCGGCGGCCAATCCGTCCGGGCGCTTCCTGTACATCTCCGGGGCGGGTGCCGACCCGGCCAGCCGGCTGATGCCGATGCGGGTCAAGGGCGAGACCGAACGCGCCCTGCGCGCGCTGCCGATCGTGACCGTGATGCTGCGCCCGGGCGGGATCGCCCCCCGCCACGACGAGCGCAGCCCGCACCCGTGGATGCGCCCGTTCTACCGGCTCGCCGGGCCCGGCCTGCGCCTCGGCGCCCAACTCGCGCCGGCGCTGCTGACCGACACCGCCCGGGTCGGGCGCGCGCTGCTGGCGCTGGCGCGGATGCCGGCGCCGCCGGCGGTGGTGGAGAACGCCGAGATCAACCGCCTCGGACGCTGAGGCTCATTCCTCCTCGCCCGCCGCGGGCACCTCGCCGCGCGGCACGTGGCGGGCCGCCCACAGGTTGTCGACCAGGTTCGGATAGCGGCGCCCGGCCTGCGCCGCGCGCGCCTGCGCGGCCGCGCGCTGGGCGGGGCTGAGCGGGGTGCGCGGGCCGGGCGGACGCCGCCGCTTCCACGGCGGCAGGCGGCCAGGATCGGGCGGCAGGCGCGTGGGCATGGCGGTCAGCCCTGGAACACCGGATCCAGCAGGCGGAAGCGGCCGGCGTCGGCATCCAGCTCGACCTGCCCCCCGACCGGCACGATGAACTGCTCGCGCAGGTGCCCGATCTGCGCCCCGCGGTAGGCCGGGATGCCCAGCGGGCGCACGTAGTCGTCGAGGATCTGCTCCAGCGTGAGCGATCCGTAGCCGTCGCCGGGCTTGCAATCGGTGCATTGCCCGAACACGACCCCGGCCACGCGGTCGAGCAGCCCGGCCAGGCGCAGGGTCGCGAACATGCGGTCGATCCGGTACGGCGCCTCGCCCACGTCCTCGAGGAACAGGATGGCGCCGTCGAACTCCGGCAGGTACGGAGTGCCGACCAGCGCCGCCAGCACCGCCAGGTTGCCGCCGACCAAGGGCCCACGGGCGCGCCCGCCGGTGATGGTCACGGTGCGGTTCTGGCGCACCACCAGGTCGTCCCCGCGCTCCTGCGGATTGGCGTACTCGGGCAGCGCGCGCTCCAGCAGCAGCTGCCGGAACTGGGCGGCGTTGAAGGCGGGCCAGCTGCCGGCGGCGACCGGGCCGTGGAAGCCGACCAACCCGGTCTGCGCGGCCAGCCCGCACAGCAGCGCGGTGATGTCCGAGTAGCCGAGCACCGGCTTGGGATCGCGCCGCACCGCGGCATAGTCGAGCCGCGGCAGTAGCCGCATCGCGCCGTAGCCGCCGCGCACGCAGACGATGCCGCGGATGGCCGGGTCCGCGAACGCGGCGTTGAGGTCGGCCGCGCGCGCGGCGTCGTCCCCGGCCAGGTAGCCGCGGCGCGCGCCGGCATGCGCGCCGAGCGCCACCCGCAGGCCCAGCGCCTCCAGCGCCTCGCGCGCCAGCTGCAGGGCGAGGCTGTCCTCGACCGGCGAGGACGGGCTGAGCAGGGCCACGGTGTCGCCCGCGCGCAGCGGATGCGGCAGCAGGCTGCCGAGCCGCGGGCGGCGGGCCGGGGCGGGATGGGCAGGCGGCGTCGGCATGGCCGACAGCATAGCCGCTGCCGCCGCGGCGGCGAGGAAGCCGCGCCGGTTCACGCCACCTCCGGGCGCGCCGCCGGCGCCTGGCCGGGCGGAGTCAGCAGGGCCTCCAGCTCGGCGCGCCGGGCGCGCGCGTCCGCGCGGCCGAGTTCCACCAACTCGTGCAGGTAGTCGCCGGTGAACAGCAGGTAGCTGGCCAGCATCGCGCCGCTGCCGTGGCCGGTGCCGACGCCTTCCAGCAGGCGCCGCGCCGCACCCGGCATGCTCCGCCAGTAGCGCGCCGCGATCGCGCTGATCGACTGCGAGGGCGAGATCGCCAGCACCGGCAGCGGATGCAGCGGCAGGGTCTCGCGCAGCGCCGGCGGCACCTGCGCCAGCATCGCATTGATGCGGGTGGCCTGGTGCGCGTCGGCGCGCAGGGTATCGAGGAAGATCGAGGCCATCGCATGCCCGGCGATCTGGGCGAGGCTGGGATAGGCCGGCGCGGCGCCGGCCGGCGGCGGCCACGGCGGGCGCGGCTCGGCTACGTCGATCGCCAGGATCCGCTGCGCGCCCAAATGGATGGCCGGCGCCAACGGGGCGAGCTGGCGCATCGCGCCGTCACCGAAATAGTCCGTGCCCTCCCCGCATGCCAGCGGCACCGCCGGGAAGATGAAGGGCAGCGCGCTGGAGGCGAGCAGGTGCGCGACCTCGATCTGCGCCGGCACCGCCCATTCGCCGGGCTGGCGCCAGCCCGGATGCGCGCGCGCGGCCTGGAAGAAGCTGACGTGGCGGCCGAGGGTATAGCCCGAGGCGGACACCGACAGCGCCTCCAGCGCGCCGGCCTCGAGCGCCGCCGCCAGCCGCCCCGGCGGGAACAGCCGCGCCAGCGTGCGCTCCAGCGGGCGGTTGTCGAGCAGGCTGCGCGGGTTCTGCCGCCATAGCCAGCCGAACGCGAACAGGCGCAGCCAGCCCAGTCCGCCGCGCGCCAGCGGCAGGGTGCCGACATGGAACACGTCGCCCGGGGTCAGGCGCTCCCACTCGCCGGGCATGGCTGCGATCGCCGCGCGCCAGTCGCTGCAATGGGCGGCGAAGTAGCCGGCATTGATCGCCCCGGCCGAGGTGCCGCACACGATCGGGAACGGGTTGGCCGAGGCCGCCGGCCAGCGCGCCTGGAGCACCTCCAGCACCCCGGCCAGCACGCCGGCCTGGTAGGCGGTGCGCGCGCCGCCCCCCTGCAGCACCAGCCCGGTCGGGGCGGGGTCGGCGGCGGTCGGGGCGACTGGTAGCATGCCCCAACGATACCGCAGCGCGGCGCGCCCGCGGTTCAGGCGCGTGCCCGCGTGCGGGCGCACAATTCGCCTGTCGATGTTCCTTTCCCCCGGGAGTCCCGCCATGCCCAGCCTGCTCCAGTTCGAACTGGCCAACGTCAAGTGCGGCGGTTGCGCCAACAGCATCCGCAAGGCGGTCGAGGCCGTGCCGCAGGCACGGGTGGTCGCGCTCGACCCCGCCAGCGGCCACCTCGAGGTCGAGGCCGACCCCGCGCTGCGCGCGCAGATCGCCGAGCGCCTGCGCGCGCTGGGCTATCCCGAGCAGGGCACGGTGGACGGCCTGGCGGCGATGGCCGCGAGCGCCAAGTCGTTCGTCAGCTGCGCGGTCGGCCGCCTCGGCGGCGAGGACTGACGCGCTTCAAGCCTCGTCGTCGAGCGCCGGGTCCCAGCCGCGCGCGGCGGCGCGCGCGGTGGCCTCGGCGTAGATCCGCGCGTGGCGTTCGCGCAGGTCCGGCGGCAGCCGGCTCGGCAGCCCGCCGTGCATGTCCCAGCGCGCCTCGACCTGTTGCATCAGCGACTGCATCCGTCCCAGGTCCCAGCCGGCGCAGTCCTCGTGCTCGGGCAGCAGGCCGAACACCCAGGCATCCAGCACCACCCGGCCGAGCGCGGTCAGCCCGTGGCCGTCGGCATGCAGCCCCGGATAGGTCGGTCGCGGCGTGCTCATGGCGGGTACTGGCGCAGATAGGCCGCGAGCAGGCCGAGCACCGCGTCGGCCTTGATCACCAGGCCAAGATCGAGCATCTCGGTGGCCGCGGCCAGCCCGCCGTGCTGCGCCGGCACCGGTGCCGGCACCGGCAACCCGCTGTCCGCGCGGAAGAACACCGCCGCCACCACCCCGGCGAAGTGGATCTGGCGGCCGACGCCGTGCATCGCCGGGGCGGTCTCCGGCTGGTGCACGAACACCGGGCTGCCGGAGGAACCGGGGAACACCGCGGCGTCGACCAGGAACTCCGGGCGCCCCTCGAAGTCCAGCGCCAGCGGGGTGGCGGTGGTACCGCGGCGCAGGATCGGCATCAGGTTCGTCTGGTCCCAGACCCCGCTGGGGTAACCCACGAACAGCACGTCCTCGAGCGCGTCCAGGCGCGCGGCGGTGGCCGCATCCAGCGCCAGCCGGGTATCGATCGGGCTGTAGTACAGACGCACGCCCTGCGCCTGCGCGGCCTGCTCGAGCGGGCGCAGCGGCACCAGCGCCAGGTCCACCGCCGGATCCGGGTGCAGGAACCAGGCCTGGGCGAAGTCCTCGATGGCCAGCTCGACGCGCGCCCCGATCCGCGGCTCGCCATCCTCGGCGCGGGTGAACACCAGCCCGCCGCGGCGCACGCCCTCGACCAGATGGCGGTTGCTGACCACATAGCAGGCGCTGCCGCCGGGATAGGCGTGGCGGACCACGAACGCCGTGCCCGAGCCGCGGCTGCCGTCCTCCAATTCGGTGTCCACCCGCACGGTCGCGAACAGCAGCCGCTTGGCGGTGGAATCGACCCGCAGGCGCGGGCGCACGGCGGCGGGCGGTGCCGGCCTCATGCCCCCTGCCCCGCCTGCCGGTTGAGCTGGGCCAGCGCGCGCAGCGCCGCCGCCTGCGCCGCCTCGGCCTCGGCCTCGCTGCCCATCATGGTGAGCCGGCCGAAGCTGCCGAACGGCTTGACGTCGACCAGGGTGACGTTGGCGGCTTTCTCGGCCTCGTTGGCGGCGTACACGATGTAGCCGGCCGGCTCGACCTCGAGGATGAACATGCTCTTGCCGGGCAGGATCATCGAGCCCTTGCGCAGCTGGCGGTTGATCAGGGTGGTGTGGTCGGGGGTGATGCCGCGGATGATCTCGTTCCACGCAACCTGGCACGGCAGGCGGGTGTCCACCGCGGTCTGCAACTGGCGCAGGATGACCGCGCCGGCCTCCTGCACCTCGCTCTGGTTGCGGTAGTGGATCTCCATCGAGCCGAACGCGCGCTCCACCACCTGCTCGCCCAGGTGCACGTTGGTCTCCTTCAGGGCGATGTCGGACAGGCGGTGCACCGCCATCCCGGGCGCGACCTCGACCCATAGGCACGCATCGCCCGGGACCGGCAGGAAGCCCTGCGAGGAGGTGGCGAGGTAGGACGCCAGCTGCGGCTGCAACGCATCGATGAACACGAACGTGCGCAGACTGATGCGCGGGCGCACGCTGCCGGCCTCGGATGCGGGCACGCTCACCGGGTCAGCCCCAGGTACAGGCGCGGCAGGGTCTCCGGCAGCCGCGCCGGGTGGTCGAGCACGGTGTAGCGGCGCGCGCCGAAGATGTGCGCCACGTACTCGTCGGCCTGCGGGTCGAGCGAGAGCGCGTAAGTGGCGATCCCGCCCCGCGCCAGTTCCTCGACCGCGCGACGGGCGTCCTCGCGGCAGTAGCGCGGGTCGCGCACGTCGTTGTCGGCCGGTGCGCCGTCGGTGACCACGAAGCACACCCGGCGCGCCGCCGCGCGCCGCGCCAGGAACCCGCCGGCGTGGCGCAGGGCCGCGCCCATCCGGGTCGAGTAGCCGGCGCGCATCGCGGCCAGGCGCGCGCGCACCAGGTCGTCGTAGGGCGTCTCGAAATCCTTGAAGCGGTAGTAGTGCACGTCGTGGCGCCCGTTCGAGCAGAACCCGTGCAGGGCGAACGCATCCCCGACCCGGTCCAGCGCCTCCGCGAGCAGCACGGTGGCGGCGCGGGTCAACTCGAGCACGCTGTAGTCCTGCCCGCGCACCTTGTCATTGGCGGACTCGGACAGGTCGAGCAGGACCAGCACCGCGAGATCGCGGGTGCGGCGCTGGCGGCGCAGCATGATGCGGGTGTCCGGCTGCCGGCCGAGGCGCAGGTCGAGCCAGGCGCACAGCGCGGCGTCGAGGTCGAGGTCGTCGCCGTCCTGCAGCCGGCGGACGCGCTGCAGGCCCTGCGGCACCAGCGCCTCGATCAAGTGCTTCAGGCGCGCGCTGGCTCCGCGGTGCTCGGCCAGGATGGCCTCGACCACCGCCGGGTCGCCGGCCGGCGGATGCCGCTCCAGCACGGTCGCCCAGCCCGGGCGCTCCAGCTGCAGGCCGTAGTCCCATTCCGGGTAGTGCACCGGGTCGGCCTGCGGCGGGCGGCCCTCCAACGCATTGAGGGTGGTGCCCTCCTGGTCGAGCCAGAACTCGGTCGGCAGCACCCACACTTCCTGTGCATCGTCGCCGGCGAATTCGTTGTCGACCTCGTTGGCCATCTCCACCGCGTTGACCTTGCGGCGCACTTGCTGGCGGGTCTCCCAGGTCGCCGCCAGCGCCTCGGCCTCGTCGTAGGCTTCCTGCTGCCACAACGCGCGGTTGTCGTCGCGGTAGGGCGCGGTCGGCTCGTCGTGGCGGACGTGGAACTCTGGCAGGCCGGGCGGCAGCGCGTGCACCTGCGCGACCCCGAGCTCCCAGGACGTCTGCGCGGTGTCGAGCGCACCGGGGCGCTCGCAGGCGGCGCGGAACGCCTCCACTCCCTGGCGCACCCACGGGTGCGGATCCTGCGGGGCCTCCTCCAGCAAGGCGCGCGCCAGGCGGTCCAGCAATTCGCCGATCCGCGCCGGCGCGCCGTAAGCCACCGGCGGATGCAGGCGCAGCCAGGCCGCGCGCAGGTTGGGGAAGCGCCGGATCGCGCAGGTCTCGACCCGGGCGTCCTCGAACACGCCGATCACCGCGAGCTGCAGCGGCGAGAGCATCTGCATCGACAGCGGGCGGGCGGTGAAGACCAGGTGCGCCGCGCAGTGGTTGGCGGCGGCGCGGTACAGCTCAAGGCCCGGCACGGCCTCGCCCACGGCGTCCGCCGGCGGCCAGTCGTCGTAGGCATCGGCCAGGTGGATCACGTGGCGCTCGATGTACGGGCGCAGGCCGGCGCGGGTCTCGTAGTCGCCCGAGGTCGGGCGCAGGAAGAAGTCGCGCCCCCACAGCGCGCGCAGGTACAGGTTCAGCCGGCGCTGCACATCCACGAACAGGGTGCCGCGCCGCTCCTGCTGCAGCACCGCCAACGCATCCGGGCTGTGCAGCGAGAAGTAGCGCTGCTGGCCCTCGAGGTCGCTGCGGTAGGCCTGCACGCCCCACTGCACCCAGCGCCGGAGGCCGCCGAGGGTGAGCTGGCCGAGGAGGCGCTCGAGGTTCTCCAGCAAGGGGCGCAGCCCGCGCGGAGCCTGCGCCAGCAGATGGTCCAGCAGCGCCAGGTAGTCGCGGAACAGGCCCGGATCGCCGAGCCGGGCGGCCGCGACCGGGGCGGTGGCGGCGACCAGCGCCAGCACCTGGCCGGAGGTCTTGGAGGCCATCGCCAGCAGGGCGTTGACCAGCGCCGGCAGCGCGTCCTCGCCGATCGCGCGCGCCAGCGCCGGCATCGCCTCCAGGTAGGAGGCGACCAGCTCGCTGCCGCGGCCGAGTTGGTGCAGCGCGAGCGCGCCGCGCAGGTAGCCGTCCAGCCCGCGCGGGGAGAACGCGCGCGCGGCCTCCTGCCACGACGCGTGCAGCAGCTGCTGGGCCTCGCCCGGCAGCGCCTGCAGCAGTTCGGCGTGGTCGTCGAGGCGGATGGCCATCGCGCGCGGGTCAGAAGTAGGTGGTGACCGCGGCATCCAGCGCGTCGCGCATGTCCGGATCGTCGGTGATCGGGCGCACCAGCGCCATTCGGCACGCGGCCAGCGCCGGCACGCCCTGCGCGATCAAGCGCCCGGCGTGCACCAGCATGCGGGTCGAGAGTCCTTCGTCCAGGCCATGGCCCTTGAGGTTGCGCGCGCGCTCGCCGATGTGGACCAGGCGCGCGGCGGTGTCGGCATCGACCCCGGCCTCGTGCGCGACGATCTCGGCCTCCACCGCATGCGGCGGGTAGTCGAAGTCGAGCGCGCCGAAGCGCTGCTTGGTCGACTGCTTGAGGTCCTTCATCAGGCTCTGGTAGCCCGGGTTGTAGGAGATCACCAGCTGGAAATCCGGGTGCGCGTGCACCAGTTCGCCCTTCTTCTCCAGCGGCAACTGGCGGCGGGCGTCGGTCAGCGGGTGGATCACCACTGTGGTGTCCTGGCGCGCCTCCACCACCTCGTCGAGGTAGCAGATCGCGCCCAGGCGCGCGGCCAGCGCCAGCGGCCCGTCCTGCCAGCGGGTGCCCTGCGCGTCCAGCAGGAAGCGCCCGACCAGGTCGGAGGCGGTCATGTCCTCGTTGCAGGCGACCGTGACCAGCGGCCGCTGCAGGCGCCAGGCCATGTACTCGACGAACCGGGTCTTGCCGCACCCGGTCGGGCCCTTGAGCATGACCGGCATGCGCACCGCGTAGGCTGCCTCGTACAGCTCGACCTCGTCGGCGACCGCGCGGTAGTACGGCTCCTGGTGCACGCGGTAGGCCTCCAGCGGGTCGCCGGCGACCGCCTGCGCGGCGGCCCGGGCCAGCGCCGCCTGCCGCGGCGAGTAGGTGCGCGAATAGGGATCGGGATACATACGGGCCTCCACGGCCGGGTCAGTCCGGCCACACCCGCGCCGGATGCAGCGCGGTGGACGAATCGGGAATGCCGCCGGCATGCACGCGCGGCGCGGGCTCGGCGCTGGCAGGCGCGCGGCGCTTGCTCGTGCGCGCGCCGCGTGCCGGCGCGGGCGGTGGCGGCGCCGGCGCCGCGGCCGGGTCCGCCTTGGCGCGGCGGAGGCTGGCGGCCAGTTTGTCCTGCACGGTGGTCATAGCTGCAGCTCCTCGAGGATCGCATCGATCTCGGCGGCGGCGGCGCGGCCGCGCGCGCCGAGTTGGTGGACCGCAACGCCCTCCAGCGCCGCGGTGCGGTAGACCGCGCGCCGGCGCACGCCCGCGGCCAGCACCGGCAGCCCGAACTCGGCCAGCGCGCCGTGCATCGCCGCCGACAGCGCGCTGCCCGGCTCCAGCTGGTTCACCACCAGGTGCGCACACAGGCGCGGGTTGTCGCGGCGCGCAGCGGCGATCTCCTGCGGCAGGGTCAGGCTCGACCACAGGTCGACCGGCGAGGGCAGCACCGGCACCAGCGCGAGGTCGGCCGCGCGCAGCGCGGACAATGCCGGTGGCCCCAGCGCGGGCGGGCAGTCCAGCACCAGGTAGGCCTGCCCACGGAAGCGCGCCAGCAGCTGCGCGCGCGTGCACTCACCGTCCAGCGCCGCGACCGTGGCCGGAAACGGGGCGCCGCCGGCGCGCGCCCACTGCCGCGCGGAGGCCTGCGGATCGAGGTCGAGCAGCGCGGTCGGCGCCCGCCGCGCCAGCGCGCCGGCCAGCTGCATGGCCAGGGTGGTCTTGCCGGCGCCGCCCTTCTGGTTGACCACCGCGACCACGCGGGCCATGGCTTCACCCCTGCGCCAGCAGGGCGTCGATCCGGCGCGCGAGCCCGGCATCGGCGGCGCCGGACGCGGTCGCGTCCAGAGTCACGTTGACGTAGCCGCTGCCGAAGTTGATGTTCTGCGGATGCACGCCGGCCTGCGCCGACAAGTCGGCCAAAGCATCCAGGAAGCGCCGCGTCGCCGGGTAGTCCGGGAACGGGAAGCGCCGGAACAGGGTCGGCGGGGTGCCGCGCGCCTGCCAGCCGTCGGGAATGTCGCTCTCGGCCATGGCTGCCTCCCGCCTGCCCGCCTCAGCTGCGCGCCGGCGCCAGTTCGCCGTCGCGGCCGCCGCCGCCCGCGTCCGCCGCGGTCGGCAGGATGCCTTCGACCTCGCCGTGCACGCGCGCGATGATGTGCGCCGCCACCAGCCCGTCGCCGACCCGCTCGCACGCATCCGCGCCCGCACGCACCGCCGCGTTCACCGCGCCGGTCTCGCCGCGCACCAGCACCGTCACGTAGCCGCCGCCGACGAACTGGCGGCCGATCAGCCGCACCTCCGCCGCCTTGCACATCGCGTCCGCCGCCTCGATCGCGGGCACCAGCCCGCGCGTCTCGATCATCCCCAGGGCAATGCCCGTCACGCTCGCCATCTCACGTCTCCCGCCTGTGGTTGGAATTCACGCGGCTCACGCCTGCGGGGCGGTCGGCAGGATGCCTTCCACCTCGCCGTGCACGCGCGCGATGATGTGCGCCGCCACCAGCCCGTCGCCGACCCGCTCGCACGCATCCGCGCCCGCACGCACCGCCGCGTTCACCGCGCCGGTCTCGCCGCGCACCAGCACCGTCACGTAGCCACCGCCGACGAACTGGCGGCCGATCAGCCGCACCTCCGCCGCCTTGCACATCGCGTCCGCCGCCTCGATCGCGGGCACCAGCCCGCGCGTCTCAATCATCCCCAGGGCAATGCCCGTCACGCTCGCCATCTCACGTCTCCCGCCTGTGGTTGGAATTCACGCGGCTCACGCCTGCGGCGCGGTCGGCAGGATGCCTTCCACCTCGCCGTGCACGCGCGCGATGATGTGCGCCGCCACCAGCCCGTCGCCGACCCGCTCGCACGCATCCGCGCCCGCACGCACCGCCGCGTTCACCGCGCCGGTCTCGCCGCGCACCAGTACCGTCACGTAGCCGCCGCCGACGAACTGGCGGCCGATCAGCCGCACCTCCGCCGCCTTGCACATCGCGTCCGCCGCCTCGATCGCGGGCACCAGCCCGCGCGTCTCGATCATCCCCAGGGCAATGCCCGTCCGCTCCGCCATGTCGCACCTCCTCCGCTGCCGTGTGTTCGTTGATTGCCGCGCCCGCAGGTGCCGGCCGCGGCCGGCGCCCGCCCCTGGTTCAGGGCTCCCAGTGGTCGATGATTCCGCAAATGGTCAGATCGGTGTGCACGTCGTAGTCGCCCATCGCATGGCGTGCGGCGGTGCCGACGGTCGCGAACACCCACTTACCCGGCGGCACGCCGACCGGGTCGGTGGCCACCAGCAAGGTGCCGCGCTCGCCCTCGAGCACCCGCAGCGACGCCTGTTTGAGCCCAGGTACGCGCCGGGTGCACACCAGTTCCTCGCGCACACGCAGGATGTCCATCAGCCCTGCCCCTCCGGATCCCAGTTATCAATGATCCCGACGATGGTGAGATCGGACGGGAAATCCTTGGCGCCGGCGGCGTCGCGCGCCGCCGAGGAGCCGACGCAGATCACCCAGTCACCGGGGATGCAGCCGACCGCGTCGACCGCGACCGCGCGCGGGCCGCCGGGACGGTCCTGCACCACCAGCAGCGGGCGATGCCCGAACTGCTCGATGCGGTTGGTCGAGACCAGGGTTTTCTCCACTCGCATGATGCGCATGGCTCAGCCCTCAATGCCTTGCATCCGGCGTCGCATCGTCGACGAACACGCAGCGTTCGGTGTCGAAACGGTCGGACAGCGCCATGCGGCAGACGAGCAGACCCCGCGCCACCAGCGCCGGATACCGGGATTCGATCGCCGCTTTCACCCGTCGGGCGCGCTTGAGCGCACGGTCGCGCGAACCGGGCACGCGCGAGGAGTAATAGAAATGCACCAGGACCGGAACCGGCAGCCCGTGCTGCACGTTCAGGCCGGTGAAAATCCTGATGCCGACGTCGAGATCGGGCGCTCCTTCCTCGACCGTGTCGAGGTGGGCGAAGTAATACTTGTTGCGCATCTGCACGTAGTGCGTAGCTTCGCCGGCGCAGATGAATTCTTCGTCGTGGCCCAGGATCGAGTAGCGCCCTTGATGATGGTGAATCACGAACTCGATCTGCGACAGGTTGGCTTCGGCCAGCGCCAGCACCAGCCGACGCATGCCCGCGCTCATCTGGCCGCGACCCTGGCCCTGGCCCTGCATCGCCTGCACCTCCTCCACGCGCGCGGCGATCAGCTCGCGCGCCTGCACCGCGGGCAACCCCACCGTGTCGCGGTACAGCTCCGCGGTGTCGATGTAACGGTGGGGGTCGACCTCGCCGTCGGCATCCGGCAAGTGGATGCGCAGGGCATCCAGGTCGGTGTCCAGCCCCACCAGCAAGACGGCGGGAGCCATGCCGGCACCATAGGTGCGCTCGATGGCCACGCGCAATTCGCCAAGGCGCTGCTTGGCCGACTCGACCGCCTGCTCGTCGATGCTGGCGTGGAAGGCGCAGCCCTGGTCGTGCGAGCGCGAACTGCTGAAGTGATAGACCGCGATCTTGAGGTAGTTCTGCGACTCGCCGCCGGGTATGCCCCCTGTGAGCCGCTCGAGCTCGCGGTGCGCCCAATCGACCATGTCGGCTTCGACGTCGAACATCGCCCCCGCATAGGCCTTGACGTAAACGTTGCGGCTGGGCGCCATGCGGAACACGAACGGCACCAGGCCTTGCAGCCGACCGTCGGCGCACGGGGTGATGTCGACGGTGTGATAGCCGCAGGCGGCGAGAAAGTCGGGCGTGATCGCCATGCGGTCGAGCCACGGCGCCTGATCGGCGTCGGTGCTGTCGATGCAGGTCTTGAAGCTCTGAAAGATGCAGTGGGTGTGCAGCGCCTTCATGTCCAAGCCCGACACCCAGGCGTCGTCCAGCAGGGTCTGCGGCAGGGTGTAGCCAAGGCGTTGCTGCGCCAACTGCTGCGCCCGCGCGGCGAAATCCGGCTCGTGCTGCAGCGCCGAAATCTGCTTGAGGGTTTCCACGATGCCGCTGAAGCGGGCGCGCAGGCTGCGCTCGTATTCGTACAGCCGGCGGTTGAGCTCGGCGTCGACCAGCGCATGCTCGCAACGCTGCCCGGCCCCGACCACGCAGGCCGGGTTGGCCGGCGCGACCGCCTGCAGCCGTGGCCGCGCCACCGGGGGCGGAGCGGGGTCGCGGCGATGCAGGGCGAGCATGCGCTGGCGGGTGTTCATGGCTTCAGCCCCTGGCCCCGCCGGACAGGGTCACGGTGGCGCCGCGCCGGGTATTGCCGGCCGAGCCGGTGATCGGCGAGTCCGGCACCGGCAGCCGCTCGACCTCGCGGAAGCGGCGCGCGTCGCTGCCGGCGCCGCGCGGCTGGCCGCGCAGGGTGGCATTGCGGGCCAGCGCGGACGTGCCCTCGGTGCCGGTGACCGGGCGCAGCGCGTGCCAGGCATCGCCGGTGATGCGGGCATCCTCGCGCCCGGCGCCGGTCAGCCGGCGCGCGGCCGGCGGGGCGACGGGCGCCGTCGCCGTGACTGGCGCGCGATGGCGGAACTCGGGCGTGCCGGTGATGAGCTCGGCCGCCTTGTTGACCGGGCCGGTGATGCGGTCGACCGCGAACGAGTTGCCGGTGACCTGGGCCTGGCGCGCCTCGCCGGCGCGCCGCGCCGGGCTAGCGATGCTGAAATCGCGCGGCGGCGGCGCGGGCACGGGTTCCGCCGGCGCCTCGCGCAGCGCGCGCGGCTGGAAACCACGATCCGGCGGGCACGCGGCGGCGCCGTTGTCGCGCCCGATGTAGGGCGTGCCGGAGACGGTGACGCAGGCGCCGCGATCGTCGCCGGTCACCGCGTTGCCGCCCGCCCCGGGACGGTCGCCGCTGACCACGCTGGCCGTGATCGTGGTGCGCACCGGCACGCGCGCGGCCTGCGCCTCCAGCGCCGGCGCCGGGCAGAACGCCTCGTACTGGCGGCGCCCGGCATACGGGGTGCCGGTGACCGTGGCGCAACTCCCGCGCACATCCCCGGTGACCTGCGGCGCCCGTCCTGGCATCTGGCCGGTCACCACCGGCCCGCGCAGGGTGGCGTCCACCGCGACCTTGGCGGCGGGCGCCGTCGCCGCCGGACCACCGAGGTCGATGCCACTGGGCGCGCGCTGGGTGCGCGCCAGGGTGCCGGTGACCCGTGCGCCGCCGCCGGGCTCGCCACCGGTGACGCGCTGCCCGCCATGGGTCGCCAGCGTTGCGACCTTGGCCGGCGCGGCGCGCACCGGACAGGCCCCGGCCTCGATTGGATCCAAATACTGGCTGCCGGTGATCGCACGGCAGGCACCGGCTTCGCCGCCGGTCACCTCCGCATCCGGCCCCAGCGCGATGCCGGTGATGCGACCACCGCCGCGCGCGGACATCACGCTGACCTTGCGCGGCGTCGCCGGCGGTGCGCTGCCGCACTGCGCGAACTGCTCTGCCGCCAGGTACTGCGCGCCGGTCACCGCGCGGCACGCGCCCGGTTCATCGCCGGTGACGCGCTCGCTGCGTCCGAGCACGCTGCCGGTGACCGTCTGGCCGGCGGCGGTATGGCTGCGCGCGACCTTGTCGGGCGCACGATCCTGACCGGGATCGGCATAGCGGGTGCCGGTGACCGCACGATCCGCGCCGGCCTCGCCACCGGTCACTTTGCCGGCCTCGCCCAGGCGCAGGCCGGTCAGGCGCGCGGCCGGCGCGCCCGACGCACGCGTCGGCAGCAGGCCGGCCCGCACGGATGCGGCAGTGACCGTGGCCACCGCGGGCGTCGTGCGCGATGCCGGTGCAGCTGCGATCGCGGCCGCCGGCTGCGGACGTGGCCGCCCGCTCGGACGGCTCGCGCCGGAGGCGACTACGCTGCGCCCACCCAGGGCAAGCGCACGCCGCCGCTGCATCGCCAACTGGCGGCCGGCGGCGGCCGCCGGGTGCGGCATGCCGGCCACCACTGCGGCAGGTGCCGCGTCCGGTCGCACTGGTGCCGACGCAGGCGCTGTGGTCGCCGCGCCGCTGCTGCGTCCCGCGAGGGCGGCCTTGCCCGCCTGCGCGAGCGCCTGCCGGCGCGCCTGCGCCAGTGCCCGCCCGGCCATCGGCGCGCTGCCGGCCAGCCCATGCGCGGCGCGCGGGGTGGATGCGGCGCAGCCGGGGTCGCGGCCGCCGCAACCGCAGTCGGCCTTGCCCTCGGCCGCGGCGACCGGCGGCGCGGGAACGCGCGGCGAGGTCGCAGTCGACGCGGTGCGCACGGCGCTGCCGCCGCGACCGTGGCGGGCCAGCGCCTGGCGGCGCTGCAGGGCCAGGTCACGCCCGGACAGGGTCACGTGGGTGGCGGTTTCGACGGACGGGGTCATGGCGATCCTCGCGGGGCGATCAGGCGCAGGCGTCGCGACGCGGGCGCATCAGCGATAGACGACGAAGGCGGTCCCCTGGCTCTGCGCGTAGTTGTCGTAGGCGACGAAGCGCACCAGATGCTCGGGGAACTCACGCCGACAGGCCTCCAACTCGGCGAGCACGGCGTCCACCGACTGCTCGCCGAACATCGGCAGCTTCCACATGTACCAGAAGCTCACCTTCGCCGGCGTGCCGCGCTCGGTGTGCTCCACCGCCGGGTTCCAGCCCTGGGCGATGGCATAGGCGATCTGCCGGCGCACCTGCTCGGGCGTCATCTGCGGCAGGTAGGAGAAAGTCTCGTAACGGAGGGTCTGCTTGTAGGCTTGCACGGCCATGGCGGCGGCTCCCGGATGTCGGCGTGGCGGGGTCAGCGGTGGGCGATGTCGAGCTTGTCCACGGTGTCGAACTCGAACTTGATCTCCTTCCACGTCTCCATGGCGATCTTCAGTTCGGGCGAATGCGCGGCCGCGGCGGTGAGGATCTCCTTGCCCTCCTTCTCCAACTGGCGGCCCTCGTTGCGCGCCTGCACGCAGGCTTCCAGCGCGACGCGGTTGGCGTGCGCGCCGGCGGCGTTGCCCCACGGGTGGCCGAGCGTGCCGCCACCGAACTGCAGCACCGAGTCGTCGCCGAAGATGGTGACGAGCGCGGGCATGTGCCACACGTGGATGCCGCCGGACGCGACGGCGAAGGCGCCGGGCATCGAGCCCCAGTCCTGGTCGAAGAAGATGCCGCGGCTGCGGTCCTCGGGGACGTAGCTCTCGCGCAGCAGGTCGATCCAGCCGAGGGTGGCGGCGCGGTCGCCCTCGAGCTTGCCCACCACGGTGCCGGTGTGCAGATGGTCGCCGCCGGACAGGCGCAGGATCTTGGTCAGCACCCGGAAGTGGATGCCGTGGTGGGGGTTGCGGTCGAGCACCGCGTGCATCGCCCGGTGGATGTGCAGCAGCATGCCGTTGTCGCGGCACCAGTTGGCCAGCCCGGTGTTGGCGCAGAACCCGCCGGTGATGTAGTCGTGCATGATGATCGGCGCGCCGATCTCCTTGGCATATTCGGCGCGCTTGTACATCTCCTCCGGGGTCGGCGCGGTCACGTTGAGGTAGTGGCCCTTGCGTTCGCCGGTCTCGGCCTCGGCCTTCTGGATCGCCTCCATCACGAAGTCGAAGCGCGCGCGCCAGCGCATGAACGGCTGGCTGTTGACGTTCTCATCGTCCTTGGTGAAGTCCAGGCCGCCGCGCAGGCACTCGTACACCGCGCGCCCATAGTTCTTGGCCGACAGCCCGAGCTTGGGCTTGATCGTGCAGCCCAGCAGCGGGCGGCCGTACTTGTTGAGGATGTCGCGCTCGACCTGGATGCCCTGCGGCGGGCCGCCGCAGGTCTTCACGTAGGCCAGCGGGAAGCGCACGTCCTCCAGGCGCAGCGCGCGGATGGCCTTGAAGCCGAACACGTTGCCCACCAGCGAGGTGAACACGTTGACCACCGAGCCTTCCTCGAACAGGTCGATCGGGTAGGCGATGAAGGCGTAGAAGCAGGTGTCGTCGCCGGGCACGTCCTCGATGCGATAGGCGCGGCCCTTGTAGTAATCGAGGTCGGTCAACAGGTCGGTCCACACCGTGGTCCAGGTGCCGGTGGAGGACTCGGCGGCCACGGCCGCGGCGGCTTCCTCGCGATCCACACCCGGCTGCGGGGTGATCTTGAAGCAGGCCAGCAGATCGCTGTCCAGCGGAGTGTAGTCCGGCATCCAGTAGGTCTGGCGGTATTCCTTGACCCCGGCCTGGTAGGTCTTGACTGCCATACGGTTCGCTCCTCGGCGTGCTGTTGTTCTCCGCGACCGGCCCGCCCGATCGCCGCTCCCCTGCCCCTGCCGGCCTGCGCCGGCACCCTCCAGTGGCGGCATGGCGGTCTGCGCGTTCGGGGCCGTGGCGAGACCCTACGCCGCGTTTTTCATAATTGACAATTGTGATTCCTGATGGTCAGGATAACCCTGGGTTATCCAATGCCCCGCCCGGGAGGCATATGCACCTCACCCTGCGCCAGCTCCAGGTGTTCGAAGCCACTGTCCGCCTTGGCGGCTACACCCGCGCCGCGGAGGTGCTGCACATGACCCAGCCGGCGGTGTCGATGCACATTCGCCTGCTCGAAGAGCAGGCGGGCGTGCCGCTGATCGACCGGGTCGGCAAGAAGATGCACCTGACCGACGCCGGCCACGCGCTGTACCGCCACGCGCAGGGCGTGCTGGCGCGGGTGCGCGAGGCCGAGGGCGAGCTGGAGGATCTGCGCGGGCTGCGCCGCGGCCAGCTCAACATCACCATCGCCAGCACCGCCAACTACTTCGCACCGCGTCTGCTGGCCGCATTCCGGCGGCGCTACCCGGACATCCGGATCGACCTCGACGTCTCCAACCGCGAGCGCATCCTCGAACTGCTGGAGACCAGCGACAAGGACCTGGCGATCATGGGCCAGCCGCCGGCCAGCGCGGATCTGGTCGCGCACCCGTTCCTCGACAACCCGCTGGTGGTGATCGCCGCACCCAGCCATCCGCTCGCGGGCCAGACCGCGATCGGGCTGGAGCGGCTGGCGCAGGAGGCGTTCATCAGCCGCGAACCCGGCTCCGGCACCCGCATGGCGGCCGAGCGCTTCTTCGAGGCGGCCGGGCTGTGCCTGACCGTGGACATGCAGATGAGCAGCAACGAGGCGATCAAGCAGGCGGTCGAGGCCGGGCTCGGGTTCGGGGTGATCTCGGCGCACACCCTTGAGCTGGAGCTGGCGCTCGGCCGGCTGGTGGTGCTCGACGTCCAGGGCTTCCCGATCCGCCGCCAGTGGTACGTGGCGCACCGCACCGGCAAGCGCTTCTCGACCGTGGCCGACGCCTTCCTGCGCTTCGTGCTGGAGGAAGCGCGCGGCCTGCTCGGCACGCCGCCGCTCAGCGCCCGAACTTCTCCGGCCGCATCACCTGGATGTCGGACACGAACACCACCCCGGAATGCTCGGCGAAGAACGCCGCGAAGCCCTCCAGCAGCGGATCCACCAAGTCCTCGGGCACCGCGGCGAGCACCATCACCAGCACGTCGTCCTCGTTGAACATCAGCTGCCCGGCGTGGAAGCCGGTGCTGCCCTTGCCGGACAGGTTGTGCAGGATGGTGTAGCCCTTGACCCCGGCGCGCTCGATCAGGTCGGTGGCAAAGCCGAGATGGGCGCCGTCGAGGATGATCTCGAGCTTCTTCAGCGAACGCATCTTTTGGGTGGTCATGCCGCGCTGTTCTCCTGGGCGGATGCGGGAGGCGGCGCCGGCAGCTCGCGCCAATCGCCGTCCTCGTACAGGTGGTGGGTGGCGGTCTGCGGATCCAGCACCAGCATGCGGATCCAGCCGTTGTGGACCAGGCGCTTGACCGCGACCACCGCATCGATCGCCGCCCGCGCATGCGCCAGCGGCGCCTCGATCACGGCGATCAAGCGCACCGGTTCGTGGTAGGCGCGGCCGCCCTGCAGCACGGTCTGCGCGGGCAGCCCGGTGCGCAGGTCGGACAGGTTGCCGGTCATCACCGCGAAGCGCCCGGCGACGTTGTGGTAGACCTTGCTGCCGCTGCCCCAGCGGGCGTTGTCCACGCTCGAGAAGTAGTACTCCATGTTGATCCAATGGCCGACGATCAGCGGCCCGGACAGGATCGTCTCCAGCAACCGGCGCTTGGGGTCCAGCCGCCAATCGTAGGAGTGCAGGAAGGCGCGCCCGTGCAGGCTGGCCGCGGCGGTGGCGTCGCGCCGCGCGATCACGAACCAGGCGTTCCCGGCCAGGCCCCACTCCGGGCGCACCTGCGACCAGTCGGCGGCCTGCCGCTGCGCCTGGCGCGCGGCGGCCGCCGGACCCGGCGCGGCCGCCACGCCGAGCGCCGGCAGCCGCTCGGCCGCGCACAGTCCGGAGGCCGCGGCCAGGCCCTCGCGCAGGCGGTCCAGGTAGAGCAGGTGCGAGGCGGGCAGCAGTTCGAGGTCGTGCAGGTGGATCTCGTCGGTGGTGGTGTCGTGCAGGGCCGGCATGAACCAGGTGTCGTCCGGGATCGCGATGCCCTGCGCGCGCAGGCGCGCGCGCACGTCCGGGCGATTGGCCATCTGCGCCAGCACGCGCGCGCTCACCAGCCCGTGGCTGCCGCCGCAGGCGCCGCAGTCGAGCGCAGATTCGTAGGGGTTGTTCTGCGAGCTGCTGCCGTGCCCGACCACCAGCACGAAGCGCGAGAAGCCCTCGACCAGGCCGATCGAGCGCAGGGCCTGGGCGACGTAGCCGGCCTGCTGCTCGAGGGTGAAGCCGATCCGCGCCAGGTGCTCGCGGTGGCGCGCCGCCGCCTCGCGGCTGATGCCGTGGCGGGTGCGCAGCGCGTGCACGAAGGCCTCGATCCGCTCCGGCGGCAGCTGCGTGCGCGCGCGCAGCACCGGCAGTTCCGCCTGGTGGCCCAGGGCGGCCTCGCGCAGCTCGCGGATCGCCGCGTCGGTCACGTCCGCCACCGACAGCCCCAGTTCCAGGCGCACAGCCTTGGCGATCACTGCGCGCTGCAGGGCGCGCACGATCGAGTCGGCCTGCTCCTCGCTCAGGCGATCCAGCAGCAGGCGGGTCGGGGCCGGGTCGGCCTGTTCCAGGCGCCGCCGCCAGCGCAGGTAGCGCACCGGGGCCAGGGTCTTGCCGACCAGGTCCAGGCCGAACAGCATGCCGACCGCCTCCACCGTCACGAACGGGGAGAACACCGATTCCTTCAGTTCGTGCAGCGCCTTGCTGAGGGTGCTCAGCGCGGCCTCCTCGGTCGCGTCCGCCAGCGACAGCTCCGGCACCAGGTTCTTGGGCGTGAGCAGGACCGGGCACAGGTGCTGCTCGCTGCCCTTGCCCAGCGGCATGTAGCTCACCGGCACCCCGAAGAAGCCGGCGATGCCGAAGGTCTGGTAGTCGCCGACCCGCTCGAGGTGGCGGCGGATGCGCTCGGAGCGCACGTCGATGCAGAACATCGCCTGCGCGAACGGGCGCTTGCTGCGCGGAGCCGGCACCTGCGCGCGCACGTGGCCCAGCAGTTCATGGATGCGCGCATCCTCGCGCGCCTGCAGCCACAGCATCGGCTCGTCGCGCTCGAAGCGCGCGATCGCCTGCAGCAGCGCGTGCCGCTGCGCGGGCGCCAGCGCCTCCAGGGCCTGCGCCGCGCCCGCCTGCCGGGCCAGCGCACGCAGGCCGGCGATGGCCTCGGTCGCCGCATCGGTGCGCGCGGCCAGCCAGGCCGCGCGGTACAGCCGCGCGATCCGCGTCTGGTCGCCGCGCGCCAACGCGTCGTCGGCTGCATGCAGCAGCGCCGGCGGCAGGCGGCCGGACTGCCGCATCTGGCGCAGGGCCATCTCCTGCGGGCGTGCCGCGATCGCCGCCGCCAGCGCCGGCAGGCTGGCCGGCAGGCGCGCATGCCGCGCACGCTCCTGCACCAGCGCCGCAGCGAGCGCCAGGCGCAGCGCGAGGTATTCGACCAGGTCGGCGGGATAGCGTTGCTGCCAGTGGTAGTGGTGCGCGCCCTGGCGCCAGCGGATGAAGCCGGCCCAGCCGTACAGCCGCGCCAGTTCATGGGTGATGCAGGCCTGCCACTGTGCCTCCGGCACCCCCCAATCGCGCAGGATGCGCACGATCAGCGCCTCCGGCGTCTGCGCCAACT
The DNA here is from genome assembly GCF_022419185.1 of Thermomonas flagellata. Taxonomy (GTDB): domain Bacteria; phylum Pseudomonadota; class Gammaproteobacteria; order Xanthomonadales; family Xanthomonadaceae; genus Thermomonas; species Thermomonas flagellata. The sequence goes on along the minus strand of NZ_JAJOZK010000011.1, from coordinate 22,462 downwards.
CCAGCACCTCACGGATCGGCATCCGGCGCAGGCGGAAGCGCAGGTTGCGCCGCGCCAGTTGGCGCCAAGCGTGGAACAGGCCGTGCTCGCGCTCCGGCATCGCCCATACCGACTGGCCCTCGTCGAAGAAATCGAGGCAGCTCTTGACCACCAGTTCGTCGAGCTCCTCGCCGATCGCGCCGGGATAGAGCGCATCCAGCACCGCGTAGGGCGCGCGCCCGTCGAGCAGATCCGCCTGCAGCCGGGTGGTCGGGTCCGGCGGCTCCGCCGCGTGCACGGGTTGCCCCGCAAACGCCGCGGCCAGCGCCTCCGCATCCGGCGGCTCCACCCCCGCCGTCAACGGCTGCGGCCGGGTGCTCGCCAGGGCCCAGCACCAGGCCGGCCAGTCGATCCCAGGCAACTGCGGATCGCAGGCGGCGGCCTGGCGGGCGATGCGCGCGCGCAGCAGCGCGGCGTCCAGCCGGCCCGCGCTGAGCGCGCGCTGGCCGTCCTCGCGGGAAGGAAAGCCGCGCCCGCCGAACAGCGCCTCGCCGGCCGCCACCGCTTGCGCGAACGGCAGGTGGTCGAAGCCATGCAGCGGGTTGCGCGAGATAAAGGCGCGCATCGGCCAGAACAGCGGAATCTTCAGGCCCGCCACGTAGACCTGGGCGCGGATGCGCAGGGCCTCGGCCAGCGCCAGCATCAGCCGGCCCCTCCCAGCAGGTACACCCCCAGCAGCGCGCAGGCGACGACCAAGAGTGCATACACCAGCACCGCCGGGCGCGCCAGGTCGCGTTGCGGCGCCCGCGGCGGCGGCCCGACCAGCAGGCCCTGCAGCAGCCGCAGCCCGGCCCAGCTCCACAGCAGGGCGATCAGCAACAGCGCCAGCGCCATGCCCGGCGCGACATGGCGCACCACTTCCAGCAGCACCGCGAACGGTGCCGCCGGCGGCACCGCGACCGCGCACAGCACCACGAGCGCCAGTACCCCGGCCAGCCGCGGGGCCCCGGTGCCGAGCCCACCAGGCACATCCGCATGGGCGGCACCATGGCGCCGCACCAGATGCTGCGCGGCCCACGCCAACAGTACCAGCGGCAGGCTCAGTGCCAGCGCCTGCAGCCGCAATTGCACCGGTTCGGCGGCCGGCAGCAGCCACAGCAGCGCCCACAGCGTCACTGCGAGCTGCGCGGTCCAGATGCCGAGTTCGCGCACGCTCAGCAGGCGCAGCGCATACAGCCCGGCGCTGGCCAGCGCCCACCCACCCAGCCAGCCGCCGGCCGCGGACGGCGCCGGCAGCACGGAGAGCCCCACCTGCGGCCAGACCAGTAGCAGCAGGCTGCGTGCCAGCGGGTGCGGCAGGCGCCGGTACAGCACGGTGAATACCATCGACAGCGGGAACAACGGCAGGAACAGCGCGGCGGCAAGGATCGCGTTCATGCCCAGCGCAGCCACAGGTTGAGCCGCTGCGACAGCGCCAGCAGCATGCGGGCCAGCGCGGTCTGCACGTCGGCGACGTAGAACTCGCGCGAGATGAGCGCATAGAACGCCAGCCACAGCGGACCGGGAGCGCGCCTGCGGCCTTCGAACGCCTCGCGCTCTGCGCGGTACAGGCGGAACCAGCCGACCACGATCGCCACCGCGATCACCACCACCATCAGGTCGAACCAGAACAGGTCGATGCCGGCGGCCTCGTAGATCCGCGCGCGGAACTGCGGGTCGGGGTACAGGTAGACCGCCAACAGATGGCTGACCAGGGTGTAGCCGAACACGATCAGGATGAACGAGGCCAGCACCAGCACCATGTTGCGCCACGGCGACTCGCCGCCAAGGTGCTGGTGGGTTGCGAACATCAACTGCGCGCCGGCCAGCCAGGCGAAGATCAGCAGCACGACCGCGCCCTGCTCCTCGGTGAAACCCGGCGCCACCAGCCAGTGCGCGGCGGCCAGGATCGCCAGCGGCAGCACCAGGCTGACCAGCGCCAGCGGCAGCCACGGCGCCATCCCGCGCCCGGGGCGGCGCTCGACCGCGAATGCGTACAGCGGGTTGGGCGGAACCCCGTCGTGGCGGCGCGCCTCGCCGATCACGCCACCGGCGCCGAGGAACAGGGTGCCCTTGAACAGCCCGTGCGCGACCAGATGGTAGATCGCCAGCGCGAACGCGCCGACCCCGACTTCCATCACCATGAACCCCATCTGGCCCATGGTCGAATAGCCCAGCGATTTCTTGATGTCGTTCTGGGTCAGCATCAGCACCGAGCCGACCACCGCGGTCACCAGCCCGACCACGAACGACCAGTGCAGCACCTCACCGGTATGCACCAGCAGCGGCGCGAAGCGGTTGAACAGGAAGCCGCCGGCATTGACGATGCCGGCGTGCATCAGCGCCGAGACCGGGGTCGGCCCGTGCATCGTGTACGGCAGCCAGGTGTGCAGCAGGAACTGCGCCGAGCGCGCGAACGCGGACACCGCCACCAGGACCGCCACCGCGTCCAGCAGCGGCAGGCCGAACACGCGCGCGGCCGGCGGCGGCCCGGCCTGCAGCGCCGCGAACACCGCGTGCAGCGACCAACTGCCGTAGGCGCGCCACAGCAGCACCGCGGCGAGGATCAGCGCCACGTCGCCGAGGCGGTAGGTGAGGAAGGTCCAGCCCGCGTAGCGGTGCGCCGGGCGGCTGCCGAGGTCCTGCCCGAGCAACCAGTACAGCAGCACGCCGACCAGGTACCAGCCGACCACCAGCAGCAGCAGGTGGTCGGCCAGCACCACCAGGAGCAGGACCGCGATCATCGCGTCCAGCAGCACGTAGTGGCGGCGGTAGCCGGGCTCCTCGGCCATGTAGCGGCGGGAGTACAGCCGCACCACCTGGCCGATGCCGGCGATCAGCAGCGCCATCAGCGCCGCCAGCGGATCCAGCCGCAAGCCCGCCAGGGCCGCCTGGCCGCCGCGCAGGGTCCAGCCGAACAGCAGCAGGGTCAGCGCCAGCGCGATCCAGCCGACCGCGATCGAGACCACCGCCGCGCGCGCGCCGCGCGCCGGCGCCAGGCACTGCACGGCCAAGGCCGCCAGCACCGGCAGCAGTGGCAACAGCAAGAGCAGTCCCGCCTCCATTGTGTCGGAATCCCCGCTGGCCGATCCGCGTTGCACGCAGTTGCAGGCAGGGTACCGGCCTGCATCCATAAGTCAAAAAATGATGGCTTATCGCGCGAATAATTCTCGCTTATTCAGCAGGCGGACGAAAACCCGCCCCGCGCTCCGAGGCCGCGCCGTTGCCGGCGCGGCGACGTGCGGATGGCGCCTGTCATGCGCCGCCGAAAGTTCAAGCGGCGTCACGGGGCGCACCGGCGTTCGTCGACACGACGGCACCCCCTTCGTGCCAGCGTCAGATGGCCGCGTGCGCATGCAAGCCGCGGCGGCGCGCACGCCGCCGCGGAGCCTGCCACGCGGTATCAGCCGCGCAGCGGCAGGATGCGGATCTCGACCCGGCGGTTCATCGCCCGCCCCTGCTCGGTGTCGTTGCTGGCGATCGGGTAACGCTTGCCCATCCCGACCACCTCCATGCGCTCGCGCTGCACGCCCTGCGCGGCCAGGTAGTCGGCCACCGCCTGCGCGCGGCGCTCGGACAGCGTCTGGTTGTACGCGTCCGAACCGATGCTGTCGGTGTGGCCGCTGATCTCGATGATGGTCTGGTTGTACTGGCGCAGGGTGCCGGCGATGTTGTTGAGCGCCGGGTAGAACTGCGGCTGCAGGTTGGCCTGGTTGAAGCCGAAGGTCACCCCGTCCGGCAGGTTGAGCTTGATCACGTCGCCCTCGCGGCTGACCGCGACCCCGGTGCCGGCGGTCTCGCGCCGCAGTTCGGCCTCCTGGCGGTCCTGGTAGGCGCCGATCGCGCCGCCGGCGAGCGCGCCGATGCCGGCGCCGACCATCGCACGCTGGCGCCGCTGCACCGCGCTGTCGCCGCTGAGCAGGCCGACCGCCGCGCCGATGCCGGCGCCGATCAGGGCACCGCGCGCGGTCCGGTTGGGATCGTCGGGGGCGTTGGTCTGCCCGGTGTAGCTGGCGCAGCCGGCAGTGAAGGCGGCGAGCACGGCGGCGAGCACGGCGGTCTTGATCGGCGGCATGGGAGCGACTCCTGAGGGATGACCCGGGCACCCGGGCGGTGGTGGGACTCTAGGCAGCGACCGGTGGCACCGGCGTGAACGCGGCGGCAGCCGCAGCCTCCGCCGGTGGCGGCGCAGGCACGGGGAGCAGCGCGGCGGCCGCGGCGGCATCCAGCGGCTGCCGCCAGTCGGCCATCAGCGCGAGGTACAGCAGGGTCTCGAATTCGGCGGCGAAACGGCGCGCCACCGCGTCCGGGTCGGGCACCAGGCGCGCGTCCGCGACCAGCCCGAAGTGCACCTGGCCGCGGTAGCTGAGGATCGACAGGCCCAGCCCGATGCCGCCGGTCTGCGGCACCCAGAACATCAGCTCGCGCAGTTCGCAGCCGGCCAGGTACAGCGGCTGCTGCGGGCCGGGCACGTTGGTGGCGACCGCGCTGGCCTTGCGGCTGAACAGCTCCAGCGCCAGCTCCTGCACCGGCGGCGGCGCCATCCCGAGCGCCGCCAGCAGGCCGTAGGCGACGATCGCCTGGCGCGACTGCTTGAGCGCGCGCATGCACGCGGCGACCTGCTGCAGCCGTTGCAGGGGGTTGGGCTCGCCGACCGGCAGGTCGAGGAACACCAGCCCGAAATGGTTGCCGAGCTTCCTGGCGTGTTCGAGCGGACGCAGGTTGACCGGCACCGTGGCGCGCAGGGTGAGGCCGTCCACCGCCTCGCCGCGCTCGCGCAGGTAGCCGCGCAGGGCGCCGGCCGCGGCCGCCATCAGCACGTCGTTGACGGTGCAGTCGCAGGCGCGCCCGACCGCCTTGACCTCCTCCAGCCGCAGCGGCTCGGCCCAGGCCACTCGCTTGCTGACCCCGAGCGGCCCGCGCAGCAGGGTCGGCGGATCATCCGGCAGCGCCAGCGCATGCACCAACTCGCGCGCGATCTCGCCGCCCTCGCGCGCCAGCAGCGCGGCCAGGCCCGGGTCCTGCACCATCGCCATGCCCTGCCCGAGCATGCGCCCGCCCAGGCGCAGGTAGCGATCGACCGCGCCGACCCGGCGCGCCACCGGCGCGGCTTCCTGCTTGAGCCAGGCGCGGTCGAGGCGGCTGGCGGCCGAGGCCGCGCGGCTGGTGTCGGTCAGCGACAGCAGCACCTGCACCAGCGCGATGCCGTCGGCATAGCAGTGGTGGATGCGCGCCACCAGCGCGGAGCCGCCGCGGTAGCGCTCGACCAGGTGGAATTGCCACAGCGGCTTGCCCGGATCCAGCGGGGTCGAGGCGAGCTGGCTGACGAAGCGCTCCAGCGCTTTCTTCTCCGCGGCCGGGGTGGCGCGCCCGGGCAGCCCGGACAGGCGCACGTGCCAGTCGAGGTCGAATGTGGGATCGTCCACCCACTGCGCGCCGGTCGCGCCCTCCACCGGCTTCTGCCGGAACCGGCGGTAGGCCAGGAAGCGCTGGCGCACCACCCGCTTGAGCCGCGCCAGCGACATCGGCTCGGCGAACATCAGCACGCCGGTGATCATCATCGGGTTGGTCGGCCGCTCCATCCGCAGCCAGGCGGTATCCACCCGCGACATCGGCTCGCGCCGGGCGCCGGCGGGCGCCGGCCTGGCTCGCTTGCGGCGCGGCTGCTGGGTAGCCATCGCGTCCTCCCCGGGTACGCCGCGAGTGAAGCATGCGGCGCGCGCGGCGGTCAACGCGGCCGCGGCCCGCGCTCAGCCCGCGCCGAGGTAGCTGCGCGGGATGCGCTCGTTGAGGCCGGTCAGGATTTCGTAGGGGATGGTGCCGGCCTGCGCGGCCAGTTCCTCCACCGTGATCGCCTGCGTGCCCTGGCGGCCGATCAGCACCACTTCGTCCTCGTTGTAGGCGGTGCCGTCCGGCCCGAGGTCGACCATGAACTGGTCCATGCAGATGCGCCCCACGACCGGCCGGCGCACCCCGCGCACCAGCACCTGGCCGCGATTGGACAGCGCGCGCGGATAGCCGTCGCCGTAGCCGAGCGGGACCGTGATCACCCGGGTGTCGGTCGGCGCGGTCCAGGTCGCACCGTAGCTCACACTGCGGCCGGCGCGCACGACCTTGAAATAGACCACGCGCGAGCGCAATGACAGCGCCGGGCGCAGCGCCGGATCCATGCGCGCCGCCGGATCCGGGGACACGCCGTACAGGATCAGTCCCGGGCGCACCAGGTCCAGCCAGGTCTGCGGGAAGTGCAGCACGCCGCCGGAGTTGGCCAGGTGCCGCAGCGGCATCGGCGCGCCCAGCCGTGGGAAGTGTGCGCACGCCTCCGCGAACCGCTCCAGCTGCAGCGCGGTCATGCCCGCCGCCGGGTCGTCGGCGCAGGCCAGGTGCGAGTAGATGCCGACGATCTCGCACCAGGGGGAGGCCAGCGCGGCCTCGATGAAGGGGCCGCACGAATAGCTGTGCACGCCGATCCGCTCCATCCCGGTGTCGATCTTGAGGTGGATGCGCGCGCGGCGCCCGAGCGCCTCGGCCGCCGCCTCGACCTGGCGCAGCTTGTCCAGCGAGGACACCGTGATCTCGAGGTCGTGGCGCAGGTACTGCCCGACCTGCGGTGCGTAGATCCCGCCCAGCACCAGGATCGGTAGCGTGATCCCGGCGCGGCGCAGGGCGATGCCCTCCTCCACGAACGCCACCCCGAGCCGCTCCACCCCGTGCGCCTGCAGCTGGCGCGCGACCGGAACCAGCCCGTGGCCATAGGCATTGGCCTTGACGATCGCCATCACCGGGCGCTGCACGCGCGCGCGGATCGCCTGCAGGTTGCCGGCGATCGCGTCCAGGTCGACCACGATCCGGCTCGGGCGCTCGATCAGCGGGTCGCTCATGCCGCCCTGCCCCCTGCCCGCCGCGCGCGCGCCCGGCCCGGCTCACTCGAAGCGGCCCACGGCGTCGTGGGCGAGGTTGTCGAAGCGGGTGTACTCGCCGAAGAACTTGAGCTTGAAGCTGCCGGTCGGGCCGTTGCGCTGCTTGCCGATGATGATCTCGGCCAGGCCTTTGTCCGGCGAGTTCTCCTTGTGGTAGTACTCGTCGCGGTAGATGAACACGATCATGTCCGCGTCCTGCTCGATCGCGCCGGACTCGCGCAGGTCGGCCATCACCGGGCGCTTGTCGGTGCGCGTCTCCAGCGAGCGGTTGAGCTGCGACAGCGCGATCACCGGCACGTTCAGCTCCTTGGCCAGCGCCTTCAGCGAGCGGCTGATCTCGGAGATCTCGGTGGCGCGGTTCTCGCTGTTGCCGGGCACCTGCATCAGCTGCAGGTAGTCGATCACGATCAGGCCGAGGTCGTGCTCGCGCTTGAGCCGGCGCGCCTTGGCGCGCAGCACCTCGGGCGAGAGCGCCGGGGTGTCGTCGATGAACACCTTGGCGTCGCGCATCAGCGCGATCGCGCTGTTGACCCGGCTCCAGTCCTCGTCCTCGAGCTGGCCGGTGCGCAGGCGCGCGGCGTTGATCCGCCCGACCGAGGAGATCAGGCGCAGCGCGAGCTGGCCGGCGGACATCTCCATCGAGAACACCGCCACCGCCTTGCGCGACTTGAGCGCGGCGTACTCGGCGATGTTGAGGGCGAAGGTGGTCTTGCCCATCGACGGGCGCGCGGCCAGGATGATGAGGTCGGTCGGCTGCAGGCCGGCGGTCATCTGGTCGAACTCGGCATAGCCGGTCGGCAGCCCGGTCACCCCGCCGCCCGCCTCGGCGCGGGTCTGCAGCACTTCGAACGCGTCGCGCAGCGCCTGCCGCACCGGGGTGAAGTCCTGGCGACCGCGCGCGCGGCTCTCGGCGATCGCGAACACGTCCTGCTCGGCCTTGGCCAGCAACTCGCCGGAATCGCGCCCCTCCGGCTGGAAGCCGTCGTTCACGATCTGGGTGCCGACCTCGATCAGCTCGCGCATCACTGCCTTGTCGCGCACGATCTCGGCATAGGCGCGGATGTTGGCAGCGCTCGGCGTGCTGCTGGCCAGCATCACCAGGTAACTGCCGCCGGCGACCTGCTCCGCCAAACCCTGCGAATCGAACCACTCGCCCAGAGTCACCGCATCGAACGGGCGCCCCTTCTCCGCCAGCTCGCGGATCGCGCGGAAGATCAGCTGGTGGTCGCGGCGGTAGAAGTCGCGCTCGCCGAGCAGGTCGGCCACGCGGTCGAACGCGTTCGGGTCGAGCATCAGCCCGCCCAGCACCGCCTGCTCGGCCTCGATCGACTGCGGCGGGATGCGCAGGGTGTCGATCCGCTGTTCGGCGCGGGCGGCGTGTCCTGCCTCCGCGCGCAGGCCTGCTCGTACGTTCATCCGTGACCGGCTCCCCGGGTGGGCCCGTCGTGGCGGGCCGCTCGTCGTTCTCGTTGGGCGGACATGGTAGGCGGCATCGGCACGTGGGTGTTGCAGACAAGCCGTGGGACATCCTGTGGATAAGCCCGAGGGGTGCACGGGACGCACCCTGCTGCGCGGTGCTGCTGGCCTGCACTGGGTTCCCTTCGCGCCCGGACAGCCTGCCGCAGCCGCGTCGCAGCGGCTGCGACGCACGCGCGACGCGCCAAAAACGCGACGGGCGCCCGCAGGCGCCCGTCGGTGATGGCCAATGCGGTGGGATCAGGCCGCCTCGGCGACCACCACCACCTTGACCTTGGCCTCGACGTCGGCGTGCAGGTGCACGGTGACCTCGAATTCGCCGGTGTGGCGGATCGGACCCTCGCCCATCACCACCTCCGACTTGTTGACGGCCACCCCGAGCTGCTTGCCGATCGCCTCGGCGATCTCGCGCGGGCCGACCGAACCGTACAGCTTGCCTTCGGTCGAGGCGTTCGCGCTGACGGTGACGCTGGCGTCGACCAGCTTGGCCTGGCGCGCGCTGGCGGCGTCCAGCGCGGCCTGCGCCTTGGCCTCGTACTCGGCGCGGCGGGCCTCGAACTCGGCCAGGTTGGCGGCGGTGGCCGGCACCGCCTTGCCCTGCGGGACCAGGTAGTTGCGGCCGTAGCCGGGCTTGACGGTGACCTTGTCGCCGAGGTTGCCCAGGTTGACGACCTTCTGCAGGAGGATCAGTTCCATGGTGGGACTCCGTTGTTCGTTAGCAGGCGTGGCCTGCAACCGGTGCTGTCCGAAACGGACGGATGCCGGGCGCATGCGGCGCCGGCGCCCGCGCAGGCGGGGCCGGACGCGGCGCGGCTCACACGTTGTGGTTGTCGGTGTACGGGATCAGGGCCAGGTAGCGCGCGCGCTTGACCGCGGTCGCCAGCTGGCGCTGGTAGCGCGACTTGGTGCCGGTGATCCGGCTCGGCACGATCTTGCCGGTCTCGGTCAGGTACTGGCGCAGGGTGGCCAGGTCCTTGTAGTCGATCTCGGTCACGCCCTCGGCGGTGAACTTGCAGAACTTGCGGCGGCGGAAGAACTTGGACATGGCAGGCTCCTTCAGGCGGCTTCGGCGGCGTCGGTATCGGCGCTGCCGACGGCGGTGTCGCTCTCGTCGTCGCGGCGGCGGCGCTCGGGCTTGTCGCCCTTCTCGTCCTTGTTCTTCATGATCAGCGACTGCTCGGTGACCGCCTCGTCGCGGCGGATCACCAGGTGACGCAGGACCGCGTCGTTGAAGCGGAAGCCATCCACCAGCTCGTCGAGCACCGCCTGCGGGGCCTCGATGTTCATGAGCACGTAGTGGGCCTTGACCAGGTTCTGGATCGGGTAGGCCAGCTGGCGGCGGCCCCAGTCCTCCAGGCGGTGGACCTTGCCGCCGCCGTTCTCGATCGCGCCCTTGTAGCGCTCGATCATGGCCGGGACCTGCTCGCTCTGGTCCGGATGGACCAGGAACACGATTTCGTAGTGACGCATGGGATTGTCCTCGTGGATGCCGGGCGGCGGGATGCCGGCCGGTCAGCCCTCGGCCACCGCGGGCGCGGCGCGTTCGGGCAAGGGGCTCCCGGAATGGGAGCTAGTCATTCTCGCAGAACCGACCGGGCCGATGCAAATCGTCCCCGGCCGGGTCAAACCGGGTCGGCGGCGGTGGTGAAGCTCTCGCCGCAGCCGCACTCCGCGGCCGCGTTCGGGTTGTGGAAGGCGAAATGCGCATTCAGGCCCTGGCGCACGAAGTCGATGCGGGTGCCGTCCACCAGCGGCAGGCTGGCCGGATCGACCAGGATCCGCACCCCGCCGTCCTCGAACACCACGTCGTCCGGGGCCTGCGCCTGCGCCATCTCGATCCGGTAGCCCCAGCCGGAGCAGCCGGTACGGCTGACCCCGAAGCGCAGGCCGACGCTGCCCGGCTCGGCCTGCAGGTAACCGCGGATGCGCTCGCGGGCGGCGTCGGTGAGGGTGATGGCCATGCGCGGATTGTAGCTCCGTTACACTTGCCGGCCTATTTCGGCATGCATGGGCGGGATTTCAAGATGACGACGATGTCGGTGGCGCAGGCACTGGCCGGACACGTGCCCGAGGGCGGGCAGGTCACCCTGCGCGGCTGGGTGCGCACCCGCCGCGACTCCAAGGCCGGGCTGAGCTTCGTCAACGTCAGCGACGGCTCCTGCTTCGCCCCGATCCAGGTGGTGGCGCCGGCCAGCCTGGCCAACTACGAATCCGAGGTGAAGCACCTGACCACCGGCTGCGCGGTGGTGTGCACTGGCACCCTGGTGAAGTCGCAGGGCCAGGGCCAGGCGTTCGAGGTGCAGGCCTCGGGCATCGAGGTCGTCGGCTGGGTCGAGGACCCGCTGACCTACCCGATGCAACCCAAGGCGCACTCGCTGGAATACCTGCGCGAGTTCGCCCACCTGCGCCCGCGCACCAACCTGTTCGGCGCGGTCACCCGCATCCGCCACTGCCTGGCGCAGGCGGTGCACCGCTTCTTCCACGCGCGCGGCTTCTACTGGATCTCCACCCCGATCATCACGACCAGCGACGCCGAGGGCGCCGGCCAGATGTTCCGCGTCTCCACCCTGGACCTGGCCAACCTGCCGCGCGGCAAGGACGGCGCGGTGGATTTCTCGCGCGACTTCTTCGGCAAGGAGACCTTCCTGACCGTGTCCGGCCAGCTCAACGTGGAAGCGTTCTGCCTGGCGCTGAGCAAGGTCTACACCTTCGGCCCGACCTTCCGCGCCGAGAACAGCAACACCACCCGCCACCTGGCCGAGTTCTGGATGATCGAGCCGGAGATCGCGTTCGCCGACCTCGACGACGACGCCAACCTGGCCGAAGAGTTCCTGAAGTACCTGTTCCGCGCGGTGCTGGAGGAGCGCGGCGACGACATGGCCTTCATCGCCGAGCGCGTGCAGAAGGATGCGATCGGGCGGCTGGAGGCCTTCATCAACGCGCCGTTCGAGCGGATCGACTACACCGATGCCATCGCCCTGCTGCAGAAGTCGGGCAGGAAGTTCGAGTTCCCGGTCGAATGGGGCCTGGACCTGCAGACCGAGCACGAGCGCTGGCTGACCGAGGAGCACGTCGGCCGCCCGGTGGTGGTGATGAACTACCCCGAGCAGATCAAGGCGTTCTACATGCGCCTGAACGACGACGGCAGGACCGTGGCGGCGATGGACGTGCTGGCGCCGGGGATCGGCGAGATCATCGGCGGCAGCCAGCGCGAGGAGCGCCTGGACATGCTGGATGCGCGCATGGCCCAGTTCGGGCTGGACCCGGAGCACTACGGCTGGTACCGCGACCTGCGCCGCTACGGCACGGTGCCGCACGCCGGCTTCGGCCTCGGCTTCGAGCGGCTGGTGGTGTACGTGTGCGGGCTGGCCAACATCCGCGACGCGATCGCCTACCCGCGCGCGCCCGGGCATGCGGAGTTCTGAAAAACACATGGACGCCGACCTGGTCCTGTTCCTGGCCCTGACCGCGTTCGCGGTGGCGATCGCCGGGGCCACCGCGTTCGTGATCTTCTGGCCGCTCGCGCTGGTGCACATCCGCGACCGTCATCCGCAGATCACCGCGGTGCTCGGGCATGGTGCCTTCCTCAAGCCGAAGGCGCTGGCCTGGCTGCTGCGCGCGCAGTACCGCGCCACCCCGGATCCCGGCCTCGCCGGGCTGGCCGCCCCGGCGCGGATCTCGCTGCTGGTGATCCTCGGCGGGCTGGCGCTGGGCGGCGTGCTGTGGATCCTCGGGCAGGCCCTGTCATGAGCGCACCCGGGCACGCGCAGTGGTGGCTGGCCACCCTCGGCCGCACCGTGGTATGGGCGCGCCTGCGCGAGTGCGAGGCCGGCACCGCCGAGGTGTTCGACTGCGACGGCAACACCCTGGCCTACGACAGCGTGGACAGCGCGCGCGCGGCGCTGCTGGACGCCGAGTTCGTCGAGTTCGACGGGCTGGACGCGGAGGACGCGCAGGCGCGCGGCTTCCTGCTGGCGGAACTGGTGCCGCCGCAGGGCGCGGACGACGCGGCCCTGCGCGCGGCGATGGTGCAGACCTTCGGCCGGGAGCGCGGCTGATGGACCTGGCGCTGCACGGCCGCCACGCGCTGGTCTGCGGCGCCTCGGAAGGCATCGGCCGCGCCGCCGCGCTGGAACTGGCCGCCCTCGGCGCCAGCGTCACCGTGCTGGCCCGGCGCGAGGCGGCGCTGCGCGAGGTCGTCGCCAGCCTGCCGCGCACGCCGGCGCAGGCGCACGCCCTGCTGGCCGCCGACCTGGCCGATGCCGAGGCCCTGCGCGCCGCGGTGGACGCGCTGGCCGCGCGCGCGCCGGTGCACATCCTGGTCAACAACAGCGGCGGCCCGCCGGGCGGCCCGGCGCACGCCGCGCCGGCCGCGGCCTACCTCGCGGCCTTCCAGCAGCACCTCATCGCCGCGCAGACGCTGGTGCAGGCGCTGCTGCCGGGCATGCGCGCGGCGCGCTGGGGCCGCATCGTCAACGTGGTCTCGACCTCGGTCTACGAGCCGATCCCCAACCTCGGGGTGTCCAATACCGTGCGCGGGGCGATGGCGGGCTGGGCCAAGACGCTTTCGCGCGAGCTCGGCGGCGACGGCATCACCGTGAACAACGTGCTGCCGGGCTATACCCGCACCCGCCGGCTGGAGCAGATCCTGGCCGAGCGCAGCGCCGCCACCGGCAAGCGCGAGGACGACGTGGCGCAGGCGATGCTGGCCAGCGTCCCCGCCGGCCGCTTCGCCGAAGCGCACGAGCCGGCCGGCCTGATCGCCTTCCTGTGCAGCCCTGCCGCCGCGTACATCAACGGCCAGTCGATCGCGGTGGACGGCGGCCGCATGCAGTCGATCTGAACGCATGCCCGAAGGCCCCGAGATCCGCCGCGCCGCCGACCGCCTGGCCGCCGCCGTGGCCGGCCAACCGCTGCTGCGCGCGCAGTTCGCGTTCCCGGCGCTCAAGCGCTTCGAGCGCCTGCTGCCCGGTAGCCGGATCCTGTCGATCACGCCGCGCGGCAAGGCGCTGCTGACCGCGTTCGACAACGGCTGGACGCTGTACACACACAACCAGCTCTACGGCGTGTGGCACGTGGCCGGCCCGGACGAACGCCCCGCCACGTCGCGCAGCCTGCGCGTCGCGCTGGAGACCCGGCGCGCGTCGATCCTGCTCTACTCCGCCTCCAACGTCGAACTCTGGCGCAGCGACGCGATCGAAACGCACCCATTCCTGCAGCGGCTCGGTCCGGACGTGCTGGAGGCGACGCTGGAAGCCGCCACCGTGGCCGCGCGCCTGCGGTCGCCCGCGTTCCGCGGCCGCGCGCTGGGCGCGCTGCTGCTGGACCAGGGCTTCCTCGCCGGCATGGGCAACTACCTGCGCGCGGAGGTCCTGTTCGACGCGGGCCTGCATCCCGGCCTGCGCCCGCGCGATCTGGACGACGCGCAGACCACGCGGCTGGCCGAGGCCCTGCTGGCGATCCCGCGCCGCAGCTACGCCACCCGCGGCATCGCACCCACCCGCCGCATGCGCGCCGACTACCTCGCGCGCGAAGGCGAGGCCTTCCGCTTCCGCGTGTTCCAGCGCGAAGGCGCGCCCTGCGAGCGCTGCGGCACGCCGATCGCGCGCATCGCCAGCCAGTCGCGGCCGCTGTTCCTGTGCCCGCGCTGCCAGCCTGCCCGCTGGTAAGCTTGGGCGATGCCACGCTTCGGACACGTGATCGGCGCCGCCTGCGGCGAAGCGACCAGCACGCGCTGGATGCCGGTGTTCGATCCCGCCACCGCACGACCGTATGCGGATGTGGCCGCCGGCGACGCCGCCAGCGTCGCGGCCGCGGTGGCCGCCGCCTGCGCCGCCGCGCCCGGCTGGGCCGCACTGCGCAACAGCGAACGCGCGCGCCATCTGGAACGGCTGGCGGACGCGCTGGAAGCACGGCTGGACGCCTTCGCCCGCGCCGAGGCGATCGACGCCGGCAAACCGCTGGCGCTGGCGCGCGAGGTCGAGATCCCGCGCGCGATCGCCAACCTGCGCTTCTTCGCGCACGCCGCCACCCAGTTCGCCAGCGAGTCCCACCACGGCGAGGCCGGCCTCAACTACACCCTGCGCCTGCCGCTGGGCGTGGTGGGCTGCATCAGCCCGTGGAACCTGCCGCTGTACCTGTTCACCTGGAAGATCGCGCCGGCACTGGCCGCCGGCAATGCGGTGGTCGCCAAGCCGTCGGAAATCACCCCCGCCACCGCCACCCTGCTCGGCGAGCTGGCGCTGGAGACCGGCCTGCCGCCGGGCGTGCTCAACATCGTGCACGGCCTGGGCGCGGACGTCGGCGAACCGCTGGTGGCGCACCCGCAGGTGAAGGCGGTGTCGTTCACCGGCAGCACCGCGGTGGGCCGCCGCATCGCCGGCATTGCAGGGCCGCAGCTGAAGAAGGTGTCGCTGGAACTGGGCGGCAAGAACGCCACGCTGGTATTCGCCGACAGCGACTGGCGCGCCCACCTCGACACCCTGGTGCGCAGCGCGTTCCAGAACAGCGGGCAGATCTGCCTGTGCGGCTCGCGGCTGCTCATCGAGCGTGCGATCTACCCCGAGTTCCGCGACGCCTTCGTCGCCCGCGCCCGTGCGCTGCGCATCGGCGGCCCGCTGGAGGACGGCGCGCAGCTGGGGCCGATGGTGTCGCAGGCGCATTTCGACAAAGTGATGGCGGCGATCGAACGTGCGCGCGCCGAAGGTGGCCGGGTGCTGTGCGGCGGCGCGGCGGTGGCGCGCGCCGGCTGGTTCATCGCGCCGACCGTGATCGAAGGCCTGGGGCCGGACTGCGCCAGCAACCGCGAGGAAATCTTCGGCCCGGTGGCCACGCTGCAGGCGTTCGACAGCGACGACGAGGCGCAGGCGCTGGCCAACGCCTGCGACTACGGCCTGTCCGCCAGCGTGTGGACGCGCGACCTGGCCCGCGCGCACCGCTTCGGCGCCCACCTGCAGGTGGGCATCGTGTGGATCAACGGCTGGCTGCTGCGCGACCTGCGCACGCCGTTCGGCGGCACCGGTGCCTCCGGCCTTGGCCGCGAAGGCGGGCTGGAGGCCATGCGGTTCTTCACCGAGCCGCGCAATGTCTGCCTGAACCTGTGAGCCGCACATGCCCCGTCCCGGATCGCTGCCACATGCCACCCCCGACCGGACCGCGCAGGTCCGCCGCGAATACCGGCGGGGCGAGGCATGAGCACTGACCGCAGCGCCCCCGACGGGATCGAGGCCGCCGGCGCCCCGCGCGCGGTCGGCCGCTACCCGCACGCGCGCCGCGCCGGCGGATTGCTGTTCCTGTCCGGGATCGGCCCGCGCGACCCGGCGACCGACGCCGTCCCCGGCAACCGCTACGACGCCGCCGGGTGCCTGGTCGGCTACGACATCCAGGCGCAGACCCGCGCCGTGTTCGCCAACGTGCGCGCGGTGCTGCAGGCCAGCGGCGCGCGCTGGGAGGACCTGGTGGACGTGACGGTGTACCTGACCGACATGGCGCGCGACTTCGCCGCCTACAATGCGGTGTGGGCCGAGCACTTCCCGGACCCGGCGCGCGCCCCCTGCCGGACCACGGTCGGGATCAGCGCCCTGCCCACCCCGATCGCGATCGAACTGAAGTGCGTCGCGCTGCTGAAGGAGTGAGGCCATGCCCCTGCCCGGCCCGATCGACCTGATGGCCTGGATCGACGCCCACCGCCACCTGCTCAAGCCGCCGGTGGGCAACAAGTGCATCGTCGACGGCGACTACATCGTGATGGTGGTCGGCGGCCCCAATGCGCGCACCGACTACCACTACGAGGAAGGCCCGGAGTGGTTCTACCAGCTCGAGGGCGAGATGGTGCTGCGGGTGCAGGAGGACTACGACGGCCAGCGCGGCACGCTGCGCGACATCCCGATCCGCGCCGGGCAGATGTTCTACCTGCCGCCGCGGGTGCCGCACTCCCCGCAGCGCATGCAAGGCGGGGTCGGGCTGGTGATCGAGCGCAAGCGCCTGCCGCACGAGGACGACGCGCTGATGTGGTTCTGCGTGAACTGCAACCACAAGCTGTACGAGGAATTTTTCCATCTGGTGGACATCGAGCAGGATTTCTTCCGCGTGTTCGAGCGCTTCTACCGCGACGACGCCCTGCGCACCTGCACGCAATGCGGCACGCTCAACCCGCGGCCGCAACGCTACGAGATGCAGGGCGGCGAAGGGGCGGTCACCTGACCATGCTCAAGATCGACACCCACGCCCACTACCTGCCGCGCGACTGGCCGGATCTGGCGGCCAAGTACGGCGATGCCCGCTTCCCGGTAATCCACCACGGCGAGGACGGCCGCCACCGCATCTACAAGGACGGCAGGTTCTTCCGCGAGATCGGCCCCAACACCTGGGATCCGGCGCTGCGGATCGCCGAGTACGCCGCGTTCGGGGTGCAGGTGCAGGTGCTGTCCACGGTGCCGGTGATGTTCAGCTACTGGGCGCGCGGACACCAGGCGCTGGAGCTGCACCGCGCGCTGAACGACCACCTGGCCGCGACCTGCCGCGCCCATCCGCGCCACTACGCCGGGATCGGCACGGTGCCGCTGCAGTCGCCGCCGCTGGCGGTGCGCGAGCTGGAGCGCTGCATGGACGAGCTCGGCCTGCAGGGCGTGCAGATCGGCTCGCACGTGGGCGACTGGAACCTCGACGCGCCGGAGCTGTTCGAATTCTTCCAGGCCGCCAGCGACCTGGGCGCGGCGATCCTGGTGCATCCGTGGGACATGATGGGCAGCGAGTCGATGCCCAAGTACTGGCTGCCGTGGCTGGTGGGGATGCCGGCCGAGCAGGCGCGCGCCGCCTGCTGCCTGATCTTCGGCGGCGTGCTGGAGCGCCTGCCGAAGCTGCGCATCGCCCTGGCGCACGGCGGCGGCAGCTTCCCGTACACGCTCGGGCGAATCGAGCACGGCTTCCGCATGCGTCCGGACCTGGTGGCCACCGACAACTTCCGCAACCCGCGCGAGTACCTGCCGCGCCTGTACTTCGATTCCTGGGTGGCGGACGCGGCCGCGCTGCGCTACCTGCTGGAGACCTGCGGGCCGACCCAGGTCATGCTCGGCACCGACTACCCGTTCCCGCTCGGGGAGCCGCACCCGGGCGAGCTGATCGACACGCTCGCGCTGGACGCGGATGCGCGCGCCCGCCTGTACCACGGCACCGCGCTGGAATGGCTGGGCCTGCCCGCCGCGCGCTTCGCATGACGCAAGCGAGCATCCGATGACCGAGCTGCTCTCCGACGCCCACGCCGCTGCCCTCGACGCGGCCGATCCCCTGCGCGGCTTCCGCGACGAATTCCACCTGCCGCTACAGGCCGGCATGCCGCTGGCCTATTTCGTCGGCAATTCGCTCGGCCTGCAGCCGAAGGGCGCGCGCGCGCACGTCGAGCAGGTGCTGGAGAAGTGGGCCACCGAAGCGGTGGAAGGCCACTTCACCGGAGAGGCGCAGTGGATGGACTACCACGCGCTGGTGCGCGACGGCCTGGCGCGGGTGGTCGGCGCGCAGCCGTCGGAAGTGGTGGCGATGAATTCGCTGACCGTGAACCTGCACCTGCTGCTGGTGAGTTTCTACCGCCCCACCCGCGAGCGCCCGGCGATCCTGCTGGAAGCCGGGAGCTTCCCCTCCGACCGCTATGCGCTGGAATCGCAGGTGCGCTTCCACGGCTTCGACCCGGCCACCGACCTGATCGAAGTGGAGCCCGACGCCGAGGACGGCACCGTCTCGCTGGCGGCGATCGAGCGCGCCATCTCCCTCCACGGCCCGCGCCTGGCGCTGGTGCTGTGGCCGGGCGTGCAGTACCGCACCGGGCAGGCGTTCGACCTCAAGGAAATCGCACGGCTGGGGCATGCGGCGGGCGCGGTGGTCGGCTTCGACCTCGCGCATGCGGTGGGCAACCTGCCGCTGCAACTACACGATGCCGACGCCGACTTTGCGGTGTGGTGCCACTACAAGTACATGAACGCCGGTCCCGGCGCAGTGGCCGGTGCGTTCGTGCACGCACGCCACGCCCACACCAACCGCCCGCGCTTCGCCGGCTGGTGGGGGCACGATCCTGCGACCCGGTTCGCGATGGGCCCGCAGTTCCTGCCCACGCCCGGCGCCGACGGCTGGCAGCTGTCGAATCCGCCGATCCTCGCGCTGGCGCCGCTGCGCGCCTCGCTGGCGCTGTTCGAGCGCGCCGGCATGCACGCCCTGCGCGCCAAGTCCGAACGCCTGACCGGCTACCTGCAGGCGCTGATCGACGCCCACCTCGGGCCCGCGCTGCAGGTGCTGACCCCGCGCGACCCCGCGCAGCGCGGCTGCCAGCTGTCGTTGCGGGTGCGCGGCGGGCGTGCACGCGGCCGCGCCCTGTTCGAGCACCTCGCCGCGCGCGGCGTACTCGGCGACTGGCGCGAGCCGGACGTGATCCGGATCGCGCCGGTGCCGCTGTACAACACCTTCGCCGACGTGCTGCGCTTCGCGCGCGCGGTGAGGGAGTGGGCGCATGCCAGCTGAAGCGCGTGCGGCGACGGTGATCGGCGGCGGCCTGGCCGGCGCGCTGCTGGCGATCCTGCTCGCCCGCCGCGGCTGGGCGGTGGAGGTGTACGAGCAGCGCCCGGATCCGCGCGTGCACGGCTACGCCGGCGGCCGCTCGATCAACCTCGCGCTGGCCGAGCGCGGGCTGCACGCGCTGCGCCTGGCCGGCGCGGACGCCGCGGTACTGAAGCAGGCGGTGATGATGCGCGGGCGCTTCGTGCATCCGCTGCACGGCACGCCCGGCCTGCAGCGCTACGGGCGCGACGACACTGAGGTGATCTGGTCGATCAACCGCGGCGAATTGAACATCGCGCTGCTCGACCTCGCCGAGTCGCACGGCGCGCGCCTGCACTTCGGGCATGCGCTGGAACGGGTGGACTTCGAGGCGCGGATCGCACATTTCCGCACCGGGAGCGGGTCGCAGGCGCGTCCGTTCCACGCCCTGCTCGGCGCCGATGGCGCCGGCTCCACCCTGCGCGCCGAGATGGCCCGGGTGCAGCCGCTGGGCGAGCACACCGACTGGCTGGACCACGGCTACAAGGAGCTGGAGATCCCGCCGGCCGCCGACGGCGGCTTTCGGATCGAGCCGCACGCGCTGCACATCTGGCCGCGCGGGCAGTACATGTGCATCGCCCTGCCCAACGACGAGCGCACCTTCACCGTGACCCTATTCCTGCCGCACGCCGGCCCCTGGCCCTCGTTCGCCAGCGTGCCCGACGGCGCCGCGGCCGAGGCGCTGTTCGCCGCCCAGTTCCCGGATGCGCTGCCGCTGATCCCGCGCCTGCGCGCGGACTACGACGCGCATCCGGTCGGGCGCCTGGGCACCCTCACCCTCGAGCGCTGGCACCTGGACGGGCGCGCGGTGCTGCTGGGCGATGCCGCGCACGCGATGGTGCCGTTCCACGGCCAGGGCATGAACTGCGCGTTTGAGGACTGCGTGGCGCTGGCCGCGCACATGCACGCGGCCGCCGGCGACTGCGCCGCGGCGTTCGCCGCGTTCGAGGCCGAGCGCAAGCCGAACGCGGCGGCGATCCAGCAGATGGCGCTGGAGAACTACATCGAGATGCGCGACCGGGTGGACGACGCCGACTACCTGCTGCAGCGCCAGCTCGAGCTGGCGCTGCAGAAGCGCCATCCCGGGCGCTTCGCGCCGCACTATGCGATGGTCAGCTTCATGCGCATCCCGTACGCGCAGGCGCTGGCGCGCAGCGAGCTGCAGCGCGGCCTGCTGCAGCAGGCCACCCGCGGCATCGCGACCCTCGCCGAGGTGGACTGGGCGTGGCTGGATGCGCAGATCGCGGCGCGCCTGCCGCCGCTGACCGAGGCCGAGGTGCGCGGATGAGCGCGAGCTTCCTGTTCTACGACCTGGAGACCTTCGGCACCGACCCCGGGCGCAGCCGGATCGCGCAGTTCGCCGCGATCCGCACCGATCTCGAGCTGCAGCCGATCGGGCCGCCGATCGACTTCTTGGTGCGCCCGGCGGACGACCTGCTGCCGAGCCCGGCGGCGGCGATGACCACCCTGCTCGGCCCGCAGCGCGCGCTGCGCGAGGGCGTGGGCGAGGCCGAGGCGTTCGCGCGGATCGCGGAGGAAATGGGCCAGCCGGGCACCTGCAGCGTCGGCTACAACTCGCTGCGCTTCGACGACGAGTTCATCCGCTACGGCCTGTACCGCAACTTCCACGACCCCTACGAGCGCGAATGGCGCAACGGCAATTCGCGCTGGGACCTGCTGGATGCCCTGCGCCTGATGCATGCGCTGCGCCCGGACGGGCTGATCTGGCGCAGCCGCGAACCGGAGGCGCCCGGCACCAGCTTCCGGCTCGAGCACCTGGCCGCGGACAACGGCCTGCGCGAGGGCATGGCGCACGAGGCGCTCAGCGACGTGCGCGCGCTGCTCGGCCTGGCCCGGCGCTTCCGCGCGGCGCAGCCGAAGCTGTGGGACTACGCCCTGCGCCTGCGCGACAAGGCCTATGCCGGACGGCTGCTGGAGCCGGCCGCGGCGCAGCCGGTGCTGCACGTGTCCTCGCGCTTCCGGCCCGAGCACCACTACGCCGCGGCGGTGCTGCCGCTGGCGCGCCATCCGCGCTACGAGAAGCAGCAGGTGATCGTGTGCGACCTCGCCGCCGACCCGACGCCGCTGCTGGAGCTGCCGGCGGAGGCGATCGCGGCGCGGGTGTTCACCCGCCGCGACGACCTGGCCGACGGGGTGGCGCGCATCCCGCTCAAATGCGTGCACCTGAACAAGTCGCCGGCGCTGGTGCCGTGGACGGCGCTGCGCGCACCGGACTTCGCGCGCCTGGGCATCGACCCGGAACGGACGCTGCGGCATGCCGACCGGCTGCGCGCGCACGCCGCCGAGGTCGCCGAGAAGGTGCGCCGGGTGTATGCCGGCCGCGAGGACGACAGCGGCGAGATCGACGTGGACCAGGCCCTGTACCGCGGTTTCCTCGGCGACGGCGACCGCCGCCTGCTGGCGCAGGTGCGCGCCACCCCGCCCGAGCGCCTCGGGCAGACGCACTTCCCGTTCCGCGACGCGCGCCTGCCGGAACTGCTGCTGCGCTACCGCGCGCGCAACTGGCCGCACACGCTGTCCGCCGGCGAGCGCGCGCACTGGGACGCCTACCGCCGGCGCCGGCTGCTGCAGGATTCGGGCCTGTCGGAACTGGACTACGTCGGCTACCAGGCCGAGATCGCGCGCCTGCGCGCCGAACATGCCGGCGACCCGGCGCGGCTGGCGCTGCTGGACGAGTTGCAGGCCTGGGGCGAGGCGCTGCGCGCCGGCCTCGGCTGAGCTTGCCGCCGCGGCCGGCGTGGCGCAGGATCGCGGCGTCGCCCACCGGAGGCCCCGCATGTCCCGATCCGCCCGCCGCTGGCTGCTGGCCGCGCTCGCCGCGCTGGTCCTGGCGCTGTTCGGCTACCTCGCCGCCGGCCCGTACCTAGCGCTCAACGGCCTGCGCCGGGTGGTCGCGGCCGGCGAGTACGACCAGTTGTGGCGCTACGTGGACTTCGCGCGCCTGCGCGAGAGCCTGCAGCCGCAGCTGCAGGCGCGGATCGTGGACGGGCTGGCGCAGCGGCTGGGCGAGCGCGCGGATGCCCAGATGATCGGCGGAGTGACCGCGGTGATCGCGGCCCCCGCGGTGGAGGCCTTCGCCTCCCCGGCCGGGATCGCCATGCTCCTACGCGGCAGCGCCCTGCGCCCGCGCGCGGACGCAGGCGCGGCGCCGACCGACGGCGGCACGCGCAAAGCCCCGTTCGATCCGCTGCGCGACGCGCGCACACGCTGGGAATCACCCTCGCTGTTCACCGCGACCGTGCCGAGCGCGGAGGGCAAGCCGGTCGTGTTCGAGTTCCGCCGCAGCGGGCTGGAATGGAAGCTGGCCGGGATCCGCCTGCCGCCGCTGGACTGAGCAACCGTCTTGGCAGTCAAGCGTGATGAAGAGTCAAGTCCCAGCTGGAGCGGTGCCTTGCAATGGCATTGAGCACGGTCAGCAGCTTGCGCATGCAAGCCACGAGGGCAAC